>CADBZH010000001.1:0-152553 GCA_902799045.1 uncultured Eubacteriales bacterium
GCACGCTGATAGTACTTGGCTGGAAACGGCCCGGTAGGGTAGGTCGTCGCCGGATCTCAATGAGAGACATTCGAGAGAGTGTCTCTCTTCTTTTGTTGGAAGGAAGGGGAGAGTAGGGAGAAGGGAGTAGGGAGAAGGGAGTAGGGAGTAGGGAGTAGGGATAGTGGCTGCCGCATGAACGTCGGAATGATGGACAACGGATTTGCGTCGGACGACGTCATTGCGAGAAGGGACATGCAATGTCCCGACTGGCAAGCCGGGCTTTTCCCTGGGCCTTCACGGATACTTTGGGGATTGGCATAACGTGGTCTGCTGAAGGTGTGTACAGATCCTGCGCTTCGCGGGCCTTCGGCTGCGCTGCGCAGGATCTGTACATTTCGACAACTGCCCGCATTGAAAGAGGCAACCGGTGGATTATTTGACTTCATCCTCCAGGTTTCCGTGAAGAATACTTTCTATGTAGGGGCGCTGCCCGCCCCAGTATGCAAGCGCATCGTATAGGGGAAACGACCTCATCCGACCTCTCTGCGCTCGAACCTCAAGCGGGAAGGCTTGACAGCCCTTACGGTCTACGGCCATCCTGCCATTGAAATATGGAGGCTGTGGTGGGCGGCGGCGTCCTGGCCTTTGCGTTTCTACAGTGGCAGGAATTCTCGCGATGTGATAGAATAGGAGTCACAGAAAGGTGAAGCGCATGGCGGCCCGGAACGGGCGGACAGCGCTCGCGCCTTCCGACACGACGGCACACAGACCACACAGCGACGAATGACCTGCGGAAGCAGGCGCGAGGATTGCCCTATGAATAAGAATACACCCTTGTATGACGCGAGCCTTTCCGACGAGGAGCGCGCGGAGTATCTGCTTTCCCGGATGACCGTCAAGGAGAAGTTTGCCTGGTTTACCCTCAGGCCCAGAAACGGACGGCTGGGGATCGCCGCGTCCACCTGCGGCGGCGAGGGCGCGCACGGCGTCCAGGCCCGGGCGGGGCAGGGGGAGACCTACCCGCCCACCCCGACCACCTCCTTCCCACAGCCCATCGGCATGGCGGCGACCTTCGACCGGGAACTGATTCGCCGGGCCGGGGACGTGATGGGCCGGGAGTCCAGGGCGTTTGCCAACGCGGTGGGCAAGGGCGGCAACGGCCGGCTGTGCCCTACCGTGGACCTTTGCCGCGATCCCCGCTGGGGCCGGACGGAGGAGGGCTATGGCGAGGACCCGTACCTGACGGGCAAGATGGCTTCGGCCTATATCCTCGGCATGCAGGATGAACACAACTACGATGGCACCCCCCTCGCACCCGGCCAGAGGGGCGACCGCGTGCGCACCCCGGCGGTGCTGAAGCACTTCTATGCCAACAACCAGGAGTACCGGCGCTGCTATGACAATTTTGACGTCAGCGACAAGGTGAAGTACGACTACGAGCTGGAGCCCTATCGCTACTGCGCCCAGGAGGGCCACGCGGAGGGCGTGATGACCGCCTACAACGAAATCAATCATCTGCCCGCCATGCTGAACCACGAGGTGCAGGACATCCTCAAGGACCGGTGGGGCATCCGATACGCCATGACGGACGGCGGCGACTTCCTGCAGACCGTCAGCTTCCATTGCTACTTCAAGACCCATGCCGAGACCCTGGCGGAAGCGGTCAGGGCGGGTGTGGACGCCATGCTGGACAAGCCTGCCGAGGTTGAAAAGGCGGCGCGGGAGGCTTTCGAACGCGGCCTCGTCACGGAGGCGGAACTGGACAAATCCATCCGCTGCACGATCATGGAGCTGATTCGCCAGGGCGCGTTCGACCCGGAGGACCCCTACGCGGATTTGGACATGGCGGACGTGGGCACCGACGAGGCGAAGCGGATCTCCTGTCAGATGAGCGTGGAATCCAACGTGCTGCTCAAAAACGAGTGCGGCTTCCTGCCCCTGAAAGCGGACGACGACATCGCCCTGATCGGCCATGTCGGCAATGCCTGGTACATGGACTGGTACGGCGGCACGCCCCTCTACAAAGTGACGCTGAAGGCGGGCATGGAGAAGCGCATGCGCAGGGAGCTGCCCTACGACAGCGGGCTGAACCTGATCCGGCTCAGGGTGGGCGGCAAATACCTGGGCGCCAGCCGCCCCGCGCCGGCGAATTGGGAGGCCGCCAGGACGGCCAAACCCGCGGAGCTGGCGCTGGTGGATCACGCCGAGGATGCGGTGATCCTTGAGCCAACCAACTGGGGCGGCGGCAGCTGCTTCCTCTACGCGCCCGCGTACAAAAAGTACCTCACCGTCGGCGAGGATGGCGCGATCAGCCTGGCCTCCGACGATCCCTTCGCCTGGTTTGTCACGGACAGCTTCACCATCGGCACGGCGGACGCGGCGCGCATGCCGAATCCCAGAAACGCCAACTGCGTGGAGCTGACGGAATACTGGGACGACCAGCCGGGGGAGGTCCGGCTCTATTGCTTTGGAAATCGAAACGTGTATCTTGAGAACGGCAGGCTCATGACCGACCCCCTCAGGCGGCGGGCAGCCGAGAGCAACACCAAGGAGGGCGGCAATGAATCCGGCGCGTGGGTCGGCTCCGAGCGTGAGGCCGCCGTGCTGACGGTGGAGGTGGTCTCCAGCGGCATCGAGAGGGCGAAAGCGCTGGCGAAGCGCGCGAAGAAGGTCGTCGTGGCCCTGGGCTGCAACCCCGTTGTGAACGCGAAGGAGGAGATCGACAGGAGCACCATCGAAATGATCCCCTCCCAGCAGCGGCTGGTGGAGGCCGTGCACGCGGCCAATCCGAACGTGGCGGTGGTGCTGATCGCGAATTATCCCTACGCCATCAACTGGATGCAGGAAAATGTGCCGGCCATACTGCTGAACGTCACCGGCTCCCAGGACCTGGGCAACGGCCTGGCGGCGGCGATCTTCGGGGAGGCCAGCCCGGCGGGACGCCTGCCCATGACCTGGTACAGAAGCGACGCCGACCTGCCGCCGATGGAGGATTACGACCTGATCCACTATCCGCGCACCTATCGCTATTTCGACGGGCAGGTGCTGTATCCCTTCGGCTACGGCCTGTCCTATACCCGGTTCGACTACGGCAATCTGCGCGTTGAAAGGCGGGAGGACGGCGGGCTGAAGGCCTCCGTGGACGTCGCCAACGCGGGCGGCGTGCGCGGGGACGAGGTGGCGCAGCTGTATATCCGGCGCGTGTCGCCTTCCGGGACGGTGCATCCGATCCGGCGGCTCATCGGCTTTGAACGGCTTCGGGACATCGCGCCCGGCGAGCGTCGGCGGGCGGCGTTTGAGGTCGACCCCGGCGATCTTGAGATCTACATGGAATCGGAGGGCCGAAAGCGCGTGGAGCCGGGCGCCTATGAGATCTACGCCGGCGGAAGCTGCCTGGACGAGCGCGTGTCCGTTGGCGTCGAATTGCAGCCGGACCTGTGAGTCTGAGCCGCATCGATCGATCGAGCGCGGAAGGACGGGAAGACGGTCGATGGGCTGCGCGGGGCACGGCGACGGAATGCATCGCCATAGAAAAAACCGGCATGACCGCTGTGGTCATGCCGGTTTTGCGAGGCTCCGTTTGGCCTGCCCTCTCGTCCCCTTCTTGTGGGGCGATCAGGCCGTCACGCGCCGGGGCTGCGCCGCCGCGTCCGGCTGCAAGCGCCGCAGGGCGCTGAAATAGGCGGGGATGAGCAGTACGTCCGCCATGATCCAGGCGGCGGGGTTGGCCAGGATCGCGCCGGAGAAGCCGTAGGGTCGCACCAGCATGAAGGCCACGAAGGCCCGGCCCACCAGCTCGAATAGCCCGGCGAACATGGCGATCCGCGAGAAACCCAGCCCCTGCAGGGCGTTGCGCAGCACAAAGATGGTCAGAAGCGGTATGAAGAACAGCACCACCATGTCCAGGTATTGCAGCGCCTTGGAGACAATCTCCGCCTGGGCGCCCGTGATGAACAGGCCGATCAGCGGCGCGCCCCACAGCTTCACGAGGGCCAGCGCGATCACGGCGTAGACGGACATGATGCCCATGCACAGCCGCACGCCCTGGCGCACCCGGTCCACGCGCCGCGCGCCCAGATTCTGGCCGCACCAGGTGGCGATGGTCGCGCCGATGGCGTCGAACGGGCAGCAGAACAGCGTGTAGATCTTCGAGCCCGCGCCGATGGCTGCCACGGCGGCGGAGCCCAGGCCGTTCACCGCCGTCTGCATGATCAGCGAGCCCACGGCCGTGATGGAGAATTGCGCGCCCATGGGCAGCCCCATGCCGGACAGCCGCTTCAGGCAGGCCGCGTCCACCTTCCACTCCTCGCCCCGGATGCGCAGCACGTCATACTTTTTGAAGATCACCCACGTGCACAGCACGCCCGAGAGCAGCTGGGCCGCCACGGTGGCCAGGGACGCGCCGGTGACGCCCATCCGGAACACGACGACGAACAGCAGATCCAGCACCACGTTCACCGCGCAGCTCAGCACCAGGAAGTACAGCGGCGTGCGGGTGTTGCCCACGGCGCGCAGCACGCCGCTGGACAGGTTGTAGAGCATGATGGCCGTCATGCCGCCGAAGATGTAGACGATGTAGTGATAGGCCTCGTCGAAGATGTCCTCGGGCGTGCCGGTCCAGCGCAGGATCGCCGGGGTCAGCAGGACCGTGGCCACCGACATAGCCACGGCGATGCCGCCGCACAGGTAGATGGCGTTGGCGAAGTACTTGCGCATGGCGTGGGGGTCGCCCTCGCCGAAG
Source organism: uncultured Eubacteriales bacterium (assembly GCA_902799045.1). Taxonomy (GTDB): domain Bacteria; phylum Bacillota; class Clostridia; order Christensenellales; family Aristaeellaceae; genus UBA2862. The sequence goes on from CADBZH010000001.1 coordinate 4,724, forward strand.
GACTGGGCCACCGGGATGGCGCAGCCGGAGCACATGCCCAGCAGGAAGCCGATGATCAGGAAGTTCAACGAGCCCGTGGCGCTGACGCCCGCGAAGGCGTTCACGCCCACGAAGCGCCCCACGATCACACTGTCCACCAGGTTGTAGACCTGCTGGAAAAGGTTCCCCAGCAGCACCGGGAACCAAAAGCCGAAAATCAATTTCATGGGCGAGCCATGGGTCATATCCCGAACCAAGCCTGTGCCTCCAGAGTCCGTTGGATTTGCGGGGATTCACCTCGCATGGCTTCTCATTTTATCCATTTGCGTGTTAGATAAAAGTGCGATTGGGTTAAAAGAAATCGACATAAAGAGTAATGAATTCAGAACGCAACGGAACGCCCCTTTCCCGGCCCGCACAGCGCCGTTGGCCGGGTGGACATCGAGCCGGTTCAGAGCCGCGCTTCCACGCTCATGCCCAGCGGAAGCGCCTCCGGGGACGCGTACCGGAGGATCACGGCGTAGGTTCCCGCCTCGCCGGAATCGCGGATCTCCACCACGGTGCCGGGCACGGCGGCCTCGTCTTCCCGGCCGGCGAGGATCAGCTGCGCGCTGTCGCCGACGGCGATGCGATTGACTGCGGCCTCGTCCACCGCGATCTCCACGCCCACGGCGTCCTCCGGGACGAGCGTCGCGACGATCTGTCCCTTGGAGACCGGATCCCCCGGCTGACAGGAGATGTCCGCAAGGATCCCCGCTTCGGTGGAAGCGATCGTGCCGCCGCCGACCTCGTAGAGCAGCTGGCCGCGCTCCACGGCGTCCCCGGCCTCGACGCACAGCCGCGTCAGCGTGCCGCTGGCCTCGTAGCGCTCGGTGTCGCTGACAACCACGGTGCCGATCCCCACGCGCTCGGAAGCGGTGAAATCCGCGTCGCGGTACAGGTAGACCGTCTCGCCCACGTACAGCTCGCCGCCGAGGGTCAGCACCCGGTATTCGCTGCCGTCGATCTGCGAGACGATGCCGACGGCCCGGTGGGTGCCGTCCGCGGTGCACTTCATGTAGAGCGTCTCGCCGGCGTGTACGAGCGTGGAGGCCGCGCTCTGCCAGGCCTTGTCTACGGTGCAGTGGACCGTGTAGCGCTCTACCGGCGCGATTTCAAGCACGGCGCCGTTTGCCGTCTCTCCGGCCTGCGCCTCGACGAGGGAGACCGTGCCGTCCTGGCTGGCGAAGGCCCTGTCCGCCTTCAATTCGACCAGGGCGTCGCCCGCTTCCACGCGCTGGCCGACGACGGCGTCCACCGCCGCCGCGGTCCCGGCCTCCTCCGCGAGGACGGGCACGGTCTCAAGCGCCACCGTCGTCCCGGCCCAGACCTCCGCCAGCGCGGGGGTCGCGAGGCCCAGCAGCGCCGCAAGCAGGCATATCCAGCGTTTCAGCAAGTCAATCACCTTCCATTGGGATCAGCGCGTTTTCATCGTCCAGCGCGTAGGTTTCGCCGTTCACCGTCACGAGGACGCCTGCGGCGGAGACCGTGTAGCGGTAGTCCGAGGAGGGAACGCCCTCTGTTCGCAACCGGGCGTAGATCTCGCCCTGCAAGTCCGGATCTGTCGACAATTCTCCCTGCCATTCGCCTGTCTTTAAAGTGATCGCCCCGATCCCGCTGTCGGACAACCGCTTCAGCGAAAGGCCGTTCAATAGCCAGGCTTCGCCGCCTTCGGCGGTCAGCGTAAGCGCGTTGCCATCGAGGGCTGCCTTAAACGGCGCGCCATCCTCCAGCGCGATGTCCAGCGCCTCGCCGCCCAGCGTGAGTGTGGTCATGGGTTCTTCTGATGCTGCCAGTTCGACGGTGCCGTACAGGCGCATGTCCTTCGTGCCGGAGGCGTGGGCGCTGGTCAGCGCGGTGCCGGGCGTGATGTGAAAGCCCTGCGGCTCCTGTGCGCCCGCCGCGTCCTGTCCCGCGCCGCCGGATCGCTTGCCGCCGCCGTGACCGCCGCCCTGGGGCTGGCCGCCCTCCGGCTGCCGGCCTGCGGAAAGGTCGATATACAGCGCCGCCGAAGCGACGCTTTCTTCGCGCAGCAGGGCCGTGACCGTCAGCACATAGCGCCCCGCGGCCCAGCCCTCCGTGGAGAGCGTGACGGCCGGCTCGGCCTGCCGCCCGTCCAGCAGCGTCGCGCCGTCCGGGCCGATCAGCGAAAGGGCGAAGCCGTCGCAGGTCGCGCCACAATCCCAGGCCAGGGTCAGGCTGAGCGCCCGCGTCCCGTCCACGGCGCAGACGCCGTCGGCGATGGTCAGCCCTTCGGGATCGCTCACGCGGAAGACGATGGGCGGCGTGGGCTCCGGGGTGGGTTCCAGCGTGGGCTCCGGGGTGGGTTCCAGCGTGGGCTCCGGGGTCGGTTCCGCCGTGGGCTCCGGGGTGGGCTGCTCCTTGGGCTCGGGTGTGGGCTGCTCCGTGGGCTCGGGGGTGGGCTGCTCCGTCGGCTCTGAGGTGGGCTCGGGCGTGGGCTGCTCCGTTGGTTCCGGGGTGGGCTGCTCCGTGGGCTCGGGTGTGGGCTGCTCCGTCGGCTCGGGGGTGGGCTGCTCCGTGGGCTCGGGCGTGGGCTGCTCCGTCGCGGTCTCCCCGACGACGGGCGCGTCAACGGCCGCCGCTTCCTCCGCCGGCGCCGTCATGCCCAGCATTGCCAGCGTCGTCATCAGCGCCAGCGCCCGCTCAATCCGCCTGCGCATCTTCCATCGCCTCTTCCGGATCGGCCGCGTCCAGCGTGGTCACCACGGCGCTCATGCCGTAGCGGGTGTCCGCGTCCGGGGTGAAGTCGACGTAGACGGTGTAGGTCACACCGCTGTCGCCGTCATTGCCGCCCTGGGCCTCGTCGGCGATGGCGGAGATCATGCTGATCGTGCCCGCGTAGGTGACCTCTTCATCCTGGTTCCACACCAGCTCGACGCTCACCGGGTCGCCCACGTGGATGGACGACAGGTTGCCCTCGGCCACCTGCGCCTCCACCCGCATGGCGCTTTCGGGATAGATCACGGCCACCACGTCGCCCTTCTGCACGGGGCTGCCCTGCTGGGCGCTGATCTGGCTGACGGTGCCGTTCACGCCTGCCGCGATTTCGCTGCCGGACATGTACAGGCCGTCGAAGCTGCCGTTCAGCGTCTCAAAGAGCAAATCGCCCTTCTTCACGGTGTCGCCGTTTGCCACGGCGACGGAGACGATGCTGCCGCTGCCGGAGACGGCGGTGGGGCTCACCCGGTTCAGCGTGCCGCGGCCGATGCGGCTGGTGGAGGCGGTGTCCTCGCCCCGGTAGACGTTCACGGTCTCGCCGATCAGGAACTCGCCGGAGGTGACCCGCACGGTGTAGTCGGTGCCCTCGATGGCGGTGACGACGCCGGCGCCGGTGTGGCTGCCGTCGGAGTAGCAGACGAGGGTCACGGCCTCGCCCACGTGGACGAACCTGGCCTCGGTGGAGTTGTAGGCGTTGTCGGTGGACGCGGCCACGGTGTAGACGCTTTCGCCCTCCAGGTACAGCACCGCGCCGTACTTCTGGGAGACGGCCTCGGCGCTGTCGCCGGGCTGTCCGAACACGCCGGTCACGGTGCCGTCCTCCTCGGCGTAGACCTTATCGGTGGACAGGCGCACGAGCGTGTCGCCTGAGTCGACCGCCTGCCCGGCCACGGCTTCCACGGCTTCCACGGTGCCGCCGATGGGCGCGTAGACCTCGTGGGTCTCGCTGGCTGACACGGTGCCGGTGAAGGTGATGCCCTCGGCCAGGGCGGCGGGGGAGAGGAGAAGCGTGGCAATCAACAGGGCGGGAATGATGCGCTTTTTCATGGGATGACCTCCTTTGATTGATGGGACATTGTTCGGCTGTTGAGGCTTTCGCTTTGCGGAGAAACGATTGGGAATGACGCTGTAGGGACGGCGATGCGCCACCCGCCGGGGACCGCCGTTGGCGTTTCGCTGAAAGGAGGGCGGGAGACGACCTCATCCGACCCGCGTCGCGGGCCGCCTTTCCCAAAGGGGAAGGCGGTCAGGGACAGACTTATACGGATCTCAATGCGTCGATCGGGTTCAGCCTGCTCGCCTTTCTCGCGGGCGCCCAGCCGAAGAGGATGCCCACGGCGGCGGAAAAGCCCGCGCCGAGCAGGATGGCGAAGGTGGAGATCGCGAAGCCGGTGCCCATCGCCTTTGAAAGGATCAGCGACAGCAGAAGCCCCAGCACGATGCCCGCCCCGCCGCCGATGATGCTCAGCAGGAAGGACTCGATCAGGAACTGCGCCTGGATCTGCCAGGGGATGGCTCCCAGCGCCTTCTTCAGGCCGATTTCCGCGGTGCGCTCGGTGACGGTGGTGAGCATCATGTTCATGATGCCGATGCCGCCCACCACCAGGGCGATGGAGGCGATGCCCGCCAGCAGCGCGCTGACCATGTTCAGCATGCTCTCCATGGTGTCCTCGATGGAGGACATGTCCATGATCTCGTAGCAGTCCTCTTCATAGCTGAACAGGACGTCCAGCGCCGCCTCCAGGGCCTCCGTGCCGGCTTCGGCGTTGTAGCCGTCGGCCAGGTAGACCGTGAAGGAGGTGACCACGTTCACGCTGTTCAGCTTCATGGCCGTGGTGTAGGGGATCAATATGTCGGGGCTGCCGTTCATCATGCCGGAGATGCTCGTGTCGCCGTCCTCGCTGGTCAGGCCCACCACCGTAAACGGTATGCCCGAGATGGACAGGCTCTCGCCGATGGGGTCCATGCCGTAGAAGAACGTCTCCACCATGTCCGGGCTGATGAGGCAGACGAAGGTCATATAGTCCTCGTCGGCGATGTTCAGCACCCGGCCCCGGGCGACGATGTCGGCGTTTTGCCGGAAGTAGTAGCTGTTCTTGCCGGAGACGGACACGTTGGTCTCATAGCTGCCGCCCCGGGACACCCGCGCGCTGAGGGTCACGCTGGGCGTGACGCCCGCCACGGCGTCCAGCTCGGTCAGCGCCGCCAGGTCCTCCGTCGTCAGGCCGGATTTCAGGTCGCTGCCCGAGACCGTGACGGTGAGCGTACCCGCGCCCATGCTGGAAAAGGAGCTGGACAGCGAGCCGGAAAAGCCGTTCACCGTCGTGATCAGCGCGATCACCGCCGCCACGCCGATGAGGATGCCCAGCACCGTCAGAAAGGAGCGCGCGCGGTTGCCCAGGATGTTGGCAAGGCTCATCTTCACGCATTCGCCCAGCATGATGAACGTGCCGCGAATCGATTTAAGCATCGTTCACGCTGCCCCCTTCCGTCAGTTCCCCGTCGATGATGTGCACCACGCGCCGGGCGTTTTGGGCGATGCTCATGTCGTGGGTGATCATGATGATGGTGCGGCCCTCGTCGTTGAGTTCCCGGAACAGCGCCATCACCTGCTTGCCCGTCTTCTGGTCCAGCGCGCCGGTGGGCTCGTCCGCCAGCAGCAGCGTGGGGTTCCCGGCCAGGGCGCGGGCGATGGCCACGCGCTGCTGCTGGCCGCCGGAGAGCTGGCTGGGGAGGTGGTCCATCCGGTCGGCGAGACCCACGCGCTCCAGCAGCTCCTGAGCGCGACGGCGGCGCTCCTTGGGGCCGACGCCCGCGTAGATCAGCGGCAGCTCCACGTTCTTCCGGGCGGTCAGCCTCGGCAGCAGCTGGGAGTTCTGGAACACGAAGCCGATCTCCGCGCTGCGCAGCCGCGCCAGCTCCGCCTCGGTCAGCTCGTCCACCGAGCGTCCGTGGAGGGTGTAGCGCCCGGAGGTCGCCACGTCCAGGCAGCCGATGATGTTCATCAGCGTGCTCTTGCCGCTGCCGGAGGGCCCCAGCACGGAGAGGTACTCCCCACGCCCGATCTCAAGGTCGATGTCCTTCAGGATGTGCGCCTGTTCCTCGCCCATTGGGTAGAATTTGTTGATCTTCTCCATCCTGAAGAACGCGCCGCTCTCATTCGTCCGGTCCATGTCAGTTGCCTCCGCCGGGGCGCTCGCCGCCGAAGCCGCCGGAGCGCTCGCCTGAATTGCCGTCCCGGTTACCCCGCTCAAAGCTGCCGTCCTGCATGCCGCCGCCGGGGCCGCCCTGGGGCTGGTTGAACTGCTGGCCGCCGAAGAGGCTGGAGAACAGGCTGGCCGCGCCGCTGACGGCCTGGGTCTCGGCCTCGGCGTATACCACGTCGCCCTCGTTGAGCCCGTCCGTGATTTCGATGTAGTTGCCGTTGGAGACGCCGGTGGTGACATAGACCTGCTCCAGCTCCCCGGCCTCGTTCTTCATCCAGACGAAGGCCTGGTTCGTCGCGTCGAAGCTGACGGCGTCCACCTTCAGGATCACGGCGTCCGTGGTCTCCTGCTGGGTGATGCTCACCGTGACCTGCATGCCGGGCAGCACGCTTTCGTCGTCCACGTCCACGTAGGCGGTGGCGGTGTAATAGGCCACGTTGCCGCCGGAGGAGGAGATGTAGTCGATGGAATCGACCGTCGCGTCAAAGGTTTTCTCCAGCGCCGTGACCGTCACGGCGCAGGCGTCGCCCACGTGCACGTCGCTGATGTCGTACTCGTCCACCCGGAAGCTGATCTTCATGTGGCTGAAGTCGGCGACCTGCACGAGCTCCTCGCCCTGGCTCACCGCGTCGCCCTCCTGAACGTTCAGCCGGTTCACCCGGCCCGCGAAGCCGGCGGTGAGGGTTTCGCCGTTGTTCAGCCGCAGCAGCCTGTCGCCTTCGGCCACCGCGTCGCCCGCCGCCACATACGCGGTTTTCACCGTGCCGGAGGAGGACGCGGCATAGGTCGCGCTGTCCACCAGGCTCAGGTTGCCGGAGAAGGACAGCGCGTTGGAGATGCTGCCCCGCGTGGCCGTGTAGGTGTCGTAAGTCACGGTGTACTCCGCCTTCAGCGAGCTGTAGGCCAGCCAGCCCGCGCCCGCCAGCAGCGCCAAAACGATCAGGGTGATGATGATCCGCCGGAGCATGCGCCGCCGCCGGGTCCTTGCCTTGCCTGTCATGCCTTCAACCGCCTTCCTGTCGCGCGGGGCGCACGGCCCCGCTTGCTGCCCATCATATTAATCGGGAAACCTTGAATGAACCTTAAAAGGCCGGCCCGCTTTTGTGAACCCGCCGAAGCGTTTATGTGAACAAACCGTGAACGCCGCGGCCCGGCCGACAGCGGCCGGAGGATTTCGATTTAATGTGGAAGCCATTGAAATCGCGAAGCGTTTGGTGTATGATAGTAAGTGATAACTAACGCCGTTCGAAGGATCGTGCCTCGCGTCGCCCCCAATCGGCGGGCAGAGGCGCGTCGGGCGCGCGGGAGGGGAGTTGAACGCTATGAAAACGCTGTTTCTGATCGCCGTGGCCGGACACGTGCTCTGCGGCGTCACCGACTGCCTGATGACCTATCTGCCGAAGGGTCGCTTTCGCTTCGAGGACATGAAGGACAACCGGAAGCTCTCCACGGCCTTCGAGGGGATGCCCCTGCGGCAGCCGCTGCTGGCCATGCTGCTGGGCTGCCTGGCCATGTTCCTGTTCTTCTTCGGCTACCAGGCCCTGTGCGATTGGATGCGGCCCTATTCGGAAACCTGCGCCGCGCTGATGCGGGTGGGATGCGCCGCGGTGTTCACCTTCGGCATGGCCCACCACGTGTTCTGCGGCGTGCCGGAATGGCTGTACGTCCGCCTCGGGCGCACCCAGGAGTCCCTGGATCTCATCAACGAATTCTTCAGGAAGACGTCGGTCACGATGGTCGCGTGCTACCTGGGCTTCCTGGTCTTCGGCGTCGCCTTCTTCGTCGCGGTGGTCGGGGGGATGACGCCGCTGCCCCGCTGGGCCTGCGTGTTCAACATACTGCCGCTGATGCTGGCGCTGTTTCCGCTGCGCGTGGGCGGCGCGGGCAACTGGGCCGGGGCGATCATGTTCCTGGGGCTGTTCTTCCTTGTGTGAGGCGGGGAAATTGCCTGATATTGGCGACTTGAGTGCGGCAGCGTTGACATTTAACATAAGTTAGAGTAATATAACTACCGGATTAGTTATATCTAATCCGGTAGTTATTCTATTAATCTGGAGGGCAATGACCATGAAAAAGCTGTCCTGTTTGCTGCTGATGCTGGTGATGCTGATCGGCGCGATGGCGCTGGCGGAATCCGCTGAGACGACGGAAGTCATCGAAATCAGCACGGTCGAGGCTTTGGCCGCGATCAACGACAACCTGTCCGGCAATTACGTATTGACCGCGGACATCGACCTGGCCGGCGCGGAGTGGACGCCCATCGGCGCCTACGCCCCTTCCGGCGAGAGCGCCGAGGAGCAGGAGATCCCCGCCGCGGAGACGGCCTTCACCGGAACCTTCGACGGCCAGGGCCACACCATTTCCAACCTGGTGATCGACCAGCCCGAGGGCTGGGCGCAGGGCCTGTTCGGCTGCGTTGCGAATGCGAAGGTCGGGAACTTCACCCTGGAGAACGCCACCGTGGACGCCCAGATGATGAGCGCGGACGTGGTGGGCTACGCCTACTGCTCCACGGTTTCGGGCGTCAACCTGGTGAACGGCAAGGTCAACGCCCACTGGGGCGAGATGAGCGGCGAGGGCATGTACGGCGGCATTGTCGGTGCGGGTATGGGCTCCCTGGTGGAGAACTGCACCGCCCAGGCGGACATCGCGCTGCCGGATGGCACCGCCAACGCGGGCATCGTGGGCGGGGGCCTGGAGAAGACCAACGTCGTGGGCTGCACGGCCACCGGCACCGTCACCGCGGGCAACCAGTGCTACGGCCTGGGCGGCGTGTCCGGCTGCGGCTTCGCGGCGGAGCAGTTCACCGACTGCCTTGCTGAGAACGTGACCATCACCGCGGGCGACGACTGCTTCTGGATCGGCGGCATCGCCGGCTATGCGGGCGGCTTTGAGGATGCCCAGTACGGCGTGCCCGTGACCGTGTTCACCAACTGCGTCGCGAAGAACGTGTCCGTCAGCACCGGCGCGAACGCCGACGGCGTCGGCGACATCGTCGGCGCGGGCTTCTACAGCGACCTGGCCGCCCAGGCCAACGGCGCGCCCTTCGACCAGCCGACGAAGTATGAGCTGGTGGATTGCGTGGCGGAGAACGGCGGCGCGGAGGCCGCTGAGGCCGACGGCGCGGCGGAAGCGACGCAGCTGCTGGAGGACGTGAAGGGCACCTATGTGGCGCTGTTCCCGATCATCACCGATCCCGCCTACGACCAGATCTGGCTGGACCACTGCGCCGCCGTGGTGGGCGACGAGGCGGCCCCGGAGGTCGCGCAGGTCCTGAAGGACGCCTGCAACGGCACGATTTACGGCCAGAAGGCCATCGACGCCTACGGCGATGGTTCCAATGGCGCGCAGTTCGACTGCCTGTTCATCAATGGCGTGGATCAGATCACCTTCGACGGCGCGGCCATCAGCGGCACCCTGGAGGGCGGCGAGGTGTTCTCCCACGAGTACGCCTACGTCGGCCCGCTGACCCTGGGCGGCATGATGAACGGCTATCTGTATGAGACCGCCGATGAGGACGCGGGCGAGTTCAAGTATTTCTTCATGATGCCCGACACCCCGGCGAGCACCTACCACCTGGAGTTCCGCTACGGCAGCGACGTGGACGCCCTGACCGAGTACGCCACCGGCCCCTATGCCTACTGGCTGGCGGCGGGCTTCCCGGTGGACGCGGACCAGGCCATGACCGAGGACGTGATCGGCCTGTTCTGCGATGAAAACCTGGCCCAGATGGCCGCGGAAGAGCCCGCGGCGTAACAGGACACCGCCCCGCGAAACGCGGCAGGGGCGCCATAGCGGCGCCCCTGCCGCGTTTTTGGATTCATACTAAACTCAAAGGACACAGACAATCCTGCGGCACCTTATGTGCCGTGGCCGCGTTGGAGCCCCTTGACTTGCCGCCAGCAAGCCTGCGGGCCTCCGCCTTGTCGCGACGCATAATCCGCTCGCATGCTTGTCCAAATCCTGATTGAGTTTAGAGTGTGTTTCTAAAATCCCCGAAGCGCAATTTCGGCGGATTTGGCTGCATTTCTGCGTTGCTTTTCCTTGATTTGCCACCAGTAAACCTGCGGAAAACCGCCTTGAAATGCAGCCAACTACGCTCGAACGAAACTGCATCTCCTGGGATTTAGAAACACACTCTAGATCACGAATTGGTCGACTTTGAATCACGAATTGGTCGACTTTTGAAACAATCTCTTGAATAGTTGGCTTCGTTATGGTATGATAAGCGGGACTATGGATGTCGTGAAGCGAAGGAGGGGAGCGCGTTGAGAAACGGAAGCTATCCCTATTATGACATCGCCGATATCGTCAGCATCGCCGACATGCTGGAGACGGCGGCCCGGGAGCGCCCGGATTTCATCGCCTTCCGCTATCGGGCGGGCCGGGACAGCGTCGGGGAGAAGACCTGCCGGGAAGTGCTGGAGGACGTGCGCCGGGTCGCCTGCTGGATCGGGCAGACCTGTGGGCAGGGCCGGCACATCGCCGTCATCGGCGAAAACTCCTACGAATGGCTGCTGGCGTTCTTCGGCGCGCTGGGCTCCGGCAACGTGGCCGTGCCCGTCGACAAGGAGCTGCCCGCGGGCGAGGTGGCCGACATGCTTCGCGAGGCGGACGTCGAAATCGCCATGGTCTCCCCGACCTACGCGGACCTGACGGAGGGCGTGGACGGCCTGACGGTCGTTTCCCTCAAGCAGCTGGCGAAGGCGGAGGGCGAGGGCTGGCAGGGCTTCGCGCTTCACCATCCGGACCAGGACGAGCTGGCCTGCATATTCTTCACCTCCGGCACCTCCGGCCGCAGCAAGGGCGTCATGCTCAGCCACGGCAACCTGGCCAGCGACGTGTCCGGCGGGGCGCGGGTGTTCAGCCCGGAGGGCGGCGCGGTGCTGTCGGTGCTGCCGTTCCACCACGCCTTCGGCCTGGTCGTCACGATCATGATGGGCTTTCACTTCCGGGCCACCATCTTCATCAACCGCAGCCTCAAGCGCCTCAAGGAGGACATGCTTCTGGCCCGACCCGGGATCATCCCGCTGGTGCCGCTGTTTGTGGAGGTGTTCTACAAGCAGATCCAGGAGGGCATCCGCAAGAGCGGCAAGGAGCGGACGTTCCGATTCGGCGTGCGCCTCAGCCGCCTGCTGCTGGCCCTGGGCATCGATATACGGCCGCGCCTGTTCGCGCCGATCCTGGAGCCCTTCGGCGGAAAGCTGAAGTACTTCATCAGCGGCGGGGCCTATCTGGACCCGTTTTACATCAAGGCCTTTCGCGACATCGGCGTGGAGATCATCAACGGCTACGGCGCCACCGAGTGCGCCCCCTCGCTGTCCATCAACCGGAACCACCACTTCCGCGACGGCAGCGTCGGCCAGCTGATGCCGGGCGTGGAGATCCGGATCTCGCCGGAGGGCGAGGTGCTGGCCCGCGGGCCGATGGTGATGCAGGGCTATTACAAGAACCCGGAGGAGACGGCGAAGGTGCTGAAGGACGGCTGGTATGCCACCGGGGACCTGGGCTACATGGACGCGGACGGCTTCCTGTTCCTGACGGGCCGGACGAAGAACCTGATCATCCTGAGCAACGGGGAAAACATCTCCCCGGAGGAGCTGGAGAACGACTTCAACCGCGACCCGGGCGTCAACGAGGCGCTGGTGTACGAGCAGGACGGGCTGATCGTGGCCGAGATCTATCCGGAGGAGGACTACCGCCGCAACGAGGCGTATTTCAACGAATTGAAGCAGAAGGTCAACCGGGGCCGGCCCGCCTACAAGCAGGTGGCCCGGGTCGTGCTGCGGGAGGAGGATTTCGTCCGCAACACCACCAGGAAGATCGTCCGCTACAAGAATGTCCCTCAGAAGCAAGCCTGATACCCACGAGGAGGAGAAACAAATGCTTGAAAGAGTGACGGCGATTCTCAGAGAGTATGCCAACCGCGAGGATACCCCCATCGACAGGGGCAGCGCCCTGGTGGAGGACCTGGGGCTCAGCTCTCTGGAGGTCATCAACCTGGTGCTGGCCTTTGAGGACGAGTTTGGCATTGAGATTCCCGAGCGCGTCATTCCCACGATGCACACGGTGGGAGACATCGTGACGTATCTGGAGAAGAATACCTGACCGAAGCCGAAGCGCGCGGTCGGGAGTGAAAGGGGTTTTACGAGTGAATCACTACCGGGATTTTGACAACTATCTGAAGGAGTATCCCTCCAGCGACGGCTACTTCGGAAAATACGGCGGCAATTACCTGGACGACCCGGAGCTGATCAAGGCCTTCAACGAATACGCCGAGGCCTACAACACCATCGCCCAGTCCGCCCAGTTCATCGCGGAGCTGCGCCGCATCCGGCGGGATTTCCAGGGACGGCCGACGCCGGTCTATCACTGCCAGAACCTGTCGAACCTCCTGGGGCGCACGCAGATCTACCTGAAGCGCGAGGACCTGAACCACACCGGCGCGCACAAGCTGAACCACTGCATGGGCGAGGGGCTGCTGGCCAAGTACATGGGCAAGAAGAAGCTGATCGCCGAGACCGGCGCGGGCCAGCACGGCGTGGCCCTGGCCACCGCCGCGGCCTATTTCGGCATGGAGTGCGACATCTACATGGGCGAGGTGGACATCGCCAAGCAGGCCCCGAACGTCACCCGCATGAAGCTGCTGGGGGCGAACGTGGTGCCCGTCAGCTTCGGCCTGAAGACCCTCAAGGAGGCCGTGGACGCCGCGTTCATGGCCTACGCGAAGGAATATAAGGACGCGGTGTACTGCATCGGCACCGCCGCCGGCCCGCATCCGTTCCCGCTGATGGTGCGCGATTTCCAGTTCTGCGTCGGCGAGGAGGCCCGCGAGCAGTTCAGGGCCATGACGGGCCACCTGCCGGATACGGTGGCGGCCTGTGTGGGCGGCGGCTCGAACTCCATCGGCATGTTCACGCCGTTCCTGGCCGACCCGGTGGAGCTGGTGGGCGTGGAGCCGCTGGGCCGCGGTCCGAAGCTGGGCGACCACGCGGCGTCCATCACCTACGGCAGGGAGGGCGTCATGCACGGCTTCAACAGCATCATGCTGGCCGACGAAAACGGCGATCCCGCGCCGGTGTATTCCAACGCCAGCGGTCTGGACTATCCCGCCGCCGGCCCGGAGCACGCGCTGCTGCACGACATGGACCGCGTGCGCTACACCACTATCGGCGACGAGGAGGCCATTGAGGCGCTGTTCCTGCTCTCCCGCCACGAGGGCATCATTCCCGCCATCGAGAGCTCCCACGCCCTGGCCTACGCCATCAAGGTGGCGCGGACCGGTCAGACCGGCTCCATACTGGTCAACCTCTCCGGCCGCGGGGACAAGGACCTGGATTTCGTCGTCGAGAAATACGGCTACGGGCCCGAGTTCCTTCAGAAGATGGCCGAAAAATCGCGCAGCGCGGAAGACTGAGGCGTTTCACAGAGAGTCGAGCGATTTGAAAAACATAGGCTCTTGACGTTTCGTACAGATCCTTCGCTCCGCTCAGGATGACAGACGACGCAATTCCTGTCATCCTGAGCGAAGCGAAGGATCTGTGCGTTGTGTTGTTCTGAGGCGTTGAGGGCGGCGTTCTGCCATATACATCCGTGCAACCCTCGGATTTCCGTGAAGAGCCTCCTGTTTGGCGATTTGCGTTATCCCGATCCCACCGTTCTCCGTCAGCAGTCCGAAGAGCCGTAGCTCAGGCCGAAGCCGAAATCATAGGCGTTCCCGGCCTCGTCCACATGGGGCGGGATGTCCAGCGCCCGGTCCTCGCAGTGGGCCTCCACCGCGTCCATATCCCGGGGCATCTGGAAGGGAAGGCGGCCCCTGGGGGCGCAGCGCCCGAACACGACGTCCAGCACGGCCTCGCGCGATACGCCGAATTCGCACACCAGGGCGTCCACTTCGCGCTCAAACTCCCGCACCACCATCGGGTTGGCGAGCGTCTCCACGACGATCACCGGCTTGTCGCCCATCGCCCGCCGACAGTTCAGGATGTTGTCCAGGTCGGCCTCGTTGAAGCAGGTGTTGGTCTTGCCGCGATAGCTGCGGTTGGTGAAATCCTCGCGGAAGTCGCCGCCGGCGATGCTCGTTTCGCGGGCGTTCGCGGCGGTGTAGGGCCGGTATTGCAGCGTGATTGGCAGATAGCCGTTGCCACCCGCGGCGGCGTCCGCCGTGGAATAGGGGTTGCAGGCGGGGCTCTCGGCGAACACGATGGCCGCGTCGGCCTCCTCCGGGCGGGACACCCTCGTGCCGTACTGCGCGATCACCGCGTCCGGCACGGGGTTTTCGGTGTAAGGCGGCATGTCGTTTCTGAAGAAGCCCTTGGAGGGGCCGATGTGACGCTCGGGGATGTAGAGCTTCAGCCCTTCCGCCAGCGGCAGACAGCCCTTCCGGTTCTTCAGCAGCACCACGCTTCGGCGCTGGGCCGCTTCGCCGTGCCGGACGAATGCCTCGCAGCCCACGATCCGCTCGGATTCCTCCGGGTCCAGATAGGGGTCCTCAAACAGCCCGCAGCGGAAGATATTCACCAGCAGCCGCGCGGCGGACTGCTCCATCCGCCGGCGCATGGCGGCTTCGCCGATCTCCCGGCAGCCCAGCGCGTAGGCCTCGAGCACCGGCGCGGGGTCGTCGTTGCCGCCGAACTGGTCCACGCCGTTCATAATCAGCGTGAGCATGCGCTCCGCCTCGGTCTTGTCCTGCATGTTGTAGCAGCGGCTGCCGAAGGCGTCGATGCTCGGGGACGGGTCCTGGGTGATGCCCCAGTCGGTACAGACCACGCCGTCGAAGCCGTACCTTTCCCGAAGCAGGTCGTGGATCAGGTAGCGGCTGTAGGAGTTTCCGACGTTCCTGCCATACTTCTTGTCAAGCCCCCAGGAAACGGTGTAATAGGGCATCACCGCCGAGGCGCACTTTGTGGGCCCGTCCAGCCGGAACGCCGCGTCTGTGAAGGGCTTTTCGTGCTCCGTGGCGTTGCCGGCGGGATAGACCGCGTATTCGCCGAAGGCATAGTGGGCGTCCCTGCCGCCCTCGCCGGTGCCGCCGCCGGGCCAGTGCTTCACCATGGTGTTCACGCTGTGCCTGCCCCAGCCGCCGGGCGCGCCCTCGGTGGTCTGCATGCCGTCGCAGTAGGCCTTCACACGGGCCTTGACGCCCTCGATGTCCATGCCCAGCGTGTCCATGAAGCGCATCCAGCGCGGCTCGGTGCACAGGTCGATCTGCGGGCCCAGGGCGGTGGTGATGCCCATGGCGCGGTATTCCCGGGAGGCGTCCTCGGCGAACTGCCGAACCACCTCCGCGTCGCCGCAGGCCGCGAAGCCCACGCCCTCGGGCCACTTGCTCACGTCGCTGCCGGCGAGCCGGAACTCCGCCTTGGAGGGCTTCGCGCCGTTTCTGGGGTCGGAGGAGAGGTTCACCGGGATGGCGAAGGGCAGCTTCTCCGCCTGGTGCTGGAGCGCGTTGCTCCATCGGGCTGCGGTGCCCGCCCCCTCCACGCCCATCATCAGGATGTGGCGGATGTGCTTTTCGGCCAGGAATTGCTTCTGCTGGTCGGACAGGGCGTGGGCGGGCTGGCTGGACGCCTCCCAGGGCTTTCCGTCGAAGGTGCCGCCGAAGGGTCCCCCGGCGACGGGCGGCACCATCTGGTGGGGCGAGTACAGCATCAGGCCGGCGATTGCCTCGATGCTCAGCCGGGAGGCCAGGTCCCTGGCCCGCTCCGCGGCGCTCAGGCGCCAGTCCTCGTAGGGCAGCAGCGCGCCGGTGCGGGCCATGTCCTTGAAGAGGCGCCCGTCCACCTCGAGCAGCGCGATCCCCGAATCCTCATACCACGCGAGGGTCGGCCCCTCCGGCTGGGCGACCCGGTTCAAACCGTCCGTGCCTTTGACAACTGCGTTCATGGCGCATCCTCCCTTGTCTGGAATATCGGTCTGAGACCATTGTGACAGCTCTTCGTGCGCTTGTCAAGGGTGGGGGAGGCAACGGCCGGGCAAACGCATGAGTTGCAATCGCATTGCGACGACAGGAATCAATGTTGGCGTAAGGGCGGCGATGCTGCCGCCCGCCCAAAAACGAAACGTTGCACCGCCCCTACATATGCTTTATGCATGTATATTCGTTTTGAGACAGTTCCTTCTTTGGGCTCTTCAAGGAAAGCCGGGCGATTTGAAAACGGAAACTCTTGACGCAACGCACAGATCCTTCGCACGGCGCGGTTTTCAATCCCCCGGATTGAAAATGCGCGGTCCGGCCCACAGGCCGGACTTGGAACCCCCTCCGGGTTTCCAACCTTTTGCTCAGGATGACAGGGATTGCGATGCGTTGTCATCCTGAGCGAAGCGCAGGATCTGTACGTTGCGCTGCCCTGCGGCATGGAGGCTTGTGTGATACCCTGTCCGTCCATGCAACCCTCAGGTTTTCGTGAAGAGCCAATAAAGGGCCGCCTCAAAAGTGACCGGAGTGACCGCGATCCCCGGTGTTTTGAGACGGCCCATAAGATAAGTTTTTATCCGGCGGGTCAGGCGTCGCCCTGCATGGGGGCGTAGACCATTTCCGCCACGGCGACCACGTCCAGGCCATCCGGGTCCGTGGTGTAGGCGGACAGGGAGTACATCAGGCCAGGGACCAGGTCATACCACAGGCAGAGCTCCACCCACTCCTCGCTGCCGGTCTGGGCGATGCCGATGGTGCCGTAGCAGCCGCCGACGCTGATCTCTTCCTCGTGCTCCCACTCGTAATAGATGTCGGAGATGTTGTCCAGCTGGTCGGGCTCCAGCGCGTCGGGCTTGATGCGGGCGCAATACTCGTCGCCGTCCAGGGTGAACTGCATTTCCGCAAGGCTCTCGTCCGCCAGCCAGCGCCAGACGACGTTCTCCGCGCCCTCGGGCACGTTGAAGGACACGCCGGAAACCTGCGAAAGCTCTTCTTCGGTCAGCTCCACCCAGGGGTTTTCCATGCCCATATCGTCAAGGGAATAGCCGACGAAGCCGCTTTCGTTGGCCGCGCTGTAGAGGAACCAGTCCTCCAGCTCGGTCGGCGCCTCCTCCTGCCAGAGCAGGTGCGCCCACATCTGCATGTCCTCATTCAGCATGTCCACCGGCGTGCCGGGCCGGAACAGGCGCATTTCGTCGCCTTCGCTGATGCCGTAGGGATCGGTGGTGACGTAGCGGATGCCGTCGTCGATGGATTCCTCGCCCACGGTGCCGTCGATGGTCAGGCTGTCGACGCGCACGACCCAGGAATACTCGTCCACCGGCTCCGGCGGCGTGAAACGGCCGGTGAAGGAGCAGCCGTAGAGGGTGCCGTTCGGGTAGGCGTCATCCATCTCGCCCATTTCGCTGTCGTGGAATTCGCCGCTGAAGGCGCCTTCCGCGTCCAACCGCATCTCCGTGGACCAGCCGCCCGCGCCGCTGGAGAAGCTCCACTCCAGGCCCGCCAGCGACTCAAAGGTCAGCGCCTCTTCCTCCGCGCACGCGCCCGCGGCGCACAGCGCAAGCGCCAGGGTCAATAACCATGCCAATGCCTTTTTCATTTCGATATCCTCCTGTTTCTGTATTTCGCGATTTGGACGGAAAAAATGGAAGTCGTGTTCCATTCCGCTGCTGATTATTTCCATGTGAGCGAGGCGTCTCCCTGCCGGAACAAATGTTAATAATATATTAAATTGTGAATTATCTGATTTTCAGGCCGTCAGGACTGGAAGCGGATTGGACAAACGTGGTATAATGATTAGGAAAAACAGCGTTTTTCCGGGTCGGCGGGCAAGGGAGCAAAGCGAGTTGCGCAGCACGCCGACAATCATGGTATAATATATAGAGTAACCTTGCCTGTAATGCGAGGAGGATATACAGAATGGTGGAGGTTTTAAAGGAGTACCAGGCGGACATCATGCTTGCTCTGGCCGGTATCTGCGGGATCATCGCGCTATTCGTATACATGACGAATACCATGTCGAAGAAGCGCAAGCTGTCGCTGATGATGCTGGAGATCAGCGCCATGCTGCTGGTGATCTCCGACCGGCGGGCCTATATCTTTCGGGGCGACCCCAGTCAGACGGGCTGGTGGATGGTGCGCATCAGCAACTTCCTGGTGTTCTTTCTGACGTTGGCGGTCCTCTACGCGTTCAACCTGTATCTGATCGACCTGCTCATGAACGAGGGCGGGCTTGCGAAGGCGCCGAAGCGACTGAAGCTGACGAAGGTGCTGGTGCTGGCGGGCATGGCGATGGTCGTCGTCTCCCAGTTCACCGGGTTCTACTACACCTTTGACGAGACGAACCGCTATCAGCGCGCGCCGGGCTTCATCGTCTGCTACCTGATCCCCATGCTGAGCATGCTGCTCCAGCTGTCCGTCATCATCCAGCACCGCAAGCGCCTGAGCGGCAGCGTGGGGCTGTCGATGATCCTGTTTACGGGCGTTTCCATCGCCACTTCCGTGCTCCAGGTGTTCATGTACGGCGTGTCGCTGAACAACATGGCCATCGTCGTGATGGCGGTGCTTCTGTATGTGTTCGCGCTCCGGGACATGACCCACGAGGTGGAACGGGCGCGAGAAATGGAGATCGAGCACTACAAGGAAGAGCAGAAGAAGGAGCACGCCCTGTTTGAACAGACCGCCGAGGCGCTGGCGACGGCCATCGACGCCAAGGACAAGTACACCCACGGCCACTCCACCCGCGTGGCCATGTATTCCACCCAGATCGCCCGGGAGGCGGGCATGCCCGAGGAGGAGTGCGACAAGGTGTATTTCGCGGCGCTTTTGCACGACGTGGGCAAGATCGGCGTGCCGGACGCCATCATCAACAAGGAGGGCAAGCTGACCAACGAGGAGTTTGCCCAGATCAAGCTGCACCCGGTCTACGGCAACCAGATCCTCTCCAGCATCTATATGTCGCCCTACCTGAGTATCGGGGCCCACTATCACCACGAGCGCTATGACGGCCGGGGCTATCCGGAGGGCCTGAAGGGCGAGGACATTCCCGAGATCGCGCGGATCATCGCCGTGGCGGATTCCTACGACGCCATGACCTCCAAGCGCAGCTATCGCGCTCCCATACCCCAAGACCAGGTGCGCGAGGAGCTGGTGAAGGGCATCGGCACGCAGTTTGACCCGCAGTTCGCCAGGATCATGCTCCGGCTGGTCGACCAGGACGTGGAATACCGCATGCGCGAGCAGAAGGAGGATTCCGACGACGCCTTCATTACGCGCATCCACTGCGAAACGATTTACAACGACTGTTCGCTGGGCATCCCGGTCATCGACCGGAAGGTCTGGATCAGGCTGTACAGCCGGCCGGACGACGGCTTCGACGCGGCGGAGAGCCTGCCGACGCTGCTGCTGTTCGACGCGCTGGACGCCCGCGTCCACGTGGACGAGGCCAAGCAAAAGGAACTGCTCTACCTGGAATACGGCCAGTTCCGCTTTGACGGCAGGGTGACCCAGGGAGCCGCGCGGAAGATCGAGACGAGCGTGAAATCGCAGAGCGGGGGACAGGGCACGTCGGACAAGCGCTACACCAGCTACATCATCGAGGCCGCCCGCGTGGAGGACCACGCGATCATCCGCATCTCGGACGGGGAAAAGACCTGGCAGAGCATCGTCGCCCTGCCCGACAGCGCGCGCTTCTCCTATATCGCGCTCACCGGCGAGCATTGCATGATCAGCAACATCCATGTGGACGAAGAGGACGTGAGCGTGCCCGAGGACTACATCCCGCGCATCGCGCCGCCCGTCAGCTTCATCGATGGCTGCCCCGAGGGCGACGTGCCCAACGTGCAGGTCAACCGCTGGCGCTCCGCCGCCAGCCGGGGCATCCCCATCCGGGACGGCATGCGGCTCGCCTTCCACACCCGGAGCCTGCCCACGGCGCGGCTGGTGTGGCACTGCCCCTATGTCAGCGTGTTCACCTCGAAGGACGGCACGCTGGGTGGCGAGGGCTATCGGGAGTTTTTGCTGTTGCGCCTGGACGGCGAAAGCTGGGATTCCGACGAGCATGCCGTGAACGTGGTCGAGTGCGCCCGCACCGGCGCCTTTCCCGGCTGGAACATCTGGAAGGAGAAAAACCGCGAGGGCTTTGACTGCCAGGTGGACATCCAGCGCGAGGGCAATATCATCACGCTGGACACCGAAAACCTGGGCATCCGGGCGACCAGCGTGACGACGGTGAAGGACGATGTCGCCGAGATCTACGTCGCCCTGACCGGCGACCAGTGCGCGCTGACGAACATCCGCGCCCTGCCGGTTCCGGCGGAGTAAAAGAATACCAGAGCTGGAAATACATGAAGAGAGTTACGATCCAGATTGCTGCGCTGGCGGCGATTCTGCTGTTGGTTTGCGCCGGCTGCCGACTGCTGACGCGCAACACCTATGTGGCGAGCGTGCCCGTCCAGAGGACGGACCTGGCCCCGGAGAACCTCCGCCTGGAGGCGGAGACGCCCGGCGTGGTCAATCCCGGGACCCTGCGCGTGGAGGACGGCTGGGTTCGCGTGCCCATCCGGCCCGACGGACCGGGCGAGACGTTTGTCGAGTTGAAGGACGCTTCGGGCGAGGGCGTCGGCATGATGCGCCTGCACGTGGACCGCTTCGGCACCGTCTACGACTGGTCGACCGGCGGCTTCACCGGCGATACCGTGGCGCTGGCGGCGTTCACGGTGTTCTGCCTGGCGGTGGCGGCGATCATGTTCCGCGCCTGGCGCGACGCGAAGGGCCCGGCGTTTTACACCTACAGCACGATCCACGCGGCGGGCTTCTCGCTGTTCGCGCTGCTGACGGGGCTGACGATGCTGGCGGTGACGCTGCGGCACGCCCTGCGGCCCCGGGATTTCAGCATGCTCTATGCCTATGAGGCCATCTCCGGCGCGAGCTGGCGGTTCATGATGGTCACGGCGGTGCCGCTGGCGGCCTTCGCCGTCGCCATGGCGGTGAGCAACGTCGCCCTGGTGCGCCACGAGGGCTTCCACCCGAAGAACGTGCTGGGCGTCGGCATCGGCGTCGCGCTGGTGGCGGGGGAGGTGCTGGCCTTCGCGCTGTACAGCCGCGATATCTCCGGCTCGGAGCGCGAGGTGAGGACGTGGATGACGCTGTGCAACGTCTACGCCACGGCGTTCGCCTGCTTTGAGTGCGTGCTGGTGGGCGCCATCGTGTGCGGCATCCAGGCCGCGCGCCATGTGCCGGCGCCGGACGCGGACTACATACTGATCCTCGGCTGCAAGTTTCGCCGGGACGGCACGCTGACGCCGCTGCTTCGCGGCCGGGTGGACCGGGCCGTCGCGTTCTGGAAGCGCCAGCGGGAGCTGACCGGCAAGGAAGCCGTGCTGATGCCCTCCGGCGGGCAGGGCGCGGACGAGCCCATCGCCGAGGCCGAGGCCATGCGCCGCTATCTGGTGGCGCAGGGCGTGCCGGAGGGCCGCATCGTGCTGGAGGACCGGTCCCGGAACACGTTCCAGAACATGCAGTTCTCCCGCGGGCTGATCGAGAAGGAAGCGCCCGGGGCGAAGGTGGTCTACGCCACCACGAACTACCACGTGTTCCGCAGCGGCGTCTGGGCGAACCTGGCCGGCCTGCCCTCGGAGGGCGTCGGCAGCCGGACGAAGTGGTGGTACTGGCCGAACGCCTTCATGCGGGAGTGCGTGGGCCTGATGCTGAACCGCATTCCCCAGGAGCTCGCGCTGCTGGCGGTGATGATCGCGTTCTTTGGCGCGCTGTCTGTCGCGCTGGGATAAGGGATACCGATACTGTATGGACCGGGAGGGAAACAACATGAGCAAGCGGATGAAACGGTGGGTCGCGCTGGCGCTGGCGCTGTGGCTGGCGGCGCTGGGCTGCGCCTTCGCCGAGGAGGCTGAGAACCGCGGCCAGAACAGGCTGAGGCTGGGCAGCTCGGTGTATACCGTGAGGATCGACGACGACTTCGTGGCCGGGGAGCTGACCGAGGCGGACATCGCCGCGGGGCAGATCGGCTGCTATCTGAACGACGAGACCGGCCTGGAGATGGACGTGTTCCAGTTCGGCAAGGAGGGCCTCAACCCCGAGCTGGCACACTTCACGCTGGAACGGGCGAACGCCGAGACGCGCGTCGAGGTGGTCTGGCCCACGGACAAGGTCAACGACATCGATATGGGCTGGTATTGGGCCGACCGCGCCCGGGAGGACGAGACGTGCCAGGTCGCGGTCTACCTGCTGGACAGTGGCGACACCTACGTGGAGCTGGTGTTCTGGCTGGCGGACGAGCGGATGGGCATGGAGGTCCTGGACATCGTGGATTCCATCGGGTACATGTCCCTCAAGCAGATCAGCCTGGGAACGTCCAGTTTTACCCTCGTGGTGCCCAGCGACTACGTGATGGGCGAAATCAGCGAAGAGGACATCGCGGACGACCAGGTGGCCTACTGGTACAGCGACGAGAGCCTGATGGACTTCGACGTCTACCAGTTTAGCAAGGAGGGCCTCAGCCAGACGCTGGCGGAGTATGTCGTGGAGGAATCCTCCACCTATCCCGCCGTGTCCGAGCTGGTGACCGACGGCGAGATCAACGGCATCCCGGTGGCGTGGTATCGCGCCGTGGACGAGTGCGAAGAGGGCGAGTACGACACGATCACCTATATCTTCGAGAACGGCGACGAGTACATCGACGTGGTGTTCTGGCTGGACGGCCCCACCGCCGAGGCCGAGGCGGACTTCATCATCCACAACCTGATCGACGAATCGATGTTCGACTGATGAAGCGCACTGAAACTGAATTGAGCATGGAGGCATTTGAATATGACGAGCGTTAAGAAGATCCTGGCGGCGCTGCTGGTCGCGGCGCTCTGCCTGTCCGGCATGGCCGTGGCGCTGGCGGAGAGCGGCACGGTGTGGACCACCGGCAATGTGAACCTGCGCAAGGGCCCGGGGCTGGACTACGGCTCCATCCGCTCCATCAGCGCGGGCAAGCAGCTGGACTACGACAAGACCTCGACGGACGGGCGCGGGGTGCAATGGTACCGGGTCGAGTACAAGGGCCGCACGGGCTGGATCTCCTCCCGTTACGCCTCGACGAAGAAGCCCTCCGGCGGCAGCGGCTCCTCCAGCGCCTCCGACGGCCGGGTGACCACCACGGCCAGCGTGAACCTGCGCGCCGGGGCGGGCCTGGGCTACGAGGTGCTGCGCACCGTTCCCGAGGGCACGAGTCTGACCTATGACAAGACCTCCAAGGACGACCGGGGCGTGACCTGGTATCGCGTCACCTATAAGAAGCGCACCGGCTGGGTCTCCTCCGCCTACGCGAAGAAGGGCGGCTCGTCCGGCCGGTCCAACACGTCCTCCGGCAACAGCCAGGTAAAGACCACTGGCAGCGTGAACCTTCGCACGGGGGCGGGGCTTGACTACAACGACATCTGCAGCATCCCCAAGGGCACGACCCTCTCCTACGACGAAACCCGCAAGGACGGCCGCGGCGTGACCTGGTATCACGTCGCCTACAACGGCAAGACCGGCTGGGTCTCGTCCAAATATGCCCGAAAAAAATAAACCTGCTTGACAAATTGCGTTTTATGGCGCACAATAGTTGAGGACTATGGCAATAAACGGAATCCATCATTGCCGGTGAGGAGGAGGAAAAAATGAAGAAGCTGTTGACCATGGTTATCGCGTTGGCACTGGCGCTGATCCTGGCGCTGCCCGCGCTGGCGGACCAGCCCTATACGGGGCCGCTGCCGCTGTACGTGAACCGTGAAAAGGTGAAGGTGTATCGCGAGCCGAGCACCAAGGCCAAGAGCATCACCAAGATCAAGGGCGCGACCAGCGTCGTGCCCGAGTTCGTGAGCGACGACGGCGCCTGGATCGGCATCCTGGTGGAGGACACCAAGCATGGCGGCCAGAAGATCGGCTGGATTCAGAAGGAATTCCTGGTGGATTACTTCCCCCAGAGCCTGTGCAGCCACAAGTGGAGCGACTGGACGGTGGAGAAGCAGGCCACCTGTACCGAAAAGGGCTACCGCTGGCGCACGTGCACGATCTGCGGCATCCGCGACGAGCAGGACACCAAGAAGAAGGACCACGATTGGGGCAAGTGGAAGGTGACCAAAGAGGCCACCTGCTCCAAGAAGGGCGAGCGCGTGCGCACCTGCAAGAATTGCGGCACCGAGGAAAAGGAAGAGTATTACGAGGATCACGACTTCGGCTCCTGGGAGATGACGAAGGAGCCCACCTGCACCGCGCAGGGCGAGCGCCAGCACAAGTGCAAGGTCTGCGGCACCGTCGAGACCCAGACGCTTGACATGCTGCCCCACGACTACGAGTATCAGGTGACCACCGAGGCCACCGACCACTCCGCGGGCGTGCGCAGCAGGATCTGCAAGGTCTGCGGCACGAACGGCGGCGAGGAGACCTTCGATCCCGAGGGCACCCTCCGTCGCGGCGATCGCGGCGAGGGCGTGGCCCACATGCAGCAGCTGCTGGTGGAGCAGGGCTACCTGAACGCCGGCGGCGCGGACGGCGTCTTTGGCGGCGGCACAGAGAAGGCGCTGATGAAGTATCAGCAGGATCGCAGCCTGAACCCCGACGGCATCGGCTGGCCCCAGACCCTGAAGGATCTGGAGCATGACTACGGTCCCTGGCAGGTCGTCAAGCCCATGACCCGTTCCGAGTCCGGCGAGCGCGTGCGCGTGTGCCAGGGCTGCGGCTTCGAGCAGCACGAGGTGCTGGACGCCGGCACGACGCTGGAAAAGGGCGCCCGCGGCGAGAACGTGCGCGCCATGCAGCAGATCATCAAGGAAGTCGGCTATGACGCCGGCAGCTTCGACGGCATCTACGGCGGCAAGCTGGACAACGCGCTGGCGGGCTTCGCCGCGGATCACGGCATGGTGGTGGAGGCCGGCAAGGTGCGCCCCGCCGACGTGGACGCGGTGGTGAACGCCTGGTTTGACGGCATGTCCGAAGAGACCTGGAAGGGCGAGAGCAGCACCGAAACGCCCGTGAACCTGGCCCTGACCGTGGAGCCCGCCGCCAGCTTTGACGGCAGCGGGATCACCACCTACAGCTGGTCGCTGACCAACCTGGGCAGCGAGAAGGCCAACTTCACCGCGCTGCTTCTGACCTTCGGCGAGCCGGACTTCCGCCATGAGGACCTGGTGATGGTGCTGGACGGCGTCGAGCTGGTGCCCGGCGCGGGCAACAGCGCTTCCGGCAGCTTCAACGTGGACGCCGAGTGGGGCGAGGGCAACCTGAACTTCGCCGCGATGGCGGTCTCCGAGGCCGACGGCGGCAAGTGGCTGAGCAACACCGTGACCTTCGAAAACGCCGTGAACCCCGCCGAGAAGACCGTCGCCCCGATGGACGGCGCGGTGGACGTGAACGCGCTGGCCGACGGCATCTATCCGGTGTCCTTCGACCGCGGCGACGTGCTCGCCGGCGCTTCCGGCACTTACATGAACGCCGTGCACATCTTCACCCAGGATTGGTATGACCCGGTGGACGTGACCACCCTGAAGGTGGGCGACACCATCATCGTCGAGGGCGAGCCCGTGCCGGTGCTGAGCATCGAGGAGACCGAGTACGGCTACAACGTGAACGAGGGTCAGGATGCCCGCGAGTTCTACCTGTCCGCCAGCGAGGATTCCAACGGCTTCGCCGTGCACGGCATGGACGACATGACCACCTACACCGAGCGGGGCGTGGCCACGCTGCTGATCGATCCCTCCGCGACCTTCACGGACGCCTGGGACATCGAAAGCGACCCGGTGACCGTGGCCTATGACGGCATCGTCGAGGCCATGCAGAGCTCCGCGAACGACTGGTTCGTGCCCTACAACACCACCGTGCGCATCGAAGGCGGCAAGGTGGTCGAGATCAATCGCGTGTACGTGCCGTAAGGAACGGCGCAGAGCGACGGCGCGGCGGCCTGCTTCGGGCAGACCGCCGCGCATTCATCGGGTGTGACAGTTCTGTGACGGTTCGCGGGGTATAATGGCCTCGCAAACGAACAGAAAACGACCTGTGACAGGAGGAAACGAACATGAAGAAACTGCTTGCGATCCTGATGGCTGCCGCGCTGTGCCTGATCGGCTTTGCGATGGCCGAGGAGGAAGCGGCTGGCGGGAAGGTCAGCAGCGAGATCGAGAACGGCGAGTTCGTCATCCGCGTGAACGCCGGGGACGATCTGGCATGGGTTGCCGACGATATGGCGCAGGATCCCTCCGTGGTGAAGCTGGCCTCTGCCGACAACGTCGACGGCGCCTTCGTGGCCCGCTACGCCCCGGTGGGCGACGGCGACGTGACCGTGGGCGTGCGCCACTACACGGGCATTGCCTGCGACGAGATGATGACCTGGGATCTGCACGTGGAAAACGGCGCGGTGACGGAGACCACCGGCGGCTCCTACACGGCGGGGTCGGATGTAGGCGTCTCCGACGCCTACCTGCTGGGCGAATGGCTGGAGGCGGAGACCCAGTTCACCCAGATGACCATCGAAAAGAACCCCGAGCGCGGCTGGGACGTGGAGATCGCCTCCCCGATGACCCACGGCGCCTACATCTTCAAGACCACCGTCCAGTATGACTGCGAGCTGAACAGCTTCGTCTACGACAAGGGCAAGTTCTGGGATGTGCCCATCACCGATTCCGAGGAGGAAGTGGAACTGGGCGAGGCGGCGATCGCCGGTACCACCGGCTCCCTCACCTTCGTGGGCGACGATGAGAACCTGATGCTGGAGTGGTACGACGACGAGCATCCGGACGCCATCATCCGGTTCGAGAAGGCCGGCGCCGAGGCGGCGACGGAGGGCGAGCTCTACGCCAATTCCGAGAGCGATCTGATGTTCATGTACGATCCCGCGGCCTTCGAGGTGACCTTTGAGGACTTCACCGACGACGAGGACACCGTGGTTCTGGGCTTCCAGGACGCCTCCTGGGGCGAGGGCTACATCAAGCTGTATCTGGCGGAGGCGGACGAGAACTCCGGCTTCCCCACCCGGGAGAGCTTCGCGGAGATGGAAGAGGCCCTGGGCATCCAGGTGGAGCAGATGGAAACCTGGAGCAACTTCTCCAACGTGTTCACCTACACCGTGCCCGATGATGGCTCGACCGAGACCGTCTTCATCGCGCCCGTCTATGACGACGATGGCAGCGAGATCGATGACGTGCTGACCGTCACCGTCGCCACCAGCCTGCTGGACGACGAGGAGACCGCCATGGCCCGCGACGACGCCATCAGCGCCGTGCTGGACACCCTGGAGGTCGTCGATTAAGGGTAAACCACTTCATGCCGGGAACGCGGTTTCGCTTTCCCGGCTTTTATTTGGTTCTTCACGGAATGTTGAGGGATGCCGACTCCCTCCGTCAGCCCTGCGGGCTGCCACCTCCCTCGGTGATGGAGTCTGATACGCCTGTCTTCACCGCCCAAAGGCTCCCGTCCCGGCTCCCGTATTGGCTCCCTCTTTGAGGGAGCTGGCTGGCCGAAGGCCAGACTGAGGGAGTTCAGGGGAGCTGGCTGGCGAAGCCAGACTGAGGGAGTTCAGGGGAACTGGCTGGCGAAGCCAGACTGAGGGAGTTGACTGAATCTCCACAGGAAAGCGTGAATAACCTATTCGCCGTCCTCCATCGCCCAGCTGAGCTCGTCCAGCTCGGCGTGGAGGGTTTCGGCCCAGCTGTACTGGCTCATGTAGTCGCCCAGGTAGTGATACCTGGACGCCTTTTTTTTTGCCAGCCAGTCGTAGAGGTCGCAATCGATCTTCTCCGCGGCGATGCCCAGGCTGCCGCGCTGCTTCACGATGATGCCCGACAGCTTCAGCTTCGTCATCGTGTTTTGCAGATCCTGGCGCAGGTTGCTCAGGTAGGAGGCCTTTTTCTCCGGGTCGCCGTCGTCCTCCCACAGGGTGCCGATGATCTCGCCGTTGGTGGTCTGCGCGCCGCGATTGTTCACCAACAGCGCGACGATCTCCTTGGTGCGGGAATACTTGAAGGCCACAGGCTTGCCGTCCACGAACAGCTCGAAGTTGCCGAAGGTCTGGGCGAACACCCGCTTCCGGACGCCTTCGACGGGCGGATGCCGCAGGTCCGCCAGCTCGTGCCGCAGCAGAAAGGCCGAGGCGGGCTTCATGATGTAGCCGCTGGCGTGCAGCGAAAGCGCGTCGAAGGCTTCGTCCGTCCCCTCCGACAGGAAGATCAGGTTCACCTGGGGGTAGAGCTCCTGGAGGTATTGCCCCAGGTCCAGGCCGTTCAGCTCGGGCAGCTCGGTTGCCAGGAAGGCGATGTCGATCTCCTGCTCTCTGGCCGCGGCCAGGGCCTCCAGGCTGTCCGTGAAGCCCAACAGCCGGGCGTCGGGCCGCAGCGCCGCGATGGCCTCGCGCAGCTGCTCAAGGGCGCGTTCCTCCCTATCCGCCAACAGAATGGTCATAATGCGCCCTCCGTGAATTCGACGGTCCGGATCTGCTGATGCCGCCGCTGCTCCGGGGTCATGTGAAGCGGGTCCGCCTCGCCCACCAGCAGCATGCCGCCGCCTGTGCGCATCGCCTCGTGCAGCGGCCCCGCGCACAGGTCGGAGATCACCAGCGCGGCGAAACGGTCGTAGTTGTCTTCGTCGATGACGGGGAAGTGGTGGCCCATGCGATACCAGTGGGCCGGGTCGAAGCCCATCTCGCCGGTGTACAGGCGGTCGGCGGTGGCCTCCACCTCGTCGGGGCCGGCCACGCTGCCGGGCTCGAGGTGGAAATCGTCGCAGAACAGCATGGCGTAGGCGCGCAGGATCTGCGTCCGCACGGTGAAGGCGCGCCCGCCGCGCTCGACGGTGGAATCCATGATGCGATAGTAGGTCTCCTGGGCGGCCTCGTCGGCGTCAAAGCGAACGATGGCGTCGTAGAGCGCGCGATTGATCAGTGGGTGTGCCATACAACTACCTCTCAGTGCAAATTGTCTTCCATGCGGCGGCGCGCTCATGGCTCGTCGCTGTCCAGCCTCTGGCGGGCCACCAGCCCGGCGAAGGCGCCCCGCTTCGCGATCAGCTGGTCGTAGGTGCCCTCCTCGATGATCGCGCCCTTGTCCATCACCAGGATGCGGTCGCAGTTGCGGATGGTGGACAGGCGGTGGGCGATCACGATGCGTGTGCAGCGCAGGCGGTCCAGCGCCTCGGACACCTGCTTCTGGGTCACGTTGTCCAGCGCGCTGGTGGCCTCGTCCAGGATCAGCACGCGGGGCTTCGGGGCGATGGCGCGGGCGATCAGCAGGCGCTGCTTCTGGCCGCCGGAGATGCCGCCCTGGCCCTCGGAGATCATCGTCTGCATGCCCATGGGCATGTCGCGGATGTCCTGGGCGATGCCCGCCGTCTCCGCGGCCTCCCAGGCCTCGTCCAGCGTCAGCCAGGGCGCGGACAGCGTGATGTTGGAGAAGATGTCGCCCTGCATCAGCTGGCCGTTCTGGATGACCACACCCAGGTTGCGGCGCAGGGACCGGGGATCGAGGCTTTGCAGGTCGCGTCCGTCGAAGAGCACGGAGCCCCGCTGCGGCTTTTCAAAGCCCAGCAGCAGCCGCACCAGCGTACTCTTCCCGCAGCCCGTTCGGCCCACGATGGCCACGTATTCCCCGGCCTGGACGTGCAGCGACAGGTCGGTCAGCACGTCGGGCGTATCCGGATCATAGTGGAAGGTGACGTGGCTCATCTCGACGCTGCCGGAGATGCGGTTCACCTGCTCGCGGCCGGCGGTGATCTCCGGCTCGCTCTTGAGGATCGGCTCGGCCATTTCCAGGATCGGCCGGATCGACGCCACGGACACGGCGATGCTCGACAGCGCCGTGAACGCGCCCATCACGCGGCCGTAGGCGGCGGTGAAGCCATAGTACTGGCTGGGGCTGACGCCGGAGCGCACGGCCAGGTAGTACAGCGCGATGCTGCCCACCAGCGATATGCCCAGGTTGATCACGCTGCTCAGCTTGATGAACGCTGGGGGATTGTACTCCAGCTCGGTGTTCTGGCTGTACAGCCGCGCCCAGCGGGCGAACGCGCGCTTTTCCGAGCCGGACAGCTTGATCTTCTGGATGCCGCTCACCATGGCGTAGCTCATGCCGCTTTCCTTGGCCGCCAGGTTCATCTTCTGGCGGGTGATGCGAATCTGGGCCAGCGAGGTGATGAGGCCCGTGAGCACGGTGGCGAGGATGATCGCAAGGCTGGGCCACACCAGAAGCGGCGCGAAGCGAAAGATCTCCCCGACGTAGATCAGCGAGAGCAGGCTGGTCAGCCCCGTGGACATCAGCGTGCTGAGCATCATGTCGCACAGGGAGCTGACGGATTCCGCGCGGCTGGACAGCTCGCCGGAGGAAAACCTGCGGAAGAAGCTGACCGGCAGCGACAGGACGCGGATCATCACCGAGGATTCCACGGCCAGGGACGTCTTGGTGTTGAGGCGCTCCGTCAGCAGGTCGCTCACCACGTTGATCAGCTCCGACGCCACGGCGGCGCACAGCAGGAATATCGCCATGCCCGCCAGCATCGAGGTGCTCCTGCTCTCCAGCACCGGGCCGGTGATGGCCTGGTACACCCGCGGCTCGATCAGGCCCACCAGCGTCACGGCCAGCGTGGCCAGCACGATCAGCAGCAGGTCGCCCAGCGAGATGCTCTTCTTCATGTACAGGAGCAGATCCGGGATGCCCAGCTTTTTCATCGGCAGGGGCAGGTAAAAGCAGATGGCCTCCCGGTCCAGCCGCTGCGCCGTCTTGCGGTTGACCCGCACCCGCGCGCCGGTTTCGGGATCGCGGAAGGAATAGCCGTGCAGCGTGCCGGGCAGCAGGGCTACCGCCGCGCCGCTCTCCTTCAGGAACCCCAGCATCGGGCCGTAGGCGTTCCTGTACCAATTATCCTCCAGCGCCACGTCGCGCATCATCATGCCCAGCGGGCGCAGGGCATACTCCAGCTGCGCGTTCACGTCCCGGACGTCCTCCGGGATACTCGCGGGCTTTTGGTGGTAGTATTTCAAAATCTCGTCCAGCGCTTCGTGGGCAACCAGGCGCTCGTCCCTGAGGCGCGTGGCGATCCGGCTGCCCAGCACCGACCCTGCGACCTGTTCGAAGGCGTCCTCGAAGGTGTCCTCGTCGTGCTCCATGCGCTGCCTGATCTGTTCATCGAACCAACCCAAGGGCTTTCTCCTTTCAGTCGAAACAGGGAGTAGGGAGTAGGGAGTAGGGAGTAGGGATAGTGGCTGCCGCGTTTTTCCATAGGGGGAAGATGATTGGGGCGCCGCGCAAGTCTCCCCGGCACGCTCAACGCCTCACTCCTGACTTCTATTCACTCGTCACCAGTTCGGCATACGCGCCGCCCCGGGCGTACAGCTCCCGATGCGTCCCCTGCTCCACGACCTCGCCCTTGTCCAGCACGATGATCTGGTCGCAGTCGCGGATGGTGGAGAGGCGGTGAGCGATGACGATGGCGGTGATGCCGCGATCCTGGATGGCCTTGACGACTTCGTATTCGGTCCTGGCGTCCAGGGCGCTGGTGGCCTCGTCCAGGATGATGATGGACGGGTCCTGCGCCAGCACGCGGGCGATCTCCAGCCGCTGGCGCTGGCCGCCGGACAGATCCTTGCCGTTCTCGGTGAGCATGCCCTGGTAGCCGCCCGGGCGCTGGAGGATGTCGTCATGCAGCTGGGCGTCCCGGGCCGCGAGGATGACCTCGAAATCCTCGATGGAATCGTCCCACATGCGGATGTTGTTGGCGATGGTGTCCTCGAAGAGGATGATGTCCTGGTCCACCACGGCCAGCGAGCCGGTGAACACGGGGCGGGGGATATCGGCGATGGGCTTGCCGTCGAACAGGATCTCGCCGCTCCACGGGTTGTAGAGGCCGGAGATCAGCTTGCTCAGCGTGCTCTTGCCGCAGCCGCTGGCGCCGACGATGGCCACGCGCTCGCCGGAGCGGATCGTCAGGTTGAAATCCTGAATGACGGGCTTGCCCAGCGGGGAATAGCCGAAGGTGACGTGCTTCAGCTCCACGCCGCCCTTGAGCTTGGCGCAGTCCGTGTCCTTCGAAAGGGGCTCAAAGCGCACGTTCGCGTCGGAGGGATACTGCATCACGTCCTCCACGCGCTCCATCTCCGTGCGCATCTCCTGGATGGTCTGCCCCGCGCCGATCAGCGTCTTGGCGGGGCCGGTGAAGGCGCTCAGGAAGCCCTGGAACAGCGCGATGGCGCCCAGCGTGAAACGGCCCTGCATGACCAGGTGCACGCCCACGAACAGCACCATGTAGTTCGCGGCGACGTTGATCAGCGAGGGGATCACGCCGACCCGGGCGTTCATCCGCGCGTACTTCACGTGCTGGGCGTTCACGGAGGCCTGATAGCCGGCCCACTTGCGGAAGAAGCCGTTTTCCGAGCCGCTGGCCTTGATGGTCTCGGTCATGCTGATGCCCGCGAGGGTGGCCGAGGCCAGCTTGCCCTCGTCCCGCACCTGGACGCGCGTCAGGTTCACCCGCTGATAGCTCATGTACTGGGCCACCAGCACGTCCGCCAGCAGAGAAACCAGGCCGATCGCGGTCAGGATCAGGCTCTGGCGGATCATCAGCACCAGATAGAACACCATCATGATCGTGTTCAGCGTCAGCGGCGCGATGGTCTGCACCAGCGTGCTGGCGATCGAGGCGTTCGTAGCCTTGCGCTGCAGGATATCGCCGGCCAGGCGCTGGGAGAAGAAATCCATCGGCAGGCCCAGCACCTTCCACATGAAGCTCGTGCTGCCCACCACGGCCAGCTTGCCGTTGATCTTCAGCGAATACACCGTCCGCGCCCATTCCACGATCAGCTGCAGCGCGCACAGCAGCCCCGTCAGCGCGATGAACGGATGCAGCCAGCCGGGGCTCCTGCCGCTGAGCAGCCGGTCGTAGAACACCCGCGACAGGGCGGGGTTGATGACCTGGAACAGGTAGGAGATGACGGTGGTCAGCGCCACGAACACCGCCGCGGCCCCCGCGCCCTTCAGGCGGCGGTTGGCGAATTCCAGCGTGCTCTTGCGCTTGCCGGAGGGGGCGAAGGCCTCCGTCGGCTTCAGCGTGATGACGACGCCGGTGAAGGCCTGGTCGAACTGCTCCATGGACACCTTCACGATGCCCCGCGCCGGATCGTTCAGCACGGCTTTGCCGCCGCGGAAGCCGTCCAGCACCACGAAGTGATCGAACTCCCAGTGGATGATGCAGGGGAAGGTGGCATTTTCCAAAAGCGCGTCCAGCTCCATGCGATAGCCGTGCGCCTCGAAGCCATAGTGCCTCGCGGCCAGTATGAGGTTTTTCGCGTTGGAGCCGTCGCGGGACACGCCGCAATCCTTGCGCGCCACCTCCAGCGGCACCCACTTCTGATACCAGGCCATCACCATGGCCAGGCAGGCCGCGCCGCACTCCAGCGCCTCCATCTGCATCACGATGGGCACCCGCGCGACGCCCTTATTCAGCGGTTGTTTGACCTTGACGGAAGGCAAAGCGTCCACCTCCCGTCAGTTCAGCAGGAAGCTGATGGGGCTGAGGGTCTCGGTGACGATCTGCGCGTCGTACAGCCCCTCGGGCAGGGGCTCGCCGCCGTCGTTCAGCGACGCCGTGACGCGCAGGACGCCGTCGGCCTCGTAGACGTAGTCCACGCGCCCGGTCTGCCCGGCCAGTCGCACGGGCATGCCCTCGCGGATGTCCGAGCCTTCCTCCGTGGCCAGCTCCATCACGATGGGGGCGCCCGCCCCGCCGACCGCGGCCCTGGCGGCGACGGTGTCCTCCACCTTCACCAGGGCGGAGGCCGCCAGCAGGCCTGCCAGCAGCACGATCACCGCGGCCAGCACCGTCCAGATGCCGGGGTTGGTCACCTGCATGTAGTCCTGCAGCTGCTCCGGGGAAGCGATCCGCTCCACGTTCTTGTTCCTGAAAAGACGGCTCTGCATCGATATGCCTCCGTGTCAATGGTTTTTATACACCAACAGGTGGCGAGGCTTTCGCCCCGCCACGAATGAGTGGGTGGATGGATTGGACGGCCCGGCTCAGAAGCGCACGTACTTGGCGTCCACGTAGCCGTACTTGTCGTTGGCGGGAGAGTAGGCCAGCAGGTAGCCCTTCTCCATGAAGCTGTTGTTGACCTTGATGCTGTCGCCGTTCTTGTACTTGATGGACATGAACGCGCCGCCGGCGGTCTTCTGCATCACCAGGTAGGTGCCCTTGGGGACGCTCACGGTGGCGGTGACAAAGTTCTTCAGGTTATGGACCTCATCGTTCCTCTTGCCGCCCGCAACCTCTTCCAGTTCTTCCAGATTCAGCTCGTTGATCTCGTTGCTCATCTTTATATCCTCCTTATGAATGATGGGGTTTTTGCTTGATTGCGGGTTCATTATAGCATGGCTTTTGTCACAGAACCATCACACACCCCAAAATGCCCCAGAAGCGTCACATTTTGGCGGATGTTGGATGGGAAATGCCGCAAATCCGCCGCATACCCCTTGCCTTGCCGAAGGTTATCAAGTATAATGGAAGTGTTACGGCGACACACCGCATGGATGACGAGAGGAAACGCAGATGAAGGGTAGCGAAAAGAAGCGCGTCGGCTTCGTGGTGGGAAATTACCACACGGATCACCCGAGCCGCCTGGTGCATATGATTTGGGAGCTGCTCCGGGACGAGGACGTGGAGCTGCAGGTCTTTCTGGGAACGGAGAGCGCCAGCTTCATCCACGACTTTGCCATGCGCTCCAGCAGGTTTGACTACCAGTATGCCTCCCTGTGCGGGTATACGGAGTATGAGGACCTGGACCTGCTCATCATCTCCGCCGGCACGCTCTCGATCTATCAGAACGCGATCCCGCTGGACGAATTCCTGCGCCACACGCCGGATATCCCGATGATCCTCACCGAGACGGATCGCCAGCCGAAGGCCGGCATCAGCCTGATCGCGGACAATGAACAGGGCCTGGCCAGCTGCGTGGAGCACCTGATCACCGCCCACGGCCTGACGCGCATCGGCTTCATAGCCGGGCCGGAGAACAACAAGGACGCCGAGGAGCGCTTCGCGGGCTATCGCAACACGCTGGAGAAGCACGGCATTCCCTTCCGGGAAGAGTACGTCGTCACGGGCGACTATTCCGAGCACGTGGACAGGAGCGTGGAGCACCTGCTGGATCGCGCGCCGGAGCTTCAGGCCATCGCCTCCGCCAACGACGAGATGACCGTGGCGATCTATCGCGTCTGCAAGGCGCGGGGCCTTGAGGTCGGCAGGGACATCGCCGTGACCGGCTTCGACGACATGCTCATGGCCTGCTACATGGACCCGCCCCTCACCACCGCGCGACAGGACTACGACGAGTTCTCCCGCCAGGCGGTGGACAGCGCCCTGCGCATGCTGCGCGGGGGAACGACGGCCTCCCGGAGGATCGCGGTGCCGTTCATCCGGCGCTGCTCCTGCGGCTGCGCGCCCCAGGCGGACGCGGATCGGCCGGAGCAGGCCGACATGGTGCGCAACATGCAGCGCAGCCGCGAATACCAGCATAATTCGTGGATCGGCGCGCTGCTGAACCGCGAGATGCTGATGGAGGTGGACGAGCCGCAGCGCTTCTTCGCGTCCATCGGTGCCTGCATGGCCTATCTGGACACGCCCAGCTCCTACCTGCTGCTGTTCGATCATCCGCTGCGGGTCGAGCCGGGCACGATCCCGGAATTCCCGGAGAAGATCTACGCCTGCATGCGGCAGGTGGGCAAGCACTATGATGGCTACGGCTGGGACGAGGCGCCGACGCTTTGGCGCGGGCAGCGCGATTCCGCGGATCGCCCCGGCGGCAACTTCATGACGTTTCTGCTGTTCGACGAGGAATACCAGTACGGCGTGCTGAACGTGGAGATCGAGCCGGACAAGATCGACTTCTACTACATGCTGTCCCTGGACATCGGCAGCAGCCTGCGCTACATGGATATCTGGACGCGGCAGAAGAAGTATCGCGCCCAGCTGCAGGCCATGGCGCGCACGGACGAGCTGACCGGCCTGTACAACCGCGCCGGCCTCGTCAGTGCCCGCGAGAGCATGACGGCGGAGCGGCCGCGCGCCGCCGCGGTGATCATGGCGGACCTGGACCACCTGAAGCAGATCAACGACCGCTTCGGCCATCATGAGGGCGACATCGCCCTGCGCAGCGTGGCGGACATCCTCCGGCAGGTGCTGGGCGCGGGCCAGGTGATCGGGCGGATCGGCGGCGACGAGTTCCAGGCCTGCTTCGTGCAGCCCTCCGAGAAGGCGCTGAAGGAGCAGATCCGGCGGATCAAGGCGCGCTGCGACCGCTATAACGAGCAGTCGGAGCGCCCGTACTTCCTGGAGATTTCCCTGGGCTACGCCATCGGCACGGCCCAGACGCGCGAGGATTGGGAGGCCCTGGCCGCCCGGGCGGACGAAAAGCTCTACGAGGCCAAGAAGCAGCGCCGGGATTTCGTGATCCGGTGAACGAAACGGGCTGTCTCAAGACGAACGGCTTGCACAATACAGGCGCTTCCCGGAAAGCTGAGGGATTGGTATAACGTGGTTTGTTGACGATGCGACCAGATCCTTCGCTTTGCTCGGGATGACAGGACTTCGATGCGCTGTCATCCTGAGCGAAGCGAAGGATCTGTCTGGTTTTGCTTTTTGAAACATTCCCTTTTCCTTTGGCAGATCGCACACCCGGTTAAAAATGTGTTTGCTTGTGAAAGATGATTGCAATAGTCGGAATTATGTGTTATGATGGGGCCACGTTCAAGGACGTAAATATTGAGCAAGACCCTCCTGGGAGGGTTGGGGAGGCAACCATGAAAAAGATTCTGGCGCTGGTGCTGGCACTGATGCTGACCGTGGGCGCGTTCGCGCTGGCCGAGGGGGGTGACCTGCTCGCCCAGATCCAGGCGAATGGCAAGATCGTGATCGCCACCGAGGGCGATTGGGCGCCCTGGACCTATCGCGACGACAACGGCGAATGGATGGGCCTTGAGATCGAGATCGGCACCCTGATCGCCGAGGGCCTGGGCGTGGAGCCGGAGTTCCAGATGACGCCCTGGGATTCGATCCTGGCGGGCGTGGACGCCGGCCGCTTCGACATCGCTTGCAACGGCGTGGGCGTGACCGAGGAGCGCGCGGAGAAGTACGCCTTCACCGAGCCCTATGTGTACACCGAGGTGGTGCTGGTGGTGCGCTCCGACAACGAGGAGATCCAGTCCGTGAAGGACCTGGCCGGCAAGAACACCGCGAACACCGCTTCCAGCACCTACGCCGCCATCGCCGAGGCGAATGGCGCGAACGTGACGCCGGTGGACAACCTGGTGGAGACCATCATGCTGGTGGAGCAGGGCCGCGTGGACGCCACGATCAACGCCAAGGCCAGCATCGACGAATACCTGGCGGAGCAGCCCGACGCGAACATCAAGATCGTCGAGGTGCTGGCCGAGGGCGAGCCGGTGGCCTACCCGGTGCGCAAGGGCCCGGAGACGGACACGCTGGTTGCCGCCATCAACGAGATCCTCGAGAATGCCCGCCAGGACGGCACCCTGGGCGCGATTTCCGAGAAGTACCTGGGCGCGGACCTGACCCACGGGGAATGAGGCGGCCGCCTCTTCGAAATCCGGAATGACGGAGTGTAGCTCATGAATGAACGGACGTGGCGCGTCCTGGTGGACGCGTTTCCGAAGCTGCTCAGCGCCGGTGTGCGGGTGACGATCCCGCTGACGGCGCTGTCCTTCGTGTTGGCGCTGGTGATCTCGGTGCTCGTGGCGCTGATCCAGTACGCGGGCATCCGTGGCCTGAAGCAGCTCTGTCGGTTCTACATCTGGATCGTGCGCGGCACGCCGCTGCTGGTGCAGCTCTATCTGGTGTTTTACGGCCTGCCCAGCGTGGGGATCCTGATCGACGCCTTTCCGGCGGCGGTGCTGGTGCTGGGCTTCAACGAGGGCGCGTACATGGCCGAGAGCGTGCGCGGCGCGCTGGAGAGCGTGTCCCGCGGCCAGCTGGAGGCGGGCTACTGCGTGGGCATGAGTTACATGCAGATCATGCTGCACGTGGTGCTGCCCCAGGCGTTCCGCACGGCGTTTCCCGCGCTGTCAAACTCGCTGATCTCGATGCTGAAGGGCAGCAGCATGGCCTCGACCATCACGCTGGTGGAGATGGTGCGCGAGGCGGTGGTCATCAACGGCGTGCACTTTGAATCGCTGGGCCTGTACACCGAGGTGGCCTTGATCTATCTGGCGTTCTGCACGATCCTGACATGGCTGCAGCGCCTGGGCGAAAAGAAGCTGGCGAGCTATGGGGGTGAAAGGGCATGATGCTTGAGGCGCGGAACGTGCGCAAGCGCTTCGGCGAGCATGAGGTGCTGAAGGGCATCGACCTGAACGTGGAGAAGGGCGACGTGATCGCCATCCTCGGCCCCAGCGGCTCCGGCAAGACCACCCTGCTGCGATGCCTGAACTTTCTGGAGCGGGCTGACGAGGGGGAGCTGGTGTTCGACGGCGAGCGCTACAGCCTGCACGGCGCCCATCGCAGGGAGATCGCCCGCGTGCGCAAGAAGACGGCCTTCGTATTCCAGAACTACAACCTGTTCCTCAACAAGACGGTGCTGCAGAACGTGACGCTGGGCCTGACGCTGGGCGCGCGGATGCCCGCGGCGCAGGCGCGGGAGGTGGCCGTGGAGGCGCTTCGGCGCGTGGGCATGGCGGAGCGCCTGTCCAGCTATCCCAGCCAGCTCTCCGGCGGCCAGCAGCAGCGCGTCGCCATCGCCCGGGGCCTCGCCGCCAACCCGGAGATCATCTACTTTGACGAGCCCACCAGCGCCCTCGACCCGGAGCTGATCGGCGAGGTGCTCTCCGTCATGCGCCGGCTGGCCGACGAGGGCATGACGATGCTGGTGGTGACCCACGAGATGGAGTTTGCCCGCAACGTGTCCAGCAAGGTGCTGTTCATGGAGGGGGGCAGCGTGATCGAGTCCGGTCCCTCGAGGGAGTTCTTCGAGCATCCGGGGGAGGAGCGTTCGAGGGCGTTCATTCGAAGCATTCTGGAAGCGAGGCAATAGGCGGCTCACGGGGTTGGCCGATCTGTACGCGGCGTCAATGGACTGCGCCGCGCCAATCCCTCGGGTTTCCGTGATGAACCCGGAAAACAGCATATTACAAAGGCAGCGCCGCCGGAAATCCGGCGGCGCTGTTGTTTTGCCCGTTCGTTGGATCAGGCAGCGGGTTCTTCCTCTACTTCCTCGGCCTCGGCCAGAATCTGGACGGCGGAGCCGCGGGGCTCGCCGTACATTTCGGCGGTGATCTTGCCCTCGAGCACCTCGGTGATGTAGTTCATCACGACCTCGTCCATCGGGATGCCGGTGTCAAAGCCGGAGCCCTCGACGTAGGCGCGGTTGAACACGTTGTAGGTGTCGCCGCCGGCAGCGATGAAGTTGTTGGTCACGACGGCGTAGGTGGCTTCGGGGTCGAAGGGCTCGCCGTTGATGGCGTTGATGGTCACGCGCTTGATGGAGGCAGGCGCGAAGTAGCTGCTCTCCTTGCCATTCAGGGTGTACACATCGCCCTGATCATATTCCACGGTGGTATCCAGGGTCCAATCGATGCCGCTGGTCTGCGGATAGCCGCCGACGGTCTCGGGCGTGCAGAAGGTGGACGCCTCCAGAACCTCCAGCAGCTCGGCGCCGGTGACGTAGATCACGGCCACGGTGTTGCCGAAGGGCAGCACGATGTTGACGTCGGACATGGAGATTTCGCCGGGCTGCAGCGTGGCGCGGATGCCGCCGCCGTTGGTGATGCCAACCACCTGGTTGGGCTCCACCTGCTCGATGCCGCCTTCCTTGACCACGCTCCACACCATGGCGTCGGTGATCAGGTCGCCCAGGTTGGTCTCGTGGGTGCGGCTGTCGGCCTTCTCACCCTTCAGCTCCACCTCGGTGGTGGCAAAGGGCGCGCCGTAAACCTCGTCCACGCCGCCCATGATCTCCGCGGCCTTGGCGGCCACTTCCTCGTCCTTGGGCAGCTTGCTGGTGTCCAGCAGGAAATGGTCTTCGATGGCCTTGGTCTCGTTGTCAATCACCAGCGCGCCGATGTAGGCGAACTTTGTGCCGGTGGACTGGATCGGCTTGCCGTCGAAGGTGGAGGTCATCACGTAATGGGCGTGTCCGTCGATGGCGAAGTCGATGCCCGTCACGTTGTCCAGCAGGTCCGCCGAGCGATAGCCGTTCATGGCGCCTTCCGGCTCCATGCCCAGGTGGGCCAGCGCGATGACCAGGTCGCAATCGTCCTTGATGGTGTCCACGGCCATCTGCGTGGCGGCGTACAGCTCGTCAAAGGTGGCGAAGTCGATCTCGGTGATCAGGCCGGGGTTCACCTTGGTGGCGGTCTCCGGCGTCTCAATGCCGACGAAGCCGATCTTCAGGCCGCTGGAGCATTCAACCACGGTGGTGCCGGGCAGGATGGGCTCGCCGGTCTCGGCCAGGAAGACGTCGCAGCAGAGGGTGGTGAAGTTCGCGGTGTTCAGGTTTTCCATCAGCTGGGCGTAGCCATAGTCGAACTCGTGGTTGCCCAGGGTGACGACGTCATAGCCCGCGGCGTTCATCATTTCGATGGCCGACATGCCCTTGGAGACGCTGACGTAGGGGGAGCCCTGGCTGAAGTCGCCGGCGTCCACCAGGATCACGTCGCTGGCGCCGGCATCCAGGAAGCGCTGCTTCATCGCGGGCATGCAAGCATAGCCGTCGAGCGCGCCGTGCACGTCGTTCGAATGCAGAATGACGGTCTTGCCGGTGTAGTCGGCGGGAATGGTCTTGACCGCGGGCAGCAGATCAGCGTAGTTTTCTGCGGCCAGTGCAGTCGCGCTCATGGTGAAGGCCAGAGCCAGCACCAGGAGGAGGGACAACAGTTTCTTGCTCATGTTGATTCACTCCCATTCGTTATTTCAGGCGGCGCCGCCGCCTTACCTATATAGAATATAATATTTTTCGCTGAATTGCAAGCGAATTGTGACAAAAATTTGATTGCCGGGAATAAAATGGATCAGAACTGCCGGATCAGCGCCACCAGCTTGCCGAGGATCGTGACGGACTCGGCGTAGATGGGCTGCATCGTGCGGTTTTCGGGCTGCAGGCGCACACGGTCCTCCTCGAAAAACACGCGCTTGAGGGTGGCCTCGTCCTCCGGCGTCATGGCGACTACGATCTCGCCGTTCTCGGCGGTGTCCTGCTGGCGCAGCACCACGATGTCGCCGTCCAGGATGCCGATGTCGATCATGCTCTCGCCCTGCACCCGCAGGCAGAACAGGTCGTCCTTGCCCAGCATGCTCTGGGGGAGCATCAGGTAGTCCTCGATGTTCTCCACGGCCAGGATCGGCTGGCCGGCCGTGACGCGGCCCACCAGCGGCACGCTGCGCCCACGCGCGTGGGAGCCGTCCAGCACCTCCAGGGCGCGGGGCTTGGTGGAGTCACGGCGGATCAGCCCCTGCTCCTCCAGGTGGTTCAGGTGGGCGTGCACCGTGGAAGTGGAGCGCAGGCCCACGGCGGCGCAGATCTCCCGCACCGACGGCGGATAGCCCTTGTCCTCGATTTCAGCCTTGATGAAGTCGAGGATTTTCTGTTGATTGTCGTGCGACGTGCGCATGGCCGACACCTCCATAGCTTGATGCCATCAGTATAACACATTTCATCCCAAAATGCAAACATATGTTCTGATTATTTGGCGCTTGCTTTGCACCGGGGGAGGAATGTGACAAAAATCGAAAAATATATGAAATAAGTGTCAAAAAGTGGCATAGAAGGTATGGATGTGGTATAATGTGTCACACAGAGTGGCAGAAAAGGGGGTGAAGCCGATGCCAGGCGCAGAATTTTCCGGAAACTACACGCATAATATTGACCCCAAGGGCCGCGTGACCATTCCCGCCGCGTATCGCGAGGCGCTGGGCGACGGCTTTACCATCGGCCTGAACAACGAGTTCAACGCCATCGCGCTGTATCCGGTGGAGAAGTGGCAGGATATGAGCGCCCGGCTGGACCGCATTCCCGACAGCGACGCGCGGGGCATGGCCTACGTGCGGCTGATCAAGGCCTTCTCCTTCACCGGCCAGTCCCTCGACGGCCAGGGCCGCGTGCTGCTGCCCGCCGTGCTGCGCCAGAAGGCGGGCATGGAAAAGGCCATCCGCTTCGCCGGCATGGGCCGGTGGCTGGAAATCTGGGACGAGGGCCGCTTCGCCGCCGCCTGCGCCGACACCGAGACAGACATCGGCGCGCTGCTCGAATACGTGAACGACCGCTACTACAGCCCCCAGGGCAACTGAGTTCTACCGCCTTTTTCGGAGGAATAGATATGAACGGAAAGCGGATGTCGCGCAGGGCGCGCGACCGGCGCATGAACCGGCTGCTCATCGCCGCGTTCGCGCTGGTGCTGTTCATCGGCGTGTGCGGGCAGATCGCCATGATGGCGCGGCTGTCCGGCCAGAACAAGCGGCTGGTGGAGACGGAGCAGGAGATGCGCGCGTTGAGCGCCAGCGCCGATAACCTGAACCTGAGCCTCAACCAATACCACAACCTGGAGCGGATCGCCGCCCGGGCGGAGCAGCTGGGCATGCAGCAGCCCGGGGAAACACAGCTTCGGGTGGTGAACCTGCCCACATTGATCGACAGTACGTCCACGCAGAGCGCCGACAACACCGGCGCGGAGGAAATGATCGACTAAATCATGTCCGAGGCGGGGAGGGATGCGCTTGGTTCTCACGGGGCCGGTCATCCGTCGCCGCCTTGCGCTATGCTTGGCACTCTTTTTCGCGCTGTTCACAGGCCTGTCCGCCCGGCTGTTCGCGCTGCAGGTCGTCGATTCTCAGGCGCTGCAGCGGCGCGCCCAGTCCCAGTGGACCAGCGAGAGCGCCATACAGCCCACCCGGGGCTGCATCCTCGACCGCAACGGCGCGGTGCTGGCCCAGAGCGCCACGGCCTATACCGCCTCCGTCAGTCCCCGCCAGGTGAAGGACGCGGCGCGGCTGGCCGCGCTGCTCTCGCCGGTGCTGGACGTGGAGGCCGCCGTGATCGAGCGTAAGGCCTCCGATACCACCAAGGGCGGCGTCACGCTGAAGCGCCAGCTGCCCCGGGAAAAGGCACAGCAGCTCAAGCGGATGAAGGCCGACTTCGCCGCCGCCAGAGACGACGGGCTGGACGGCCTATATTTGGAGGAGGAGAGCAAGCGCTATTACCCGATGGGCGCGTTTGCCACCCAGCTGATCGGGCTGACGACCATCGACGGCGTGGGCCAGGCGGGGCTGGAGCAGTCGCTGGACCGCTATCTCTCCGGCAAGGCCGGCCGCGTGCTCTCCGAGATCGACGGCAAGGGCCGCTCGCTGGGCTACGGCCAGAGCGAGTACATCGCCGCGGTGAACGGCGGCACGGTGACGCTGACCATCGACGCCTCCATCCAGAGCTTCTGCGAGCAGGCGGCGCGGGAGGCGCTTCAGGTGAACAGCGCCAAAGCCGTGCGCGTGCTGGCCATGGACCCGGCCACCGGCGAGAT
The DNA here is from genome assembly GCA_902799045.1 of uncultured Eubacteriales bacterium. GTDB lineage: Bacteria > Bacillota > Clostridia > Christensenellales > Aristaeellaceae > UBA2862. Next base: position 48,136 of record CADBZH010000001.1, read on the forward strand.
CCTCGCAATGGTGAACAAGCCGGATTTCGACTTGAACGACCCGCCGAGGAGCGACGTGGAGGCGCTGACCGAGCGCCTGCGCAACCGGACGCTCACCGACGCCTACGAGCCCGGCTCCACCTTCAAGGTCATCACCGCCTCCGCCGCGCTGGACGCGGGGCTGGTGTCGGTGAACGAGGGCTTCTACTGCTCCGGCTCGGTGATGGTGGAGGGCGGCAGGATCCGCTGCTGGGGCAAGCCCCACGGCGCGGAGACCTTCGCCCAGGCGCTGCAGAACTCCTGCAACCCGGTGTTCGTGGAGATGGGCCTGCGGTTGGGCGTCGAGCGCTTCTATGACTATCTGGACGCCTTCGGCATCGGCCAGAAGACCGGCGTGGACATCCCCGGCGAGGCCGACGGCATCGTCATCCGCCGAAGCGCCGTGAAGCGGGTGGACATCGCCCGCGTGGGCTTCGGCCAGTCCGTGGCCGTGACGCCGCTGCAGCTGCTGCGGGCGGTGTGCGCCGCGGTGAACGGCGGGAACCTGATGAAGCCCTACGTGGTGAAGACGATCGCCGACGCCCAGGGCAACGTCATCGAGCGCGGCCAGCCGCAGGTGATCGGCCATCCGATTGCCGCGGCCACCTCCGCTGTGATGCGGGGCCTGCTGGAGGACGTGGTGACCTACGGCGGCGGCAAGAACGCCTACCTGCCGGGCTATCACGTCGGCGGCAAGACCGGCACGGCCCAGGTGTACGTGGACGGCGTGGTCTCCCGGGAGCGGCACATCGGCTCGTTCGTAGGCTTTGCCCCGGCAGGCGACCCGCAAATCGCCGTGATCCTCATCGTGGACGAGGCGAACGTGCCGGTGGACTTCGGCTCCGTCACCGCCGCGCCCTTTGCCCGGGAGATTCTTGAAAAAACCGTGAAGTATCTGGGCATCGCGCCGGATACCGACGAGCCGCCCGCCGAACAGGTCGCCGTGCCGGACGTGACGGGGCGGAACGTGGACGAGGCCATCCACGCGCTGGAGGCCGCCGGGTTTGACAGCGTGCTGGACGGCGCGGGAAGCCGCGTGATCCGCCAGCTGCCCGCCCCGGGCGCGACGATGAACGCCGGCGCGCTGGTGATGCTCTACGTGGAGGGCGCGCCGATCGACGAAAACGGCGCCGTGGCGGTGCCGGACGTGACGGGCATGCCCGTGACCGAGGCCAACCGGCTGCTGCGGTCCTACGGGCTGGAGCTGGAAATCGAGGGCGGCGGCCTGGCGCGAAGCCAGTCGCCCGCCGCCGGTGAAACCGTGAACCCAACGATGCGGGTGAAGGTGCGCTTTGAGCCGCCGTAGACCCTGTGCTTTTACCGATAGAATGAATCTGGGAGGCTGCCGGATGAAACTGAACGCGCTGATCGGGAAAATCCCCGGCAAGGTTCAAACCCTTGGCAATACGGAAGTGGAGATCGCCTCGCTGTGCATCGACTCCAGAAAAGTGGAGCCGGGCGCGCTGTTCTTCTGCACCCCCGGCCTGCAGGTGGACGCCCATCGGTTCGCGCCCCAGGCCGTGGAGAAGGGCGCCGTGGCGCTCGTCGTGCAGCGGGAGCTGGCGCTGGACGTGCCGCAGGTGCTGGTGGAGGACGTGCGCACCGCGCTTTCCTACATCGCCGCGGAATACTTCGGCAACCCCGCGGAAAAGCTGATGATGCTGGGCATCACCGGCACCAAGGGCAAGACCACCACGTCCTTCCTGGTGAAATCCATCATGGAGGCGGCGGGGGTGAAGACCGGCCTGATCGGCACGGTCTGCTCGATGATCGGTGAGGAGACCCTGCCGAACCGCCTGACCACGCCCGACCCCATTGAGACGCAGACGCTGCTGAAGAAGATGGTGGACGCGGGCATGCAGTGCGTGGTGATGGAAGTGTCGGCCCATGCGCTGGACATGCACCGCCTGGCGGGCATGAAGTTCAAGGTCGGCGCGTTTTCCAACTTCTCCCAGGACCACCTGGACTATTTCAGGGACATGGACGCCTACTTTGCCGCCAAGATGCGGCTGATGGACCCGGCGATCTGCGAGACCATCGTCTACAACGTGGACGACGAGCGCGTGGGCGCGGCCATCAAGGGGCTGGATTGCCCGAAGCTGCGCATCGGCATCCGGGAATCCAGCGACGTCTACGCCAACGACATCGAGATCGGCGAGCGCGGCTGCAGCTTCCTGATGACCTGGCACAAGCGCTTCCGCACCACCATCTCTCTGCACCTGGCGGGCATCTTCAACGTCTACAACGCGCTGATGGCGGCGGGCATCTGCATCTGCGCCGGGGCCGGCCCGGAGAGCATCCGGCAGGGCCTTGAGAACGTTTCTGCCGTGCCCGGGCGCATCGAGCTGCTGGACACTGGCACGCCCTATCGCGTGATCCTGGACTACGCCCATTCGCCGGACAGCCTGGAGAACGTGCTGAAGGCCGTGCGCGAGACCGCCCGGGGGCGCATGATCGCGCTGTTCGGCTGCGGCGGCGACCGCGACAAGGCCAAGCGCCCGATGATGGGCGAGATCGGCGGCAAGCTGGCGGACTATTGCATCCTCACCAGCGACAACCCCCGCAACGAGGACCCGATGGACATCCTCGACGCCATCGAGGCGGGCATCAAGCCCACCGGGTGCGAATACGTGGTGATCGAAAACCGCCGCGAGGCCATTCGCTACGCCCTGACCCACGCGCAGGTGGGCGACGTGGTGGTGCTGGCCGGCAAGGGCCATGAGACCTATCAGGAGATCAAGGGCGTGAAGCACCCGTTCGACGAAAAGGTCGTCGTGCGGGAGCTGCTGGAGGAGATCTGAACTGAGTGTGGAGTGTTGAGAGTAGCGTGTGGAGTGAAGGCGCCGGGGACGACAAGGGATCGTTCCACTTTCAATCGCACCCCATCGCTTCGCACAGAATGACACACGTCCCAAGGCCTGTCATCCCGAGCGGAGCGAAGGATCTGTCCAGGGAGGCAGGAGCGACGAAAGGCAGGATGCTTTGCCCTTTGCCGTTCCCCGGCCACCTCAACGCCACCCTCCACACCAAGAATAAGGGGAAGGAACAGAAGATAACATGCAGAGATTGATTTGGACCGTCCTCGCGGCGTTTGCCATGGCGATGGTGCTGGGGCCGATCGTGATCCCCTGGCTGAAGAAGATGAAATTCGGCAAGGAGATCTACGAGCTGGGTCCGCAGACCCACAAGAAGAAGCAGGGCACGCCCCAGATGGGCGGCATCATATTCGCCGTGCCCGCGCTGATCGCGGCGCTGGCGTTTTCCTATGGCGACGCGCGCTGGGATTTCCTGCTGATCGCGCTGGTGAGCGCGCTGGGCTTCGGCCTGATCGGCTTCGTCGACGACTGGCTCAAGATCCGCCGCCACGCCGCCGAGGGCCTGACGCCCAAGCAGAAGCTGGCCCCGCAGATCCTGCTGTCCATCGGCCTGGCCGTGTGGGCCTACCTGAACCCGAAGATCGGCGCCAGCCTCACGGTGCCGTTCGTGAACGTGGAGTGGAACCTGGGCTGGTTCTACATCCCGGTGATGGTGTTCGTGCTGGTGGGCACGGTGAATTCCGCGAACCTGCTGGACGGCCTGGACGGATTGCTCGGCGGCTGCGGCATGTTTGACTTCGTGACGATGGCGCTGATTTGCGTGGCGCTGGCGGCGGCCAACCCCGCCGAGGCGGACAACCTGCTGAACGTGGCCATCTTCGCGGGGGCCATGGTGGGCGGCCTGCTGGGCTTCCTGCGATTCAACAGCCACCCGGCGCGGGTGTTCATGGGCGACGTCGGCTCGTTTTTCATCGGCGGCGCGCTGGTGGGCATGACGCTGGTGACGAAGCTGTCGCTGCTTCTGCCGATCATCGCCCTGGCCATGGTGATGAGCAGCGTGTCGGACCTGATCCAGTTCGCCTACTTCCGCGCCACCCACGGCAAGCGCTTCTTCAAGATGGCGCCGCTGCACCACCACTTCGAGCTGTCCGGTATGCCCGAGACCCGCATCGTGGCGATGTACTACATCGTGACGGCCATGTTGTGCCTGGTGGCGCTGCTGGGGTTCGTGGCGTGACAGCGCGAGTATATACCGATCCGTAGGGGCGCCGTTGCGGCGCCCGCCCTGTACGATGCGCGTCGTTGTACCTGGCGGGCAGCGCAACGCCGCCCCTACACGGTTTGCATGACAACCCGAAGGGAGACTGAAAAATGGTAAAGGGTAAGAAGGTACTGGTCTTCGGCATGGCCCGCAGCGGCATCGCCGCGGCGCAGCTGCTGCTCAGCAAGGGCGCGGAGGTGACGATCTGCGATTCCAAGGCCGAGGCCGATTTTAACGGCGCGCTGGACGGCCTGAAGGCGGCGGGCGCCCGCTTCATGCTGGACGAGAAGCACCCGGAGGAGCACCTGAAGGGCTTCGACGCGATGGTGCTCAGCCCCGGCATCCCGGTGGAGCATCCGGCGGTGGTGAAGGCGAAGTCGATGGGCATCGAGGTGATGGGCGAGGTGGAATACGCCTATCGCGAGGCCACGGGCCTGCTGCTGGCCATCACCGGCACCAACGGCAAGACCACCACCACCACGCTGCTGGGCGAGATCTTCAAGAACGCCGGCAAGCGCACCTTCGTGGTTGGCAACATCGGCACGCCCTATTCCGGCGCGGCGGGGGAGACGCGGCCCGGCGACGTGACGGTCTGCGAGATCTCTTCCTTTATGATGGAGACGTCCTCGCGCTTCCATCCGTCGGTGTGCGCGGTGCTGAACATCTCCGAGGACCATCTGAACCGCCACGGCACGATGGAGCGCTACATCGCCCTGAAGGAGCGCATCTTTGAAAACTGCGAGGGCGAGGATATGCTGGTGCTGAACTGGGACGATCCCGTCACGCGGGACATGGAGCGCCGCGCCCGCTGCCGGGTCAGCTGGTTCTCCTCGCGCAACCCGGTGCCCTTCGGCGCGTTCGTGGCGGACGGCATGATCGTCTACGGCACCCCCGAGGACTTCAAGCCGGTCTGCCCCGCGGCGGAGGTTTACATTCCCGGTGAGCACAACCTGAAAAACGCGCTGGCGGCGACGGCCATGGCCATGGCGGCGGGGGTGCCCGCGCCGGTGATCCGCCACACGCTGAAGACCTTCAAGGGCGTGGAGCACCGCATCGAGTTCGTCCGCGAGCTGGACGGCGTGCGCTTCATCAACGATTCCAAGGGCACCAACGTGGATTCCACCATCCAGGCCGTGCGCGCCATGGACCGGCCCACGGTGCTGATCCTCGGCGGCTATGATAAGCACACTGACTTCACGCCGCTGTGCGAGGAGATATTGAAGTGCCCGATCTCCCGGATCGTGCTGATCGGCGCAACGGCCGGGCAGTTGGAGCAGACGCTGGAAAAGGTTGGCTATCACGCCTGGACCCACGCGGGCTATGACTTCGAGGCCGCCGTCAGGCTGGCGTTCCAGCAGGCCAACGCGGGCGGCAACGTGCTGCTCTCGCCGTCCTGCGCGTCCTTTGACATGTTTACGGACTACGAGGCCCGGGGGCGCATCTTCAAGCAGATCGTGCATGCCCTGGAGGGCAGGGGCGCTTGATCGCCCGGCCCTTGACCGGGGCCAATGAGGCGCGTGGACGCGCGCTGGGAAATACGAAGGGCAGTTGGCTGCGGGGCATCGACAGGGGGCTTGCGGTCACGTTTGCGCTGCTGCTGCTGGTGGGCATCGCCACGCTCTGGGCAGCCAGCTACTACAACGCCCAGGACAACGGCGGCGCGCTGTCGGAGGTCGTCTCCCAGCTCTTCGGCATGGCCGTGGGCGCGGCGGCCATGGTCGTCCTGCTGCGCCTGGACTATCGCTTGCTGTCGAGGCCTTGGCTCTGCGGCGCTCTGCTGGCGGCCAGCTTCATCATGCTGGCGCTGGTGGCGGTGCCGGGCATCGGCAAGCTGCTGAACGGCTCGCGGCGCTGGCTGCGGCTGGGGCCGGTCTCGTTTCAGCCCTCGGAGCTGGCGAAATACGCCATGATCGTCTACCTCGCCCGGGCGCTGAGCCAGAAGAACCGCGACGTGACGCGCTTCTTCACCGGGCTTGCGCCGCTGTTCATCCTGCCGGGGCTGATGTTTCTGCTGATCCTGATGCAGCCGAATCTCTCCACGGCGGGCAGCATACTGATCGTCACCGCCGTGATGGCGATGATCGCCGGCGCGCGCTGGCGGCATCTGGGGCTCGTCGGCGCGGCAGGCCTGGCGCTGGGCACGTTCTATGCGCTGTCGGAGGACTATCGCCGGGCACGGCTGATGTCCTACAGGAATCCGTTCGCCTACATGACGAACGAGGGCTACCAGCTCTCCCAGTCGCTGCTGGCCTTCGGCTCGGGCGGGCTGTTCGGCATGGGCATCGGCCAGGGGCGGCAGAAGTTTGCGTTCCTGCCCTATCCAGAGTCGGACTTCATATTTGCCGTGGTGGGGGAGGACCTGGGCTGGGTCGGCTGCGTGGCGGTGCTGGGGCTGTTCATGGCCTTCATCTGGTTCGGCCTGCGGGTGGCCATGCGCTGCGAGGACCGCTTCGGCAGCCTCCTCGCCGGCGGCATCACCTGCATGATCGGCGTGCAGGCCGTGCTGAACGTGGCCGTGGTGATCGGCGCGATGCCCACCACCGGCTTGCCGCTGCCCTTCTTCTCCTCCGGCGGCACGTCGATCTCCATCGTCATGGCCGCTGTGGCGGTGGTGATGAACATCTCGCGAAGTTAGAGTGTGTTTCTAAATGCCGGGGGATGCAGTTTCGAGGCTATCAGGCTGCATTTCAAGGCGAAAAACCGCAGGCTTACTGCATCGAGCGCCCGGAAAACAGTCCAGTGGACTGTTTTCAGCGAGATGGGGCCGGCAGGCCTGTGGTTGCAAGTCAAGGCTTTTCAACACAGAAATGCAGTTCGAGAGCCCGAAAATGCGCATCCGGCATTTTGGAAACACACTCTGGGGCAAGTCAAGGTGTGACAACGCAGTTTTTGGGAAAAGACGCCAAAACTGCATGTTCAGGATTTAAGAAACACACTCCAGGAGTCAATATGGCAAAGAGACGCAAAGGGGCGCGCCGCCCCGGCTGGGTGCCCTGGGCCGCGGCCGTCGCGGTGCTGGCAGTGGCGCTGTGGCTGCTGCTGACGAACGCGGTGTTCGTGGTGCGGGAGGTGCAGGTGGTCGGTGCGGGAGAGATCCCCGAGGCCGACGTGCGCCGCCTCTCCGGCATCCGGCTGGGCAGCCGCCTCACCTCCCTGAACGCGGAGCAGGTGCGCTTGCACGTGGAGAGCGACGGCCGGGTGGCCTTCGTGAGCCTGGGCACGCGGCTTCCGAACCGCGTGGTGCTCACCGTGCGCCCCCGAAGCGAGGACGCCGTGATGCTCCAGGCGGGAAAGATCGTCGTGCTGGATTCGGACGGCTACGTCGTCTCCGTCACCGACCGGCTGCCCACCGGCAACGCCGTGTACGTCACCGGGATCAGGGTGGCCAACCCCGTGCCGGGCCACCAGCTGGATTTGGCAGACGGCCGCGTGGGCTGCATGCGGGCCGTGCTGGAGGCGCTGAAGGAGCAGGGGGTCACGGCCTATGTTTCTGAGCTGAGCGTGGCCGATACCGCCGATCTGCGGATCATCACGCGCACGGGCATCACCGTGCTGCTGGGCGATTCCGAAGACATGCCGGCGAAGATCACCTGGATGGCGGGCGCGCTTTCGGACCTGGAGGTCCGGGGGGAGACCAGCGGCACGCTGGACGTGTCCAGCGCCACGAAGGCGGATTTCGCGCCGCCACCCGTGGAAGCCACGCCGGAGCCGGAGGAGACGCCGATGCCCGCCGGGCAGATCAGCTCCATCGACGGCGTGATCTACATCGACGGCGTGCCGATGGAAACGCCCTCACCCACATTGGCGCCCACCGGTTAAGACTGGTGGGAATCGATGTGACAAACCCTTGCCGAGAATTTGAAACTATTTTGAAAACTGCCGAAAAAGGCGAAAAACGGCGGTTTCCAATTTGCATCCGCGCAAAAATCCATGTATAATATCCGTAAGTTGGATAATAGGTACCATGTACGAAGGTCTGTTTGGGAACATAGGAACAGGGTGGGCGAGAATCGGATATGAAAACGCAAATTGCTGCCATTGAATTTGGCACCTCCAAAATCGTCACGGTGATTGCGCAGAGCGGCGGCATGGACCGCCTGGATATCATCGGGTCGGGCACCGTGCCCTACGACGGCTATTCCGACGGCGATTGGAATACGCCGGGCCAGATGATCCAGCGCGTGCGCGATTCCATCGCCGCGGCGGAGCTGGAGGCCAACAGCAAGATCAAGGAAATCTACGTGGGCGTGCCCGGCGAATACATCCACGTGCGCACCTGCGAGAGCGAGGTGGAGCTGCCGGACGGCATGGTGGACGAGACGGCGATCAACGCCGTGCAGGACGCCGCCGCCGATCAGCTGCATATCGTCGAGGAAGGCGGCCTGGTGATGCACCGCACCCCCAGCTGGTTCGTCGTGGACGACGGCAAGAAGACCATGACGCCCGGCGGACGCGGCCAGCGGCTGAAGGCCATGACCACCTTCGTCATCGCCGACCCGCAGTTCATCGAGGATGTGTCCGAGATGATCGGCCGCCAGAACATCACCATCCTGGGCTTTCTCTCCTGCTCGCTGGGCGAGAGCCTGCTGGTGCTGAGCCTCGAGGATCGCGACCGCGCGGCGGTGCTGATCGACGTGGGCTATCTGAACACCGAGATCAGCGTGGTCGAGGGCGACGCCATCGTCTATCACGCCATACTGCCCCGGGGCGGCGGACACATCACCGCAGATCTGGCCACCCAGCTGCGCATACCGATGCGCGCAGCGGAGCAGATTAAGCGCGGATATGTGTTCAACCCGGACGAGTTCGACGCGAATTCATTCTCGGAGGTGTTTGACGAGAACGGCCGCAGGATGACCTTCCCGCGGGAGCAGGTGAGCAAGATCGTGGACGAGAGCTTCAGCGAGCTGGCGGGCATGATCGACATGACCATCCGCAACGACTGCGAACCCTTCCTGGGCAAGAAATCCCAGGTGTTCCTCACCGGCGGCGGCATCGCCCTGATGCGCGGCGCACGGGAAGCGCTGGCGGCGAAGATCAACCGGCCCGTGAAGGTGTCGGCGGCTAAGTCCTCCAAGCTGAACAGCCCCGTGTTCTCGGCCTCGCTGGGCCTGGCGGATCTGGTGTTCGACTCCATCGAAAGCCAGGGCGGACAGGACGAGCGGCTGGGCAGCCGGCTGAAGAGCCTCTTCGGACGCGGCTAAATGCCATTACCGATTCACATATACGAACAATACATTGACGAGGGGGATGCCTTGTGCTGGAATTTGAAATGGAAAACAAGAACATCGAGACCGAGGAAGCTCAGGATACCAACTTCGCGGCGATAAAGGTCATCGGCGTCGGCGGCGCCGGCACCAACGCGGTCAACCGCATGGTGGACAACGGCCTGCGCGGCGTGGATTTCATCGCCGTCAACACCGACAAGCAGGCGCTGGCCCTGTCCAAGGCGCCCATCCAGGTGCAGATCGGCGAAAAGCTGACCAAGGGCCTGGGCGCGGGCGCCAACCCCGAGGTGGGCGAGAAAGCCGCCGAGGAGAGCCGCGAGGAGATCGCGAACAAGATCAAGGGCTCCGACCTGGTGTTCGTCACCTGCGGCATGGGCGGCGGCACCGGCACCGGCGCCGCCCCGATCATCGCCGAGACGGCCCGCGAGATGGGCATTCTCACCATCGGCGTGGTCTCCAAGCCCTTCCTGTTCGAGGGTCGCCAGCGCATGAAGAACGCCGAAGCCGGCATCGAAAAGCTGAAGGCGAATGTGGATACCCTCGTGGTGGTTCCCAACGACCGGCTGCTGTCCGTCGTCACCAAGGGCACCACGATGACCGACGCCTTCAAGATCGCCGATGACACGCTGCGCCAGGGCATTCAGGGCATCTCCGACCTGATCGCCGTGCCCAGCCTGATCAACCTGGACTTTGCGGATGTGCGCACCGTGATGCAGAGCCGCGGCCTGGCCCACATGGGCATCGGCATCGGCAAGGGCGAGAGCCGCATGGTGGACGCCGCCAAGCAGGCCATCTCCAGCCCGATGCTGGAGACCAGCATCGAGGGCGCCCGCGCCGTGCTGATCAACATCACTGGCGGCCCGGACACCTCCATCATTGACATCAACGAGGCGGCACAGCTGATCACCGCCGCGGCCGACCCGGAGGCCAACATCATCTTCGGCGCCGGCATCGACGAGAGCATGACCGACGAGGTGAAGATCACCGTCATCGCCACCGGCTTCGAGAAGCCCAGCTTCTCCGCCAGCCGCACCGCTTCCTCCATCGGCGAGAACAAGGAGCTGACCGACGAGGAGGACGCGCCGCGCGCACCCCGCGCCTCCCGGTATGAGGAGGAGCCCGTCTCCCCGATCTTCGAGCGTCGCCCCCGCGAGCGCGCGCCCCGGGATGTGGACGGCTATGAGCAGCGCGAACAGCGCCGCAGCGAGCGGGCGCAGGCCCCGCGCCGCCGCGTCTATCAGGAGGATGCCCAGGAGCAGCCCCGTTCCCAGAACCGCCGCGGCTTCACGCCGGACGTGCCCAGCTTCATGAAGAAGAAGTGAGCTTCAGGGCAGGTGGATTGTAAACCGACGTCGGTATAAAACAAATAAAAACAGGCCAAGGTCTGAAAAAACAGACCGAGGCCTGTTTTTACACTTGACAATCCGGGGGTCCCCTTGCTACAATGATGGGACACGAAACCCCATGGAGGCAACGGCATGTATGTGATCGTGGGCCTGGGCAACCCGGGCCGAAAATACGAGCACACCCGCCACAACGTCGGCTTCGACGTGATGGAGGTGCTCAGCCAGAAGTACGATATCCCCATCCAGCGGCTGCGCTGCAAGGCCGCGGTGGGCGAGGGGACGATCCGCGGGGAGCGGGTGGCCCTCTGCCAGCCGCAGACGTTCATGAACCTTTCCGGCGAGAGCGTGGTGCAGCTGTGCAACTGGTACAAGCCCGAGGACGACCACCTGATCGTCGTCTATGACGACGTGGACCTGCCGGAGGGCAAGCTGCGCTTCCGCCCCGGCGGCAGCGCCGGCACCCACAACGGCATGCGCAACATCATCTACCTGCTCGGGCGGGACAACTTCCCCCGGGTGCGGGTGGGCATCGGCCGCCCGGCGGAGGGCTGGGACATGAAGGACTGGGTGCTGGCGGGCTATAACACCCCGGAGCTGCGCCAGACGATGTTCGACGCCTACATGGGCGCCGCGGACGTGATCGCCGAGCTGATCGGAAGCGGCGTCGACGCCGCCCGGCAGCTGGTGGGAAAGCTCAACGGATAATGGGGAATGAAGAAAGCGAATGGAAGCGGTTCTGCTTGCCATAGTACCGATCCGCAGGATTTGCCCCGCCATTCCTGATTTGGGAGAATATGCAGGAAAGCAACTGGAATCTGAATTGCCTGTTTGAGCCGATGGCCGGGCTGACGGCCTTCGGAGAGCTGACGCGCGCGCTGGAAAAGCCGGGGGTCTGTTCGCTGTACGGCCCGGACGACGCCCAGCGCGCCCATGTGCTGGCGGCGGCGGCAAGGGCGATGAACCGGCCGCTGCTGGTGATCGAGCCGAACGACCAGGCCGCGGCCCGCATGACCGAGGACCTGAACGTGCTGCTCGGCGGCGCGGCGCGACAGCTGCCCGCCCGGGACATCACCTTCCTGAAGACCGCCGCCTCCAGCCGGGAGCTGTCCATGCGCCGCATCGAGGCGCTGGGCGACTGCCTGACGGGCGGCGCGCGGGCGCTGGTGGTGGCGGCGGACGCCATGCTGTTCCGGCTGGCGGAGCCCGGCGACTTTGCCGGGCGCATCATCGAGCTGTCCGAGGGCGACACCCTGGAGCCTTCGGAGCTGATGGCGCGGCTGACGGCGGCGGGCTACGAGCGCGTCCACCTGGTGGAGGCCCGGGGCCAGTGCGCGCTGCGCGGCGGCATCCTGGACGTGTACCCCGTGGGCGGGCCGAACGCGCTGCGCGTGGAGTTCTTCGACGACGAGGTGGATTCCATCCGCTCCTTCGACGTGATGACCCAGCGCTCCATCTCCCGCAGGCCCGGCGTGCGCCTCTACCCGGCCCAGGAGATCCTGCTGGACGCCGACGCCCGCGAACGCGCCGGCGAGGCCCTGCGCGCCATGCTGGAGGCGGGCGCGGGCAGCGGCGCGGCGGACCGCCAGAGCCGCATCGAGCGGGAGTTCGACCTGATCCCCTTCGACGAATTCCTGAAGCTGGCGAGCGAGGACGAGGAGGCCGAGGCCGAGCCGAAGCCCCGCAAGAAGGGCGGCAAGGCCGCCGTGGTGCAGATGCCCGCGCGGGTCACGGTGGGCAACGCGCTGCGCCGCAACTTTGAAAACGTGCTGGAGGCGCTGCGCACGGGCCGCGTGCCCGACGGCGCGGATTCGCTGCTGCCGGTGCTGCTGGACTACCGGCGCACCCCCGCGGACTACCTCGACGATCCCATCGTCGTATTCGACCAGCCGGACCGCCTGCGCGAGCGCTGCGAGAACCGCTTCCTGGAGTTCAAGGAGCGCTTTGACGACGCGCTGGAGCGCCAGGAGGCCCTGCCCTGCCAGATGGACCTGCTGCTGGGCTACGACGCGCTGCTGGAAGCGCTGAAGGGGCGCTCGACGCTGCTGACGAACCTGTTCATGCGCACCGAGCAGGATTTCAGGCCCGAGGCGCTGATCAAGCTGGAGTGCCGCAACGCCTCGGCCTATCAGGGCAACGTGAAGGAGCTGGCCCGGGACGTGAACCGCTGGAAGGAGCAGGGCTGGCGCGTGGCGCTGCTGGCGGGCGGCACGGCCCGCGGCGAGCGCCTGCAGGGCGCGCTGACCACCCAGGGCGGCCCCGCGCCGTTCGTGCCGGAGCCGCCGGAGGCGCTTTTGCCCGGCGAGTCTGTCATCCTGCCGGTGACGCTGAACCGCGGCTTCCTGTATCCCCAGATCCGCCTCGCGATCGTGGCGGAGTCGGACATCTACGGCGTCAATCGCCAGCGCAGCCGTTCCCGCGCCAACACCGGCGAGAAGCTCGCCGCCTTCACGGATCTGAAGGTGGGCGACTACGTCGTGCACGAAAACCACGGCATCGGCCAGTACATGGGCATGGTGCGCCTGGCCAGCGACGGCACCTATCGCGATTTCCTGCACATCCGCTATCAGGGCAGCGACAAGCTGTACGTGCCCACGGACCAGCTGGACCGCGTGCAAAAGTACATCGGCAGCGAGGGAGAGGCCCCGAAGCTGAACCGCCTGTCCGGCGGCGAATGGCAGAAGCAGAAGAGCAGGGTGCGCCAGAGCATCCAGGCCATCGCGGGCGACCTGCTGAAGCTCTATGCCCAGCGCGAGTCCATCCCCGGCTATGCCTTTGACCCGGACACCCCCTGGCAGCGCGAGTTTGAGGACGGCTTTCCCTACGAGGAGACGCCGGACCAGCTGGCCGCCATCGAGGATATCAAGCGGGACATGGAAAAACCGAAGATCATGGACCGGCTGCTCTGCGGCGACGTGGGCTACGGCAAGACCGAGGTGGCCCTGCGGGCCATCTTCAAGTGCGTGATGAGCGGCAAGCAGGCCGCCATGCTGGCCCCGACCACGATCCTGGTCCAGCAGCACTACGCCACGATGCTGAACCGCTTCGCCGGCTTCCCCATCCGCGTGGAGACCATCAGCCGCTTCAAGACCGCCGCCGAGCAGAAGGAGATCCTTGCGAAGCTGGCCTCCGGCGAGCTGGACGTGGTGGTGGGCACCCACCGGCTCCTGGCGAAGGACGTGCGGTTCAAGGATCTGGGCCTTCTGGTGGTGGACGAGGAGCAGCGCTTCGGCGTCACCCACAAGGAGGCCATCAAGCAGATGAAGCGCTCGGTGGACGTGCTGACGCTGACGGCCACCCCGATCCCGCGCACGCTGCACATGAGCATGGTGGGCATCCGCGATATGTCGCTGTTGCAGTCCCCGCCGGAGGAGCGCTATCCGGTGCAGACCTACGTGGTGGAATACTCCGACGGGCTGGTGCGCGACGCCATCCTGCGGGAGCTGAGCCGCGGCGGCCAGGTGTACGTGCTGCACAACCGCGTCCAGACCATCGAGGTGATGTTCGCGCGCCTGAAGAAGCTGGTGCCGGAGGCGCGGATCGCCATCGGCCACGGCCAGATGCGCGAGCACGCCCTGGAGGACGTGATGCTGGACTTCTACGACGGCAAGTTTGACGTGCTGCTGTGCACGACGATCATCGAGGCGGGGCTGGACGTGCCCCGGGCGAACACGCTGATCGTCTGCGACGCGGACCGCTTCGGCCTGGCCCAGCTCTATCAGCTGCGCGGCCGCGTGGGCCGCAGCAACCGCCTGGCCTATGCCTACCTGACGGTGAACCCCAGCAAGGTGCTCACCGAGGCGGCGGACAAGCGGCTCAACGCCATCCGGGAGTTCACGGAGTTCGGCTCCGGCTTCCGCGTGGCCATGCGCGACCTGGAGATCCGCGGCGCGGGCAACCTGCTGGGCAGCGAGCAGAGCGGCTTCATGGCCTCCGTGGGCTACGACCTGTACGTGAAGATGATCGAGGAGACCGTGCGCCAGCTGCGCGGCGACGTCAGCCAGGGCGATATCGAGACCCGCGTCGACCTGAAGATCGACGCCTACCTGCCCCAGGAGTACATCGCCAACGACCTGCTGCGCGTGGAGATGTACAAGAAGATCGCCTCCATCCGCAACCGGGACAACCGCGACGACCTGACGGAGGAATTGATCGACCGCTTCGGCGACCCGAACCGCCCGGTGATGAACCTGATCGAGATCGCCCATTTGAAGGCGCTTTGCTCGCGGCTGGGCATCGACTATGTGACGATGCGCGGCGAGGAGCTGATGATGCGCTTTTCGATGGCGGCGGAGATCGACCCCGTGCGCGCCATGACCGCGCTGCGCGGCTTTCCCCGATACCTGCGGATCAAGGCCGTCAACCCCATGGAGATCTATTACTACGAGCGCCACAAGGACGCCGAGGCCCTGCTCAAGGGCTGCGTGAAGGTGATGGAGCAGGTGGTGGCGCAATTCGAGGCGGCTGACCCGGAGGAAGAGGAAACGGAGAGCGGGGGTAGTGGACAGGAATCAGGGAAGAGGGATTAGGAATAGTGCCTTCCCCTCTGGGGAAGGTGGCACGGCGAAGCGGTGACGGATGAGGTCGTCTCACCCTTCCCACAATGTATAGCAGCATCCTGTTCCATGCTTTGGGGACCGGATTGCCACATCGAACCCTTCGGGTTCTCCTCGCAATGACGTTGTACAGATTCGGACCGGTTGGACATCATTCCAGCCGCAGGCCGATTCACCCTTCCGTAGGGGCGGCGTTGCGCCGCCCGCCCCAGGCTTCCTCAGAGAGGGAGCCCACTCGACCTGGAGGAGCCGCCATGCAGACCATTGAGATCATCGGCCAGAACTACTTCGGCCACTGGAACCGCGTCCGCACCGCCTGCCGGGGCATCGTGCTGCGGGACGGGGAAATCCTTCTGAGTCACGAGACCGAGAACGGCCAGTACATGATTCCCGGCGGCGGCCTGGAGACGGGTGAAACGGACGCCGGATGCTGCGCCCGCGAGGTGGCCGAGGAGACGGGCTTCATGGTCGAGCCCGGCGGATGCGCGCTGGAGCTCGACGAATACTACGAGGACGTGAAATACATCAGCCGGTTCTTCTTCTGTACGCCCGTGGGGACGACCGAGCGCCATCTCACGGAGAGGGAAAGGGCGGTGGGCATGGAGCCCCGCTGGCTGCCGGTGGGAGCTGCCATCGAGGAGTTCTCCCGACACCGGGAATACGCCGAAACCGACGAGATGCGCCGGGGCCTGTATCAGCGCGAGTACACGGCCCTGAAGGCGCTGCTGGGCGATCCATGCGACGGAGGCGAACGCCTATGACGACCAAACGCGTGACCGTGCTGCCCCATGACCCTCGCTGGGCGCGGGATTTCGAGGCCATTCGCGACGAGCTTCAGGCCGCCCTGGGGGATTTGGCCTTGGCCATCGAGCACGTGGGCAGCACGTCCGTCAGGGGGCTGGCCGCAAAGCCGATCATCGACATCGACGTGGTGATCGGGGATGCTTCCTGCCTCGACGCCGCGATCGCCGCGCTGGCGAGGATCGGCTATCGCCACGAGGGAGACCTGGGCATTCCCGGGCGGGAGGCGTTCAAGTACGCGGGCAAGGACCACCTGCAGCGGCACCACCTGTATGTCTGCCCGCAGGACTCCGCGGAGCTGAAGCGGCACCTCGCCTTCCGGGACTACCTGCGCGCCCATCCGGAGGCAGTGGAGGCATACGGCCGGATCAAGGAGGCGGGCGCGGCGCTCTATCCGGAGGACATCGACGGGTACATCGCTCACAAGGCGCCCTTCATCGAGGGGATCTACAGCGAGATCGGCTTGCGAAGCGGGGAGGCCGACGTGGTGACTTTCCGCCCGATGACCCCAGGCGACTATGACGCCGTTTGGGCGCTGTGGATGGCCTGCAAAAACATGGGCTTCAACGACCTGGACGACTCCCGGGAGGGCATCGGGCGCTATCTGAAGCGCAACCCGGACACCTGCTTCGTGGCCGAGGTCGGCGGCGCGCTCTGCGGGGTGATCCTCGCCGGCCACGACGGGCGGCGGGGGTTCATCCACCACATGGCCGTGGCCGAGGCGTATCGCCACCAGGGCGTCGGCCAGGCGCTGGTGGACCGCGCCCTCGCGGCGCTTGAAGCCGAGAAGATCAGCAAGGTGGCGCTGCTGACGTTCAAGTACAACGAGGCCGGCAACGCCTTCTGGGAAAGGCAGGGCTTCACATTGCGCGAGGACCTGAACTACCGCAACCGCGCGCTGGTGGAATTAAAGCGCATCGATACCTGACCGGGGGTGAAGACGGTGGCGGCGCTTGAATTCATTTCGCTGCGGGAGAGGCCGGAGATGATGGAAGCCGCGGCGGCGTGGTTCCACGAGAAGTGGGGCGTGCCCGCGGCAGCCTATCTGGAGCGCATGCGGCCCTACCTGTCCGGAGAGAGCGAATACGGGTGGTATCTGTGCCTGGACGGGGGGCGCATCGTCGGCGGCCTGGGCGTCATCGACAACGACTTTCACGACCGCAAGGACCTGACGCCGAACGTCTGCGCGGTGTACACCGAGCCCGACTGCCGGGGCCGCGGCGTCGCCGGGCGGCTGCTGGACAGGTCCGTTTCGGACCTGCGGGCCGCAGGCATATCGCCGGTGTACCTGGTGACCGACCATGTCGGCTTCTACGAGCGCTACGGCTGGGCGTTCTACTGTGTGGCCCGCGAGGACGGCGACGGGCGGCCGACCAGGGTGTATATTCACGATTGACTGAGGAAGAACATTGATGCTGATACGAAAAGCGACCGCTGAAGAGATGCTGAAGCTGTGGGGCTTTCAGGATGCCGCTTCGGCATCCCCCACGGCGCGGTTCTATTACCGAAACATCGCCTCAGGGAACGCCGTCTTCTGGACCGTGGACGACGGCGGGACGCTGATGGGGGAGCTGTATGTCTTTCTGGACCTGGACGATAAGGATTTCGCCAACGGCGGGGACACCGCCTACCTGTGCGCGTTCCGGGTGAAGGAGGGCTTCCGCGGGCAGGGGCTGGGCAGCCGCATGATGAACGCGGCGCTGGCGGAGCTGAAGGCGCTCGGGTTCCAAACGGCCACCATCGGCGTGGGCAGCGACAAGCCGCAGAACATAAGGCTCTACCGACGCTTTGGCTTCAGTGAAAAGGTCAAGGACTGCCACTACGACCCCTGCGGCATGGATGAGAACGGCCTGCCCGAATACGAGGAAGACGCCTGGTGGCTGCTGGCAAAGCGCCTGTGACCGGCGGGAGAGGAGGAGATTCCATGGCCAACGGCTTTCTGCCAGTGAACGCGAAGGAGGCGCGCGCCCTGGGCTGGGACGCGCCGGATTTCGTGTACGTCACCGGCGACGCCTATGTGGACCACCCCTCCTTCGGCCTGGCCATCATATCGCGGGTACTGGAGCATGCCGGGTATCGCGTGGCGATGCTGCCCCAGCCGGACTGGCACTCCTGCGATCCGTTCAAGGAATACGGCAGGCCGAAGATCGGCTTCCTGGTGACGGCGGGGGTCATCGACAGCATGGTGAACCACTACACCGCGGCAAAGAGGCGGCGCAGCGAGGACGCCTATTCCCCGGGCGGAAAGGCCGGACACAGGCCGGACCGGGCCACCATCGTCTACTGCAACCGCATCCGCGAGGCCTACGGCTCCGTGCCCATCGCCATTGGCGGGGTGGAGGCGTCGCTTCGGCGCTTTGCCCACTACGACTACTGGGACGACCGGGTGCGCAACTCCATGCTGGTGGACAGCGGCGCGGACGTGCTGATGTTCGGCATGGGGGAGCGGAGCGTCGTCGAAGTGGCCCGGTGGATGGCCTCGGGTCGGGATTATTCCGAGATGCGCCTGCCCGGCACCTGCGTGATGGCGGGCGAGGTGCCCGAGGGGTTTCTCGAAATCCCGCCGATGGAGACCGTGGCGAAGGACAAGCGGGCCTATGCCGAGGCCTTCAAGGTACAGTACGACCAGCAGGACCCGGTGCGCGGCAAGCCCATCGCCCAGAAGCACGGCAAGAAGTGGATGCTGCAAAACAAACCGGATCTGCCGCTTTCCGAGGCGGAGCTGGACGCGGTCTACGCGCTGCCCTATCAGCGCACGTATCACCCGATGTATGAAAAATCCGGCGGCATCCCGGCCATCGAGGAAGTGAAGTTCTCCATCGCCTCGGTGCGGGGCTGCTTCGGGGCGTGCAGCTTCTGCGCGCTGACCTTCCACCAGGGGCGCATCGTCACCGCCCGCAGCAAGCGGAGCATCCTGGAGGAGGGGCGGCTCTTGACGAAGCAGCCGGGCTTCAAGGGCTACATCCACGACGTGGGCGGCCCCACGGCCAACTTCCGCCGGCCCGCCTGCGACAAGCAGCTGAAGGCGGGCGCGTGCGCAAACCGCCAGTGCCTGTTCCCGAAGCCCTGCCCGAACCTGAAGGCCGACCACCGCGAGTACATCGACATCCTGCGCTCCCTCAGGCAGCTGCCGGGGGTGAAGAAGGTGTTCGTGCGCAGCGGTATCCGCTTCGACTACGTGCTGGCGGACAAGAAGAACAACTTCCTGCGCGAGCTGGCCGAGCACCACGTGTCCGGGCAGCTGAAGGTGGCCCCGGAGCACGTGAGCCCGCGCGTGCTGCACTACCTGGGCAAGCCCGCGGTGGAGGTGTACGACGAGTTCGTCAAGCGCTACAAACAGGTGAACCAGGCGCTGGGCATGAAGCAGTACCTGGTGCCCTATTTCATGTCCAGCCACCCGGGCTGTACGCTGGACGACGCCATCCTGCTGGCCCAGTACATGAAGCGCACCGGCCAGCATCCCGACCAGGTGCAGGACTTCTATCCCACCCCCGGCACCCTCTCCACCGCCATGTTCTTCACGGGCCTCGACCCGCGGGACATGAAGCCGGTCTACGTGCCCCGCGACCCGGAGGAGAAGGCCATGCAGCGGGCGCTGATGCACTATTTCAAGCCCTACAACCGACAGCTGGTGATCAAGGCCCTGAAGGAAGCGGGCCGGGAGGACCTGATCGGCTGGGGGAAGGAGTGCCTGGTGGCGCCCTGCGAAAGAAAGACAAAACCGGACGTCAGGCAGGAGCCGACAAAAAAACGACAGCAACAGCCCCAAAGGGAACCGGGATATAAGAAACACCCTGACAAGGGAAGGAAAAGATCAAACAAAAGATGAAGCACGGACAACCCCTCAGTCACCTGCGGTGACAGCGCCCTTGCACGGGGGAGCCAGCGCAAATGCCAACCGGGCCTCCCTTGTGTAAAGGGAGGCGGCACGGCGCAGCCGTGACGGAGGGATTGTCAAAGGCGGATACTGGGCATTGATACGACACACAACCAAGGGGAGGCACCACCATGAAAAAAGGCGAATTGAAGCGCGCGCAGCTGCTGGACGCCGCCGAGAAGCTGTTCTTCGAGAAGGGCTACGACCGCACCTCCGTGCAGGACATCCTGGACGCGCTGGGCATGTCCAAGGGCGGCTTCTATCACTACTTTGATTCCAAGGAGGCCGTGCTGCGGGCCGTCAGCGAGCGCCGGGCTGAGGCCCGCTTCGAGCGCCTGACCTCGGAGCTGTACGGCAGCCGCCTGGGCCCGGTGGACCGGCTGAACCTGCTGCTGGGCATGGCTAACCTCTATGAGCGGGAGGACCTGCGCTTCGCCACGATGATGCTGAAGCTGTGCTACATCGACGGCGACGCCGCCATGCGCGACCACCGCCGCCGCATCCTGCTGGACCACCTCGCGCCCTACGTGGCCGACGTGATTGGCGAGGGCGTGGCGGACGGCAGCTTCCATGCCCGCCACCCGATGGCGGTGGGCCGGCTGCTGCTGCTGCTGGCGCTGGACGCGGACGAGGAGGCCTGTGCGATGCTGGCGCGGCAGAGCGATAACCCCGACGCGCTGATCGACATGCTGGAGCTGATGAACGCTTGGCGCGACGCCGCCGAGGAGCTGGTCGGCGCGCCGTTCGGGTCGGTGAAGCTGTTTGACGCGACGCGGCTGGTGAGCGCCTGGCAGGCGAGCACGGCGCTTCTGAAGGAGTAACGGATGAGGATAAAGATGTGGATCGCGGCGCTGCTGGGGCTGGTCTGCCTGACGGCGGCGCTGGCGGAGGACGGCGGCGCGACGATCATCGGGGAGGACGCGCCCCGGCAGGCCATGGTGGAGAGCGTGGTGGAGCAGCTGGAGCGCCTGCCGCTGACGGGCGTGAAGATCGGCCTCGACCCCGGCCACCAGGCCCGCGGCAACAACGAGAAGGAGACCGTCGCCCCGAACAGCAGCGAGAAGAAGGCGAAGGTCACCAGCGGCACCTCCGGCGTGGCCTCGGGCGTTCCCGAGTACGTGTTGAACCTGGAAATCGCCTTCCGGCTGCGCGACGCCCTGGAGAGCCAGGGGGCCGAGGTATTCATGACCCGCGAGACCCACGACGTGGACATTTCCAACCAGGAGCGGGCGAAGATGATGAACGCGCTGGGCGTGGACCTGGTGCTGCGCATCCACTGCGACGGCTCGGAGAACCGAGGCGCGAACGGCATCGGCCTGTATTGCAGCCGCTCCAACGCCATCGCGGAGGAGAGCTATCGCGCCGCCGAGGCCATCCTGCCCCGCGTGTGCGAGGCCACCGGCGCAAAGCCCCACGCCACCGTGCAGAACGACAACTACACCGGCCAGAACTGGTCCGAGGTGCCCTGCGTGATGGTGGAGTGCGGCTTCCTGTCCAACCCCGACGAGGATCGCCTGCTCAACGACGAGGACTATCAGTGGAAGCTGGCGACGGGGCTGACCAACGGCATCATCGACTATATCGCGGCGAGGGACGGGGCATGAACACATCTGCATGGCGCGCCGCGCTCCCGGCCGTGGCCCGGGAGTTGATCGACGGCTTCGCGGAGGCCGCCGGGGCGGCCTTCGGGGAGGATCTCGTGGGCGTCTACCTGCACGGCTCGGCGGCGATGGGCGGTTATCACCCCGCCGTGAGCGACCTGGACTTCGTCGTCGTATCCCGCGGGCCGATTACAGACGCAGCGCGGCGGGCCTTCATGGACGCCGTTGTCGAACTGGATGCCCGCGCCCCGGGCAAGGGCATCGAGATGAGCGTCGTCACGGCCGCGGCCTGCGGGGATTTCGCCCATCCGACGCCCTTCGAGCTGCACTGGTCGAGGATGCACGCGGACTGGTACCGGCGCGATCCCGACGACTACATCCACAAGATGCGGGGCACGGACGCCGACCTGGCGGCCCACTTCACCGTGATCCGCGGCCGGGGCGTCTGCCTGCGGGGCGCGCCGATCGGGGAGGTGTTCGCCCCGGTGCCGGAGCGCGACTACGTGGATTCCATCTGGAACGACGTCTGTGGCGCGCCGGAGGAGATCGAGGGCGCCCCGGTGTACCTGGTGCTGAACCTGGCGCGGGTGCTGGCCTACCTGGAGGATGGGACCGTCCTGTCCAAGCGGGAGGGCGGCGACTGGGCGCTGGCCCGCCTGCCGGAGGTTTACCGGCCGCTGGTGCGATCTGCGCTCAACGCCTATGGCGGCGCGACGGACGCCGGCATCGATCCCGGCCTTGCCCGGCGGTACGCGGAGGACCTGCTCCGGCGCATCGCGGCGCGGCGCGAGGGCGGCCGGTGAATGTTATTTTTTGATTTTGGCCCCCAAATCCCCGGAAACTCGATTGACTTTCCCCGGGAAAACAGGTATAATCACTCGGTAAGCCGCTCGAAACCGGCTTAAAATGTATGTTCGGATGGTGATGAACCTCCGGCTGCTGCCAAGTTTCGGCGAGATTTTTGTATAGGAGGTGCAACGCGTGTACGCAGTCATTAAGACCGGTGGCAAGCAGTACCGTGTTCAGCAGGGCGACGTTATCTTCGTAGAGAAGCTCAACGCTCAGGCGGATGAAGCGGTTACTTTTGACGAGGTACTTCTCGTCGGCGAAGCGGACCAGGCCAAGGTCGGCACGCCCGTGGTTGAGGGCGCGAAGGTCGAAGGCAAGGTTCTGGCCCAGGTGAAGGGCAAGAAGATCGTCGTCTATAAGTACAAGGCCAAGAAGAACGAGCGCAAGAAGCAGGGCCATCGTCAGCCCTACACCAAGGTTGAAATCACGGCCATCAACGCCTGATGAAACCCTCTGGCAACGCCGTCGCCTTCTTCAGAAGGCCGGACGGAGCCCTCACGGGCTATCGGGCATCGGGCCACACGGGCTACGCTGAGGCGGGCGAGGACATCGTCTGCGCCGCCGTCTCCGCGCTGACCCAGGCCACGCTGAACGGGCTGAAAAGCGTCCTGAAGGCGCCGGTGATGTTCGAGATCGACGATGAAGCCGCCTTATTGGAGGCAAGATTGACGCCGGAGGCCACCGAAGAACAGGTTCGGCAAGCGCAGCTGCTGCTTCAGACCCTGCTCGAAGGGCTTCAGGCCATCGAGAGGAGTTATCCTCGCAACGTTCGCATATTCTTCGAAGAACGGAGGTAAAGCACATGTTTATGATGAATCTTCAGCTCTTCGCTCATAAGAAGGGAATGGGTTCTTCCCGTAACGGCCGCGACAGCCATGCGCAGCGCCTCGGCGTGAAGCGCTCTGATGGGCAGTTCGTGCTCGCGGGCAACATTCTCGTTCGTCAGCGCGGAACGAAATTCCATCCCGGCAAGAACGTGGGCATCGGCGACGATGATACCCTGTACGCGAAGCTGGATGGCGTCGTGAAGTTTGAGCGTCTGGGCAAGGACCGCAAGCAGGTCAGCATCTATCCCAAGACGGAAGCTGCGGCGGAATAACGGAATTATGTCAAAGCGCCAGGGGCCGCGGCCCTTGGCGCTTTATCTGTGTTTATATCGAAAGAAGGCCAAACTATGCTCGGAATCTGGGCCAATCCCGCCGCGATCGTGGTGGGCGGGCTGCTGGGCTGCCTGCTGCGCGGCGGCATCCGCGAGAAGTACAAGGCGACCATCAACTACGGCCTGGCGCTGTGCGTGATGATCATAGGCATCTCCGGCGCGCTGAAGACGCAGAACACGCTGTGCGTGATCGTCTCGGTGATCGCCGGCTCGGTGATCGGGGAATGGCTGCGCATCGAGGACGGCATCGGCAGGCTCGGCGACTGGGCCCAGGGCAAGCTCTCCCAGGGCGACACCGGCTTCTCCGCGGGCTTCGTGAACGCCTCGCTGCTGTTCTGCGTGGGCGCGATGGCGGTGGTCGGGGCGCTGGAGGCGGGCCTTCAGAACAAGCCGGACACGCTGCTGGCCAAGTCCGCGCTGGACGGCGTGTTCTCGATCATACTGGCCTCCACCTACGGCCCCGGCGTGATCTTCTCCGCCGTGCCGATCCTGCTCTACCAGGGCGGCATCGCGCTGCTGGCGGGCGTGCTCTCGCCGCTGCTCACGGACGCGCTGATCAACGAAATGTCCGCCGTGGGGTCGCTGCTCATCGTGGCCATCGGCATCAACTCGCTGGATTGCCTCAAGTCCCGCATCCGCGTGGGCAACATGCTCCCGGCGATCCTGATCCCTTGCGCCTACCTGCCACTGACGGGCTGGCTGGGGACGATCTTTGGGTGAAGAGATGCGCCGCTTTTCGGTTTCCACCTATCGCGAATAAATCATTGTAGATCCTTCGCTGCGCTCGGGATGACACGATTGCGTCGTTTGTCATCCTGAGCGCAGCGAAGGATCTGTACGCATGGTAAGCGGACTGCATTTCGCTCATTTCCCAGGTTTCCGTGACGAACCTTTTTCGCATGCTTCAAGGCACTCAGCCGGCTATTTTTCCGCCGCCTGGGCTGCCTGTGCCCACACGCCCGCCTCGGTCTCGTCCCCGCGCACCTGGCGCAGGGCGAGTATGAAGCGCCCCTCGGGGTTGGTGTAGTCGCAGGTGACCAGCAGTAGCAGGCGGTCGCCGTAGCGCACGTCCACGGGGATGCGGAACAGCGACCGGCTCTGCAGCTTCAGCACGAACTTGTCAAACTCCACGTCGTCGAAAATGAACTGCCGCACGTCGAAATAGCGGCGGTTGTCGCTCTCCATGCTGGCCGCGAAGGCGGCGAACACCACGTAGCTGCGGTTTTCATAGAGCGTATCGAAGTGGATCACGGAGTGCTGCCGCAGCCAGGCGAGGTCCGCATAGCGGTTCAGCTTGCCGAACATGGTCCGGTTTTTCATGTTGTGGCCGTAGACGATCAGGCAGTCATCCTCCGGCACCAGCCGGTTCAGCCCGTCCAGGAACAGCGTGCCCTCCCGGGATGGATCGCCCTCGAAGCTGTGGGAGAGGTAGTATTCATTGTCGTTCTCCCGCTGCACCACCGGCAGGGAGAGCATCTCGTCGATCTCCAGAAAGCCCACGGTCTCTGGGTTCAGGGCCAGCAACGCGCTGAAGCCCGGCTGCACCGGCGGCGCCGTCGGCAGCGCGTAGACCTGGGTGTTCGCGTCCGGGGTGGGGATGGGCTCGTCCTCCACCACCGGCATGTCCGCGCCGAAGGGGCGGGGCGTGGGGGAGGGCGTCGGCTCCGGCGAGGGAATGGGCGTCGGCTCCGGCGCATCCGAGGGTTCCGGCGTGGGTGAGGCAGTCGGCGCATCCGAGGGTTCCGGCGTGGGCGTTGGGGTCATCGCAACCGTCGGCTCCGGCGTAGGCGCGGCGGTCGGGGCATACGTCGGCTCCGGCGTTGGCACGGGGGTGGGGATCGCCGTCACGTCGATCACCAGCGTGTTGCCCTCCCGGCCGCCGTACAGCCCGGCATAGCGCTGGCTGTCGGCCTGGACGCGGCCCCGGTGGATGTAGTACCAGCCCACATAGCCCACCAGCGCCAGCAATATCAGCGCCGTGGCGACGATGAACGCCGTCAGGGCCGTGCGCCGCTGTCGGCGCGCCCTGCCGCTCTTTCGATTCGTCTGTTGCCGCCTGGTCTGCTTCACGGGAACCTCCGATGGTTTGATGCTCCTATTATAAACCGCGCCGCCGCGAATTGCAAGCGCCGCATATCCGCCCCGCGCGCCTCATAAGCTGGAGGTGAAAACGACAGCGGGAGGCGTGTTCCATGGATCAGAATACACTGTACCGGGATATTGCGGGCCGGTGCGACGGCGACATATACCTGGGCGTGGTCGGGCCGGTGCGCACCGGCAAGTCGACCTTCATCAAGCGGTTCATGGAACTGCTTGTATTGCCGAATCTGCGGGACGCGGGCGCGCGGGAGCGAACGGTGGACGCGCTGCCCCAGAGCGGCGCTGGCCGCACGATCATGACCACCCAGCCGCGCTTCGTGCCGGACGAGGCCGTGGAGCTGCGGCTTCAGGACGGCGCCGGGGCGCGGGTCCGGCTGGTGGACTGCGTGGGCTACCTGATCCCCGGGGTGCTGGGCCTGAGCGAGGGGGAGGCGGCGAGGATGGTGCGCACGCCCTGGTTCGACCACGACATTCCCTTTGAGGAGGCGGCGGAGCTGGGCACGCGCAAGGTGATCGCCGAGCATGCCACCATCGGCGCGGTGGTGACGACGGACGGCAGCGTGGTGGACATGCCCCGAAGTGCCTACGAGGCCGCCGAGGCGCGGGTGGTGGAGGAGCTGCGGGCGCTGGGCAAGCCGTTCGTGGTGGTGCTGAACACGGCCAAACCCGCCTCGGGGGAGACCCTGCGCCTGCGGGACAGCCTGGCGGAGCGCTACGGCGTGCCGGTGCAGGCCGTGAACGCCCAGACCATGGGGCTGGACGACCTGAACGCGCTGCTGACGGGCCTGTTGTTCGAATTCCCGATCCGCGAGGCGCGGCTCACGGCCCCGGCCTGGCTGACGGCCCTGGCGGCGGATCACTGGCTGGGCCGGTCCGTGATGGAGAGCGTCACGGAGGCGGCGGCGAACATGCGCCGCGTGGGGGACCACGCGAAGCTGAAGGAGGCCCTGGACGCCAACGAATATGTGGAGGATGCGCTGCCGGTGCGCATCAACCTGAACGACGGCACCCTGGAGTACCGGCTGAACCTGAAGGACGGGCTCTTCTACAGGGTGCTGGGCGAGGCCTGCGGCGAGACCATCGACGGCGAGGCCCACCTGTTCGACCTGATGCGTCAGCTGGTGGCGGCGAAGCGGGCCTACGACAAGGTGGCCCAGGCGGTGGAATCGGCCCGGAGCACCGGATACGGCGTGGTGCCGCCCACGATGGACGAGCTGGTGCTCCAGCCGCCGGAGCTGGTGAAGCAGGGGCCGAACACCAGCGTGAGGCTCGTGGCGAGGGCGCCGTCGCTGCATATGGTGCGGGCGGACATCGAGACGGCCGTGACGCCCTTCGCCGGCTCCCACAGCCAGTCCGAGGCGCTGGCGGCCACCCTTTCCGGGCAGATGGAGGCGGGCGACGAGGCCCTTTGGGAGACGGAGATCTTCGGGCAGACGCTGGGCGACCTGGTGCGCGAGGGCATGAACGGCAAGCTGAACAACCTGCCGGAGGAGGCCCGGGCCAAGCTGCGGGAGGCGCTGGAGAAGATCCTCAACGAGGGCAGCGGGGGCATGATCTGCGTCATGCTGTGACACTCAACACCATGTCGGCGTGCCGACATGGTGTTGAGTATGACAGGCGGGACAGGGCGGGCGGCCCTGTCCCGTATCTTTCGATTTAATGCCCGCTAACATTAACAGTATTGCAACGGAAATAGTGCGTTTGGGATGTTACAATACAGTGTATGCCTATGTAAAGCGACAATCCGACACGAAAGCGGTGTGAGGATGCAGGATAGACCCACTCAGGCGAACCCGACCGATGCCCGATCCGCGCAGGGAACGCAGCCCACGCGTGCGACGGGAGCGGCCCGTGCGACGGGAGCGGCCCGTGCGACGGGAGCGGCCCGTGCTACGGGTGCGACGAGCGCGAAAAACAGAACAGCGAAACCGGCGTCCGGGAAGCGGGGCGGCAAGCGCCCGCGCTTTGCTGTGTCCACCGCGAAGCTCACCCCGAAGCGCATCGCCTGGCGCGCGGGGCTCTCGGTGCTCACGCTGATCGTCGTGGTGCTGCTGGCGGCGCTGGGCGCGGGCGCGGTGGCCTTCAGGGGGCCGTCGCAGAGCCTGGGCGACCTGCTCACCGTCTCGATGCTGGAGACCAGCGCGCTGAAGTTCGTGCCGCGCATCTACTACAGCCAGGCCGAGGTGGACGCCATCATCGCCCGCAACGAGGTGACCGAGACCGACGAGGAGACCGACACCTCGATGATCGTCATCGCCCCGCCGGACTCCGGGGAAGCGGAGGTGCCCGTCGCGACGGCCCCGGCGCTTTCCACGGAGAACCTGGTGAGCAGCGAGGACGGCATCGACATCTACGAGGTGCACGGCGCGACCTACAACGGCTGGATGATGATCGTGCAGGACCCGTCCCGCGTTTCCGTGGGCGTCTGCCGGGAGAATTTCAACTCCCAGCCGGGCATGCGCCTTCGGGAGATCGCCGAGCGCTATGACGCGGTGGCCGCGATCAACGGCGGCGGCTTTTCCGACGGCGGCGGCGTGGGCAACGGCGGCAAGCCCCTGGGCCTGGTGATTTCAAACGGGCAGGTGCTGAACAAGGCCCGGGTCAATTCCGACCACGCCGTGGTGGCCGGCTTCAACCAGGACAACGTGCTGATCGTGGGCAAGCTGACCTCCGAGCAGGCCGTGGAGCGTGGCATCCGCGACGCGCTGGCCTTCGGCCCGGCGCTGGTGGTGAACGGCGAGGCTGCGGAGGTGAAGGGCTCCAGCTCGGGCCTGAACCCGCGCACGGCCATCGGCCAGCGCGCGGACGGCGCGGTGCTGCTGCTGGTGATCGACGGCCGCCAGGCCTCCAGCCTCGGCGCGACCTATGCCGACATGATCACCGTGCTGCTGGAGTATGGCGCGATCAACGCCGTGAACATGGACGGCGGCTCCTCGTCGCTGATGTACTACAAGGGCGAATACCTGAACAAGGGCGTCATACTCACCGGGGATCGCGATATCCCCGACGGGTTCGTCGTTCGCTGACGGAGGCCGCCATGAAGAAGAAAAGACAGTACATGAGCCTGATGGAAAGCAAGTTCTACCGAACCTATTTCATCGTGCTCACCGTGGCGCTGATCGCCGTGGCCATCGGCCTCTTGTGGCTGAACGGCGTCGTGAGGGACTATGAGACCGCCCAGCCCGTGCATGCCGCCGAGGTGGTGGCCCAGCTGTTTGAGGCCGGCGATTACGAGAGCCTCTACGCCTTTGACACCTCCGCGCCGGAGCTGTCCGGCGGCGACCGGGCCTTCTATGCGCAGAGTATGAGCGAGGCCGCGGCGGGCAAGGCCGTCGCGTGGCGCGAGGCCTTTTCCTCCAACCCGGATGAAAAGCGCTACACCGTGACGCTGGACGGCGACAAGTTCGCCACCTTCACCCTGGTGCCCAGCGGCGAGACCACCGGCCACGGCAACCGGCTCTGGAGGCTGGGCAGCGTCACCACGCACGTGGCCCTGCAGGGCACCGAGGAGGCCGGCGACCCCACCGCCGCGCCCTACCGGATCACCGTGCCGTCGGGCTGGACCGTGACGGTGAACGGCGAGGCGCTGGCCGAGGGCGACATCACCGCGCCCGCCGCCTCGATCTATCCGGCGGATTTCCTGCCCGCAGGCGTCACCGGGCCGACGATGGTGGAATACGGCTTCTTCAGCGACGAAGGCGCGCCGCAGATCAGCGTCGTCGACGCGGCCGGCGTCCAGCGGGACGTCAGCCAGGACGGCGAGTTCGCCTACAGCTGCGCCTGGCCCGAGGACGAGGCCGTCAAGGCCCAGTACAGCGACGCGGTGCTGAAGCTGGGCGAGCGGGTGGCCAAGTACACCGTGGACGACCTGGCCCGCGAGCGCATCGGCATCGCGCCGGATTCCCCGGCGGAGGCCATCCTGAAGAAGTTCAGCAACAGCTGGGCTCCCAGCCACAAGTCCACCAGCGTTCTGAATCCCCAGGTATCGGAGTTCTACGTGCTCAGCGAGGACTGCTTCACCTGCCACGTCAGCTTTGATTTCGTGCTGACCTCCAGGCGGCAGAACGACTATACCTACCCGACGAGCTACACCCTCTGCGTCGTCCGGCGCAAGGGCGAGGGCGCGCTGTACAACATCATCTTCCACTGATTTTACCTGCCGGAGGGCATCGCATGCAACCCAAGAACAACACCCCCAAGAAGCTCACCCGCGCCCAGCGGCGCAGGCGCAGGAAGATCCGCCGCGTCGTGTGGCGCAGCTGCCTTTGCGTATTGACGCTGATCGGCCTGGTGCTCGTCGCCGCGCTCAGCGCCGGCCAGGCGGCCTTCAACGGCCCCTCGCAGACGGTGGGCGACCTGCTGACCGTCTCGATGCTGGAGACCAGCGCGCTGAAGTTCGTGCCGCACATCTTCTACAGCAACGAGAAGGTGGATGAGATCGTGGCGCGGAATTCCGTGTCCGACGACAACGAGGAGACCGATACCTCGCTGATCGTGATCGCCCGCCCGACGCCCACGCCGGGCCCGAACGCCACGGTGGAACCGGAAGCAGACGTGGAGGACGCGCCGGCCCAGGTGGCGGAGATCAGCGCGCCGGTGGCCACGCCGGTGCCGGAGAACCTGCTCTTCGACGAGGACGGCATCGAGGTCTATTCCGTCAAGAGCGGCACCTATTCCGGCTACATGATGGTGGTGCGGGATCCCTCCCGCGTGACCGTGGGCACCTGCAGCGACAAGTTCACCAGCGCGGCGGGGCTGCAGCTGAAGGACATCGCCCAGCGCTATGACGCGGTGGCGGCCATCAACGGCGGCGGCTTTGAGGACAGCGGCGGCGTGGGCAACGGCGGCAGGCCCGTGGGCCTCGTCATTTCCGAGGGCCAGGTGATGCACACCGGCACCAACAGCAACTACAACATCACCGTGGGCTTCAACCAGGACAACATCATGGTCATCGCCAAGGATATGTCCAAGGGCGACGCCGAGAAGAAGGGCATTCGCGACGCCATCACCTTCGGCCCGGCGCTGATCGTCAACGGCCAGCCCGTGAGCGTGAAGGGCGCCAGCTCCGGCCTGAACCCGCGTACGGCCATCGGCCAGCGGGCGGACGGCGCGGTGCTGATGCTGGTGATCGACGGCCGCCAGGCCTCCAGCCTCGGCGCCACCTTCTCGGATCTGATCTCCATCCTGCTGGAGTACAAGGCCGTCAACGCCATCAACATGGACGGCGGCTCCTCGTCGCTGATGTACTACAAGGGGGATTACCTCAACACCGGCGTGACGCTGACCGGCTCGCGCAAGATGCCGACGGCGTTCATCGTGCGCTGAGGGAGGCACTATGGCAACAAAGAGCAAGAAAAAGAAGAGCATCCTCAAGAGCCGCTTTTACCAGGTGTATTTCATCGTGGTGGCCGTGATGCTGATTGCCATATTCTTCGGCACGATCTGGCTGAAGGGGCTGCTCGCGGACTATGAGTCGGCCCAGCCGGTCTACGTGGCCGAGGAAGTGGCCAAGATGTTTGAGGCGGGGGACTATGACGCCCTCTACGCCGTGGACACCTCCGCGCAGCAGATCTCCGGCGGCGACCGGGCCTTCTACACCCGCAGCATGGCGGA
Source organism: uncultured Eubacteriales bacterium (assembly GCA_902799045.1). Classification (GTDB taxonomy): domain Bacteria; phylum Bacillota; class Clostridia; order Christensenellales; family Aristaeellaceae; genus UBA2862. The sequence goes on from CADBZH010000001.1 coordinate 79,358, forward strand.
GATCGCCGCGGGCAAGGTGGTGGAGTGGTCGGAGGCCTTCTCCACCGACGAGGACGTGCGCCGCTACAACGTGACGCTGAGCGGCGACAAGTTCGCCGCATTCACGCTGGTGCCCAGCGGCGAAAAGACCGCCCGGGGGAACCGGCTGTGGAAGCTGGGCGACGTGACCACCTATGTGACGCTCAGCGAGCCGGAGGAGGCGCCGGAGGAGGCGCCCGAGCCGACGACGGCGCCGGAGCCGACCGAGGCGCCGCTGCCGCGGGGCGAGGGCGAGCTCTATGAATGTCGCGTAACCGTGCCCAGCGGCTACGCCGTGACCGTGGAGGGCGTGCGGCTCTCCGGCGACAATGCGCAGATCGTTCCGGGCTTCCTGTTCGAGGACGGCTTCCTGCCCGAGGGCGTCGAGAACCCGATGACCACCCAGTATGTGTTCAGCGTGGACAGCGAATCGCCCGCCATCGAGGTGACGGATGCCAGCGGCGCGGCGGTTACGCCCGAGGCGGTGCCGGACAAGGAGCGTGCCTGGGTCTGCACCATCCCCGAGGACGCGGAGCTGAGCGCCAAGTACAGCGAAAACGCCTACAAGCTGGGCCAGCAGATCGCGAAGTTCATGTCCAAGGACGGCTCGAAGAAGAGCATCACGCGGCTTTGCCTGAAGAAGAGCCCCGCCTGGACCATCTTCGACAACCTCTCCAACCGGTATGCCACCCCGCACAAGGGCATCGACTTCCGCAATCCCCAGGTGACGGAGTTCTACCGCCTGTCGGACACCTGCTTCACCTGCCACGTCAGCTTTGACTACGTGCTGGATACCACCGACGGCGAGCGCGTGTACCCCACGGCCTATACCTTCTGCATCTACAACGACAACGGCAGGACCGGGCTGTACAACATGCTGATCTACTGACGGCGGAGAGCGGCGGACGGCGCGACGTGACCGGTCGGCAACAGAAAAAGATCCTTCGCTGCGCTCAGGATGACACGAATCGAAAGCCTGTCATCCTGAGCGAAGCGAAGGATCTGCACGAAACGTCATGAGGCGTCCTTTTTGGCCTGCCGGCGCCCTTGCCGCCTCACTCTTTCACGATATGGATCGCGCAGCGGGTGTTCCCGATGTAATTGCGCTCGGCGTCGAAGTCGTCCAGCGAGGCGCAGACGAACGCCTCCAGCCAGAGGTCGGTCACGTGGGCGATCTCCTTGCCTGCCGTGAGCTTGATGGAGGTGATCAGCGTGTCGCCCTTCATCTGCGAGTCCTTCAGGTGGCTGTAGAACTGGTGGGGCTTGCGGTGATAGTCGTCGTAGAGCCAGACCTCGATGTACTCCGTGTGCTCGATGTGCTTCGGGGCGAGCATGGAGTAGTGGATCTCCGTGCCGTCGTCCAGCGTGTAGCGCAGCGCGTAGCCGATCTTGCAGCTGCCGGCGTCGGGGAAGGCCGTCCAGGCCGCGCCGAAGATGTCGCCGAAGAAATCGCCCTCCAGCCGGGCCTCGTCCGAGGCGATCACCTCGAAGGAGCCGATGTCCTTGCCCTTCTTCCAGGGGCCGGCGTAGGTGTCGCCCAAGCGCACGCGGGGCGAGTAGTTCTTGCCCTCCGGCGTGTAGAAGCTCAGCACGTCCGGCCGGCTGCCGGGCGCCGCGGTGGGCGTGGGCTGGGGCGCGGGGGAGGGGGTTGGCTCGGCCGTCGGGAAGGGCGTGGGCCCGGGCGTCGCCTCGACGGGGACGGCGGTCGCGATCGCTTCCGCAGGTTCCGTCGCCACGGGCGCGACGGCCGCCGCATCCGGCTGGGGCCGCCTCAGCAGAAGCAGCAGCGCCACCGCCGCCAGAGCCGCCGCGCCCAGGGCGATCACGCCGATTTCGATCCTGCGCCTGCGCTGCCGCCTGCGTCGCGCCGCGCTTCTGGTGCCGTTTGCCATGGCCGAACCCTCCGATTGCAACAGATTCTTATCCCATTATAGCGCAAATGCGGCGAAATGGAAAGAAGAAAACGAAACCCCCTTGAAAAATGGCCCTGCAACCGATATAATAGAATTGTGAAGATATGTACCGGTACAGGATACCGTGGATTTGGGAGTAATGAGCATGGCAGAGACGGTTGAGAAGAAGAAGGAGCGCAACGGCTGGCTGATCGTGCGGCGCGTCATCGCGGGGCTGCTGGTGGCGGGCGCCGTGGCGCTTGGGTTTTATCTGAGGACCATCGACCTGGGCTTCCCGAAGCTGATGATGGGCGTGTCCTGCGCGCTGCTGCTGGTGCTGGCGCTGCTACTCAGCGTGAACCTGCGGGTTTCCCGGGTGCTGCAGGGCGCGCTGGGCTTGGTCTGCATCGCGCTGCTGGCGCTGGGACTGCTCACGCAATACTATGTGCGGGTGGACGGGCGCTTTGTGGCCAAGTACCTGCTGGTGGAGGACATACGGGTGGAGGACGAGTATCCCCGCCACTTCACCGAGATGGAGAGCCTGAAGCGGCTGAACATGCTCGGCTCCACCGTCACCGATTTCGAGCCCATTCGCCAGATCACCACGCTGGAGGAGCTGGACATCCGCGGCAACTATGCCTTCACCGAGTCCGACCGCGACGCGCTGGCGGCGGCGCTGCCAAACTGCCACATCCGCTGGAGCGTGCCGGTGAAGCAGGTCTACTTCGACAGCGACGCCGAGGAGATGGACCTGCGCCAGATCGAGCTTTCCACCGACGAGCTGCGCGCGCTGTTTGACAAGTATCCCTCCAAGCGCTTCGCCTATCGCGTGCCGCTGCTGGGCGGCCGCTACGCGCCGGACACCGAGGCGCTGGACCTGCGGGAGAAGCCCGTGGACGTCAATGCCATCGAGGACGCGCTGATGCTGCTGCCGCAGGTGAACACCATCGACCTGCGGGGCGTGCCCGCGCCCGCCGACGCCGTGCGGGAGCTCTACGAGACCTTCCCGGACATCTACTTCAAGTTCAGCTGCGACGTGCCCCAGGCCGCCATGACCACCGAGGACACCAAGGTGCGCGTGACCGGCGACTATGACGCGCTGATGGCCTATGTGGATTTCATCGACTACATGCCCCACCTGCAGAGCGTGGACGCCAGCGATATCGAGCTGACCAGCGAGCAGGTGGACGAGGTGCAGACCCACGAAAACGGCAAGAAGGTGCTCTACGGCATCACCGTGTTCGGCCAGAAGGTGCGCAGCGACGTGGACGAGCTGAACCTGGACGGCGTGAACGTGGGCAGCGTGGACGCCGTGGAGGCCTGCATCGCCCGCCTGCCGAACCTGAAGAAGATCTCGCTGCTGGACAGCGGCCTGACCCAGGATCAGTGCGGCGAGCTGTTTGACGCCCACCCGGACATCAAGTTCGTGTTCTGGATCAGCTTCGGCCACTATAAGATCCGCACCGACATCACCGCCTTTTCCACCCAGCTGGGCGACGGCAACCGCTATGGCTACAACGACCGCACCTTCGAACCCATCCGCTATTGCACGGACCTGATGATGCTGGACCTGGGCCACAACGGCATCACCAGCCTGGAGAACTTCAAGGGGCTGACGAAGCTGCGCGTGCTGATCCTGGCGGACAACAAGATCACGAACATCGATCCGATCGTCAACTTCCCGGACCTGGAGTTCTGCGAGCTGTTCCTGAACGACATCACCGACATGAGCCCGCTGACGAAGCTGACCCACCTGATGGACCTGAACATCTTCTACAACCCCGTGGGCTCCAACTACGAGGTGTTGAAGCAGATGACCTGGCTGGACCGCCTGTGGTGCGGCGGCTGCCGACTCTCCGGCGCCCAGATCAAGGACCTGCGCGCCGCGCTGCCCGACACGAAGATCAACACCGAGGGCCGCGGCTCCACCGGCAAGGGCTGGCGCCAGCACTCCCACTACTTTACGCTCAAGCAGATGTATGAGGAGGAGCGCTACATCCCCTTCGAGGATTCCGCGTTCAAGGACGAAGCGGCGGAATGATCCCGCCATGGGCGGAAGGAAAAGGACCCGGATTGCCACGTCGGGACACAACATGTCCCTCCCCGCAGTGCCAAGCGTTGTCGCATCACGGCATTGTGAGGAGAACCCGAAGGGTTCGACGTGGCAATCCGGGTCTTATGGATGTCGATCAGCGCGGGCTTACTCCGCCTTTTCAAACACCATCTGCGCGCCCTCGACCTCGCCGACCAGGCGGCCGTCCTCCGCGAAGGAGAAGACCATGTCGATCAGCAGCGCGCTGCCGTCCGACACCTTCCAGGCGCCCGCTTGGGATTCGCCGTCCTCCCCGGGCATTTCGAAGGTGCCGTCGGCGTTCAGGGTTAAGCGCATTTTGTCCATGCCGATGTCGGCGGCGGCGTAGGCCTCGTCGCCGATGACGAGCTGCGACAGCGCCCACGTGCCCACGAACGGCTCGCCCACCTCGCCCACGGGCTCGGCGACGATGGGTTCGGGCGTCGCGACGGGCTCCGGCGTGGCCAGCGGGTTCGCGGCGTATTCGGCCAGGATGCCGTCGAGATCCGGCATCGCCTCCGGCGCGCGGTCGCACCCCAAGGGCTTCACGGCCACGAGACAGTGGGTCTCCCAGGTGATGCAGCTCTGGGCCCGGTCCTTCATCGCCTGGTCCGCGTCCTCCGGCACGAACACCCTCAGCCAGTCGGAGCAGTTGGCGATGCAGCCGTCCCGCGAGAAGGCCTCCATGTCGTGCCCTTCAAAGCAGGCCTGCTCCAGCGCCGGGCAGTCGAAGGCCACCGCGCCGTCGGTTGCGCGCACGCGATCGGTGAAGTGCAGCTCGGTCAGGTTCGGGCAGTTGCGGAACACGCAGTTGCCCAGCGTGGTCGCGTCCACCACGAAGCGGGTCACTCCGCTGTTCAGGAAGGCGCTTTCGCCGATCCGGTCCAGCGGCACGGCGCTGTAGAAGGTCTCGAAGCAGTCGGTGTCCTGGAAGCAGTAGTTGTCGATCACCTTCACGCCGTTGACGAACACCGCGGTCTTCAGATTCCGCGCCAGCGAGAACGTGCCCTTGCCGGTGCTCTCCACCGGGCCGTAGCAGATGAAGGTCTCCAGCTGCTGGCAGTAGTTGAACACGCTGTCGTCGATGTGGGTGACCGTCTCCGGCAGCACCACGCTGCGCAGGCGCGTCCAATCGGTCTGGTTGGTGATCATGCCGGTATCGGTGTAGTCGCGGCAGCGGTCGAAGGCCGTGTAGCCGATGGAGGTGACGGCCACGCCGTCGATTTCCCGCGGCACCACGACGTCCGCCTCGCCGCCCAGGTAGCCGGTGATCGTGCCGGTTTCGGCGTCGAACTCAAACAGGGACGGGTCGGTGGGGGCATACGGCATCGGCACGATGGTCATCGGCGTGTCGCCCGGGCGCAGCAGCGGCGCGTACCAGGGGCAGCCCATCTCGCGGGAGAGCCGCGCCACGGCTTCGTCGGAGGCGGTGGCCGGCAGGGCGATGCCGCTGGGGTCCGCCACCAGCGCGGCGCAGTTCGCGAAGGCGTTCTCCGGCAGGATGTCCGGGTCGCAGGCGATGTTCACGCGCGTCAGGCTGTCGCAGCCGTCAAACGCGCCTTCGCCGATGCGGGTCAGCGAGGCCGGCAGGGTGATCTCCGTCAGGTTCTTGCAGTTGGCGAAGGCCCGCTCGCCGATGGTTTCGGTGGTGTAGAACAGATCCACCAGCTCCACGCTGGAGTCCGCGAAGGCCTCCGCGCCGATGTGCCAGGGCCAGTTGGCGTGGGTCACGCGGAAGCGGCGGATGGCCTGGTTGCCCTTGAACACGCCGTCGGCCACGCCGCGGCACTCGACCAGCACGCGCTCCTCGCCGCTGTTGTCCCAGATGTTGTAGTAGAGGTAGGGGGCCTCCTCCTCGCCGCCGATGGTCGCCAGGTAGAAATAACCGTCCTCGCCCTTTTCATAGACGCCGCTCTGCTCATAGCTGCAGTCCGGCGGGTTGTTGATGTAGACGGTGCAGCCCTCCAGCTGGCTGTCCATGTAGCCCTGCCAGGCCAGTCGGTTGTCCCAGCCGCTGTCCCATGGCAGGTCGACGGAGCTCAGGGGGCTGCCCGCGAAGGCGTCCGGGGCCATTTCGAAGAAATCGTAGGTGTCCATCTGCATGTAGTCCAGGTGGCCGTCGGCGAAGGCCCGGGAGCCGATCCAGGGCCGGCAGCCCTCCGGGAGATGCATGCTCTGCGCCCATGTCCAGGAGAAGGCCTCGTCGCCGATGGACGCGAGGGAAGCGGGCAGGTCGATCTCGTCGGTGAAGTAGCAGTTGTAGAAGGCCTTGTTGCCGATGCGCTCCAGGCTCGCCGGCCAGTGGAAGCGGTTGCCGCGGATCGCCCCGAGGAAGGCCTCGTCGCCTACGTCGCGCACGGAATCCGGCAGCTCGACGCCGAGGATGCTGTTGGTGTGGGCAAACGCACCCGCGCCGATCACCTCCACGCCCTCCGGCACGGTCAGATACATCAGGTGATAGGCGGGGGTGAACGCGCCCTCGCCGATGGCCTTCACCGGCACGCCGCCGATCTCGGCGGGAATGTCCATGCGGGCCGCGCGATCCACATAGCCGGTGACGGTGCCGGTTTCAGGGTCAAAGGCAAACTGGTCCTCGGGGGTCGCGAAGGCCACGCGCTCGGCGTTCACGCCGGAGGACGCCACCTCGATCTCCTCCGGGATGGCCGCGCGGTAGGCGTCGAACTGATCGTCCGGCACGTACACCACGCAATCCTCCGCCAGCACGGAGAAGGTGCTGTCGGCGATTCTCGGGCAGACGCCGGTGAAGGTGACGCGGCGCAGCTGCTGGCACCAGGAAAAGCAGTTGTCCGCGATGTAGCTGACGCCCGCTGGCAGCGTGACCTCCGTCAGGCTGTCGCACAGCTGGAAGTTGCCCCGGCAGATCACCCGCAGGCTTTCCGGCAGGGTCACGCTCGCCAGGTTCGGCAGTTGCGAGGTCAGGTTGTCGCTCATCACGTCCATTCCCTCCGGCAGGGCGAGGGCGGTGACGGCGCCGTTGTTCTGGAAGATCGCGCCGCCCACGTCCCAGACGCGCGCGCCGTCGATCTCCGCGGGCAGGGCCACCTCGCCGCCGGGGCCGTTGTAGGCGGTGATCCGGCCCGCCGCGGCGTCGAAAGCGAATTCCGGCAGCGCGTCGGCGTGGACCAGCGTCGGCAGCGCCAGCAGCAGCGCCAGCGCCAGCGTCAACAGCGCAAGTTTTTTCATTTCGCAAGCCTCCTTCATCCGGTCGGTGGGTCAATGACGGTCCGTTTATCACAATTATACTGTATTTTCCCAGAATTTACAATATGTATTTCGGAACCTGGCGCCGAGGCAAAAACTGTTGCATATCCCGCCCGTTTCGTGTATAATAAAAGTGGAGGATAAGCGAAGGAGGGCTCATTATGAAGCTGATAATCGCGATTGTACAGGATGAGGACGCTTCCAGGCTCATCAATCACCTGATGACGGAGGGCTATCGCGTCACCAAGCTGGCGACCACGGGCGGCTTCCTGCGCGCCGGCAACACCACGCTGCTGGTGGGCGTGGAGGACGACCAGCTGGATCATGCCCTGGGCGTGATCGAAAAGGTGTGCAAGAGCCGCAAGCAGATCGCCACCACGCCTTCGCCCATCTCCGGCACCACGGGCGTCTACGTGCCCTACCCGGTGGAGGTCACCGTGGGCGGCGCGACGATCTTCGTGCTGGACGTGGAGCAGTTCAAGAAAATCTGAGGTCAGACCTTGAAAATATCCGAATTTGCGGGCTACGGCGACAAGATGGAACAGCTGATGCGTTCGGTTCAAGCCGGGCGCATTGTTCATGCCCTGCTGCTGGTGGGGCCCCACGGCTCCGGCAAGCGCACGATGGCGCGGCTGCTGGCGCAGGCCATGGTCTGCACCGGCGCGGCGAAGCCCTGCGGCGTCTGCCCGGCCTGCAAGCGTTTTTTGAACGGCACCCATCCGGACGTGCACCTGGTGCGGCCGGAAAAGAAGTCCATCGGCGTGGACGAGGTGCGCGCGCTGATCGACGCGCTGGCGCTGCGGCCCTATGAGGGCGGGCGGCACATCGCCTTTATCGAGCAGGCGGAGAAGCTGACGCCCGCGGCGCAGAACGCCCTGCTGAAGACGCTGGAGAGCCCGTCGGGAGACGTGATGTTCTTCCTGATTACCGACGCGCCCGGCGCGCTGCTGTCCACCATTGTGTCCCGCTGCCAGACGGTGCGCTTCACGGACCTGAGCGTCGAGGAGTGCGCGCGGGTGCTGCAGGGTCGGGGGATCGAGCCGGCCCGCGCCGCGGAGCTGGCCGGCATGGCCCAGGGCTCGGTGGGCCGGGCGCTGGAGATCCGGGACGACGGCGACTACCCCGCCCTGCGGGAGCGGGTGCTTGAGTCGCTTGCAGCCCTCTCGGACCGGGCCAGCGTGGCCGGGGCCGCCTCCCCGCTGGAGGAGGACAAGGGCGACGAGACCCGGATGCTGGACATCATGGAGCTCTGGGCACGGGACCTGATGGCGCTGCAGAGCGGCGCGACGCCCTATCAGGCGGCCGAGTCTGACCGGCTTCGGCGCTCGAAGCTGGACGGCCGGGCGTTGCTGAAGGGCGTGGTGCTGGCGCGGATGCAGCTGGCCAGCAACGTCTCCTGGCCGAACGCGCTGGAGAATATGTATTTCACACTCACGGAAAGTGGTATGATTCGGAGGTAAACACCCATATGGCAACCGTCATCGGCGTCCGCTTCAAGAAGGCGGGCAAGGTATACTATTTTGATCCGGACGGCATCTGGCCGCATCCGGGCGACAACGTGATCGTCGAGACCGCGCGGGGCGTGGAGTTCGGCGAGGTAGTGACCGGCGCGCGCACCGTCAGCGACCAACAGATCGTGACGCCGCTGAAAAAGGTGATCCGCGTCGCCACCGAGGAGGACACCCGCCGCGCGGAGAACAACGAGAAGCGAGAGAAGGAGGCCTTCCAGATCTGCCAGGAGCGCATCGCCAGGCACAAGCTGGACATGAAGCTCGTCAGCGTGGAATACACCTTCGACAACAACAAGATCATCTTTTATTTCACCGCCAACGGCCGCGTGGATTTCCGCGACCTGGTGAAGGACCTGGCCGGCGTGTTCAAGATCCGCATCGAGCTGCGCCAGATCGGCGTGCGCGACGAGGCGAAGATGCTGGGCGGCCTGGGCTCCTGCGGGCGGCAGATCTGCTGCGGCGCGTTCCTGGGGGATTTCCAGCCCGTGTCCATCAAGATGGCGAAGGAGCAGAACCTCTCCCTGAACCCCACGAAGATCTCCGGCCAGTGCGGGCGGCTGATGTGCTGCCTGAAGTACGAGCAGGACAACTACGAGGCGGTGCTGAAGCGGGTGCCCCGGGTGGGCAAGGACGTCATCACCCCCGACGGCGTGGGCGTGATCGCGGAGATCAACTGCATCAAGGAGACCGTGAAGGTGCGCGTGCGCGTGGACGACGACAGCTATGACGTGCGCGAATACGCCATCGACGACGTGCGCCGCCCCAGCGCGGAGGACGCCGCGGCCCTGAAGGACATGTCTCGGCCGGAGCGCAAGCCCCGCCGCCCGAAGCCCGTGCCGGAGCAGCCGGCGGAAGAGGGGGAGGAGGGCTCCGAGGAGCCGAAGAAGAAGCGCTATCCGCGCCAGAAGGCGCCCCGGAATCTGTCCACCGATCAGTTCCTGGAGAAGCTGAGGGAGAGCGAAGGCGCGGCACAGGGCCAGGCCCTCGCGCGGGAGCATCGCCGCCGCCGCGGCCGCGGCAAGGGCGGCGAGGGCCACGAGGGGCAGGCGCCGAAGCCGGAGACCCCGAAGGGCGAATGATTCCGAAGCTGTCACGGAAAATTTAAAATTTGTGGCGAGAAATGTTCGGAAAAGGCTGTACAAAATTGTTCCAGTGTGTTATAATATTTTCAGCCCCGATTAGCAGGCTTTTGAACCGTATCCCTCCGGTGGAACCCTACCGATGGCAGGAATCGGCAACAGAGACTATACATCGCACGGGCAACACAATTAGGAGGGTTTATTTCCATGTTTGAAGACAAGACTTTGGTATGTCGTGAGTGTGGCAACGAGTTCGTTTTCACCGCTTCCGAGCAGCAGTTCTACGCCGACAAGGGCTTCCAGAACGAGCCCGGCCGCTGCAAGGCCTGCCGCGACAAGCGCAAGGCCGCCAACGGTGGCTTCAACCGCGCCGATCGCCCCATGTATGATGTCGTTTGCGCCGAGTGCGGCAAGCCCACCCAGGTGCCCTTCCAGCCCCGTGGGGATCGCCCGGTGTACTGCCGTGAGTGCTTCGACAAGCAGCGCATGGAGAGCCGCTGGTAAGCGATTCATACAAAACTCCCTTCCGAACGGAAGGGAGTTTTTGCGTGCCGAAGCCTTTGCCGGGATCCTGACGGACGCCCGGGGCAGAATTGGAATGAAGTCCGCTCATTATGCGCACAGATCCTTCGCTTTGCTCAGGAGGACCGGGATTGCGACTCCCGGTCACCCTGAGCGTAGCGAAGGATCTGTGCATTTTGCCGGCAAACAGCATCGGAAGAGAGGACCTGCCCGTCCCTTCGCCCTATATCCCTGCTTTCCGGGATGTGCCCTTTGTCATACCTTCCTCATCAATCCCAGCGCGATGACGCCGGGGCCGACGTGGCAGGCGATGCTGATGGGCAGCGGATCGCCGGTGACCTCAAACTGGGGGTACTTTTCCTGCACCTGGGCGGTCCACATGCGGCCGATGCCGTCGTCGCCGGTCCAGGCCGTGCGCAGGATGACGGGCGTTTCAGAAAAGCGGTCGGCCAGGTCGCTGGCCACGGCGCCCAGCATCGTGTTCTGGGCGGCGTGCAGCCCGCGCACCTTCTTGTAGGTGTCCAGCTTGCCGCCCTGGATCTGCAGCACCGGCTTGATGTTCAGCACCGTGCCGATGGCGGCCACCGAGGGGGTGATGCGCCCGCCCTTCTTCAGGTACTTCAGGTTGTCCACGGTCAGGTATATGCTGGCGTCCATGGCCGTGTCCATCAGGTTCTTCACGATGGCTTCGGCGTCCAGCCCCGCGTCGCGCCACTTCAGCGCGTCCAGCACGGATTGCTTTTGGCTGATGGAGATGCGGCGGTTGTCCACCACGAACACGCGGCCCTCATAGTCCTCCGCGAACAGGCGCGCGCTCTGGCAGCTGGAGGAGAGTGCGCTGGACATGGGGATGTAAATCAGCTGGTCGAAGCTCTCCAGGGCCTTGTCCCAGCAGCGGGTCACGTCCTCGGGCGAGGGCTGGGAGGTGGCGACCGACGCGCCGCCGGCCAGGCGCTCGAAGAACTCGGCGTAGGTCATGTTCACGTTTTCCACGTAATTTCGGCCGTTGACGGTGAACGGCATGGGCATCAGCGTCACGCCCAGGGCGCGCGCCTCCTCGGAGGTCATGCCGGAATTGGTGTCGGTGATGATGCCGATCCTGCTCATGGTGATATCCCCTTCGCAAAATGCTAGGCCTCGTAAACCATCTGTCTCATTGTAGGCGCTCGGCTGTGGCAAATCAACGCACTTTAGCGGAGTATTGCGTTAAGGTTTGATTGCCGCCGTGCCGCGTTAATTAACGGATAAGCCGTTGTAATTTGCGGCGCGCTGTGCTAAAATAGCTGTAATTTGGCTGGGATGGAGAGAGTAACCCGCGTTGCCTCCCAAAGAGAGCCGCGCCATGGCTGGAAGCGCGGCGGACGGGACGCCGGCGAAGTTCACTCCGGAGCTCTTTCGCTGAAAGGCATTTCGAGTAGGCGAAGGCGGGGTCATTTCCGTTATCAGAATGAGAGGCCCGTTCGCGGACGGGTGAATTTGGGTGGTACAGCGGAGTTTCGGCTTCGCCCCTTGAAGCGGGGCGGAGCCTTTGTTTTGCCCCCGAAAAACATCAATCAGGGTTGTGAGGAGTGAACGTTTCATGGAAAAGATGCTTCGTGAAATGCGCGAGCGCGTGATGCAGAACATCAAGGAGGCGCGGGCGACTGCCAATCTGGAGCAGATTCGCGTGGCCGCGCTGGGCAAGAAGGGCGAGCTGACCGCGCTGCTGCGCGGCATGGGCAAGCTGCCGCCGGAGGAGAGGCCGAAGATGGGCCAGCTGGTGAACGACGTGCGCGCCGCGCTGGAGACCGAGCTGGAAAAGCGGGCCGCCGAGCTGGCCGAGAAGGAGAAGGCCGCGCGCCTGGCCGCCGAGACCATCGACGTGACGCTGCCGGGTCCGGAGCGCAGCGCCGGTTCGCTGCACCCGATGAACATCGCCCTCAGGAAGATGGTGGATATCTTCGTGGGCATGGGCTATGAGGAGGTCGTCGGCCCGGAGGTGGAGTACGACCACTACAACTTCGAGCTGCTGAACGTGCCGAAGAATCACCCGGCGCGCGACGCCCAGGACACCTTCTACGTGGAGGACAACATCGTGCTGCGCAGCCAGACCAGCCCGGTCCAGGCCCGCATCATGACCACCCGCAAGCCGCCCATCCGCATCATCAGCCCCGGCCGCGTGTATCGCGCCGACGAGGCCGACGCCACCCACAGCCCGGTCTTCCACCAGATGGAGGGCCTGGTGATCGACGAGAACATCACCATGGGCGATTTGAAGGGCACGCTGGACGAGTTTGCCCGCCAGATGTATGGCGAGGGCATCCAGACCCGCTTCCGCCCGTCCTTCTTCCCGTTCACCGAGCCCAGCGCCGAGGTGGACCTGACCTGCGCGAACTGCAAGGGCGCGGGCTGCCGCATGTGCAAGGGCACCGGCTGGATCGAGGTGCTGGGCGCCGGCATGGTGAACCCGCGGGTGCTGGAGATGTGCGGCATCGACAGCCACAAGTATTCCGGCTTCGCCTTCGGCATGGGCGTGGAGCGCATCGCTCTTTTGAAGTACAACATTCCGAACCTCAGATACCTCTATGAGAATGACCTGCGGTTCCTGACGCAATACCGGTAAATGAGTGTGGAGTGTTGAGAGTGGAGCGTGGAGCGATCGTTTGAGGTGGGAGTTGTTCTCATCAGCGGAATTGAGAGACCCGAAGGATTTCCACCACACTCCACACTGGAGAGTGATTCCCTCGAATAGAAAACGGAGGTTTGTATAATTATGAAAGTCCCAATGAAGTGGCTGAAGGAATATGTGGATATCAAGCTCCCGGCGGAGGAATACGCCTCCCGCATGGTGATGACCGGCACCGCCGTCGAAGGCGTGGAGAAGACCGGCGAGCAGTTTGACAAGGTGGTTGTGGGCTATGTGGAGAGTTGCGTGGACCATCCCAATTCCGATCACCTGCACATCTGCATGGTGGACGTGGGCGAGGCGGAGCCCCTGCAGATCGTCTGCGGCGCGCCGAATGTGCACGCGGGCATGCGGGTGGCGGCGGCGCTGGACGGCGCGCATTTGCCCGGGGGCGTCAAAATCAAGAAGGGCAAGATGCGCGGCGAGGTGTCCATGGGCATGCTGTGCTCCGGCCCGGAGCTGGACGTGCCCGCGGGCCTGTATCCCCACATCGGCGACGAGGGCATCATCGAGATCTTCGAGGACGTGAAGCCCGGCACCGACGTCAAGGAGGTCTTCGGCCTCGGCGACGACATCGTCGACTTTGAGATCCTGGCCAACCGCCCGGACTGCCTGAGCGTCTGGGGCTTGGCGAGGGAATCCAGCGCCGTGCTCCAGGAGCACTTCGTGGTGCCGGAGATCGCCGTGGAAGAGGAAGGAAAGGGCACCTTCGACGACTACGCCAGGGTGGAGGTGCTGGACGACGAGGCCTGCCCCCGCTATTGCGCGCGGGTCATCACCGACGTGAAGATCGGCCCCAGCCCCAAGTGGATGCGGGAATACCTGTATGGCGCGGGCGTCCGTCCCATCAACAACATCGTGGACATCACCAACTTCGTCATGCTGGAGACCGGCCACCCGATGCACGCCTTTGACCTGTCCAAGGTGAAGGAGCAGACCATCGTCGTGCGCCGCGCCCGCCCGGGCGAGCATCTCACCACGCTGGACGGCAAGGAACACGTGCTGGATGAGACCATGCTGGTGATCGCCGACAAGCAGAACGCCACCGGCCTGGCCGGCATCATGGGCGGCGAGGAGAGCGAGATCGTCAGCGACACGGCCAGCGTGCTGTTCGAGTGCGCGGCCTTTGAGCGCGCCAACAACCGCGTCACCGCCCGCAAGCTGGGCGTGCGCACCGAGGCCAGCGGCCGCTTCGAGAAGGGCGTCTGCCCGGACACCGCCATGGAGGCGCTGGAGCGGGCCTGCATGCTGGTGAACATGCTGGAGTGCGGCAAGGTGGTGCCCGGCGCGTTCGACCACTATCCGAACCCGAAGCCCCCGGTGGAGATCGAGGCCGAGGTGGAGCGCATCCGCCGCCGCATCGGCGTGGACGTGCCCGCCGAGGACATGGAGGACATCCTGAACCGCCTGTACATCGACACGACCCTCGTGGACGGCAGGCTGCTGCACTGCGAGGTGCCCGCCTTCCGCCAGGACATGGAGACCGAGGCCGACGTGTCCGAGGAAGTGCTGCGCATGTACGGCTACGACCACATCCCCTCCACGCTGATGAACGGCGTGACGATGGCGGGCCGTCGCAACCCGGTGAACGCCTTCGGCGACCGGGTGAAGGAGGCGCTGGTGGGCATGGGCCTGTACGAGGCGCTGAACTATTCCTTCATCAGCCCGAAGTGGATCGACGCCCTGGGCCTGGACCAGGACGATCCGCGCCGCCGTGCCGTGACGCTGCGCAACCCCCTGGGCGAGGATACCAGCGTGATGCGCACGTCCCTGGTGCCCAGCATGCTGAACACCGTGGCGGGCAACCTGAACCGCGGCAACGCCTCCGGCGCGCTGTTCGAGCTGAGCAAGGTGTTCGTGCCCGCCGAAAAGGCCGGGGACCTGCCCACCGAGAAGAACGCGCTGTGCTTGAGCGCCTTCGGCGAGGACGTGGACTTCTACACCGTGAAGAACATCGTGGTCTGGCTGCTGGCGAAGTTCGGCGTGACGGCGCAGATCGAAGCAGCGGGCGACGGCTACTACCATCCGGGCCGCAAGGCGGTGCTTACCGCGAACGGCGTGAAGCTGGCGACGCTGGGCGAGGTGCATCCGGACGTGGCCGAGCGCTTTGACATCAAGGGCCGCGTGTACCTGGCCGAGGTGGACCTGGACGCCCTGATGCCTCTGGAACAGGATTTCTACGGCGTGAAGCCCCTGCCGAAGTTCCCTGCCGTCAGCCGCGATATCGCCGTGGTGGTGGACGAGAAAATCGGCGCGGGCACGATGATGGACGCCATCCGCAGGGCGGCCGCCAAGACGCTGGAGGACGTGAAGCTGTTTGACATCTATCGCGGTGAAAAGCTGGGCAAGGAAAGGAAGTCCGTGGCCTACGCCATCACGCTGCGCGCCCCCGACCGCACCCTGACCGACGAGGAGATCAACGGCACCATGGAAAAGGTGCTGAAGGCTCTGAAGGAATTCGGTGCGGAGCTGAGGGCGTAAGACAATTGAAAATCCGGAATTGGGAATTGGGAACGAAGGACCCGATTCCCAATTCTGTATCAAATACAGGAGGAACGATCATGGACTCGATTTGGATGGAGATGCTGGAGGCGGCGAAGGCCGTGCGCAACGAGCGCCGCGTGTCCGAATACGTGACCTGCGGCGAGGTCTCCGCGGCGGTTCGCTCGAAGTCCGGCAGGATCTATACCGGCGTCTGCGTGGACACCTGCTCCACGCTGGGCATCTGCGCCGAGCGCAACGCCATATTCAACATGCTGACCAACGGCGAGCAGGCGATCGACCGCGTGCTGTCGATTCTGCCTGACGGCTCGGGCGGCGCGCCCTGCGGGGCCTGCCGGGAGCTGATGGTGCAGCTGATGCCCGACGACTATCCCGCCGTCCGCGTCCTGCTGGACAACGAGACGGGCCGGGAGACGACCCTGGGCGAGCTGACGCCCGAATGGTGGATTCAGCCCCAAAAGAGATGATTGAGCGGGTGGAGGCGCCGGAGCGCCGCGCGGAGATCGCCCGGGCGATCCTGGAGGCCCTGCCGGATTGGTTCGGCATCGAGGAATCGCGGGAGCGCTACATCGCCGAAAGCCGCGAACGGCTGACGCTGGCCGCCGTCAAGGCGGGTCGGCCCGTGGGCTTTCTGTGCCTGAAGGAGACGGGAGACGCCACCGTGGAGCTGGCCGTGATGGGCGTGCTGCCCGATTGTCACCGCAAGGGCTACGGGCGGCGGCTGGTCGAAGCCGCCGTCGCCTGCGCCCGGGAGGCGGGCTATCGCTTCATGCAGGTCAAGACCGTGAAGATGGGCGTCTATGAGGATTACGACCGCACGAACCGCTTTTACCGCAGCATGGGCTTTCAGGAGTTCGAGGTGTTCCCGGAGATGTGGGACGCGGCGAATCCCTGCCAGATCTACGTGATGGCGCTGTGAGGCGGGCAAAGAAGGGGGGAGGATACTTTCCGGGAATCGCATAAACGGCAGGCGCTTCACAAAAGCCTGGAGAATCAGCCAGATGCAGTCGGCTTGGATGCGAACAGATCCTTCGCTGCGCTCAGGATGACAGGGATTTCGACTAGTTGTCATCCTGAGCGCAGCGAAGGATCTGCCCATTTTGACGAATGATGGCACTGAAAGAGAAACCAGACAAGCTCCCCCGGCCCTCCATGAAGGGCTATCCTCCGGCAACGGACCCCTCGTTCCTCTACCGCCGCTTGCGGCCCTTTTCCTTCAGCAGGTCGCCGTACTTGGAGAACAGGAAGCTCTGGAACTCCACGCCCGCCGCGCCGTCGGCGCTGCCGTAGCCCATCTTCAGCTGCGCGCTGGTGACGGCCACGCGGGTGGCGTCGTTGTAGGTGCCGATGCTGTCCTTCACGTCCTTGCGCTCCAGCAGGCCCAGCTCCCACAGCCGCCGCTGGAGGTTGGTCACCTCGTCGCCGGTGTCGCCCAGGCGCAGGGGGATGTAGCGGTCGCCGGTGGATTCAAACTGCACCGAGGCGTCCGGCGCGGCCTTGCTGTAGATATAGCGCTGCATCGAGGCGGAGGCCTCGCCGGTCTGCTCCACGCCGATGGCCGCCTGGAAGGCGTTCACGGCGCTGCGGGTGGCCTCGTCGAACACGCCGCTGCCCGTCTCAAGGTAGCCCAGCTCCACCAGGCGGTTCTGCAGGGCCGTCACGGCGCTGCCGGTGGAGCCGACCACCAGGTTGAAGTAGAGCGTGTCGGCGTCGGCGGCGGGCGTTGCGGTGGGCGTCGGCGTCGCCTCGACGGGCGCTTCGCCGTCGGGCACGAGGCCCATCTCACCGTCGGTGGGGAAGCCCTCCACGCCCTGCTGGGTCTGCTCATAGGTCAGGGCCTGGTCGCTGAACAGCACGGTTTGCAGCCAAACGCTGGCCAGGCCGTCCGGCTCCATGCCGTTGCACTGCTGGTAGAAGGCCACGGCGCTGATGGTGGCCGGGCCGTATTCGCCGTTGGGCGTGCCGTTGGCGTAGCCCAGCTCCACCAGCCGGCGCTGCAGGTTCATCACGGCCTCGCCGCTGTCGCCCACATTCAGGTTCTCATAGGCGGAGATGGCCGCCTCGCCGCCGTAGGCCGGGGCGTTTTCAGACAGCAGGAATTCCTGCATGTCCGTGGTGAGCATGCCGTTGGGCGCGAGGCCAATGGCGCTCAGGAAGCGGTTCACGCCCTCCTGGGTGGCCTGGTCGAACACGCCGGTGTCGGTACCGCCCGTCATGTAGCCCAGGGTGATCAGCCGCTGTTGGATCTGGGAGATGCGCGTGCCGGAGCTGCCCAGGGCGATGGCCGTGCTGTCGTCGGCCTCGGTGCCGTCGGGCATGTAGATGGCGGCCTGCTGGCCCTCCTCGTCCGGGGTCATCGTGGTCAGCACCTGCACGGACGGGTCGTAGGTCCTGGCGGTGTCGGCGTAGAGCTCGCGCTGCATGGCCACGTTGGCCACGTCGCTGGCGGCGAGCCCGTAGGCCGCGTAGAACAGCCGCACACACTGGCCCGTCTGCTCGTCGAACACGCCGGTCAGCTCCGTCAGCGGATAGCCCAGGTTCTTGAGCCTCTGCTGCAGCGCGTACACCGAGCTGCCCACCGCGCCGGGGCGCAGCACCGCGTACTGGGCGATCACCGCGCTGTTGTATTCCTCGCTGCCATAGACGGGCGCGTTGCCGGCGAACAGCTTCAGCTGCAGCTTGGCCGTGGCGACGCCGGTCTGCATGGTGCCGTAGGTCTGCTCAAAGCGCTTCACGGCGGCTTCGGTCTCCGAGTCGAACAGGCCGGACACGTCGCCGGTGAAATAGCCCAGGTCCCTCAGGCGCAGCTGCAGCGCCTGCACGGCGATGCCGGTGTTGCCCAGGCTCAGGCTGCGGTATTCGGTCTGCTCCTCCTGGTCTCGGGCGGACTGGAAGTCGCCCTCGATCACGGAGGAATCGTTCAGCGTCACGTTGCCGTCGGCGTCGATCACGATGGCCTCCGGCGCGCTCATGTTCTGGGGGAGGGGCGTGGCGGTGGCGTAGGGCACGCTGATGTCCACCGAGGTGTTGACCTCGGTGTTCAGGTAATCCTCGTCAATCGTGCCGCAGCCGCTCAGCAGCAGGCAGGCGCCCGCCGCCAGCAGAACCAGCGCTCCGATCTTCCGGTTTCCCATCTCATACCCTCCGCTTTGGTGCAGCTTGTTCATATCCGTTGGACGCGCGAACCGCGCGATCGTTGCCTTCAGGCGAAAATATAACACAGTATTACAAAACTATTTTAAATCAATTTCCGGGAAAATACAATAGCAAATGCACTAAGTTTCCGGTAAGTTCCGATGAACGTCGTCAAGCGCGTACACGCACACGTCGCCCTCGGCAAACACCAGCTCGCAGTGCTCCGCGAACCAGGTCTCGTCCAGGTCGTAGTCGCCGCGCTCATAGTTTGAGAGATAGACGTAGCGCACGCCGTACTGCTCAAACAGCGCCGCGCTGTCCTCCGGCAGCTCCAGCATCTGCTTCGCGGCCAGGTATTGCCCGGAATAGTCGATGCCGTGGAAGTAGAGGTAGCTGGGCGTGCCGCAGACGATGCTCCGGCCCGCCAGCGCCGCCACGGCGTTCTTATGCTGGGTGCCGGTCAGGAACACCGCGTCCGCGGGCGTCTCGCGCTCGACGAACGCGGCGGCGTGGGCCTCGGCGGCGCTGAACAGCTGGTAGTTGGACACGACCTCCCGCCCGATGCTCAGCGCGCCGGAGAGCGTGGACGCCAGCAGGAACGCCGCCGCCAGCAGCGCCCGTCCGCGCACGCCCTTCAGATGGTTCCACAGCGTCACCAGATACCAGCCCACCGCCGGCAGCATCGCCATGTAGGCCACGTAGAACAGCTTGTTGTTGTCATACTCGTTGGGCTGGAACTGGACCAGCTCCGCCACGGCGTATACGATCGCCGCGCCCAGGCCCAGCATCCGAAGCGAGAATTGCCGCTGATCCGCCCCGTCCCGCCTGCCGCAGAGCGCCGCCGGGACCATCATCAGCCAGATCAGGCCCACGTTCTTGATCCAGAACCAGCAGTAGCCGTCGATCAGGCGGCCGCTGCCGTCGTTGTTAACCCAGTTGAAGCGGAGCTTCAGCGAGCCGCCGTTCACCGTCTGGGGCACCGACCAGGTCATCAGCTGCGGCAGCGCCAGCGCCAGGGCGACGCCGCCGTAGAGGGCGAAGCGCAGGAAGACGGCCGTCCGCTCCGCCTTCGGCGCGCGCCACACGCAGAAGGCCACCGCGCCCACGCTGATCAGCCCCAGCGCCAGGAAGGAGTGGGTGTGGATCATCGGCATGGTCCCGGCCCAGACGCCGAGCAGGGCGAACGGCATCCACTCGCGGCCCCGCGCCGCCGTCACCAGCAGCCACAGCGCCGGGACCAGCGCCATCCACCCGGTCAGCAGCGTCCGCTGGGGGATCATCATGTCGCAGATCACGTTCACCCAGCGCAGGTTCAGGTCCGGCTGGTTCGTGGGGGTGCGGTAGAAGCCGGTGAAGATCTCCCTGAACGTGGTGGCGTCGCGGCCGATGCCGTCCAGCGCGTAGACAAAGCCCAGGCCGCCGTTTAAGAACATCAGCAAAAACGCGATCACGGTGGCGGCGCGGCTCTTCGTCAGCTCCCAGCAGAACAGCACGAACCCGAGGCCCACCAGCGCCATCATCAGCGTGCCGGTGAAAACGAACGAAAAGGAGAGGCCGCTGCCGAAGAGCAGCATCGAGGTGACCATGCTGTCGCCCAGGAACGGATAGCCCAGCAGCGCCCCGGGCAGCAGGGAATAGGTGGGGGGATAAGCCGCGTCGCGCAGGCTGGTGGCGATGCCCAGGTGCAGGCACAGATCGCCGTAGGTGGACTGGCCCACGTACAGCGCGCCGGCCTCGGGCCGCAGGATGTGGGTGGTTTGCAGATAGCCGCCGAGGATCGCCAGCGGCGCCACCAGCGCGAGGGGCAGCCACAGGGGCATGTCCGTCCACCGGCGCTCGCGGGGCGTCCTTCGGGCGAGGAGCTGGGACGCCCCGGCGAAGGCCGCCGCCGTGCCGAGCCCCAGCAGGTTGGAAAGCCGCGTGAAGCCCAGGAAGAAGGCGTACAGCGTGGGCAGCCACATCATCAGGATCAGGCCCGCGCTCAGCCCCAGCCACAGCCGGACGAGCCGCTGCCGCCTCGGCAAAAGCCCGTCCACCAGTGCCGCGCCGCACAGCAGGTATCCGATCAACAGCATCGCGCCGCCCATTCCAAACCGCCTCCCAGCCGGGTGAGTTCACAAACATCCATTCTATTATACCACTCCATGCCGCCGGATGTAAAGCGCAACGCCGCCGCGAGTTGACAACCGCGCGCCGTTCCACTATACTGGCTGTAATACCAATTCTGCCAGCGAGGGATGAGCGCCATGAACCAGCCCTACAACGAGCAGGACGCCCTGCTTGCCTCCATCTTCAGCGACGGCACCGCCCTGTTCCGCCAGCCCGCCGAGCCGGAACCCTGGGATCACGTCTCCGTGCGCCTGCGCCTGATGCGGGGCGCGGAGGCGAAGGTCACGCTGCTGCGGGATTTCCCGGCGGAGCACGTGCGCATGTCCCGATTCGCGAGCGACGCCGCCTTCGACTGGTACGAGGCCAAGCTCTACTGCCGCGAAGCGCCGATCTTCTATTCCTTCCTGATCGAGTGGGCGGACCGGCGCATCCACTACAACCGCCTCGGCGCGCGCTGGGTGGACGCCGTGCCCTCGCCGGATCCGGCGGGCTCGTTCGAGGTGATCCCGGGCTTCCATGTGCCGGAGTGGGCCAAGGGCGCGGTGCAGTACCAGATTTTTCCGGACCGCTTTTCAAACGGCGACGCGGCTAACGACGTGGTGGACGGGGAATACTGGTACGCGGGCGCGCGCATCCGCCACGCCGCGGCCTGGGACGCCCTGCCCGAGACGGACGACTACCACTGCTTCCACGGCGGCGACCTGGTGGGCGTGCGGGACAAGCTGGACTACCTGCAATCGCTGGGCGTGGAGGCAATCTACTTCAACCCGATCTTCGTCTCGCCCTCGCCCCACAAGTACGACACCCAGGACTACGAACACGTCGATCCCCACCTGACCGTCATCGAAAGCGACGGCGGCGAGGCGCTGCCCCCGCGGGCCAGGAGCAACGGCAGGGCCACGCGCTACATCCGCCGCACCACCGACCCCGCGAATCTCGCGGCCAGCGACGCCTGGTTCGCCGGTTTCTGCCGGGAGGCGCACCGGCGGGGGATGAGGATCATCCTCGACGGCGTGTTCAACCACTGCGGCTCCTTCGGCCGCTGGATGAACCGCGAGGGCCTCTACGGCGAGCACGAGGGCGCCTACGGCCACGTGAAGAGCCCTTATCGCAGCTGCTTCAACTTCCGGGACGCCCGCGACTACGACAGCTGGTGGAACGTGACGACGCTGCCGAAGCTCTGCTACGAGCGCTCCGGCGCGCTCTGCGAGGCGATCTTCCGCGTGGCGGAGAAGTGGGTCTCTCCGCCCTACAGCGTGGACGGCTGGCGGCTGGACGTGGCGGCGGATCTGGGCCAGACGCCCGCCTTCAACCACCTGTTCTGGAAGGAATTCCGCCGCCGGGTGAAGACCGCGAATCCCGACGCGCTGATCATTGCCGAGCACTACGGCGATCCCACCGATTGGCTCAAGGGCGACGAGTGGGATTCCGTGATGAACTACGACGCCTTCATGGACCCGCTCTCCTTCTTCCTCACCGGCATGGAGAAGCACTCGGACTACCGCCGGGACGACCTGTACCAGAACGGCATGGCCTTCTTCGACGGCATCCTCACCGGGATGTCGCGCCTGCCCACCCCGTCGGTCTACTGCGCCATGGACGAATTGAGCAACCACGATCACAGCCGCTTCATGACCCGCACCAACGGTCGGCCCGGACGCCTGCCCTCGGCGGGCAGCGCCGCGGCGTCGGAGGGCGTCCGCCCGGCGGTGTTCCGGGAGGCGGCGCTGATCCAGATGACCTGGCCCGGCGCGCCGACGCTCTACTACGGCGACGAGGCGGGCCTGACCGGCTGGACCGACCCGGACAACCGCCGCGCCTATCCCTGGGGCCGCGAGGACCAGGACCTGATCGCCTTTCACCGGGCCCTCTCGGCGCTGCGCACGGAATGGCCGGTGCTGCGCAAGGGCAGCGTGAAGCCGCTGTGCGCCGGCTACGGCTACGTCGCCTACGCCCGCTTCGACGGGGAATGCGCGCTGGCCGTCGCCTGCAACAACACCGAGCGCCCGATGGCGCTGGATCTGCCGCTGAGGGACGTCGGCGTGCCCGACGGCGCGGCGGTGTCGATCCGCTTCATCACCACCTCCGGGGGCTGGAGCGACGCGCCCGCGCCCGCCGGGACCGTGGTGGACGGCGTGCTTCGCCTGGCCGCGCCGGCCAACAGCGCGGCGGTGCTGACGATTTCTGATTAACATATATATAACATGCGAACCTATTGACATCTGCAAATTAATTTGATACAATCAATTTGCAAACGAAATAAAGGAGGTTCACACCATGAGCATTTATGATTACACCGTGAAGGCCCGCAAGGGCGCGACCCTGAATATGAACGACCTGAGGGGCAAGGTGCTGCTGATCGTCAACACCGCCACCGGCTGCGGCTTCACGCCCCAGTATGAGGCGCTGGAAAACCTGTACGAGAAGTATCACGACCAGGGCTTTGAGATCCTGGACTTCCCCTGCAACCAGTTCGGCCACCAGGCCCCCGGCGACGAGAGCGAGATCCACGAGTTCTGCACCGCCAAGTACAAGACCCAGTTCGACCAGCTGGCGAAGATCGACGTCAACGGCGAAGGCGAGGAGCCGCTGTTCACCTTCCTGAAGCAGGCCAAGCCCGACGAGAAGGTGGAGGGCATGAAGAACAAGGCCGCCATGGCCATGATCGCCAAGATCAGCACCACCTGCAAGAAGCCCGGCGACATCAAGTGGAACTTCACCAAGTTCCTGGTGGACCGCGAGGGCAACGTGGTCAAGCGCTTTGACCCCACCAGCGACCCCGCCTCCTTCGAGGCCGACATCGCCGCCCTGATCTGAGATATGGACGGCAAATACGAGGCGCTGCGGCTCAGGAACCAGCTGTGCTTTCCGCTCTACCTCTGCTCCAAGGAGCTGACCCGCCGCTACCAGCCGCTGCTGGACGGGATCAACCTCACCTACACCCAGTACGTGGTGATGATGTACTTCTGGGAGATGCGGCGTGCCAGCGCGAAGGAAGTGAGCCGCGCGCTGCTGATCGATCCCAGCACGCTGACGCCGGTGCTGAAGAAGCTGGAGCAGAAGGGCTTCCTGAGCCGCGAGCGCGACCCGAGCGACGAGCGCAGCCTGGCGATCGCCCTCACCGAAGCCGGCGCGGCCCTGCAGGACCAGGCGCTCGATATCCCGCAGCGCATCGGCGGCTGCGTGGGGCTGACCGAGGAAGAGGCCCGGACGCTGGGCGCGCTGATCGGGAAGGTACTCATCAATATTGAAAAGGAGATGTGAACATGTCTGTCATCGAGGTCAACAAGGGCAATTTTGAAGAAGTGGTTTTGAAGAGCGAAGTGCCGGTGCTGGCGGATTTCAACGCCGGCTGGTGCGGCCCGTGCCGCGCGATGAAGCCCATGCTGGACGAGCTGGCCGAGGGCAACGAGGCCTATAAGATCGTGTCCATCGACATCGACGAGGAGGACGAGCTGGCCGATCAGTATGAGGTTTCGTCGATTCCCTGCCTGGTGGTGTTCAAGGGTGGCGAGGAAGTGAACCGCAGCGTCGGCCTGATCGCCAAGGAAGCCATCGCGGACCTGGTGGAGGGCTGATCGATGCTGGACATCATCGTGGTCGGGGCCGGCCCCGCCGGCATGACCGCCGCCATCTATGCCCGCCGCGCCGCGCGGACGGTGCTGGTGCTGGAGGCGCTCAGCTACGGCGGCCAGATCATCAACACCCCCGACATCGAAAACTATCCCGTGGAGGCCCACATCTCCGGCTTCGACTTCTCGACGAAGGTCTACGAGCAGGCCAAGGGGCTCGGTGCGGAATTCAAATTTGAAAAGGTCGTGGGCATTCGCCGGGAGGAAGGCGCGTTCGTCGTCGAAACCGCGAAGAACGCCTACGAGGCCTGCGCCGTCATCCTGGCCACCGGCTCGGAAAACCGCAAGCTGGGCCTGGAGGACGAGCAGAAGCTCACCGGCCGCGGCGTCTCCTACTGCGCCACCTGCGACGGCAACTTCTATCGCAGGAAGACCGTCGCCGTGGTGGGCGGCGGCAACACGGCGCTGGAGGACGCGCTGTACCTGTCCGACCTGGCGGAAAAGGTGTACCTGATCCACCGGCGCGACAGCTTCCGCGGCGAGGAGACCAACGCCGCGCGGCTCATGGAGCGCGCAAACGTGGAGATCGTCTGGAATTCCAACGTCACCCGTCTGCTCTCCGACAAGCGCCTGACCGGCATCGAGGTTACCAACAAGGTGGACGGCAGCGTGCGCACGATCGAGCTGAACGGCCTGTTCATCGCCGTCGGCCGCGTGCCGGAGAACCAGAACTTCGCGAGCCTCGTGAACCTGGACGAGGCCGGCTACGTCGTGGCGGGCGAGGACTGTCACACCTCCTGCGAGGGCATCTTCGTGGCGGGCGACAACCGCGTGAAGACCCTGCGCCAGCTGGTAACCGCCACCGCCGACGGCGCCATGGCCGCCACCGAGGCCGTGAAGTACATCAACAGCCTGTAGTACAAAAAGGCCTTCCCCCTGTAGGGAAGGCCTTTCATGGTCAAATCTCATAGCACCAGTTGTCGCCGTCGCCGGGGACGTCGCTTTGCAGCACGTAGCCCTGGCCGTTTTTGTACACCAGCTCCTGGTTGCGGATCGAGACGCGGGTGTTCGGCGGGATCGGGTGGGTGATGAAGGCGTTGGAGCCGATCACCGAATCGTGGCCGATCACCGTCTCGCCGCCCAGGATGGACGCGCCGGCATAGATGGTCACGCGATCCTCGATGGTGGGGTGGCGGCGCTTGCCCCGCAGCTTCTGGCCGCCGCGGGTGGAGAGCGCGCCCAGGGTGACGCCCTGATAGATCTTCACGTTGTCGCCGATCACCGTCGTCTCGCCCACGACGATGCCGGTGCCGTGGTCGATGAAGAAGTAGTGGCCGATCTGCGCGCCGGGATGGATGTCGATGCCGGTTTTGCTGTGGGCCGTCTCCGTCATGATGCGCGGGATCAGCGGCACGTTCAGCTGATACAGCGCGTGGGCCAGCCGGTTCACCGTGATGGCGTAGAGGCCCGGATAGGCGATGATCACCTCCGCCTTGCTGCCGGCGGCGGGGTCGCCGTCGTAGGCGGCCTGAAGGTCCGTCTCCACGTAGGCGCGGATCTGGGGCAGCTTCTCCAGGAACGCGGCGGTGAGGCTTTCGGCGGTGCGGTCGATGTGCTCCTGGGGGCACTTGCCGTTGCCCCGCAGGGCGATGCCGATCTGCCGGTTCAGGTGGAAGGCCACGTCGTCGATCAGCGCCGCGAGGTTGTTCTTCGGGTCGTAGATGCGGTAGACGTAGTCGCGATAGTAGCCGGGGAACACCAGGCGGAGCAGCTTCGCGATCAGCGCCTCGATGACCTGTCGGTCGGGCTGGGTGAACATCTCCAGCCGATCGATCACGCGCTCGTTGCCGTAGTCCGCGAGGAGCCTGGCCGACAGCGCCTGCAGGCGCGCTTCAAAGGGCTCGGTCTTGTCGTTCATGGGATTCTCCCCTCAATAAGAAGTCTCTTCTCAGGCATTATACCATGATTGTCGGCGTGCTGCGCAACTCGCTTCGCTCCCTTGCCCGCCGACCCGGAAAAACGCTGTTTTTCCTAATCATTATACCATGATTGCTGCGCAACTCGCTTCGCTCCCTTGCCCGCCGACCCGGAAAAACGCTGTTTTTCCTAATCATTATACCACATTTCCGCGTCCCTGCAAAGCCCGCGCGATTTTCCGGGTTGATATTCTCCGAGAAATGCGCTAGAATGGGCGTATACGATAACAAAAGGGCGGGGGATCGAGAAAACCTATGCGAAAAGTGGTAGCGAAATTCGGCGGGACCAGCCTGGCGGACGCCGGCCAGTTCCGAAAGATCAAGCAGATCGTCAAGGCGGACGCGGGGCGGCGCTTCATCGTGGCTTCAGCCCCCGGCAAGCGCTTCAGCGAGGACGTAAAGGTGACGGATCTGCTGCTGAGGGCCTTCGGGCAGGCCGTGGCGGGCCAGCCCTTCGAGGCGACGCTGGCGCTCATTGACGGGCGCTATCGCTCGATCGTAGAGGAGTTGGGCCTCGACTTTCCCCTGTCGGAGGAGATCGCAAAGCTGCGCGCACACTTGATGGACGCGCCGAGCCGCGATTACGTGCTCAGCCGGGGCGAATACCTGAACGCAAAGCTGCTGGCGCAGTATCTGGGCTATACGTTCGTGGACCCGGAGTGGTGCGTCTGCTTTGATTCCGAGGGCAGGCTGGACGCGGCGCTCAGCCGGAGGACGATGGGCGCGGCGCTGCGGCCGCTTGAGAACGCGGTGATCGCGGGCTTTTACGGCGCGGACATGGACGGCAACGTCCGCACGCTCTCGCGGGGCGGCTCCGACGTGACCGGCAGCCTCGCCGCGGCGGCCATCGACGCGGACCTCTATGAAAACTGGACGGACGTGTCCGGCCTTCTGGCGGCGGACCCGCGCATCGTGCCCGAGCCCAAGACCGTGCCCTTCGTCAGCTATCGCGAGCTGCGCACGTTGTCCTACATGGGCGCTTCCGTGCTGCACACCGACGCGGTGCTGCCGGTTTCGGACATGGATATCCCGATCAACATCCGCAACACCGACCGCCCGGAGGACGCCGGCACCACCATCCTGCGCCGGCTGCCGAAGGGGGAGACGAAGTATCCCATCATCGGCGTGGCCGGGCGCGTGGGCATGTCGGTGATCCAGGTGGAGAAGGTGATGGCGTCGGACGGCTCCGGCTTCACCGCCGTGATGCTGGACATCCTGAAAAACCGCCAGCTGCCCTTCGAGACCTGCCTGACCGGCATCGACACCGTCACGCTGGTGATCCGTAGCGACCTGCTGGCCCCCTGCAAGGACGACCTGTTCGACGAGATCCGCGCGACGCTGAAGCCGGACTACCTGGGCCTGACCGAGCGGCTGTCGATGATCGCCGTGATCGGCGAGAAGGACACCGAGTCCAGCGACGCCAACCTGCGCGTGCTGCAGGCGCTTTTGAATGCGGGCATGCCCATCAACACCATCAACCAGGGCGCGGGCAAGCTGAACCTGCTCATCGGCGTGCCGGAGGAGAAGTACGAGGAGGCCATCCGCGCGATCTATCGCACCATCGATGAATCCCTGTGAACAGGGGATAACCGCAGGGCGAAATGAAGCGATCCACAGCGCGCCTTCTCTTCGCTGTAAATTGACGGAATGTGCAGATCCTTCGCTGCGCTCAGGATGAAAGCGAATCGAAATCCCTGTCATCCTGAGCGCAGCGAAGGATCTGTGCATCATGAAGGCTGCCTGCATCGCGTTCAAACGATAAATGCTTGAGATGAACCGTCTTTTGGAGATCGACCTCCCTTGTGGCTGGATGAATAAGTCAAAAATATATTGCAAATATGACAATATTGTGGTATACTGCCCTTTAGGTATAAGCGCCGCCGCGGTGGTGCGAATATGAGGACGGGGTTGAAGCCCATGATACGGCGAAGTTTCACGGCTCTATGGTTGATCGTCGCGCTGCTGCTGGCGGCGCTTTCGGGCGTGACGGGCGCCCTGGCGGAGTATGACATGCCCTATACCATCGAGGTGGACATCTCCAGCCAGATCGTCACGATCTTCATCGGCGACACCGACCAGATCGCGCGGCAGATGCTCTGCTCCACCGGCCTCAACGACTGGACGCCCACCGGCGATTTCATCCTGCCGGAGACCCGCGGCGGCACGGACCGCCAGCCCTGGTATCAGATCGGTAACCTGTGGGTGAAGTACGCCACGCGCCTGTGGGGCAAGGTGCTGTTTCACTCGATCCCCTACAGCAAGAAATCGATGCAGGCCATCGACCCCCAATGCCTGAAGCGCTTCGGCTATCCCGCCTCCCACGGCTGCATCCGCTTGCGCTGGAAGGACGCCCAGTTCATCGCGGAAAACTGCATGCCCGGCACGATGGTGCACGTCATCAAGAGCGGCAACCGCAACGAGAGCCTGCGCGAGCTGCTGTTCCAGGAGACCTACGACGCCGGCAAGGGCTTCTCCTACGAAAACTTCCTGGGCATCTCCAACGAACCCGGCGCGCTCAGCCGCGTCAGCGAGGGCCAGGAGGTGCTGAACCTGCAATACCGCCTGCGCGACCTGGGCATCTATGACGGCGAGCTCAGCGGCAAGTATGACAGCCGGACCGTCAACGCCGTGCGCTTCGCCCAGTATCTGATGGGCGAGGACCTGAACGGCGTGGCCACGGCCCAGTTCCAGGAGAAGATCTACGACGCCGACGCCCCCACCGCCATGAACGTGGAGCTGACGGAGGGCGTCAGCGGCCCGGCGGTGCGCAAGCTGCAGGAGAACCTCGAAGCGCTTCGCCTCTATGGGGACGCGGTGGATTCCAGCTACGACGTGGGCGTGGTGGAGGCCGTGAAGGCCTTCCAGGGCGCCTATGGCTACGAGGCGAACGGCGTGGCCTCCTCCGAGGTGCAGAAGGCCATTGACTACGAGGCCCGGCAGGTGAGCGCCGCCTTCGAGGGCGCGGACTATACCTGCGAGACCACTTCCGAGCCGCTGAACCTGGCGGCCGTGACGGTGGACGCCGGCGCGGCCCTGCGCTCGAAGCCCTCCCAGGACAGCCACAAGATCAAGTCCCTGCGCCACGGCACGTCGGCCATCGTGCTGGAGCAGGGCGGCACCTGGAGCAAGGTGCGCAGCGGCAGCGACGTGGGCTATGTGAAGAGCAGCCTCGTGCACTTCTTTACCCAGGACCTGACGTTCCTGCGCTACACCTCGACGGTGGACGATCGCGTCTACACCGTGGGCAGCACCGCCAGCGACTACTACGCCGGGGCGAACCTGCCCTGCGAGGTGTTCGCGGAGTATCTGGCCGCCAGCGACCAGAGCCTGGACATCTCCAGCCTGGTGAACTACGTCACGGTGGACACCCGCGGCGAGGCCGAGGCGCTGAATCTGCGCTCGTCGCCCAGCACGGACGGCGACGTGCTGGCCACGGTGCCCGACGGCATGAGCCTGAAGGTGGAGCGCCGCTTCACCGAGTGGACCGAGGTGAACGCCGAGGGCACCAAGGGCTACCTGATGAACGCCTATCTGAACTTCTGGACCGGCCCGGACGACGCGCTGGAGGCCGAGGAGGACGACGTGCCGCTGGATGCCTCCATGGTGGCCTACGCCGTGGTGGAAAGCGTGGTGGAAGCCGGCGCGGGCGTCTATGACGACGATTCCGACGAGGCCGAGCTGCTGGGTCACCTGCCCGACGGCGTGCAGGTGGAGGTGGCGGACCTGTCGGACGGCTGGTGCCTGATTCGCTACATGGGCCACGAGGGCTACATGAGCGTGGAGGACCTGCAGCTGGTGCTGAAGGACGCGCCCAGCGCCGACGCCGACGAGCGGGTCGGGGCAGAGGACGAGTCTGTCAGCGAACCACCGAACGAGAGCACCCTACAGAACTGAGCGATCATCACAGGAGGACGAGCATGAGCGAGTATCTGGGAAAGGACACCTTCAAGCTGGGCTTTGGACTGATGCGCCTGCCCAAGAATCCCGACGGCACCATCGACATCCCTCAGACTTCCAGGATGGCGGACGCCTTCATCGCCGCCGGCGGCACCTACTTTGATACCGCCTATGTCTACGACGAGGGCCGCAGCGAGGCCGCCTTCAAGGCCGCCGTGGCGGACCGCTATCCCCGGGAGGCCTACACCATCGCCACCAAGCTGAACGCCTGGCTGGGCGCGCCGGACATGGCCGCCGCGAGGCAGCAGTTCTTCACCAGCCTGGAGCGCACCGGCGCGGGCTATTTCGACTATTACCTGCTGCATGCCATCCAGCGCAACAACCTGGAGGTGTACGACAAGTACGGCATCTGGGATTTCGTGAAGGAGCAGAAGGCGAAGGGCCTCATCAAGCACTGGGGCTTTTCGTTCCATGCCGACCCGGACCTGCTGGAGCAGCTTTTGAACGACCATCCCGACGTGGAGTTCGTGCAGCTGCAAATCAACTACGCCGACTGGGAGAACCCGGGCGTGGCCTCCCGCCGCAACTGGGAGATCTGCAAGGCCCACGGCGTGCCGGTGACGGTGATGGAGCCGGTGAAGGGCGGCATCCTGGCCGACCCGATTCCCGAGGTGCGCAGGGTCCTTGAGCAGGCCGCCCCCGGCATGTCCTGCGCCTCCTGGGCCATCCGCTTCGTGGCCAGCCAGGACAACATCATCACGGTGCTCTCCGGCATGTCCAGCATGGAGCAGATAGAGGACAACCTGAGCTACATGAAGGACTTCCAGCCGCTCAGCGAAGCGGAGCAGGGCGTGATCCGCCAGGTCCAGGCGATTCTGGACGGCGACCAGTCCATTCCCTGCACGGCCTGCCACTACTGCGTGGAGGGCTGCCCGATGGGCATCCCGATCCCGGAGATCTTCACCGTGGCGAACCGCCGCAAGGGCAGCCCCCACTTCCGCACCGTGCGGGAGTACACCATCGTCACCCAGGACAAGGGCAAGGCCAGCGACTGCATCCAGTGCGGCCAGTGCGAGGGCGCCTGCCCGCAGCACCTGCCCATCATCAGCCTGCTGGAAAAGTGCCGGGAGATGGAGAGCTGACCGGCAATCCGGCCCCCAAATGCGAAGGCCTCGCGCCGATTGGCGCGGGGCCTTCGATTGGCTCTTCATGGAAAGGCCTGGGAATGCGTCGATGCCGCAGGACAGCGAAACGCAGCGTCAAGGGGATACAGTCTGTCGACCCCACTGCCTTTCGCAAAGAATCCAGATTGGCGGCTTTACTCCGCCAGCGCCGCCTTCAGCACGGCGATGGCCTTTTCCAGCTGCTCCATCGGAATGTTCAGCGCGGGCAGCAGGCGCACGCGGTCCTTGGCGGTCAGGCAGAGCACGCCGTTTTCGATGCACTTGCCCACCACCTCGCGGGCGGGCTTCACCGGCTTGACGCCGATCATCAGGCCCATGCCGCTGACGCTTTCGACGCCCTTCGCGCCGGTGAGCTGATCGAAGATGTACTGGCTGCGCTCGCGCACGCCCTGAAGCAGCGCCTCGTCGATGCGGCTCAAGATGCTGACACCGCCGGCGCAGGAGGCGGGGTTGCCGCCGAAGGTGGAGCCGTGGTCGCCGGGGGCGAACACGTCCTTCACCTTCTCGCCCAGCAGGCACGCGCCGATGGGCAGGCCGCCGCCCAGGCCCTTGGCTGTGGAGACGATGTCCGGCTGGATGCCGTAGTTCATGTAGGCGTAGAGCTGGCCGCTGCGGCCGTTGCCGGTCTGCACCTCGTCCACCACCAGCAGCACGTCGCTGGCCTTGCAGAAGGTGTCCAGGCCGTGCACGAAATGGGCGTCCAGCGGCACCACGCCGCCCTCGCCCTGCACGCATTCGATCATCACGGCGGCGATCTTCGTCTGCTTTGCCAGCGCCTTCAGCGCGTCCAGGTCGCCCGCGGGAATGTGGGTGAAGCCGGGGGTCAGCGGCTGGTAGAGCTCGTGGTAGTGGGCCTGGCCGGTGGCGGACAGCGTGGTCAGCGTGCGCCCGTGGAAGCTGTTCTCCAGCGTCACGATGGTGTAGCAGTCCGCGCCGTGCTTTTCGGCGGCGTACTTCCGGGAGGCTTTGATGGCGCACTCGTTGGCCTCCGCGCCGGAGTTTCCGAAGAACACCTTCTTCATGCCGGTGCGCTGGCACAGCATTTCAGCCAGCTTCGCGCCGGGCTCGGTGAAGTAGAGGTTCGAGGCGTGGGGGAGCCTCGACAGCTGCTCGGTGACGGCCTTCAGCCACACCTCGTCCGAGATGCCGAAGCCGTTCACGGCGATGCCGCTGCCCAGGTCGATGTATTCCTTGCCCTCGACGTCCCAGGCCAGAGAGCCCTTGCCGGACACCAGATGCACCGGGAAGCGCGCGTAGGTGTTGGCGATATAAGTCCTGTCCAATGCTTTGATGTCTGACATAATACAAACCTCCATGTTCATGGGTGAGGAGCGGGGAGAGAGGCGTTTGAGAGTGAGGAGTGAGGAGTTGCGGTACAAATCCCTGCGGATTTGTTGGATTGAAAGGGGACCGGATTGCCACGTCAGCCCTTCGGGCTTCCTCGCAATGACATTGAACGAAACTGCGATCATCGAATGATGGGGGCATCGAACCACGTCATTGCATAGAACGAAACTGCGATCGTCGAATGATGGGGTATCGAACCGCGTCGTTGCGAGGAGCAAAACTGTAAGCGGCGAATAATCTTTCCCGAACCACGTCATTGCGAGGAGCGAAGCGACGTGGCAATCCGGTTCTCCGGCAAACTATAATCCTAACTCCTCACTTCATCTACTCCCTGCTTCCGCGGATCATGGTGCCGGCGCCCTCGTCGGTGAGGATCTCCATCAGGATCGAATGGGGCACCCGCCCGTCCATGATGATCACCTTGCGCACGCCCGCGCGAATGGCGTCCACGCAGCACTCCACCTTCGGGATCATGCCGCCGGAGATCACGCCCTCGGCGCGCAGCTTCGCCGCCTCCTGAATGGTCAGTTCGGGAATCAGCGTGCCGGGGTCGTCCTTGTCGCGCAGCAGGCCGGGAATGTCCGAGAGCATGATGAGCCTCTCGGCTCCCAGCGCCCCGGCCACCCGGGCCGCGGCGGTGTCGCCGTTGATGTTGTAGGTGTTGCCCTCGCGGTCGCAGCCCAGCGTGGAGATGACGGGGATGTAGCCCTTCTCCAGCAGGTCTGTCACGGGCTTGATGTTCACCTGGGTGATCTCGCCCACGTAGCCCAGCCGCTCGTCCTTCATCCGGGCCTCGATCAGCCGGCCGTCCATTCCGGAAAGGCCCATGGCGCGGCCGCCTTTCATCTCGAGCAGGTTCACCAGCGTCTTGTTGATCTTTCCGGCCAGCACCATCTGCACGATGTCCACCGTCTCGCGGTCCGTCACCCGCAGGCCGTCCACGAACTCGGCCTTCTTGCCCAGGCGCTGCATGGTCTCGCTGATCTCCGGCCCGCCGCCGTGCACCAGCACCACCTTTACGCCGATCAGCCACAGCAGGGTGATGTCCTCCATCACCTGGTGCTTCAGCTGCTCGTTGATCATGGCGTTGCCGCCGTATTTCACCACGACGATCTTGCCGTTGTAGCGCTTGATGTAGGGCAGCGCCTCGACGAGCACCTGTGCCCGTTCGGAATTCGAGAAATTGCTATCCATAATGGCTCCTTTGGTCGAGGGAGGACTCATGTCCGGTAGTCCCCGTTGATCTTCACGTAGTCATAGGTCAGATCGCAGCCCCAGGCGGTGGCGGCCTGATCGCCCATCTTCATGTCGCAGGTGAAGGCGACCTTTTTTTCCGACAGGATCTGAAGCGCGGCGTCCTCGTCGAAGGCCTGCACGCAGCCGTCCCGGTAGAAGCACAGCGTCTGCTTTTCGCCGAGGAGATACAGCTCGATCACGGCGGGATCGAATGCCACCCCGGCGTAGCCCAAGGCGCAGAGCACGCGGCCGCAGTTGGCGTCCTTGCCGAACACCATGGCCTTCACCAGGCTGGAGCCGATCACGCTGTGGGCCAGTTTGCGGGCGTTTTCCTTCGTGTCGGCGCCGGTGACGGTCATCTCGATCAGGTGTGTCGCGCCTTCGCCGTCGCCGGCCATCTTCACGGCCAGGTCGCGGCACACGGCCGTCAGCGCCGCCTTGAAGCACTCGTAGGCCTCGCCCGCTACGGCGATGGGCGCGTTGCCCGCCAGGCCGTTCGCCAGCACCAGCAGCGTGTCGTTTGTGCTGGTGTCGCCGTCCACGGAGATCATGTTGAACGTGTCCGGCACCACCTCGCTCAGCGCCCTTTGCAGCAGCGCGCGGTCGATGGCGCAGTCGGTGGTGACGTAGCCCAGCATGGTGCACATGTTCGGGTGGATCATGCCGGAGCCCTTGCTCATGCCGCCCAGACGCACCTCAACGGCGCCCTCGCCGTTCGCGGCGGGCAGCTCAAAGGCCACGGCGCACTGCTTGTTGACGGTGTCGGTGGTCATGATGGCGCGGCTGGCGTCATCGCCGGCCTCCAGGGTGTCCGAGAGGGAAGCCGCCATCCGGGTCACGCCCGCGCAGATGCGGTCGATGGGCAGGTTCGGCCCGATGACGCCGGTGGAGCCCAGCAGCACGGAATCGGCGGGGATGCCCAGCGCCCGGGCGGTGCAATCCGCGGTCTGGGCGCACATGGCCATGCCGGTTTCCCCGGTGGCCGCGTTGGCGATGCCCGCGTTGACGACCACGGCCTGAGCCGTGCCGATTTCCTTCACGATCTTCCGGTCCCACAGCACCGGCGCGGCCTTGACCACGTTGGTGGTAAAGGTGCCTGCCACGGCGCAGGGCGCGTCGCTGAACAGCATCGCCATGTCGGTGCGACCGGCATACTTGATGCCCGCCGCGCAGCTGGCCGCCTTGAAGCCCCTGGCCGCGGTCACGCCGCCGGGAATGTTGCTAATCTTCATGGTCGTCTCCTATGAATCGCGTAATATTGTCCTCGTTCAGGACGAATTCGTAGTAGTTCACGTCGCTGGACTTCCAGCCGATGTCCCGCCAGAAGGCGTTGCCGGCGTCGTTGTTGGAGAAGGCGATCAGCGAGACTTTGTTGATGCCCATCTCCCGCAGTTTTTCCATGCAATGGCCCACCATGCGGGTGCCGATGCCGCGCCGCCGGTATTCGCGGGCCACGCAGACGTGATAAAGCGCCCCCTGACGGCCGTCGGAGCCGCAGAGTATGGAGCCGACGATGCGCCCGTCGGCCTCGGCCACCACGCTGGTGGTGGGGTTGCGGCGGATGAAGCGGGCCACGTCCTCGCGGGAATCGTCCAGCGCCCGGATGCCGAAGCCGCGGATCGTCATCCACAGCGCTCGCACGGCGTCGTAATCCTCCTCGCGCATCGGCAGGATGCGCACCTCACACGTCTCAGCCAAGGACCAATCCCTCCGTCTCATCCACGCCCATCAGGAGGTTCATGTTCTGGATCGCCGCGCCGGACGCGCCCTTGCCCAGGTTGTCAAATCGGGCGGTGAGCAGCAGCCGCTCGTCGTTTCCGGAAACGGAGATTTCCATGGCGTCGCTGCCGGACAGCTTCGCCGCGGACAGGAACCCGGCTTCGTCGGCCTGCTCCGCGAAGCGGATGACCGGCCCGCGATAGACGTCGGCATAGACCTCGCGCACGCGCTGGAGCCCGCCCTCGACCCACGCGCCGAACAGGGGCACGGACACTTCCATGCCGCTGTAGAAGTCGGCCACGATGGGGGAGAAGATCGGCGGCGCCTCCAGCCGGCAGACGGCGGCCATTTCCTTCAGATGCTTGTGGCTCTGGGAGAGGCCGTACTGCCGCGGGGCGTCCAGCAGCGCGTCCCGCCCGTCTTCCTCATACTGGGCGATCATCTTCTTGCCGCCTCCGGAATAACCGGTGAGGGAGAAGCAGGAAAGCCGCGCGTCCCGGGCGACGACGCCCGCCTCCACCAGCGGCGCCACCAGCGCGATGAACCCGCTGGCGTGGCAGCCGGGGTTGGCGACGCGCTTCGACGCGGCGATGCGGGGGCGCTGACCCTTCAGCTCCGCCATGCCGTAGACCCAGCCCTCGGCGGTGCGATGGGCGGTGGACGTGTCGATGATGGCACAGTCGCCGCCTTCCGCCAGGGCCACGGCCTCCCGGGCCGCGTCGTCCGGCAGGCAGAGGAAGGCGATGTCCGCCGCGTGCAGGGCCTCCGCGCGGGCCTCGGGCTGCTTGCGCCGTTCCTCGGACAGCAGGATCAGCTCGATGTCCCGCCGGGCCTCCAGGCGCTCGCGGATGCGCAGGCCGGTGGTCCCGGCGCTGCCGTCGATGAATACCTTCGTCATGGATCGATCACTCGGTTCATTCATAGTTATGCGTATATTATACGCTCGAAGCCGCTGCTTATCAAGTTAAATATGAATAAATATTCATAAATATGTATTACACCGCTGTAGGGGCGGCGCTGCGCCGCCCGCCCGAAGCCTTCCCCCGGGGAAGGTGGCCGAGCGAAGCGGGGTCGGATGAGGTCGTCATCCACAAACGCTTCGTTCAGTTCAATGGGCGGGCGCCGCAACGGCGCCCCTACATGGATGAAGTCGACGTCGTGCACTATTATATAAGCGCTATATTAATTCTGCTACCCCTCGATGGCCTTTATCAGCCGGTCCGCGAAGCCCTTGGCGGTGTCGCCGTCGTGGGGCACGGTGTCCATCGCCCTGTCCAGCGCGTCGGCCTTGTCATAGCGGGCGATGTGGCGGAGCATCATGCTCGCCGCCCTGAGCAGGCTGGAGGGGTTGGCGTAGTCGCCGCGGCCCGTCTCGATCATCCGGGGCGCGGAGCCGTGGATGGCCTCGAACATGGCGTACTGGTCGCCCAGGTTGGCGCTGCCGGCGGTGCCGACGCCGCCCTGGATCTGCGCGGCCTCGTCGGTGATGATATCGCCGTAGAGGTTCGGCAGCACGAACACCTGGAAGCGCGTGCGCACGCGCTCGTCCACCAGCTTGGCGGTGACGATGTCGGCGTACCAGTCCTCGGCGGCGATGCCCGGATAGCCCTCGGCCACCTCGTGGCAGAGCTCGGAGAAGCGTCCGTCGGTCTTCTTCATGATGTTGGCCTTGGTGACGATGGCGACCATGTCCTTGCCGTTGTTCCTGGCGTAGTTGAAGGCCATTCGGGCGATGCGGCGGGTGCCGGGCTCGGTGGTCACCTTGAAGTCCATCGTCAGCGCGCCGGGGATCTCGATGCCCTTGCTGCCCAGCACGTATTCGCCCTCGGTGTTCTCGCGGAAGAAGGTCCAGTCGATGCCCTTCTCCGGCACGGACACCGGGCGCACGTTGGCATACAGGTCCAGCTCCCGGCGCAGGGTCACGTTCGCGCTCTCCATGGTGCCGCCCTTGGGCGTCTCGGTGGGGCCCTTCAGCAGCACGTCGCAGGTCTTGACCTCCTCGAGCACGTCCTTCGGCACGGCCTCGCCCTTGGCCAGGCGGTTTTCGATGGTCAGGCCCTCGATCTGCTTGAGCACGATGGTGCCCGAGGCCAGCTCGTCCTTCAGCAGGGTCTCGAGCACGCGGGTGGTCTGCCTGGAAATGATCGGGCCGATGCCGTCGCCGTCGATCACGCCGATGGTGACCACCGGCAGGGCGGTGAAGTCCTTGGCGGGGGCGGCGTTGTTCATGCGCTCCACGCGCTCCAGCTGCGCCTCCAGCAAAGCACGATAATGGTTCACCGCAGAATCCACGTAACTATTCATGGGTAATCCTCCTGTCGTAGTGGTGTCAATGAGGAATGAAATACTCTCAATCAATCCTTTGCCGTGTATGCCAGCAGCCCGCCCGCCTTCAGCATGTCCTTCTGACGCTCGGTGAAGCTGCAAACCAGCGCGAAGCTCTGGCCGGTGGTGAGGTCGCAGAGGGTGATCCGCCCGCTGTCCAT
This sequence comes from uncultured Eubacteriales bacterium, assembly GCA_902799045.1. GTDB lineage: Bacteria > Bacillota > Clostridia > Christensenellales > Aristaeellaceae > UBA2862. Next base: position 117,501 of record CADBZH010000001.1, read on the forward strand.
GCCGGCGTGGATGCCCTTCAGGGCCAGCTTATCGCCCTGGGAGAGGGCGTCGTAGTCGTCCGGGTTTTCAAACGTCAGCGGCAGGATGCCGGCGTTGATCAGGTTCGCCACGTGGATGCGGGCGAAGCTCTTGGCGATCACGGCGCGCACGCCCAGATACATCGGCACCAGCGCGGCGTGTTCGCGGGAGGAGCCCTGGCCGTAGTTGCCGCCGCCCACCACGATGCTCTCGCCCGCGGCCTTGGCCCGCTCGGGGAACGTGGCGTCGCACACGCCGAAGCAGAACTGGCTCAGGTGCGGGATGTTGCTGCGGTAGGGCAGGATCTTCGCTCCCGCGGGCATGATGTGGTCGGTGGTGATGTTGTCGCCCACCTTCAGCGTCAGCTCGGCTTCGATGGTGTCGCCCACGGCCTTGCTCTTCGGGAAGGGCTTGATGTTCGGGCCGCGCACGACCTCCAGCGCCTTCGCGTCCTCCGGCGAGGCGGGCAGGATCACAGCGCTGTCGTCGACGCGGAAACGCTCCGGCATCTGAATCGCCGGCATGTCGCCCAGAAGCCGCGGGTCGGTGATAGTCCCCGTCAGCGCGGCGGCCACGGCGGTCTCCGGGGAGACCAGGTACACGCCTGCGTCGGCGGTGCCGCTGCGCCCCAGGAAGTTGCGGTTGAACGTGCGCAGCGAGACGCCGGCGCTGTTCGGGCTGAAGCCCATGCCGATGCAGGGGCCGCAGGCGCATTCCAGCACCCGGGCGCCGCTCTGCAGGATGTCGTTCAGCGCGCCGGATTCCGCCAGCATGGCCAGCACCTGCTTGCTGCCGGGGGAGATGGACAGGCTCACCGACGGGTCGATGGTCTTGCCCTTCAAAAGCGCCGCCACCTTCAGCATATCCATCAGGCTGGAGTTGGTGCAGCTGCCGATGCACACCTGGTCCACCTTCGTGCCCTTCAGCTCGGAGACCTTCTTCACGTTGTCCGGACTGTGGGGGCAGGCGATCAGCGGCTCCAGGGTGGAGAGGTCGATGTCGATCACGCGGTCGTATTCCGCGTCCGGGTCGCTGGAAAGCTCCGTCCAGGCGGCTTCGCGGCCCTCGGCCTTCAGGAATTCGCGGGTGATTGCGTCGGAGGGGAAGATGGAGGTGGTCGCGCCCAGCTCCGTGCCCATGTTGGTGATGGTGGCGCGCTCCGGCACGGACAGGGTCCTGACGCCCTCGCCGCCCCATTCGATGATCGCGCCCACGCCGCCCTTCACGGACAGGATGCGCAGGATCTCCAGGCTCACGTCCTTCGCCGTCACGAAGGGCCGCAGCCTGCCGGTCAGGTTCACCTTGAACATCTTCGGCATCGTGATGTAGTAGGCGCCGCCGCCCATGGCCACGGCCACGTCCATGCCGCCCGCGCCGAAGGCCAGCATGCCGATGCCGCCGCCGGTGGGGGTGTGGCTGTCCGAGCCGATCAGCGTCTTGCCCGGCACGCCGAAGCGCTCCAGGTGCACCTGGTGGCAGATGCCGTTGCCGGGCCGGGAGAAGCGGATGCCGTGCTTCTTCGCCACGGTCTGGATATAGCGGTGGTCGTCGGCGTTCTCGAAGCCGCACTGGAGGGTGTTGTGGTCGATGTAGGCCACGGAGAGCTCCGTGCGCACGCGCTCGATGCCCATCGTTTCAAACTCCAGGTAGGCCATCGTGCCGGTGGCGTCCTGGGTCAGCGTCTGGTCGATGCGAAGAGCGATCTCCTGACCGGGGATCATCTTGCCGGATACCAGGTGGTTCTTAATGATCTTCTGTGCAATCGTCATGCCCATGTCATGCTTCCTCCCCGTCGGTCAGTCCCCGCGCCATGGCGTTTCGGATGTGTTGCTTTATGCGCTCGGCGGCCAGGTCCGCGTCCTTAGCCTGGATGGCCTGCAGGATCTCGCGATGCTCCCGCACGGAATGCGACGCGCGATCGGGCGTGCGCAGGGCGTTGCGGCGATACTGCTGGATCTTTTTGTGCAGCGGCGAAAGCGTGTCCCGCAGGATCATGCTGCCGCAGCCGGCGTAGATAATCTCGTGGAAGCGCCCGTCCAGCGCCTTCAACTGGTCGATGTCGCCGCGGGCCAGGTAGAACTCCTGGAAATCCACCGCCTCGTTCAGCGCCTTCAGGCTGTCGGCGTCGCTGTTTTTGATGAAGCCGCGAACGGCCAGATCCTCGATGCGCAGGCGGATCTCCGACATGTCCTCAAAGTCCTTCGGCGTGATGCCCAGCACCATGGTGCCCCGGGGCGTGTCTTCGATGAGGTGCTCCTGGAACAGCCGGCGCAGCGCCTCGCGGATGGGGGTGCGGCTGACGCCCAGCTCTGAGCAGAGCTGCAGCTCGGTGATGATTTCCCCGCGCTGGTACTTGCCGCTCAATATGTTCGACTCCAGGTGCTCGAAAACCTGGTCGGAGAGGGATACGGTCTTGTAATCCATGCTGGCACCTCCTTACAGCCTTTTCAGAGCGCCGTTTGACAGCTCTTCGATCTTCGTCTCCAGCTCGGCGGTGGACAGGGTGGTTTGGCGGCCACCCTCATATTCGGCGTCGATCCACTTTTTCAGCGTCTCCACCAGCTCGCTGTGTTTGTTGACGGCGTTATCGCCGGTCAGCTGATAGTTTTCATTGATCCAGTAGGCGATGCCTGCCAGGCCGCTGGCCTTGCCGATCATCACGGCGGGGGCGCGGTTCAGGATCTTGCGCGTATCGAAGATGGTGTACACCTCTGCGTCCTTCAGCAGGCCGTCGGCGTGGATGCCGGCGCGGGTGGTGTTGAACTGGCGGCCCACGAAGGGCGTCATCACCGGGATGTCGTAGCCGATCTCATCCCGGAAGTAGCGGGCGATGTCGGTGATGGCCGTCGGGTCCATGCCGTCCAGGGAGCCGCGCAGCGAGGCGTACTCCATCACCATGGCCTCCAGCGGGATGTTGCCCGTGCGCTCGCCGATGCCCAGCAGCGAGCAGTTCACCGCGCACGCGCCGTAGAGCCAGGCGGTGGAGGCGTTCGCGACGGCCTTGTAGAAGTCGTTGTGGCCGTGCCATTCCAGCATCTCGCTGGGCACGTCGGAATAGTGCTGCAGGCCGTAGATGATGCCCGGTACGCTCCGGGGCAGCGCCACCTCGGAATAGGGCACGCCGTAGCCCATGGTGTCGCAGGCGCGGATCTTCACCGGGATGCCCGCGTCCTGGCTCATCTTCATCAGCTCGTTCACGAAGGGCACCACGAAGCCGTAGAAGTCGGCGCGGGTGATGTCCTCCAGGTGGCAGCGGGGCATCACGCCGGAATCAAAGGCGTCCGCCACGGTCTTCAGGTAATAATCCATGCACTGCTTGCGGGTCATCTGCATCTTCTTGAAGATGTGATAGTCGCTGCAGGAGACCAGTATGCCCGTCTCGCGGATGCCCAGGTCCTTCACCAGCTTGAAATCCTCGCGGGTGGCGCGGATCCAGGTGGTGATCTCCGGGAAGCGGTAGCCCAGGTCCATGCACTCCTGGATGGCCTGGCGATCCTTCTCGCTGTAGACGAAGAACTCCGTCTGGCGGATGACGCCGTAGGGGCCGCCCAGCCGCGCCATCAGCTTGTACAGATCCACGATCTGCCTGACGGTGTAGGGCTCCACGGACTGCTGCCCGTCGCGGAAGGAGGTGTCCGTGATCCATATGTCCTCCGGCATGCCCATGGGCACCCTGCGGTGGTTGAAGGCGATGCGGGGAATTTCGTCGTAGGGGTAGATATCCCGGTACAGGTTCGGGTTGGCCACGTCCTGCAGGGAATACTTGTACTGCCGCTGCTCCAGCAGATTGGTCTTGCTCGACATTTCCAGCATAGGTTCTCATCTCCCGTCGGTCTGCGTCCGTTTGAACGGATGCTTGTATCATTGTATACAAAGATACATGTATTGTCAAGACCGGGCATATAATGTTAACATAAAGGGGCCATGCCGCCCGCACACGGAAACGGAAGCGCCTGTGCCGTCATTTCGTAGAGGCGCCGATGCGGCGCCCGCCCGTGCCGCATGCGCGAGCGGGCAGACGGATTGGCTATAGACATTTGCCTGGAAGTTGTGTATAATATAAGTAAAGAAACCAACCGAAACTTTACAATGCAACCGACAAAGGAGGCATCGTCATGAAAAAAATGAGCATCGTCATCGACCGCGAATACGGCAGCGGCGGGCGCGAGGTGGCGCGCATCCTGTCTGAAAAGCTGGATATGGAGTTTTACGACGGCAACCTGCTGACGATGGCGGGCAAGGAATACGGCATCGAGCTGGGCGTCATCCAGGAGTTTGACGAGAAGGGCGTGGGCGGCATCCTCTCCGACATCGCCATGATGAGCAGCGTCGCGGGCCCCGGCTTCAAGATGGAACAGGCCTACAGCGTGTTCTCGGCGCAGTCGCGGCTGGTGCAGCAGCTGGTGGCGAAGGCACCCTGCATCTTCCTGGGCCGCTGCACCGCGCGGATTTTGAAGACCGAGGCGCACGTGCCGTTCATCAACGCCTTCATCTATGCCAGCGACATGCAGGATCGCGTCGACCGCGTTCGCAAGGTGGACGGCGTGGAGGCAAGCCGCATCGAGGCCTATATCAAGCGCCGGGACGCCGAGCGCAAGAACTACAACAAGTTCTTCGCCGACAAGGTGTGGGGCGACCCGAAGAACTATGACCTGATGCTGAACACCTCGGCCCTGGGCTACGAGGCCGCCGCCGAAGCCATCATCGGCGTGATGAATGCCAGAAACGGCAAGTGAGCGCGGCGAAGCGACGTGGCAATCCGGGCCTCCTCTTTTCGCGGGGGCGGCGATGCGCCGCCCGCCCTTTGCCTTCCCCTATGGGGAAGGTGGCTGGCCGCAGGCCAGACGGATGAGGTCGTTACCCAAAACACTTCGTTTTTGGGCGGGCGCCGCAGAGCGGAATCGCGCGCGCACCGCTTCCCGCACCGCGCACGAGATGGCGCCCCTACATAATCATCATACCTCTATCGCTGTTCCCCATCGGAAAAGGCGGTCTGCAACCGAAAACCCTGAAACGAGCGCGTTGCACGCATCGTGTGCAAAAGCGATGTTTCCGGGTTTTACGGGCAGACCGCCAAAAATTTCAATACGGCCTCAAGGACCTCATCCGACCTCGCTGCGCTCGGCCACCTTCCCCATCGGGGGAAGGCTTGGGCACTCCTCGGGCCTGCGGCCACCTTCCCTTACACAGAAAGGCTTTTTTCACGGACAGAGCGCCGTTCGGGAATCCGCCTACAGCTTGGAATACCCGAAGCTGTTCACCAGCGCGTCCAGCTTCTGTCCGGCCTTGCACAGCGGGCAGGAGTGGGCGTCGTAGGAGGTGTAGCCCGGCAGGTCGTTCGGGTTGAACAGGCCGCTCACCGGCAGGCCCTCGATGCTCTCCACGGTGGCGAAGATGCTGGCGATGCCCACGGCGTGGCCGCCGTAGTAGGCGATGGTTTCGATGGCAGATTTCGCGGTGTAGCCGGTGGAAACCGACGCCATCATGATCAGCACGTTCTTCCCGGCGATCATCGGGGCGGTGTTCTCGCGGAAGATCAGCTGGCTGCCCACGGTGCGCTCCGGCGTCAGGACGTTCATATCCTGGTTCTGGTTGATGTTCATGTAGCCGGTCTTGGTCATCTCGCTGGCCATGCAGGAGGCGATGACCTCGGTGCCGTCCAGGCAGAGGATGGTGTCGATCAGCGTGTTCAGTTTGTATTCGCGCGCCAACGCGATGGCCACCTTGCGCGCCTCGGAGAGGCAGAATTTCTGACGGGTGACGTCGATGTAGTGGTTGATGTGGCTGTGGCCCGTGGCGAAGTGTCCCTTCGTGACGTTCAAAAGGATGTCCGCCTTGACCGGTTGCAGGATCTGTTCCATGGACATGGATAGCCCTCCCTTGCGTTACTTTGTAAATATTATAACACGCAATTAAATAATACGCAATAGCTTCCATGAAAATAGAGTGTGTTTCTAAAATGCGCTTCCGGCATTTTGAAACACACTCTAACTTCCCCGAGGGGAAGGCTGGATGGGCTACCATCGGTTCGGCACGTCCGGGCAGCGGCGATCCGCCTGCGCGGCGCGATACTCCACATAGCAGCCGCAGAGCGCGCAGCTGCCCGCGGCAAGGTGCTCGCATTGCCGGCAGGCCGTAAGCCGCGCTGCGTAGGCCGCTTCGCCGGCCCTTCGCTCCGGCGGCAGCGCTTCGATCCACTGCCGGTTCAGCGCCGCAAGCGCCTCCGCCCCCGGCACCTCCTCCAGCAGGCAGCGGGGGCAGGGCCTTTCGCGCTGGCTGTTCACGCGATCGTGAGCGCCGCCACGCTGCAGGGTGGCAGGCTCAGGCTGATCTCGTCCTTCCCGGCCGTGAAGTCGGCATAGGGCGCGGAAGCCACGGGGCTGCTTACGAAATCGTTGAAGGCGTGGGCCTCGCCGGAGAGCAGGCGGCCGGTGATCCTGCCCGTGTGGGGGACCTTCACGGTCACGTCCGCGGCCTCGTCCATCGAGCAGTTCGCCACGGTCAGCGTCACGACGCCGTCCTTCACGGAGGCCGACGCGCTGACGCGGTCCAGCTGCCACTTGCCCTCGCCGACCTGGTCCGTCTCCACGAAGCAGTCTGCCAGCGCCGCGCCCTGGTGGGCCTTGAACAGGTCGTACACGTGCCAGGTGGGGGTGAGCACCATCCGGTCGCCGTCGGTGAGGATCACCGATTGCAGCACGTTCACCGTCTGGGCCAGGTTGCTCATCGCCACGCGGTCGCAGTGGCGGTTGAACAGGTTCAGGTGAACGGCCGCCAGGATGGCGTCGCGCATGGTGTTCTGCTGGTAGAGGAAGCCGGGGTTGGTGCCCTCCTCGACCCGGTGCCAGCTGCCCCACTCGTCCACGATCAGCCCGACGCGCTTTTCCGGGTCGAAGCGATCCATGATCTTGCCGTGGTTTTCGATCAGCGTCTCCATCCACGCGCCCTTGCTCAGCAGCTCGTAGTATTCGCCGCGGGTGAACGTCAGCGCCCTGCCCTTCTCCTCCCAGGTGGGGCCGGTGACGCTGTAGTAGTGCAGGCTCAGGCCGTCCATGAAGCGGCCCGCGCGCTCCATCAGCACCTCGGTCCAGCGGTAGTCGTCGGTGTTCGGGCCGCAGGCCACGCGATAGAGGCTGCTTCCGGGATAGTTGCGGCAATAGGTCTGGTAGCGGCGGTATTCGTCGGCATAGTATTCCGGCCGCATGTTGCCGCCGCAGCCCCAGCTTTCATTGCCCACGCCCCAGTATTTCACGCCCCAGGGCTCCTTGCGCCCGTTAGCCCAGCGCTCGCGCACCACGGTGGAATCGCCGGGACTGTTCAGGTATTCCACCCACTCGCTCATCTCCCGGATGGTGCCGGAGCCCAGGTTGCCGGTGATGTAGGGCGCGCAGCCCAGCTGGGCGCATAGCTCCATGAACTCGTGGGTGCCGAAGGAGTTGTCCTCCACCACCTGGCCCCAGTGGGTGTTCACCATGCGCTTGCGGCCCTCCTGCGGGCCGATGCCGTCGCGCCAGTGGTATTCGTCGGCAAAGCAGCCGCCGGGCCAGCGCAGCACCGGCACGCGGATGGCCTTCAGGGCCTCCACCACGTCGGTGCGCATGCCGTTCACGTTGGGGATCGGGCTGCCCTTGCCCACGAAGATGCCGCCGTAGATGCAGCGGCCCAGATGCTCGGCAAAATGCCCGTAGATATTGGGATTGATCGTGCCGACGCTTCGGTTGGGATTGATGGTGATGCGATTCATGGCGCAAGCCTCCTTGCAGATCTGGTTTACAGCCTGGCGCGAACGGCGGCCACGTAGTCGCCGTCGATCACGTCGTAGCGGTCCTCCGGGGGATACAGCGCGCCGCCGTAGTAGATCTCCGGGTTTCCGGCGGTGGAGGGGTCGGTGTACTGGCGGAATTTGGCAACGTGGATCGCGGTGCAGCCGGTGATCCCGATGATCCGGTCCATGTTGCGCAGGGTCACGCCGCCGCCGGGGAGGATCTCAATGGCGCCCTGGGCAAACTCGATCATCTGCCGGATGACCTCCGCGCCGTAGTAGCAGTCCGGGGCCTGGCCGCTGGTGAGCACCCGGTCGATGCCGATGTCGATCAGCTTGCCGAGCGTCGCCTTCCAGTCGCCCACCACGTCGATGGCGCGGTGGAACACTTTCGTCCGGTTTCCGGCCAGCCGCGCCAGCTGCTTCGTGCGGGCCTCGTCCAGCGTCCCGTCGGCATTCAGAAAGCCGAAAACCAGGCCGTCCGCGCCGTTGGCGAGCAGCGCCTCCGCGTCCGCGAGGGCGGTTTGATACTCGGCGTCGGTGTAGAGGAAACCGCCCTGGCGCGGGCGCACCATGGTCATCACGGGCAGCTTCGAGAGCTTCTTGGCGGTGATCAGCTCGCCCACGGAGGGAGTCAGGCCCCCGTGGAACAGGCCGGTATTCAGCTCGACGCGGTCCGCGCCGCCCCTTTCGGCCTGGAGCACGTCTTCAACGCTGCCGCAGCAGACTTCGAGCAGGTATCGTTTCATTTCTATTCTCTTTTCATCGTTTATTTGGCTTATCGGTCAATCCACATCGCCGGTGGCCTCCATGGCCAGGTCGATGCGCTGGTGCAGGGCGCTTTGCAGCGCGATGGCCGCCGCGCCCTGGGCGCAGGCGTCCTCGAAGCGCTCGCCGAAGGTGTAGTCGCCGTCGGGCAGCATGCCCGGCACGGCCCGCAGCGCCTCGGTGATGTCGCCGCCGAGGATGATGCAGTGCGGGTCGAGTATGGCGCGCACCAGCTGGAGCACGATGTTCAGGTGGCTCACAAAGTCGTCCATCAGCAGCCGCGCCCAGGTCAGCCCCATGCGATGGGCCTTCAGGATATCGCTGATGCTGGAGACGGAGGGGGAGAAGCGCCGGGCCCGCTCGACCATGCTGATCTCCATCAGGTGCTCGTTCAGGCACTCGTTCATGTTCAGGTACACGTCTTCGATCTCGCCGGCCGCGTTGTTCAATCCGCGCACGACCTGGCCGCCCACCATGCAGGCGAAGCCGATGCCGGCGCGGCCGAGGTAGAGGTAGGCCGCGTCCTTCATGGCGTCCTTGATGCCCAGGCGCGTGGTCTCCCACGTGATGCACGAGCGCACGTCGTTTTCCACCTGCACCGGCATCTCCAGCACCTCGGAGAGCGGCGTCGCCAGGTCCAGGTTCGACCAGCCGAACACCTTCGAGGCCCCGACGATGCCGTGTTCGGCGTCCATGCGTCCGGAGACGCTGATGCCGCAGCTGCGCAGCCGGTCCGGATGCTCCGGCATCAGCCGCGTGGCCTGCTCCTTGATCAGCTGGGCCAGGCGATGGGGCTCGCGATCCTCCACCGGCAGGATAACCTCCGTGGCGGCGCGGGAGCGGCGGCTGAAATCCATCAGGCAGACGCGCAGGCTCTTCGGGTCGATGTGGCAGCCGAGGGCGTACATGCCGTCCGGCGCGATGCACAGGTTCACGGCCTTGCGGCCCCGGCCCGCGCTGTCCGTCACGCTCACTTCCTTCACCAGCCCCAGCGCGCCGAGGGCGCTGACAAAGCGGGTGACGCTGGCAGAGGACATCTCCGTCAACCGGGCCAGCTCCGTGCGGGAGACCGGCTGGCAGCGCTCCAGCGTTGTAAGCAGGCGCTCGATATTGTGGCGCTTGATATAGGACTGATCCAATGTGCGCTGCTGTTTCATGGACGACTCACTTCCTAATTGGATGTTACTTTTGGATTATAACACGGTAAACTATAAAATGCAATGATTAATTTTTAGCGAGAAAGAAATTCCCTGATCCCCATGGGATTTGGATGAACCGCATGCCTTGCAATGGAAGACAAAATATGTTATAATATAATTAACTACTATAGTATTTACATGAGGAGGCATTCTACATGGCTGGCATCATGGACGAACTGGGCAAGGCGGTATCGAAGCTGTCGGAGGTCGGCGGCAAGGCGGTGGAAGGCGCGAAGGACCTGTTTGAAAAGGCGAAGCCGGCGGTAGAGGAGACCTTCGAAAAGGTCGCCGACGGCGCCAGGAACCTGGCGGAGAAGGCCAAGCCCGCGGTGGCGGACGCGCTGGACAAGATGGGCGACGGCGCCAAGGACCTGGCGGAGAAGGCCCGGGCAGGTGCGGAAGCCTCGGACAAGACGCGGGAGATCCGCGAGGAGCTGAGCGAAGAGGTGAAGGCCCAGGTGGCCGAGATCCGCGGCGCGAGCAGCGGCACGGATTCGATCCACGACTACTTCCAGAGCAAGCTCGCCGAGAAGAAGGAAGCCGTCGAGGAGGCCAGGACCGAAGCCGCCGACGCGCTGCAGCAGGCCGCCGACGATGCCAGGGAGGCCGCCGACAAGGGCGGGGAGGCCGCCAGGGACGCCATCGAGAGCGTCGGCGCGGGCCTGAATGACATCGCCGCCAAGGTGCAGGATACCTTTGAACAGATCAAGGGAGACCTGGAGGGCGTGACCCCCGAGGACGCCGAGCGGAAGGTGGAGGAGGCCGTGAAGGCCGCCGCCGTGAAGGCGGAAGCCGTGACGGAGATCCCCGAGGACGTCGCCATCGAGACCGTCGAGTTCGAGGAGCCGGACGACACCGAGGCGGAATGATCCGAACAGGCAATGGAAAACCGCTGCGCGAAGCATCGCGCGGCGGTTTTTGCGCTTCGTCCCGTCTCCGCTAAAGCTGTTTTCCTTTCGCTGTGATTGTCGCGCAGTTTTAAATTTTCATTGTGCAAAAAATGGAATATTAACCGTAATGGGCGTGAAAAACCGGCGTAAAACGCATAAAACCGGCAGAATTGATGTATATTTATGCCTTTGCGATTGTTGCGCGGCGGTGGGCCCGGCTTAATGCCCTATCCAAAGCTGTCAGATTATCGAGGCGCAAGCTGTGCGAATTGCCTAAAACAAAAAGGGCGCGTGAGAAGCACGATGGCAACGGTTGCAAACATATTGAATGTTCGGGTTTTCTGACGGATTCATGGGAAAAAGTAAAGATTTCAATTCTCGTAACATAAAAACACGAACGTTCGGAAATTCCAGAGGTTAAATATTCGGAATTCAACTTGACTTGTGGCGGCGTCGGGACTATACTTTAGGCGTTGAGAAACGCAAAGGAGGCGCGCCGTGACGGCCGTCCGGCGGGCAATCCATTTCGGATTGTCCTATATTTTGCCCCAAAGCGACAAGAGACGGAGGATAACATGAAGAAGGTTGCCATCATCATGGGCAGCGACAGCGACCTGCCCGCGCTGAAGGGCGCGATGGACGCGCTGAAGGCGCTGGAGATTCCCTTCGCGGTGCGCGTGATTTCCGCCCACCGGACGCCGGAGCCGGCGGCGCAGTTTGCCCGCGGCGCCGCGGACGAGGGCTACGGCGTGCTGATCTGCGCGGCGGGCAAGGCGGCCCACCTGGCCGGCGCCATGGCCGCGAACACGATCCTGCCGGTGATCGGCATTCCGATGAAGTCATCCACGCTGGACGGGCTGGACGCGCTGCTCTCCACCGTGCAGATGCCCTCGGGCATGCCGGTGGCCACCGTGGCCATCGACGGCGCGACCAACGCCGCGCTGCTGGCCGCCCAGATCCTCGCCCTCTCCGACGAGGCGCTGGCCGGGCGCTTCGCCGACTACCGCGCCGCACAGACCGCGAAGGTGCTGGCGAAGGACGCGGCGATTTCTGCCGAATACAGCACACTCTAAACAACGTATCAAAGCGAAAAACCATCAAGGAGGATCATTACCATGGAAAAGCTCGCTCAGCTCTACGAGGGCAAGGCCAAGAAGGTCTACGCGACCGCGGACGAAAACCTGTACATCGTCTCCTACAAGGATGACGCCACCGCCTTCAACGGCCTCAAGAAGGGCACGATCGTCGGCAAGGGCGCGATCAACAACCGCATGAGCAACATGCTGATGCAGATGCTGGAGCAGCATGGCGTGCCGACCCACTTCGTCAAGGAGCTGAGCGACCGCGACACGCTGGTGAAGAAGGTTTCCATCGTGCCGCTGGAGGTCATCATCCGCAACATCTCCGCCGGCTCCTTCGCCAAGCACTACGGCGTGGAGGAGGGCATCGTTTTCGACGCGCCGACGATCGAGTTTTCCTATAAAAATGACGACCTGGGCGACCCGCTGCTGAACCGCTATCACGCGCTGGCGCTGAAGCTGGCCACGGCGGAGGAGATCGACCTGATCGAAAAATATGCCTTCAAGGTGAACGAGGTGCTGAAGGCGTACTTCCTGGGCCTGAACATCACGCTGGTGGACTTCAAGCTGGAGTTCGGCCGCCTCGCGGACGGCACCATCGTGCTGGCCGACGAGATCAGCCCCGACACCTGCCGCTTCTGGGACAAGGACACCGGCGAAAAGCTGGACAAGGATCGCTTCCGCCGCGACCTGGGCGGCGTCGAGGACGCCTACAACGAGGTCATGCGCAGGCTGATGAGCAAGTAAACGGAATGCAGGGTTCAGCGCCTGGACAAAACGGCCATTCGCTGAATTCTGAACACTGGATTGGTACCAAGGACATCAGATAAGGAGTCTAAAGGAGTCTATATGAAGCATATCCACGAAGAATGCGGCGTTTTCGGCATCTACAGCCCCGAGCACGCGGCACTGGCCTCCGATTGTTACTATGCGCTGTTCGCCCTGCAGCATCGCGGCCAGGAGAGCGCGGGCATCACGGTGAATGAGAAGGGCCGCCTGCGCACCCACAAGGACGCGGGCCTGGTGGAGGACGTGTTCACCAAGGACGTGATGGACTATCTGGGCACGAGCAACATGGCCCTGGGCCACGTGCGCTACGGCACGGCGGGCATCAATCCCGTGCAGAACGCCCAGCCCATCGTGGTGAACCACTGCAAGGGCCTGATGTCCCTGGCCCACAACGGCAGCCTTACCAACGCCGGCGAGCTGCGGGAGGAGCTGGAGATGAACGGCTCCATCTTCCACATGACCAGTGATTCCGAAATCATCGCCCACGTCATCATCCGCGAACGGCTGAAGAGCGACTCCATCGAGGAGGCCGTCTCCAAGGCCATGGACCGCCTGGACGGCGCCTATTCCTTCGTGGTGATGTCCTCGACGAAGCTGATCGCCGCGCGCGATCCCCACGGCTTCCATCCGCTCTGCATCGGCAAGCGCTCGGACGGCAGCATCATGTTCGCCTCCGAGACCGTCGCCCTGGACGCGGTGGGAGCCCAATTTGTGCGCGACGTGCTGCCCGGCGAGGTGGTGATCGTGGACAAGAACGGCCTGCGCAGCGACGACAGCCACGTGGGCAAGTGCCCGAAATCGCTGTGCGTGTTCGAATACATCTACTTCGCCCGTCCGGATTCCGTGGTGGACGGCTCCAGCGTGCACATGGCGCGCCAGCGGGCCGGCAGCTTCCTGGCGCTGGAGCATCCGGTGAACGCCGACGTGGTGATCGGCGTGCCGGACAGCGGCCTGGACGCCGCCATCGGCTATGCCAAGACCTCCGGCATCCCCTATGGCATCGGCTTCATCAAGAACAAGTACATCGGCCGCACGTTCATCCAGCCCACCCAGTCCGACCGCGAGAACCTGGTGCGCATCAAGCTGAATCCGGTCTCCGCCACGGTGAAGGGCAAGCGGGTCGTGCTGGTGGACGACAGCATCGTGCGCGGCACCACCTGCGCCCGCATCGTGAAGCTGCTTCGCGAGGCCGGGGCCACCGAGGTGCACATGCGCTCCTCCGCGCCGCCCTTCCTCTATCCCTGCTACTACGGCACCGACGTGGACAGCCAGGACCACCTGGTGGCCTGGAACCGCACGGTGGGAGAGGTGCGCGACATCATCGGCGTCGATTCCCTGGGCTACCTCTCCTGCGAGAACGCCCACAAGCTGGCCGAGAACACCGAGGGCTTCTGCACCGCCTGCTTTGACGGCAAGTATCCCTGCACGCCCCCCAAGGTTCCGGACAAGACCCGGTTCGAGCGGGGCGTCGAGGAGTGAGGAGAGCGGAGTGAGGCGTGAGGAGCTGAAGGATGCGGCTGCCGCGCGGCAGCGTATCATCCCGACAAATCCGTCAGGATTTGCGCCTCAACGCCACACTCATCGCTCAAAAAGCAGTATCAATTCAAATGGAGGCAACTACATGGCTAACACCATTTCCCGTTCCGAAAGCTACGCCGCGGCGGGCGTGGACATCACCGCGGGCTACAGGGCGGTCGAGCTGATGAAACAGCACATCGCCCGCACGAACATTCCCGGCGTGGTCAGCGGCATCGGCGGCTTCGGCGGGCTGTTTGAGCTGGATCTGACAGGCATACAGCGGCCCGTGCTGGTCAGCGGCACCGACGGCGTGGGCACGAAGCTGAAGCTGGCGTTCCTGATGGACAAGCACGACACCGTGGGCATCGACTGTGTGGCCATGTGCGTCAACGACATCGTGTGCTGCGGCGCGAAGCCCCTCACGTTCCTCGATTACATCGCCTGCGGTAAGAACGTGCCGGAGAAGATCGCCAGCATCGTCTCGGGCGTGGCCGAGGGCTGCGTCCAGGCGGGCTGCGCGCTGATCGGCGGCGAGACGGCCGAAATGCCGGGCTTCTATCCGGTGGACGAGTACGACCTGGCGGGCTTCTCCGTGGGCGTGGTGGACAAGGCGAAGATCTTCGAGCCCGCCTCCGTTGTCGCCGGGGACGCGCTGATCGGCCTGCCCTCCTCTGGCGTGCACAGCAACGGCTTCTCACTGGTGCGCAAGGTGTTCGACGTGGAGAACGGCGGGCTGGACTTCTACTGCGACGACCTGGGCAAGACCCTGGGCGAGGCGCTGCTGGAGCCCACGCGCATCTACGTCAAGCCCGTGCTGGCGCTGGCGGAGAAGGTGACGGTGAAGGCCGTCAGCCACATCACCGGCGGCGGCTTCTATGAGAACATTCCGCGGAGCCTGCCCGACGGGCTCACCGCCTGCATCGACCTGAAGCGGATCGGCGCCACGCCGCTGTTTGACCGCATCGCCGACGCCGGCCGCATCCCCATGCGCGACATGTACAACACGTTCAACATGGGCATCGGCATGTGCCTGACCGTGCCCGCCGACCAGGCGGACGAGGCCGTGCGCGTGCTGAAGGCCAACGGCGAGGACGCCCGCGTCATCGGCGAGGTCGTGGCCGGAGAGGAACGGGTGACGCTGGTATGAAAACGCGCATCGCGGTGCTGGTGTCCGGCGGCGGCACCAACCTCCAGGCGCTGATCGACGCGGCGAACCGCGGGGAGCTGCCCCACGGGGAACTGGCGCTGGTCGTCTCCAACAACGCCGGGGCCTACGCCCTCAAGCGCGCCGAGGCGGCGGGCATCGAGACGGCGGTCTGCCTGCGGGAGAAGGGCCAGCCGCGCGCGGACTTCGAGGCGCGGCTGCAGGTTGTCCTCTCGGCGCACGGCATCGACATGCTGGTCCTGGCCGGGTTCATGGCGATCCTGTCCGCAGAGTTCGTGAAGCGCTGGCCGGACCGCATCATCAACGTGCATCCGGCGCTGATCCCGTCGTTCTGCGGCGAGGGCTACTACGGCCTTCGCGTCCACCGCGCCGCGCTGGACTATGGCGTGAAGGTGACCGGTGCGACGGTGCACTATGTGAACGAGATTCCCGACGGCGGGCGCATCATCGCCCAGAAGGCCGTCGACATCTTGCCCGACGATACCCCCGAGACGCTGCAAAGGCGCGTGATGGAGCAGGCCGAGTGGATCCTGCTGCCCCGCGCCGCCGAGGAAGTCGCGGAAAAATTGGGAACGGAAAAGGGTTGAAGCAATCCCTTCGGGTTTCACGGGTTCCCGATGCAATTTGTACCCTGCTTTTAAGGAGGACATTGATATGATCGTTTCAGCATGCAAGGCCGTCGGCGCGACCACCTATCCCGGCCGCGGCATCATCGTGGGCAAGAGCGCGGACGGACAGCGCGCCGTGATGGCCTATTTCATCATGGGCCGCAGCGTGAACAGCCGCAACCGCGTGTTCGTGGAGCAGCCCGGCGGCATCCGTACCGAGGCCTTTGATCCCTCGAAGATGGTGGACCCCAGCCTCATCATCTATTCGCCGGTGCGCACCATCGACAACAAGGTGATCGTCACCAACGGTGACCAGACCGACACGATCTACGATTACGTGGCCGAGGACGCGACCTTCGCCGACGCCCTGCGCACCCGCGAATTCGAGCCGGACGCCCCGAATTTCACGCCCCGCGTCAGCGCCATGGCCACCTTCGCGGACGGCGATTTCAGCCTCGACATGGCCATCCTCCGCGCCGGGGACGCCGAGGGCAGCTGCTGCCACCGCGTGTTCTGGGAGATGGAGAAGGTGGAGGCGGGGAAGGGCTACTTCCTGCACACCTACCTGAACGACGGCAACCCCATTCCGTCCTTCACCGGCGACCCGGAGACCGTGGCCATCGGCAATCACAGCGCCTTTGAGATCGCCGACGCCATCTGGGCGGGCCTGAACGCCGACAACCGCGTCTCGCTGTGGGTCTGTACCCGCGACCTGAAGACCGGCCGGACCGACACCAAGATCATCAACGCGAACGCGTAAGGAATACGGAGGGAAGATACCATGGCTCATGAAATCCAACTGAAGTATGGCTGCAACCCCAACCAGAAGCCTTCCCGCATCTTCTTTGAAGGCGGCGAGCTGCCCCTGGAG
This sequence comes from uncultured Eubacteriales bacterium, assembly GCA_902799045.1. Taxonomy (GTDB): domain Bacteria; phylum Bacillota; class Clostridia; order Christensenellales; family Aristaeellaceae; genus UBA2862. The sequence continues at coordinate 134,169 of CADBZH010000001.1, forward strand.
GTCGTGAACGGCCGTCCCGGCTACATCAATTTCCTCGACGCGCTGAACAGCTGGCAGCTGGTGAGCGAGCTGAAGAAGGCCACCGGCATGCCCGCCGCCGCCTCCTTCAAGCACGTCAGCCCCGCCGGCGCCGCCATTGGCAATCCGCTGACGGACGTGCTGCGCAGGATCTACTTCGTGCCCATGGACATGGAGCTTTCCCCGCTGGCCTGCGCCTATGCCCGGGCCCGCGGCGCGGACCGCATGTCCTCCTTCGGGGATTTCATCGCCCTTTCCGACGTCTGCGACGTGCCCACAGCCCAGCTGATCCGCCACGAGGTGTCCGACGGCGTCATCGCCCCCGGCTACACCGACGAGGCGCTGGCCATCCTGAAGGAGAAGCGCAAGGGCGGCTACAACATCATCCGGATCGACCCGGACTATGTGCCCGATGAGATCGAGCGCAAGCAGGTGTTCGGCATCACCTTCGAGCAGGGCCGGCAGGCGCTGGAGATCAACAACGAGATGATCTCCAATGTCGTCACCGAGAACAAGACCCTCACCGACGCCCAGAAGCGCGACCTGCTGGTGGCACTGATCACCCTGAAGTACACCCAGTCCAATTCCGTCTGCTACGTGAAGGACGGCCAGGCCATCGGCGTGGGCGCGGGCCAGCAGAGCCGCATCCACTGCACCCGCCTGGCGGGCGGCAAGGCCGACAACTGGCACCTGCGCCAGCATGAAAAGGTGCTGAACCTGCCCTTCAGGGAGGACCTGGGCCGCCCCGACCGCGACAACGCCATCGACGTCTACATCTCCGAGGACTGGGAGGACGTGCTGGGCGAGGGCAACTGGCAGCGCCTGTTCACCGAGCGCCCCGAGCCGCTGACCCGCGAGGAAAAGCGCGCCTACCTGGACACCGTCACCGACGTGGCCCTGGGCTCTGACGCCTTCTTCCCCTTCAGCGACAACATCGAGCGCGCCCACCGCAGCGGCGTCACCTGCATCGCCGAGCCCGGCGGCTCCATCCGCGACGACCTGGTGATTGAGAAGTGCAACGAGTACGGCATCGCCATGGCCTTCACGGGCATCCGCCTGTTCCACCACTGATGAAGCACTGGGAGACGACCCCTCAGTCGCCTGCGGCGACAGCCCCCCCTTACACAGGGAAGCCGCCGGATACTTGCGCCAGAAGCCTCCCCTGTGTAAGGGGAGGGGCTGAGCGCTGCGAGGCGGAGGGGTTGTCACTCTCCACACTCCTGACTGGGCTTTCAAAGCGCGGCCTTTCGGCCCCGGAATCCTGGCTGTGACGACGAAGGGACGTCGGTGCGGTCGGTGAAAGGCCGAGAAGCCGGTCTTTGGAAGCCCGGTGCAAATTGGCTTCACCCCTGGGAAGGCCGTGACGGATGGGGTCGTTTCATGGAAATACAGAACAATCTCCTGCGCAGGCTCCTGAAGGACTGCTACTTCATCACCGGCACGGCCTATGCCGGCAAGTCCACCATGGTGTGCATGCTGGCGGAAAAGCACGGCGTCTGGTGCCGCGAGAACTACACCGAGGACCTGTTCCATCTGATCGACCCGGAGCACCAGCCGAACCTGTGCTACTTTGAAACCATGTCCGACTGGCAGGAGTTCGTGAACCGGACCCCGGAGCAGTATGAGGCGTGGCTCTACGGCTGCGCCGAGGAGGGCTCGGGGCTGGAGCTGATCGAGCTGATCCGCCGCACCGAGGGCGGGAAAAAGGTGTTCGTGGACACCCAGCTTTCCCCGGAGGCGCTGCACGCGATCTCGGATTACCGCCATGTGGCGGTGATGCTGGCGGACCCGGAGATCTCCGTCCGCCGCTTCTTCGAGCGCGAGGACGCGGAGAAGCAGTTCATCTATCAAAAGATCCTGGAGGCCGAGGATCCGCAGGCGACGATGGCGAACTATCGCGCCGTCCTGGAGCGGATCAACAGCCCCGAAAACTATCGAAGACTGGAAAACAGCGGCTTTTTCGTGCTGAAGCGGGACGACGCCCGCGCGCCGGAGGAGACGCTTCGCCTGTTGGAAAGACACTTTGCGCTTGTGGAGGATGAAAAATGAAGATACTGGTCGTCGGCGGCGGCGGACGCGAGCACGCCATCATCAAGAAGCTGAAGGAAAACGCGCAGGTGGAGTCCGTCACCTGCCTGCCGGGCAACGCGGGCATCGCGAAGGACGCCCGATGCGTGCCGATCAAGGCCACGGACATCGACGGCATCGTGAACTATGTGCGCGACAACCCGGTGGATTTCGCCGTGGTTGCGCCGGACGATCCGCTGGCGCTGGGCTGCGTGGACCGGCTGCACGCGCTGGGCGTGAAGTGTTTCGGCCCGAACGCCGCCGCCGCCCGCATCGAGGCCAGCAAGGTGTTCGCCAAGAACCTGATGAAGAAGTACGGCATCCCCACCGCGGCCTACGAGGTGTTCGACGACGCGGACAGGGCACTGGAATACGTGAAGACCTGCCAGATCCCCGTGGTGGTGAAGGCCGACGGCCTGGCGCTGGGCAAGGGCGTCACGATCTGCATGAGCCGCGCGGAGGCCGAGGCCGCCGTGAAGGCCGCCATGCTGGAGGGCGCGTTCGGCGCGTCGGGCAGCCGCATCGTCGTGGAGGAATACCTGGAGGGCCCGGAGGTCTCCGTGCTCGCCTTCACGGACGGCCACGTGGTGAAGCCCATGGTGTCGTCCATGGACCACAAGCGGGTGGGGGACGGCGACGTCGGCCCCAACACCGGCGGCATGGGCACCATCGCCCCGAACCCCTGCTACACCCCGGACGTGGCCGAGCGCTGCATGAAGGAGATCTTCCTGCCCACCGTCGCGGCCATGAACGCCGAGGGCTGTCCCTTCAAGGGCTGCCTCTACTTCGGCCTGATGGTCACGAAGGACGGCCCGAAGGTGATCGAGTACAACTGTCGCTTCGGCGATCCGGAGACCCAGGTGGTGCTGCCGCTTCTGAAGAGCGACCTGCTCACCATCATGCTCGCCGTGGAGAACGAGACCCTGGCGGACACGCACGTGGCGTTTTCGGATGGCGCGGCCTGCTGCGTGATGCTGGCCAGCGGCGGTTATCCCGGCAAGTATGAAAAGGGCAAGGCCATCGACCTCGGAAGCGCCGAAGCCATGGCCTGCGTCTACCACAGCGGCACGGCCCTGGACGCCGACGACAACCTCGTCACCGCCGGCGGCCGCGTGCTGGGCGTCGCCTGCACGGCGGACGACCTTAAGACCGCCATCGAAAAGGCCTATGCCGCCGCCGACCAGGTGAAGTGGGACGGCATGATCTATCGCCGCGACATCGGCAAGAGGGCGCTGACATTACTGAATAAGGAGAAGAACTGACATGGTCTATCGCATCTACGCAGAGAAGAAGCCCGGGTTCGATCACGAGGCCGCGGCGCTGTATGAGGAGCTGAAATCCTTCCTGGGCATCGAGGGCCTCTCCGGCGTGCGCATCCTGAACCGCTACGATGTGGAGAACATCGACCCGGCGCTGTTTGAGCAGGCCGTTTCCAACGTGTTCTCCGAGCCGATGGTGGACGAGGTCTATCGCGCACTGCCCGACTATGACGGCGCGATCTTCGCGGCGGAATACCTGCCCGGCCAGTTCGACCAGCGGGCGGATTCCGCGGCCCAGTGCATCCAGCTGTCGGCCCAGTGCGAGCGCCCGGACGTGCGTACCGCCACGGTCTACATCCTCGCGGGCGATCTCAGCGCGGCGGACGTCGAGGCCGTGAAGAAGCATGTCATCAACCCGGTGGAGCGCCGCGAGGCGTCCCTTGCCGAGGTGGAGACCCTGCGCGCGGACTACGCCATCCCCACCACGGTGCAGACCATGACCGGCTTCATCGACTATACCGAGGCCCAGCTTTCGGACTTCATCAAGCGGTACGGCCTCGCCATGGACGCGGCGGACATCGCCTTCTGCCAGACCTACTTCAGGGGTGAGCACCGCGACCCGACCCTCACCGAGATCCGCATGATCGACACCTACTGGTCCGATCACTGCCGCCACACCACGTTCCTGACGGAGCTGGGCGACGTGACCTTCGAGGACGCGGACGTCGAGGCCGCCTACCGGCGCTACCTGGCCGTGCGCGGGGAGCTGAACCGCTCCAAGCCCGTCTGCCTGATGGATATCGCCACCATCGGCGCGAAGTACCTCAAGGCCAAGGGCCTGCTCACCGACCTGGACGAGAGCGACGAGATCAACGCCTGCACCATCCGCATGGACGTGGACGTGCACGGCGAGCAGCAGAAGTGGCTTCTGCTGTTCAAGAACGAGACCCACAACCATCCCACCGAGATCGAGCCCTTCGGCGGCGCGGCCACCTGCATCGGCGGCGCGATCCGCGACCCGCTGTCCGGGCGCGGCTACGTGTACCAGGCCATGCGCATCACCGGCGCGGCGGATCCCACCCGCAGCGTCTCCGAGACCATTCCCGGCAAGCTGCCCCAGCGCCAGCTGGTCACCACCGCCGCGGCGGGCTATTCCAGCTACGGCAACCAGATCGGCCTGGCCACAGGCCTGGTGGAAGAGATCTATCACGACGGCTATGCCGCCAAGCGCATGGAGATCGGCGCGGTGGTGGGCGCGGTGCCAGCGGACGTGGTGCGCCGCGAGGTGCCCGCGCCCGGCGACGTGGTGATCCTGCTGGGCGGCCGCACGGGCCGCGACGGCTGCGGCGGCGCGACCGGCTCCAGCAAGGCCCACACCCATGAGAGCCTGGAGACCTGCGGCGCGGAGGTGCAGAAGGGCAACGCCCCCGAGGAGCGCAAGCTGCAGAGGCTGTTCCGCAACGAGCAGGCCGTGCGCATGATCAAGCGCTGCAACGACTTCGGCGCAGGCGGCGTGTCCGTCGCCATCGGCGAGCTGGCCGATGGCCTTTCGATCGACCTGAACGCCGTGCCACGCAAGTACGAGGGCCTGGACGGCACGGAGCTGGCCATCTCCGAATCGCAGGAGCGCATGGCCGTGGTGCTGGCGGCGGAGGACGTGGACGCCTTCCGCGCCCTGGCGGATTCGGAAAACCTGGAATCCACCCGCGTGGCCGTCGTCACCGCCGAACCGCGCCTCGTGATGCACTGGAACGGCGCGGAGATCGTGAACGTCTCCCGCGAATTCCTGAATTCCAACGGCGCGCCCAAGCGCACCGTCGCCCATGTGACCGGCCAGGACAAGTCGGACGCCCCCGTGCAAACCGGCTTTGCCGAGGGCATGCGGGCCATGGCCTCGGACCTGAACCTCTGCTCCCAGCGGGGCCTGGCCGAGCGCTTTGACTCCACCAACGGCGCTTCGTCCCTGCTGATGCCCTTTGGCGGCGCGCGGCAGCTGACGCCCATCCAGGCCATGGCCAGCCGGATCCCGGTGGAGGGCGGCGAGAGCGACACCGCCAGCGTGATGGCCTACGGCTTCGATCCCGCCGTCAGCGAGAAGAGCCCGTGGCGCGGCGCGTACCTGGCCGTGGTGGATTCCATCGCCAGGCTGGTGGCCGCGGGCAACGGCACCGAAAACGTGCACCTCACCTTCCAGGAGTACTTTGAGCGCATGACCGGCCCGGACGCCTGGGGCAAGCCCCTGTCGGCGCTGCTGGGCGCCCTGGAGGCCCAGCTGGACTTTGGCGCGGCGGCCATCGGCGGCAAGGACAGCATGTCCGGCTCCTTTGAGGACATCCATGTGCCCCCGACGCTGGTCTCCTTCGCGGTGGGCGTGTGCCCGGCGAAGGACATCCGCTCCGGCGAGTTCAAGCGGGCGGGCAGCGCCATTGGCTGGCTGAAGAGCGACTATCGCGAAAGCGGCATCCCCGACCCGTCGAGCCAGAAGGCGCTGTTTGAGAAGGTCACCGGCCTGCTGCGCTCCGGCAAGGCCATCGCCGTGTACGCGGTGGGGAAGGGCGGCGCGGCCGCCGCGGCCTTCCGCATGGCGCTGGGCAACGGCTTTGGCGTGGCGTTTGACACGGATGAAAACCTGTTCGACGCCCGGTATGGCAGCTTCCTGGTGGAATACGCCGATGAGGCGGACGCCGAGGGCGTGATCGGCCACGTCACCCGGGAGCGCGTGTTCGCGCTGGGCGGCGAGAGCGTTTCCGCCGACGCGTTGGAGGCCCTCTACGAGAGCCGCTTGAACGGCGTGTTCCCGGCCACGGTGAAGAAGGACTTCGTCTCCCCGACGCCCTGCTGCTTCGAGGCGAAGGACCGTGTGTGCCCGGCCAGCCCGGTGGCGAAGCCGCGGGTGCTGATCCCCGTGTTCCCGGGCACGAACTGCGAATACGACACCGCCCGCGCCTTCATCAAGGCGGGCGCGGTGCCCGAGATCATGGTCATTCGCAACCTGACGGCCCGGGCGGTCGCGGAGTCTGTGACGGCCTTTGCCGAGGCCATCGACCGCAGCCAGATCATATTCATCCCCGGCGGCTTCTCCGGCGGCGACGAGCCGGACGGCTCCGGCAAGTTCATCACGGCGTTCTTCCGCAACCCGCTGCTGCGGGAGCGGGTGCACGCGCTGCTGAACGAACGAGACGGCCTGATGGGCGGCATATGCAACGGCTTCCAGGCGCTGGTGAAGCTGGGCTTGGTGCCCTATGGCGAGATCCGCGAGGCCGACGATTGCACCGAGTGCACGCTGACCTTCAACGACATCGGCCGGCATCAGTCCCGCCTGGTGCGCACTCGCGTGGCCAGCAACAAGAGCCCCTGGCTGATGCACACCCGTGTGGGCGACGTGCATCTGGCGCCCATCTCCCACGGCGAGGGCAAGTTCATCGCCTCCGACGAGGTGATCGCGCGCCTGGCCGCGAACGGGCAGGTCGCCACCCAGTATTGCGATGAAAAGGGCGATCCCACGATGGACATCCTGTGCAATCCCAACGGCTCCTGCAACGCCATCGAGGGCATCACGTCTCCCGACGGCCGCGTGTTCGGCAAGATGGCGCACAGCGAGCGCGTGGGCTTCGACGTGCCGCTGTACGTGAACGTCCCCGGCAACTACGACAACGGCATGTTCCGCGGCGCGGTGGACTATTACAGGTAAAGGATGAAATAAAAAAAGGCCCTTCGCGGAGCTGGAGAGATTGGTATCAGGCAGCCTGTTGACGCTGCGCAAAGATCCTTCGCTCCGCTCAGGATGACAACGAGTGCGATTCATGTCATCCTGAGCGAAGCGAAGGATCTGTCCGTTTTGAGACATTCCCTTCCGTTATCCCCGGATCAGCTCCTCCGCGATCCCGCGATACACGCGCAGGGCGGAGGGGAAGGGGAGGGCGGCGAGGGCGCCTGAGTCGACGGGGAGGAAGTCCTCGGGGAAGGATTCGCAGGACGCCGTCCAGCCCCGCATCCGCCAGACGCGGTGGGTGAACACGTGCCTGGCATCGGGCAGCCTGTCCAGGATCCTGACGCCTCCGAAGCCCTGCCGGGTCAATGCGTCCGACAACTCCGCCCGGTCAAAATGGCCGGGGACGGCGGCAAACTCATACAGCCCGCCCAGCAAGCCCTTCGGCCGTCGGTGCGCCAGCAGCTTGTCGCCGGCGAACACCAGCAGGATTGACCAGTCCTCCTCCTTCTTCGGAACCGGCGCGCTCTTGTGGGGGAAATCCTCCTGCGCTTCTTCCTTCAGCGCCTCGCAGTGCGCCGCCACGGGGCAGTCTCCGCAGTGGGGCCGCTTTGGCAGGCAGACGGACGCGCCCAGGTCCATCAGCGCCTGGTTGTAGTCGCCGGGGCGCTCCCTGGAGATCAGCCCGGTCGCCGGTTCGAGGAGGTCGAAGGGCGTGCGCAGCGCTTCCTCCCAGGCCAGCACCCGGGAGAGCACCCGCGCCTGGTTGCCGTCCAGCGCCGGCACCGGTTCGCCGTAGGCGATGGAGGCGATGGCGTTCGCGGCGTAGGGACCGATGCCCGGCAACTGCCTCAGCCCCGCGGCATCCGTGGGAAACGCGCCGTCGCGCCCGTTCGCAACCGCCTTCGCCGCGGCGTGCAGGTTCCGCGCCCGGGAGTAATAGCCCAGCCCCTCCCACAGCTTCAGCACGGACTCCTCGTCCGCCGCCGCCAGCGCGAACACGTCCGGGAAGCGCTCGAGGAATCGGGCGTAGTAGCCCTTCACGGTCTGCGTCTGGGTCTGCTGCAGCATGATCTCGCTCAGCCAGATGCGATAGGGATCGCGCTCGCCCCGCCAGGGCAGGGTGCGGGCGTTGGCGTCATACCAGGTCAAAAGATCATTGGCAAAGCTCATCGATGATCACCCATAAAACAGCGCCGCGCATAGGCACGGCGCTGAGGTTTGTCTGTTGGTTTATTCCGCCGCGACGGTGGCGACATCGGTGCCCATCACCTTCTGGACGTCGGCCCAGACCTGGCGCATGCGCGCGGCATCGGCGTAGGCCATGCCCTCCGGCTCGGTGTCCAGCCACTGGCCCACGGCCAGGGTGTGATAGTCATACTTGCCGTCCTCGGTCTCGGCGCGCCACACGAAGGTGGGGATGTAGACGGGGCTGGTGATGATGAACTTGCCGTATTCCTCCGTCTCCTGGATGGTGAACTGGAAGATCACGCCGTTGTCATACTGGCCGTACTGGTCGGACAGGAAGTTGCCCGTCGCGCCCAGGCACAGCGTGCGGCGCACGTTGCCGTCGGCATCCTTGTTTTCCAGCCACATCGCGGGCTGTACCACGTGCGGGTTGTAGCCGATGATCACGTCCACGCCCCACTCGGCCAGCTTCTTGGCGATCTGCACCTCGGTCTCGGTGGGGCTCTGCTTCAGCATCTCGCCCCAGCTGCAATAGGCCACGATCACGTCGGCGCCGGCGGCGCGGGCGTTCTCGATATCCTTCTTCGCGTTGGACTTGGAGATCAGGTTCACGCCGTATTCGGTCGCGGCGGGATCGGCGTTCTTCTCGTTGCCGTTCAGGCTCTCGGTGTAGGCCAGGAAGGCCACGTTGATGCCGTTCAGCTCCCGAATGACGGGGGTGGAGCGCTCCTCGGCGGAGGCCGCCGCGCCCACATAGTCCATGCCCTCGCTCTGGCAGTTGGCCACCGTTGCCTGCAGCTCGGCCCAGCCGCCGTCCAGGGCGTGGTCGTTCGCCAGCATCAGCATGTCGACGCCGCAATCCTTCAGCGCGCCGATCAGCGCGGGCGGTGTCACCATCTTGGTGGTGCCGGAATACTCGGTGGTGCCGCCGAGGGTGCCCTCGACGTCGGCCACGGTGTAGTCCGCGTCGCCGATGACGTCGGCGATTTCAGAGAACATGCCGCTGAAATCGAAGGTATTTTCGCTCACGGCGGCGCGCAGCAGGTTCTGCTGCATGGCGATCTCGCCCAGCGAGCGAATGGTGGCGCTGCGGGGCTCGGGCTGCGGCGTGGGCGTGGGCACCGGCGTGGGCGTGGGCGCCGGCGTGGCCTCCAGGCCGCCTTCCGCGCCGTCAGTCGCGACGGGCGCGTCCGGGATCACGCTGGAAACCGTGGCGTCCGGACTGCCGCCGAACGGATGGAACACCACCAGCACGATCGCCGCAATGAGGATCACCAGCAGCGCGGCCAGCACCGCGATGCCCAGCGGCGTGATGCGATAATTCCCGATACGAATGCCTTTTGCGGGTTTGTTGGACATATTGCTTCCCTCCATGGATCTGCCTCGCGCACAGGCGCAAGGCTCCACTTCTTAATATCGGTATTATAGCACACGACCCGATTTGAGGCAATGGAAGAATTTGATTTTTTGGTATATTTTTTGCAATAATATTTCTATATATGAATTTCTATTAATTAAGAATGTGACAAAATTTCATTTTTTTATTCCGAAACGATTGACAGCTTGGCACATATGATGTATGCTTGTAATGGCATTAAGTAGTTATCGGGCGGTCTTTGCCATTAGCCAAAAAACGGCGCGCCCGCAATCCCTTTCGATGCGTAAGGTGGTACATACTATGGCGACACACGCTTTGGGAAATTTGAAATTCAATCTGTCGGACAAGGGCTTAGCCTGGCGGATGGGGGATGGGAAGGTCCATCGCCTGTTCGGCGGCAAGCAGGCCCCGGCGGATGATGAATATGTGGAGAGCATCGATCCTGATGGCGAGGAAGGCTACCAGGACGCTTACGATGCCCAGGATTCCGATTATTCGGACGATTATGAATATGAGGATCACGCCGACGACGGCTACGACGCTGACGGCTATGACGACGACGGCTACGGCGAGGACGACGGCTACGACGATCCCGGCTACGACGACGGCGATTATGACGACGATCGCTATGACGACGATGACGGATATGTCAACGACGGCTACGACGACGGGTATGACAGCGACGAAGGCTATGACGACGAAGGCTATGACGATCGCTATTCCGACGTGGACGCCGACGATTACCAGGAGGACGCCTACGACGACGAGCAGGGCGGCCTGATGCGCTATGTGGACGAGAATGACTGGGTCACGTACCTGCTGCTTTTCCTGTTCCCGCCGCTGGGCATCTACCTGCTCTGGCGCAGGAACCGCCTCGAGAAGCCCGTGCGCTGGGGCCTGACCGCCGCGTCCGCCATCTGGTTCGTGGTGGCGCTGATCCTGCTGCTGCGCGGCCTGTTCGGCGGCACCGGCGACGCGCAGACCCAGCCCAACATCACCATCCCGCCGGTCCAGGTGGAGGTCACCGCCGCGCCGGTCGCGGACGACGTCACCTCCATCGACCTCGGCGGCGACACCCAGACGGACGATACCGTGGATACGGTCGATACCTCCGACACGGCCGACACCGGCGATACCGCCACGGACTTCGGCGGCCTGACCGGCGCCGATACCGACGTGGAGCCCACGGCCACGCCGCTGGCCTCCAGCGCCAACGGCTCCAACGCCAACACCGCCAGCTACGTCTGGAGTCCGGCCTCCGGCCTCTACTACCACTCCACCAACACCTGCCCCTCCATCGAGGACGGCGTGCAGGTCTGGCAGGTCACCAAGGAGATCGCGGAGAACAGCCGCCACCAGTCGCCCTGCCCGGATTGCATCGGCGGCGGCACCACCACCACCTATTATGCCAGGCCGGACGGCAAGTACTATCACTCCGACCAGACCTGCAGCAACATGAAGAACGCCCAGATCTACACGCTGGAGGCGGCGCAGAACGAGGGCAAGGAAGCCTGTCCGGTCTGCGTGCTGAAGACCCAGACCAGCCTTGATCCGGCCACCAATGCCGGCGTGCAGTTCGTCAGCTCCGGCACCACCGACAAGAGCGGCATCGAGGTCTACGCCACCAAGGGCGGCGAGCACTTCCATGTGAAGAGCGACTGCTCCGGCATGCAGGGAGCCAGCAAGGGCTCGCTGAAGGACGCGCTGCTGGCGGGCAAGACGGCCTGCCCGAAGTGCTGCCCGACGGCGGGGAACAAGGTGTACTGCCGCTCCGACAGCAAGAGCTATCACGTGGACCCGAACTGCCAGGGCATGAAGAACGCCAAGCAGATCACGCTGGCGGAGGCCATGGTGCTCGGCAAGGAGAAGTGCGACGTCTGCATCGGCAGCGCCAGCGCCTCGATCTCGGAGAACGCGTCCGGCGCGGAGAGCGGCAAGACCGTGTCCCTCACCAGCGCCACCGGCGACAAGGTGAAGGTCTACGCCACCCAGAACGGCACCTACTACCACACCAACAGCGTCTGCTCCGGCATGAAGGACGCCCAGCTCTACACGCTGAAGGCCATGCTCCAGGCCGGCAAGAAGGCCTGTCCCACCTGCGCCTCCGCGGCGAACACCAAGGTCTACGCGGCCAAGGGCGGCAAGTACTACCACTCCTACGCCACCTGCTCCGACATGACGAACGCCACCAGCGGCACGCTGGCCGAGGCGCTGGCGGCGGGGCTGAAGCGCTGCACGAAGTGCTGGGACAAGTCCGGCAACGCCGTGAAGGCCTCCACCCAGACGGCCTCCGCCAAGACCGGCAGCTCAGCCACCGCGACCAGCGCGTCCGCCTCTTCCTCCGCATCAGGCAGCCAGACGGCCACCACCGCCAAGCAGCAGAAGGCCACCACGGCGGCCAGCAAGGCCACCGCGAGCAACACCTACGTCTACGCCACGAAGGACGGACACTATTATCACCTGAGCAGCAGCTGCGGCGGCATGACCGGCGCCAGCCGCGTGACGCTGAAGAAGGCCATCAACGCCGGCAAGACCGCCTGCCCGATATGCGCCTCCACGGCCAATCGCACGGTCTATTCCACGTCGAAGGGCGATCACTATCACGCGGCGAGCGTGTGCGTGCCCTCCGGCATGAAGAACGGCACCAAGCGCAAGCTCTCCGAGGCGCTGATGCTGGGCCAGACGGCCTGCCCCCACTGCCTGAGCAGCAAGAAGGCGGCCCAGACCGCCCAGAAGACCGCCGAGGCGGTGCAGGAAGCCGTGCAGACCGCCGTGCGCACCGGCACCAACTACAAGTCCGGCAAGTCCGGCGTGCGGGTGTACGCCAGCCTGACCGGGAAGTATTATCACACCAAGAGCAACTGTCCGAACCTGTCCGGCACTGCCAACCGCGTGTCGTTGGAGACGGCCCTGAACTACGGCAAGGCCGCCTGCCCGGAGTGCGCTTCCACGGCCACGCGCACGGTGTACGCCACCCGGGGCGGCAAGTATTATCACGCCAGCAAGGCCTGCGCCGGCACCGGCGCCCGGAAGGGGACGCTGGCCTCGGCCCTCGCCTACGGGCTGGACCCCTGCCCGAACTGCGTGACCCACACCGCGACGGTCACCTCCTCCGGCCTCTACCAGAGCGGCACCTCCGGCATCAAGGTCTACGCCACGGCGGGCAGCAAGTACTACCACGCCAACAGCACCTGCTCCGGCCTCACCGGCGCAAGCCGCGTGTCCCTGGAGACGGCGCTGAACTATGGCAAGAAGGCCTGCCCGGTCTGCCTGGCCGCGGCCAACCACAAGGTCTACGCGGTGCCCGGCGGCGATTACTACCACGCCTACAAGGCCCACGCCGGGTCCGGCGCCATCGCCGGCACGCTGGCCACGGCCCGCGCCATCGGCCTGAAGGCCTGCCCCACGTGCGCCAAGGCGCTGGCGGGCCAGTTGAATCCGGACAACGGCGGCGAACCGGACGCGCCGGTCTCCACGGAGTACTATCCGGGCCTGCCGGATTCCAGCGTCTACATCGACATCGGCAGCGCCAACAGCTACTATCACCTCGGCGCGAAGTGCTCCCAGGCGAAGTTCTCCGGCGGCACGAAGGTGACGTTGAAGTACGCCATCGACTGGGACTACAAGGCCTGTCCCTATTGCAACCCGCCGACCAGCGTCTATACCGGCACCTGAGAAAGCATCCGGTTCACGAGGGGATTCCCCGCCATCGCGGGGAATCCCCCTTATAATGGGCTTGCAAAACGGGCACGAATCGGGTACAATACATTATAGAAAAATATGGCCGAAAGCGCCGACGGCGCCGAGGCCCAGGGGGGCAGATATCATGGATGTCAGGGCTTTGTTTGAACGCAATCGGGCGCGGCTGGACGCGCTGTACGCCGGCGTAGATCAGCTGGAGCGCTATCAGAAGCTGGCGGACGATTTCCGCGCCCAATTCGGCCGGGAGCCGGAGCTGTTCGTTTCCGCGCCGGGACGCACCGAGGTGGTGGGCAATCACACCGACCACCAGAACGGCAGGGTGCTGGCCGCGGCGGTGAACCTGGACACCGTGGCCGCCGTCGCGCCGAGGGACGACGGACGCGTGGTGCTGTATTCCGCGGGCTACGACAAGCCCTTTGACGTGGATATCACCGATACCGCCGTGCGCGAGGACGAGAAGGAAACCACCTTCGCGCTGATCCGCGGCGTGGCGGCGCGGCTCGGCCAGCTGGGCTACCGGGTGGGCGGCTTTGACGCCAGCGTCACCAGCACCGTGTTCAAGGGCAGCGGCCTGTCCTCCTCCGCGGCGCTGGAGGTCATGCTGGTCGGTGCGTTCGACGCGCTGTACAACGGCTGGGTGATCGACCCGCAGGAGAACGCCCGCGTCAGCCAGTATGCCGAGAACGTCTATTTCGGCAAGCCCAGCGGCCTGATGGACCAGATGGCCAGCGCCGTGGGCGGCCTCTCCATCCAGGATTTCGGCCAGACTCCCACCGGCGTCGAGGCCATCGGCTATGACTTCGCCGCGAAGGGCTACGCCGTGTGCGTGGTCAGCTGCGGCGGCGACCACGGCAACCTCACCCACGAGTACGCCGCCATTCCCGCCGAGATGAAGGCCGTGGCGAAGGCCATGGGTCGCGAGCTGCTGCAGGACGTGACGCCGGACGAGCTGTTTACGGCCCTGCCGAAGCTGAAGAACGCGGTGCCGGATCGGGCGATCCTGCGCGCCTTCCACTTCGTGGACGACACGCGCCGCGCCCGGGAGGCCGCCGACGCCCTGAAGCGCGACGACCTGAACGGCTTCTTTGACGCCGTGATTCGCGCCGGAGACAGCAGCTGGGAGCTGCTGCAAAACCTGTACGTCGCCAGCGGCGACAACCAGGAGATCCCCCTGGCGCTGGAGATGAGCCGCCGGATGCTGGCGGGCCGCGGCGCCTGGCGCAACCACGGCGGCGGCTTCGCGGGCACCATACTGGCCTTCGTGCCCTTTGACGTCCTGGACGCCTATCGCGCCGCCATGGACGGCGTGTTCGGCGCGAACGCCACCACCGTGCTGGCCATCCGCCCGGAGGGCGTGGCCTGGATCAAGTGAGCTATTTCCGGAGCCCTTTCCATGGGACAGCATCGCAAAGCCGCCGCCGCTCTTGCTTCCCCACCGCAGTGGGGAATCCCCGCGAAGCGGGGGACAGGGCACATTAAACCGACGGCATTGTTCCACAGGAGAAGGCTGAAACGAGGCAGTCAATGACCTACACAACCCATTCTGAATCCGACACCCTCGCCTTCGCCTCCCGGCTCGCGCCGATGCTCGCCCCCGGCGACACGGTGCTGCTGACGGGCGACCTGGGCGCGGGCAAGAGCGTGCTGGCCCGGGGCATCGCCCGGGGCATGGGCGTGACGGGGGCGATGCCGAGCCCCACCTTCACGCTGATGATCCCCTACGAGGAGGGCGGGCGCAGGCTCTATCACTTCGACCTGTACCGCTTGTCCGACCCCGACGAGTACTATGCCGCGGGGCTGGACGAATTCGTGGGCGGCGACGGCGTGGCGTTGATCGAATGGCCGCAGATGGCGGAGCTGGAGCCTTCGCCCGCGCTGCGGATCGCCCTGGCGCGCGCCGATGTCGACGACGCGCGGCGCATCACCATCGAAAATGACGGCGTGGCGGGCTTTGATCCCGCGGCGCTGGCCGACTGGAGGGACGCGGATGACCTTTGACGGCATCAACCCCACGGTGCTGGCGATCGACACCTCCGGCCCCGTGGCGGGCTGCGCGGTGCTGAAGGGCGGGAAGATCGTCCACCAGATCGCCATGAACCACGGCCTGACCCATTCGGAGACGATCATGTCTGCGGTGGACGCGGCGCTCTCCGCCGTGAACCTCGCCTGTGCGGACGTGGACGTGTTCGCCGCCGTGGCGGGTCCCGGTTCGTTCACCGGCGTGCGCATCGGCGTCTGCGCCGCGAAGGGCCTGGCCCACGGCGCCGGGAAGCCCTGCTGCGCCGTACACGCCCTCGATGCCCTCGCCATGAACTTCTATGGCTTCGACGGCCTCTGCTGCCCGATCCTGGACGCCCGGCGGGGGCAGGTCTACTGCGCCGCATTTGACATGCGGCAGGGGCTGCCCCGGCGCGCCCTGGCGGACGCCGCTGAGCCGCTTGCGGATTTCCTGGCGCGGCTGCCGAAGGACGGGCGGCTGGTGTTCGTCGGCGACGGCGTGCCGGTGCACGAAGCCGCCGTGCGCGAGGCGCTGGGAGACCGGGCGATGATCGCCCCGCCCAGCCTGCGCGATCTGCGCGCCGACGCCGCGGCTGTGCTGGCCGCCCGCCGGCCCGAGACCTGGGTCGAGGCGAAGACCCTGGCGCCCATCTACCTGCGCGCCCCTCAGGCGGAGCGGGAACGAAAGGTGAAATTGGAAAACAATGCCTGAGATTACCATCGGATTGATGACCCTGGACGACGTCGAAGCGGTGGCGGCCATCGAGGCGGCCACGTTTCGGACGCCCTGGTCAAAGGAATCGTTTTACAGGGAGGTCACGGACAACGCCTGCGCGCGCTATGTGGTGCTGCGGGAGGACGGCGAGGCGGTGGCCTACGCCGGGGTCTGGTTCGTGCTGGACGAGGGGCACATCACCAACATCGCCGTGCGGGAGGATCGCCGCGGCATCGGCTATGGCGAACGGGTCACCCGCGCGATGATCCAGCTGGCGGCCGACAGCGGCATGAACTGGATGACGCTGGAGGTGCGCCGCTCGAACGTCGCCGCGCAAAACCTCTATCACAAGCTGGGCTTCATCGACGTGGGCTATCGCAAGCGCTACTATGAAAACACCGAGGATGCCCTGATCATGGCGCTGGAGCAGCTGCCCGAGGGCCATCCGGAGAACGACCCGTATCTGGTCGAGGAATGAGAAACCTGTCATAAGAGGAGAACCATGCTGTTTACGATTGTGGAGATCGCGATCGTCGCGGTGGCCTGCTGTGCCGCGTCCGTCCGCTGCGTCCACGCGCTGCAAATGGAGCGCTACCAGTTGCCGGCCTATCGCCACTGGCTGACGCGCAATCGCGATCGCATACTGAAGGAGAACGTGCTGTGGGCCTTTGCCGCGGCGCTGATGAGCTGGTACCTGCCGGTGCTGCTGAGCATGTTCATGGCGGGGGAGGAGGCGCGGCAGGCGCTGGCCGGGTGGCTGGTGCTGGCGCTGTTCTCGGGGCTCATGGCCTTCATCGCCTGGCGGGATTACACGCGCCCCAGCAAGCGGCCCTTCGCGGTCACCCAGCGGGTGCGCCGGCTGCTCAGCGTGCTGCTGGCGCTGTGCGCGGCGGTGGCTGCGCTGCTCTCGGCGGTGCACATCCCCGTCTACTTCCTGTTCGCCGGCATGCCGTTCATGGTGCTGCTGGCGGCCATGATCATCAACCCCTACGAGGCGCGGCTGAACGCCGGCTTCTTCAAGAGCGCGAAGAAGAAGATCCGCGAGCACAAGGGGCTCGTCACCATCGGCATCACCGGCAGCTACGGCAAGACGAACGTGAAGTTCATCCTGCGGGATCTGCTCTCGGCGAAGTACAAGGTGCTGGCGACGCCCGCCAGCTTCAACACGGCTATGGGCATCTCCCGCACCGTGAACGACCAGCTCAAGCCCGAGCACGAGGTGTTCATTGCGGAGATGGGCGCGACGCACGTGGGCGACATCAAGGAGCTGGTGGAGCTGGTGCGCCCGAAATACGCCATCCTCACCAGCATCGGCCCCCGCCACATGGACACCTTCGGCTCGCTGGAGAACATCGCCAGCACGAAATTTGAGCTGATCCAGGGCCTGCCCAGGGCGGGCTTTGCGGTGTTCGGCAGCGGCGACGACTACGTCAACCGCCTGTACGCGCTGTGCCGGCACGAGAAGTGCCGCGTCGGGCTGGAGGGTGACGGCGAGGTATGGCTCCGCGCGGAGCAGCTGACCTACAGTGAGCGCGGCTCAAGCTTCAGGATGGTCTGCGCAGACGGCCAGACGGCCCACTGTCGCACGCGCCTGCTGGGCAGCTACAATGTCAAGAACATCCTCCTGGCGGTGGCGCTTTGCCAGCGGATGGGCATGAACCTGGATGAGATCGCCGAGGGCGTCGCCAAGCTCGCGCCCATCGAGCATCGCATGCAGCTGATCCCCGGGGAGCTGAACGTGATCGACGATTCGCTGAACGACGACGCGGACAGCGCCTTCGAGGCCATGCGCGTCCTTTCGCAGATGTCGGGCCGCCGCATCGTGGTGACGCCCGGACTGGGCGAGCAGGGCGGCCGGGAGAGCGACGTGAACTTTGCCCTGGGCACCGTCATGGCCGACTGCGCCGATTCGGTGATCCTCGTCGGGCGGCGCGCCTTCTCGCGCAGCATCGTCCGCGGCATGCTGCAATCCGGTTTCTCCCGCAGCAGCATCCACACCGCCGACGACATGGACGACGCCTCCGAGATCCTCCAGGAAATCTCCGACGACGGCGACACCGTGCTGTTCGAAAGCCGGATTCCGGAGTACGAGGAAGAGGAGTAATGCCAAAAAGAGGCTGTCTCAAACGCATACCCGCTGTATGGTTATGCGTTTGAGACAGCCTCTTTTTTGGATTCATCATGGAAAGCTGGCGAGCGCAGGAATGCGCCTCCGGACGCCGCATAAAGATCCTTCGCTCCGTTATCTGATACTAGAGTGTGTTTCTAAATCCCAGGAGATGCAGTTTCGAGCGTAGTTGGCTGCATTTCAAGGCGGTTTTCCGCAGGTTTACTGGCGGTAAATCAAGGAA
>CADBZH010000001.1:152594-189715 GCA_902799045.1 uncultured Eubacteriales bacterium
TGCGGTCAACGATGCGCTGCATCGCCTCCCTCCGCTCTGCTTAGGCAGAACGAAAAATCCGCTCCGCATATGTTCACTTTTAGATTGAGTTTAGTATGACAGCATTCGAATGTGCCTTTTACAGCGGGATGTTCCCGTGCCTGCGCCTGGCGATCATGCGGCGGATCGCGGGCCGGTAGCCCATGCGGTTCAGCGCCTCGATCAGCCTGTCGCGGGTCTCCTCGGGCCGGATCTCGGCGGTGATGTAACCGCGCTTGAGGCCCAGCCGGGTGTTCATCACCTCGCGGCGATACTGCTCGGCCTTTTCATCCAGGAACGCGCGGGCCTGCTGGGCGTCCATGCTGCGGGTCTCGCGGGCGTAGAGGATCTCCACCGCACCCTGTTCGCCCATCACGGCCACCTCGGCCCCGGGCCAGCTGAACACGCAGTCCGCGCCGATGTGGGCGCTGTTCATGGCGATGTAGGCGCCGCCGTAGGCCTTGTGCAGGATCACGTTGATCTTCGGCACGGTGGCCTCGGAGAAGGCGTAGAGCAGCTTGGCCCCATGGCGGATGATGCCGGCCTGCTCCTGGGCGATGCCCGGCAGGTAGCCCGGCACGTCCGTGAACGTCACGATGGGAATGCGGAAGGCGTCGCAGAAGCGCACGAACCGCGCGGCCTTGTCGCTGGAATTGCAGTCCAGCACCCCGGCCATGTGGCGCGGCTGATTGGCGATGATGCCCACCGTCTCGCCGCCCAGCCTGGCGAAGCCGATCATTACGGATTTCGCGAAGTCCGGCTGAAGCTCCATGAACGATTTCACGTCGAATATGTTGGCGATGATCTCGCTGATGTCATAGCCCCTGTGGCTGTCCTCGGGCATTTCGAATTTGAAGATGGGCGCGTTGGCGTCCACGTAGCACTTGAGCCGCCGGTCGCGGCAGTTCGAAGGGATCATGCTCACCAGCCGGCGCACCGCCATGAAGCATTCCAGCTCTGTGTCGGTGCAGAAGCTGGCCACGCCGCTGTTCGCGCCATGCATCACGGTGCCGCCCAGCGCCTCGCCGGTGATGCTTTCGCCGGTCACGGCGTGGATCACCTTCGGCCCGGTGATGAACATCTGGCTGATCTTCTCGGTCATGAAGATGAAATCGGTGATGCCGGGGGAGTAGACCGCGCCGCCGGCGCAGGGCCCCAGGATCATCGAAATCTGCGGGATGCGCCCGGAGGCCTTCACGTTGCGATAGAAGATATCGCCATAGCCGGACAGGGCGTCGATGCCCTCCTGGATGCGCGCGCCGCCGGAATCGTTCATCGAGATGAACGGGCACTTTTTGCGCATGGCGCGATCCAGGCCCATGGCGATGTTCTGGCCGTGCTTGAGCCCGAGCGTGCCGCCCTTGTAGGTGAAGTCCTGGGCGGCCACGACGACGCGCTTGCCGGACACCATGCCCTCGCAGACGTATACGCCGTCGCGGGTCTCCGGGGTCGTCAGCTCCTCGTAGCTGTGGTTGTCAAACAGCAGCTGCAGCCGCTCCTCCACATAGAGCTTGCCCTTCTTGTGTTGCTTTTCAACTAACTTTGCGTCCATGGAATTGCCCTCAAAGCTGGTCGTATTACTGGCTATCCAAGCCTTCCCCTCTGGGGAATGCGGCCCGCGGAGCGGGTCGGATGAGGTCGATGAGGCCGCAGATCGGCAGAACGAAACCGACCTCATCCGTCTTTGGCGAAACATGCAAGCCTTTTTCCAAATCTACCTTCTCCAAAGGGGGGGAGGTAGATTTGTCACTTGCCCAGCGCCTCCAGCGTCTCCTTGAGCGTTCCGGCGTCCTCCACCCGCAGGATGGTGACGCCCTCCAGCGTCTTGGCGGCGAGGCCGGACAGCGTGTGCCCGGGGCCGCACTCGATGAACGTGTCAAAGCCGTCGTCGCGCATGTTTTGAAGCGTCTGTACCCAGCGCACCGGGCTCATGGCCTGCTTTACCAGCAGCGCGGGGATCGCCGCCGCGTCTGTATTCGGCCGGCCGTCCACGTTCATGTAGATGGGCACGGAGGGGGCCGCGAAGGCCTTCCCGGCAAAGCGGGCCTCCAGCTTCCGGGCCGCCGGCTCCATCAGCGCACAGTGGAACGGCGCGCTGACGGCCAGCTTCTTGCCGCGGATGCGCTGCTTGCGGGCCAGGGCGATGGCCGCGTCGACGGCCGCCGCTTCGCCGGAGATGACGGTCTGGGTAGGGCAGTTGTAGTTCGCCGCCACCACGTAGCCCTCCTTCACCGCCGCGCACACCGCCTCGACGGCCTCCGGCGAGCCGCCCAACAGGGCCGCCATGGCGCCCACGCCGGGCGCGACGGCCTCCTGCATGCTGTCGGCGCGGTACTGGATCAGCTCAAACACGTCCTCCATGGGGATCGCCCCGGCCCAGGCCAGCGCCGCGTACTCGCCCAGCGAGAACCCCGCCGAGCCCTGGGCCTCGACGCCGTGGGCGCGCAGCGCCGCCGCCGCGGCCAGGTCTGCCGCCAGCACGCACGGCTGGGTGTTGTGGGTCAGGTTCAGATCCTCCTGCGCCCCCTCGAAGCAGAGGGCGGAGATGCCGCGCCCCAGCGCCGCGTCTGCCGCGTCAAACACCGCCTTTGTGGCGGGCTCGGACTGATACAGGTCCTTCATCATGCCGGGGAACTGCGCCCCCTGGCCGGAAAACATAAGCGCGATCTTCATGCCGGTCCCTCCTGAATTCACGAATCCACATCAGATAGTTGATGAAATTGATTAATCTGATATTGAATACAAGAACATCTGTATCTCAATGACAATAATATAGCACAAACTGTATTAAAAGTCAACGCATCTGCGGCGAAGCCTGTGGTTAGCTTAGGTTATTTACAAACCGGCGGGATCGACCAGCGTCCTTGATCAGCCTGCGCGATACCGCCGTGCGGCTTCCTACAGTCTGTCTTTACAATTCCATAATTCTTTGTTATAATGCTGTCAGGGAAAAACCAGCCAAACAAGGAGGGAGTCACCATGGGAATTTTCAGCAAGAAGGTATGTGACATCTGCGGCGGCGAGATCGGCCTGCTGGGCAATCGCAAGCTGGAGGACGGCAATCTCTGCAAGGACTGCGCGCGAAAGCTCTCGCCCTTCATGACGGATCGACGCCAGTCCACCGTGGAGGAGATTCGCCGGCACCTGGCCTATCGCGAGGCCAACCTGGGCGTCCTGGCGGCCATTCATCCCACCACCGTGCTGGGTGGCAACACAAAGGTCTACATCGACGAGGCCGCTGGCAAGTTCTTCGTCACCCGCAGTCGCAACTGGCGCGACGAGAACCCGGACGTGATCGATTTCAGCCAGGTGCTGGACGTGCGCACCGAGGTGCAGGAGCATCGCACCGAGGAGTATCACCGCGATCGCGAGGGCCGCAACGTGTCCTTCAATCCGCCGCGCTATCGCTACAGCTATGAATTTGACACCACCATCCTGGTCGATTCGCCCTACTTCAACGAGATCCGCTTCGAGCTGACCGACCAGCGCCCGGAGCGCATGCACACCCAGGAATACCAGTATTTCGAGCAGCTGGCCGACGCCCTGCATGCCGCGCTGATGCCCGCCGTGCGGCCCGTGGCACAGGCGCAGCCGAACCTGGGCGCCGCCATCGCCCAGGCTGTGCCGAACCTGGCCGGCCAGGCCCAGAGCACACCCCAGCCGGTATCCCAGCCCGCGGACGACGGCAATTGGCTGTGTCCGGCCTGTGGTGCCACGAACGCCGGCAGGTTCTGCACCAATTGCGGCGCGAAGAAGCCCGAGCCGGCGAAGGTGTTCCGCTGCGACAAGTGCGGCTGGACGCCGGAGGACCCGACGCATCCGCCGAAGTTCTGCCCGAATTGCGGCGACCCGTTCAACGAGGCCGATCAGGCCTGAGACGCAAGCGATGGGGGAGCGGGCCGCGGCCCGCTCCCCTTTGTGACCGCCCAGACGGACGGAAGATATGTTAAATGTCGGACCATGCCTCCAAAATGCTGGACAAAATACCCCTGATTGTGCTATAATTCTTAATTGTCAGCAGCGGTCAGCGGTAAACGCGAATCGCGCCAATGTAGCTCAGTTGGCAGAGCAGCGGTTTCGTAAACCGCAGGTCAAGGGTTCGAGTCCCTTCATTGGCTCCATGACTTCGAGGTGTAGCGCAGTTTGGTAGCGCGTTTGGTTCGGGACCAAAAGGTCGCAGGTTCAAATCCTGTCACCTCGACCAAAAACCAGCCTGTAAAGGCTGGTTTTTTTGTGCTTTCTGCACAAAAACAGTGGATTTTTACGGACTTCGCCGATTTCCCGGAGAAACGGATTGCGAAGGATTCTGCCGGATTATTTCGGATTCTGACCCAGTTTCCAGTCGCCCGCAGGCTGACGCGGAAATGGGCAGGTATGAACGGTTGCCAGCGGTCGGAACAGGCGATTTTCAGACAGGAACAGCTTTATCCGGAAAGGGTTCTGCCAGTTCATTCATGTCGCTTTTTGACAGTCAGCCGACGAACAGGACATAGGCAGACAGGTGAAAGTGGACATGAGCGGAAGAAGCCGGCTATCATGTGAAACGCTGAAAAGTACCGAAGGGTCGCTCCAAAAAATCAAGCCCCAGACTCATCGAGGAGCCTGGGGCGCGTTGTCGATTTACTCTTCCCTCTTTCGGAATACCTCGTCCATGTTGACGGTGCTCTTCTTCAGCATCTCGTCGCGGATGTGGGTGTACACGCTGGCGGTGGTCTGGTAGTCGCTGTGCCCGGCAATCTTCATGGCGATCAGCGGGTCGACCCCGGCCTCGTAGAGCAGCGTGATGTAGTTGTGCCTAAAGTAGTGCGGCGTGATGATGGGCTTGATACACTTCAGGATGTCGTTCTCGCGGTTGGTGTTGGGCTTCTTCTCGCGCCATTCTACGCAGTCCGCCGCCAGCATCAGACGGCACCAGATGCGCTTGAAGGTCGCCTGGGACAGAGGCTTGCCGTTTCCAGATTGGAAAACATACTCGCCAACCCGTCCCTTCTTCTGAAGCAGCAGCTCCTTCAGCTCCGGAGGAATCGGGATGTAGCGGTCGGCAGCGGCAGTCTTGAGCGTACCCTCCTGGGCCGTGGGACCGGTAAAGTCAATGTCGCGCTGGATGTGAACCTGGTCTTCGGTGAAGTCAAAGTCGCCCCACTTGAGCCCCAGGGCTTCACCGCGGCGGACGCCCGTATAGTACAGAACCGCCAGGAGAAGCCCATCCGGGTGATTCCGCGCGATGTGAAGGATCCGTTTCGTCTCATCAGACGTCAGCGGCCTGCGCTCATTTCTGGTCAGCGACTTCGGACGTACCAGTGCTACCGAAGGGTCGCGCGGAATGATACCCTCCGCATAGGCACAGGAGAAGATGTTCTTCAGTATTCCAACGCACAGCGTGATGGTGCTCTTGCTTGCTCCGGCAAACTCGTTCAGAAAGGCCTGCAGCTGATTGGCATCGATGGCCGTCAGATGCTGCAATCCGAAGACCGGAAGCAGGTGCTTGACGAACATGGATTTGTAGCTCGACCGGCTGGCGCTGCTGATGAAGGGCTCCTTCTTCAGCCGATACCAGTTTTCCGCGTACTCATAGAATAACTGGTCTTCAGGGATTTGCCTGCCGTAAAGATAATGCTCTTTGCAGGCCTGCTTCGCTGATTCCAGTGCCTCCGGGGTATCCCCGGAGACGTTCTTGTCGATGGGCTTGCCGTCCGGCGTGTAGCCGATTCGGACTTTTCCGCGTAACGCCATGGTTTACCTCCTTCCCGCCCAGCGGCCAGCCTTCGCGGCAGCGAGGAAAGTGCCCTCACTGAGGCGCGAGGTCGGCGCACCCTTGCGAACCTTCGCTTCGAAGTTCGCCTGCTCCGGATTTTCGATGTAGCTGGCAATGGATCTCACGTCCACGCGCCTGCCGACCCGGCGCAGCCGCCCCTCTTCCATCATCCTCGCAATCGTGCGCGGCACGACGCCCAGGATTTTTGCCGCTACCTGCTGCGAGCATATCTCGCCGTAGCGCTCCACCATGTCATCCAATCGGGTCTTTTCCATATCCGTACCTCCATTCGGGGATTTGTTCAGGACAAGCCTGGCTTTCCGTCGCTATATTCGCTCTGGCAGGCACCTTTTGCAAGATAACAGTCTGATAACAGTGCCAGACGCGCGTTGTCCGTGGTTGTCCTACTATAGACAGGACATAACTTTGCAGTTTAACGACAAAATGGCGGTGCCAAATTGACACCGCCGCTCGTAAGTTACAGCCAGTCCTTCATGTGCTTCTGGAGCTGCTTCTTGACATTCATCTTCCTCGAGGAATAGGTGCTCTGTTTTGCGATGCCCAGTTCAGCCATCACCTCGCGGTCCCGGCGCTTGGTGAGGATCGCGATGACGATGGTGCGTTCCTCGTCGCTGAGGGTTGCGATGTAGTCCGACAGCGCGGCCAGCAGGCCCTTCTGCTGGAACCGCAGCGCCGGGTCAAGCTCGTTTTCGTCAGCCACGTCGAAGCCGATGTCCTCCAGCATCTGGTTGAGAGACGCGGGAGTCGTGTGATTGGCCTTCTCCCTGGCCTCCCTGCGCAGTTCAGCGTTGATCGGCCTCATGATGGCGCGGTAGAGTTCTTCCGATTCCACCTCGACAACCCAAGCCCTCATGTACCTGTGCCCAATCTTAACCAGCTTGATATCCCCGGGGTTTAGTCCCACCAAATCAATCATTCCAACGTCGTCGTCCTTTGCCTTCTTCTCAAACGGAATCGTCACGTGCCACTTGCCATCAAAGAAATCCTTGTTTGCCATTCTTTGGCCCCTCCACATGCATGGTCGCGAGCGGAGGAATCCAAATCAGGGGTGTTTATAGGTGCACTTAATACGCCGCAGCCCGATCTGGATTTTCATCCGCTCAAGGTTGCAGCAACTGCTTGAAGTTGTGCGTGGGGACAGCTATCGGGTCGGTCCAAGCGCCCACTATAGGTACCCGCGGGACGACCTTACCGATAGTGACCGATGTTCGTCAAATGATCTGTACTTGTAAGTGATTGTTATCTGCGTTATAATATGTACAGTCTTTGAACCCCTTCGGTCGACTACTATTGTACAAAAAGAGCCCCTGAAAGCACGGGACCCCAGGACGGACTGGTATCGGACTGAGGCGGACACATTCGGGACTGAACGGACAATCCATGTTAAGATTTTGAGGAGGCTCATTTCTATGAATTTTGCTGAGTTTTGTAAGCCGTTCTATACGGGATCGAAGGCTACCAGCCCGTTAATGGGAATTGTGAACCAAGCTGACATTGCAGAATTCTTTTTGGGCAGTGGAATTAGTGATTCTTCCCGATTTGAGATAGGATATGCCTCAGATACCATGAGCCGGTTTTTCCGCGGAGGTCGACAGATACAGCCTGAATTCTGGGCTGGCTTATCAGCGGCGTTTGACGAAAATCGTTTCTCCAGGGAGGTTGCTTCGAAGATAATCGAAAGAGTGCTTCCCGACCTCGTAACTACGCTTGGTATTCAGGTGGTAACGGGATTTCTGCCTGATAAATATGCTGTAGCATATGCTCTAACAGTTCAGTTCAAGTCAATAGTGAATAATGGCGGCGAAGCTGAAAATTGCATAGCAGAGGCATATGAAGCATGCATCCATACAACGGAGTTTCCCGAGTACATTACTAAAGCTCAGAGCAAGTACTCTAAACTAAAAACCTTGTTATATGCAACCAGCGAGCGTCCATTTGATGAGTTCTTTGTTTGCAATAGGATTAGCACTGTACCTGTTTATCGACACGTACCAGCCAATAGAACTATCGAGAATGTTACAACAACTAAGCTGTTAGAGCATTCGAAGTACTGTCTTATCGTCGGAATGGGCGGAA
The DNA here is from genome assembly GCA_902799045.1 of uncultured Eubacteriales bacterium. Classification (GTDB taxonomy): domain Bacteria; phylum Bacillota; class Clostridia; order Christensenellales; family Aristaeellaceae; genus UBA2862. Next base: position 160,465 of record CADBZH010000001.1, read on the forward strand.
GCGGAAAATCCATGATGATGAGACATCTGTTTTTATCGGCTGTCGCCCAGTTTGGGAAAACGGGTGTACTTCCTATTCTTGTAACGTTGCGTGAACTGGCAGATACTAAGAATAGTTTATTTGATCTCATAGTTGACTCTGTCCACAGGTTTGATATTGCGTTCTCTGCCTCACATTTGGATAACCTGATGCACGAAGGAAAATGTGTGATTCTGCTTGATGGATATGATGAAATCAAACTTGGGGACATGAATTCTTTTGATCGTCAACTTGATGGAATGATAGACCGTTATCCCAAGACACAGTTTGTCATGTCCACAAGGCAGATATCACATTTTGTGGGCCTTTCAAGTTTCAGCCTGGTCTTTATGATGCCGTTTTCACTTGATCAGGCAGTAGAGCTCATTGATAAACTGGAGTATTATCCGGAAGAGCCCAAGCTGAAACGGCAATTCCGTGAAAAACTGATAAATGAGTACTATGAGAGCCACCGTGAATTTGTTACGAACCCATTACTTCTGACACTCATGCTTATGAACTATCGGCGTTTTGCAGATGTGCCAGAAAAGAAGTATCTGTTCTATGAGGAAGCGTATCAAACACTGCTTCATATGCATGATCACGATAAGCTTGCATATAATCGAGTATTCCGAAGTGTCGTGGATCCGTCTGATTTTACAGAGGTTTTCCGCGAATTCTGCGCCAAGTCATATCGGAAGGGGGACTACGAATTTGATTTCAGAAAATTCGAAATGTACTTTAATAAATGCAAGTATGTTGATCGGCTCGACCCGAATCTCATGAAGGTGGATAACTTCCTATTCGATGCTTGTCATAGTGCATGTCTAATGTATGAGGAAAGCCAGGCATATCACTTTCTACATCGATCCTTCCAGGAATATTTCTTCGCATGCTATTATTCGGTTCAGGACGACACAACTCTCAAAAAGTTGGGCCGGTCAATAGAATCCTTTGAATCATTCTTAATGGATGATGGCGCTGCGCTGGATATGTTATACGACCTTGCCCCGGAAAAAGTTGAACGGTTCATTATCATGCCTTACCTTGAAGACTTGATTGGTGAAGGAGACAACAGGAAGACATATTGGAGATTCTTATCAAAGGGATATGTGATTTGGAGATACCAGATCTATGAGGATGCCAAAATTGAAAAATGCAGGGAACAATACCATATGCGGGAAAGATATCCAGATGCTCGTAATGCGATTTTCCCAATTGCCCCCATATTGGCTCTGATCATGCGTGTGCTGCACATTAGCGAATACTCTCATCTTGGGCAGCTTGGGGAAGAATTCAAATATGAGGATCTGATCGTTGAAACGGTATATGGTGAAATGATAAGTAGAGGTGAGTATTCGATTATTGCTTTATCCAGAATCCCTACAGAAATGCTGAAAGACCCGGAACAGTCTACACAGCTAATGATAATGGAAAGAATGGTAACTGATGAAAACGGGAATCCGTATGAGTTAGCTCATACGTATCGGCTTCCTCTCCAAGAGGTACCTAAGGACCAGAAAAAGTATGCACCTGTTATTTCTTTCTGGGAGAGAGATACCTTCCCTGCTAAAAAAGCATACCAGTCAATCGTCAACTACTACGAGAACCTGAAGGAAAAACATGCTCACGCAGAAGAACTGGACGATGATGACTTCTAAAGTGCAAGAAGCTGAAATAATTTATATAAAATGCCAGATTCCGTAAAAAGAACGTGAAATTTGTATGCTATAATACCTCTGTATAGCTATTTGCTTCAGGAGGTGAGCGCATGGGTACGGCAATCGACCGGAAGTTCTTTCGAACCCGACGGACAGCCATTCCCCAGGCGCTCTTCTTTTTGCAAAGCGACCGACTGCTTCCGGCGGATGTCACGTCTGTGAATCTTGGCATTGCAATGCCGGAGGCGATGCGAAATGTGCCACCGGCCAAACGGCCCCAGGTTCTGCAGTCAACCGTAGAACGGCTGCTGGCTGCGGAACCCTCAGACGTCATCCTGCAACGGATCGACATCTTGTTTGACCCTGGCTGGCACATCGATGCTCTGAAGCTGCTCTTGGCAGCTGGTCGGAACCGACGGTTATATGTTCTCTGGCCTGGAGTCATCAACGGAAACATTTTGCAATATGCTGAACCGGGGCGTCCGGATTATAAGCGCTTTGATTTGAGCGGCTATGTCGACGCCTACATTGTGATGAAATGAGGGGAAACCTATGAGATACGGTCAGCTCATCAACTTCGACCCCATTGTAACGGTCATCGAGCTGCGCAGTGCCGACGACGCCACCAAGGCCAGAGAACTGGTCTCCAGCTACGTGATGTCCGATTCCATGGCGGAACTGATCGAAGTGAAGATCCTGTCCCAGCTGAATCTGGAGGACGTGGTCGACAACAAGGGTGTGCTGCTGGTGGGCAACTATGGCACCGGTAAATCGCACCTGATGAGCGTGACCTCCTCCATCGCGGAAAATGCTGATCTGCTTCAGTATGCCCAGAACGCCCGCTTCCGCAGCGCCGCCCAGGTAATCGCCGGGCGGTTCGAGGTGCTGCGCATCGAGATTGGCGCGACCTCTATGTCCCTGCGCGATATCATCACGCGAGAGATCGAACGGGATCTGGGCCGCCGCGGCATCCGCTTCAAGTTCCCGGACGTGGGCTCCGTCGTGGGCAACAAGGACGCGCTCAACGACATGATGGCCGCCTTCGACGAGAAGTATCCCAACAAAGGCTATCTGCTGGTGGTGGACGAGCTGCTGGACTACCTGAAGTCCCGCAAGGACAATGAGCTCATGCAGGACATCAACTTCATGCGCGAGCTGGGCGAATTCATCAAAAACAGTCGCTTCCGCCTGATCTCCGGCGTCCAGGAGGCGCTGTTCGATAATCCCTCCTTCCACAATGTCTCCAATTCTCTTCTTAAAATGAAGGATCGCTACGAACAGGTGCTGATCCGCTCCCAGGATATCGCCTACGTGGCCAAGCAGCGCGTGCTGCGCAAGACGGCGGAGCAGCGCGCCATGATCCGCGAGCATCTGGAAAAGTATTGCCCGCTGTATCCCGGCATGTCTGAGCAGTTGGATGAATATGTGGATCTGTTCCCCATCCATCCGGCATACATCGACACTTTCCAGCGCATGATCATCGTGGAAAAGCGCGAGGTACTGAAGACCATCTCCGAAACCATCCGCGATATCATCGACCGCGACCTGCCTCAGGCTGGACCGGGCATCATCTCCTACGACAGCTACTGGACGCGCATCAAGAACGACCCGGGCAAGCGCGTGGAGCCCGCCATCGCCGAGGTGCTTCAGAAGAGCGGCGTGCTGGAGGACATCATCCGGCGCTCCTTCCCCAAGGCTGCTTACAAAGAAACCGCACTGAAGATCATTGCCGCGTTGTCGGTGCATCGGCTTACCACCGCTACTCTGGACGCACGTCTGGGCCTGACGGCGGAAAACCTGAAGGACGAGCTGTGCATCTACATGGTCATGCCCCAGAACGACCCTGTGTTCCTGCTCTCTACGGTGCAGAGTGTACTGCGCACCATCATGACCACGGTCAGCGGCCAGTTCATCGAATATAATAAGGATAATGAGCAGTACTACCTCGACCTGAAGAAGGACGTGGACTACGATGCCAAGATCACGGAACGCGCCACATCGCTCTCCGATGATCGCATGAACACCTACTTCTTCGGCCTGATCTGGGACTGCCTCGACTGGCATCCGGAGGCCCATGTCACTGGCCACCAGATCTATCAATATGCCGTCAATTGGATGGAGCGCAATCACTACCGCGAAGGCTACCTGTTCATGGGTTACAGCAACGAGCGCCCGACGGCCCAGCCGCCCAGGGACTTCTACGCCTACTTCCTGCCGCCCTACGGCCAGCCGGTGGGTTCACCCAAGCCCCAGGAGGACGAGGTATACTTCGTCTTCCAGAAGAGCCCGGAGTTTGAAGCCATGCTTCGCTACTATTCCGGTGCCCGGGAGTGCGAGGTGTTCGCGTCCCAGGGCGAAACCAAGAACGCCTACGCCCAGCGGGCCAAGCAGAAGGCCAAGCAGATCATCCACTGGATGGATGAGCACAAGACCACCGCGTTCAAGGTGGGCTACAAGGGCCAGATGCGCACGATGCTGGAATGTCTGCACGGCGTGCGCATGGACACGCTGACCATCAAGTCCGCCGTGGACATCTGCGTCTCCCGCACACTGAATGGATTCTTTACCGGCAAATATCCGGACTTTCCGAAGTTCAAATCCCCGGTCACGCTGCAGAACCAGATCAATATCCGCACCATCACCATGGAGACCATCGCGGGCAAGCCCTCGAAGCTTGGCATCGACACCCTGGAAGCGCTGGGCCTGTGGCTGAACGACAAGGTGAAGCCGGAGAACTCAAAATACGCCACCTACTACATCCAGCAGCTCTCCAAGCTGCCGGAGGGCTCCGTGCTGAACTTCTCCGACATCATGGATGGCGGCGAGGAGCTGACCTACTACGATAAGCGCTTCAGGCTGCCGGATGTGTTCTTCAGCATCGTGCTGGCCACGCTGGTGTATGGCGGCTATTGTGTGCTGGTTGCCGGCGACAATACCCGATACGACGCCTCCAACATCGACAAGATGGCCAAGGCCAACTCCACCGACCTGTTTGGCTTCAAGCGCCTCGAAAAGCCCAAGGCCGCGCCGGTGATGCGGCTGCGCAGGCTGTTTGGCACACTGGGCATCAACGATGGGCTGATCGTTAATCCCAATACCTGGGATACGGCGGTGGAGGAGCTGCTGAAGGTCACGAAGGCCCGCTCAGAGGAGACATTCCATTTCGAATCCTTCCTGGGCAAGGGCACCTGGCTGTGGGGCGACAGCATTGTACCGATGCACATGGTCGATGGCTTCAAGAAGGATATATCTCCTTTGCGCAAGCTCTACGACGATGTGCGCAGCCGCTTCAACAGCGCCCCAAAGCTCAAGAATTTTGACTATGATGATGCGGCGCTTCAGGCCATAGAGCACGCTATGGAGCGCATCGGCATCCTGCGCACGGCGGAGGAGTTCAAGAACACCGTCGGCGACATTATGCAGTACCTCTCCCAGGCGGAGCTCAAGGTCGAGGATGGCACCCCGCTGCGAACCCGGTTCACCGAGGCCAAGCAGGCGTGGCTGGATATGCGCGACCATCTGCTGGAGCCGGATTACGACGTCACCGAGACCGATGATCTAATGGACGAGCTCACCGACCTGCAGAATGCGTATATCGACTACTACATGGATCGCCATAAGGCCTGCCGTCTGGGTGTCAAGGATGCCCAGCGCCGACAGAAGCTGCTGGATGGCACGCTGATCTTCAAGCTGAAGACGCTCTCCGGCATCGGCGGCGGCATACTGCCCACCGGCAAGTTCAACGACCTGGTGGGCAACCAGCTCAGCGGCCTGCGCGTGTGCTATGAATGCACTGCCACTGAGATGAAGACCCATGTGGAGTGCCCCCATTGCGGCTTCAGCCCGGCGTCAAAGGAGCCCATCGTGGCAGGTCGCATCGACGATATCGAGGACAAGCTGAACGGCATGCTGGCTTCCTGGCGCGATACGCTGCTGGGTACGCTGGATGACCCGATGGTAGCGGACAAGCAGAAGTTCATGAGCGCGGAGCTTCAACCGGTCATTGCCCAGTTCATCAAGACAAAGCAATTCCCGGATGACCTGCCCACCTTCTGCCGCGCCGTGCGGGAGGCCTTTGCCGACTACGAATGCGTCGAGTTCTCGGAGACCCGCTTTATGGAGGAGGTGCTCTCCTGGGGCACGCTCTCCCCGGCGGCCTTCAAAAAGCGCATGGCGGAATACATCGACAAACAGGTGGGTGGCCATAACCCCGATCAGGTGCGCATCGCCTTCACCGACTGATAAGGAGCTGTGAGCATGGAACAGAAGAAGCTGACTGTGGCGGACATCGATAAGGTCCGCCACATTGAAGGATTCCCCATTGCGAGGGATGAGGACATCATCGCACTGTCCCGTCCGCCATACTACACCGCCTGCCCGAATCCGTTCATTGAGGATTTTATCCGTGAACATGGTACGGCGTATGATGAGGCGACGGATGACTATCATCGGGAGCCGTTTGCTGCAGATGTCAGCGAGGGAAAAGGCGATGCTATATATGGAGCTCATAATTATCACACAAAAGTACCTTACAAAGCGATTATGAGGTATATTCTTCACTATACCCGACCAGGAGATATAGTCTTTGATGGGTTTTGTGGGTCTGGAATGACTGGAGTTGCCGCGCAGATGTGTGGCACTCCTGATTCAGATTTCAAATCATTAATCGATCTTGAGATGAGGGATTCAGGCTTCTCATGGGGGACACGTAGAGCTGTTCTGAATGATTTAGGTGTTGCAGCTACATTCATTGCCGCAAATCAGAACACACCTATAGATATTCATGCCTTTCAAAAGGAGGCAAAGAGTGTTTTAGCACACTTTGAGGCTGAATGTGGTTGGATGTATGATACTCTACACTATGATAAGGCAGGTCACCCTATAAACGGGATAGATGGAAAACAAATGGTTGGACGAATCAATTATACTGTTTGGTCCGACGTCTTTATATGTCCTTCGTGCTCACATGAAATAATCTTCACTGAAGCATCCAAAAAATCTGGTGCACTACGGGATGCTTTCTTTTGCCCTAACTGTGGAAGCAAGCTTAAGAAGAGCGATTGTGTTCGTTCCAAGGAGTCATTTTATGACTCTTTACTCGGTACAACTGTTTCTCTTGCTAAGCAGGTTCCCGTATTAATAAACTATTCAATAGGAAAGACAAAGTTTGAAAAAGTACCAGACGAGCATGATCTACAAATAATTGACAGAGTTAATGCTATGAGAGTGCCCTATTGGGTCCCAACTGAACCAATTATAGACGGTTTCAACACTGATCAACCAAAGAAATCGCATGGATTGACCCATGTCCATCACTTTTATACTAAGAGAAATCTTATTGCTCTTAGCGTAGTTATGCATTACGCGATACAAAGTGAAATGTCCACTACTATGCGATTCTTATATGAGCAAATCGTGTTAGGTATGGCTAAAATTGCACGTTATGTTCCGACTCATTTTTCTCAAGTGAATCAATACCTAAGTGGGACTCTATACATTGGCTCACAGGTAGTTGAGGTTACTCCTGCATACATCATAAGTAACAAAATCACTGCATTGACAAAAGTCTTTTCGCAGATGCAAAAATGGCATGTCGGTAATGTGCTTGTACAGACAGCTTCAATGACTCAAACTGGTATTCCTGATAATTCTATTGACTATGTATTTACCGATCCACCCTTTGGAGGCAATCTCAATTATTCTGAGCTCAATTTTCTATGGGAGGCATGGTATAAGGTCAGAACAAATAATACTACCGAGGCTATTGTGAATCCTGTTCAGAAGAAGGGACTACCAGAGTACCAGCGGCTTATGGAGCGTTGCTTCTGTGAATATTACAGAGTACTTAAGCCGAACCATTGGATGACAGTAGAATTCCACAACAGTCAGAATGCGGTTTGGAATTCGATTTCCGAAGGATTAGCCCGAGCTGGATTTATTGTTGCGGATATTCGCGTGCTTGACAAAAAGCAGAGCAGTTTTAAGCAAATTGTTTCACAAGCTGCAGTGAAGCAAGACCTCGTTATCTCTGCCTACAAACCCCGTGAATCCTTTGTCAGGGAATTCCAGGAAAAGGCCGGCGATCCGGAGATGGCCTGGGAATTTGTCCGCCAGCATCTCGAAAACGTCCCCATCGCCCCGGATGGCAATCGCAACGGCAAGATCGACATGGTGGCAGAGCGCTGCGACTACCTGCTGTTCGACCGCATGGTGGCCTGGCACATCATGCACGGCATCCCGGTGCCCATGGACGCCCACACCTTCTATGAAGGCCTGCGCACACACTTCCTCCAGCGGGATGGCATGTTTTTCCTGCCGGATCAGGTGGCGGAGTACGATGAGAAGCGGCTGCACATGGAGCTGGATAATCAGCAGGGCGCCTTCATCGTGATGGATGAAAAGAGCGCCATCGGCTGGCTGAACGTCAAGCTGAAGGAACAGCCCATGACCTATCAGGAGATCCAGCCCATCTATCTTCAGGAGCTCCACCAATCCAAGCGCGAGGCCATGCCGGAGCTGCTGGACATCCTGCGGGACAATTTCGTTCAGGACGACAAGGGCCGTTGGTACGTCCCCGACCTGAGCAACGCCGCCGACCTGGCCAAGCTGCGCACCAAGAAGCTGGTGAAGGAATTCTACGACAGCTACGCCACCGGGCGCGGCAAGCTGAAGGTGTTCCGGCTGGAGGCCATCCGCGCGGGCTTTGACGACTGCTGGTCGCAGCGCGACTACAAGACCATCGTTTCCGTCGGCGACCGACTGCCCGAGGACGTGCTGCAGGAGGATCAGGCGCTGCTGATGTACTACGACAACGCCTGCAACATGGTAGGCTGACGCGAAAGGTTCTGATACGCATGTTTTCTGTAGGCGACTACGCGCTGCACAAGAGAAGCGGACGCGCCGTTCAGATCATCGAAGTGAAGACGCTCTGGGGCATCACGACCTGTAAGGTCTACGATGCCCTGAGCAACACCGTACTCTCGGTGAGCGCGGAGGAACTCTCGGAGACGGGCACCCTGGCCGCCTCCGAGGATTCATTTGTGCGCTTCGTTGCCGCTTGGTGCCGAATTCAGAATGAGTTGGCCAACGGCATCGTGTTCGATGTCAGCGAATCCGTCATCCCGCTGCCCCATCAGCGCTACTGCCTGGAACGCGCCATGGCTACCAATGAAGTGCGCTACATGCTCGCGGACGAGGTCGGACTTGGCAAGACCATCGAGGCGGGGCTGATCGAAAAAGAGCTGAAGACCCGCGGGCTCATTGAGCGCGTGCTGGTGGTGTGCCCCAAGGGCCTGATCACCCAGTGGGAAGCGGAAATGCAGGAAAAGTTCGGCGAGCGCTTCACCATCATCACGCCGGACGACTATGCGACCCTGCGCAAGATTTACCCGGATGGGAATATCTATGAGCAATTCGACAACGTGATCACGTCGATGGATGCCATCAAACCGTTGGAGGAGCGCAAGGGATGGACAGCCGAGCGGATTGAAGAATACAACCGCGACCGCATCGAAGCCGTCGTCTCTGGTGGCTGGGATCTGATCATCATCGACGAGGCGCACCGCGTCGCCGGTTCCACCAACGATGTGGCTCGTCACAAGCTGGGTGCGCTGTTGGCTCAGGCCAGCCCGAACCTTCTGCTGCTGACAGCGACACCTCATTCCGGAAAATCGGAGCCGTTCCTGCGCCTGATGCGCCTGCTGGACGATTCAGCGTTCCCGAATCAGAATGCCGTTGTGCGGGAGCAGGTTGCCCCATATCTCATTCGCACCGAGAAGCGCGAGGCCGTGGACAACGACGGCAATCCGCTGTTCAAGGCGCGCCACACGCAGATCATGCACGTACAGTGGGAGCTGCGGCATGACCTGCAGCGCCAGCTATACGAGGCGGTGACGGATTACGTCCGCGAGGGCTACAACCGCGCCATGAAGAAGAAGCAGGCGTACATCGGCTTTTTGATGATCCTGTTCCAGCGTCTGGTTTCCTCCAGCACCGACGCCATCGCCGATGCCATGCGCAAGCGCCTGTACGTGCTGGAGCACCAGAGTGAGACCCTCAGCCAGACCGTCACCGAGGATATGCTGGAAGGCGAGATGGAGGGCTCCCTGGAGGATGCGCTGCACACCATGTCCTTAGACATGAAGCAGGAGATCGCCCAGCTGGAGACGCTGCTCAAGCTTGCGGGCGGTGCGAAGGCACAATGCATGGATGCCAAGGCCGAGGTGCTGGTCGATCTGCTGGACAAGCTGCGCCGGAGCGATGAGCAGCCAAAGATCATATTGTTCACGGAATTCTGCGCGACGCAGAGGTCGCTTCAGCAGCTGTGTGAATTCAATGGCTTTACCACGACGCTGATCAACGGCAGCATGGCACTGGATGAGCGCAATGCGTCGTTGACGGCCTTCCGGAGGGAAAAGGATATCCTGATCTCCACCGATGCCGGTGGCGAAGGCCTGAACCTGCAGTTTGCCCACATCGTCATCAACTACGATCTGCCTTGGAACCCCATGAAGATCGAGCAGCGCATCGGTCGTGCCGACCGTATTGGACAGAAGCACGATGTCGAGGTGTTCAACTTCGTGCTGGAGGACACCATCGAGAACCGCGTCCGCACCGTGCTGGAGCAGAAGCTGGCCGTCATCTTCCAGGAGCTGGGCATCGACAAGCTGCAGGATGTACTGAATTCCGAAACAGCGGATCTGGACTTCACCCGGGTATTCATGAAATCCATCACCGAGCCCCAGTATGTGAACTCCTTCACCAATGAGCTAAGCAAGGATGTTCAGAAGCAGGTCAACCAGGCCATGCAGGTGCAGGACGTGATCCGCGATGAGAAGCAGCTGCGCCCTGATCCGGAGCTGGAGCGGCGACAGGACAGCTTCCACAGCATCATGCACGCCATGCTGCGGGAATACTACGCCTGGAAGCACATGGACGCCGACCTTCTGGCTGAGCAGCTGTTCCATGAGGATCTGAGCGTGTCCGATCCCCGAATCAGGGATATTCTGGGAGCCAGCCAGTATTGGCATCCGAAGGAGGGCGCTCCGGCATTCCACATCGACGGGCTCACCATGGAGCGCGGCTGGTGGATGCTGTGGGAAGTCACGCTGGGGTCAGATGCCGAGGACAAGCGTATGCTGCCGATCTTCATCAACGAGTCCGGCATCTATCGCCCGGCGTCCTCAAAGATCATATGGGATGAGATCCTTCGCGCAGGGAAGTCGCTTAAGATGCTGCCCAGCGAACCTCTGGGCGATGCCGAGATGAACGCGCTGATGGCCAAGGCATCAGATATCGCCGAGGACGCCTTCATCGAAATGCGCTCGGATTATAAGAAACGTCACGATGATGAATACCGCAAGCGCCGTTATGCCCTGACGCTGCGCATCGAAGCCGCGCGGAAGATCGGCATAGACAACATCCGAGTGTCGCGCATTAAGAAACTGGAAGACCAGCTGGCCACCGTCACCGCAGAATACGAATTGAAGCAGAGCATTTGCCCGACTTTCCGGCCCATGCTGATCTGCGCTACGAGATAATATGCTCAGAGATGAACTTTGGCAGAAAAGCGGAATCGAATTTGTGAACGCGCTGATCGTCTGGGATGCTGACGGGCTCTGGAAGCAGAGCGGCGTCGATGCCCTGGCGACAGAGCGCGGTTTTGTGTGCCATGAGGCTCCGGATTCCCTGGAACTGCGGTGGCTGTATGAGAAGAAGATCCTGCAGGAGAATGAAAAGTGCGTGATCCTGTACGGCGCGGATTATATTCCCTGGGACATCGGCAAGCACCTCACTGTATTCGATGCATCGCTGGATGGTGTGTTTGGCCTGCTGGATACGGCTGTGCTGCGCACATTCAAAAACATCAATCTTGATCTCCTGAGTGTGGCCTACAGGGATCTGTACGCGCCAGTCGGCAAGGATGACACCGAGGATTTCTGCTGTGGCACGATCTGGAAAAGCGAGTACCTTCGCACCCTTGCGGGAGAGTACATGCAGGAATGTGAAGAGCTGCTTAAAAAGCCGCCAATGCGGGACGATTGGATGCACGTGGCCGACAGGCTGGGATTCATACTGCTGTCTGAACGGTTGGATGCCGCGCCGGATGGGTTCCGGGAATGGTATGACAGAGCTTCTGCTGTCTTCCTTCAGTGGATGCAGTCTGACTATCGATACCTGTCCGGTACACCTACGAAGCGTCAGCCTTTCCTGATGAACCAGGCATTGGACTATATCCGCCGCAACAGTTCAGGCAAGGTGGCGCTGGTTGTGATGGACGGCATGAGCTTCGCCGACTTCCACATGATCCTGAGGGATCTGGCGCACAGTGAGCTCTCACTTCAGTACACCGGCCTGTTCAGCTTTGTACCTTCGATCACCTCTGTGGCCAGACAATCGCTGTTCTCCGGGAAGCTGCCTGCGGAGCATCCAAAGCCCTTTGACCTGGCCAACGAGGAGAAACAGTTCCGGGCCTACTGGCAGGCGCATGGCATCAAAGATAAGGACACCTTCTATGCCAAGGCGGAAGAGCCAGAGTGGCCGGAGAATACGAAGGTTGCTGGGATCGTCGTCAATATTGTGGACGATCTGATGCATTTAGAGATCCAGGGCAACAAGGGCCTGTATGCTGCGCTGTGCACCTGGCTGGATTCAGGAAAACTTGCGCGACTCCTGGGACGTCTTGCAAAAGACGGCTTTACGATATACATGACCGCGGACCATGGAAACACTGCAGCCATTGCACAGGGGCGCTTTTCAAAACCGTCTGTCATCATGGAAAACGCCAGCCGCCGCGCGGCAATTTATCAGGCCTTTGCAGGTGCAGAAGAGCTTGCTAAATTCTCCGTGGTAGAGTATACTGGTCCCTACCTGCCCAAGGGGTATCGGTATTTTACCTTCGCACCGCATACCTGCTATGGACAGACAGATACAGAATACATTTCACACGGAGGCATGACCATTGAAGAGATGATCGTACCCTTCGTCAGAATAGGAGATTAGCATGGCAGAAAGAATTGGAATGTCCAAGCCCATCAAATTGGAGTGGCTTCACGATACCGCAATGTATGCAGTAAGTGGACTGGGTAGAAAAGAAGCTGGCGAGGAGCTGAATAAGAGCATCGGTCAGTTCATCACGAATGCCGTTAATATCAAACAAACCCGAATCATCCTGCTGAACACATGGTATAATACGTCCCCCAGAATGCTGGAAGAGGCAAAAGCGGTTTATCCCTATGTGTCCTCCGATGAAAAGATGGCAATCCATTATGCACTTCTGGCGGATCAGTACCAGGTGTTTTATGATATGGCCGATGTGCTGGGGCATCTCTTTGAATATCGTCCGGTGGCCAGTGCAACACAGATCAAAGAAAAGATGTATGATAAATGGGGCAAGCGCCCCATGCTGGATACAGCGCTTTCGAAGAACCTCAAATCCTTCAGAGAGATGGGCATACTGTCATCTGCGGAAAAAGCTACTGACTATACTTGCATCAAGCACAGGATCACAGATGTGCACGTCGTCGGCTTGCTGCTCCAGGCATTTCTGAAGAACAGCGCCCAGGACTATATTAGTTGGGCGTCATTCCTGATCAGCCCATTCATGTTTCCGTTTGAAGTCAGCGGAGTAGATGAATCGCACATGGCCAGCCTGCCATACATCGACCTCAACCGATTTGACAACAACGTCGTTATTTCGGTGAAACATGAATAAAGCGTGTGGTGCCGCCCAACAGGACGGCACCACGGTATTTTAGTCTTTTTTGTAGAACATGGTCTCGTACCCATCCGCCCTGAGCTTGATGCCCGGCAGCCACGGCGGCGTCCGGCCCATCTGCTCACAGATGGCGTCCAGCGAAACTCCCGACGAGCATTCAATGATAAGCTCGTCATGCACATGGGCCACGATGAAGCAGTGACTGAGTGTCCGCATGGCGTATGCCAGGATGTCTCTCGATATCGCCTGGGTGATGTTCTCGACGAGCTTTGGGCCATAGCTTTCGATTCGGCACCAACGCTTCATGTTCCCGGCTCCCTCGTAGGTGATGGACTCGCCACCGAACTTATTTGTGCCGATACGAGGCTTGACGTAGCTCAGCCTGCGGCCTGACGGCAGCTCGATAAACAGCATGCCGCTCTTGTAGATGAAGCGCAGACCGTGTGTTTCGGTTTCAGTGCGCATCCGGATCGCGGTCTTCGCGGCCCTGTCCACAGCCCACCAGAACGCCACGATGTGTGGATTGGACGCCCGCCACGCATCCACCAGCGGCTGGAGCTCCTCCTCTGTCAAACCCATGTCCAGTGCGCCCATCGCCCGCAGTGCGCCGACACCGCCGCCGTAGCCCAGGGCCAGCTCGGCGACCTTGCCCTTCTGCCTGAGGTGACCGTTGACGCCGTGCTTTTCGACGGGGACGCCGAACATCTGACTGGCAGAGGCGCAGTAGATGTCGCCGTTGCTGGCAAAGACATCCAGCCGCCACTGCTCCCCTGCAAGGAAGGACAGTACCCGGGCCTCAATGGCGGAAAAGTCGCTAACAATGAATTTCCTACCGGTTGACGGGATGAAAGCCGTTCTCACCAGCTGCGACAGGGTGTCCGGCACATCGTTATACAACATGCGTATCGCGTCGTAGTCACCCCGGCGCAGAAGCTCACGCGCATTCTCCAAATCGGGAAGATGGTTCTGGGGCAGGTTTTGCAGCTGGATCAGCCGCCCGGCCCAGCGTCCGGATCGCGCAGCACCGTAGAAAAAGAACATGCCACGGGCGCGACCGTCGGCGCAGGCACAGTCCCGCATCGCCGTGTACTTCTTCACGCTGGACTTGGAAAGCTGGAGCCTGAGCGTCAGCACCTTCTGCAGCTCCGGTGGCGCCTCCCTGATCATGGCGGCTACTGTCTTCTTGCCCAGTGTGTCTGTTTCAACACCGCACTTCCCCAGCCATTCCTTCAGCTGCGCGGCGCTATTGGGGTTATCCAGATTCGTCAGCTCCCGCATGGCGTCCATGAGCTCCGTTCTGGAGCGCTCATCCATTTCAATGGCGTGGTCGACGACCAGACTGTCAATGGCGATGCCCCGATCGTTGATCTCCTCGCTCAAATGGTATTCATCCCAGACGAAGTCCGGCACAGGGTATTTCTGAAGACGGCTGCGTATGGCCTGCTCCACTTCCACATCGCGAGCATTGTACTTTTTAAACAGTTCCCACTTCACCCTGTCATCCTCGGGGCGATTCCTGGTTCTGCCGCCGTTGGCGATGGTGGGCCTGCATGGTGTACAGAAATAGCGAACCAGATCCTTGCCTTCGGCGAGCTTCTGTTCGTCAAGCTTCAGTATGGCCCCCACGTCCTTCAATGAAAGCGGGAGTCCCATATACGCAGACCACACCATGGAGCAGCGCCAGGACGCCGGATCCAGATAGTTGCCGACTGTGTCCTCCGGGATGCTGTAGCTCACGAAGCGTTCCGGATAATGCTGCCGCAGCCAGTGCGAGAGGCACACGCGCTCAAAGGCAGCGTTATGGGCCCACTTGGTGACGCTGTCGTCGGACAGCGCAGAGAGCACATCCTCGGGGAGGCTCTCCCCGGCGCAGAGATCGATAACCTGGACGGGCCCATCATCAACGGAATAGCCAAACAACATGATTTCGAACTGCGGTGATTCGCAGTAGCGATACACGCCACACTTTCCCAGATCGACATCACTATAGGTTTCAATATCGATTTCCAATGTTTTCATACACGCCTCCATATGAATTTGGGCGACAGGCTTTGACCTGCCGCCCTTTTTTGTCTGCCCATCAATCGAGGAAGTCGTCCTCTTCCTCCGTGCTGAAATCCTCCTCGGCGCTGGACTTGCCGCCCAGATGCTCGCCATCGCGGATCTTCTGCAAGTTGTTAAGGCTGCAGGCGATACCACGGTTGCCATTGCTGTTGAAGGCATAAAAGTTCACGCTGGCGCGACCGTATACACCGCTGTAGACCTCCGAACGCTCGAGAATCGGCTGGCAATCCGCATCGACGATGCCGGGGGCCGTGTTGCTGTTGGCATTCATGAAGTAGCTGTTCGCGTAGGCCGGATCATCCGGGCGCTCCTTATCGCCGTCGCGCAGCGGCAGCTTGATCGCATCCATCGACGGGACACTGCGGCTGTTGCCCTTCAGCTTGGCCTCGCCCTCGCGGTACGCGGCTTCGATGGCCGCCTTGATCTTGGCCACGGTCTTGGTGTCGGACTTCGGGATGATCAGGGAGACGCTGTATTTCGGAGCGCCGCCATTGATAGACTTGGGCTCCCAGGCGTTGACGTAGGACCAGCGGGTGTTGACTCCGGTGACGACCTTCAGGGGATTGTTGCTCTTAGACATGATCTTGTCCTCCTCATTATTCATTGAAATCTGTGGTTGCGGTATTGTACTCAGGGCGCTTGTCGCTCTCCCTGACGAGCACGGGTTTTCCGGACGGTTTGTAAACGAGCGGACCAAGAATGCGCTCGAATTCCTTCTTGCCCAGAAGTGCGGTCATGTCCGTGATGCCCCGCAGCTTCTTCTCATAGGGGTCTTTGCCTTCTGCGGCGACGGCGTTCGCCACGGCGGCTTCGTCGGTGTACTTCCGGGTGGATCGGCCTTCGACCACTTTGAAGCCGTCGTATTTGACACCGTGCAGCGCCTCGGCCAGTGCATACGCCTTGATGTCATCCGCCCAGGAGACCAACTGATCGATGCGCTCCAGAATGGCGGCGATCTCTGTGTCTTCCAGGAGCTCGGGCTTCTCGAAATCATACCTGGCGAGCTCCAGGTTGTATTCGGCGCGCTTCCGGCAGTTGGCCTTAGCCTTACAGAACTGACAGTGGTCGCCGGCCTTGAACTCCCCCTTGCCATCAAAGGCCAGTTTTGCGGCGGGCACCAGGATTTCTGTGGCCCACTTGAGCAGCTCATCTTTCGCGATCTCCCATGTGCTGACGTTGTCGCGCCGCGGCTGGAAAATCGTCATGCTGACGTGGTCAAAGTCGTACAGGCTGTCGAGCAGTTCCAGGGCTCCCAGGGCGTACAGCATCATCTGAGGGTTGTGGTCGGCAGATACGAGGACCCCGACGCCGTACTTGAAATCGACGATGTGCATAACCCCGTCGGCGACAATGATGCAGTCGCCGCGACCGAAGCCCTCCTTGATGTACCTGGAGAGATCCAGACGCTGTTCGACGAGCACCGATGGGTCCGGGCAGCTCTCCTTGATGCCCGTGATGGTCTCCATCACGAATGTGGCGTAATCCTCACAGCACCGTTCCATCTCGGTGTCGTAGAAAGCAAGGTGTTCCCGGGGGTCGTCACATTCCTGCCCAAGCGCGGTCAGCAGCTTGTATTCACACAACTCGTGGGCATCCGATCCCTGCTGGGAATACTTGCTGCCGTTGTCCTCATACTGGGCAGCCAGCCTTGCCGCCGGTGGACAGTTGAGCCAGATGTGCGCCGATGACGGAGAGAGGAGTGCATGCTGACCAGCCATTACAACGCCTCCACATCCGCGATGATCACCGCATAGTATTTGGGGTCCAGCTCGGAGAGCTTGTCCGCACCGTACTTGTGGAGCAGATCCTTCACAGCGGTGGTGTGTCCGCTGCGGGACTTATCCGCCAGGATGGCCCTGACATCCGTAAAGCTGTAGGTCTTCTCCGGCTCCTTCGGCACCTCTTCTTCGCCAGCGGAGAAGAGCGCCGCCAGGGTCTCCGAGATGGAGATCAGGGTTTCGCCGCAGCGCCTGAGCTCGCTCAGCTCCGCCGCGAGTTCCGACATCTTTGACATGTGTATTCACCTCCGTCGTCGTCCTCATCATCGTCGTCGTCGATTTCCATGAGCGCCTCGATTCCCGCCTTCACAATCTGAACCGTCCTGGCCAGCGCGAGCAGGATGTCGTGGGTGATCGCGCACTTCTGCGTGAGGCGATCCACCGCGCAGTCGATGCAGTCGACCGTGTCCAGCACATCCCCCAGGAGGCTGCGCTCTTCGTCGCCGCAGCGTGCGGCATTCCTCTGATTTGCCATGATTGGCACCGTCCTTTCCGAGGGCTTCAGAGCCCTCTGATGTAATCAGGACAGCGGAGCGGGTTTTAACGAAAGAACTTTGATCGGGCCGTTTGCCTCCCCGCCATCCACAAGTAACAGGACATCTGTGAGCGTTTTAACGACGTCGATTTGAATTTCTGTCGTTAAATGTGCCGCAGATGTCCTGTTACATATAGGAAGCGATGGGCTTCCGAATGTGAGCACGGAGGTGTTACGGTGAACCTTACCATTTATACCGCCCGCTGTACGGGCAACAAGGCGAACTGCGTCTACCCGGACAGACGCGAAATCAGTACAGCTGAAGAGCTGGCTGTGGCTGCGAAGCTCGATCATGTATGTGCCGAGTACAGGAACAACTATCGCAGCCGCGACAATTTCATCCGCTCGGACACCGTCGTCATGGATTGCGACAACGATCATACGGAAGACCCTACCGGGTGGATCACGCCCCATGCGCTGGATGAGCTCCTGCCGGACACATCCTTCGTGTGGGTTCCGAGTCGCCATGACATGCTTCAGAAGGATACCTACTCGCCGCGACCGCGTGGGCATGTGTACTTTCCTGTCCAGCCCATTGCAGACGAAGTGGAGTATTCCAATCTGAAGATCGCTATCCAGGCAGCGTTTCCTTTTTTCGATGACAACGCGCTGGACTCCGCGCGCTTCATTTATGGTGCGGAAGGCGGAGAGGTGTACTGGCATGAAGGCTGGATCACCATCCGCGACGTCATCGGTGAAGAGGTCACACCGCCGAGCCGTGACATTCCCGGAGACGGCAGCGGAAGGCCCGCCACAGGGCGTGTCATCGCAGCTGGTACACGCAATAAGACCATGAGCCATTTTGCCGGTCGAGTGTTGAAGCGCTATGGCCTGACTGACCGCGCTCTTCAGATCTTCCATGAACACGCTCAGAAGTGCGACCCGCCGTTGGAAGACGACGAACTGGAAACCATCTGGAGGAGCGCCGTCAAGTTCTACACCACCAAGGTCATGACCCGCCCGGACTATGTGCCCCCGGAGCAGTATGAGTCTGATTTTGCGGGCTCACTGAAGCCAGCCGACTACTCCGACATCGGACAGGCCAGGGTGCTGACTGGAGAATACGGTGAAGAGCTGATCTATACATCGGCCACGGATTACCTGCGTTATGACGGCACCGTGTGGCGCGAGGACAAGCAGCTGGCAGTCGCTGCCGCCATCGAGTTCCTGGATCTGCAGCTGGCGGACGCCGGTGATCTGGTGGATGTGACCCGCGAAAAGCTCATCCGCCTGGGCGTTGACGAAGGCACAGTGCGAGCGGGCGGCAAGACGCTGGAAAAGGCCATCTCCGGGGATGAAATGCTCATCGCCTATTTCGCCCACTTGGGCGCGATCAAGTATTTTGCCTTCGTCATGAAGCGCCGGGACATGAAGTACATAACATCGGCGCTGAACGTCAGTAAGGCGCTGTTGAACCGGGACATCAACGACATGGACCCGGAGCCCAACCTGCTGAACACGCCGTGCGGCACCTTTGATCTCGCCCGGGGAATAGAAGGTATCCGGGAGCACGCGGCCACAGACCTGATTACAAAGATCACCGAATGTTCCCCCGGGGCAGATGGTGAACAGATTTGGCAGGATTGCCTGAACCGGATATTCTGCGGCAATCAGGAGCTGATCCGGTATGTCCAGCGCGTGGTGGGCATGGCGGCCATCGGCAAGGTCTACCAGGAACACCTCATCATTGCCTATGGCGACGGCGCAAACGGCAAGTCCACATTCTGGAACACCATCGCCCGTGTGCTGGGCAGCTACAGCGGCAAGATTTCCGCCGAAGTGCTGACCGTCGGCAACCGGCGCAATGCCAAGCCGGAGATGGCGGAGCTGAAGGGCAAGCGCCTGATCATCGCCTCGGAGATGGAGGAAGGCATGCGCCTGAACACAGCGATGGTGAAGCAGCTGTGCTCCACCGACGCCATCCAGGCGGAAAAGAAGTATGAGAAGCCTTTCCATTTCATCCCCACGCACACGCTGGTTCTGTACACCAATCACCTCCCGCGCGTCGGCGCAAATGATGACGGCATCTGGCGCAGGCTGATCGTCATCCCCTTCGAGGCGAAGATCACCGGCAAGAGCGACATCAAGAACTATGGGGAGTATCTGTTTGATAACGCCGGGCCCGCCATACTGCGCTGGATCATCGAAGGTGCGAAGGACGCCATCGCCACAGACTTCAAATGGCCGTTGCCGTCGCAGGTCGAAAACGCCGTCAATGAATACCGTGAGCAGAACGACTGGTTTGCCCAGTTCGTGGAGGATTGCTGCGAGGTCGGCGAGGATTACCGAGAGTCCGGCGGGCGCGTGTATGACGAATACCGCAACTACTGTGCGCGCTCCGGCGAGTATACGCGCAATTCCGCGGATTTCTATGTGGCGCTGGAGAAGGCGGGCTTTAAGCGCAAGCGGACAGCTTCGTCGAGAATGATTGTCGGGCTGAGATTAAAGTCTGATTTTCTGGAACAATGACACCTCTGTCATCTCTATACTAAAAGTCCTCTATAGGGGAATTTATAGTTAAATAACACCTATAGAGGGATTTTATACAGGAGCTGACAGAGGTGACACACCGGGAGGAACACATGGCATGAGAGAACGAGAAATAGAACAGAAGTTCACGCGGGCGGTAAAGCAGCGCGGCGGTCTGGCGCTTAAGTTCATGTCCCCAGGCTTTGACGGGATGCCCGACCGGCTCGCCCTGCTGCCGGATGGGAAAATGGGCTTTGTGGAAGTAAAGGCCCCGGGCAAGACGCCCCGCCCTCTGCAACTGCAGCGTCACAGACTGTTGCGGGAGCTGGGCTTCCGCGTGTACGTCCTTGACGATCAGAGACAAATTGGAGGAATCATTGATGATATACAGTCCCCATGACTTCCAGCGATATGCCATCGACTATATTCTGGAGCACCCCATCGCCGCGGTGTTCCTGGATATGGGCCTTGGCAAGACGAGCATCACGCTGACGGCGCTGGAGCAATTACTGTTTGACCGGTTCGAGGCACATCGCGTGCTGATCATTGCGCCGCTGCGCGTGGCGAGGGACACATGGCCGGATGAGCTGAAGAAGTGGGATCACCTGCGTCAGATTCAGATGTCTGTGGTGGTGGGCAGCGCCGAGGAGCGCATGGCTGCCCTAAAGCAAGAAGCCGATCTCTATGTCATCAACCGCGAAAACGTGAAGTGGCTGATTGAAGAGAGTGGACAGCGGTTCGACTTCGACACCGTGGTAATCGACGAGCTGTCGAGCTTCAAGAGCTATCAGGCAAAGCGCTTCCGGGCACTGATGAAAGTGCGCCCGAGGGTCCGCCGCGTGATCGCGCTGACAGGTACGCCCAGCAGCAATGGCCTGATGGATCTGTGGGCGGAGTTCCGGCTGCTGGACATGGGCCAGCGCCTGGGCAGGTACATTGGCGACTATCGCACCCGGTATTTCACACCGGATAAGCGAAACGGTATGCAGGTGTTTTCCTACCGTCCCCTGCCCGGGGCAGACAAGGCCATCTACGACCGCATCGGCGACATTACGATTTCCATGCGATCCACCGATCATCTGAAAATGCCCCCGCTGATGTTCAACACGGTGCGCGTGTCCATGACCCCGGCAGAACAGGATGTGTACGACCAATTGCGACAAGACATGGTGGTTACACTCGGCGACAGGGAGATTGACGCAGTGAATGCCGCAGCCCTGACGGGGAAGCTGTTGCAGATGGCCAACGGAGCTGTCTACGATGACGATGACGTCGCCACCCACATTCATGACCACAAGCTGGAGGCCCTGGAGGATTTGGTAGAGGCGGCGAATGGGAAGCCTGTGCTGGTTGCCTACTGGTTTAAGCATGATCTTGATCGCATCCGGATGCATTTCACAGTGCGGGAAATAAAGAGCAGCAGGGACATTGCTGATTGGAATGCGGGAAAAATCCCTGTAGCGGTGATTCATCCTGCTTCCGCCGGGCACGGACTCAACCTGCAGGCAGGTGGCTGTACACTGGTGTGGTTCGGGCTTACCTGGAGCCTGGAGCTTTACCAACAGACAAACGCCCGCCTGTGGCGACAGGGTCAAACGAACACCGTGGTCATCCACCACATTATTACGGGAGGAACCATTGACGAAAGTGTGCTTCAGGCGTTGCGCCAGAAGGAGAAGGTTCAAAACAGCCTGATCAACGCTGTCAAGGCTCAGCTGGAGGTGAAGGGATGAATGAGTACAAAGCCCTGGCCAACGCCATCATTGAGCAGGCCGCCAAGGATTTCAGAGCTGCCCGCAAAAGGCTGGCAAGGGATCCACACAACCAGAGCGCGCAGAAGACTGTCCGGGACGTTGACGGGTTCTTCCATTCGGACTGGTTCAGGGTACTGACCACTCTGGAGGGCAAGCAGCTATTTAAAATGTTGAAGGAGGAATCGGAGTAATGACCGCGAAGGAATATCTCGGGCAGGCGTACTGGCTCGATCAGCGAATTAACAGTAAACTGAACATGGTGATGTCTCTCCGGGAGACGGCCACCAAGACCACCAGCGTCATGCACGACGATGTGGTCAGCCACACCCGCAATGTACACAGCATGCAGGATGTAATCGTGAAGATCATCGAGATTGAACGGGAACTGGATGACGACATCGACCGACTGATAGATTTGAAGCACGAAATTATCGATGTCATCGGTCAGATTTCAGACCCTCCCGCACAGGTCGTCCTGGAATACCGATACGTGTGCTACCGGCAGTGGAAGGATATCGCCGCCGAGCTGGGGATGCACGTGCGAAATGTGTACCGACTGCACGAGCGCGGGCTCCAAGAGGCGGAAAAGATTTTGAAGAAAAATCCGCCGAAGGACACCATTTGCCAGTAAATGTCAGTTGTCATGCACTTGATGTCACTCGCCCCGATGTGATAGTATACACTCAACAGAGATACGATGACAGCCTTCGCGGGGCACACCCACGGGGGCATTTTAATGCGCGAAAAGGAGCGATGCACATGCTGTTCACCTCGGAGCAGGTGTCCGCCGGACACCCGGACAAGATATGCGACCAGATTTCAGACGCCATCGTGACGGACTGCCTGAAGCATGACAGGAACAGCCGCGTGGCGGTGGAAGCCCTTATCAAGGAGAATCATGTGGTCGTCGCCGGGGAGATTACCTCGAAGCACGAGCCGGACATCCGTCGGCTGGTGCGCGGCGTCCTGATGTTCACCGAGCCTACCGTCTACGATGATCTCGATTTGCAGACCTTCATTACGCAGCAGTCCGCGGACATCGCCCTTGGTGTGGATAAGAAGGGCGCTGGCGATCAGGGGAGCATGTTTGGCTATGCCACCAGTGAGACCTACCAGATGCTGCCGATTCCCTTCGTGCTGGCCACCGACGCCATCGAGCGACTGGGGCTGGCCCGTCACACCGCCCTGGGAAAGGACGCCAAGGCGCAGGTCACCTACGATTATCGCAAAAAGCGCATCGACACTTTCCTGATCAGCGCACAGCACGGCGAGGACGTCGACCCGGAGGACGTGTACTACCTCTGCAGGAACATCATGCTAAAGGTGGCGGACGCCCACAGACTGAACCGGGATTTCCGTGTGCTGGTGAACCCCACCGGGCGATTCGTGACCGGCGGCTCCTACGCTGACACCGGCGTCACCGGCAGGAAGCTGATGTGCGACACATACGGCGGCATGGCCCGCCACGGCGGCGGCGCGTTCTCCGGGAAAGACCCCACCAAGCTCGACCGCTCCGGCGCGTACATGGCGCGGAAGATTGCAAAGGACATCGTGCGCCAGAACCATGCAGGGAAGTGTGAAGTCCAGCTGGCCTACGCCATTGGTGTGGAAGAGCCGGTGTCCATCAGCGTGAAGACATTTGGAACCGGGAAGTATCCGAGGCCGAATCTGGTCAAGTGGATTCGAAAGAACTATGACCTGACGCCCAACGGCATTATCTCCACGCTGGGGCTTCGTGATGTGGATTACACCCGTACTTCGACCCTTGGACATTTCTGGGATCAGTCGATGCCGTGGGAAGTGTGAAACCACTCAAAGAGTTATCATGCCGGTGGGCACATAACCCGTTGACTTATGGCCCGGAAAGAGGGAATATGGCGCTACCCTGAGCGCGGGGCCGCATGCTGCGGCGAATTTCAAACCGCGCACACGAAGGAGGCAAGCACCATGACGATTTTGACGAACACCGCTGACCGCAAGGCGCTGGTCAAGGCCATCGCCGAGGAGCTGCACACCGAGGCCCGCTACCTGCGGACGCCCACCTACGCCTACGAGATTGGCGACTTCACAGTCGACCGCTACGGCAACATCATCGGCGACGATTTCACTCCGCTGATGGCCTTCCTGCTGCGCAACGGCTACATCACCGAGGACGCGGCGGCGGCGCAGGCTGAGGACGCGGACGCGCCCACTGATGAGGAAGTGCTGGTTGAGGAGCCCGCCGCCGAGCCCGTCGAGAAGGACACCACTGGGGAGCCCGCCGCCGCCGAGGATGCGGACATCGACACCGATTCCGAAGAGCCCACTTCCATGCTGAGCAACATCGACGAGCAGACCATCACGATTCCCGCGCCGGACATCACGGTGGAGCAGCTGCGGAACCTGACCTACACCCTCTACTCCCGCCAGTACATCCTGAACCTGATGACCGGCGGACAGACCATCGCCATTCCGCTGGAGCTCATCGAGGCGCTGCAGGAGGCGCTGCCCGCCACGCCGGAGGATTTCACAGCGCTGCTGGACAACCACAGGGAGCTGGGGTTGAAGGGCTTCGATTTCAGAGACGGCCAGTTCAGCCTGACCTTTCCCTTCTACGAGACCGAGCCCACCAAGTGGACGACCTTCGCCGGGCTGCAGGGACGCATCCTGCTGGCGGCGCGGGAGGCAAAGCGGGTGTTCCCCGAACTCATCCGGCCCGAGGAGGAAGCCGAGAAATACACGGCGCACATCTGGCTGCAGCGCATGGGCTACAAGGGCCCGGAGATGAAGGAGCAGCGGAACATCCTGCTGAAGCACCTCCATGGCTACTGCGCCTTCTCCAACGGCGCGAAGATGCAGAACCACAAGGACAAGTACGCCGCCATCCGCCGGGAGCGCCGGGAAGCCGAGCGCGCCGCAGCTGCGGAGCCCATCATCGAGACTCCAGCGCCGGCCACAGAGGCCAAGCCCTCTGCGGTCGCGCCCGAGAAGGAGGTGGCCGTCAATGAATGAGCACATCATGAAGGCCCTCGCCGATTTGAAAGACCGGCAGAAAGCCGGTGAGTGGATGCCCTGCCCGCGCTGCGGGCGGGACACCATGAAGCCCGACCTGTACACCAACGCCCTGAGCCGCCACGCCAGCGGCATCTACATCTGTGACGAGTGTGGCACCTCCGAGGCCATGCTGGACTTCATGAACAGCCCGCTGCCCACGGAGATGTGGGCGATGTTCCGTGTTCCCAAGGCGGAATCCGATTTGAAAGCGCTGCCCGGCACCGAGGTCTGGAAGCGCATCGCCATAGAGCACGGGCCCATCCTGATTGACCTGTACAAGCGCTGGACGCGGGAAGCGCCCGGCGCGAGCTTCACCCCCTACCGCTGGGAAGCCTTCAAGAGATGCCCCGGCCTGACGGAGATTTGGGAGCAGCCCTTCCAGGCGAAGTACGATGTGGCGGATGGCGAGCTGATCCTGCGGCTGCGGCACACCGAAGAGGGCGTGGAGATCGCCGCCGACCTGCTGGAGCACGGGAAGTGACGAAGGGGGCCTGTTCGTGAAAAATGTATTCTACCAGCTCTTCGACGAAGATATGACTCGTGTGAGCCTGATGTTCGAGAAGGGCACTCCCTACGAGGCTGCGGTGAACAGGCTGGTGGACGAGGAGGAAAAGCTCCTGGCCACACTGAACGCGGAACAGGAGCAGCTGCTCCGGGCGTATTCCAAAGCGGAGTCGGACGTGTTTGACATCGCCCGCCGGGAGGATTTCGCAGCGGGCATCAAGCTGGGCGCCCGGCTCATGATGGCAATCCTGGATGACACACCGCCGATGGTACACCCGGAGCCAAAGGAATGATTAAACACAATCCCCCCTGATTTGAAAGCGGTTCAGCCAAGCGCTGGCCGCTTTCCCTTTGCCCTTTTGCTTTCCGCACGTCGCCGCGACGTTGCCCCTGTCGCGGGCTTTTCGCAGCCGGTCGGGTTCTCCCTCGACCGCACGTGGGGCGGGCACGTGAGGCCAACGTGGGCTCGGATTCAAAAGCGCCCGGAAGACAGAAAAACCGCCCCGGAGGGCGGCTTGTGTGCCGGGCGGTCAGACGGCCATCGGGTAGGCGTTCTTCCCGGCGCTGTTCGCGGCGACCAGCTTCAGGCAGTATTCGGAGATGCTGGGCATGGCCCGGCGGATGCGCTCCTCGCCGTCCAGCTTGGCGAGCAGAATGTGCGTGATGTAATCGTGGGTATCATCGTTGAACCAGTCGAGAATGTCCATGCAGGTTTCAAAGCTCAGGGTGTTCTTGCGGGTGTCTTTCATGGCGATGTCCTCCTTCTCCATTTCACAGCTGTGCGTCGTCGTTGTCCTGTGCGTCAAACTCCTTCATGATTTCGTAGATTTCCTGCGGGTCGGCGACGATACCATCCTCCCGCAGCAGGTCATCCGCGAGGCTGAGGGAATCTGCCAGCGACCACCTGATGTGCTGGCCGTCCACCTGTATCGGGCCGTAAACCTCGCCCAGCAGGAACGCGGGCAGGTCGAAGGAGCCGTCCAGATTCAGGAGCTCGGGGTTAATCATCGTGTATTCCTCCCTGGTTTCATAGTGTGCGGCTTTCCGCGACGCTCCCGATTCCGGAGCGTTTCGGCCCGGAGCCACCGGGCCCTCGTCAGGCGGATGGGTGGCGCGACCGGGTTACCAGCCGCGCCGATTGGTTCTCAGGTAGCTGTCGTTGGAGTACAGCAGCCCCTTCTCGTTGATGAAGCTCCCGACCGTGGCGATGTATCCGCTGCCGTCCATGATGGCCAGCTTGGAGCCC
Organism: uncultured Eubacteriales bacterium; assembly: GCA_902799045.1. Classification (GTDB taxonomy): domain Bacteria; phylum Bacillota; class Clostridia; order Christensenellales; family Aristaeellaceae; genus UBA2862. The sequence goes on from CADBZH010000001.1 coordinate 187,243, forward strand.
GCCAGCCGGTGCACCAGCTTCAGCACACCCTCGTCCTTCAGGTCTTCCGAGCAGCGGATGATTTCGGAGAGGTAGTCGGCGATGAACAGCGCCGTGTCGCTGTACTCCTTGTTGGTGGGGTCGGTGGTCAGGCGGATGATGCCGTTGTGGGCGACTCCGCAGCGGCATTCTACATCCAGCGCTTTCATGTGCGCCAGCTTATTCGAAAGCGGGAAGGGATGCGTCATCGCCGGGTTCACACCAGCTTGCGTGCTGATTCTGAAGTGGTACACCACCGCGTCCTTCGCGGTGAAGTGCTCAGCCCGCAGCGCCTCGATGTAGCTCTCCACGTCCATGTAGCCCTTGCTGATGTGGACGATGCCGTCGCGGGCGAACATGTAGCCTGCGCCGTGGGGGTTGTGCTGGAACATGGTCTTGATGGTGGCCAGCGAGGGCTGGCGGACTTTTCTGGGGGAAACACAAATGATGCACATAATGGGAACCTCCTGCGTGTGTATTTGGAAGCCGCTGGCTTCCCGCGACCGCCAGCCGGATTCAGAAGCTGTGCGGTTTCGGCCCGGTGCCGCCGGGCGCTCATCAGGCGGGGTTCATTGCTGTGCGCGTTTGAAGCGGCGGTACTCGATTTCGATTCGCCATGTGATACAGTCCTCAAACCGCCTGCAGTACTCGATGTACTCGTGGTTCGATTTGAGAGCCTCCGGGCTCAGGTGCAGCATCAGCCCGCGGATGCGCGGTGTGGCGTCGCCGTCATTGTAGAAGCGGTAGTAGCGGTGAAAGGTGTCTTCGGTGGTCTTGTTGTACTCCCACCCGGCGGCTTCCATCTCGTCGTACTTGGCCTGTGCCGCGCCGCGCCTGTTCCAGTAGCAGTTCATGAAGTCAAAATCCATGCTGTGCGCCTCCTCTTGCTGTATTTCGGAGCCCGCGCCTGCGGGCATGCCATTCATCACTCTGCCGGGCCGGGAAGTCAAGATAACTTCCTGAGTGGATTCACATCCTCCGGGCGGTCAGCCCCGCGACCACAGCGGGTCGCGCAGGCCGACGATTTCGTAGAAGCTGTCCTTCTGGATCAGCTGGTCGATGTAGGTTTCGCGGGCGGTATCGGATTTGAAAGCCCTGCGCTTGCACACGATGCGCCCCTTCGCGGTGATTTCCTTCCATGCGACTTCGAACATGGTGTATTCCTCCTTCTGTATTTCCGACCGCTGTGTCAGCGGCTCTGGACGATGGTGAGCTGGTACTCGCTGCCGTCGGGCAGCGTGATGACCAGACCCTTGTTGTAGGTCATGACCCCGGCCTGTTCGTAGGTCTCGACGCGCATGTTCTCCCAGCAGATTTCGGAGCCATACGTCCAATCGCCGGTGATGAGCTGTGCCAGCCCGTCCTGCAGGTCTTCCTCCGTGAAGGTGTCGTCCTCGCGGTCTTCGTCGTCGTACAGCCACACGGAGCCGTCCTCCCTCAGTCGCTTACTCATGGTGTGTCCTTTCCGGGCGTCTCGCCCTGTGTATTTGAAAGCCTGTGGCTTCCCGCGACCGGACACTGTGTCCGGTTTCGGCCCGGTGCCGCCGGGCCCTCGTCAGGCGGGCGATTCAGAAGCTGTACGGTTCCGCGAAGGACATGCTGGCGATGTGCGCCTCGGTGCCTTCCTCCCAGTTGTGAACGATGAGCTCGATGCGTGTGTAGATTTCCAAGCTGTCGGGCTCCGCGAAAAGCCTGAAGGCTTTCCATGCCTCCGTCAGCGCGGTGTACTCGATAGTCTCGGGAATTTCGCCGGGGTCGCGGTGGGTGAACTGGAGCATGTAGGTGATTCCGGGCATCGGTGTTCCTCCTCTCAATTTCAAAGCTGTGGGTCAGCGCCGGGTGTTGAACCCGGCGATTTCAAAAGCGGTGTAGAGATTCTCCACCAGCGTGGTGGCGGTGCGCAGCCCGGCGATGACCCGGTGTGCCTGCTTCAGGCTGTGGTCGCCGTAGCCGGTGGTGCTGATTTCGAAGCGGACGGCGTCCTCGCCGTACCAGTCATCGCTGAAGCAGATTTCCGGGTACACGGCGTCGTCAGTGTCCTTCGGCTGGACAATGCTGAGGGTGATGTACTCGTCGCTGCCCCACACCCGAGCGGTGATTCGATAGCCGGTGTGCAGACGGGCAACTGTGGCGATGATGCACAAAAGCGCCTCGCGGGTTTCCTGAGTGTTCTTCATGGGTTGTACCTCCTCTCAATTCCAGAGCGTGCACAGGGTGTCGACCGCTTCCCACGCCTCGTCGAAGCCGGGCAGCTTGTCCCAGCCCCGGTCGAAGGCGGCGACGGTTCCGTAGCTGTCCTTCCACGCCAGCCACAGCTTGCTGATGCGGCCCTCGTCGATTCCAAAGACACTGGGCTCCTCGAAGCGCTTGATTTCGAACCGGAACGGGCCGATGTGCCCGGTCATCCAGTTCCCGGTCTGCTTGGTGATGATGGGTTCCATGGTGTACCTCCTCG
>CADBZH010000002.1 GCA_902799045.1 uncultured Eubacteriales bacterium
CGAGGGCTACGGGGAATATGCCATTCGCAGCCGCACCCGGGGCTTCTCCTACGATCAAACGCGCAAGCAGGACATCATCGCCGCCGTGACCGCGATCTACGCGAACTACGCCACAGATTTGCGCACGGGCACCTCCGACCCGGACGTGGTCGTGCCGAAGATGCGATCGGAGATGGAAGCCGCCGGCATCCGGGAATTGGTAGACGACATCAACAGCCAGCTGGAGGCATGGCTTGGCGGCATGAATGAAATAGCCACCGAATAACCCTGGTTTTTGCCTTGAAGAACCTCCTGTTCCCCGCATTCAGAGGGCAACAGGGGCAACCATGCAGCGGCGAAGGATTCGAGGGTAATCAAGAGGTCTTGCCTGTCGATCCGGCGGAGGCAAGACAGGTCTTTACGGTTATCGCCCTTGAAAAACGGAGAAGTGTGGTTTACAATAATAAGGGACAACTAATCGCCCATCATACAGCGAGGCCAAGGATGGACGGCTGTGGGATGGACGTTTCTGTTAAAAGACAGTTAGAATAATCTAATATTGGACGAAGCATGCATGACCATGCAGCCGGCGGGGACGCATGAAAAGGCAGAAGCAGCGGCCGCTGTTCGGTGTGGGACCGATATATGTGTATGGGATCGCGACACTGACGCTGGCGGCGGTTTTGATGGGAAATCTGCCACATTTGAATCCGGAGGATGAAGAGAGTATGAAATACATTGGGATATATTGGACAGTGTTTGCGCCGCTGATGAAAAAGAGCATCAGGAGGCGGTTCAACAAGGCGCTGGCGGATAAGGCGATCGGGCAAGGCAAGCTTGAATACAAGAGATTGCTTTCCCGCGCTGATGAGCTGGGCCCGGGAAACCCCATGGCAATGAACGCCTATTTTGCCTATGTTTTTGCAGGAGCCTGGCTGGGCAGCGGGAAGGAGCTCGCGCCGGATGAGATGGCATTGGTGATGACCGACGTGCTGGAGAGCAAACTGCTTCGCGCTGTTTTTGGCATGACCGATCTGAACAAGACGCCGAAAAAGTGGGAGCGCGACATGCGGAAGTATGAGGCATGGTACAAGGTTCACGGAAAAGACTATCCCGTCAACTGGGTCGTGAACTTTGATGAAGCGCTCCATCAGGAGGGAAGCTATTATTGCTTTACCCGCTGTCCCATCTGTGAATTCTGCCAGCGGGAGGGCATCCAGGAGCTCATGCCCGCGCTGTGTTCGACCGATGAGGTAATGTTCCGGCTGCAGCACGGAAAGCTCTACCGGGAGCATACCATCGCAAACGGAGACGGCGTCTGCGACTACTGGATCGTCGGCGATAAGGTGAAAAACCCGAAGTGAAACAGGGCTGGAAGATGAAGCAGCCAATGAAAGTCACTTTGTTCTGCGGCCAGCTCGGGTGCCTTTGCCGCGGTGGTGGGGATCGGTTGAGGACGCAGAGTCTGCTCACGATCGACACAGGACGACAAGGAGTAAAGCAATGACAGCATCTGCAATGAGAAAGCAAGTATTTCGAATTGAATCCGAAGGGTTTAACGGAGCATGGTATCCGGCTGGCTGCGCAGGCGGCAGGGGGATTATCATCATGCTGGGCGACAGCTCAGAGGACCGCATGGCAAAGTCGGGAGCAAAGTGGCTGAATCAGCAGGGCATCCATGTGATGGCGATGAGCCCGGACAAGAAGGATTACGGCCACCACAATTATCCGCTGGAGCGCTTCGGGAAAGCGATCACGTTTATGAAAGCCCGGGGATGCGAAAAGCTCGGCGTTGTCGGGGCTTCCACGACCGGGATGCTGGCGCTGCTGGCAGCATCCTACTATCCGGAACTGTCTCTGACGGTCGCGATCTCGCCTCCGGACTTCGTGATGGAGGGCTTTTACCGCGACGGCAAGGACGGCGCGACCGAGAGGCCCGGCGACAACGAATCCTCCGTGTCCTGGCAGGGTCAGCCGCTTCCTTATCTGCCCTACGCCTATCGACATCCGGAATACTGGCAGAAGATCCAGGAGGAATCCAGGGCTGGCGGCGACAAGGTCGCATCGCGGAAACTATTTGACGAATCAGAGAAAAGGCACCCCGTACAGGAGAACGAGCGGATCAGGGTGGAAAACATCCACGGAAAGCTCATTTTCATCGGCGCGGAGGACGACGTGCTGTGGGACACCTGCAGATACATCCGCAGGATGGAGGAACGCCTTGGCAGACTGCCGCACGACAGCACCTTTGAATGCTGGCTCTATGAACACGGGACGCATTTTGCATTCCCTGAATCCATGCTGAAGATGATGCTGCCGGTGGGCTCCGGGCTGCTGGTTTCCTTCATGTTTAAGGCGGGAAAAGAGTATCCGAAGGAATGCAGGGAAACCCGGATCGATATTGACAGAAGGCTGAAAAAGGCCCTGGCGGAATGGTAAAGGAGAATCATAAATGAACTGGTTCAGAACAATGCTTGACGGAGTTGCGATGAGCGCGGTGTTTTACAGCTATGATTGAGAACCGGAATCGCTGAATCCTCTCACAAGAGGCGAATCAACACCATGTAGCACACGGTTCCGGCGATGATGGACAGGTACATGTTCCTTTTGACGATCTGCAAAAGCGCCACCAGCGCGCAGGCGGCCAGTTCTGGAATGCCGAAGGGGGGATGGTCGAAGGCGGTGTTCCGCAGGCAGTAGATCACCAGCACTGTCATGATGGCGGGCGGCAGCGCCTTGCCCAGATAGCGCATCGTCCTTGGAAGCGGGCGGCTGCCGAACAGCAGGAACGGCGCGGCGCGAAGCCCCCAGGTGACGAGGGCGACCACGGCGATGGCCGCGATGGCATACAGTGTCTCAGGCATCTTCCCGTCCCTCCCTGGCTTCAATGGGCCTGCGCAGGATCAGCAGGGCGATCAGGCAGGTGAGCAGCGTGGGGATGAGGAAGTAATCCTTCCCCAGCAGCAGGTAAAACCCCAGCGCGCAGGTCGCGGCGGTGAGGAAGGGCAGCTTGGTGCGGTACTGCCGCCACTGGTTGATGACGACCACCAGGAAAAAGGCCATGGCGGAGAAGTCGATGCCCGTCATGTCGAAGGGCAGCAGCCTGCCTGCGCACGCGCCGACCAGGCAGCCGAAGATCCAGTAGAGATGGTTGAGCAGGGCAATGTAAAAGGTCGCCCGGTTCTCGTTGAGCCCGGGCTCGTATTGCACCGAGCAGAGCACGGAGTAGGTCTCGTCCGTCAGCGCCAGGACCATGTACACGCCCCGCCAGCCCATTTTGCGGAAGCGCTCCACGAAGCTGATGCCGTAGAAGATGTGGCGGGCGTTGATGAAAAACGTCATCAGCGCCAGGGTTATGAGCGGCGCGCCGGAGGTCATCATGGGGATCATCACCAGCTGCATGGAGCCTGCGAAGATGAAGAACGCCGAACAGGCGGACAGCAGCACGCTGTAGCCGGCGTCCACGGTGAGCACGCCAAAGGCGATGCCGATGAACAGGTAGGTGAAGAAGATCGGGATCGTGTTCTTGATGGCAAACCGAAGCTCCTGCATGCCTGCGCCCCCTGGTGAAAGTGATGAGTCTGTAGCGTATTATACAGGACGTGTTTTAAGCGTACAAGTGCGGAAGCGAGCCTGGCCCGATCCCTCACAGCGGGAAGGCGATCGCTTCACTGTACAGCTTTTTCAATACCTTCAAAAAGGACGCGAGGCTTGCCCTTCCATCCGCCTTGTGGGTGCACAGGACACAGGAAAAGCGCTCCTCACAATCGAAGGGGATCCACGCGAACTGGCCGCTGTGGTCGTTCAGGAAGCCGGGGGCGAGGCAGATACCCTTCCCGGCAGCGACATTGACGCGGGTCGTGTCGTGGTCCGGACTGTTGAAATACTGGATCCTGCCGGAAGCGATCAGCCGGTGCTGCACGGCGCGGAGCGCCGGGGGAGAGCCGCCGCCCACCATCAGCGTGCGGCCGTAGAGGTCCTCCTCGCGGATCACGTTTTTCGCCGCGAGGGGGTCGTTTTTGTCCGCGATCAGGTAGACGCGGCTCTCGAACAGGTCGTGCACGGCTATGCCGGGGATATGCCTGGTCTGCTCCTTCAGGGCGAACAGGATGTCCGCTTCATAGCGCAGGAAGGCCTCGACGCCGTTTTCATACTGGAATATGGGCGTGATCTGCACCTCCGGGTGGGTCTCGCCGAACAGCCGCATGGCCTCGGGCAGGAAATACACCGCCTGGAACACCATCAGACTGATGGAGATGCTGTCGGTGTACTTCGCACTGTAATTCTGGCCCTGCTCGATGGCGCGCTTCAGGTCCTCGCGCAGGCCTGCCAGCGTGGCGACGAACTGCGCCCCGGCCGGGGTCAGCGCCGCGCCCTTGCCGCTGCGCTCAAATACGGCAAAGCCGATCTCCTCCTCCAGCAGCCTGATCTGGTAGGAAAAGGTGGGCTGGCTGACGAACAGGTTCTCCGCCGCGCGGCTGAAATTGAGCGTGTGGGCCAGCTCGATGCAATAGTCGATCTGTTTCGTGGTCATGGCGGCCTCCGACAATTGAATACGTTCATCGCGGAAGGTTGCGGGATTTGCAGAACGCAGTCTCGCGACGATTCGTACAGACCCTTCGCTTCGCGGGTCCTTGGCTGCGCTTTAGTCAGGATGACCGGGCTTCGCTTCGTTGTCATCCTGACCGAAGGGAAGGATCTGTGCGTTGCGTTGTCTTGCGTCATCGAGGGGTATGTTCTGTCCTCTGCATCGACGCAACCCACAAGTTTCCGTGAAGATCCATTAAATATTTGAATCAATTATACAGCATTTGAATTGGACTTTGCAATAGTTTTTGTGTATAATCATGGCAATGAGAACCATTTCAGGAGGGCAGCGGCATGGGCGGCAGCGAAAGAGATATCAAAGCGCATCTGTCCCGGCGCGGAGGTGCAGAAGGGCCTGTCCATCACCGGCAGCCAGGCGTCCGATGCCAAGGGCGCTGTCCGGAAGTGGCTGACCGCCAACGGATAGATGTGACGATGGACGAGCGGGAGATCATCCGCGAGATGTACCGGAAATACTGGCGGTGCATGATCGCAAAGGACGCGGACGGGCTGCGGAGCCTGATGGCGAAGGGCTACTGTCTCATACACATGACCGGCGTGAAGCAGCCTGCGGAGGTTTTCCTGAGGGGACTGTTGGACGGAACGTTTAACTACTATACCGCCGATCACGACGACATGGAGGTAAAGGTTGACGGTGACCGGGCGACGATGATCGGCAAAAGCCGCGTGTCCGCCGCCGTGTACGGCGGCCGCAGAAGCACCTGGCGTTTGCAGGGAGATTTCACCCTGCGGAAGGAGCAGGGTGTATGGCGGTTTACCAGTTCCCGGGCATCGACCTACTGACGCGAAAGGAGATTGAAGCATGAAAAGGATCGTTGTTTTGCTGATGGCGCTGATGCTGATGGGCAGTTCCCTGGCCGAGGGTGTTCTGGTGACTTACTTCTCCCACGCGGGTGAGAACTACAACGTGGGCGTGGTCGAGGAAGGCAACACCGCGAAGCTGGCGAAGGTGATCGCGGAGCAGACCGGCGCGGACTTGTTCGAGATCGTGCCCGTAGTGGACTATCCCCAGTCCTACGACGAATGCCTGGAGGTCGCCACCGCCGAGCAGCGGGAAGGCGCTCGCCCGGAGTATGTGAGTGATGTGGAGAACTGGGAACAGTATGACACCGTCTTCATCGGCTATCCGATCTGGTGGGGCGAGATTCCCAACATCGTGTACACCTTCATGGAGAGCCACGACTTCGCTGGCAAGACGGTCATCCCCTTCAACACCCACGAGGGCAGCGGCCAGTCCCACAGCCAGCGGGGCATCGAGAACACCCTGCCGGACGCCACCGTTTTGCAGGGCCTGGCGGTGCGCGGCGCGACGGCGCAGAACGACGCGGATACCACGACGAAGGCGGTTTCGGATTGGCTGAGCGGACTTGGAATGTGACAGGAGGGCAAAGGAATGATACAGAACAGGCATTTCCCCGAGATCAACGGAAACTTCGGCTTCGGCTGCATGCGACTGCCCATGAAGGGCGGCCAGGTGGACTACGACGAATTCAGCCGCATGGCGGACGCCTTCATCGGCGCGGGGCTCAACTACTTCGACACCGCCCACGGCTGCATCGGCGGCCAGTCCGAGACGGCCATCCGCGACTGCGTGGCGAAGCGCTACGACCGCAGCCGGTTCCTGTTGACGGACAAGCTGACCGATCCCTACTTCAAGCGGCAGGAGGACATCCGCCCCTTCTTCGAGCAGCAGCTTGCGTGGTGCGGGGTGGATTACTTTGACTTCTACCTGATGCACGCCCAGGACCGCAACAACTACCAGAAGTACAAGCGCTGCAAGGCCTATGAGACCTGCTGCGCCTTCAAAGAAGAGGGGCTGATCCGCCACTTCGGCATCTCCTTCCACGACAAAGCGGAAGTATTGGACATGATCCTCACCGAGCACCCGGAGATCGAGGTCGTCCAGATCCAGTTCAACTATGTGGACTATGAGGATGCCTCGGTGGAGTCGAAGAAGGTCTACGAGGTCTGCGAAAAGCATGGCAAGCCGGTGATCGTCATGGAACCGGTGAAGGGCGGCAGCCTGGTGAACCTGCCCGCCGAGGCGGACAGGATTTTGCGGGATCTGAACGGCGGCAGCAACGCCAGCTACGCCCTGCGCTTTGCCGCATCCTTCCCGCAGATGGCCGTGGTGCTCTCGGGCATGAGCGACATGGCGCAGATGACAGACAACCTCTCCGCCATGGCGGACTTCAAATCGCTGAATGAGGAAGAAATGGCGGCGGTCAGGAAGGTCAACGACATCTTCCACGGCCTGAACCTGATCCCCTGCACCTCCTGCCGCTATTGTGTGGAAGAGAACGAGTGTCCCAAGGGCATCCGCATCCCGGACATGTTCGCCTCCATGAACGCCCATGAGGCCTTCCACAACTGGAACACGGGGTACTACTACAACAGCGTCATCACCGGAGGCGACCACGGCAAAGCATCGGACTGCCTCCAGTGTGGCAAGTGCGAAAAGGTCTGTCCGCAGCATCTGCCCATTCGGGAGCTGCTTAAAAACGTGGCAAAGACATTCGAGGGGTGAGACTATGAACAGGGAAGTGATGATCGTCACCGGCGCGGGCCAGATTTCCATGGCCATCGCCCGCAGGATCGGGTACGGCAAGAAGATCATCCTGGGCGACAAGAAAATAGAGAACGCCAACGCCATCGCCAAAGTCATGAACGACGCGGGCTATGATGTGATCCCCTTTGAGATGGACCTGTCCAGCCGGGAATCCATACTCGCCATCATCGCCGAGGCGCAAAAGTACGGCCCCATCAAGTATCTGGTGAACGGCGCGGGCGTTTCGCCCAGCCAGGCCCCCATCGAGGCGATTCTGAAGGTCGACCTCTACGGCACGGCGGTGCTGCTGGAGGAGGTCGGCAAGGTGATTGCCGAGGGCGGCTGCGGTGTGACGATCAGCAGTCAATCCGGCTGGCGTATGCCCCAGCTGACCGCAGAGCAGGATCGGCAGCTGGCCATGACGCCCACCGAGGAACTGCTTGATCTTGAGATCCTCCGGCCGGAGAACATCCGGGACACCCTGCACGCCTATCAGCTGGCCAAGCGCTGCAATGAAAAGCGCGTGATGTATGAGTGCGTCAGGTGGGGCGAGCGCGGCGCGCGGCTCAATGACATCGCGCCGGGCATCATCGTCACCCCGCTGGCCATCGACGAGTTCAACGGCCCCCGCGGCGACTTCTACAAAAACATGTTCGCCAAGTGCCCGGCGGGGCGTCCCGCGGCGGCGGACGAGGTGGCCAACGTGGCCGAGCTTCTGATGAGCGACAGGGGCGCGTTCATCACCGGCTCCACCTTCCTGGTGGACGGCGGCGCGACGGCCAGCTACTTCTACGGACCGCTGCAGCCCCAGAATTAAAGAAGACTTGCACATGATGCGCTTTGCCCTGAACGACGGCAACACCATCCCTGCCATCGGCTTCGGCGTGTTTATGATTCCGGGCGATGGCCCGACCTACGACGCAGAGCCTGCCGGCGAGGCGCTTGCTGATTGGCATTTTGCACTGCTTCGCTGCTGTTTACACAGATTTTGGGATAGACCTCTTCGCTGCGCACAGGATGACAGGAATTGCGATACGCTGTCATCCTGTGCGCAGCGAAGGGGTCTGTATATACCACGAACCAACTATGTTTCACTCATCTTCCGGCTTTTGGAAAGAACTCTTTGTTTCTCAGCCTTTCGTCAGAACCGGAAATCCCGGCGGTTGGAGCTCTTGATGGCCTCGATGTTCTCCTCGGCGATCTTGCGGACGCTGTCCTTGGGAATGCGGTTCAGCTCGTCTTCGATCATCCGCCAGCCAATCGCCTGCGTCTCGGGCGAGGCGTAGTCCACCAGGTATTCCGCCAGCGTCATCAGCGCGTTCGGGTGGCAGCAGTTCAGGATCTGGCCGCTCTTGCACAGGCTCATGAAGCGGTCGCCGGTGCGCCCCGTGCGATAGCAGGCCGTGCAGAAGGAGGGGATGTGGCCGGTCTCCATCAGCCAGCGCACCACCTCGTCCAACGTCCGCTGATCGGACACGTCGAACTGCTCGGTGTCATGGGGCCGCTCCTCCTCGGTGTAGCCACCCACGGACGTGCGGCTTGCGCCGCTGACCTGGCTGATGCCCACCTGCAAGAGGCGCGCGCGCACGGCCTCGCTCTCGCGGGTGGAGACGATCATGCCCGTGTAGGGCACCGCCAGGCGGATGCAGGCGGCGATCTTCGTGAAGGTTTCGTCGTCGATGCCGTTGTCGAAGGCGTCGGGGTCGATGTCGTCGGCCCGCTTCACCCGCGGCACGCTGATGGTGTGCGGGCCCACGCCGTGCACGGCCTCCAGGTGCTCCGCGTGCATGATCAGCCCCGCGAACTCATACTTGTACAGCTCCAGGCCGAACAGCACGCCCAGGCCCACGTCGTCGATGCCGCCCTCCATGGCGCGGTCCATGGCCTCGGTGTGCCAGGCGTAGTTGTGCTTGGGCCCGGTGGGGTGCAGGCGCTCGTAGCTCTCCTTGTGATAGGTCTCCTGGAACAGGATGTAGGTGCCGATGCCCGCATCCTTCAGCTTCCTGTAGTTCTCCACGGTGGTGGCAGCGATGTTCACGTTCACGCGGCGGATGTCGCCGTTTTTGTGGTGGACGGAGTAGATCGTGTGGATGCAGTCCAGGATGTACTCGATGGGGTTGTTCACCGGGTCCTCGCCGGCCTCGATGGCCAGCCGCTTGTGGCCCATGTCCTGCAGCGCGATCACCTCGGCGCGCACCTCGTCCTGGGTCAGCTTCCGCCGGGCAATGTGCTTGTTCTTCAGGTGATACGGGCAATAGAGGCAGCCGTTCACGCAGTAGTTCGACAGGTACAGCGGCGCGAACATCACGATGCGGTTGCCGTAGAAGGCCAGCTTGATCTCCTCGGCGATCTGATACATCCGCTCGATCTTCTCCGGGATCTCGCAGGCCAGCAGCACCGAGGCCTCGCGGTGGGTCAGCCCCGCGCAGGTGCAGCCGCTGCCGTTCTTCACCGGGCGCGCATTCTCCAGGATCGCGTCGATCAATTCCACGTTGTTCTTGTTCGCCTCGGCGTATTCCAGCGTCGCGCGGATCTCCGCGTCGTTGATGAATTCCTCGGCCTTCAGGGATTTGGGGTCATAAGGGTACATGGTTTTCTCCTCCTGATCGCATTGTTGTTTTGTGGTGGTTTATAGCATGGAAGCAGGTCATACATGGAAGCTCATGGGATTGACCTGTCGCTGTCTGTTGACACTGCGGGCAGATGCTTCGCTTCACTCTGGATGACAGGGGCCCTCGATTCGCTGTCATCCTGAACGAAGGATCTGTACGCTTGATGATCGGCCCGCATTGAAAGCGACTGCCTGCGGATGCCCGGGTTTCATTCTGGCCTTTCCGTGACGAGAATGAAGAGGCGTTCATCAAAACGCGTTTTTCTTCAGAATATCTCCCCGGTCGACGACCAGCCTGTATCCGATGCGCCGCATCCGCGCGTCCAGGCAATGCCGGCACTGGGCGGATTCTTCGCCGGTGCAGATCTTGTTGTCGTACAGCTCATACTGCCTGCGAACCGAGACGGGCGAGAGGTTCGGCATCACCACGTTCGCCCCGGCCAGAATGCCCAACTCGCGCCCCATCGGGTGGATGGTGCCCAGGGTCGTGGTGGCGGGCAGCAGCACCGGCGGGTGGATCAGCCGGATGATGGACAGCAGCGCGAGCGTCTGCTCCAGCGTACCGGCGGGCCGATCCCTGAAGGGCGTGTCGTGGTGGGGGATGAACGGCCCGATGCCGCACATGTCCGGCTTGAATGTCTCGATGAACTTCAAGTCCCTGGCCAGCGTCGCGGGCGTCTGTCCCGGAGAACCGACCATAAAGCCGCAGCCCACCTGGTAGCCGATTTCGCGCAGGTCCCACAGGCAGCGCATCCGGTTTTCAAACGACATTGCCTTCGGGTGCAGGCTCGCGTAGTGCGCGGGGTCCGCCGTCTCGTGGCGCAGCAGGTAGCGGTCCGCCCCGGCGTCGTGGAGCCGTTCGTAGCTCTCCCGGCTCCGCTCGCCCATGGAGAGCGTCACGGCGCAGTCCTCATGCCGCCGCTTGAGCGCCGAGACGATGCCGCAGAGCGCCTCGTCGGTGAAGAAGCCATCCTCGCCGCCCTGCAGCACGAACGTGCGAAAGCCCAGGGCGTGTCCCTCGTCGGCGCAGGCAAGGATCTCCTCCGCCGTCAGGCGATAGCGCCGCGCGTTCGCGTTGCTCCTGCGTATGCCGCAGTACAGGCAGTCGTTTTTGCAGATGTTGCTGATCTCGATCAGCCCCCGCGTGAACACCGCGTCGCCGTAGATCGCCCTGCGAACGGCCACGGCCAATTCGCCGAGCCTCGCCGACGCCTCGTCGTCCATCCCGGCGACCAGCGCCGCGTATTCTGGCTCCGCAAGGCCGTGCTCCCCGGAGAGCCGGTCGATCAGATCGCGAATCTCATCGGTCATGGTGTCCCTCCGTGAGCATCGCGTGCAGCGCCGGGAAGAGCCGCAGGCTTCGCTCCAACGCGCCGGTCATGCGGGCGATGGCGATGCCGTAGTTGGTAAACGGCACGCCCTGGCGGGTCGCCGAGTCCATCCGCTGCCGCACCACTGTCTCCGTCAGCATGCAGCCGCCGCAGTGAATGACGAGCTTATAGGGGGACAGATCCTCCGGGAAATCCCGCCCGGAGACCGTCTCGATCCCGATCGCCCTGCCGGTGTGCTGGCGAAGCCACCGCGGCAGCTTCACCGTGCCGATGTCGTTGCACTGCCTGTGGTGGGTGCAGCCCTCGGCCAGCAGCACCCGGTCGCCGTCACTCAAATCGTCCACGGCCCGGACGCCGGCCACCGCCGTCTCCAGGAAGCCCTTGTAGCGGGCCATCAGGATCGAGAAGGACGTGAGCGGGATGGCCTGCGGCACGGTGGCGCTGACCACGCGAAAGGCCTGGCTGTCCGTCACCACCATCCTGGGCGGCGTCGCCAGCGATTCAAGCGCCCGGGCCAGCTCCGTCTCCCGGGTCACCAGCGCCGTCGCGCCGGCGTCCAGCAGGTCGCGGATGGCCTGTTGCTGGGGCAGTATGATGCGCCCCTTCGGCGCGGATTCGTCGATGGGGCAGACCAGCACCACGGCGTCCCCGGGCGCGACCAGGTCGCCCAGCAGCCGCTTCTCGCCGCCGCTGGGAAGGACGCGGGCCAGCGCCTCCTTCAGCGCCTGAACGCCCGCGCCGGTCCGGGCGCTGACGGGCAGCGCATCCCTTGCCGCGGGCATGGCGGCGGGGGAATCCACCTTGTTCCAGGCGATCAGGAAGGGCAGGCTGCGGCCCTTCATCCGCTCGATCAGCTCGACGTCCGCCGGCTGCACGCCGGCCTCGCCGTCGATCACCAGCACCGCCGCGTCGCAGCGGTTCAGCGCGTCCAGCGCGCGCTGCACGCGAAGCTTTCCCAGTTCGCCGGCATCGTCGACGCCTGGGGTATCGATCATCACCACCGGCCCCAGCGGCAGGAGCTCCATGGCCTTTTGCACCGGGTCGGTGGTGGTGCCGCGTACGTCGGACACGATGGCCAGCGCCTGTCCGGTCACGGCGTTGATCAGGCTGGACTTCCCGGCGTTCCGGCAGCCGAAGAAGCCGATGTGCGCCCGCTGGGCGGACGGGGTTGAATTCAGGCTCATAGCATTTCTCCACAGCGAAAGCCGCCGCATCCCCACGGGGATACGGCGGCATACCAGGGGCCCGGAAACGGGCGAATGCGCGGCATCATATCTTTCGCCTCAGGTTTCGCTTCGGCGTCAGGGGATGGCAGGCTGTTCGGTTTTCAGAATGAATCAGACGTTGGAATAGGTCGCCTTGGCGTTGATGCCCTCGATGCGGCCCAGCGCGCCGGTCAGCGCGTTGATGCGGTCGTTCGGCGCATCGATGGCGACGCAGATGATGTTCACGCCCTTCGCGCGATAGGGAATGCCCAGTCGCCCGATGATAAACGGCCCGTACTGGTGCAGCAGCTCGTTCAACGGCGTCACGGCGTCTTCGCGCTCTACGATGATGCTGATGACAGCCACGCGATTGTCCATGTCGATCACCTCCAGTGCATGATAACCGATTTGCAGCACAAAATCAAGTAAAGATTGCGCTCATTCCTCTGTGTAAACCAACGGTATCAGCGCGTAAGAGCCGACGACGGCCTCCGGCTCATAGTCCTCCACCAGCGCGTAGCCCTCCGGCGCCTTGAGCAGTTGCAGGTGATAGTCCTCCGTCCCGCCATAGAAGAAGATCATGCCCTCCTCGTCGCTCTCGACGGGCACGCATTGTGTGTCGGTGCAGAAGGCGACGGTCACGCCCGGTACGCCGTAGCCATTCTGGTCGTAGCAATAGACGCCGTAGAAGGTAAAGCGGCTGCCGTCGTAATCGTCCGCGAGCACGCGATCGATCGTTGCGTTCAGCTGCGAACCGGTGGCGAACGCGCCCACTTGGGAATAGTACACCGTGCCGTCCTTGCCGATCAGCAGCGTGACGGGGATGGGCGGTGCGACAAGGAAATCCAGAACGCCCACGTCCGCTTCGTTTGCCAGGTGGAAATTGAGGCCGAAATGCTTGCGGAAGGCGTCCAGCACGTCGTCGGTGTCCTTTGGCTCGACGGAAACGGCCACCATGCCGAGCCGGTCGCCGTATTCCTCAAAGGCCGCCTCCAGCAGGGGGAATTCCAACTGGCAGGGCGGGCACCAGGTGGCGAACACGTTCAGCAGCACCGCGTCCTTCTCCTCCAGCAGGTCCGACAGCGCGAAGGTTTCGTCGTCGATGGTGCGAATGTTGAAATCGGGCACGCGCTTCAGTTCATCTGGGGCTTCGGCCAGCGCGCAGGCGGCGCAGAGCGTCAGCGCGATCAAAACGGCGATTATCTTCTTCATGGCGAACTCCTTATTCTGCTTTTGAAGGGATTATAACACATAGTGATGCCAAAAGCCATAGCCTGTTTGTGACACTTCCACCCTAAGAATGAATACTTTTCCCATCATCCCTGAAATCACCAGCGCAATACCGTTGATTCTTAACACATTTACGGTATACTGAAACATACGAAAACAACGGGGGACACTTGCATTGAACAAGGTCAAGCGCCAGAGCACCATCCGGCTTCCGCTGCTGCCGCTGCGGGGGCTTACGGTGTTTCCAAATACCGTCATCACCATCGACGCCGCCCGCGACCGCTCCATCGCCGCGCTGCAAAGCGCCGCCCAGGGAGAGGACCAGCGGATTTTTGTCGTGGCCCAGCGGGACAGCCTCACCGAGCGCCCCGGCCTGGAGGACCTCTACACCATGGGCACCATTGCCGTCGTCAAGCAGCTGGTGCACCTGCCGGACCGCACCGTGCGGGCGCTCATCGAGGGCCACGGCCGGGCGATGCTGCTGAACGTCTACGACGAGGCGAGCCTTCAGCGCGCGGAGATCGTGGCCGTCTCGCCGGTTCGGGAGCTGGTCTACACCGACGCGAACCAGCGCGCCATGATGCGGGCCATCCGCACCCTCGCGCCCCAGGCGGCCGCCGCCCACGGCCAGAGCATGCCCGAGCTGATGCAGGCCGTCGAGGGCGAGCGCAGCCCGTCGGTGCTGTGCGACGTGATCGCCTCCAGCCTCATCAATCGCCTGGAGGACAAGCAGGCGCTGCTGGAGTGTCTGGATGTGGACGATCGCATGAAGCTGATGCTGGAAAAGCTGGCGGACGAGATCCAGATCGGCGAGCTGGAGGAGCGCATACAGGAGCGCGTCCACGAATACATGGACCGCGCCAATCACGAATACTACCTGCGCGAGCAGATCCACGCCATCCAGGATGAGCTGGGGGAGGACGAGGACGAAGAGGTGGCCGAGCTGCGCCGCCGCATTCGCGCCTCGAAGCTGCCGCCCGCCGCCCGGGAGCACGTGGAGAAGGAGCTGAAGCGGCTCGCGCGTTCGACCATCCACGCGCCGGAGAGCAGCGTCAGCCAGAACTACATCGAGTACATGCTGGAGCTGCCCTGGGACGTGTACGATCCCTCCGACATCGACATCGCCAGGGCGCGGAAGATTCTCGAGGCCGATCACTACGGCATGGAGGACGTGAAGAACCGCCTGATCGAATACCTGGCCGTGCGTTCCGTGGCCTCGGACAAGTTGAAGAGCCCCATCATCTGCCTGGTCGGCCCGCCGGGCGTGGGCAAGACGAGCATCGCGCAGTCCATCGCCCGGGCGCTGAACCGCAAGTTCACGCGGCTCAGCCTCGGCGGCGTGCACGACGAGGCCGAGATTCGCGGCCACCGCAAGACCTACGTGGGCGCGATGCCCGGTCGCATCATCTCCGCCATTCGCGGCTGCAAGACGATGAACCCGGTGTTCCTGCTGGACGAGATAGACAAGATGGCCCGAGACATGCGCGGCGACCCGGCCTCGGCCATGCTGGAGGCCCTGGACCCCGCCCAGAACAACGCCTTCAAGGATCACTACCTGGAGGTACCTTTCGACCTGTCGGACGTGCTGTTCATCACCACGGCCAACACGCTGGATACCATCGACCGGGCGCTGCTGGATCGCATGGAGGTCATCGAGGTGCCCAGCTATACCGGCGAGGAAAAGCTGCAGATCGCCAAGCGGCACCTGCTGCCCAAGCAGCGGGAGGCCCATAACCTCAAGGCCAGCCAGTTCCGCCTGTCCGACAGGGCCATCGAGGCCCTGATCGACGGCTATACCCGGGAATCCGGCGTGCGCGGCCTGGA
The DNA here is from genome assembly GCA_902799045.1 of uncultured Eubacteriales bacterium. Lineage (GTDB taxonomy): Bacteria > Bacillota > Clostridia > Christensenellales > Aristaeellaceae > UBA2862. Next base: position 15,337 of record CADBZH010000002.1, read on the forward strand.
GCGGCAGATCGCCAGGCTCTGCCGCCGCGCCACGCTGCGTCTGGTGGAGTCGCCGGAGACGAAGAGCGTGTCCGTACGGCCCGGGGACCTGAAGGAATACCTGGGCGCGCCGCGCTACCTGCGCCAGCCGGTGGCGGCGTCGGAGGTCGGCGTGGTGAACGGCCTGGCCTGGACCAGCGTCGGCGGCGAGGTGATGCCCGTGGAGGCCATCTGCTTCCCCGGCAAGGGCGAGATGAAGCTGACCGGCAAGCTGGGCGAGGTGATGAAGGAGTCGGCGGAGCTGGCCCGGAGCGTCGTTCGCGCGCGCCTGGCGGACTTTGGCGTCGCGACGGATTTCTTTGAAAAGCACGATATCCACATCCACGTGCCCGAGGGCGCGGTGCCCAAGGACGGCCCATCGGCGGGCGTGGCCCTCAGCTGCGCGCTGATGAGCGCGGTGACGGGTCGCAAGGCCCGGGGGGATTGCGCCATGACCGGCGAGATCACGCTCCACGGCCGGGTGCTGCCCATTGGCGGCGTAAAGGAAAAGCTGCTGGCGGCCTATCGCCAGGGCATCATGAAGATCCTGCTGCCGTGTGAGAACGAGAAGGATCTGGAGAAGATCGACGGCGAGATCCTGAAGAAGTTCGACATACAGCTCATGGATCGCGTGGACGAGGCGCTGAACGCGGTGCTGGCGCGGGACGCGGGCGGAAAGGGTGACGCGGCATGACGATCAAAAAATCGAGATTCGTGCAGTCGCTCAACGCGTTTCGGGACTTTCCCGGCCAGGGCCTGCCGGAGATCGCCATGGTGGGCAAGAGCAACGTGGGCAAGTCCTCGCTGATCAACAGCATGACGAACAATTCCAAGTTGGCGCGCACCTCCTCCGAGCCCGGCAAGACGAGGCTGGTGAACCTGTACCTCATCAACGAGGCGTTTTTCCTGGTGGATCTGCCCGGCTACGGCTTCGCCCGTGCCCCGAAGCAGGAGCGGGACAAGTGGGCCGCGATGATCGAGGGCTACCTGCGCGCATCGACGCACCTGAAGCGCGTGTTCCAGTTGGTGGACATCCGGCACGAGCCCACCGAGGACGACCAGCTGATGGTGGAATACCTGCGGCACTATGGGATCCCGTTCACCGTGGTCGCCACGAAGGCGGACAAGCTCTCCAAGGCCCAGCGCGGCCGCAACATCCCGGCCATCTGCCGGAAGCTGGCAGTGCAGCCCTGGGAAGTCATGGTCTATTCCTCGAAGGACGGAACGGGGAAGGACCGCCTGCTGGAGCTGATCGGCGAAGAGGTTGAACCGGTGGAACAGGAAACTGAAATCAAGGCATAATGCGCAACCAAAGCATTCACATCTCGAAGGGAGCAATTCAAATTGGGTATCAAGGTGGCTAAGTTCGGCGGCTCTTCGCTGGCCGACGCGGAGCATTTTCGCCGGGTCAAGGCGATCATCGAGGGGGACGCAGACTACTGCTATGTGGTCCCCAGCGCTCCCGGCAAGCGGTTTGATGCGGACGAAAAGATCACGGACCTGCTCTATCAGTGCCATCGGCAGGTAGAGCGCGGCCAGAGCCATGAGGAGATTTTCGCGAAGATCGCTGACCGTTACATGAGCATCGCCCGCGAACTGCACCTGGATTTTGACGTGGAGGGCATGCTGCTGGAGACCAGCGAGGCCATTCGCCGCTACAAGAACCCGGATTTTGCCGCCAGCCGCGGCGAATACATGAACGGCATCATGCTGTCGAACTATCTGGGCTGGGATTTCATCGACGCTCAGGACGTCATCAAGTTTGACCGCCAGGGCAGTTTTGCCGCCGAGTGGACCAACGAGGTGATGGCCGAGGCGCTGAAGAACCATCCCCGCGCCGTGATCCCGGGCTTCTATGGCTCCTATCCCAACGGCGACGTGCACACCTTCTCCCGCGGCGGCAGCGACATCACCGGCGCCATCGTCTCCCGGGCCGCGAAGGCCGACGTCTACGTGAACTGGACGGACGTTTCCGGCTTCATGATGGCGGACCCGCGAATCGTGAAGAACCCGAAGGTCATCCGCGAGCTCTCCTACGCGGAGCTGCGCGAGCTCTCCTACATGGGCGCGACGGTGCTGCATGAGGACGCCATCTTCCCGGTGCACAAGGCGGGCATTCCCACCAACATCCGCAACACCAACGCCCCCGAGGACCCCGGCACGATGATCCGCATGCAGACCACCCGCCGGGACGACCAGCCCGTCATCACCGGCATCGCCGGCCACAAGAACTTCACGCTGCTCTCCATCGAGAAGGCCATGATGAACGCGGAGCTGGGCTTCGGCCGTCGCGTGCTTCAGGCGCTGGAGGACTTCGGCGTCTCCTTCGAGCATCTGCCCACCGGCATCGACACCATGTCCGTGGTCATCGCCGACAAGGAGCTGGTGACCCGCAAGGACCAGATCATCCAGCGCATCCAGCAGACCTGCCAGCCGGATTCCATCGAGATCAGCGCCGGCATTGCCCTGATCGCCACCGTGGGCCACGGCATGTCCCGCACCCCCGGTACCGCCGCAAAGCTGTTCATGGCGCTCTATGAGGCCGGGGTCAACATCCGCATGATCGACCAGGGCTCCAGCGAGATGAACATCATCGTCGGCATCAACATCGAGGACTTTGAGACCGCCATGAACGCGATCTACCGCGCGTTCGTAAAGGATTAAAGGGGTTCTTCACGGAGAGTTGAGGCATAAAAATACCTCTTGACGTTTCGCACAGATCCTTCGCGCGGCGCGGTTTTCAATCCCCTGGATTGAAGAAACGCGGTCCGGCCCATAGGCCGGACTTGGAAACCCTCCGGTTTTCCAACCTTCCGCTCAGGATGACAGGAATCATGTCGTTTGTCATCCTGGGCGCAGCGAAGGATCTGTGCGTTGCGCTATCCTGCGGCGTTGAGGGTGGCGTACTGCCATATATTGCCATGCTCCTCATGTGTCCGTGAAGAGCCCTTTTTTTGCGATCTGTCACTCTTCGCTCTCGCCAGGCTCTTCCTCGCCCTCGGGCAGATCCAGCTTGACCTTCACGCCCTTGGAAAGCGCCTGCAATTCCGCGATGGTATCTTCGGCGGACTGGATCAGCGCCTGCTGGGCCTTTTCCGCGGCGATCATCTTCTCGTCGCTGGCGCGGGCGGCGGCCACGTCCTCGGCGGTGATCGTCATCAGATCGTCCTTGGTGACGTCTACGCCCTGGGCCAGACGGTTGGCCTGGGCCACCAGCAGCCGTTCGAAGATGTTCCGCACGCCGCGGGCGTTGCCGAAGGCGATGGACGAGGTGTTCGCGGCCACGATGTAATCCTTTACGGCGGCGCGGGCGTCCTCGTTCAGCTGGTACTGGCCCTTCTTCAGCTGCAAGTCGAGGATTGCCAGCATCTCGTCGGCGTTGTAGTCATCGAAGTGCAGGTAGCGGTTGAAGCGGGATTCCAGGCCGGGGTTCGAGTGAATGAACTGGTCCATCAGCCCGTCGTAGCCCGCCACGATCACCACCAGGTTTTCGCGATGATCCTCCATGGCCTTCAGCAGCGTGTCGATGGCCTCCTGGCCGAAGTCGTTCTCCGATTTGTTGTTCAGGGCATAGGCCTCGTCGATGAACAGCACGCCGCCCAGCGCCTTCTCGATGGCCGCGCTGGTCTTGGTGGCCGTCTGGCCCACGTAGCCCGCCACCAGGCCGCTGCGGTCCACCTCCACCAGGTGCCCCTTGTCCAGCATGCCCAGGCTCTTGTAAATGCGGGACATCAGCCGCGCGATCATCGTCTTGCCGGTGCCGGGATTGCCGGAGAACACCATGTGCAGCGACATATCCACGGTCTTCAGCCCCTGCTGGCGGCGCAGGTTGTAGATGGTGACGATGTTGATGAGGTTGTTGACCTCCTTCTTCACGCCCTCCAGCCCGATCAACTCGTTCAGCTCCGCCTTCAGGTCGTCGATGTTCTCCGGCGGGGCGTTGTCCTCCTCACCTGCTTCGGCGGGGGCGGCCTGCGCCTGCGGCGCGGGGGAGACATCCCGGTCCTTCGGCTTCTCCGGCGCGCTCGGCGCGGGAGACTCCGGCCGTTTCGGCGCGGGGCTGCCCCAGATGTCGTCCGCTAGCTTGCTCAGGTTGTTGTTCACGAGGGTGCTGATCACATCCATCTGCGTGCGGATGATCTCGTCGCGGTTATCCATGCTCATATCACTCATTCCTCACAATGGGCAGGGGCGGCGATTCGCCGCCCCCATACAGTTTCGAATTCGATGTGCCCTATGCCTTCTTTTTCCTCGGCGCACGGGGCTTCTTCTCGGCGGGCTTGGCTTCCGCCTTGGCTGCCGGCTTCTTCGCGGCAGGCTTCTGGGCAGGCTTCTTCGCGGGCGCTTCCTCCGCCTTGGGCGCATCCTCTGCCTTGGGCGCTTCCTCCGCGGGCGCCGGCTGCTCTCCGGGCAGCGGGGCGGGCGGATTCTTGATCAGCTTTTCATACAGGTCGATGTACTTCCTGGCGGACTGATCCCAGCCGTACTGGCCCTTCATGGCGCGAATGGCCAAGCCGTTGAAGATATCCCTCTGCTCGTGGAACATCCGCACGGCGTTTTCGATCACGTGCAGCATGTCGTGGGCGTTGTAGTAGAGGAACGTGAAGCCGTTGCCGTCGCCGGTGTACTCGTTGTAGGCCAGCACGGTATCGCGCAGGCCGCCGGTTTCGCGGGTGACGGGCAGCGTGCCATAGCGCAGCGAGATCAGCTGGCTCAGGCCGCACGGCTCAAACAGCGAGGGCATCAGGAACAGATCCGCCGCGGCGTAGAGCTTGTGCGCCAGCGCGTGGTTCATCTGGAAGTTTGCGGACACCTGCTGGGGATACTTCCACTGGGCCCAGCTGAACAGGTCCACATAGCGGCTCTCGCCCATGCCCAGAACGACCAGCTGTGCGCCGGTGTTCATGATCTCCGGCAGCACGCACTCCACCAGATCCAGGCCCTTCTGGCCGGACAGGCGGGTGATCATGGCGATCATCGGGATCTCCGCGTCCACGGTCAGGCCCAGCTCCCGCTGCAGCGCCAGCTTGTTGGCCACCTTCTTGTCGAAGGAATCGGCGTTGTACTTCTGCACCAGCAGGCCGTCCTTCTCCGGGTCGTATTCTTCGGTGTCGATGCCGTTGAGGATGCCGGAGAGGTGATCGACGCGGCTGCGGAGCAGGCCGTCCAGGCGCTCGCCGTAATAGGCGGTCTGAATCTCCTGGGAATAGGTGGGGCTGACGGTGGTGATCTCATCGGAGAACACGATGCCGCCCTTCATGCAGGAGCACATGCCGTAGAACTCCAGCGCGTCGCTGGTGTAGGCCAGGTTGCCCAGGTACAGCAGATCCTCGATCGTGTCGATGGGGAACAGGCCCTGGTATTGCAGGTTGTGGATCGTGAACACCGTGCGTATGTTCGCGAACAGCTCCAGCTGGCGATATTGCAGCTTGTGCAGCACCGGAATCAGGCCGGTCTGCCAGTCGTGGCAGTGCAGAACGTCCGGGATGAAGTCGATCTTCGGCAGCGCCTCCATCACCGCGCGGCAGAAGAAGGCAAAGCGTTCGCCCTCGTCGCCGCCCATGCCGTAGATGTAGTCGCGACCGAAATACTGCTCGTTGTCAACGAAATAGAAGGTGATGCCGGCGTATTGGAGCGTCTCAATGCCCACATACTGCCTGCGCCAGCCGAGGTTGACATAGAAATACAAAACGTGCTGCATGTGCTCGCGCCATTCGTGCCCGATGGCCTTGTACAGCGGCAGGATGACGCGCACGTCCTCGCCGGCCTTCAGAATCTCCTTGGGCAGCGCGCCGACCACGTCCGCCAGCCCGCCGGTCTTGACAAACGGTACGCATTCCGAAGTTGCAAAGAGTATTTTCATGGCATTGTCCTCCTGGTTGGGATTGGAAATGGGGGGCGGGCCGGAGCGAACGTTCCGGCCCGCCATGTAAGGGTTTTAGAGGGTGATGTTCTTGCCGATCACGATCGGGTATTGCTTCTGGCCGATCAGGCGGCTGTTGCTGCGGATGGTGACATCCTTGTCGAAGATGACGTTTTCAAGCTCCACGCCCTCCTCGATGTAGCCGTCCTGCATGATGACACAGTTTTTCAGCTTCGCGCCCTTGCCGACCCGCACGCCGCGGAACAGCACGCAGCTCTCCACCTCGCCGTCGATCACGCAGCCGTCGGCGATCAGCGAGCTGGACACCTTCGCGTTCTGGCGATAGATGGTGGGGATGTAGTCGCGGGTCTTGGTGTAGACCGGGTTGGTGCCGAACAGCTCGTCGCGCACGCCAGGCTTCAGCAGATCCATGTTGAAGTTGAAGTAGCCGCGGATGGTCTCGATGCGGCGATAGTAGCCCTGCTCCTCATAGGCCATGATCTTCAGCGCGCCGCTGTTGATGAACGGGCGCAGCACGTCGGCGTAGAGATCGTGGCTGCCGTGGGAGATGACCTGGTCCACCACGTACATCAGCATCGTGCGCTTGATCATCATCACGTTCAGATACAGGTTGTCATAGCTGGCCGCGTTCGGGTTGATCTCTATGTCCTTGACCACGTTGTCCTCGTTCACGTTGAGGTAGCAGTGGTTGTTCCTGGAGGACGAGGAGAATTCCGTGATCTCCGGCGTGGCCTTCTTGTACATCAGCGTGATGTCCGCGCCGCTCTTGATGTGCTGCTGGATCATCGGCTCGAAGCTGGTGTTCATGATGTAGTCGCTGTTGGTGAGGATCACGAACTCCTGGCGGGAGCGCCGCAGATAGTCAAAGTTGGCCTTCAGCGCGTCCAGAACGCCGCTGTATTCGCCGCCGTTTTCGCGGGTCAGGAAGGGCGGCAGGATGAACAGGCCGTTGTTGCGGGTGTGCAGGTCCCAGTCCTTGCCGGAGCCCAGGTGATCCATCAGCGAGTGATAGTTCTTCTGGGCGATGATGCCGACGTTGTGAATGTTGGAATTCACAAGGCTGGAAAGCGTGAAGTCAATGATGCGATAGCGCCCGGCCACCGGGATGGCGGCCACCGCGCGCTGGCTGGTCAGCTCGCGCAGGGTGAGGTCGTCCTTTGAAGTATAGACAATGCCCATCACGTCATTCATATCAGGCGCCCTCCTTTCCGAGAATGGATTCCGTGTCTGCCTGAGTGCCGGCCTTCACCACGTAGCCCTCCGGCAGCGTGGTGCCCTGGCCGATCAGGGCGATGTCGCCGTCCGCTTCGCCCACCTTGCAATCCCTGGAGATGACGCAGTTTTCCGCCACGATGCAGCGGCGCACCACCGCGCCGGTCTCGATGGTCGTGCCGGGCATGATGACGCTGTCCTCGACGAGGGCGCCCTCGCACACCTTCACGCCCGCGAACAGCACGCTGTCATTCACGGTGCCGTGGATATCGCAGCCCTCGGTGATCATCGAATTGGTGACCTTCGCGCCTTCGGCGATGTAGTGGGGCGGCATGACCGGCGTGCGGGAATAGATCTTCCAGCGCGGGTCCGTGAGGTCGAACTCCGGCGGGTCCTTCAACAGGTCCATGTTCGCCTCCCACAGGGAAGCGATGGTGCCGACGTCCTTCCAGTAGTCGGTGAAGGCGTAGGCGTAGAGCGCCTTTTTATCGTTCAGCAGGTTCGGGATGATGTTCTTGCCGAAGTCGTTCTTGCTCTTCGGGTCGGCGTTGTCATCCGTCAGGTATTTTTTCATCACGTCCCAGGTAAAGATGTAAACGCCCATGGAGGCCAGGTTGCTCTTGGGATGGGCCGGCTTCTCCTCAAACTCGACGATGGCGTCGTTCTCATCCACGTTCATGATGCCGAAGGACGGGGCCACCTCCCACGGCACCGGGCGCACGGCGATGGTGACGTCCGCCTTGCGGTCGATGTGGGCCTGGAGCATGCGGTTGTAATCCATCTTGTAGATGTGGTCGCCGGAGAGCACCAGCACGTATTCCGGGTCAAACTGCTCGATGAACGCGAAGTTCTGGAAGATGGCGTTCGCGGTGCCCTTGTACCACTCGCTGGAATCGGCGGTGGCATAGGGCGGCAGCACGTAGACGCCGCCGTAGCTGAGGTCCAGGTCCCAGGTCTGGCCGGAGCCGATGTAGCTGTTCAGCTCCAGCGGCCGATACTGGGTCAGCACGCCGACGGTGTCGATGTTGGAATTGGTGCAATTCGACAGGGGAAAGTCGATGATGCGATACTTTCCGCCGAAGGGGACGGCAGGCTTTGCCATCACCTTGGTCAGAAGGCCCAGGCGACTCCCCTGACCGCCAGCCAGAAGCATGGCGATACACTTCTTTTTCTTCACGTTATCCCTACTTTCTGTTGCTTTGCGACGAACGCGATTTGCGCCCGTAACCATATCATAATATAGTATACAACATCTTTCCAAAAAAATCTATAGTTTTCGGCGGATTTTTGATATTTATTTAGAAAATCAATGCAGAAAGCCCGCACAAGCGCCCAATGGCGCATATCGGTTTTTGCGATGCGCATAATAACGGCGAGGTGATTGTGTGAAGAGCAAATTGCGCGCGCTGGCGGTGGTGCTGGCGCTTCCCCTGACGCTCTGCGGCTGCATGGAGCGGGGCGGCGAGGGGCTTTCCTGGCAGTTGAACAGCGCAAGCCCAAACGCCCCTTCGCTTCCCGAGGGGCTTGAGATCGGCGAGGAAGGGCTGCCGATCCTGAAGGTCTACGACGCGGCCTCGGAGTCGGTGATGGAGATGGACATCGAGCAGTATGTGCGGGGCGTCGTGGCGGGGGAGATGAAGAACGACTGGCCCATGGAGGCGCTGAAGGCCCAGGCGATCCTCGCAAGGACATTTGTCCTGAAGTTCATCGGGGACAGGAAGTCGAAGCACGAAGGCGCGGACATCTCCACCGACGTGGCCGAGGCCCAGGCCTACGCGCCGGACAGCGTGAACGAGCGGGTGGCCGAGGCCGTTCGGGAGACGAAGGGCATGGCGATGGCCTATGAGGGCGAGTTTCCAAACGCCTGGTTTCACGCGCATTCCGGCGGCATGACGGAGCTGCCGTCCGTGGCGCTGGAATACAAGGGCGGAGATCCGGCGTATCTAAAGCCCGTGGAATCCCGCGAATACGAGGAAGCCCCGGAGAGCGCCAGACACTGGACGGCCGACTTCACCGTCGACCAGGTGCGCAAGGCCTGCGCTGACGCCGGGACCCGGGTGGCCGGGGAGATCACCAGCGTGAAGGTGGGCGAGAAGGGCAGGTCGGGCCGCGCCGCCACGCTCGTCGTCAACGGCGAGAGCGTGTCCGCGCCGTCGTTCCGCATCCAGATCGGCGCGAACAAGCTGCGCAGCACCCTGATCGACGACATCACCGTCGAGGACGGCAAGGTGACCTTCGAGGGCCGCGGCTTCGGGCACGGCGTCGGCCTCTCCCAGTGGGGCGCCTACCAGCTCGCCGAGGAGGGAAAGAGCGCACGGGAGATCATCGGGGCGTATTTCTCCGGCGTGGAGATCGTGGAGCTGTGGTAGGGGTTGATACTAAACTCAATCTAAATTGCAACCATCTGCGGGCGTCTTTTCCGCCCTGCCGTCGCCTCGCTGCGGTCAACGATGCGCTGCATCGCCTCCCTCTTTAGATTGAGTTTAGCATGAAAATGCAATAGGCAATAGGGATTGCTGCTGCCGCAAAGAAAAAAGCTTCCCCACCGCAGTGGGGAAGTCCCCGCGAAGCGGGGGATGGGGCGCTTCTCGCATCGGCCGGCATGGACCTGCCGCGCGCGTGAGCGCCCCACCGACCTTCGGCCACTTCCCAATTGCGATGGGGAGGCTTTGAAAACCTGGCTTAGAGTGTGTTTCTAAATCCCAGGAGATGCAGTTTCGAGCGTAGTTGGCTGCATCTCAAGGCGGTTTTCCGCAGGTTTACTGGCGGTAAATCAAGGAAGGGATTTTAGAAACACACTCTAGTTTTCCAACGACCCGTCGGATGCGACAAGTTACATGGAAAGAAGCGCTATCAGGCCTCTTCCGGCACGTCGATCCTGATCTTCAGCGTCTCCAGTTGATCCGGCCGCACGTCCGCCGGGGTGTCCATCATCAGGCAGTTGGCGCTGGTGGCCTTCGGGAAGGCGATCACGTCGCGCAGGCTGTCGCTGTCCGTCAGCAGCATCACCAGGCGGTCGATGCCGAAGGCCAGGCCGCCGTGCGGCGGCGCGCCGTACTTGAAGGCGTCCAGCAGGAAGCCGAAGCGGTGGTGGGCCTCCTCGTGGCTCAGGCCGATCATGTCGAACATCTGGGCCTGCATGTCGGCGCGGTGGATACGGATGGAGCCGCTGGCCAGCTCGATGCCGTTCATCACCAGGTCGTAGGCGCGGGAGCGCACCTTCTCCTTGTCGGTGTCGAGGTACACGTTGTCCTCGTCATACCAGCTGGTGAAGGGATGGTGGGCCGCGACCCAGCGCTCCTCCTCCTCGCTGTACTCAAACAGCGGGAATTCCGTCACCCAGAACAGGTTGTACTTGCCGTGGTCGATCATCTCGTGACGGCGGGCGATCTCGCAGCGCAGCGCGCCCAGCGCCTGCCAGACCACGTTTTTCTTGTCCGCGCCGAAGAAAACGATGTCGCCGGGCTCGGCGTGCACGGCCGTGCGCACCTTCTCCACCAGGTCATCGGTCATGAACTTGTTGAAGCTGCTCTTGACGCTGCCGTCCGCGGTGAAGGTCATGTAGGGCAGGCCCTTGGCCCGGTAGGTCTTCACGAATTCGGCCAGGCTGTCGATCTGCTTGCGGGTCATGGAGGCCAGGCCCTTGGCGTTGATGGCCTCCACGCGGCCGCCGGCCTCGATGGCGCTGTCAAACACTACAAAGCCGGTGCCGTCGCGCAGCGCGTCCGTCAGGTCGACCAGCTCCATGCCGAAGCGGGTGTCCGGCTTGTCGGAGCCATAGCGCTCCATGGCCTCGATCCAGGGCATGCGGGGCAGGGGCAGCTTCAGGTCGATGCCCTTGATCTCCTTGAAGATGCGGGCGAAGACGCGCTCGACGTTGGCGTAGATGTCCTCCTCGTCGATGAAGCTCATCTCGATGTCGCACTGGGTGAACTCCGGCTGGCGGTCCGCGCGGTTGTCCTCGTCGCGGAAGCAGCGGGCGATCTGGTAGTACTTGTCAAAGCCCGCCAGCATCAAAAGCTGCTTGTAGATCTGCGGGCTCTGGGGCAGCGCGTAGAAGGTGCCGGGGTGCAGGCGGCTGGGCACCAGGAAGTCGCGCGCGCCCTCCGGCGTGGATTTCGACAGGATGGGCGTCTCCACCTCGGTGAAGCCCGCCTCGTCCAGCGCGTAGCGGATGCAGTTGACCACCTTGCTGCGCAGCCTCAGCTTCTCCTGCATCGACGGGCGGCGCAGGTCCAGATAGCGGTACTTCAGGCGCACCAGCTCGTTCTCGTCCACCTTGTCGTCGATGTAGATCGGCGGGGTCTCGCTCTTGTTGAGCAGCGCCGCCTCCTTCACGAAGACCTCGATGGTGCCGGTGGCCAGCTCCCTGTTGATCGCGCCCTCGTCGCGGGCCTTGACCTCGCCCACGACCGTCACGACGTATTCGCCGCGCAGCGAACGGCCCAGCTCGAAGGTCTCGCCGTCGCACACGGCGTTGTCAAACACCAGCTGCACCAGGCCCTCGCGGTCCCTCAGCCAAACGAACACCACGCCGCCCAGGTCGCGCGTGCGTTGCACCCAGCCGGACAGGTGGACGGTCTCGCCGATGTTTGCCTCGGTCAAAAGGCCGCAGTAATGATCGCGTTTATGTGAAAGCATGTGAATTCCTCCCTTTCGGTTGTTTTGTTGTGACGATTGTTGGGATAATGCTGATTTGCCGGAAAGACGCAAGATCACCTCTGTAGTATAGTGAAGCAGGCAATCGTTTACTTTGAAACAACCCCTCAGTCAGCCTGTGGCTGCCAGTTCCCCTTACACAGGGAAGCCTTGAAACGTCCCCTGTGAAAGGGGAGGCGCCGACGCAGTCGGCGAAGGGGTTTGTCCAAGCCTTCCCCTATGGAGAAGGTGGCTGGCCGCAGGACAGACGGATGAGGTCGTTTTCCTCGTACGATGGGCTTGCGTTCAGGGCGGGCGGCGCAACGCCGCCCCTACAAGATGGATGCGGGGAGGCGACCGCTTCCGTCACGGCTGCGACGTGCCGCCTTGCCCCAGAGGGGGAAGGTGGCGCGCAGGGCCGGATGAGGGGTCCGGGCTATTCAAACGCTTCCAGGATCTCGTCCATCGCGACTTCTTTTTCCTCGCTCTTTTCCATGTCCCTCAGCTTCACGACGCCCTTTTCCAGCTCGTCCCCGGCGATGACGATCACCTTCCTGACGCCGAGCTTGCCGGCGAACTTGAACTGGGCCTTCATGCTTCGCGCGGCGTGGTCCAGGTCGGCCTTCACGCCCTTTTCGCGCAGCCGGTCCACCAGCTTCACGCCGGCCAGCCGCGCCTCGTCGCCCATCGTGACCACGAAGGCGTCCAGCGCTTCGGGGGCCTCGGGCGCGATGCCGCGCATATCCTGCACCATGATCATCCGCTCGATGCCCATGCCCCAGCCGATGCCGGGGGTGGCGGGGCCGCCCAGCTCCTCCACCAGGCCGTCGTAGCGACCGCCGCCGCAAACGGTCAGCGGCGTGCCGTCGGGGGTGTCGGTGATGATCTCGAAAACGGTCTTGGTGTAGTAGTCCAGGCCGCGCACGATCCGCGCGTCGATCTCATAGCCGATGCCCAGCGCCTTCAGATAGTCCTGCAGCTTTTCAAAGTGGCTCGCGCAATCCTCGCACAGGTTGTCCAGCATCGCGGGGGCGTCGGTCAGCTTGTCCGCGTCCTCCTTGCAGTCCAGGATGCGCATCGGGTTGCGGTCGAAGCGCTCCTGGCAGGTCTTGCACAGCGTGGGCAACTTCGGCTGCAGATAGGCGCGCAGCTTCTCCAGATAGGCCTTGCGGCAGGCGGGGCAGCCGATGGAGTTGATCGTCAGCCTCAGCCCGTCGATGCCGTTGGCCCGGAGCACCTTCAGCGCCAGGGCGATGATCTCCGCGTCCACGCTGGCGTCCTTCGCGCCGAACACCTCGATGCCGTTCTGGTGGAACTGGCGGAGCCTGCCGGACTGGGGCTTTTCATAGCGGAAGCAGGGCGTGATGTAGAACAGCTTGCAGGGCAGCGCTTCGGCGAAGAGGTGCGCTTCGATGAACGCGCGCACCGCGCCGGCCGTGCCCTCCGGCTTCAGCGTGATGGAGCGGTTGCCCTTGTCCTCGAAGGTGTACATTTCCTTCTGCACCACGTCGGTGGTGTCGCCCACGCCGCGCTGGAACAGCTCGGTGTGCTCAAATATGGGGGTGCGGATCTCGCGATAGCCCGCCAGGGCGCACACATCGCGCATGCTCTGCTCGATGCGCTGCCACCTGTGGGCGGCCTGGGGCAGCATGTCCTGGGTGCCCTTGGGTGCCTGTGTCAGCATGTTGAAACCTCCCGATAAAAAGATAGCCTCCGTCCCAACCGTAGGGGCGAAGGTTTCGCGGTGCCACCCTGCTTGAAGCGCAATGCTTCCTCTCACGTTCCGTTATCGCCGGAAATACGCCTGGGTCTCCCTCGGCTGCTCCGGGGCGTCCTTCGCCGATCCTCGCATGAAGCGCTTCCAGCCTGGGTGCTTCTCTCTTGAATGCTCCGAACGGTTACTCTTCCCTTCATCGCAGGATGTCTGTTCGCCCTGATTATAGCTTTTCACAGCGCCAAAGTCAATATCCGCGCGGAAACTTAAACTTGCATCCGGGCGGCATTTCCGCTATCATGGTTCCGGGAGAGTGATGAGCATGACCGACAGGCTGTATTATGACGATTCATACCTGACCGAATTTGACGGCACGTTGCTGGAATGCGCGGAGAAGGAGGGGGCGTACCACGTCCGCCTGGACCGCAGCGCCTTTTATCCCACCTCCGGCGGCCAGCCCTTTGACACCGGCACGCTGGGAGACGCCCGCGTGCTGGACGTGTACGTGGACGGGGCGGGGGAGGTCTGGCACGCGCTGGACAGGCCGCTGGCCCCGGGCGCGACGGTGCGCGGCCGGATCGACTGGCCCCGCCGCTTCGATCACATGCAGCAGCACGCCGGCGACCACATGATCGCAAGCGCCCTGTGGCGGCTGCTGGGCGGCGTCACCATCGGCCTGCACATTTCGGGCGATGTGTCCACCATCGACGTGGCGATGCCCGAGGGCGTCACGCGCGTCTCGGCGGAGGACATTCGACGGGTGGAGGACGACGTGAACGAGCGCGTCCAGCGGGACGTGGCGGTGCGCTGCTGGTTCCCCGAGCCGGAGGAGCTGAAAACGCTGCCGCTGCGCAAGCCCCCGACGGTTTCCGAGCACGTGCGCGTCGTCGCCATCGGGGAGGACGAGATGGTGGCCTGCGGCGGCACCCATCCCGCCACGGCGGGCCAGATCGGGCTGGTGAAGATCCTGGGCGTCGCCCCGGCGCGGGGGAAGATGCGCGTCAGCTTCGTGGCGGGCATGCGGGCGCTCAACGATTACCGGGCCTGCTTTGATCGCGTCCACGAGGCCGCCGCGCTGCTTTCCACGGCGACGGAGAACCTGCCCGGTCACGTGGCGGCGATGCAGGAACAGCTCAGGAGCGCCGGGTTTGAGCTGAACCGACTGCGCCGGGACACGGCCGTCGCGGAACTCACGGCCGGGCTTGAGGCCGCGCCGACGCTTCCCGGCGGCGCGAGGGTGGTCTCGCGGCTGTTGGAGGGCGACATCAACCTCATCAAGGAGGTCGCCTCCCAGCTCATCAAACAGTCGGGGATCGCGGTGCTGCTGGGCGTCCGGACGGGCGAAGGGGCGGCGGCGTTTGTTTTCGCCCGCTCCCGGGACGTGGAGATCCATATGGGCCGCGTCCTCTCTGAAGCGGCGCGGCCGCTCGGCGGAAAGGGCGGCGGCAGGCCGGACTTTGCACAGGGCGGCGGGCCGGTCGAAGTGCTGGAGAGCGCGATGAGGATTCTTAAAAATAAACCGACGTCGGTATAATATAAACCGACGTCGGTTTATACAGACTGAGGTCTTGATTGCTTTCAGCTGAAACAGCCCTCCGCTTCGCTCGAATCCCGATCTGGCGGAGGGCTGTTTGATCAGTGGTTGTCCTTCTCAGAGCCGATGAAGATCGTCTCCCCGTGGCCGATCAACCCGGACAGGTTGTCGCGGATGGCGCGGGGGAACAGGTTTTTGCGATGGGCGTCCTTCAGGTCGATCCACTCGCAGCCGATCTGGAAGCGATCCTTTTCCGTAGGCTCCAGCCGTTCCTCGCTGGCCAGCTTGCAGAGGAAGATGAAGTAGATCTTGTGGCTGTTGCCGTCCCTGCGGCCCTCGCTGATGCGCTCGTAGATGCCGGAGAGGCGCATGGGCGTGACGGAGTAGCCCGTCTCCTCCAGCAGCTCGCGCTTCACGGTTTCGCTGAGCATTTCCCCGGTGTGCTGGCCGCCGCCGGGCAGCGCGTAGTAGTCGCCGAATCGCGAGGCGCACCGGTTGACGAGGATCTTGCCCTTGTGCAGCACGATGGCCTTGGCAGAATTGCGCGCGGACAATGGCTTCATTCCCTTCCACGACGAATGATTATTGCCTATATTATACGTGTTTTGTCGCGAAAGTGCAAGAGCCAACCGCCGCCGAATTGGCGAAATCGCTCAAATAAACCGCCGCATCGATTGCAGCGCCGACTTTTCAAGCCTGGACACCTGGGCCTGGGAGATGCCGATTTCCCGCGCCACCTCCATCTGGGTGCGCCCCTGGAAATAGCGCTGGCGGATGATGCTCTGCTCCCGGGGCTGGAGCTTTCCCAGCGCCTGGTCGATGGACAGGCTGCGAACCCAGTCGTCCTCGCAGACGCGCTTGTCCTGCACCTGGTCCATCACGTAGATCGTGTCGCCGCCGCTCTGATACACCGGGTCGAACAGTGATACCGGGTCCTGGATAGCCTCCAGCGCCAGCACCACGTCCTCCTCCGGCACGTCCATGGCCTTCGCGATCTCCGCCATCCCAGGCTCACGGCCCGATTCGCCCGCCAGCGCGTCCCGGGTGCGCAGCGCCCGGTAGGCCGTGTCCCGCATCGAGCGGGAGACGCGGATGGCGTTGTTGTCCCGCAGGTAGCGGCGGATCTCGCCGATGATCATCGGCACGCAGTAGGTGCTCAGCCGCACGTTCAGGCTCAGGTCGAAGTTGTCCAGCCCCTTCATCAGCCCGATGCAGCCCACCTGGAACAGGTCGTCCATGTTCTCGCCCCGGTTGTGAAAGCGCTGGATCACGCTCAGCACCAGCCGCAGGTTTCCCTGGATCAGCTCCCGCCGCGCCGCGTCGTCGCCCTCGTGGGCGCGCTCCAGCAGCGTCCGCGTGCGCTCGTGGCTCAGCGTCGGCAGCGCCGACGTGTCCACCCCGCAGATTTCCACCTTGTTTCCAGCCATAACAAACCCTCCACACGGGCAGTATTGCCGATGGGGAGGGTTTGTATTCAGTGAGGAGTGAGGAGTGAGGGATGTTAAAGCTTGCTTGAACTTCTAATTCCTGACTCACTTGTGGTAGAGCTTGTTCGTCTGGTAAGCCGGTTCGCAGGTCAGGTTGATGCCCAGCTTGCTGAGCATGCCCTCGTCCACCGGTGAGAGGATGACGGAGGAATGGGCCTCGCAGCCCTTCAGGTTCTCCAGCTGCTCCATGGCGCGCTCGGCGTTGTCGTCGGTCACGGCGCAGATCGTCAGCGCGATCAGGATCTCGTCCGTGTGCAGGCGCGGGTTGCGGTTGCCCATGTGGGCCACCTTCAGATGCTGGATCGGCTCGATCACGGTGGGGGAGATCAGCTTGATCTCGTCCGGGATGCCCGCCAGCTCCTTCAGCGCGTTCAACAGCGCGGCGGCGGTGGCACCCAGCAGGTTCGTGGTCCTGCCGGTGATCAACCGCCCGTCGTTCAGCTCGATGGCGACGGCGGGCTCGCCGGTCACAGCGGCCAGGCGCAGCGCCGGCTCCACGGTGGCGCGACGGTTGAAGTCCAGGCTCAGCGTCTTCATCAAAAGCTCCAGCTTGTGGATTTCCGCCTCGGTGGCGCGGCCCTGCTTCACGGCGCAGGCCGTGCGATAGTAGCGGCGGATGATCTCCTGGCAGGAGGCTTCGCGGCACGCCTCGTCGTCGACGATGCTCTTGCCGGCCATGTTCACGCCCATGTCCGTGGGGCTCTTGTAGGGGCATTCGCCATAGATGCGCTCGAAGATCTCCCGCAGGACCGGGAAGATCTCGATATCGCGGTTGTAGTTGACGGTGGTCTCGCCGTAGGCCTCCAGATGGAACGGGTCGATCATGTTCACGTCGTTCAGATCCGCGGTGGCGGCCTCATAGGCCAGGTTCACCGGGTGCTTCAGCGGCAGGTTCCAGATCGGGAAGGTCTCGAACTTGGCGTAGCCGGCCTTGACGCCGCGCCGATGCTCGTGGTAGAGCTGGCTCAGGCAGGTGGCCATCTTGCCGCTGCCGGGGCCGGGGGCCGTGACGACCACCAGCGAGCGCGTGGTCTCGATGTATTCGTTTTTGCCGTAGCCCTCGTCGCTGACGATGCCGGAAACGTTGGACGGATAGTCCGGGATGCGGTACAGCCGGTACACCCGAAGGCCCATGCCCTCCAGGCGGCGCTTGAACTGGTCCGCGGCGGACTGGCCGGTATACTGGGTGATGGCGATCGAGCCGACGTAGAGCCCGAACTCGCGAAACACGTCCACCAGGCGGATCACGTCGGAATCGTAGGTGATGCCCAGGTCGCCGCGCACCTTGTTCTTCTCGATGTCGTTGGCGTTGATGGCGATCACGATCTCGGCCTGGTCCTTCAGCTCCAGCAGCATCCGGATCTTGTTGTCCGGCGCGAAGCCCGGCAGAACGCGGGAGGCGTGGTAGTCGTCAAAAAGCTTGCCGCCAAATTCCAGATAGAGCTTGCCGCCAAAATACGCGATGCGCTCGCGAATCCTGGTGGATTGCAGCTGAATGTACTTCTGACTGTCGAAACCGATCCTTTTCATGGCCGTCCCTCCGCGCAATTCAAATGGCAAGGCGCGAACGACTGAATGGAGTTCGCGCCGAAAAACAACGGTATCATTATATCAAATTTCGACAGACGGTGTCATTACAAAAGGATTAAATGTGACGGCGGCGGGCCGATGAAAAAGTATAGCGCGGTCCGGCCTTGCTCAAGGGCTTTTCCGCGCTAAGGGGGGAAGAAGAAGGTTGGGTGTCCTTTTTCATCGGCTTCCCTGCCGACACCAATATTATAGAAATAGTATGTGAATAAAGTATGAACGCGGAGTAAACATATCAGTACATTTACAATTTACCTAAAGTGTTGACATGGCGTGTCGCCGATGAGCACGCTCTAATCCATCATCGCCATGATTTCCGCGTCGCTCAGCGAGGGCTGCAGGGCGCGGTTCACGGCGCTGGCGATCACCCCCGCCGCGTCCTGGACAAGGCTGTCGATTTCCCGGGGCGTCACGATCATCTCGCCCAGCTCGCTGCCCAGCAGCGTCTTTTCCATGTCGGCCAGCGCCGCCTCATGCCCGGCCTCGTCGCCGTCCGATTCGCTCAGCCAGGCGAAGGCGTCCCGGGCCAGCGTCGCCGCGTAGATCACCGTCGGCATCCCCACCGACACCACCGGCACGCCCACGCTCTGCTCCGTCAGCGGCTTTCTGTGGTTGCCGACGCCCGCGCCGGGCTGGATGCCGGTGTCCGTGAGCTGTATGGTGGCACCGATGCGCCGGGAATCCCGGGCGGCGAGGCTGTCCACGCAGAGGATCGCCCGGGGCTTCAGCGCCTTCACCAGCGCTTCCACCAGTTCCATGCTCTCGATGCCGGTCACACCCAGCACCCCCGGGGCGATGGCGCAGACGCTTTTCATGGAAAGAGCCGCGTATTCCGCGCCCAGCATGTGGCGCGTCACCAGCGTCCGGTCCACCACGCCGGGCCCCAGGGAATCCGGCGTGATGGATCGGTTGCCCAGGCCCACCACCAGCACGGAGGAGCGCCCGTCGCCTTCCGGCAGCAGCCGGTCGATCTCCTCCGCCAGCATCGCGGACACGGCCAGCCGCGCGTCCGGGTCGCGCTCCCTCAAGAGCTGCGATTCGAGCGTCAGATAGGTGCCCTTGGGCTTGCCCAGCTGGCGCGCGGCCTCGTTGTCGGTCACCAGCACCTCCGTCACCTGCACGCCGTTTTCCTCCCAGTGGCGCACCTCCACTCCCGGCAGTGCGCCGCCGCCGGCGCTGTTGAAGGCCTCCATGGCCAGGTCTGTACGCGTCGAAACCATAAAATATCCCTCATTTCAGCGATTTTACCCATTAGTTTACCCAAGTTTTCCATTAAAATGTGTTTGGCGGCTTGCTTTTGGGCGGGAGAGGTGGTATAATAGCTGTTGCGAATTTGCGTAGGGAGGTGAAAGAATTTGCCGAATATCAAGTCTGCCATCAAGCGCGTGAAGGTGACCGAGAAGAAGAACCTGCGCAACCGGATGATCAAGTCTGCGATGAAGACCCAGATCAAGAAGTTTGAAACCGCCGTTTCCGCGAACGAGGCCGATGTCAAGCTGCTCAGCGCGACTCAGGGCGCGGTTGACAAGGCTGCCGCAAAGGGCGTTATCCATAAGAACGCTGCGAACCGCAAAAAGGCTCGTCTGGCGAAGCGCCTTGCCAAAGCTCAGGCGTAAGGTCACACTCAAGTGCAAATGGGAAAGGGAACGTTGTTGAGGCGTTCCCTTTTTCAGTGTTAGCGAAAGGATACCCCTCCATGGACGATCTGTTTACCGCCGCCACCCGCGCCCAGGCGCCACTCGCGGACCGCATGCGCCCGCGCTCGCTGGATGAATTCGTGGGCCAGGCGCACATCGTCGGCCCCGGCAGGCTGCTGCGCCGCGCCATCGAGGCCGACCGGCTCACCAGCTCCATCTTCTGGGGCCCGCCCGGCTGCGGCAAGACCACGCTGGCCTCCATCATCGCCGAAACCACCCGCGCCGCGTTTGTCAAGCTGAACGCCGTCACCAGCGGCGTGGGCGACGTGCGCGAGGTGCTGAAGGACGCGAAAGAGCGCCTGAAGCTCTATGGTCAGAGCACCTGGCTGCTGCTGGACGAGTGCCACCGCTGGTCGAAGGCCCAGTCGGATTCGATCCTGCCCGCCATCGAGCGCGGCGTGATCCGCTTCATCGGCTCCACCACGGAAAACCCGATGATCGCCATGACGCCCGCCATCGTCAGCCGCTGCCGGCTGTTCCGCTTCGAGCGCCTGGCCCCGGAGGACGTGCGGTCGGCGCTCAACGCGGCGCTTGCGGATGGGGCGCGGGGCTACGGCGGCCAGGACGTGCGCGTGGACGAGGCGGCGCTTGAGTACATCGTGTCCGTGGCCAACGGCGACGCCCGGAGCGCCCTCAATGCGCTGGAGCTGGCGGTGCTGACCACGCCGATGGAGGCGGACGGCTCGATCCACGTCACGCTGGAGGTGGCGGAGGAGTCGATCCAGAGCCGGGTCATGCAGATGGACGAATCGCTGTTTTACGACATGCTCAGCGCGTTCTGCAAGTCCCTGCGCGGCTCCGACAGCGACGCGGCGCTGGCGTGGTTCGCGCGGATGAGCCGCGGCGGGGTGGACCCGCGCGTCATCGTGCGGCGGATCATCGCCCACGCCAGCGAGGACGTGGGCCTCGCCAATCCGATGGCGATGCTGCAGGCCGTGGCCGCCATGAACGCGCTGGAGCACCTCGGCATGCCGGAGGCGAAGCTGCCCATCGCCCAGGCGATCATCGCCGTGTGCGAAAGCCCGAAGTCCAACGCCGTCTCTGCCGCCGTCGAGGCCGCCATGGCCGACGCCGAGCGCGGGGGCTATGAGCCGGTGCCGAACCACCTGCGGGATACCCACTACAAGGGCGCGGCCAGGCTGGGCCACGGCGAGGGCTACAGGTATCCCCACGATTTCCCGGGGCACTTCGTCGAGCAGGCCTACGCCCCGGTCGAGGCGCGTGGAATGCCCTATTACACGCCATCCGAGCAGGGCTTCGAGGCCGAGATCCGCGAGATGCGCAGGCGCCGCGGCATCGAAGACGCGCCGGACGTCTAGAGTGTGTTTCTAAAATCCCTGAAGCGCATTTTCGGCGTTTTTGACTGCATTTCTGTGTTGCTTTTCCTTGATTTACCGCCAGTAAACCTGCGGAAAATCGCCTTGAAATGCAGCCAAAACCACTCGAAACTGCATCTCCCGGGATTTAGAAACACACTCTGATCCGCCGGACATGTTTACAAAATGTTGGTATTCCCGCCCGCGGAACATAACCCAACGCGCTTGACGCGGCCAACTATTTCCACCATAATGGAATAATAGTGGAAATGATTTCGGAATAAACTACGCTTATCAGGAACCTTGGAGCGATCATATAGATGTCTGAAGCATTGAAGAAAACCGCCGCGAAGAAGAAGCCCGCGGCGACGAAGGCGAAGGCGGCTGCCGGGAAGAAGAGCGAATCGAAAAAGCCCGCCGCGACGAGACGGCCCGATTCGCTGAAGAAGAAGCCCGCCGCGAAGAAGGGCCTCACGCGCAAGTCACCGCCGAAGAAGGCCCAGGCGAAGAAGAGCCCGGCGAAGCCGAAGAAGGCGACGCGCTCCGCGTCCGCAAGGAACGTTACCCTCAGCCCGGTGGCGCTGGAGGCGAACCGCCGCCATGCCGCGCCAGGCTCCAAGCCGGAGAAGGGCGACCTGTTTCTGGAAAAGAAGCCGGCCGGCAGGAAAAAGGGCGGCGGCAGGCGCCCGCCGAAGCGGGGCGGAGCGCTGTTCGGGGCGGTGAACCTCGGCCTGATGCTGGCCATCGCGCTGCTCGTCGGCCTCGGCGTCCGCCAGCAGGCGGCCTACGCCGAATTCCTTCGGATGCGCGCGGTGGTGGACCAGCAGACCTTCTACGACGGCACCACCGTCGAGGGCGTGGACGTGTCCAACATGACGCTTCAAAACGCCAGGGAATACTGGCGCGACCGGGTGGAGGCGAGGAATGAAAACCGCGCCGTGACCTTTGACGACGGCACCACCGTTACGGCGAAGGAGCTGGGCTATTCCAGCGACTGGGAGTCGGTGCTCTCGGCGGCGTGGAGCGCGGGCCGCAGCGGCTCGCTGGAGGAGCGCTATCGCCATGTCTCGGACCGGGTCAGCAACCCCGTGGCCTACCGCATCACCCGCAGCGACTACAGCGCCGCGGCGATGGACGCCTATGTCGATCAGCTCGCACAGCAGATCGACCGCCCCGCCCGGGAGGCGAGCATCAAGAGCTTCAACACCGAAACCTACGAGTTTGAATTCGACGAGGCGGTCGTGGGCCATGAATTGGACCGGGACGCGTTGAAGTCGGCCATCGCGGATTCTCTGGCCCGGGGCGGCGGAAACGTGTCGCTGCCGGTGCGGGTGATCGAGCCGCAGAGCACCACCGACCAGGTTTCCGCGAACTACGGCCTGATCGACTATGCCATCACCAACGCCTCCTCGTCCAGCAAGGCGCGGCTGAACAACATCAAGCTGGCCATGTCCTTCATCAACGGCACTTGCGTCGCCCCCGGAGAGACCTTCTCCTTCAACCAGACCGTGGGCGAGCGCACCGGCTCCCGCGGCTTCAAGATGGCCACGGCCTACTCCGGCGGCGATGTGACCGAGCAGGTGGGCGGCGGCATCTGCCAGGTGTCCACGACGCTGTTCAACGCCGCTGTGAAGGCGGACATGGAGATCGTGGAGCGCCACAACCATTCCCTGACCGTGCACTACGTGGACAAGGGCAAGGACGCCACCGTGGACTGGGGCCACCAGGACTTCCGGTTCAAGAACAATTCCGAGGACAACATCTATATCTGCTGCTACCTGACCGACGACCGGCGCGTGCGCTTCGGCATCTTCGGAAAGCTGCTGCCCAACGGCGAAAAGATCACGCTGGAGGCCAAGACCACCGAGGTCGTGAAGGCCGAGACGGAATACCAGGCCTCGGCCTTCCTCGCCAAGGGCCAGACCTACGTGCTCCAGGAGGGGCGCAACGGCTACAAGGCCGAGGCCTACAAGGTGCGCTGGGACGCCGCCGGCAACGAGATCAGCCGCGAGCTGCTGTGCAAGAGCGTGTACAAGGTGAAGAACGAGATCATACAGTACGGAACGTGATTTGCATTTCCGCGGACAACGTGCTATAATACAGACAAACGAAGCGCGGGGAGGTGAGCGCATGGCCAGGATCTATACGCGCCAGGAGGTCAAGCGGCGCAGAGTGAATTTCCAGATATTCGCGGGCATCTACGATTTCCTCGGCGTGGTCGCCGGCATCGTGGTGATCGTGGCCTGCGCGTTCCTGATCGCTGCGCTGGTGAACTGGGTGGCGAGGGACGGACAGGAGTCCTTCAAGTCCCTGATCGACATCTTCAACAGCGCGATCATCATTCCGAAATAGCGTCTTTGCGCGCCGTGGCACCGCTTCCACGGCGCGCGTCTTGTACAAAAGGAGGCATTGCCATGCGCGTTTCCTGGGCGCAGCTGATGGAGGAGATCGGCGGATGTGAGAAGTGCCGCCTTTGCGAGGGCCGTAACAACGTGGTGCCCGGCGAGGGCGATCCGAACGCCAGGCTGATGTTCATCGGCGAGGGCCCCGGCCAGGAGGAGGACCGGCTGGGCCGGCCGTTCGTCGGGCGTTCCGGCGAGCTGCTGACCCGCATGATCCACGCCATCGGCCTGGAGCGCTCGGAGGTCTACATTTGCAACATCGTCAAGTGCCGCCCGCCGCAGAACCGCAATCCGGAGCCGGACGAGGCCGCGGCCTGCCTGCCCTACCTGCGGGCCCAGTTCGCGCTGGTGCGGCCGCGGGTGGTGGTGCTGCTGGGCAAGGTGGCCTGCCAGTACACGATCCGCGACCAGGTGTTCATCACGCGGGATCACGGGCGCTGGTACGAGCAAAAGGGCGTCTGGTTCATGCCCACGTTCCACCCGTCGGCGCTGCTGCGCGATCCGGCTAAAAAGCGGGACGCCTGGGAAGACTTCCAGAAGGTGCGGGACAAGCTGAAGGCGCTGGAGGGCGAGGCATGAACATGGAAAAGCTGCGCGGGGAGATGACCGCGTTCATCGACGGGCTTTACGAGGGCGAGAAGAAGGTCCTGGTGTTCGGCGAGGGATCGGCCCACGCGCCGGTGATGCTGGTGGGCGAGGCCCCTGGCGAGCAGGAATCGCTCCAGGGGCGGCCCTTTGTGGGCAAGGCGGGGAAGAACCTGGATGAGTTCCTTGCTGTCGCAGGCATGGATCGCGAGGCCCTGTACGTCACCAACACCGTGAAGTTTCGGCCCACGAAGCGCTCCGCCGCGGGCCGCGTGGTGAACCGCCCGCCCACGCAGGAGGAGGTCAAGCTGTTCCTGCCGTGGCTTTTGAAGGAGATCGAGCTGGTGAACCCCGCGTGCGTCGTCACGCTGGGCAATGTGCCGCTGAAGGCCCTGACGGACCGGCGGCAGATCATCGGCGATCTGCACGGCCGCTTCTCGACCCTCGGAAGCCGCCTGCTCTTTCCGATGTACCACCCGGCCTCGGTGATCTACAATCCCTCGCTGAAGGAGGTCTACCGGCAGGACCTGTCTGTTTTTGCCCAGTGGTATGAAAATTATGAAAAAAGCCGCATAAAAGATGTCTGAAAACGCAAAATAGGGCTTGTGCTTTCCAGTGTTTTGTGTATAATATCTTCAGTGATTGTGGCAGAACACGACTGTACGCCGTTCTTACGGCTATTGGCTTTGGGAGGAATGACGATGGCGCTGATCAAATGCCCGCGCTGCGAATTGAATTACATGAACGATACGGACACCATGTGCTCCGTCTGCCGCCGCGAGGTGCGGGGGGAGAGCGAGCAGTTTGAGATGGTGGAGCTGTGCTCCGAGTGCGGCGAGAACCCCGTGGTGCCTGGTCACGAGCTGTGCGCCGTTTGTCTGAAGGAGCAGGCGCGCCGCGACGACATGGATAGCGACGAGGAGATCCAGCATGAGCCCGCCAGCATCGAGATCGATTCCGTCTCCACGATGGACGAGATCGAGCTGGATATCGGCGGCGGCCTCGACGATGAAGACTTCAGCGAGGACGCCGATTTCGGTGATGACGACGACGAAGCCGACGAGGACGACGAAAAAGCGGACGAGGAAGAATAGCCTTGGCCGTCTACGCGATTGCGGATCTGCATCTGCCCGCGAAGCAGAAGCCCATGGATATCTTCGGCGACCACTGGAAGGATCACTTTCAGCGCATCCGGCAGGACTGGCTGGAAAAGGTGCGGCCGGAGGACCTGGTGCTCCTGCCGGGCGACCTCTCCTGGGCCATGCGCCTGGAGGAGGCCCTGGAGGACCTCCAGAGCATCGGCAGCCTCCCCGGCACCAAACTGCTGCTGCGGGGCAACCATGACTACTGGTGGAGCTCCATCGGGCGGGTTCGCCGGGCATTGCCGGAGGGCATGCTCGCCCTGCAGAATGACAGCGTGCTCCTCGGCGGGCGGCTCTATGCCGGAAGCCGCGGCTGGACGCTGCCAAACCCGGAGAGCACGGAGGACGACCTGCGCATCTATACCCGGGAACGCATGCGGCTGGAGATGTCGCTGAACCACGCGCGCCGCCTGAGCGCCGACGCCCCGATCACCGTGCTGCTGCACTATCCGCCGCTGACGGACGAGGCGCCGGGCTTTTCGGATATCCTGGAGGCCTTTCACGTCACGGACTGCGTCTACGGCCACCTGCACGGCCCGGCCATCTACGGCGCGGTGCGGGGCCTGCGGGGCACCGTGCGCTACCACCAGGTCTCCTGCGACGGCCTGGATTTCAAGCTCTATACCCTCTATGGCGATTAGAGTGTGTTTCTAAAGTCGAGGATGTGCAGTTTCGAGGGTATCAGGCTGCATTTCAAGGCGCTTTTCCGAAGGCTTACTGGCTGCAAGTCGAGTCGAGGAAAAGCAACACAGAAACGCAGCCTGAGGCCCCGAAAATGCACGTTCGGGATTTTAGAAACACACTCTAAATCCGTTTCCCGTCGAAGCGGAACAGGTGAAGCATGAAAAAGCTGTTGATGATCCTCAACCCCCGCGCCGGACAGCGCCGGGCGAATCGCTTTCTGCCGGAGATCCTCCGACTTTTTATTGACCACGGATATGTCTGCGAGACCTATGTCACCGGCGCGTCCGGCGAGGCCACGGAGTATCTTTCCCACCACAAGCAGCACAGCTACAACATGGTGGTCTGCGCCGGCGGCGACGGCACGCTGAACGAGACCATCGCCGGGATGCTCGCCGCGGGCATGCGCTGCCCGCTGGGCTATATTCCCTGCGGCACCACGAACGATTACGCCGCTTCCATCGGCCTGTCCGCGGACGTGCAGCAGGCGGCGGCGGACATCATGGAGGGTCGGGCGCAAACCATCGACATCGGCTCCTTCAACGGCCGCAACTTCGTCTATACCGCCACCTGCGGCGCCTTCGCCAAGGCTTCCTATTCCACGCCCCAAGTGGCCAAGAACCTGCTGGGCCACGTGGCCTATATCCTGGAGGGCGTGCGGGACCTGAGCACCATCCGGCCCATCCACATGCGCATCACCTCCGGCGACCTGGCCCTGGAGGACGATTTCCTGTTCTGCTCGATCACCAATTCCACGTCCGTCGGCGGCATCCTGAAGCTGGACAGCCAGCTGGTGGCGCTGAACGACGGGAAATTTGAGGTGACGCTGGTGCGCAACCCCACCACGCCCGCCCAACTCAGCAGCATCCTGGTGGGCCTGACGACCCAAAACGTGCCCAATGAGATGATCCACTTCTTCTCCGCCGCCAACCTGCACGTGGAGTGCGACACCCCCGTGGAGTGGACCCTGGACGGCGAGCGCGAGCCGGAGACGGACGCGGTGACACTCGACAACCTCCACAGCGCAGTGCGCATCATGGTGCCCGCCACGGCCCATGCCGCGCCGTTCACCTCGATCGAGGAAGAGGCGGAGCTATGAAGCAGAACTACCAGCTGGAGATGGAGCGCGTGCTGGTCCGGATCGCAGGATCCGGCACCCGGCCGCGCCTTTTGCTGCACAGCTGCTGCGCGCCCTGCTCCAGCTACGTGCTGGAGGCGCTGAACCGCGCCTTTGACATCGACATCTACTACTATAACCCCAACATCCAGCCCCGGGAGGAGTTCGACCGCCGCGTGGAGGAGCTGAAGCGACTGGTGGCCTCCATGCCCCATGAAAACGAGATGAACGTGATCGTCGGCGACTGGGACGCCGAGGCGTTCCTCGCCATGTGCAGGGGTCTAGAGGACGTGCCCGAGGGCGGCGAGCGCTGCGAAAAGTGCTTCCGGATGCGCCTGGGCGCGGCGGCAAAGCTGGCCGCGGAGCGGGGGAGCGACTGGTTCACCACCACGCTCACCATCAGCCCCCTGAAGGACGCCCAGCTGCTCAACGCCATCGGCATGGAGATTGGCGAGCGGTTCGGCGTGGCCTGGCTGCCCAGCGATTTCAAGAAGAAGAATGGCTACAAGCGCTCCTGCGAGCTCTCGGCGGAATACGGCCTCTACCGGCAGGACTACTGCGGGTGCGTGTTCTCAAAGCGGGAGAGGGACCGGCGGATGCAGGACGGAAGCGAAGGATCTGTCTCTTGACGGGAAACGCTCATTGTTCGCAACGCGGTCGATCGACGGTGCGTACAGATTCTATGCTTTGCTCGGGATGACGGCGAATCGACACCCTGTCATCCTGAGCGGAGCGAAGGATCTGTACACATTATAGGCTGACTGCATTCACTCATCGCTCAATTCTCCTGAAACTTTGATTAATTGTCACCCTCTTAACAAATCCAAGTTGACGAAATGACCTCCGCATGCTAGAGTATTCTCAACGCATGCGGAGGTTTTTTGCTATGTCCACGAAGAACGACGTGCTGCGCACACTGATGGAAGCGGACGGGCCGGTTTCCGGCGAGCGCCTGGCCCGGCGGCAGGGCGTCAGCCGAAATTCCGTCTGGAAGGCCATCGAACAGCTGCGCCAGGAGGGCTACGCCATCGAGGCGGCCACGAACCGCGGCTACCGGCTGTCCGCCGCGCCGAACCGCGTCAGCCAGCCGGAGATCGAGAAGTATCTCACGGCGAAGACCATCGGCGCGCGAATGGAGCTGCATGACCTGCTGGATTCCACCAACACCCGCGCCAAGGCACTGGCTGCCACCGGCGCGCCTCACGGCTATCTGGTCGTCGCCGAAAGTCAGTCCGGCGGCAAGGGCCGCATGGGACGCTCCTTCTTCTCGCCGGAGCATTCCGGCGTGTACATCACCTATGTGCTCCGCCCGCAAATGCTGGCGGAGAAGGCCGTGATGATCACAAGCATGGCGGCGGTGGCGGTGGCGCGGGCCATCGAGGCGCTGGCCGACGTGGACGTGAAGATCAAGTGGGTGAACGACCTGTATATCCATGATCGCAAGGCCTGCGGCATCCTCTGCGAGGCCAGCGTGGACTTTGAATCCGGCGGGCTGGAATACGCGGTGCTGGGCATCGGCATCAACGTGACGAGGATGGAGTTCCCCCCGGAATTGCGCCAGATCGCCACGTCCATTGAAAACGAGTGCGGCGCGCCCGTCTCCCGAAGCCGGCTGATCGCGGAGATCTCCAACCAGCTGGAGGCGCTGTGGCCGCAGCTGGAAACCGGCGCGTTCATGGCCGAGAGCCGCGCGCGCTCGAACGTGATCGGGCGCGACGTGCTGGTGATCCGCGGCGACGAGCGCTTCGAGGCTCGCGCGCTGGACATCGACGACGCGGGCCGACTGGTGATTCGCGCGGGGGACGCCGTCTCGCGGGTGGGCTCCGGGGAAATCAGTCTGAAACTGAAATGAGGATGAAACGATGAAGACAAGAGATATGACGATTATCGCGGTGATGGCAGCGCTGATCTGCGTCGCGGGGCCGCTGAGCATTTCGATCGGCCCGATTCCGCTCTCGCTGGCCAGCTTCGCCGTGTACCTGGCGGGCGCGGTGCTGGGCGCGAAGCGCGGCCCGATCGCTGTGGCGATCTACCTGCTGATCGGCCTGGTGGGCGTGCCGGTGTTCTCCGGCTTTTCCGGCGGCTTCCAGAAGCTGATCGGCGTCACCGGCGGCTATCTGGTCGGCTACCTGCCCTGCGCGTGGCTGACGGGCCTGGGCGTCAAACCCGGCCAGACGGAGGCGAGCCCCATGTGGAAACTGCCCGCGATGATGGTGGCCGGCACGGTGGCGCTGTACGTCATCGGAACGGCTTGGTTTATGCTTCAGACGCAGAACACGCTGGCCGCCGCGCTGGGCATGTGCGTGCTGCCGTTCCTGCCGGGCGACGCCGTGAAGATCGTTGCCGCGACGCTGCTGGCCTGGCCGGTTCGCAAGGCGATCTACAGATAGAATAAACGAGCGCCGCGTTTAGCGCACGATTTTCACAACACGTACAACAGGATGCACAGAAAGTGCAGCAGGCTGCCGATTACCACGAAGACGTGAAACGCGGAGTGGGCATAGCGGTGCCTGCGGCCCAGGGCGTAGAGCACCGCGCCGACGGTGTAGGCGATGCCTCCCGCCAGCAGCAGGGCGAAGCCGCTCTCGCCGATGGCGCGGCGCACCGTGCCGATCCGGAAGATAATGCACCAGCCCATCAGCAGGTAACAGGCCTGCGAGAAGCGGTCGTATTTCTTCAGGTCCACCGCGTTCAAAGTGATGCCCAGCGCCGCCAGCGCCCACACCACGCCGAACAACGTCCAGCCCAGCACCGGGTCCTCCGGCCGCAGCACGCACAGGCAGATGGGCGTGTAGGTGCCGGCGATCAGCGCGAAGATGCTGCAATGATCCAGCACCTGCATCACCCGTTTGCCGAACAGCTTCGGGCTCAGGCCATGGTAGATGCTGGAAATGGCGTAAAGCGTCAGCATGAACAGCGCGAACACGAGGCCGCCCGCGATGGCGTAGCCGCTGTGATGGCGGGCGCTGACGATGGGGCAGAGCACCAGCGCCAGGATGCCCAGCGCGCCGCCCACGATGTGCGTCACCATGTTGGTGATCTCCTCGCCGCGGGTGTAATCCGGCAGGACGCGCAGCGCCAATGGGGTACGTTTCATGGCCAAACTCCTTTACGAGAGAAATAAATACAAGGAATACTGGTATTCAATACCATATTATAGCACGAACAAGCGATTTGTCAAGGGGGGAAGGTCTTCACGGCCACGGCTCACGCTTGGATGACGTATAGCCAACGGATTACCGGCAAGAACCCAAAACCGCCCCACGCAGATGATGCGCGGGGCGGTTTGTTTTTATGCGACGGTCATACTAAATTCCTTCTAGAACATGTACAAATGCGGAGTGGATTTTTTGTTCTGGCAAAGCTGAGCGGAGGGAGGCGATGCAGCGCATCGTTGACCGAAGCGAAGCACAGCCAGGGCATTAGTATCAGGTCCTCATCATGTCCTCCGGCAGGGGGGTGGGCAGGGGCTCGCTGTGGCGCTCCTCCCGTTTGCCGTTCAGCGTGAAGCTGAAGGGCGTCTCCTCGATCACCAGCGTGGCCTCCACGGCGCCGCTGGCCATGTCCAGGGCGATCAGCGTGGCCGAGAGCCGGCCCGAGTAGGTGGTCGCGCCGTCATTTTCGGTGATGGCGTCCAGGCAGATAGCGTAATCCGATTCCTCGGGATAGACGCGACCGCTCATCAGGCTGGAGAAATAGTAGGTCTCCTTCTGGGAAGCGGTGTCCGAGGCGATCAGCACCACGCTGCTCTCCTCGTTGGTCAGCGCCGAGTATTCCGGCGTGATCACCATGCCGGCCTGCGCCGTCTCCGGGAAGATGAGATACATCTCATACAGGCGCGTGTCGCCGTCCGAATACTTGTAGTACGAGGCCTGCACCACGCCGCCCTCCACCGAGGAATACAGCGGCGAGGCGTCGAACTCCAGCGTCAAGCGTTCCCCGTCGATCACGATCTCTATGGTCTCGCCGCTGGATTCGTGAATGCCCGAATAGGGCAGCGGGTCGATGGGCGTCTCCGCCGTCACCGGCATCGCCAGCATCGCTAGCAGCAGCATTGCGAACAGCTTCTTCATGGGCTTCTCTCCTTCGGACTCTCCGACGAATTCGCCTCTATTTTAGCTTCTGCGCGTGGCGTTGTCAAGCCGTCACGGGTGGCAGTTTCCGCAGGGCTTGTAGCCCATGGCGATGATGGCCTCACGGGTGCCGGTGTACTCCTGGCGGTTCTTATCCTTCATCTGGCCGACGGAATAGCAGTCGGGATAATGGAACTTTTTGGTATTGGTGTTGAGGATATAGAGCTGGGCGTTCGACGGCGCGGCGGCCTCCTCGGTGACGCTGACGGTGACGCCGAGCGTGGATTCCATCCGGCTGAGGTAGTCCTCCAGCGTATCGCAGACCAGTCGGGAATCCGCGCCGAAGGAGACGCGCGCCTTCCTGCCCACGATATATCGGCAGGATTCCCAGCCGCCCTGTGAAACGGCGTCCACATATAGCTGGGAGACGGCTTCGGCGTCGCCCGTGACGGTGTAGATCTGCTCCCGATCCGACCAACTCACGGACGCCTTGCGGCTGCTCTCCACGACATAGTCACAGAGAAGCGCCCCGTCCGGGTTGTCGGAAGCGGTGACCGTAAGGCCCGCGGCCGCGGCCATCTCCGAAACATCGCCCTCGCCGGCGGCGCACAGGCTCGCGCAGAGCAGGAAGGCCAGAATCAGTGAACACAGTCTCTTGGTCATCGAATGCACTCCCTTTGTCGGTTCGCTGTGGGGGAAATGAGATTAAAAGTTGCATTACAGTTGCGTC
The DNA here is from genome assembly GCA_902799045.1 of uncultured Eubacteriales bacterium. Lineage (GTDB taxonomy): Bacteria > Bacillota > Clostridia > Christensenellales > Aristaeellaceae > UBA2862. Next base: position 47,154 of record CADBZH010000002.1, read on the forward strand.
GAGACAACTGAATCGAATACGAGGTAAAAAAGAAAAGCCGCGAAAACGGCGTATTTTCGGGGCTTTTGAGGTGGTGACCCATTGGAGATTCGAACTCCAGACACCCTGATTAAAAGTCAGGTGCTCTACCGACTGAGCTAATGGGTCGCGTTGGCTGGGGCGGCAGGGGTCGAACCTGCGAATGCGGGAGTCAAAGTCCCGTGCCTTACCGCTTGGCTACGCCCCATTAGAGCGCCGCACCAATTGATTGAAAAATGGGGTGGGTAGTGGGGCTCGAACCCACGACCTCCAGGGCCACAACCTGGCACTCTGACCAACTGAGCTATACCCACCATAAAACTGGCGCGCCAGAAGGGATTCGAACCCCTGACCCACGGCTTAGAAGGCCGTTGCTCTATCCAACTGAGCTACTGGCGCAACCTCAGACGCAAGCAGGAGAAGTGATCCCGCCGACATTTGTGTATTATAGCATCTTTTACCGTTTTTGTCTATAGATCGGCGCGAGTAAACCAATATTTTACCTTCGCGTGCTATGCTATAGGCGGTGAATCTGAAAGAGGGGAGGCGCGGACCGTGCGGGGCAGGCTTTGGTGGATCGTGGCGCTGATACTGGCGATACCGGGCGTGGCCCGGGCCGAACCGCTTTGCGTGCGCCTGGGGGATCGGGCGCGGCTTGTCGACGAAGCGGGCGCGACGCTGATCGGCGGCGAGGACATCGCGGAGGTGTTCGCCGTGCGCCCCGGCGCGCTCTACGCCGCGGGGGAAAAGGGGGCTTACCGCCTCTATGACGCGCGGGGAGCGCGGCTTACCGACGATGAGTTTGCCATGATCGACGACGCGGGCGACTGCCTGATCTATCGGCAGGGAGCGCTCTACGGCGCGATGGACGCCGAGGGGCGCATTCTCCTGTCCGCGCAATGGACGCAGCTGGTCAGCGACGGCGCGGGCGGCTGGCTGGCGCTTCAGGGCGACCCGCTGGACGAGACCGCGGACGCGATCCTGCGCGTCGACGCGGGCGGCGAGGCGACGCCCACCGGCGCGACGACCGTCATCGGCCTGAGTCCGCTGCGCCACGACCGCATCCCCGTGATGACGCCCGGCGGGCGCTACGGCGCGATCGACGGGCGGGGCAACTGGGTCATCCCGGCCGAATGGCGCTACATCGGTCCCTTCGAGGACGGACTCGCCAGGGCCGCCGACGAGACGGGCCTGGGGCTCATCGACGCGGACGGCGTGGAGGTCATTCCGACCATCTACGACTGGCTGGAGCGCGGCGACGGCCTGATCACCGCGGCGGACGCGGGTGGCGTCGACGTCTATACGCCTGACGGCCTGCGCGTGATGTACAGCGTCGAGGGAGAACACCTCGACGCCACCGTCGTCGGAGCGTTTCTGGCGGTCCGCGACGGCGGAACCACGACGCTGCGGGACCGGTCCGGCAGCGTGGTCTTCGAGGCCGACGGAGCCGTTACGTTTGAAGAAGGCGTCGACGGTCAGCTGATCGCCAGCGACGGCCCGTGGGGCGAGCGCTGCGCCTGGGTGATGAACCCGGACGGCAGCGCCGCCTCCGGGCGGTACCAGCGCCTGCTGCCGCTCTGCGAGGGACTCTACGCCTTCATGACGATGGACGGCATCGACTACTACAGCGCCGATCTGGGGCGCGTGCAGACCTCCTGGAACTACGAGAGCGTGCGCTATGGCCTGATGGACGGAGCGGGGAACGAACGGCTCCCCGCGGCGTATGACGCCATCGAAGCCCTGGGCGACGGGCGGCTCCTGCTGACGGACGCAGCGGGCGCCTGCCTTGCGGACTCAGGCGGAAGCATCCTGGCAAGCTGGCCGAACGGAGCGGAGGAGCCCTGACAACCGCGCCATATCAGCGCTCAAACCCCGCCAGCCAGCGCCTCAGCAGCCGCCGCAGGGCGCTGCCGAAGTCGCGCAGCTCGACCTGCGAAGCGGCCACCAGCGGGCAGCGGGCATATTCGCGGCTGTCCGTGACCAACGCCGCGGTGCCGAGGGACTGGCCCTTTGAAATGGGCGCCGCGGCCGACTCCGGCAGCTCCAGCTCCGCCCGGGGCAGGCTTCCCACCGGCACCGCCGTCTCCAGCGCCGCGCCCGCCAGCACGCTCACCGAGGCCTGCGTGCCACCCCGCACCCGGACGGTCGCCACCTGCTGGCCGGCGTCGAAGACCCGCTCGGCGCGGAAGTTTTCAAACCCGTAGTCCAGCAGCTGCGCGGCCGTGTCGAACCAGGTCGGGCAGTTCAGCACCGCGCCGATCAGCTCCAGCCCGTCCCGCTTGGCGCTGAACACCAGGCAGCGGCCGGCCTTGCCGGTGTAGCCGGTCTTTCCGCCGGTCGCGCCCTCATAGGTGGCGAGCAGCTTGTTCTTGTTCTCCAGCACCCGGCTGTACTCGTTCCCGACCCAGGGGATCACCTTGCGTTTGGTGGCGGTGATGGTGCGGAAGCGCTCGTCCTTCATGGCTTCCCGGAACAGGAGTGCCAGCCCCAGCGCGGAGATCTGGTGGCCCTCGGCGTCCAGCCCGTGGGGGTTGACGAAGTGGGCGTCGATGCCCAGCTCCCGGGCCTTCTCGTTCATCATGTCGGCAAAGGCGGGCACGCTGCCCGCGATGTGCTCCGCCACGGCCACCGCCGCGTCGTTGCCGCTGCGCAGCATCAGCCCGTAGAGCATGTGCTCCATCGAGAGCGTCTCGCCCTCGGAGAGGTACAGCGAGGTGCCCGGCACGCCGTAGGCGTTCTTTCCGGCGGTCACCTGCTCGTCCAGGCCGGCGTTTTCCAGCGCCAGCAGCGTCGTCATCACCTTCGTGGTGGAGGCCATCGGGTATTCGGCGTTCTCGTTTTGCCCGAACAGCACGCGGCCGGATGCCCCGTCGATCAGCACGGCCCCCTTCGCCGCCACGGCGAACGGCTCCGAGGCGTGGGCCGGGCAGGCGAGAACGAGCGACAGAATCAGCGCAATCAACCACTTGTTCATAAAAATATCCTCCGGACAGCGATTCCTGTCCGAAGGATATGCTTTTTATTTGGCTTCCTGAACCTCCGCGCCCTCCGCGGCGCCCTTCAGCGCGGCGGCGCAGCCCGCCGAGTAGGCGCAGGCGAGGATGGCAAAATCCAGCGCGGTGGCGGGGGCGGAGAGACCGTCGGAAGGTGGCGTGCCGCCCATGGACTGTATGGCGTCGCAGAAGCGATGGGAGAAGGCGGCGTAGAGCGCCTCCACCGTCTCACCCTCGCCGAGGGTCAGCATCCGGCGGATGTCCTCCATGCTGCTGGTCTGCTTCAGCGCCACGATCATGGTCAGAAGCGCGATCTGTTCCCGGCTGTACTTTTTCCCGGTGGGCCGGGGGATCAGCTTGCTCTTGACATAGTTGTTGATCATCGACGGGGACAGGTAACCGTGGATGTCCTCGCCGTAGAGGGGCTCGTACATCCGGGTGATGAAGGTGACGACCTGGTCCATGTACAGCCCCAGGTCCGGAATCTGCTCCCATTCCACGGGACGATACCGGCGAATGGCGTTCAGCGCGCCCTGAATCCCGCTGTTCATAATGGCCTCCTGTCTGCGTTACATCTCCGCGGCTTCCCTCGCGGGTTCCACGTAGAGCGTGTGCTGGTTGGTGTAGATCACGAAGCCGGGCTTCGCGCCGCCGGGCTTCTTGACGTAGCGGCGCAGGGTGTAGTCCACCGGCACCCGGGAGCCGGCCTTTCCCTTGGAGTAGAGCGCCGCCAGCCGCGCGGCATAGAGGATCGTTTCGTCGTCCGGGGCTTCGCCCACGATGATCACGTGCGAGCCGGGCATGTCCTTGGCGTGCAGCCACACCTCGTTCGGCTGGGCCGTGCCGGTCAGCTTGTCGTTTTGCAGGTTGTTTTTCCCGACCAGGATCGTCCTCCCGGAGGGGGCGGTGAAGCGCATCGGCTTCGAGGGCGGCAGCTGCTTCATCTGGCGGCGGCTGCGGTTGGCCTTCACATAGCCCAGCTTCTCCAGCTCCTCCCGAAGCTCGGAAAGCTCCGCCTCCTCCTGGCACTTCTCCAGGTTGTCCAGCTGTCCCTCCAGGTAATCCAGCTCCGCCGTGGTCTTTTCGATCTGCTCCGCCGCCAGCGTCTGGGCGTTCCGCGCCTTCTGATAGAGCTTGAAGTACTTCTGGGCGTTCTGCCCCGGCGACAGCTTCTCATCCAGCTCCACCGTGATCATCGGCATGCCTTCCTCGTAGTAGTTGGGCACCTCGCACGCCTTCGCGCCCTTCTGGGCCAGGTGGAGGTTGGCGGTCAGCAGCTCGCCCTTCAGGCGGTATTCCTCCATGCGCTGGCTGCCCAGCAGCGCCTCGTTCTGCAGCGCCAGCTTTCGCTCGCAGCGCTCCACGTTCTTCTTGAGGGTGCGGTGCAGCGCGGCGCTCTTCTGCTTGATGCGCTCGGCCATGTCGCGGGAGCGATAGAAGGCGTCCAGCGCCTCGCTGATCGTGGGATAGGGCTCGCTGCGCAGGGACGCGCGGCTGAGATAGGGGAAGGCCACGGCGTCCACCGGCGCGCCGTCCTCGTCCAGGAGGATCGCGGGGGCGAGGCGCTCCGGCAGGCGCTTCAGGCTCTCCGCCACGCTTTCGCAGGCCGCGCGCAGGTCGATCTCGTCGGAATGGGCGTCCTCGCTGCCGGCGGCGCGGAAGGCCAGCTCCCGGGCCGTCTGGGACGACATGCCGCTGACGCACTGGGCGATCAGCCGGTGCAGCGGCCCGTTCATGCCGTGCATGGCCTCGTAGAGCGCGTCGGCCTCCACCCGGTCGTAGGGGATCTTCCCGTGGGCGGGGGGCAGCTCGTAGCGCAGGCCCGGCAGCACCTCGCGCACCGATGAGATCAGCTCGTTCACGCGGCGGGCGCTGTCGATGATGCGCCCGTCGCCGCCGACGAAGATCAGGTTGGAGTGCTTGCCCATGAACTCGCAGATCAGCCGCTTCTTCACCCGGTCGCCCAGCTCGTCAAAGTGCTCGATTTCGATTTCGAGGATGCGGTCGGCTTCCAGCGCCCGGATGCCCGTCACGCGCCCGCCGGTGATGTGCTTGCGCATCAGCATGCAAAGCGCCGGCGGTTCCAGGGGGTTGTTCTTGTGGGTGGTGGTCAGGTGGGCGCGGGCGCAGTTGGCTGTGGCCGAGAGCAGCAGCTGGCGGTTGGCGCCGCCGTTTCGGATCGTCAGTATGATCTCGTCGCGCTCGGGCTGGATGATCTTGTTCACCCGGCCGCCGGTCAGCGCCGCGTCCAGCTCCCGCGCCACCAGGCCCAATGTCAGTCCGTCCAGGGGCATATCCAATCCTCCAAATCAGAAGAACTCGTTTTCGTTACCAATTATAAACCTTTTTCCGGAATTGCGCAATACGAATATTTGTGGTAGAATAGAGGGCGACAAACGCCCCGGGGAATACCGCCTTGCGCCGATGAATACATTGAACCGAATCGGACGACGCAAGGAGGGTTCCACATGAAGTTTTCGGGAAATCAGCGCAGGGTCTACCTGCTGGCGCTGGGGCTTCTGATCCTGGCGATCGCGCTGGTGTGCGCCTGGTCGCTGTGGCTGAGGCCCGCGGACACCGCCGGGGCCGGGGCCCCGACCCAGGATTGGCGCGCGGAGCCTTCCGCGCAGCCCTATGAGACGCCCGCGCCCCGGGACGCGCAGACCGGCGCCAACGCCCAGCCCCAGGACGAGGCGCGGCAGAAGGTGTCCACCATCGTCTACTATCAGGACAACTACGGCTATCTGGTGCCGGTGATGTGCCAGGTGCCCCTGGAGGACGGCATCGCCAAGGCCACGCTGAAGCTGATGGTGCAGAGCGTGAACAACGACATGCAGGCGGCGCGCCTGGGCCTGCGCACGATCCTGCCGGAGAACACCCGCATCGACCTGGACATCGCCAACGGCCTGGCACGGATCGACCTGAGCAAGGAAGTGCTGGACATGGTCGACGCCGCGGCGGAGAGCAACATGGTCAGCGCCATCGTGCAGGCGCTGACGGAGTTTGACACCGTGGAGCGCGTGGAGTTTTTGATTGACGGCCAGAAGCGCGACAAGCTGACCCACGGCACCGATGTCTCCGGCACCTTCACCCGGGGCGACATCAACCTGGAGGCGGCCCAGCCGACGGTCAGCCTTTCCGCCTCGGAGCCGGTCACGCTCTACTTCCCGGCGGATTCCGGCGCGGTGATCGTGCCGGTGACGCGGATGGTGCGCGCCGGGTGCGACGTGAACACCGCCGTGATGGAGCTGGCGAAGGGCCCCACGAACGAAGAGATGCTGGAGAGCGTGGTCCCGGCGGGCTGCGGGCTGATCGGCGTGGAGGTGGAAGACGGCGTCGCGAAGCTGGATTTCACCGGCGAGTTTGTCAACCTCGTGCAGAATTCCGACGGCGGGCGCATGGCGCTGAAGGCGCTGGTGCTGACCTGCACCCAGTTCGAGGGCATCGACAGCGTGGAGATCTACGTGGACGGCCAGCGCTATGACGCCGGTGACCTGGGCGTGCCCAGCTTCATGAACGTGGCCGACAGCATCGTCTACGACTACATCCAGACCCAGTCGGCGATGATATTCGACTTTGAGTAGCGGGCAGGGCCCCATACAATCGCAAGGAGGAGATACCAATGGAAACCATCAATCGCGCCCCGGATGAGCTGCGCATGGTGCGCATCCTGCCGGACTACACCGAAATGGCCACCGGCTCCGTGCTGATCTGCTGCGGCAGGACGAAGGTGATCTGCACGGCCTCGGTGCAGGACGGCGTGCCCGCCTTCCTGCGGGGCAAGGGGAAGGGCTGGCTGACGGCGGAATACGCCATGCTGCCCGGCTCCACGCCCCAGCGCAAGGCCCGCGACGGCGTGAAGAAGGACGGTCGCGGCGTGGAGATCCAGCGCCTGATCGGGCGATCCCTCCGGGCAGCCTGCGACCTGACCCGGCTGGGCGAGCGCACCGTGTACATCGACTGCGACGTGATCCAGGCCGACGGCGGCACCCGAACCGCTTCCATCACCGGCGCCTTCGTGGCGCTGTGCCTGGCGGTGGACAGGCTGATCGCCGAGGGCGCGCTGGTGGATTCCCCGATCATCCGGCAGGTGGCGGCGGTGTCCGCGGGGGTAGTCGACGACGTTTGCACCCTCGACCTGGAATACGCCCAGGACAGCCGCGCCCAGGTGGACATGAACATCGTGATGACCCGCGACGGCAAGGACCGGCTGGGCTTTGTGGAGGTGCAGGGCACCGGCGAGGGCCGCTGCTACACCCGCGACGAGCTGGACAGGCTGCTGGCGCTGGGCGAAAAGGGCTGCCTGGAGCTGATGAAGGCCCAGCGGGAGGCGCTCGGCGAGCGGGCCGGGGTCATTTGCAAGAAGCCGCTGCTGGCGCTGGCCAGCAACAACTTCGGCAAGCTCAGGGAGCTGAAGCAGCTGCTCGGCGAGCGCTTCGACGTGCGCTCCATGCGGGAGATGGGCGTGGAGATGGACGTGGAGGAAAACGGCGAGACCTTCGAGGAGAACGCGCTGATCAAGGCGCGGGCGCTGATGGACGTGTGCCATTGTGCCACGCTGGCGGACGATTCCGGCCTGTGCGTGGATCAGCTGGGCGGCCGCCCGGGCGTCCACTCGGCCCGCTATTGCGGCGTCCACGGTGACGACGAGGCCAACAACCAGCTGCTGTTGAAGGAGCTCTCGGACAAGCCGGCGCCCCATCACGCCCACTACGGCGCGGCGGTGGCGCTCTGCCGGCCGGGGCGCGAGCCGCTGACCGTCTACGGGCGCTGCGACGGGCAGATCATCGGCGAATACCGCGGCACCGGCGGCTTTGGCTACGACCCGCTTTTCCTGTCGGACGACCTGGGCGTCACGTTCGCCGAGGCGGACCCCGAGGCGAAGAACGGCGTCTCCCACCGGGCTAGGGCCATTCAAAAGCTGATCGAGGCGCTGGAGGCGGAGCGGTGACGCGCCTGGGCGTCATTTCCGACAGCCACGACCGCGGCCTGTGGCTGGAGCGCTGGCTGGAGCTGGCGAAGCGGGAGAGGTATGACGGCGTGTTCCACCTGGGCGACTATGATTCCGACGCCCGGTGGCTTGCGAAGCGGCTGGACGCGCCGATGATCTCGGTGGCGGGCAACTGCGACATGTTCTCAAAACTGCCCCGCATGGCCCGCGCCGCCTATGGCCCGCACCGCATCGTGGCGTTGCACGGGCATTTGCAGGACGTGAAGTACGGCTATGACAGGCTGTCCTACTACGCCGAGGGCCAGGGCGCAAACATCGCGCTGTTCGGCCACACCCACGTGCCCTTTGCCGACTATGTCGGGCCGGTGCTGCTGATGAACCCCGGCGCGCTGATGGACGGCCGCTACGGCGAGCTGGTGCTGGACGGGGACCGCGCGGTGCCGCATCTGAAATCGCTCAGAGACGAATGAGCACGTTACAAAGGGGGAAGAAGCGCATGGAGCGCAAGACATTTTTGCTCAAGATCTACCCGGACCAGCAGGAGGAGACCCTGCGGCGGCTCGGGGAGCTTGGCCCGCGCATCCAGGCCGAGGCGGCTCGGCTGGGCGTCGGGAACTTTTCGATCTGGAACGTGTCCAACCTGCTGCTGGGCTATGGGGAGTACGACACGAACGTCGATCTGGACGACGCGCCGGAGCTGCGCGCCGCGCTGGAGCCGGTGATCGACGGCAGCGCGGAGCTGATCTGCCCGACGGGCACCATGCGGCTGATGTATCACGACATTGGCGTCGTGCGCCAGGACAAGTCGCTGATCCGCCACCGCGTGTTCGTGACGAAGCTGAAACCGGGCTGCGCCGAGGAATACAAGCGCCGCCACGACGCGCTGATCGAGGCCCGGGGCGACGCCGTGTCCGACGGCCCGGACAGCAACTTCACCATCTGGTACGGCGCAAGCTACATCTTCGGCTACTGCGAAAAGGTGAAGGCCTTTGACCATGAGATGACCGACGAGGAGCGCGAGGCGACCGTCGCCTGGGAGAAAAAGCAGCTGGAGATCATGGACTGGCTCACCGACGACGTGGACTGGATCACCGGCGAAAAGCACGAGCCTGTCCGCAGGATCGTGTAATGTGAAAAGATCCTTCGTTTGCTCCGGATGACAACGAGCTGCAACCCGTGCCATCCTGAGCGAAGCGAAGGATCTTTATATACCTGCTTGACAGGCGCGCTATTTCATGTACTTGTCGATGGCCTCGCACAGATCGTCGATGGCCTTTTGGTCGCCCTCCACGGCGGCGTCGACGATGCAGTGCTTCAAATGATCCTGCAGGATCAGCTTGCCGGTCTTGTCGATGGCGGCGCGAACGGCGGCGATCTGGATCAGCACCTCCGAACAGTCGCGCCCTTCCTCCACCATCGTGCGCACCGATTGCAGGTGCCCGATGGCCTTTGAGAGCCGGTTCAGCACGGCCTTGGTGTGCTCATGGCTGTGGGTGTGGCCGTGGGCATGCTCGTGGGGGATGCCGTGCGCGTGCAGGTATTCGTGGTCCGTCTCGTGGCACATATCCGTTCACCTCTGCCCAGATTGTAGCAAATGCCGCCGGGAAATGCAATCGGTCGGGCTGTTAAATTCGGGTGTGTTTGACAATTTACAAATATTAATATATAATGCTGATTGATTAATCCAAACGGGGGAGCAGACGATGGATTTCAAGCAGCTGGAGACCTTTGTGGCCGCCGTGGACGAGGGCAGCTTTTCCAACGCGGCGGAGCGATTGCAGCTTTCGCAGTCGATGGTGACGATCCACATCCGAAACCTGGAGGCGGAGCTGGGCACGCGCCTTTTGAACCGCACCACGCGCAGCATGGAGCTGAGCCCGGACGGGCGCACGTTCTACGGCTACGCCAGGCAGATGCTGAAGCTGAACCGCGACAGCATCTTCGCCCTCAGCCGCGCCGACCGGGACGAGCGCTGTGTGAACATCGTCACCACGCCCTACATCAGCCGCTACTACGTCGCCAAGCGCCTGGCCGGCTTCCACGCCCTTCACCCGGAGGTCGCCTTCAACATCATCACCTGCGCCAGCAGCGAGATCCACACCCGCCTTCAGAACGAGGAGGCGGAGTTTGCCTTCTGCGCGATGAAGCCGATGAACGACGCCTACGCCGTCAGGCACTGTGAATCCGCCAGGCTGGTGGTCATCGCCCCGGACGCGCCCCGCTTCCGGGCCATCGCGGGCCAGCCGTTTCCCAACGCCCTCTTCGGAGAGGAGCTGCTGATCACCCGCAGCGGCGCTTCCACCCTCCAGCAGGAGTTCCTGCGCTGGTCGAAGCTGAACATCCCGGATATGAAGCTGCGCGTGGCCTGCTCCGTGGACGACACCGAGACCATCAAGCGCCTTGTGGAAGCGGGCCTGGGCATCGCCGTGATTTCCGAGGCCGCCGTGATCAGCGAGGTGGGGGACGGCCGCCTGCTGGCCTTCGAGCTGATGGACGCCATGCCCTATCACCTCTACTTCGCCCACAAGAAGAAATACCTCTCCGCAGAGCAGGCCGCGTTCCGCGATTACGTGCTGGAGAGCGAGTCATGATTCCAATATCTATCAATAATTAACTATTAATTTATTGAAGCTGTTCAATAATCGTGCTATACTGGGCCCGGAATCCGAAAGAAAGCCATTTCTGCCGAAGAGAAGGAGGAAACCGCCATGCTCGATCCCACGATCTACAAGGACTGGCAAATCGCCGAGGAGGCCGAAAAGACCCTGCCGTCGGTGGAGCATTTTCGCGAAAAGCTGGGCCTGCTGCCCGAGGAGATCATCCCCTATGGCAAGACCCCGAAGCTGGACTTCATCAAAATCATGGATCGCCTGAAGGACAAGCCGGACGGCAAGTTCATCGAGGTCACGGCCATCACGCCCACCCCGCTGGGCGAGGGCAAGAGCACGGTCTCCCTGGGCCTGATCGAGGGCCTGGCAAAGATCGGCAAGAACGTGGGCGGCGCGCTGCGCCAGCCCTCCGGCGGCCCGACCATGAACGTGAAGGGCACCGCGGCCGGCGGCGGCAACGCGCTGCTGATGCCGATGACGGAGTTCTCCCTGGGCCTGACCGGCGATATCAACGACATCATGAACGCCCACAACCTGGCCATGGTGGCGCTGAATGCCCGCATGCAGCACGAGCGCAACTACTCCGACGAGGAGATGGAAAAGCACAACATGGGCCGCAGGCTGGACATCGACCCCAAGCGCATCGAAATGGGCTGGGTTCTGGACTTCTGCGCCCAGGGCCTGCGCAACATCATCATGGGCATCGGCGGAAACCGCGACGGCTTCCTGATGGAGAGCAAGTTCGGCATCGCCGTGGGCAGCGAGCTGATGGCCATCCTCGCCGTGGCCCGCGACCTGAAGGACCTGCGCGAGCGCATCGGCAACATCGTCGTGGCCTATGACAAAAAGGGCAACCCCGTCACCTGCGAGGACCTGGAGGTCGCCGGCGCCATGACAGCCTGGATGCGCAACACCATCAACCCCACCATGTGCTACACCGTGGAGCATCAGCCCGTGCTGATCCACGCCGGCCCCTTCGCGAACATCGCCATCGGCCAGAGCAGCGTCATCGCGGACCGGCTGGCGCTGAAGTTGTTTGACTACCACGTCACCGAATCCGGCTTCGCCGCGGACATCGGCTTTGAGAAATTCTGGAACGTCAAGACCCGCCTGTCCGGCCTGACCCCGAACGTGTCCGTCATCGTCGCCACCGTCCGCGCCCTGAAGATGCACGGCGGCGGCCCGAAGGTGGCCCCCGGCCGTCCGCTGCCGGAGGAATACACCCGGGAGAACCTGGAGTTGGTGGAAAAGGGCTGCGAGAACCTGTTCCACCACGTGGAAACGGTGAAGAAGTCCGGCATCGTGCCGGTGGTGTGCATCAACCAGTTCCACACCGACACCGAAAACGAGATCGCCCTCATCAAGCGCCTCTGCGCCGAGCGCGGCGTGCGCTGCGCCCGTTCCAACCACTGGCGCTATGGCGGCGAGGGCGCGGTGGAGCTGGCCCAGGCCGTCGTGGACGCCTGCGAGGAGAAGCCCGAGATCAAGTTCCTCTACGACCTCGACATGCCCCTGCGCGAGCGCGTGGAGCGCATCGCCAAGGAGGTCTACGGCGCGGACGGCGTCGACTGGGCGCCCCTGGCCGTGGAGAAGGCGAAGCGCTTCGAGAGCGACCCGAAATACGCTGATTACTGTACGATGATGGTCAAGACCCACCTGTCGCTGACCCACGACCCGGCCCTCAAGGGCGTGCCGAAGGGCTGGCGCCTGCCGATCCGCGACATCCTGGAGTACGGCGGGGCGAAGTTCCTCTGCCCGATGGCGGGCACCATCTCCATGATGCCCGGCACCGCCTCCGACCCGGCCTATCGCCGCGTGGATGTGGATACCGAGACCGGCAAGGTCATGGGCCTGTTCTGAGAAGAAGGATTACCGATAAGGGAAAGCTAGAGTGTGTTTCTAAAATCCCTGAAGCGCATTTTCGGCGTTTTTGACTGCATTTCTGTGTTGCTTTTCCTCGACTTGCAACCAGTAAGCCTTCGGAACCCGGGATTTAGAAACACACTCTAATGCCATAAACTTGAGGGAAGCGGCATTGGCATCGTGTCGGAATGGGCGGACCGTACAGATCCTTCGCTTCGCTCGGAATGGCAGGCTCGCGCTTCGTTGTCATCCTGAGCGAAGGATCTGTATGAAACGCTTTCAAATGCCATGGCGACAGGCGGTAAAGGCCTGAACGAACGGCGCTGCCTCCCGGGAAGCCGGCAGCACAGAGCGCCGGGGATAAGCCCGTCTTCCCAAATACTGACAGGAGATGCAACCATGCCCACTGATTCCACCCAACTCACCTGCCGGGAATTCGTGTCCGCCCTCGCCTCCAGTGCACCCGCGCCCGGCGGCGGGGGCGCGGCGGCCCTCGTCGGGGCCATCGGCACGGCCCTGGGCAACATGGTCGGCGCGCTGACCGTCGGCAAGAAGAAATACGCCGACGTGGAGGGGGAGATCATCGCCCTGCGCGAAAAGTGCGACGCCATCCAGGCGGCGCTGATGGACCAGGTGCTGTCCGACGCGGAGGCCTTCGAGCCGCTGGCCCGTGCCTACGGCATCCCGAAGGACGATCCCGCCCGGGAGTCTGTCCTGGAGCAGGCCACCCACGATGCCTGCCAGCCGCCATTGCGGATCATGGCGCTGTGCGGCGAGGCAATCGAGGCCGTGGCCGCCTTCGCCGAAAAGGGCAGCCGGCTGGCCGTTTCCGACGCGGGCTGCGGCGCGGCGATCCTGAAGGCAGCGCTGCAGAGCGCAAGCCTCAACGTATTCATCAACACGAAGCCCCTGAAGGATCGCGAGGCCGCCGACGCGCTGAACGCGAAGGCCAACGCGATGCTTGAAAAGTATTGCGCCATGGCGGACGGCGTCTTCGAAGCCGTTCGGGCAGGGCTTGTGTGACGCGATATTCCACTGGAGGATACGAACATGGCAAAGCTGCTGCTGGGCAAGCCGGTCGCCGAGGCGCTGTGCGAGCGCCTGCGGACGCGGGTGGAGGCGCTGCGGGAGCGGGGCGTCGCGCCGAAGCTCGCCATCGTGCGCTGCGGCGAGGACCCTTCCGACCTCTCCTATGAGCACGGCGCGCTCAACCGGGCGGGCATGGTCGGCGTCGAAACGCAGGTCGTTGCGCTGCCGGGGGACGTCTCCAGGGAGGCGCTGCTCACGGCCATCCGCAGGCTGAATGCCGACGCCTCCGTGCACGGCGTGCTGCTGTTCCGGCCCCTGCCGAAGGCCCTGCGCCCGTATGAGGGCGAGATCCGGAACGCCCTCGACCCCGCGAAGGACGTGGACGGCATGACGGATCTCTCCTGCGCCGGGGTATTCGAAGGGCGGACGGACCTGGGCTTCGCGCCCTGCACGCCCTGCGCCTGCATGGAGATCCTGGAGCACTACGGCATCGACTCTAAGGGCAGGCGGGCCGTGGTGATCGGCCGCAGCCTCGTGGTGGGCAAGCCGCTGGCGATGCTGCTGATGGGCAAAAACGCCACCGTCACCGTCTGCCACACCCGCACCTATGACGTGGCGGGGGAGGCCCGGCGCGCGGACATCCTGGTGACCTCCGCGGGGGCGCTCAAATCGCTGACGGCGGACTACGCGCGTCCCGGCCAGACGGTGATCGACGTCTCCATCAACTGGGACGCGGACAAGCCCAATGCGAAGGGCGGCCTCGGCGCGATCGCGGGCGACGCGGACTTTGACGCCGTCGAGCCCGTCGTCGACGCCATCACGCCGGTGCCCGGCGGGGTGGGGGCCGTCACCACCAGCGTATTGATGCGCCATGTGATCGAAGCCGCCGAGCGGCAGACTGAAATGTGATATGGAACGCATGCGAAAGATGGACGCGGCGCATTTGCTGCGCGGAGTGATGATCGCGTTCACGGCGGCTTGCTTCGTCGCCGCGCTGATCGCGCCGGATCGCGCCGACATGCTGAACGGCCTTTGGCGCATCCAGATCCTGCCGGCCCAGCTGACGAAGGACTACTTCCTGACGGAGCTGGGCGGGCTCTCCGCCTCGATGCTGAACACGGCGCTCGTCGCCGTGATCTGCACGGCGCTGATGTTCCTGCCCGGGGCAAAGCTCACCGGCGCGACGGCGCTGGGATGGTTCCTGACCGTGGGCTTCGGCACCTACGGCATGAACCCGCTGAACATGCTGCCGCTGATGCTGGGTGTATTCCTGTATGCGAAGCTGAAGCGCCGGCCCTTCGCGGAGTTCATTAACTTCGCGCTGTTCTCCACCGGCGTCTCGCCGATCATTACCCAGGTGCTGCTGTACTATCCGGACGCGGCCTCCGGCCCGCGCGTCACGCCGCTGGGCCTTTTCCTGGCGCTGGCCGTCGGGGCGGTCGTGGGCTGCGCCATGCCCGCGCTCTGCGCCCATTCCCAGAACTTCCACAAGGGCTATGACCTCTACAACGCCGGTCCCGCGGCGGGGTTTATGTGCTTCGCGCTCTTCGCGACGCTCTACCGGACGCTGGGCGTGGAGGCGCCGGTCATCGCCGCGACGCTGGGAGACGGGCACCGGCTGTTCGTCAACCTGTTCCTGGGCACACTGTTCGCGCTGTGCCTGCTCGCAGGCCTCGCCGTCAACGGCGGCCCGGGGGACTACGGCAGGCTGCTCGCGGACAGCGGCTACAGGGTCGATTTCACACAAAAATACAGCGCCGGAAGCTGCCTGATCAACCTCGGCGCGTATGGACTGTATATCCTGCTGTACTACAACCTGATCGGCGCGACCTTTACCGGCCCCACGATGGGCGCGGTGCTGTGCATGGTGTGCTGCTTTGCCAGCGGCGCGACCCCGCGCAACACGCTGCCGATCCTGCTGGGCTATGGCCTCATGGGCATCCTCCACCGCCTCGGCGTCACGGCGTTTCCCGTCAACGGACAGGCGCTGGTGGTGGGCTTGTGCTTTGCCAGCGGCCTCGCGCCCCTCACCGGGGAATTCGGGTTCCTCGCCGGCGTCGTCGCGGGATTCGCACACGCCATACTCGTCACCAGCGTGCCCGCCATTCACGGCGGCTTCAACCTCTACAACGGCGGCTTCACCGCCGGCATCGTCTGCTTTGTGCTCGTGCCGGTGCTGGAGCACTACAGGAAGAGAGGCTGATCGGAAATCTGATCGCTCAGCACGATGTCCACGCGGACGTCGTGCGCTTCTGTTTCAATGGCATCCAGCATCTGGAACCCGTAGCAAAGCGCGACGGTCGGGTGGCTGGGTTCGGCGGCGAGGAAGCGGTCGTAGTAGCCGCCGCCATAGCCGACGCGGCGTCCCTGGCGATCAAAGGCCAGCCCCGGCATCAGCACCAGCGCCGCCGCGTCATCGGCCACCGGCCCGTCCGAAGCGGGCTCAAGGATGCCGAAGACGCTTTCGACAAACCCCCGGAAATCCTCCAGCCAGATGAAGCGCATCTCGCCGCCGACCACCTTCGGCACGGCCACCCGCTTGCCGTCGGCCCAGGCGCGTTCGATGATCGGCGCCGTGCGCACCTCCTGGTTGAAGGCGAGATAGGCATAGAGCGACCGCGCCTGCCGGTAGGCCGCCGTCTCAAGCAGCCTGTCCGCCAGGATCGCGCTCCTGGCCTCGATCTCCCGCGCCGACAGGGCGCGCTTTTTTTCGCCGATGATCCGGCGCAGCTCCCGCTTGTCCATGGCCGCGTCCCTCCACATGGCTTCATTTTACCAGAGACGGGCCCGTATGGGTTTAAACCTTTGTAAATCGTTTGACATTTCGCTTGGGGTGGGTAAAATATTACTGTCAAAGGAGTGTCATTGCCATGCCGATCAAGATTCCGAACAGCCTCCCCGCCACCGGCGTGCTGGAGAGCGAAAACATATTTGTCATCACGGAGTCCCGCGCCGTCAGCCAGGACATCCGCCCGCTGCACATCCTGCTGCTGAACCTGATGCCCACCAAGATCGCCACCGAGACCCAACTGGCCCGGGTGCTGGGCAACACGCCGCTGCAGGTGGAACTGGAGCTCTTGCAGGTGCGCTCGCACGAGTCGAAGAACGTCTCGCAGGAGCACATGCTGGCCTTCTACAAGACCTTCGACCAGGTGAAGGACCGCAAGTTCGACGGCATGATCATCACCGGCGCGCCGGTGGAGCAGATGCCCTTTGAAGAGGTGGACTACTGGGACGAGCTGTGCGGGATCATGGAGTGGTCCAAGCGCAACGTCCACAGCACGTTCCACATCTGCTGGGGCGCCCAGGCGGCCCTCTACTACCACTACGGCGTGAAGAAGGTGCCGCTGCCGGAGAAGATGTTCGGCGTGTTCCCGCACGTCGTGGAGCGCCGCAGCAGCATCCTGTTCCGCGGCTTCGACGACGTGTTCATGGTGCCGCACTCCCGCCACACCACCATCCTGCGCGAGGACGTGGAAAGGGTGCCGCAGCTGAAGATCCTGGCCTCGTCAGAAGAGGCGGGCATCTACGCCATGGCCACCGACCAGGGCCGGCAGGTGTTCATCACCGGCCACTCCGAATACGACGCCGACACGCTGGAGAAGGAATACCTGCGCGACAGAAACGCCGGCCTGCCCATCCGGGTGCCGAAGAACTACTATCCCGATGACGACGACTCCCGCCCCCCGCGCATGAGCTGGCGCGCCCACGCCAACCTGCTCTATTCCAACTGGCTGAACTACTTCGTGTATCAGAATACGCCCTACGACCTGAATGAGATCAGATAGGGAGCATGGGATGGGGAAGCAGGAATTGTAGGGGCGTCGTTGCGCCGCCCGCCTGGCCTTCCCTTTCAGGAGAAGCCTGCCGAGCAAGCGAGGTCGGATGAGGCCGTCCCATTTATACCAGGATCAGGAGGTTTCCCTATGAATCACGTCGGAACCCAAAAGCTTGAAACCGAACGCCTGATCCTCAGGCGCTACACCGCCGAGGACGCCCGGCAGATGTTTGACCACTGGGCCGGCGACGACGAGGTGACCCGGTATCTCACCTGGCCGACCCACGCGAACGTCGGCGTGACGGAGTGGGTCGTCGACGACTGGGTGAAGCGCTATGAACAGCCGGACTACTACCACTGGGGCCTGGAGCTGAAGGCAACCGGCGAGCTGATCGGCGACATCGCCGTGGTGCGCATCATCGAGCCCGTCCTGGAGGCCGAGCTGGGCTGGTGCATGGGCAGGGCGTGGTGGGGGAACGGCTACATGCCCGAGGCCGCCCGCGCCGTGCTGAAGGTGCTGTTCGACGAGGTCGGCTTTAACCGCGTTTGCGCCGCCCACGACGTGGAAAACCCCAAGTCCGGCCGGGTGATGCAGAAGATCGGCATGACCCTGGAGGGCGTCCACCGCCAGGCGGGCCGCAACAACAGGGGCATCGTGGACCACGCCGTCTACGCCATCCTGAAGCGCGATTTCACTTGACGTATTCCATAAAACTCAATATAATGAAAGTGCGGTTTCCGCGCGTCCGTGGTTGAAAGTCGATGCCAGTCGCAGGCGAAACGATCCACGTAAGCCGGGAAAATCCCGGTGAGCATGGTGCGGCTTAGAGGTAAGTCCTGCCGGTATGACCTTTCCGGCATATCGAGAGGGGTAGTAGTGGGGAGGCATGAGGCCTTAGGAGCGAACCCTCCGGCAGGCGAGTGTGGGGTCAAAGACCAGGTCGGGCGCGGAGGCCGCATTTTTATGCAGTCAAC
This sequence comes from uncultured Eubacteriales bacterium, assembly GCA_902799045.1. Lineage (GTDB taxonomy): Bacteria > Bacillota > Clostridia > Christensenellales > Aristaeellaceae > UBA2862. The sequence goes on from CADBZH010000002.1 coordinate 65,370, forward strand.
GCTCTTTAGCATGGCATTGCGCTGACAGCAAAACGAAGGTGAAGCACCGCTTGTCAATCAAATTAGGCTCCAATTAAAACCAATTCAACCGCAATTTGCAGGATGCGCCCATTCGCACTTCATATGAGAAATAACGAAAAATACCCAAAAACACAGGTCGCCAGCGCTTGACAACGATATGTTATGAAGGTATTATAACCATTAACGATATGCGCCCAGGCGCGTAGCGAATCTATTTTGGAGGAATATGATTATGAAGTTCAACAAGGCAATTGTCGCTGTGATCCTCGCGATCGTGATGATCATGGGTCTGGCCTCCGCCGCCATGGCAGAGGATGCCCTGAAGATCGGCGTCATCGGCCCGTTCACTGGCGCCGCCGCCATCTATGGCAACGCCTGCAAGTACGGCGCGGAAGTCGCCGTTGAGGAGATCAACGCCATCGGCGGCCTGCAGATCGAGCTTCTGGAGGAGGACGACGAGCACGACGCCGAGAAGTCCCTGAACGCCTACAACACCGTTCTGGACAAGGGCGCCCAGATGATCGCCGGCACCACCACCACCACGCCCTGCATCGCCGTCGGCGCTCAGGCCAACGAGGATCGCATCTTCATGCTGACCCCGTCCGCCTCCTCTGTCGACGTCATCGACGGCAAGGACAACGTGTTCCAGGTGTGCTTCACCGATCCCGCCCAGGGCTCCGCTTCCGCGAAGTACATCACCGAGCATCAGCTGGCCACCAAGGTCGCCATCATCTACAACAACGCCGACGCCTATTCCACCGGCATCTACCAGACCTTCGTGGAGGAGGCCGCCAACCTGGGCCTGGAGATCGTCTCCGAGACGACCTTCACCGACGAGACCAACGACTTCTCCGTGCAGGTTGCCGCCGCCAAGGACGCGGGCGCTGACCTGGTGTTCCTGCCCATCTACTACACCCCCGCTTCCCTGATCCTGGCCACCGCCAAGAGCATGGATTACGCGCCGGTGTTCTTCGGCGTGGACGGCATGGACGGCATCCTGACCATGGAAGGCTTCGACGCCTCCCTGGCCGAGGGCGTGTTCATGCTGACTCCCTTCTCCGCCGACGCTCAGGACGAGCGCACCCAGGCCTTCGTTGCCCGCTATCAGGAGCTGACCGGTGAGATCCCGAACCAGTTCGCCGCGGACTGCTACGACGCCGTTTGGGCGCTGTGGAACGCCTCCATGCTCGCCGGCATCGACGGCAGCACCGCTCCCGAGGATGCCTGCGAGCTGCTGATCGAGCAGTTCACCGGTGACCTGGAGATCATCGGCCTGACCGGCACCATGACCTGGGACGAGACCGGCGCGGTCACCAAGACCCCCACCGCCGTCGTCATCCAGGATGGCGCTTACGTTGGCTTCAACGGCTGAGGATTTCGCTTCAACGCTGATTAGATAATACAATAAGATCCTTCGACTCCGCTTCCGCTTCGCCCGGGATGGCACGCGCGCCGTGTTCCCATCCCGGGTGGTGGCGAGGCCGCAGTCGAAGAATCTTATGCGTTTATTCGGCATGTTGCATCCTGCCTGTCGGGAGGTGGCCAACGCTTGCCAACACAGCCGTGCTGGCAAACGTTGGTTACCTTTGAAACATATGGAATGAGGAGTTGGAAGACATGGTATCGTTCCTGCGATTTCTGATCAACGGGATCAGCCTGGGAAGCGTCTATGCCATCATCGCCCTGGGATACACGATGGTCTACGGCATCGCCAAGATGCTGAACTTCGCCCATGGCGACGTCATCATGGTGGGCGCCTATATCGCATTCTGCGCGATGCAGTACCTGGGCCTGCCGCCGCTGGTGGCGGTGCTGGCCGCGATGGTGTTCTGCACGGTGCTGGGCATGGTCATCGAGGGGCTGGCCTATCGACCGCTGCGCCAGGCGACGAAGCTGGCGGTGCTGATCACCGCCATCGGCGTCAGCTACCTGCTGCAGAACACGGCCCTGCTGATCTGGAGCTCCAACCCCAAGGTGTTCCCCTCGGTGTTCAACATCGGGACGATCAGGCTGTTTGACGGCAACCTCGTCATATCCAGCGAAACCATACTCACCATCGTGGCGAACATCGTCATCATGATCGCGCTGACGCTGTTCACGGGCCGCACCAAGATGGGCAAGGCCATGCGCGCGGTGTCCGAGGACAGGGGCGCGGCGGAGCTGATGGGCATCAACGTGAACCGCACCATCTCGCTCACCTTCGCCATCGGCTCGGCCCTGGCGGCCATCGCGGGCGTGCTGCTCTGCTCGGCCTATCCCACGCTTCAGCCCACCACCGGCTCCATGCCGGGCATCAAGGCCTTCACCGCGGCGGTGTTCGGCGGCATCGGCTCCATCCCCGGGGCGATGATCGGCGGCCTGCTGCTGGGCATCATCGAGATCCTGGGCAAGGCCTACATTTCCACCGAGCTCGGCGACGCCCTGGTGTTCGCCGTGCTGATCGTCGTGCTGCTGTTCAAGCCGGCGGGCCTGTTGGGCAAGCCGATGCGCGAGAAAGTGTGAGGTGAGGGACATGAAGCTGAAAAAGAGCACGATCAACAACCTCATATCCTACGGCGTCGTCATCGTCGCGTTCATCGTGTGCCAGGCCATGATCTCCTCCGGCGCCATGAGCCGCTCGCTGAAGGGCCAGATGGTGCCCATCTGCGTGTACATTGTCATGGCGATTTCGCTGAACCTGGTGGTGGGCATTTCGGGCGAGCTGAGCCTGGGCCACGCGGGCTTCATGAGCATCGGCGCGTTTTCCGCCATCATCGGCGCGGCCTGGCTGCGCGCGGCGCTGGGCATTGAAAACGAGATCCTGCTGCTGGTGCTGTCGATGATCGTCGGCGGCGCGTTTGCCGGCATCTTCGGCGTGCTGATCGGCATCCCGGTGCTGCGGCTGCGTGGCGACTACCTGGCCATCGTGACGCTGGCCTTCGGCGAGATCATCCGCAACGTGCTGAACTGCCTGTACTTCTCCCTGGAGGGCAGCCGCCTGCACGTCTCCTTCAACAACCCATCCATCCCCGGCACGATCCTTTTGAACGGCCCCAACGGCGCCAAGGACGTGGCCAAGATCGCCACCTTCCCGGTGGGCTTCGTGCTGATCCTGTTCACGCTGTTCGTGGTCATGAACCTGGTCAACAGCCGCTCCGGCCGCGCCATCATGGCCTCCCGCGACAACCGCATTGCCGCCGAGGCCATGGGCATCAACGTCACCAAGTACAAGATGATGGCCTTCGTCACCGCCGCCGTGCTGGCGGGCATGGCCGGTGCGCTCTACGGGCTGAACTTCTCCACCGTGGCGGCCAGCAAGTTCAAGTTTGACACGTCGATCCTGGTGCTGGTGTTCGTGGTGCTGGGCGGCATCGGCAACATCTGGGGTTCCATCATCGCGGCGACGCTGCTCACCGTGCTGCCGGAGCTGCTCCGCGCCTTCGCGGACTATCGCATGCTGGTCTACGCCATCGTGCTGATCCTGGTGATGCTGGCGACCAACAACCCGTTCATCCGCTCGCTGTTTGACCGGCTGATTCACCGCGGACGTTCCGCGCAGACGCAGAGGGGAGGCGCGGCAGAATGACCGAGAACACGCAGAAAAAGCGCATGCTGGACACCAAGATGGTGCCCGCGCCGAGCCACGGCATCATCCCGGAGCGCGACCTGAACAGCACGCCCGTGCTGGAGGCGCGCCACCTGGGCATCGAGTTCGGCGGCCTGAAGGCCGTGGACGACTTCAACCTCATCATCGGCAAGACGGAGATCGCCGGCCTGATCGGCCCCAACGGCGCGGGCAAGACCACCGTGTTCAACCTGCTCACGAAGGTCTACCAGCCCACGATGGGCACGATCATGGTCAACGGCAAGGACACCGCCGGCATGAACACCGTCCAGGCCAACAAGCTCGGCATTGCCCGCACGTTCCAGAACATCCGCCTGTTTGACAACATGACCGTGGAGGACAACGTGCGCATCGGCCTGCACAACCAGGTCCGCTACGGCATGTTCACCGGCATCCTGCGCCTGCCCGCCTACTGGAAGCAGGAGAAGGCGCAGCACGAGAAGGCGCTGGAGCTGCTGAGCCTGTTTGACATGCAGGATCTGGCGGGCACCCGGGCCGGTTCGCTGCCCTATGGCGCGCAGCGCAGGCTGGAGATCGTCCGCGCCCTGGCGACGAACCCGTCGCTGCTGCTGCTGGACGAGCCCGCCGCCGGCATGAATCCCCACGAGACGGAGGAGCTGATGCGCAACATCATCCGCATCCGCGACCGGTTCCAGATCGCCATCATGCTGATCGAGCACGACATGAACCTCGTCATGGGCATCTGCGAGGGCATCTGCGTGCTGAACTACGGCCGGATCATCGCCAAGGGCACCGCCGACGAGATCCAGGCCAACCCGACGGTCATCGAGGCCTATCTGGGCAAGAAGAAGGAGGGCTGAGCATGAGCGAGACCAGGGCGAAGAGCCTTCTGAAGGTGGACGACATCCACGTCTACTATGGCAGCATCCACGCCATCAAGGGCATCTCCTTCGAGGTGAACGAGGGCGAGATCGTCACGCTGATCGGCGCGAACGGCGCCGGCAAGTCCACCACGCTGAACACCGTGTCCGGCCTGCTCCGGCCGCGCAGCGGCCTGATCTCCTTCGAGGGCAAGAGCATCGTGGGCATCGGCGCAAGCAAGGTCGTGGGCCTGGGGATGGCGCTGTGCCCCGAGGGGCGCCGCGTGTTCCAGCAGATGACCGTGCGCGAAAACCTGGAGATGGGCGGCTTCTCCCGCCCGGGCGAGGAGATTCCCCAGTCGCTGGAGAACGTGTTCACGCGCTTCCCGCGGCTGAAGGAGCGCGAAAAGCAGGTGGCGGGCACCCTGTCCGGCGGCGAACAGCAGATGCTGGCCATGGGCCGGGCACTGATGAGCAAGCCGAAGCTGCTGATGCTGGACGAGCCCTCCATGGGACTTGCGCCCATCCTGGTGGAGCAGATCTTTGACATCATCAAGGAGCTGCACGCCTCCGGCACCACCATCCTGCTGGTGGAGCAGAACGCCCAGATGGCGCTCTCCGTCGCAGACCGCGCCTACGTGCTTGGCACCGGCAAGATCACCATCTCCGGCCCTGCCGAGGCGGTGCTGGCGGACGACCGCGTCCGCGCGGCGTACCTGGGCGGCTGAAGCAACAGGGGAGACCGGATTGCCGTGTCGACCGGACGGATGCCTCGCAATGACGGAACGAAGCCAATTCACGTCATTGCGGGAAGGCCGAAGGCTCGACACGGCAATCCGGTCCTTCATTTTGCAGGGGCGGCGTTGCGGTGGACAGTCCATCCCTGCGTCCGCCCGGGCCCGAAGCGCCAGGTTGTACCCGGCGGGCGGCGCAACGCCGACGCTCGTACATCCCTGCAAGTTTCCGTTTAGAGACATTGTTATGCGTTTCGTGCAAAGAATTAATATCCTGCCCCTTGATAAATTGGCAAAAATGCGGTATAAATAGACAGACTGGTATATTATGTTCCGCTGAATCGCGGAGGGAGTATTGGATGAGAAAGCCGGACAAGGCGGTGCGCGAGCAGACGGCGCGCGTGGCCCTGGGCGTGGCGGCGATGGTGGCGCTGATGCTGATCGTCTACGCCGTCATCGGGCGCTTCAGCCTGTCAGTTGCGCTGGGCGGTGTGTATTCCGGGCTGCTCGGCATACTGAACTTCTTCATCATGGGCATGATGGTGCAATCCGTCACCGAGCGCATGGCCGAGAAGGAGCGCACCGAGCAGGAGATCGCGGATATGTCGGTCCAGATGCAGAACCGCATGAAGCTCTCCTACAACATGCGCATGATCGGTCTGTTCGCGCTGCTGGTGCTGGGCATAGCGGTGTTCAAATTCGACGCCCTGGCGACGATCCTGCCCTCGGTATTCCCCAGCATCGTCATTCGAATTCTGCAAATCGCGGCGGCCAAAAAGGCCCCCGTTTCCGAAGGAAGTGAAGAGCCTTGAATCTCGACGTACACGGCGCGAGAGTCCTGTTTGAGATTCCGGTCAATATCCCCGTATTGGGCAACATCGTCATCACCGAGACGGTGATGAACACCTGGATCGTCATGGCGGTCATCGTGGGGCTCTGCCTCTTCATGACCCACGGCATGCAGGTCCACGCCCGCACCAAGCGGCAGATCGTCGCGGAGTTCATCGTGAAAAAGGTGAACGGCATGGTGGGCGAAAACATGGGCGAGCACTTCCTCCAGGTCGGCTACGCGCCGCTGATCGCCTCGATCATGGGTCTTTCCGCCCTCTGCTCGCTCTCCAGCATGATCGGCATGTACGCGCCCACTTCCGACCTGTCCACGCTGCTGGGCTGGTCGCTGATGGTGTTCGTGCTGATCACCTACAACAAGTTCCGCGCGGGCGGCCCGCTGGGCTACATCAAGAGCTATTTCGAGCCGATTCCGGTGCTGCTGCCCTTCAACATCATTTCGGAGTTTGCCACGCCCCTGTCGATGGCCTTCCGTCACTTCGGCAACATCGCCTCCGGTTCGGTCATCACCGGGCTGATCTACGCGGCGCTGGCGAGCCTCTCCTCGGCCATCTTCCGGCTGATCCCCGGCGCGGTGGGCGAGGTCATGCAGAACGTGCCGCTGTTCCAGGTGGGCATTCCGGCCGTCTTCTCCATCTACTTCGACATATTCTCCAGCTGCCTGCAGGCATTCATCTTCTGCATGCTGACGATGATGTACATCGGTTCGGCTGCGGAGGGTTAAGCATACTACTAACACTATATTCTTGGGAGGAATAATTCAATGAATGAGCAACTGTGGACCAAAGCAATCGTCATGGGTTCTTCCGCAATCGGCGCCGGCCTGGCCATGATCGCTGGTATCGGCCCCGGTATCGGTGAAGGTTACGCCGTCGGCAAGGCCTGCGAAGCCATCGGCCGCCAGCCGGAGTGCAAGGGCACCGTTCAGTCCACCATGCTGCTGGGCTGCGCCGTCGCCGAGACCACCGGTATCTACGGCTTCATCGTCGCCCTGCTGCTGATGTTCGCCAATCCCTTCATCGGCAAGCTGTAATTTCCCAACGGACAACACAAATTCGTTTGTGGAGGACTTATCGTGGATAAGGTACAGGAGTTTATCTCAATCACGCCCTGGACGATCATCTTCCAGATCTGCAACCTGCTGATCCTGTGCGCGCTGGTGAAGAAGTTCCTTTGGAAGCGCGTCATGGCCGTGCTGGACAAGCGCCAGGCGGAGATCGACGGCATCTACAGCGCCGCCGACAAGGATCGCGAGGACGCCGCTCAGATGAAGGAAGAGTATACCGCCCGCATGAGCTCTGCCCGCGACGAGGCGGATCGCCTGGTGAAGAACGCCGTCGACACGGCGCAGCGCCGTGGCGACGCCATCGTGGAGGAAGCCCGCGTCGAGGCCACCCACATGAAGCAGAAGGCCGAGAGCGAGATCGAGCAGGAGAAGCGCAAGGCCTACTCCGAGCTGATGGGCGAGATCTCCGGCATGGCGGCGGACATCGCTGGCCGCATGGTGGAGCGCGAGATCAACGCGGACGACCATCGCGAACTGGTGGAAGAGTTTATCAAAAGCGCAGGTGAAGCGTCGTGACGGGCCTGGCCAGGGAATATGGAGAGGGCCTGTACGAGCTGGCGCGTGACGAGGACCTGCGCCAGATGATCCATGAGCAGCTGAACGACCTGAGCGCCCTCCTGAAGAGGGAGCCGCAGTTCGTCCGGCTTCTCTGCTCCCGCGCCGTGGAGCGCGCCGAGCGCCTTCGGATCATCGACGAAACCTTTGTCAACCACGTGCACCCCTATGTCTCCAACTTTATGAAGCTGTTGGTGGAGAAGGAGCATTTTGACGCCTTCCTGCTCTGCTGCGAGTGGTTCCACCAGCGCTATAACGAAGACTTCCGCATCGTGGAGGCCGTCGTCACCAGCGCCGTGCCCCTCAACGAGGACGAGCGCTCGGCCCTGCGCGTGAAGTTGGCGCAGCTCTCCGGGCGGCAGGTGAAGCTCATCGAGGCGGTGGATCCGTCCGTCATCGGCGGCGTTCGCGTGGAGATGGACGGCAAGCGCTATGACAACACCATTCAAGATCGGCTTGGCCGGCTCAGGCAGAGCCTTGTACATGGAATGTAGGAAAAGAGGACGAGCAGATGCAGCTGAGACCTGAAGAAATTTCCAAGATCATCAAGGATCAGATCAAGCATTACGATAACCAGATCGTACAAACCGACGTCGGTACGGTTCTTATGGTGGGCGACGGCATCGCGCGGGTCTCCGGCCTGGAGAACTGCATGGCCAACGAGTTGGTGCGCTTCTCCACCGGCGCATATGGCATGGCGCTGAACCTGGAGGAGAACTCCGTGGCCGTGGTCATGCTGGGCGACGACGCCGGCATCAAGGAGGGCGACACCGTCGAACGCACGCGCGAGGTCGTGTCCGTTCCCGTGGGCGAGGCGTTGATCGGGCGCGTCGTGGACGCGCTGGGCCAGCCCATCGACGGCAAGGGCCCCATCGCCGCCACGGAGGAGCGCCGCATTGAATCGCCCGCCCCAGGCATCATCGAGCGCAAGAGCGTCTCCGTGCCGCTGCAGACGGGCATCAAGGCCATCGACAGCATGATCCCCATCGGCCGCGGCCAGCGCGAGCTGATCATCGGCGACCGCCAGACCGGCAAGACCACCATCGCCACCGACACCATCATCAACCAGAAGGGCCAGAACGTCATCTGCATCTACGTCGCCATCGGCCAGAAGCGCTCGACGGTGGCGCAGGTGGTGGAATCGCTGACGGCCTCCGGCGCGATGGACTACACCATCGTCGTCTCGGCCACGGCCAGCGAGCTGGCACCGCTGCAGTATATCGCGCCCTATTCCGGTTGCGCCATGGGCGAGTATTTCATGGCCCAGGGCAAGGACGTGCTGATCATCTATGACGATCTGTCCAAGCACGCCGTGGCCTATCGCGCGCTTTCGCTGCTGATCCGCCGCCCCCCGGGACGCGAGGCGTATCCTGGCGACGTGTTCTACCTGCACAGCCGCCTGCTGGAGCGCGCGGCCCGCGTGGCGCCGGAGTATGGCGGGGGATCGCTGACGGCGCTGCCGATCATCGAGACCCAGGCGGGCGACGTCTCCGCCTACATTCCTACCAACGTCATCTCCATCACAGACGGCCAGATCTTCCTGGAGACCGAGCTGTTCCACTCGGGCATCATGCCCGCCGTGAACCCGGGCATCTCCGTCAGCCGCGTCGGTGGCAACGCCCAGATCAAGGCCATGAAGAAGGTGGCCGGCACGCTGAAGCTGCTCTACAGCCAGTATCGCGAGCTGCAGTCCTTCGCGCAGTTCGGCTCCGACCTGGACGCCGACACCAAGGCCCGCCTGGGCCAGGGCGAGCGCATCGTGGCCGTGCTGAAGCAGAACCATGGCGCGCCCGTGACCGTAGAGCACCAGGTGTGCATCCTCTACGCGGTGGTGCACGATTACCTGAAGGACGTGCCGGTGGAGCTGATTTCCGAATACGAAACCGCCCTCTATGAGCGCCTGGACGCCCAGCACGAAGCGCTGCTGAACACCATCCGCGAGACCGGCGATCTGAGCAAGGAATCCGAGGCGCAGTTGAAGAGCGCGATCCAGTCCTTCACGGAGGACTTTATGAAGCTGCACTCGGACAAGGAGTGATATCATGGCCGGAGCATCCATGAAGGACATCAAGCTGCGGATCCGAAGCGTGGAAAGCACCATGCAGATCACCAAGGCGATGCAGCTGGTGGCCTCTTCGAAGCTGAGGGGCGCCCGTGCCCGCATGGAGGCCAGCCGCCCGTACATGAAGGTGGCGCGCAGGGCGATCTGGGACATCGCCCTGCACAACACCGGCGCGGAGAGCCATTACGTGATCCCCCGCGAGGTGAAGCATCGCTGCTACATCGTCATCGCGGGCGACAGGGGCCTGGCGGGCAGCTACAACGCCAACATGTTCAAGCGCATCGAGTGGGACAGCCGCGACGCCAACTGCTGCGTGATCCCCATCGGCCGCAAGGCCAAGGAATACTATTCCCGCCGGGGCGTGCCGATCATCACCGAGGTGGAGAAGGTCGAGGGGCTGTCGCTTGAAAAGTGCGCCGAGATCGGCCAACAGGTGCTGGACGCCTACGACAACGGCGAATACGAGGAAATCGTGCTGGCCTACACGTCGTTCGTGTCGGTGCTGACGCAGAAGACGAAGCTGAAGCCGCTTCTGCCGCTGGACGCCCACGACGCGCCGGAGCGCACCAACAAGCAGATGCTGTGCGAGCCGGACGCGGACGCGCTGTTGAAGGAATTCCTGCCCCAGTATCTGGCGGGGCTGATCTACGCCGCCGCCTGCGATTCCTTCGCCAGCGAGCAGGCCGCGCGCCGCGTCGCCATGGATTCCGCCACCAAGAACGCGGGTGAAATGATCGAGGATCTGAGCCTGCGCTACAACCGCGCGCGCCAGAGCTCCATCACCCAGGAGCTGACCGAGATCGTCGCCGGCGCGGAGCATTAAGACATAGGAGATCGAGCGAATGGATAAGCATAATATCGGAACCGTCGTGCAGGTCATCGGCCCGGTGCTGGATATCCGCTTTGCGGATGGCGAGCTGCCCAACCTGCTCTCCGCCATTGAAATCGAACACGAGGGCCGCAAGGTGGTGGCCGAGGTCGCCCAGCACATCGGCGACAACGTCGTGCGCTGCATCGCCATGTCCTCCACCGACGGTCTGCGCCGCGGCATCCCCGCCACCGACACCGGCGCGCCCATCTCCGTGCCTGTGGGCAACGGGTGCCTGGGCCGCGTGTTCAACCTGCTGGGCGAGCCCGTGGACAACAAGCCCGCCCCCGAGGCCCAGGAGCGCTGGCCCATTCACCGCGCTGCCCCCGCCTATGACGAGCAGGAGGGCACCACGGAGATCCTGGAGACCGGCATCAAGGTCGTCGACCTGATCGCGCCCTATGCCAAGGGCGGCAAGATCGGCCTGTTCGGCGGCGCGGGCGTCGGCAAGACGGTCATCATCATGGAGCTGATCAACAACATCGCCACCCAGCACGGCGGCCTGTCCGTGTTCGCCGGCGTGGGCGAGCGCACCCGCGAGGGCAACGACCTGTACAACGAGATGCAGGAATCCGGCGTCATCAACAAGACCGCGCTGGTCTACGGCCAGATGAACGAGCCGCCGGGAGCCCGTATGCGCGTGGCGCTTTCGGGGCTTACGATGGCGGAATACTTCCGCGACCGCGAGAACCAGGACGTGCTGCTGTTCATCGACAACATCTTCCGCTTCACCCAGGCGGGCTCCGAGGTTTCGGCCCTGCTGGGCCGCATGCCCAGCGCCGTCGGCTACCAGCCGACCCTGGCCACGGAGATGGGCGCGCTGCAGGAGCGCATCACCTCCACCAAGAAGGGCTCGATCACGTCCGTGCAGGCGGTCTACGTGCCGGCGGACGACCTGACGGACCCGGCCCCGGCCACCACCTTCGCGCACCTGGACGCCACCACGGTTCTGAGCCGTTCCATCGCGTCCCTGGGTATCTATCCCGCCGTGGACCCGCTGGATTCCACCAGCCGCATCCTCTCGCCCGAGATCGTGGGCCGCGAGCACTATGAGGTGGCCCGCAAGGTGCAGAGCATCCTCCAGCGCTACAAGGAGCTGCAGGACATCATCGCCATCATGGGCATGGACGAGCTGTCTGACGAGGACAAGCTGATCGTGTCCCGCGCCAGAAAGGTTCAGCGCTTCCTGAGCCAGCCCTTCCACGTGGCCGAGCAGTTCACCGGCATGGAGGGCCGCTATGTGCCGATCAAGGAGACCATCCGCGGCTTCCGCGAGATCATCGACGGCATGCACGACGACCTGCCGGAGAGCGCGTTCCTGTTCGTGGGAACCATCGACGAGGCCGTCGAGAAGGCGAAAAGGGGAGAATGATCCATGGCGCTGATTCACCTGACGATTGTCACGCCCGAGGGCAAGCATTATGACGCCGACGCCCAGCGCGTGATGGTGCGCACCACCGGCGGCGACGTGGCGATCCTGCCGCAGCACATCGACTATGCCGCCTCCCTGGCGACCGGCGAGGCCCGGGTCACCGAGCCCGACGGCAACGTCCGCCACGCCGCGATCGACGGGGGCATCCTGCACGTCGCCAGCGACAATGTGCAAGTCATCACCCGGCACTTCAGCTGGAAGGAATAGCCCGACGCTTCCCGCAATACGAAGGGGCGGCTCATTCAGCCGCCCCTTCCGCCATAAATACGTACCACTTTGTTCAAATCCATTCGATTGTTTCAGCGTCCGTCTGCATGTATAATGGAATCGGCGTGCTGGAATATTTTTTCATTTTTGGAAGGTTTTTCCGGAACAGTCAAAACCATGCAACGGCCCTGTGATGCAACAAACAGAAGCACACGCGCGTCTGAATACTGCATCAAACGAGCCGGAGGGATTCGAATGAAGCAATTCAAATTCATACTTCCGATGCTGCTGGTGATCGCGCTCGTCCTGTCGACGACCGCGTTCACCCGAGCCGAAGATACGCGCGAGGGCCCGTGGCAGGCGGACATCCTGAAGCTGATGTCCGAGGACAACGCGCCCAAGAGCACCAGTATCCATTACGACCTGAGCCTGTCGGAGGACGCGCAAATCGAGCGACGCAGCTACAGCCAGGAGCTGGTGAGCAGCAAGGGCGACGTGTTGAACGTGGAATTCCGCTTCGTACTGAACGGCATCACGATGGGCGAGGGACAGTGGACCACCGTCGAGGAATGGCTTAAGGGCATCGTGCTGGGCGCGGTGCAGAACGTGCGGGCGGACAGCGAATCGCTGGCCAACGTGGTGGCGGAGAGCTACCGGGCGCGGCGTGCCGCGGCGACCCCCGGCGAGACGGGCCTGCCGGCATGGGCCAGTGAGGGCCTGCTGCTGGAGGACGTCGTCGCCACCGTGCCGTACTATCCCGAGCTGACCCTCGACGTGAACGGCAGCGCCACCCAGCGCCTCCAGGAGCGCCTGATTCAGCTGGGCTACCTCGAGGGCCGGGCCGACGGCTTCTATGGCGCGAACACCCGGGCCGCCGTGATGGAGCTGGAGGAATACGTGCGCGAGCTGGAGCAGGACGCCATCGACGCGCTGCCCCCGCCGACGCCCACGCCGACCCCCACGCCCATCCCGACTCCGGAACCGGTGGAGAACACCATCGCGCTGGCCGCCGTCGCCCCCGTCTACGCGCCCCAGCCCACGCCGGAGCCGACGCCTGCGCCGACCCCTTACACCGTGGTGGACGGCGTGGCGGACGGCCTTCTGCAGGCCTATCTGTTCAGCGATGACTTTCAGGTGTGCCGAACGGATCTGAAATCGGGCGATTCCGGCAGCGCCGTGAAGCGCGTGCAGTCGCGGCTCAACCGCCTCGGCTACACCACCGACCCTGCCGACGGCGAATTTGGCGGCGGCACGGCCCGGGCGCTTCGCGTGTTCCAGTACTACAGCGGCATGGATGAGACCGGCATTGCCGACGCCGCCACGCAGAATCGACTGTTCGCCGCCGACGCCGCCCAGCCGGACAACGCCATGCTGTCGCTCGGCTCCAGCGGCGAAGCGGTTTCCAAGCTGCAAAAGCGCCTGCGCGTGCTGGGCTTTGCGTCCATCGCCGTGGACGGCGGCTATGGCGCGGGCACCCAGGCAGGCGTTGAGAATCTGCAGCGCTATATGCGCGAATTGGAGAGCGACGCCCTGGCGGCGTCCGGCACTGCCGACGAGGGCCAGTTGACCGTGGAGGTCAACGGCGTGGCGGACCCGCTGCTGCTGGACGACTTCTACGCGGACAGCTTCCCGGCGATCCCCGCCGACATGGAAAGCGGCGCTTCCGGGCGGGACGTGGTGCGCCTGCAGCGGCGCCTGTCGATGCTGGAATACTACTACGGCGATCTGGACGGCCAGTATGGCGCGGGCACGGCCCAGGCGATCACGGCCTTCCAGCGGCGACACGGCCTGACGGAGACCGGCGTCTGCGACCATGTCACCCTGGCAGCGCTGTTCGATGAGAACGCGAAGAAGGCAATGAAGCCCTATGTGCTGAAGGTGAGCATCGACGACCAGCGCGTCTACGCCTACGCGCCGGATGCCAACGGGGATTACACCGACCTCGTGCGCACGATGAAGTGTTCCACCGGCCGCAATTCCTCGCCGACGCCCACCGGCACCTTCCAGGACGGCACCGGTCCCGGCGCCCGCTGGCACTACTTCACCAAGTTCAACTGCTGGGCCCAGTACGCCTACTATATCCAGGGCGACATCATGTTCCATTCCGTGCTGTATGGCAGCCGGAACGGCCGCGTGACCCAGAGCTCCGTCAACCATCTGGGCAGCAAGGCCTCCCACGGCTGCGTTCGCCTGAGCGTGGAGGACGCGAAGTGGATCTGGACGAACTGCCCGGCCCACACGAAGGTGATCGTGTACTGACGGACACAGGCAACAGGCCGCGTCGAGCGACGCGGCCTGTTGCCTGTCCTGTTTGATGCGCTATTGCTCCTGATTGACCAGCTCCGCCGACTTCACCATGTAGCGCATCATGCTCTCCATGGCGGCGTAGTCTTCATAGGTGGCGCAGAAGTGCAGCACATACATCGTGCGGCCCACGGCGGTTCCGATGATGTAGCCCTTCACCTCGTTCTCGCCGGAGTAGGCGAGGTAGGTGTTGCTCAGGGCGGGTTTGCCCAGGAAGGTTTCCTCCGTGCTCGGCGTGCCGGCCTGGAAGGAGGCGGCCTCATACTGCTTGTGGACCAGGCGCAGGTAGCTGGTCAGCTGTTCGGTGACCACCTGCTCGTCCGGCGTGTGCACCAGCTTCTTGGCCGTGATGGCGACGCGGGCGGGGAAGTCGCCCGGCTCCACCTTCTCGCGGAAGCACACCGTGTAGACCCCCGGCAGGTTTTCCCAGTGGGAGGGATAGTTGAACGTGAAGCCCAGCGAGGTGTCCGTCAGCGCGGAATACTGATAGGTGCTGGTGTCCGCCACGGGTCGCACGGTGGGGGCGGGTTCGCCCTCGGCGCTTCCTTCGGGCACCGGCTCCGGCGCGGGCGCCTCGTCCGGCACGTCGCTCAGCAGCGCGTCGATGCTGTAGTAGTCGTTCGTGCCGCCCTCGTTTGCCGCGGCGTCGTCTCCCAGGGGCACGGCGGGCTCCAGCGTGGGCATGGTCTCCAGCGCCGCGCTCTGGTCCTCCTCGCCGTGATAGCCCTCGTCCGGCACCGCCGTCGCCTCCGCCGCGGTGGGCATGAAATCGCCCGCGCCCTCCGTTTCCGGCGCGGCGGCCTTTTTACAGCCCGCCATCGCGGCGGCGCAGAGGGCCAGCAGCAGCGCCAGGCTCAATATCCTCTTCAAATCGAATTCCCCCGAATTATCGTTTCGTATCCCCGTGGCTGGAAATCTGTTCGTTCAGAAGGTCGATGTCGCCGCAGCCGTGGCTGACCATCAGGTCGCCCGCCTGCCAGTGGGCGCGCAGCCAGGCCTCGGTTTCGTCAAAGGTGTGGGTCACCACGGCGTCGACGCCCCGGGCGCGCAGCGGCTCCAGCAGCATTTCGGATTTGATGTCGCCGGGGTCCGCCTCGCGGGCGCCCATAATATCGGTGATCAGCAGCTTATCGGCCAGGTCGAAGGTCTCCACAAACTGGTCAAACAGCGTCTTGGTGCGGGAGTAGGTGTGGGGCTGCCACACGCTCCACAGCGTCCCGTGTGGCTGCATCGAGGCGATCTTCAGCGCGTTTTTGATCTCCGCCGGGTTGTGGCCGTAATCCGTGTAGCATTTCACGCCGTCGGTGACGCTGGTCAGCTCAAAGCGCCGGTGCGCGCCGACGAATCCGGCCAGCGCCTCCGCCACCTTCGCCATGTCCAGCCCGCGGATGTGCGCCGCACAGATCACCGCCAGGGCGTCGAGCATGTTGGCCTCGCTGGGCACGCTCAGGCGGAATGCGCCCAGCTTCTCGCCGTTCAGCGTCGCCGTGAAGGAGGCCCGGCCCAGCGCGTCATAGGTTAATCCCTCGGGCCGCAGCATGCAGCCTTCGCCCAGGCCGTAGGTCATGTGGTTGCAGTCGGCGTTCAGGCACACGTGCCTGGCGCGCTCGTCGTCGCCCCAGGCGATCACCCAGCCGTCCTTCGGCACCAGTGCGGCATACTTCACGAAGGCCGCTTCGATGTCGTCGATATCTTTGTAGAAGTCCAGGTGATCCTCGTCGATGTTTGTGATGATGGCCACCGTGGGCTTGAATCGCAGGAAGCTGGCGTTGTATTCGCACGCCTCGCAGATGAAGTCGTGCTTGCCGCCCACGTGGGTGGAGCCGCCGATGAAATCCAGCTCGCCGCCGATGTGGATCGTCGGGTCGACGCCGGCCTGCATGAAGGCCTGCGCCAGCATCGAGGTGGTGGTGGTCTTGCCGTGGGTGCCGCTGACGCCGACGGCGAAGGGATAGCCCTCCATCAGCTGGCCGATCAGATCGCAGCGTTCGATCTGGGGGATGCCCAGCCGCGCGGCCTCGGCCCGCTCCGGGTTCTCGGGCGGGATGGCAGCGGAATAGACGATCACGCTTGCGCCGTGAACGTTTTCCGCCGCGTGGCCGACGGATACCTGGATGCCCCGCTCCTGAAGATGCTCGGTCTTGTGGGACGCCGTGCGGTCCGAGCCGGTGACGGCATAGCCCAGCTCCTGCAGGTAGCCGGCCAGGCCGGACATGGAGCTTCCGCCGATGCCGATGAAGTGGGCCCTTCCGCCCTTGAAGTCAAATATATTCGCAGCCATAGCCGTTGCCTCCGTTATCGCGTGGGCCTGCGCAGCCCTCTACAAGTATCATTATAAATCAAATCGCGCGTTCCTGCAAGCGCCGCGGGTGCCCGTTGGGGAAATGAAGGTTAAAAGTTGTGGCACATCGACTGAATTTGCACAAAGCTGGCGAAAAGCTAACATTTCCGAATTATAATTGAATATATCGAAAAAATATTCGGAATTGAGGGCCGCACATGGACAAGATCAAGCGCAACGAGCGCCTGGGCGCGCTGACGAAGATACTGACGGACACCCCCAACCGCATCCACACCCTCAGCGAGTTCTGCGAGCGCTTCGGGTCGGCCAAGTCCACCATCAGCGAGGACATCGACCTGATCAGCGCCTCCTTTGAGCGATTCGACCTCGGCAGGATCGAGACTGTGGCCGGCGCGGCCGGCGGCGTGCGCTACCGCGCCATTCCCAGCCCCGCGAAGGTGAGGCGGGTGCTGATGGAGCTTTCCGGGCGCCTGTCCGAGCCGGGGCGCATGCTGCCCGGCGGCTTCCTATACACCTCCGACATCACCGCGGAGAGCGACATCGCCCAGCAGATGGGGGAGATCCTGGCCTCGCAGTACTATGACCGCCAGCCGCATTTCGTGCTGACGATGGAGACAAAGGGCATTCCAATAGCGCTGATGACGGCGCGAATGCTGGACGTGCCGCTCGTGATCGCCCGCCGAGACAGCCGCGCCTACGAGGGCAGCGCCGTGAAGATCAACTACATCGCGGGCCTGGGCAGCGAGCGCATCGAGACCATGGCGCTCACGCGGCGGGCCGTGCGCCCCGGCCAGCGGGCGCTGATCATCGACGACTTCATGAAGGGCGGCGGCACGCTCCAGGGCATGGTGGACCTTATGAAGGAATTCCTGGCGGAGGTCGTGGGCGTCGGCGTGATGATCGCTACGGCCAAGCCGGAGGCCAAGCGCGTGATGGGCGCGAAATCGCTACTGGTGCTGGAGGGCTTTGACGCCCAGACCGGCCGCGCCATCGTGCATCCCTCGCCGGAGTACACAGAACTGTGACAAATCTGTTATTGAAATGGGCGCGCCTATCGTATATAATAATATATTGGGAAAACCATTAGGGAGGGTATATACATGAGCAAAGTCTTCGTGGTCGATCATCCTCTGGTGCAGCACAAGCTCACGCTGATGCGCGAAAAGGATTGCGGCAACAAGGATTTCCGCCAGCTGCTGGAGGAGATCTCCATGCTGATGGCCTATGAGGTCACCCGCAACCTGCCGCTGGAGGAGATCGAAATCGAAACCCCCGTCGCCAAGTGCAAGAGCAAGATCATCGCCGGCAAGAAGCTGGGCATCGTGCCGATCCTGCGCGCGGGCCTGGGCATGGTGGACGGCGTGATGAACCTGGTGCCGACCGCCAAGGTGGGCCACATCGGCCTGTATCGCGATCCCGAAACCCACCTGCCCGTGGAATACTATTGCAAGCTGCCCTATGACGTGGCCGAGCGCGACCTGATCGTCGTGGACCCGATGCTGGCCACCGGCGGCTCCGCCATCGCCGCCATCGATTTCATCAAGAAGCGCGGCTGCAAGTCCATCACGCTGATGTGCCTGGTGGGCTGCCCCGAGGGCGTCAAGGCCGTGCAGGAGGCCCATCCGGACGTGGACCTCTACATCGCCGCCATCGACGATCACCTGAACGAGAACAAGTACATCGTCCCCGGCCTCGGCGACGCGGGCGACCGCCTGTTCGGCACGAAGTAAACAAGTAGAATTGTCGCTCTGGTTTGTTGCGTACAGATCCTTCGCTTCGTTCAGGATGACAACGACACGACACCTGTCATCCTGAACGCAGAGAAGGATCTGTGCGTTTCGATCTGAATCCCCCGAAGGGATTGTTGTAAGGGGCTTAATCATGTCAGAGTATCTGAATCCCTCCCTTGAGCTCCGCGCCCGGGTGGCGCTGGAGAAGCACCACTTCAGAAATACCCACAGCCTGGGGCAGAATTTCCTGCTCTCGGAGAGCCTGCTTGCGCTGCTGCTGGACGACGCCCAGATCGCGCCGGACGACAACGTGCTGGAGATCGGCCCCGGCGCGGGCGTCATGACGGCGCTGCTTTCCCGGCGGGCCAGGCGGGTGCTGGCCGTGGAGGTGGACAGGGGCCTGCAGCCGGTGCTTTCGGACGTGCTGGAGGGCCTGGGCAACGTGACGGTGGTCTATCAGGACGTCATGAAGGCGGATTTGCGCGCGCTCACAGAGGCGCACTTCTCCGGCGAGCCCTATCGGGTCGTGGCGAACCTGCCGTACTACATCACGGCGGACATCCTCCTGAAGCTCGCGTCCTCCGACTGCCCGCCCCGAAGCATCGCCATCATGGTGCAGAAGGAGGCGGCGGAGCGGGTGATGTCCGCGCCGGGCACGAAGCAGTGGTGCGCCCTGGCGGCGGAGCTGCAATACTACGGGCAGGCCCGGGTGCTGACCGACGTCGCGCCGGAGGCCTTTGATCCGCCGCCCCACGTGATGAGCCAGTTCATCCGCATCGACCGCTGGGAGGCGCCGCCGGTCGAATCCGGCGATCCCGCGCGCTTCCGCCGGCTGATCCGCGCTGCGTTCGCCATGCGAAGGAAGACCCTCGCCAACAACCTGAAATCCGCCTTCGGGCTGACCCAGGAGCAGGCGCGTGCCGTGCTCGACGCCGCCGGCGTGGACGAGCGCGTGCGCGGCGAAGCCCTGACGCTGGAGGAATTGAACCGCGTCTCGGAAGCCCTCGGAAGCATCAACCTGTAGCCAAGACTGCAGGTTGATTTTTGTCCGGCTTTATGTTATGATAGGATTAAAGGAGGGGTTGAAGGATGCAGCGCGCGCCACGGAGGTCGGAGCGGTTCCTGACGCTCTACCGAAAGCTGGAGGGGCTTCTGGAGAAGCGCTACACCGGCAGGAAGATGTCCTCCGGCAGTGTGGTGATGGAATACCTGCACGACGCGGACAGCGCGCCCTGCCGCACGGAGCTGGACATGTGCCGGGAGATCCGCAACCTGCTCACCCACAACACCGACGGCGCGGGGGAACCGGTGGTGGAGCCCTCCGAAGCGGTGGTCGAAACGCTCTGCGCCATCGTCGATTACGTGCAGCGGCCCCGCCTGGCCGTGGATTACGGCACCCCCGGTGAAAAGATACTCTTCGCCCATCCGAATGATTCGGCGCTGGACATGATGCGCCACATGATGCGCGTGGGCTACTCCCACGTGCCGGTCCGCGATCGCACGGGCCTGGTCGGCGTGTTCAGCGCGGCAAGCCTGATGCGCTACATCGGCGACGCCGGCTTCGACCGGCTGCACGATACGCTGAAGATCGGCGAGCTGAAGAACGCGCTGGACTTTGACGACGAGCGCAGTGAGAAATACGAATTCTTTGACAAAAACGCCACGCTGACCACCGTCCGCGAAGCCTTTGAAAAGCGCCGCGAGCGCAACAGCCGCCTCGCCGTGGCCTTTATCACCGAGGACGGCGCCCGGCACAGCGAGGTGCTGGCGATGCTGACGAGCTGGGACGTGCTCAGGGACGACCAATGAACCAACCGGAGGCCCTAAATGGAGAATAAAAAGCCCGATGTGATCCGTGAACAGGCGGAATACCGTTCCACGGAGTTCAAGACCAACGACGCGATGGAGGTTTTGCAGCGCGAATACGCCCAGGTGAAGCCCGTCTATGAGGCGGGCATCCGCGAGATCAACGCGCGGCTGGAGACGCTGGACAGCGAATTCTCCCTCAAGTTCATGCACAACCCGATCCACCACCTGGAGAGCCGCGTGAAATCGCTGGACAGCATCATCGTGAAGCTGCACAGCATGGGCTATCCCATCTCCATCTCCTGCGCCAAGAAGACGCTGCACGACATCGCAGGGGTGCGCGTCGTCTGCCGATACGTGGACGACATCTATCGCATTGCGGATCTGCTGCTGGCGCAGGACGACATCAACCTGATCCTGAAGAAGAACTACATCGAAAACCCAAAGCCCAACGGCTATCGCAGCCTGCACATCGTCGTCGACGTGCCGGTCTACATGTCCCAGGGCAAGCTCTACATCCCCGTGGAGATTCAGATCCGCACCGTCGCGATGGACTTTTGGGCCACGCTGGAGCACGGCATCCGCTATAAGCGCACCGACGCCGTGCCGCCGCGCATCGTGGATGAGCTGCGCGCCTGCGCCGACGTTATCACCGAGACCGACTACAAGATGCAGAAGATCTTCCAGGCCCTGCAGATGGTGGGCGACAAGGACGAGGAGAGCCCGGAGAGCATCATCGAGGCGGATGGCCGCAGGCCGGGCAGGTGACGGAACGGCGGGCTTCCGTGAAGAGCCATAGATAAGGACGTAGGGGCGGCGTTGTGACGCCCGCCGGGTACAGCGACACAGATCGTACTCGGGCGGGCGGCGCATCGCTGCCCCTGCAGTTGTGGAAGAGCCAATATTCTTCGTCATGTAATACTAAACTCAATCTAAAAGTGAACATATGCGGAGCGGATTTTTCGTTCTGCCTAAGCAGAGCGGAGGGAGGCGATGCAGCGCATCGTTGACCGCAAAAAGCAGGGGCGGCATTGAGCCGTCCCTGCTGCCTTTATGCCCTTGCTGTTCTTACAGCTGCGGACCGGCGGCGACCAGCGCCTTGCCGGCTTCGTTGGACTCGTACTTGACGAAGTTCTTGATGAAGCGGCCGGCCAGGTCCTTGGCCTTCTCATCCCACTCGGCGGGGTTGGCATAGGTGTCGCGGGGATCCAGGATGCCCGTGTCCACGCCCTCCAGCTCGGTGGGAACCTCGAAGTTGAAGTAGGGGATCTTCTTGGTGGGAGCCTTCAGGATGGCGCCGCCCAGGATCGCGTCGATGATGCCGCGGGTATCCTTGATGGAGATGCGCTTGCCGGTGCCGTTCCAGCCGGTGTTCACCAGGTAGGCCTTCGCGCCGCTCTTTTCCATCTTCTTGACCAGCTCCTCGGCGTACTTCGTGGGATGCAGCTCCAGGAAGGCCTGGCCGAAGCAGGCGGAGAAGGTGGGGGTGGGCTCGGTGATGCCGCGCTCGGTGCCGGCCAGCTTGGCGGTGAAGCCGGACAGGAAGTAGTACTTGGTCTGCTCGGGGGTCAGGATGCTGACCGGGGGCAGCACGCCGAAGGCGTCCGCGCTCAGGAAGATGACGTTCTGGGCATCGGGGCCGGCGGACACGGGGTTGACGTTCTTGACGATCTTCTCGATGTGCTCGATCGGATAGGACACGCGGGTGTTCTCGGTGACGGACTTGTCGGCGAAGTCGATCTTGCCGTCCTTGTCCACGGTCACGTTCTCCAGCAGCGCGTCGCGCTTGATGGCGTTGTAGATGTCAGGCTCGGATTCCTTGTCCAGGTTGATGACCTTCGCGTAGCAGCCGCCCTCGAAGTTGAACACGCCGTTGTCGTCCCAGCCGTGCTCGTCGTCGCCGATCAGCAGGCGCTTGGGGTCGGTGGACAGGGTGGTCTTGCCGGTGCCGGACAGGCCGAAGAAGGCTCGCGGGAGGTGACGTTGAAGGCCACGACGGTCTCGCTGTTCAGGCCCAGCTCCTTGTAGTTTTCGCACTTGGCCTTGGAAGCGGTGTAGACCACGAAGTCGGGGGTGAAGTCCTTAAGCTCGGCCTCGGTGGGCTTGATGAACATGTTGCGCACGAAGTGGGCCTGCCAGGCAACTTCCATGATGAAGCGGATGGCCATGCGGGTGTCCTTGTTGGCGCCGCAGAAGGCGTCCACGACGTACAGCTTCTTGCCGCCGGACAGCTGATCCTTGGCCAGGTTCTTCACGACCTCCCAGGTCTCCTGGGTCATGGGATGGTTGTCGTTCTTATAGCCCTCGGTGGTCCACCAAACGGTGTCCTTGCTGTTCTCGTCCATGACGATGTACTTGTCCTTGGGGGAACGGCCGGTGTAGATGCCGGTCATCACGTTCACGGCGCCCAGCTCGGTTTCCACGCCCACGTCAAAGCCGGTGAGGGACGGGTCCATCTCGGCCTTGTACAGATCCTCATAGGAGGGATTGTAGACGATTTCGGTCGTGCCGGTAATGCCGTATTTGGTCAGATCGATATTAGACATAACTCATCAAACCTCTTTCACTAAGATTTGGCATTAGAATAGCACAACCATGTTAAGGCTTCAATCACAACCGGCGGGAACAAGTGAAATTTATCGGAGAAATAGCATACCTGTATGGTCGTGTATACCGATGGTCTACATTCTCATCGAATATTTAACGCCCGGGCATTGACAAGCGCGGTCCGGGGTCGTATAATATGAAAACGAAATTGAAAACGAATTTCAATATGAGGGCGATATGAAGAGACTGTTTCTTATTCTGTTTTCCATGATGGCGCTGCTGGGCGTCCACGCCGCGGCGGAGGGCGATCTGCGCATCGTCGCGACGGACTTTCCCTGCTATGACTTTGCCCGTGCCGTCACCGGTGGGCGCGCCGAGGTGACGATGCTTCTGAAGCCCGGCACAGAGGCCCATTCCTACGACCCGACCCCAGCCGACATCCTCGCCATCTCAAGCGCCGATCTGTTCGTCTGCATCGGCGGCGAGAGCGACGCCTGGGCTGAGGGCATCCTGGCGGGCTTCGACGGCGATGGCCCGAGGGTGCTTCGGATGATGGACGCGGTGTCCGACCTCATCGAAGAGGACGGGGACGACGGACACGTCCATGAGGGCGACGGCCCGGAGTACGACGAGCACATCTGGACCTCGCCGGTCAACGCAGCGTCGATGGTCCGCGCCCTGGGCGACGCGCTCGCCGATATCGACCCTGAGGCGGCGGAGCTTTACCGAGACAGCGCCGACGGCTACGCCGCGCAGATCCTCGAACTGGACGGCGAGATCCGAGCGGTCGTCGAGAATGCGACGCACAGGACCCTCGTGTTTGCCGACCGGTTCCCGTTCGTCTATTTCACCCGGGAATACAGCCTGGACTATCTCGCGGCGTTTTCCTCCTGTACGGCGGACACCGAGCCGAGCGCCCAGATCGTGCTTTCGCTGATCCAAATGGTGACCTCAGAGGGTATCCCGGCCGTGTACACCATCGAACTGAGCAACCAGACCATCGCCCGCACCGTCGCCGAGGAGACCGGCGCACAGATCCTGACGCTGCACTCGATGCAAACCGTGTCCCAGGCGGAGTTCGACGCGGGGGAGACCTACGTTTCGCTGATGGAAAAGAACGTCGGGGCGCTTCGGGAGGGACTGCGATGACGCGCGGGGAATACAGCACCCGCCAGAAGCGGGAGCTTTTGAGCTTTTTGAAGGAGCGCAGCCTCCAGCACTTCTCGGTGGACGATGTCGTGTTCGAGATGCAGGAGAAGGGCGAAAAGATCGGCCGCTCCACCGTCTACCGGTATCTTGAGCTGCTGGCGGAGCAGGGGAGCGTGCGCAAGTATCAGAGCGTGCAGGGCATCACCCAGTATCAGCGTGTAGAGGACGCCGCGGCCTGCGACGATCACTTCCACATGATGTGCAGTCGCTGTGGCGATTTGATGCATGTGGACTGCGCCTTGATGCGGGAGATCTCCGGGCACCTGATGAACGCCCACGGATTCAGGCTGGACCCCCGGGAGACGATCCTGGTGGGCGTGTGTGAAAAATGCCGGAAGGCCGGCGGAGAGGATGTGGAGCATGGCGCTGATTGCCATGAAGGATGTCACCATTGCCTTTGAGGGCACGGTGGCGGTGGATCACGTCTCCTTCGAGGTCAACCCGGGCGACTATCTGGTGGTGGTGGGCGAGAACGGCTCCGGCAAGAGCACGCTGATGCGGGCGATGCTGGGTCTCGTGAAGCCGCGAAGCGGCAGGATCGCCTATGGCGACGGCCTGGCGAAGAACCGCATCGGCTATCTGCCCCAGCAGACCGCCGCCCAGCGGGACTTTCCCGCCTCTGTTGAGGAGGTTGTGCTGTCCGGCTGCGTGAACCGCATGGGCCGCCGCTTCTTCTTCAACCGTGCGGACAGGGCGAAGGCCGAGCGCAACATGCGCCTGCTGGACGTGGAGCGATTCAGAAAGCGCTCGTACCGCACGCTCTCCGGCGGACAGCAGCAGCGGGCGCTGCTGGCGCGGGCCCTCTGCGCCACCGACGCGATGCTGCTGCTGGACGAGCCGGTGACGGGCCTCGATCCCGCCGCGGCGGCGGAGTTTTATGACGTGATCCGCGATTTGAACCGCAGGCACGGCGTGGCCGTGGTGATGGTCTCGCACGACCTCGGCGGCGCGATGCGCGACGCGGGCAAGGTGCTGGTGATGAACCGCGGCATGGATTTCTTCGGCGATATCGCGGACTATCGCGGTCGCTTCGCGGAGGGGACGGTGAGCGCGCGTGGGTGATATTTTGCGGCGGGCGCTGATGAAGCGGCCCCGCCGGGAGGGCGAAAGGCCTCGTCGCGGCGGCGCGATCGCGCTGTGGGTCGTGCTGGCGCTGATGCTCGTTTGGGCGGTTCTTCACCTCCGGGATATCGGCGGCATGTTCGCCGCGTTCGGTGAATACCTGCAATACAAATTCATCCGGCGGGCGCTGGCGGTGGGTGCGCTGGTATCGCTGTGCGCGTCGCTGCTGGGCGTGACATTGGTGCTGAAGCGCTATTCGATGATCGGCGACGGCCTCAGCCACGTGGGCTTTGGCGCGCTGACCATCGCCATGTCGCTCGGCTTCGTGACGGCGGAGAGCCTGCCGGAATTCCTGCCGACAGGCCTGCGCGGCGGCATAGCGGCACTCTGCGGCGGCATCGCGGAGAATCCGCTGCCCTTTACGCTGGTGGTCGTGGTGCTGTGCGCGTTTTTACTGCTCCGAGTCAGCGAGCGCAGCCGGATGCGCGGCGATTCCGCCATTGCCCTGATCTCCACCAGCGCGCTGGCAACGGGCGTGATCGTCACCAGCATGACCAGCGGCATGAACGTGGACGTGTACAACTACATGTTCGGCTCGATCCTGGCCATGAGCGCCTCGGACGTCTGGCTGTCGGCGATACTCTCTGTGGTGGTGCTGACGCTGTTCGTGCTGTTCTACCCGCGCATCTTCGCCGTGACCTTCGACGAGCCCTTTGCCCGGGCCACCGGCGTGAAGGCGGGAGGCTACAACCTGCTGATCGCCCTGCTGACGGCGCTGACCGTGGTGGTGGGCATGCGGATGATGGGCACGCTGCTGATCTCCAGCCTCATCATCTTCCCGGCGCTCTCGTCGATGCGGGTGTTCTCCCGCTTTCGCTCTGTCACGCTGTGTGCGGCGATCATTTCCGTGACCTGCTTTCTCGTGGGCATGATGCTCTCCTGCGTCTTTTCGCTGCCCACCGGCGCAGGCATCGTGGCGGTGAACCTGGTGGTTTTCATCGTCTTTTCGGCGATAGGCGCGGTGAAGGGCTGATAACGGGAGAGGTTCCCGCAAGATTTAACATCGACTTTTCTTGCAAACAAAGCCCGGGCCTGCTATAATATTCAGGTAAGCAGAAGCGCCGACTTCTCACCCTGCGGCTCACGCTGTAGCGGTTTCTGGAACGACAGAGGGCTCCGAACGGGGCTTGAAAGGGCGGCGCGCATGCGCTGCTCTTTTTCATGTGGCAAATATTTAGGAGGTGTTTCGGTATTAACGATCTCATGATTAACGAGGAGATTCGCGACCGCGAAGTGCGCGTTGTGGATCAGAACGGCGAACAGCTGGGCGTCATGTCCAGTCGCGACGCGCTGGCCCTGGCAGAGGAACGGCAGCTTGACCTGGTCAAGATCGCCCCGCAGGCCCGCCCGCCGGTTTGCAAGCTCATGGACTACGGCAAGTATCGCTTCGAGCAGTCCAAGAAAGAGCGCGAGTTCCGCAAGAATCAGAAGGTCATTACCGTCAAGGAAGTTCGCCTGTCTGCCACCATCGAGGATCACGACATTGACGTCAAGTTCAAGAACGCCGTGAAGTTCCTGAAGGATGGCAACAAGGTGAAGGTGACGATTCGCTTCCGCGGACGTCAGATCACCCACTCCGAAATTGGCCGCCAGGTCATGAATGAATTTGCCGAGAGGATCAAGGAGTATGGCACCGTGGACAAGGCCCCGCAGATCGAGGGCCGCAATATGTCCATGTTCATCTCTCCGAGAGCAACCGACTGATCTTACCCAATACGAGAGGAGGAAAACCCCATGCCCAAGCAGAAGACGCACAAGGGCGCCGCAAAGCGTTTTAACCTCACCAAGAGCGGCAAAGTGAAGCGCGCTCAGGCCTTCAAGCGTCACATCCTGACCAAGAAGCCCACCAAGCGCACCCGTAACCTGCGCAAGGCCGCCTATCTGACCACCACAGAAGGCAAGACCATGAAGAAACTGATTCCGTACAAGTAAGGAGGCGAATCAACAATGGCAAGGATCAAGCGTGCTGTCAACGCACAGAAGAAAAAGCGTAAGGTAATGAAGCTCGCCAAGGGTTATTTTGGCGCCAAGAGCAAGCAGTATCGCGCAGCCAGCGAACAGGTTCGCCGTTCTCTGCGCTATGCCTACATCGGCCGCAAGCTGAAGAAGCGCGACTTCCGCCGCCTTTGGATCGCCCGCATCAACGCGGCGGCCCGCATCAACGGCATGAGCTATTCCAAGCTGATCAACGGCCTGAAGGTGGCCGGCATCGACATCAACCGCAAGATGCTGTCCGAGCTGGCGATCTCCGATCCCGCCGCGTTCGCGGTGCTGGCGGAGAAGGCCAAGGCCGCTCTGGAAAAGTAAAAGCAAACAAACAGCCTCCCGCGTGGGGGGCTGTTTGTTGTTCCATATATAATAGCATCATCGGTCTGTCGCTGCGTCACTCGGATTCGCCTTTCGCGGATGGGGACTCGTAGCCCTCTGGCAGCTCCGCCACCACATTGACGGTGAACTTCGCCTGCGCGCCGCTGTCGGCGGTCGCGGTGATGGTGGCCGTGCCGTAGCCGCCCACCAGGTCCACGCGTCCGCGCTGGTTCACGGTGGCGACCAGGTCGTTGTCGGCGGTCCAGACCAGGCGGGGGTTGTCCGCGTCGGCGGGGGTGATCGTCGCCTCCAGCTGGATCGGGATCACCGTGTCCTCGCGCAGCACGTACAGCCTGTCCAGGTTCAGCATCACGTCCTCCACGAGGGTCTGCACGTTGATCACGCTGCTGGCGATCTTGCCGTCGGCGGAGGCGCTGATGCGGCACTCGCCGCTGCCCACGGCGGTGACGACGCCGTTCTCCACGGTGCACACCGCGGGGTTGGAGCTGGTCCAGGTGATGTAGTGCTCGCTGGAACGCTCGTCGACGTGGCCGCTGGCGTCCAGGAAGCGCGGCTCCAGCGTCAGCGTGCGCCCGCGATCGATCGTCGCGGCGGTGGGGGAAATGTTGAAGTTGGCGGCGGGGGCTTCCACGGTCACGATGGCGCTGGCACTCAGCCCGTCGCGGGAGAATGCGCTCAGGATCGTCGAGCCCGTGCCCGCGGCGTAGATGGCGTTGTCATTCACCTGCAGGACGCTATCGTCGCTGCTGGCCCAGGAGACCACCTCGTCCGTGGTGTCCGCCGGCAGGTAGTAGGTGTTCAGGCGCAGATAGGTGCCCGTGCCGATGGTCACGTCCTCCGGCATGATGCGCAGGGCGCTGCCGGACACGTGCACGCTCACGTCGGCGCTGGCGCTCAGGCCGTTCGCCGCCACGGCGGTCACGTGGGTCTCGCCGCCGCCCACGGCCACCACGCGGCCGATGGCGTCCACCTGGGCGATCGTCTCGTCGGCGCTCTGCCACGACACGGTTTTGTCCTCGGCGTCCTCGTTGAAGATGGCCTTGAGGCCGGTGATCTGGCCTTTTTCCATGGCCAGGTGGTCGGTGTTCAGCGCCAGCGTGTCCACCTTCGCGTCCTTCACGCTGATCTGCACCAGTGCCCGCGCGCCGTTTTCGGCGTCCAGCCGGATCTGGGCGCTGCCGCCGTTCACGGCGGTGACGACGCCGCTGCGATCGACGGTGGCGACGGCTTCGTTGGTGGAGGTATAGCTGACGGCTTGCCGGGGTTCGTCGGAATCCAGCCGGTAGGAGAGGGCATAGCTGTCACCCGGGTTCATGCGCACCGAGCGCGGATGGGCATAGAGATAGTCCTCATTGCCGAAGCGCATCGGCGCGAAGAGCAGCGTCCCCCCGATCAACAGGGCGATCAGGGCGGTCAGCTTGCCGTAGGCGGTTTTCATGGTGTGGGCCTCGCTCGATCACATATTTCAACATTTATATTATACGAAACATTCCGGGCGCGGTCAACTGATTTTTTGTAACGGTTGCTTCCGCGCATTTTTTCCTTGCAAAGACACGGAGATTGCGTTAAACTATTGGTAGAAATCCACAAGGAGATAACGTCATGAGAATCAAGCTGAACGAAGCGCAGGCGGCGTCACTGAAGGCGTTCCTGGAGGCCTGTGAGGACGCGGAACAGCTCTCCGCGCGGGAATATGTGGCGGACCTGTACGACATTGCCCTTCCGGTCTCGCTGGACCTGGTGTTCGTCAAGGGTGGCATCGGCGTGGACGGCGCCGCGGAGCTGAAGTATGACGCGGAGCAGGACGGCTGGTATATGGGCGAGCGCCTGGAGGATGCCGAAGCGGTGCTCGCGGCGCTGAAAGAGGCCGGCGCGCTGGAATAATGAAGCTGAAGCTGATCGACCAGAAGCCGATCGTGCGCACCGAGCCGCCGAAGATCGCGCCCGACACGCCGCCGATGCTGCCCTCGGACGCGCCGCTGGAGGAGAAGCGCGAGCACCTCTACCGGGCGGTGGAGCGCGCGCAGACGTTCATGCACAGACATCAGCCCCAGGATGAGACGCTTTCAGGCATCCGCCGGCTCTATCCCGCGCCGAAATACTTCCTGGAATCCAGCCGCCAGACGATGACCCGGACGGGCCTGTCCGAACTGGACGCCAGCTATTACGCCATGATCCCGGCGCTCACCCGCACGACTCTCTCGCAGCAGTGGGGCATGAACCCGCGCCTCAACACGCTGTCGCGGATGTCGGCGTTCCTCCGTACGCTTTACATCGGCGTACATGAGGAGCGCTTTTACCTGATCCTGCTGAACGGCCAGGGGAAGCTGATCCGCGCGGCGATGCTGCAAAAGGGTGAAGCGGACAGCGCGCCCTTCTACTTAAACCAGCTTCTCACCACGGCACTGACGGAGGGCGCGAAATACATTGTGCTCTCCCACAACCACCCGCGCGGCACGCGGCGGCCCTCCCGGGAGGACCTGGCCTGCACGCTTCGGGCGCTGAACGCCGTCGCGCCTCTGGGGATCCCGCTGCTGGACCACATCATCGTGGTTCGCGACGGCGCGGTCAGCATCCGGGAATCCGGGCTCATTCCGGAGATACTGTGGCGTCCGCCGATGGTCAACAGCGCCATGGTTCGCAACTGGCTGGACGCGGAAACGCTGCGCGATTGATTTCAATATCTTAATAATTCGTGCAAACTCCACAGAAAATCCGTAAATTAACAAAAACGCAACCAAATCGTACTCAAATTACGCCGTATTTCAACATTCGGCAGGTATACTGATTTTAGAACCAACCGTGCCGGAAGGAGGCCTCTGAATGTATTTGGATCATCGCGTGACGGTGAAGATTGCCCGCGTCCTGAATATGATCGACCTGTCGGCCCTGCTGCTGGACAGCAGCGGCAATGTGATTCTGCCCGAGGGGGATATGCGCACCTTTACCATCCCGGAGGAGGCGCTTCAAAACCCGACGATTCCCTTCGTCTACGGCGCGATGACGCTGATCGGCACCGCCGAGGAGCAGCCCGTGTTCGTGTGCCTGCACGGCGACAGCGAAGACGTGAAGAAGTGTGCCGTGCTGTGCGCGGAGCTCATCAACATGATGATGCGGGAGGACATGAGCCAGACCAACCGCGAACAGTCGCTGCGGCTGATGCTGCGCGGCGAGGTGGAGGGCGCGGAGTTTGAATCGCTGGCCGCCGAGCACGATATCCCGCTCAAGAAAAACCGCTGCGTGATGTATTTCTACTTCCAGGATATGGAGGTGGAGACGGCCATCCAGATGATGGGCGACGCGGTGGACAGCGAAGACGACGTGATCACCGAGGTCGGCCACCACTCCGTGGCCATGCTGAAGGCCGTGGAAGAGGAGGGCTTCACCGAGCTGGAGGAGTACGCCAACGCCTTCGAGAGCAGCTTCCTCACCGAGACCGGCACCACCGTCTACATCGGCATCTCCGACCCGCGTGAGGAGCTGATCGCCATTCCGGAGGCCTACGCCGAGGCCCGCGCCGCCATCAATGTCGGCCGCGTCTACCACGGGAATAAGCGCGTGTTCGTCTATCGCAACCTGCTGCTGGAGCGGTTCCTCAGCGATGTCTCGCCGGAGCTGGGCGCCAGCTACAACGCACGCATCTTCAACCGCAAGACCGCCAGGCTGTTCAACGACGAGATGGTCCACACCATCGAAACCTTCTTCGACAACAGCCTGAACCTGTCGGAGACGGCGCGCAAGCTGTACATTCACCGCAACACGCTGGTGTATCGCCTGGAAAAGGTGCAGCACGCCATCGGCCTGGACCTGCGCAACTTCGACGACGCGGTCACCTTCAAGATGATGATGCTGCTGGGCAAGGGCGAAAACAGCCGCAAGCTGCGCCTGTAATGCGTCCCGTGTTTCCGTCATACATTCAATAGCAGCCCGGACGCGCCGGCAAACTTGCCGGCGCGTCGCTGTAAACCGGAGGCAACCATGAAAAACAGTTCCCTGCGCACCGTCGCCCTCATCTGGGCGGCGCTGATGATCGCCGTCGTATCCTCCACGGCCACGCTGCTGATCTCCGGGCGAACGGCGCAACAGCCCGCCGCCCGCGAGGACCGCTGGGTCTCCCAGGAGGAATACGACACCATTCAGCGCTACAGCCGCCTGGATCAGGTGCGCGAGACCCTGCTCACGGAATACTATCATGAGCTGGACGAGGACGAGCTGCTGCTGGGCGCGATTCGCGGCATGACAGGCGCGGTGGGAGATCGCTATACCTTCTACTACACCCCCGAAGAGCTGACCCGCGCCAACGAGAACAACGCCGGCCTCTATCGAGGCATTGGCGTGCTGCTTGAGAACAACAACGCGGGCCAGATCGAGATCGTGCGCGTCTATCCCGACAGCCCTGCCGAGGCGGCGGGCCTGCGCATGGGCGACGTGCTGCTGGCGGTGGACGAGTTTGAGGTGAACGGCTTTGACGGCCGCAGCTACAACGAGGCCGTCAACCGCATCCGCGGCGAATCCGGCAGCGAGGTGCGGCTTACCCTGCGCCGAAACGGCGAGCTCATCGAGATCCCGGTGCGGCGCGGCGACGTATCGATCAGCTATGCCGACTACCGGGTGCTGCCGAACAGCATCGGCTATATCTCCATCACCCAGTTTACCGGCAACGCCGCCACCCGGTTCCAAGAGGCCGTCGAGGCCTTCCAGGCGCAGAACATCAAAGGCCTGGTGATCGACCTGCGCAACAACCCCGGCGGCCTGCTGGACCAGGTGGTCTCCATCGCGGACGAGCTGCTGCCAACCGGCGTGATCGTGTATGTGAAGGAGCGCGACGGCAACCGGCAGGACTTCTATTCCGACGAGGCGATGTACGATGTGCCGCTGGTGGTGCTGGTGAATGACATGTCCGCCAGCGCCTCGGAGATCCTCGCCCTGGCGGTGCAGGCCTTCGACCGCGGCACCATCGTCGGCCTGAACACCTACGGAAAGGGCATCGTGCAATCGCTGGTCACCTATCCGGACGATGGCGCGGGCATCCAGCTCACCACCTCCAGCTACTTCGACGCCCTGGATCGCTGCCCGCAGGATGTGGGCGTGACGCCGGACATCGAGGTCGCCCTGGACGCCGATTCG
Organism: uncultured Eubacteriales bacterium; assembly: GCA_902799045.1. GTDB lineage: Bacteria > Bacillota > Clostridia > Christensenellales > Aristaeellaceae > UBA2862. Next base: position 98,064 of record CADBZH010000002.1, read on the forward strand.
GTGCCTCTGGTGCCCGATCCCGAGAGCGACAGCCAGCTCGCCGCCGCCCTCGAGGAGCTGAGCAGGCTGATCGACGCGGGCAGGGGATAACTCGATAGCAGTCGGCTGACGCTGGGAATCGATCCTTCGCTACGCTCAGGATGACAGGACTCCGTTTGGCGGTCATCCTGAGCGTAGCGAAGGATCTTGTACGTTTGGATGTCAGGCAGCATCGAAAGAGATAACGGCTTCATCCCTCTGGTTTCCGCGAAGAGCCAACAAAAAACCGCTTGAAAATCAAGCGGCTTTGGCAGGGGCAGTAAGATTCGAACTCACAACAAAGGTTTTGGAGACCCACGTGTTACCATTACACCATGCCCCTACGTTCTTGCGAACATCAGTTATTATACAGCATAAACCGCCGCTTGTCAATACTCTTTCCCAGAAAAATTGCGCATCGGCAAGAAAGTTACATATAGAAGGATGTCGGACGAAAGTGTTAACAAAATATATTTTTCAACTTCCTTGACTAAATAGTGAGGAAGTTGTATAGTTGTAGCGATGGCGCGGAAAGGAAATTCGGTTCGCGTCAAATTGAAATGGAGTGGAACACTTGTATAAACGTCTTTCGGGCGTCGGCGGACGGCATCGCGTGGCCAATCCCTATGTGAGCCAAGGGGTTGCGAATATCATCCAGGCCATCGAGGCGGAGACGAACGATCACGCCCTTTCGCAGAGCATTTACTTTGGCCCGACGGCGCTGACCCATATCAAGCGGCTGGTCGAGGCCGGCGGTTCGATCATCACGGATACTACGCTCCTCGCCAACGACATAGACGCGAGCCTGCTGGGCAGGGCGAAGGTGATTTGCTATATCGACGATCCTCAGGTGGTTTCCCTGGCCGAGCAGCGCCACGTGACCCGCGCGGAGGTGGCCGTGGACATGGGCCTGACGGTGCAGGGGCCGAAGCTGATGGTGGTCGGGAGCGCCCCGGCGGCCATCAACCGCATGATCCAGCGCCGCCAGCACGAGCCGATGAGCGATGTCTGCGTGCTCGCGGCGCCCACGGGCTTCGCCAGCGTCATCCAGTTGAAGGAGCGGCTTCTGGAGAGCGACCTGAACGCCATCGTCGTCCGCGGCAAAAAGGGCGGCGTTCCCACCACGGTGGCGCTGTTGAACGCCATCCTGAGGGAAATCGCGGAGAATCCGAGCCCGACCGAGGGCGCCTGAAGCGGATAAAGCCAATAGAATACAGAGCCAATACAAAAGCAGGGGCGGCGCAATGCCGTCCCTGCTTTTTTGCAGCCGCTCCGCTTTGGAGAATGGTTATTCCTGTTCGGCCAGATCGTCGTACAGCGCCTGGTATTCCTCGGCGGACTTTTCCCAGGAAACGTCCTTCTCCATGTCGCGGCGCACCATCTCGTCCCAGCGGCCGCGGTTGTCGAAGTACAGGGCCTTGGCGCTGTTGATGGCGTTCAGCAGCAGGCTGGCCTCATAGTTGTCGAAGGTGAAGCCGTTGCCGTCGTTGGCTTCGGCGTCATAGGGCTTCACGGTGTCCTTCAGGCCGCCGGTCTCGCGGACGATCGGCACGGTGCCGTAGCGCATGGCGATCAGCTGCGTCAGGCCGCAGGGCTCAAACAGGCTCGGCACCAGCAGCGCGTCGCAGCCGGCATAGATCTGGTGGGCGAGGCCCTCGTTGTACTGGATGTACGAGCAGACGCGGCCCTTGTTGACGCTCTCATAGTAGCGGAACGCGCCCTCATAGCGCGGATCGCCGGTGCCGAGCAGGGCGAACTGGGTCTTCTCGTCGATGATCCGCTGGAAGATGGCGTTCACAAGATCGAGGCCCTTCTGATCCGTGAGGCGCGATACCAGGCCGATCACGAAGCGGTTCTCGTCCTCGTCGAGGCCCAGCGACGCCTGCAGCGCCAGCTTGTTCTCCTTCTTGCGCTCGATCACGCTGCCGATGTCATAGGGGGAGGGCAGCAGCGCGTCGGTGGCGCTGTTCCAGATGTCCACGTCGATGCCGTTCACGATGCCGCGCAGCTTCGGGCTGTGATAGCGCAGGTGGGAATCCAGCCCCTCGCCATAGAAGCCGGTCTGGATCTCCTCGGCGTAGGTGGCCGACACGGTGGTGATGCGGTCGGCATAGGCCAGGCCGCCCTTGAACATGTTGGCCTCGTTGTCGTTCACCTTGAACACCGGATAGTCAAACAGATAGTCCGGCAGGCCCGACCAGTACTTCAGGTGATCGATGGAGCAGACGCCCTGGAAGCGCAGGTTGTGGATCGTCAGCACGCTCTTGGCCTGACCCACGGGCGTCGGCTCGAAGCGGGTGCGCAGATACACCGGCACCAGCGCGGCCTGCCAGTCGTGGCAGTGGATCACGTCCGGGATCCACTCCAGATAGTTCAGCACCGCCAGCGCCGCCTTGGAGAAGTAGCAGTACTTGGGAATATCCTCCCAGAGGCCGGTGTAGGGGTTGCCCCAGTCGAAGAATTCGCGGTTTTCGACAAAGTTGTAGGTCACGCCGTCCAGCTCCGTCTCCATGATGCCCACGAAGTAGGTGTGCCCGTCCTGGCAGAGGTCCATCATGAACGAGCCCAGGAAGCGCATGTGGCGCTTGTATTTCTCGGGAATGCAGTTGTAGTAGGGCAGTATGACGCGCACGCTGGCGCCCTTGCGGGTCAGCGCGCGGGGCAGGGCGTACATCACGTCGCCCAGGCCGCCGGTCTTGACGAAGGGATAGCTCTCCGAGCCAATGAAGGCGATTTTCCGCTGCTTGCTGTCAGACATGGTCTCGCTCCTTTGATGTTTATTGCTGCCGAAAGCTGCCGCTTCCGGTCGAATGACTGGTCAGTTCGCCCGATCACTCGTCGATCAGGCACACGTTGGAATAGTGGGTCAGGTACGTCTTGCCGGCGATCGTCACCATCACAGTGTCGGAATCGGTGTAGTCCAGCCAGGAGCTGACCTTGCCGTCCACCACCTCGCCGTTGGGCAGCTGGATGATCGCCCGGGTGAAGCGGTTCTTGGTGTCCACCAATCGGCGATTGCCGTGGGTCGTCTCCCAATAGATGGCCAATGCCGCGATGAGCACCACCAGGATGATGGCGACCGCGATGATGATCTTCTTCTTCATTTCCGAGCCTCCATTCGTGTATGGCTGTATCCAATGTTAGAGTGTGTTTCTAAAATCCCCGAAGCGCAATTTCGGCGGATTTGGCTGCATTTCTGCGTTGCTTTTCCTCGATTTACCGCCAGTAAACCTGCGGAAAACCGCCTTGAGATGCAGCCAACTACGCTCGAAACTGCATCTCCTGGGATTTAGAAACACACTCTAATTTTACCACATGGCGGGGGATTTGTCCATAGAAATACGGCCGATCCAGGACACAATCCGCGTCCATCGGGCGGCCAGCTCAAGGATTGCCTCCGGCAGCGTCTGTCCGGTGTAGTCCAGTGCGAGGGTTCTGACGACGCGGCTTCCGGTGTAGACCTCGAATTCCAGCGCGCCGCTCTTTAGAATCGGCAGCGCGTCAAGCCCCAGCTTCAGCTCCGTATCGCCCGCGTAGCCGCAAACGCACGTCTCCCAGGCCTCCGGAAAGTAAAACTGCGGGCACTGAACGTCCAGCCAGTACGGGGCCTTGAGCCGCCAGTAGTAATTGCTGGAGACGACGAGCGTCGCCGAGCCGTCAAAGCTCAGTGCGTCCGACAGCGCCTCGCCCTCCGCCGGCCGGATCGAAAATGCCAGCGCCGGCTCCTCGTAGGGCGCGCCCACGTGGGCGAGATAGATCTGCCGCGCGATCTCGTAGCGCGAACCCGGCCAGGAGTTTTCATAGGCCTGGTTCGGGCGCACAAAGCGCATGGTGGCCCACTCCGCCGCGTCGTACAGGGTTTCCGTGGCCTTCAGCGTGCCGAAGTCGATCTCTTCGCGCATGTATTCCATCTGGATGTCGAAATCCCAGACCAGGTTCGGATCCCCGTGGGCGATGGCGAAGCGGCGAAGCCCTGCCTTGCGCCCCGGCGTGGTCCACTGGCAGAGGCCGAAGCCCACGCCGTCTCCGGTGCGGAATGTGTAGTGGGAGCGGTCGTCCACACCGCCGACGCCCTCGGCGTTGTAGGGGCAGAACGAGCTTTCGAGGTACAGGCTGCCCATCAACCCGGCGGCCTGATGCTCTGCCAGGCCCCAGCGCTTCGTCAGGATCGCCCAGATCTCCGCCTCGAAGTTCACCTTGCCCGAGGGATAGTTCAGCGATCCCGGCTCCAGCGTCGGCATCGGCGTGAGGCCTGGCATCGGCTCGGGCGTGGCTTCCGGCGCGGCTTCGGGCGTCGACAGGTCGAATTCGCCCAGTTCCTCCGGGGTTTCCTCCACCTCCGGCGACAGCCCCTCGGCCCATGCGCCCAGGGGAATAAGCAGTGTAAGCAGCAGTATCAGTATACGCCGTGCCATCATCGCGCCTCCACCTATTTGTTGACATCATTTTAACATACAACAAAACGACGTGTCAATTGAACGCCGCTTTACAACGCGCCGGCGGTGGTGTATACTTCATTATACAATCACGCTGTATTGCGTCAACGGAGGGATGGACGATGGCAGGCTGTGGAGAGACCTTGTATGGCGCGCGGATCTCGCGCGGATTCTGGTCGGCGTTTCGCGAGACGGTGGTGCGCGAGGGCATTCCGTATCAGTGGAAGGCGCTGAACGACGAATTGCCGGACGCCGAGCCGAGCCACTGCATGCGCAATTTCCGCATCGCGGCGGGCAAGGAACAGGGCGAATTCGGCGGCTTCGTGTTCCAGGACAGCGACGTGGCAAAGTGGCTGGAGGGCGTGGCCTACAGCCTGCGCTGGCATCCCGACAAGCAGCTTGAGGCCCTGGCCGACGGCGCGATCCAGGCCGTCGTCGACGCACAGCAGCCCGACGGCTACATGGATACCTATTACATCATAGGCGGCCTGGACAAGCGCTGGACGAACCTGAAGGATCACCACGAGCTCTACGTGGCCGGACACATGATCGAGGCGGCGGTGGCCTACTATCGCGCCACCGGCAAGCGCGTTCTGCTGGACGCGGTGCTGCGCCTGGTGGATCACATCTCAAAGGTCATCGGCCCCGAGGACGGCAAGCTGCACGGATATCCGGGCCATCCGGTGATCGAGATGGCCCTGATGCGCCTCTACGAGGTGACAGGGGACGAAAAGCATCTGCGCCTGGCGGAGTATTTCGTGCGCGAGCGCGGCAGGCTGCCCCTTTACTTCGAGCAGGAGGACCAGAAGAACGGCAACGGCTTCTATTGGAAGGACAGCCCGTTCCGCTATCAGTACTACCAGGCTGGCCTCCCGTTCATGGAGCAGAAGGCCGCCGAGGGCCACGCCGTGCGGGCGATGTACCTTTATTGCGGCGCGGCGGACGTGGCCCGGCACAGCGGCGACGAGGCGCTGGCCGCCGTTTGCCGCCGCCTGTGGGAGAACACGGTGGCGAAGCGGATGTACGTTACCGGCGCGGTGGGCTCCAGCGAGTACGGCGAAGCCTTTACCTTCGACTACGACCTGCCGAACGACACCGTCTACGGCGAGACCTGCGCCGCCATCGGGCTGGTGTTCTTCGCCCGGCGCATGCTGGCGCTGGAGAAGAAGGGGGAGTATGCCGACGTGATGGAGCGCGCGCTGTACAACGGCGTCATCAGCGGCATGCAGCTGGACGGCAAGAAGTTCTTCTACGTGAACCCCCTGGAGGTGCTCCCCGAAGCCTGCCGGATGGACGCCCACAAGCGCCACGTGAAGCCCGAGCGGCAGAAGTGGTTCGGCTGCGCCTGCTGCCCACCGAACCTGATCCGCCTGCTGGCGTCGCTGGAGGACTATCTGTATTCCGCCGACGGCGACGACGTCTACGTCCATCTGTACGCGGGCGGCTCCGTGCGCTTTGAAGCGAACTGGAAGCCGGTGCGGCTGTCCGTGCGCACGAATTACCCCTGGGAGGGGGACGTTGCCCTGGCCGTTGAGACCGAGCGCCCGGTGGCGTTCACGCTGAATCTGCGCGTGCCGGGCTGGTGCCGGAATTATGCCGTCAGCGTCAACGGCGAGCCGGTGGAGGCCGAGGTCCGCGACGGCTATCTCGCCCTGAATCGCCGCTGGGAGGACGGGGACGAGGTGGGCCTCGCGCTGGACATGCCGGTGCGGCTGGTGCGGGCGAATCCCCGCGTCCGCGCCGACGTCGGCTGCGTGGCCGTGTCCCGCGGGCCGATCGTCTACTGCCTGGAGGAGAGCGACAACGGAAGGGACCTGCAAATGCTGCGGCTCGACGGCGCGACCTCCGCGGATTTCAACGTGGAATGGCGGCCTGACAAGCTGGGCGGCATCGTGGAGCTGACCTGCCAGGGCGCGCGGGAGTCGGACGAGGCCTTTGACGGCGCGCTGTACAGCGCCGAAGCCGAAGTCAGGCAAGCGCCATGCGATTTGACGTTCATACCCTATTACAGCTGGGCCAACCGCGAGGTGGGCGAGATGCGCGTCTGGGTGCGCGAGAGGTGAGCATGGGAGAGACCGAAAGAGAGACGAAGCGCGGCAGGCTGCTGGGCAACCTGCTGCTGACCCTGACGGCCTTGATCTGGGGCACGGCGTTTGTCGCCCAGCGCATGGGCATGGACAGCATCGAGCCGCTGACGTTCTGCGGCGCCCGGATGTGGATGTCGGCCATTGCGGTGGGGGCGGTGGCGCTGCTGACCGGCCGGAGGGCCGACCCGGCGGGCACTGCCGAGCGCGCCGAGACGCATCGCAACACGCTGCTGGGCGGCCTGGGGTGCGGCTTTTTCCTCGCCTCCGCCACCATATTCCAGCAGATGGGCCTCGTCACCACCACGGCGGGCAAGGCAGGGTTCATCACGGCCATGTACATGCTGCTGGTGCCGATCTTCGGCTTCGTGATGTTCAGGAAGAAAAACACCTGGCTGGTGTGGCTGGCGGTGCTGATCGGCGTGGCGGGCATGTATCTGCTCTGCGTGACGGAGGGCTTCCAGCTGACCCGCGGGGACGCGATGGTGATCGCCTGCGCGGTGCTGTTCAGCGGCCACATCCTTTGCTGCGACCACTTCGCCCCGAAGGCCAACCCGATCAGGATGTCCTCGCTGCAATTCCTGGTGGCCGCCGTGCTGGCCACCGCCGCGGCCTTCATCGCCGAGAAGCCCACCTGGGAGAAGATCGCCTCGGCGGCGGTCCCGATCCTCTATTGCGGGCTGATCTCCGGCGGCGTGGGCTACACGCTGCAGATCGTCGCCCAGCGCTGGACGGACCCCACCGTGGCCTCGCTGCTGATGAGCCTTGAGGCGGTGTTCGCGGCGCTGACTGGCGCGCTGCTGCTGGGCGAGCGCATGAGCGCCAGGGAGCTGATCGGCTGCGCGGTGATGTTCGTCGCGATCATACTGGTCCAGATCCCGCTGCCAAAGAAAACACAGTAGGGGCGGCATTGCGCGGCCGTCAATTATGAATCCAGGGGGCGTTGGTATGTCCATCTTCAACCGAAAGCCTAAGCAGCCGGCAATTGCCTATGATCCCGAAACCCAGCAGCCCGCCGTGCGCAGGAGCATCTGCACCGGCGAGATGACCGCGGGCTTCATCGACCGGCAGACCGGCCGGTTCACCGACCTGATGCGCCTGGACGGCAGGGAAGGCCTGGAGCAGTTCAAGCGGGATATCGGGACCGAAGAGGTGAAGGAGATCTATTGACGATCTCACAATTCTGTAGGGGCGCCGTTGCGGCGCCCGCCCCGGGGCATTGCCCCGGTCCCATTGCTGCCGCGCTTTACGAAGGCGCGGTTGCGGGGTGCGGCGGGCGACGCAACGCCGCCCCTTTATTTGTGTTAAATCTTGTACTCCATCCATTCTCCTTCCCGCCCTGTTCGTCTTATAGGTGTAATACTAAACTCAATCTAAATTGCAACCATCTGCGGGCGTCTTATCCGCCCTGCCGTCGCCTCGCTGCGGTCAACGATGCGCTGCATCGCCTCCCTCCGCTCTGCTTAGGCAGAACGAAAAATCCGCTCCGCATATGTTCACTTGAGTTTAGTATAATTACAATTTGACGGCCGTCTGTGGCACGATGGAGTGTGTTTCCATGAACGACAACGAGTATATGCGGCGGGTCCATGCCATGGAGGGGCGGCTCTACCGCATCGCGCAGGCCATGCTCTGGCGGGAAGCCGACAGCCTCGACGCGGTGCAGGAGGCGGTCTTCAGGGGCTGGCTGAAGAAGGACAGCCTCCAGGACGGCGAGCGCCTGGAGCCCTGGCTGATGCGGATACTGGTGAACCAGTGCCGCGACATGCTGCGCAGGCGCAGGCGCGAGCCGGCGGCGCTCCTTGCGGAAGCCGGCGGGGAGGACCGGCTCTGCGAGGATCTTCAGCTTCGCCTGGCGCTGAAAAAGCTGCCGGAAAAATACCGGCTGCCGCTGGTGCTGCACCACATGGAGGGCTATAAGGTCTCCGAGGTGGCGGAGCTGCTGCGCATCCCGAAGGGGCTTGTAAATTCGCGGCTGCACCAGGCGAGAAAGACGCTGCGCGACCTGCTGGACGGAGGTGAAAACCGATGATGCACATGGATAAGCTGCACCTCGAACGGGCGTTCACGGAAGCCCCCTCCGAATTGCGCGATTGCGTTGAAGAGGCATTCGAAAGGGGAGCAAAGGAAATGAAGAGACGTCATAAATGGATGACGGCGCTGTCCGTCGCGGCGGCCTGCGCGGTGATATTCGCGGGGCTGGCCATGGCTGCGGGACAGCTGACGCGGCCACGGCCCGACACCGTGCTGACGGATCGGGGGGATTCGCCCCAAGCCACGTCCAGGCCGACGACGAAGGCGACACCCATCCCGGACATTACGCCGGAGCCGACGTCCACGCCGGAGGTTATCCCGGAACCGACGCCAACCCCGGAGGTCACCCCGGAGCCGACGCCAACCCCGGAAGTTACCCCGGAGCCGACGCCAACCCCGGAAGTTACCCCGGAGCCGGAGGTGAGCCTGGTCTACACCCAGCCCGCTTCCAACTATTACCACATGGACCCGGGTTGCTCCGGCATGGTGGGAGCCGTGCCCTGGACGGAGGAATCCGCCATTTCCGTGGGCAAGCAGCCCTGCCCGGTGTGTATCCTCGGGACTGCGACCCTTGACCTTGAGGAAGCCCCGGAGGAAGCCAGCGCGGCGGAGAGCGTCGAGGCACCTGTATACTACACGGAGGCCGGCAGATACTACCACGGCAACGAGCACTGCTCCGGCATGCTCAATACCCAGCCGCATTCGATTGAGCTGGCTCTGGCGAGCGGCAAGGAGCGCTGCCCCGTCTGCCAGCCCATCGAACCGGACCACTACGACCTGTTCAGGGCCGCCTTCGGGCAGGACCTTGAAGCGCTGACGCCGGGCTATGCCTACGGTTATTGCGGCGACGATTCCGATTTCTTCGGTGAGGACAGTTGGTTCGTCACAGACGGCGAGACGTATTCCATGGTTTGCCATGTCGAAAACATTCTCAAGGCGGACGGCGGCGTGAACAGCATAACCAGCTACCTTGGCAATCCGCTCGAAGACGTTTTCTGCATCAGTTTTTATTCGAAAAATATTGGCAAGGACAACCTGTGGTCTTTCCTGTCCGGAACGGAGGTGGGCGCAACCGCCTTCCGAGAGAAGGATGAAGCTGTGGAGCGCGCGGTCGATAGGGCGGGCTTTGAAGAGCCGTTGAACCTGGAGGAAGGAAACGTCTGGGTGGCCATCGACTCGGGCGGCGTGATTAAGGAGCTGGAGTTGTACTACGTTGACACCTTCAGCGATGTCACGGTGACGCTTGCATGGACGCTTACCGACGGACAATACGTGTTTATGGGCACCGTGGAATGATCAATCAAGGGCCGGCGGCGCTGCCGTCGGCCCAAGTTTTTATTTGTCCCGTCCCCAGTTGTCCAGCGCCCGCTTCAGATACTGCCCGGTGAAGCTGTCGTCGCATTCGGCGACCTGCTCGGGTGTGCCTGCGGTGACCACCGTGCCGCCGCCGTCGCCGCCCTCCGGACCGAGGTCGATGATCCAGTCGGCGGTCTTGATGACGTCCAAGTTGTGTTCGATCACCACGACGGTGTTCCCGGCCTCGGCCAGCCGGTCCAGCACCTGGATCAGCCGTTCCACGTCCGCCACGTGCAGGCCCGTGGTGGGCTCGTCCAGCACGTAGATCGTCCGGCCCGTGGCCTGCCGGGACAGCTCCGTCGCCAGCTTGACGCGCTGGGCTTCGCCGCCGGAGAGGGTGGTGGCGGGCTGGCCGAGCTTCACATAGCCCAGGCCCACGTCCCGCATGGTCTCCAGCTTTCGCGCGATCTTCTGGATGGGCCGGAAGAATTCCAGTGCCTCGTCCACGGTCATCTCCAGCACATCGTAGATGTTCTTGCCCTTGTAGCGCACCTCCAGCGTCTCCCGGTTGTAGCGGTGGCCCTTGCACACCTCGCAGGGCACGTAGACATCTGACAGGAAGTGCATCTCGATCTTGATGATGCCGTCGCCGGAGCAGGCCTCGCAGCGCCCGCCCTTCACGTTGAAGCTGAAGCGGTTTGGCTTGTAGCCCCGGGCCTTGGCGTCCGGCGTGGACGCGAACACGTCGCGGATCATGTCGAAGAGGCCGGTGTAGGTGGCGGGGTTGCTTCGGGGGGTCCGGCCGATGGGGCTCTGGTCGATGGCGATGATCTTGTTCAGCTGATCGACACCGTCGATGCTCGTGTGGGCCCCGGCGCGCTGGCGGCTGCGGTTCAGCGTGCGGGAGAGGGACTTGTACAGGATTTCGTTCACCAGGCTGCTCTTGCCGCTGCCGGAGACGCCGGTGACGCAGGTGATCACGCCCAGCGGGAAGCGCACGTCGATGTTCTTCAGGTTGTTGGCTTTCGCGCCGCGCACTGTCAGCCAGCCCGCCGGGGCACGGCGTGCGGCGGGAATCGGCACGAAGCGTTTGCCCGACAGGTACTGTCCGGTCAGGGAATTCGGGTTGTCCATGATCTGGCGCGGCGTGCCCTCGGCCACGATCTCGCCGCCGTGGATGCCAGCGCCGGGGCCGACGTCCACGATCCAGTCCGCGTCCAGCATGGTCTCCTCGTCGTGCTCGACGACGATCAGCGTGTTGCCCAGGTCGCGCAGCCCCTTCAGGCTGTTGAGAAGCCTGCGGTTGTCCCGCTGGTGCAGGCCGATGGACGGCTCGTCCAGGATGTACAGCACGCCCACCAGGCCGCTTCCGATCTGCGTAGCCAGGCGAATGCGCTGGGCCTCACCGCCGGAGAGGGTGCCCGCGCTGCGGGACAGGGTGAGGTAGCCCAGGCCTACGTCGCTCAGGAAGCCCAGGCGCGAGCGGATCTCCTTGAGGATCTGGTGCGCGATGATCCGCTCCTTTTCGGTGAAGCTGAGGTTCTCAAAGAACTGGCGGCAGTCCCGTACGGAAAGATCGGAAATCTCGGCGATGGATTTTTCCTGAATGGTGACGGCCAGGCTTTCCTTCTTCAGACGCTTGCCCTTGCAATCGGGGCAGGGGATCTCCGCCATATAGCCCTCGTAGGTGGCCTTCATGGCGTCGCTGTTGGTCTCGCGATAGCGGCGTTCCAGGTTGGTGACGATGCCCTCGAAGGGCGCGGAGAAGGTGCCGCCGCCGTCGCCGCGGGTATAGCTGATCTTGATCTTTTCCCCCTTGGTGCCGTAGAGCAGCATGTCCACCACGCTCTCCGGCAGGTCGGCCACCGGCGTGTCCAGCGAGAAGCCGTAGTGGTCCGCCAGGGACTGGAGGTACAGGTGAGCCATGGAGTCCATCTCGGCGCTGTTCCAGCCCATTACCTGGATCGCGCCCTCGTTCAGCGACTTGCCTGGATCGGGGATCACGATGGCCGGGTCGATCTTCATCAGCACGCCCAGGCCGGTGCAGGTGGGGCAGGCGCCGTAGGGGTTGTTGAAGGAGAACATGCGGGGCGCCAGCTCGCCGATGGAGATGCCGCAGTCCGGGCAGGCGTAGTTCTGGCTGAACAGCATATCCTCGCCGTCGATCACCGAGGCGATCACCAGGCCCTCCGACAGCTTCATGGCAGTCTCCAGCGAGTCCGTCAGGCGCTGCTGGATGTCCGGGCGTACGACCAGGCGGTCGATCACGATCTCCACGGTGTGCTTTTTGGTCTTGGCCAGCTTCGGAAGCTCCGACAGTTCATAGAGCTCGCCGTCGATGCGGGCGCGCACATAGCCCTGTTTGGCCATGTCCTCCAGCATCTTCACGAATTCGCCCTTGCGGCCCCGCACCACCGGCGCGAGGATCATCAGCTTCGTGCGCTCCGGCAGGGCCAGGATCTGGTCCACGATCTGGTCCACCGTCTGCTGGCGGATGGGCTTGCCGCACTTGGGGCAGTGGGGTACGCCGATGCGCGCGTACATCAGGCGCAGGTAGTCGTGGATCTCCGTCACCGTGCCGACGGTGGAGCGCGGGTTGCGGCTGGTGGTCTTCTGATCGATGGAGATGGCGGGGGACAGGCCCTCGATGTAGTCCACGTCCGGCTTTTCCATCTGGCCCAGGAACTGCCGGGCATAGCTGGACAGGCTCTCCACATAGCGCCGCTGGCCCTCGGCATAGATGGTGTCGAACGCCAGGCTGCTCTTGCCGCTGCCGGACAGGCCGGTCATCACGATCAGCTTGTTTCGGGGAATGACCAGGTTCACGTTCTTCAGGTTGTGCTCTCGCGCACCCTTGATGATGATTTCGTTGATGTTCAAAGCTCGTACCTCTTTTAGGGATCAGGGATTAGGAATCAGGGATTAAAGATTAGGGATTAGGGACAGTGGCTGCCGCGCTTCCGTGCCTTCCCCTCCGGGAAAGGCGTCGATCAATCGCCGCAGTACGCGATGCCGTCCAGCTGGAACAGCAGGCCGTCCTGGCCGCCCACATGGGCGAACTCGGTCTGTATGGACTTGCGGACGGGATACTTCCCGCCAAAGCGCTCCTTGATGACCTTCTCCATGACGGGGATGTTCCACACGTCCCGAAAAAGGCAGTCCATCTGCACCACGTTTTCGAGTGTCAGGCCCACCAGGGCCAGCCGGCGCTCCATATGATCGATCGCGCCGTTCACCTGTGCCTCGATGTCCTGGCCGATATTCCCGACGCAGTAGCCGATGAAGCACAGGCTTCCGGCCTTGATGATGCCGGAATGGGCCCATTGCTCGTTGATGTCATAGCGCTCGATCTCGCTCATACCTCAACCCTCCGTTTGGTCTTCCTGTTCGGCGCAGCAGCGCCTGTATCCGTTCTCGAAAGCCTTGTCGGCATCCATCGTTTGCAGCTCGTCCTTCGACAATGTGCCCTTGCCGTCGTAGCGGTAGTAGTCCGCCCGGTCGGCGATGAATTCGATGATGGTGTAGTCGGGGTCGTCCACGCCCAGCGGATAGTACTTCTCGTCGCCGTCGTTCCACAGCAGCCGGCGATAGTCCTCGCGGCGCGTGGGCACGGCCCGACCGGTCAGGCAGGCGCCCTCGAAGGCCTCGCTGTCGGCAAAGTACAGGCAGGCCTCGGGGTGCTCAAAGAGCGCCCTGACATGGCCGGAGGACGTGTTGGTGGAAATCAGGTGCGCCCCGATGCCGCGGTGCCACACACAGAAAACCCGGCGGATGGCGGGCGCCCCGTCCGCGCCGATGTAGCCCAGGTCCGCAAACAGCGAGCGGTCGATCAGGCTTTGGAGCTCAGTGTCAGTCATCGTTCAACCTCCAAATTTTCGCAGAAAGCCGCGATTTCATCCAGCCTGCCGCCCACGTCCTCGCGCCTCTCCACGCCGCACAGCCCCAGGCTGCCGCGGCATTCGATCTCCAGATGGCCGTAGAAGTGCTCGATGGTGGCGATGATCCGCTCGCACTCCTTCATCCCCGGCCCGGTGCGCAGCGCGATGGCGTAGCCGCGCTTGCCGGAGGAGAGGCTGGCATGGGGCTCATGGGTGTTGCACCAGGGCGTGCAGCGGTCGATGAAGGCCTTGAACTGGCCGGGAACGTCCGCCCAGTAGGAGGGGGAAACGCACACGATCGCGTCCGCCTGTTCGAATTCGCCCATCAGCCGCGAAACGTCGTCGTCCATGACGCACCTGGCCGTGCTGTGGCAGCTTCGGCAGCCCCGGCAGAAGTCAAAGCGGAAGTCGTCGATGCAGGCGCGCCGCACGTCGTACCGGCCGGAGAGGTGTTCCGCGACGCAATCGACGATCCGCGCCGTCGCGCCGTTTCGCACGGGACTGCAATTCAAAACCAGCGCTCTTGGCATGTGTGCCTCCTATTCCGCACTCTCTTCCAGCACTTCCACCAGGAAGCTCACCGGCCGGAAGCCGTCGTTGCAGGAGATCATGGCCGACTTCGGGTCCTTCATCCAGCCGTCGTACAGATTCTCCCCGCCGTGGGCCAGCGTCATCACGAAGGGGGAGAGGGTCTCCCAGGCGCTGTCGCACATGCCCTCTGGCCGCTGCCAGCCGTTGCAAATGAAGGTCTGCCCCAGCCGCATCGAACAGGCATGCTCGATGGGGTTCTCGTACTGCGCCATCAGGTCGTCATAGCGGGCCATGCGCTTGACGGTGATCTTGACCTTTTTCATGGTCGCCTCCAAAGGGATTATTGGGTCGGTGATTTGCCGGTTCAGTTTAAAACATCGTTCCGTCATGCTGCCAGGCACACAATGATGTTCAGCAGGATCAGTATGTGCTGCACAATATGATAGAGGTCGGGAACGAGCCTCTTGTCACTCATTGGAAAAAGGCGAATCGTATTCCCGAAACAGGCGTTATAGCCCTTCAGTTTTCTCTCGGACGCGCCGAATATCGTGTAATATCAGTGGCAGAAGAATTCCACGACGAACCATAGGCACAGTATCGCCAGCAGGATCCACTTGCCGGCGGGTCGCGCGCAATGGTAGAGAATCAATCCGGAGCTGTACAGGCACAGCGTGGCAAACTCAGCGCTTTTGATGCCCATTCCTTCGACCAAAACGTGTTTTCCAAGTTGATAGGTGATGGTACAGCCGAGGAACCACAGCCAAAGGGCGGCCTGGAGCAGGGTCGCGACGATCATGTATCATCACCTCATCGTTCATTCGCTTGAGCCGGTCTTTGCACGCACGGCACCCATCCATGGGGCTGTTTCAAAACACATGCGACTTCTGATCAACGCCGTAGGGGCGGCATATATGCCGCCCGCGGACGCCATTTATGGCGTCCCTACGGTGGAAATTGAACGGCCGATGGGATTATGAGACAGTCTCCTACAGGTCAACCCGGATTCCGGTGCGTCATCTTTTCCCTTCGCCTGCGTCTTTGCCGGGACTGTTCGTTGTTTGCCATGACCTTCTCGCCCTTCAGGGCCAGCATCTCGTCGCGGTACTTGGCGGCCTTCTCGAAGTCCAGGTTGTTGGCAGCCTGGAGCATCAGCTCCTCCAGCCGCTCGATGGCCATGCGCTTCTCCTCCTCGTCGAGGCCTGCGGCGGTGTCCGCGTCGTCAGGCTTGCGGGTGACCTCCATCAGCTCGCGGATGGCGGTGCGGATGGTCTGCGGCTCGATGCCGTTTGCCTCGTTGTATTTCTGCTGGATCTCCCGGCGGCGGTTGGTCTCGGTGATGGCGCTCTGCATGGAGTCGGTGATGGCGTCGGCGTACATGATGACGCGCCCGTCCACGTTCCGCGCCGCGCGGCCGATGGTCTGGATCAGGCTGGTCTCGCTGCGCAGGAAGCCCTCCTTGTCCGCGTCCAGGATGCAGACCAGGGAGACCTCCGGCATGTCCAGGCCCTCGCGCAGCAGGTTGATGCCCACCAGCACGTCGAACTCGCCGCTGCGCAGGCCGTGGATCAGCTTGATGCGCTCCAGCGTCTCGATGTCGCTGTGCAGGTATTCCACCCGCACGTCCAGCTCCTTCAGGTATTGCGTCAGGCTCTCAGCCATGCGCTTGGTGAGGGTCGTCACAAGGACCCTTCCGCCGTCCGCCGTCACCTTGTTGATCTCGCCGACCAGGTCGTCCACCTGGCCGGTGGCGGGGCGCACGACGATCTCCGGGTCGATCAGGCCCGTGGGGCGGATGATCTGCTCCACCACCTGGTCCGCCCGTTCCAATTCATAGGGACCGGGGGTGGCGGAGACGTAGATCGTCTGTCCGGCGCGCTCCTCGAATTCATGAAACTTCAGCGGCCGGTTGTCGTAGGCGGCGGGCAGGCGGAAGCCATAGTCCACCAGCGTGCGCTTGCGGGCAAAGTCGCCGTTGTACATGGCGCGGATCTGCGGCACGGTCACGTGGGCCTCGTCGATGAAGATGAGGAAATCCTTCGGGAAGTAGTCCAGCAGCGTAAAGGGCGCCTGGCCGGGCTGTCGGCCGTCAAAGTAGCGGGAATAGTTCTCGATGCCGCTGCAATAGCCAATCTCCCGCATCATCTCGATGTCGTAGTGCACCCGCTGCTCCAGCCTCTGGGCCTCCAGCAGCCGCCCGGATTCCCGGAAGTCCCGGAGCCGCTGCTCCAGGTCGTTTTCAATGTTCACGATGCAGCGGTCCAGCTTGTCCTTGCTGGTGGCGTAATGGCTGGCGGGGAAGATCAGCACGTGGTTCATCAGCCGCAGCACCTTGCCCGTCACCATGTCGATCTCGCTGATGCGCTCGATCTCATCCCCGAAGAACTCCACGCGCACGCCCCGCTTTTCCGAAGCCGCGGGGATGATCTCGATCACCTCGCCGCGGACCCGGAAGGTGCCGCGCTCCGGCTCGAAGTCGTTTCGGGTGAACTGGATGTCCACCAGCTGGCGCAGCAGATCGTCCCGGTCGATCACCTGTCCCTCCCGCAGGGAGACGCTCAGGCCCTCGTATTCCTCTGGGTCGCCCAGGCCGTAGATGCAGCTGACGGAGGCGACGATCACCACGTCCCGCCGCTCGGACAGCCAGCTGGTGGCGCTGTGGCGCATGCGGTCGATCTCGTCGTTGATGGAGGCGTCCTTCTCGATGAACGTGTCCGTGGAGGGAATGTAGGCCTCCGGCTGGTAGTAGTCGTAATAGGACACGAAATAGCCCACGGCGTTCTCCGGGAAGAATTCCCTGAACTCCGCCGCCAGCTGGGCCGCCAGCGTCTTGTTGTGCGCGATCACCAGCGCGGGCCGGTTCGCGTTCTTGATGATGTTCGCCATCGTGAAGGTCTTGCCGGAGCCGGTGACGCCCAGCAGCACCTGGTGTCGGTAGCCCTTTTCCAACCCCTCGGTGAGGGCCTGGATGGCCTGGGGCTGGTCGCCGGTGGGCTTGTATTCGGAATGCAGCCGGAACATGGCTTTCACCTCGGTATCCGTCGATATAGACCCATTATAGCACCTTTATTTTATATTGAAAACAGACTTCGCAAGATTTAAACATGTGTTCGATTGGAACCTGTTCGGCCTTCCCGGAATAACATGCGGGGAGAGCAATAAAGGAGGCGGCAGAATGGCGATCAAGCGTATGCCGGCCGAGCTGTTTGCCCGGCAGCTGGGCGAGGCGCTCCAGCGGCACGACGGCTATATCATGGGCGCGACGGGACAGGACCCGAAGCAGTGGGCCGTCAACAGCCACTGGTTCACCCAGTACAAGGGCGCCCAGCGGGAGAAGGCGCTCTACTGGCGCGAGCACGCCCTGCGGGTCTGGGACTGCAACGGCCTGGCCGAGGGCCTGTACCGGGATTACACCGGCGTGAACATCAACACGAAGGTCCGCTACAATTACGCCCAGTGGTGCGATCCGAAGGGCGCGGGCGTGATCCCGCCGAAGTATCGCGTGGCGGGCGCGGCGGTTTTCTGGGGCGATTCGGCCTCGGACCTCACCCATGTGGCCTTCCTCTGGAAGCCCGTGAGCGCGGATAAGCCGCGTGGAGACTGGTATCTGATCGAGGCGCGGGGCGTGATGAGCGGCGTGGTCCAGACCCGGCTGCTCGCCCGCAAGCCGGATTACTGGGGGCTGATGACGAAGTACTTCAGCTATGAGGGCATCGTGGCCGGGGCGGATAAGCTGGGCGACAGGCTCCTCAAAAACGGCAGCGAGGGCGAGGACGTGCGCCAGCTTCAAACGAACCTGATCCGGCTGGGCTACGATTGCGGCAAATGGGGCGCGGACGGCGACTTCGGCGACGGTACGGAGCTGGCGCTGAAGGCGTTCCAGCGCGATCACGACCTCGCGGACGACGGCGTCTTCGGTCCAAAGACGCTTTCCGCCATGGAAAAGACGCTCGCCCGCCTGGACGCTCCCGCCGCGAAACCGAAGCTGGTGGAAATCGTGGGCGGCAACTGCTATGTGCGCGCCGTGCCGAACCGGGACGGCAGGAAGCTGGGCGTCGCTCACGCGGGCGACCGGCTCACCTGGCTGGGCGAGATCGACGAGGCCACCCGCTGGCTCAAGGTGGACTATGAAGGGCGCGAGGGCTGGGTATCCGGAAAATACGGGAAGCTGGTCTAGACCAGCTTCCCGCAGATATACTCGGCGGCCGCCATGGCGGCGCGGCCCGTTTCAAATTCGCCGAAGAAGGCGAGGATCTCCCTGCAATTGGCCCTGGCGCTCCATTGGTCGGTCGTTCGGATCAGGGTCTCCAGCTCGGCGGGCGTCCTGGCGCACCGAAAGGGCGTGTCCAACGGATTCAGGAAGAGCCTTCGGTTGTGCCGGGTATAGTCATCGATGTCCGCCACATACAGCCAGATCGGCTTCTCCCTCAGTGCGAAATCACCGGCGCAGCAGGAGTAATCCGTGATCAGGGCGTCCGCCACCCGAAGCAGTTCCGCCATTTCCGGATAATCCGTGACGTCTCTCACAAGCCCCGAAGCCGCTGTTCTACGTATATCCAGGCCGAGGGAGGCGTAGTGCGCGCGGCACAGGCAGAGCCACTTTCCGCCAAACGCCTGCCGCACCACCTCGAGAACGCGCTCGAGGTCCAGCGGCACGGCCTGCCGTCGGCCCGCTTCCGTGTCCGCGTCGCGGAAGGTGGGCGCGTAGAGCAAGAGGCGTGTCCCGCTGTCGAGGCCCAGCTTTTCGCGGATGCGCCGTTCATCCGCCGGGTCGTCCCGAAGCAGGATATCGTTTCGTGGCAGGCCGACGTCCAGGGTCGGTCCGCGAAAGTGATAGGCCTTCCGAAGAAAGCGACGGTTGAATTCGGAGCCGATCGTGGCGACGTCCGCGTGGGCCTCCAGCACCCGCCGATACAGCCGGTTTTTGCTGCTGAGCACGCCGTGCTTGAAGCTGCGGTCGTGGTGCGGGCTGAACAGGTAGACCTGCTCCCGGCCCAGGCACAGGTAGTCCTTCTTGCGCCAGTTGTCCACCAGGACCCGCGCCCGTCCAAGCACATACAGCCCTTCCGGGGTGTCCCACTGGACGCAGCGCACATAGCCGGGAATGTCAAATCGCGCCCGGGCCCGCGCCACGTCGGTGAACATCCAGGCGATCTCCGTCTGTGGGCGCATGGCGTGCAGCGCTTCGGAAATGTAGAAGGGGTTATCGTTGTACGCCTCCATGCGATAGGAGCAGAACAGGACAAGGTTGTGATCGATGCCGTCCCGCTTGCGGGCCTCTCTCAGGGCGCGATTGGTGTCCCGCCGAAACCACCGGGAGAACACCCTGTAAAGATGCTTGTGGCGCGCGCAGAAGCGCCGGAAGGCCAGCTTTTGACGATAGAACACGGCTCCCGCCTCCATTCAGCGCAATCCTGCCAGCGTCTCGAACGCCCGGGGCGTCAGTCCGTCCAGGCAGGCCTGCCAGGCCCGGTAGCAGGCGTCGTAGCGCCTCGCGCTGTCCGGGTCCGGCTCGTAGCGCCGCTTCACCGAGGTCATGGCCCGCACCGCCCGCGGAAGGCTTTCATAGAGTCCCGCTCCCGCGGCGGCGATCATCGCCGCGCCCAGGGCGCTGGCCTCCCGAGCACAAACGGTCTCCACCGGACAGCCGTAAACATCGGCCTGCATCCGGTTCCAGAATTCCGAGCGGGTCGCGCCGCCCAGCAGGCGAAGCGTTTCAAAGCGGCATCCGGCGGCCTCCATGATCCGTCGCATCCCATAGCATATCCCCTCCAGAGCGGCGCGGATCAGGTCCGCCCGGCGGCTGGCGAGCGACGCCCCCAGCCACCCGCCGCGGATGTCGGCGTTCATGTCGGGGTAGATGCTGCCTGCCAAATGAGGGAGGAAGACCATGCCGTTTGCGCCGACGGGGGATCGCATCGCCTCGGCGTCCATGCTTCGATAGACATCCGCTGTCCGGGCGGCGCTGCCGGGATACAGCACGTCCCGCACCCACCGAAAGGCCGAGGCCGCCACCGGCACGGCGATCTCATGCGCGTAGCCACCGGCCGGGTAATGGAGGACGTAATAGCGCTCAAGCGGGTCAGGAACGATCTCAGGCCCGCAGCGCATGACGACGCCCGCCGTCCCGAGACACAGCGTGCCGATGCTGCCCCTTCCGTCGTTACCGGCGCCGAGTGCCGCGCAGCACTGGTCCACCGCGCCCTGAAATATCGGCGTGCCCTCCAGTAATCCCGTCCGGACGGCGGCCTCCGACGAGACGCGGCCGATTTGCGCGCCAGAATCCACAAGGGTGGGGAAGTGGCGGGGGTCCAGGCCGAACAGCCCGATCAGCTCCGGGTCCACCTCGAGGGTCACGGCGTCGTGGGAGAGCCACCAGCCGCCGTCCGAAGGATCGACGGTGATTTCAGGCGCGCCGAAGGCATGCGACAGCAGGGCCTGCGGATTTGCCAGCCGGTGGATCCTCCCGTAGATACCAGGCTCCCGTTCGCGGAGCCAGAGGAGCTTGGCGCCTGCCAGCAGCGCGTCCAACGGTCTGAGCGTGCGCCGGTAGAGGTCGCTTTCGCTCATTCCGGAGGCGGCGAGGCGCGCGAGGATCTGAGGCAGCATCTCCAGCCCCCGCGCGTCCTGCCAGAGGATGATGTTTGTCAGGCAGCTGCCGTCTGCGTCCAGGGGCACGAATGTGGTCTGGGTGCCGGTGACGACGACGCCAGCGATTCGCGCGGCATCCGCATTGCCGCGAAGCAGCGCGCCGCGCACCGCGTCGAACGCGCTTCGGACCAGCTGCACGGGGTCCTGCTCGGCCCTGCCGCCGGGGCCGTAGGAGGTCGGCATTTCCCGATAGTCTTCACAGAGCGCCGTACCCGTTTCGTCGAATATCACGCATCTCACGCCGCCGGTGCCCGCGTCTATGGTCGCGATACAGCTTCGCATGCTTCATCCCTCGCTTTTGTGGTTTGTCGCGCAAGATATGCCTCGAGCAGCGTCAGATCGTGCGCCGTCGTGATCTTCATGCGCCCCTGGTCGCTGCCCCGGGCATACCAGGCCTGCCGCCCGTCCGCCAGCCAAAGGCTCAACGTGTAATCGGCATCCTTCAGACGGTATCCTTCTTCTTCAAGGCGCGCATACAGCCCGGAGACGGCCCCGAACCGAAAGGCCCAGGGCGTGTTCAGTTCGATGAACTGCTCCTTGGGCGCGTCTGTGTCGGCCCAGCCGTCGCCACCCCGGCGCGCCATGCAGATGTTGACCGGATGCATCGTGAAGCAGCAGCCCTTCTCCCGGCACAGTTCGACCGATTGGGCGATATCGCCAGGGGTCACGAGGGGGCTGACGCCCATGTGCAGCACGAATACATCCGCCTCCGAAAGGATGCCGCGCAGGTGTTTCACGCCGCTTGCTATGGACAGCGGGCAGCTCTCGCCCCCGGGGACAACCCAGCGCAGCTTGTCGATCCCGTATTGCCTCGCGATGGCCCGGACCGTGCTCTCATCTTCCGCCCGGCAGACGACCTGAATGGCGTCGATGACGGTGCTCGCCTCGAATTGCTCCAGCGTCCACGCCAGCACCGGCTTGCCCAGCACCTCCAGGTATTGCTTCGGGCGCTCCGAGCCGAGGCGCGTGCCTCTTCCGGCTGCCAGTATGCTGCCAACCACCATGCAAATCACCTCCGTTTTCAATTCTGCGTTCACGCCAAAAGACGCTGAATGCGACGCGCCAGGTTGGACAAGGAGCGAAAGTTAACAGTATCTTAAAGTAGACCGGGATGACTTGTAACAGGCCCGGAAAGCTGGTATAATGGAGGCATTGCAGATGAAGGCGGTGTGACAGATGGCGCTGGAGCAGATACAGGTCAGGGCGGAATGGCATCCCGCCCCAGGCGGCGTGAAGGGCATGTTCCTGCTGGGCGACGCCATTGAGCGCATGGAGGCGCTGCTGGCGGAATGGGAGGGCAGGATCAAGCTGATCTACATGGACCCGCCCTTCATGACCGGCGATCGCTTCTATATGCGCGTGCGCGTAGGCGAGGAGGAGTGGCGCCGCGGCAAGGGCAGCTTCGTGCTGGAGAGCTTCGCGGACAGGCAGAGCCGCGAGGAATACCTCGCCATGATGCGCCGCGCGCTGGAGTTGTCCCGCCGCCTGCTGTCGGAAGAGGGCATGATCTTCGTTCACCTGGATTATCGCGCCCATCCCCATGTGCGCCTGCTGATGGACGAGATCTTCGGGGAGGAAAACCTGCTCAACGAGATCGTCTGGGTCTACCAGAGCGGGGGCCGCAGCATCCACCACTTCAGCCGCAAGCACGACGTGATCCTGTTCTACCGCAAGACCGAGAGGTACGATTTCAACATCGACGCGGTGAAGGCGCCGCGGGAGAAGCCCCGCACCAGCCACATGCGCCGCCACGTGGACCCGGACGGGCGCGTCTATCGCTCGATCCGCTCCGGCGGGCGCGTCTACACCTACTACGACGACGATCCCATCGCGCCGACGGACGTGTGGCAGGATCTGGCGCACCTCCAGCAAAAGGACCCGGAGCGCACCGGCTTCGACGTGCAGAAGCCTTTGTCGCTGCTGGATCGCATCGTCAAGTGTGCCTCGCGGCCCAGCGACTGGGTGCTGGACCCGTTTGCGGGCAGCGCCACCACTCTGGAGGCCGCGAAGCTGAACGGGCGCAACTTCATCGGCATCGACCGCAGCCCGCTGACGCTGAATATCGCCCGGCGAAGGCTGAACGGCGCGGATTATCGCATCCTGGCCGACGATAACAAACCGACGTCGGTATGTTCTGCGTCGGTGCACGCTGGCGTCGGCTTCTATCACGTCGTCCTGGAGGGCTTTTCCGCGCCCGTCGAGGGCCTTCCGGAGGGCGTCGGCGAGCTTGACATCGTGGACAACTGGTCCGTGGGCTACCTTCGGGACGAGGGCTACCAGGTGATGGCGGAGTTTGCCCGCAGCAAGCGCGAGGGCGCGCTGAAGCGGGAGCTGGCGGTGCCGGCCTATCTGGGCGAGCTGGCGCTCTGCGTCGGGGATGTCGCCGGGGGAAGCCACTACTTCGCGCTGCCGAGATAGACCCCATCCTTTACAATCGTTATTCCAGAATTCACACTGAGGCAATATTCATCCCCTATAATACGGCATGGGAGGCGAGGAAATGCTTCTGCACGTGGGCGATCTCGTGAAGATGCGCAAGGCGCATCCCTGTGGAAACGACCTGTGGCGCGTCACCTACGTAGGCGCGGACATCAAGATGCGCTGTGAGAAGTGCGAGCGCATCGTGATGCTGGAGCGCCCGGTCTTTGAAAAGCGCGTAAAAAAGCTGGTGGAGAGCGCCGCGGAGGCCGAGGCATGAAAAAACGCGCCGCGCTTCTCATGCTGGCGCTCGTGCTCGCGCTCGGCGCGGGGCTCGCGATCCGGAACTACAGCGTCGGCACGGTGCGCGTGGCGGGTGTTTCCATGCAGGACACGCTTCTAAACGGCGATCTGACCCTGGTTACACGCTTTGACTACCTTGCAGGGGAGCCAAAGCGCGGCGACGTGGTGGAGTGCAGCTTTCCGAACCGGGAGGACCGCTATATCAAGCGCATCGTCGCCCTGCCCGGGGATCGCGTCGCCTTCTCCGGCGGCAGGCTCACGATCAACGGGGAGACCGTCGAGGAGCCCTACGCTGTCGGCCATACCGACGATTACGCCGTCGAGCTGGGAGAAGACGAATACCTCGCCCTGGGCGACAACCGCGAGGAGAGCTACGACAGCCGCATGGACGACATGGGCCCGATTTCAAGGGAAGATCTGCTGGGCAGGGTTCGGTGGAGACTGCTGCCGCTGGACCGCTTCGGCCCGATCCAATAAGTTTAAACGTCAGGAGAGACCAGAATATGGAACAGAACAACGGAAAACCGCTGGAGAACGTCGAAGAACAGACCAAAGTCGGTGAAGAGGTTGAAAAACAGACTGAAGTCGGTAATGATAAGGGCAAGAAAAAACTGACCGGCAAGGCCAAGGTGCTGAAGGAGCTGCGCGAATGGACCATCGCGCTGGTTTCCGCGGTGCTGATCGTCGTGGTCATCCAGTCCTTCCTGTTCCGCATCATCCGCGTGGACGGCCAGTCCATGGCCGATACGCTGGCGAACGGCGAACGCCTGTTTGTGACGGTGACGGATGTGAAGTTCGGCGACGTGGCGCGCGACACCGTGGTGATCTGCAACTATCCCGGCCGGATGCACAACTGGTTCGGCCTGTTCAAGACCAAGGAATACTTTGTCAAGCGCGTGGTGGCCGTCCCCGGGGACACCATCTACTGCGAAAACGGCGCGACCCACGTGGTCTTCGAGCGCGACGGCGAGACGGTGGACGAGGTGCTGGACGAGCGTTTTTCCGAGTTCTACACCTACGGAAGCCCCTTCGACTACGAGGCCTATGTGCTGGGTGATGACGAATACTTCGTGGTGGGCGACAACCGCTACAACAGCCACGATTCCCGCGACTGGAACGGCCCGGGCGTGGAGGGCGGCTCCGGCAACGACGGCGACACCGCGAACAACGTCGGCCCCATCAGCAAGAGCATGATCGTTGGCCACGTGCGCCAGGTCATCTGGCCGCTGAACAGCATTCGCCCGGTGGAATGAGGACAGGCCCATGCGAAACAAGAAGCTGATACGCATACTGGCGATCGTGCTGGCGGTCCTGCTGGCGGGCGGCGTGGTGGTCGGCGCGCTGGTGAGCGCCCTGGGCGAAGAACCGACCAAAGTCGGCTCGTCAACCCGGGATCAATACACGATTTCAATGGAATACTTGCCCGATGAACAGGCGCTGCACATCACGCAGCGCCTCATCTATACCAACCCGTCTCCCCGGCGGCTGGACGCCGTGGTGTTTTACGCCGCCGGCAACATGTTTCGCCGGGAGAGCGCCCTGATGTACGAGCCCGAGGACCTGGAAGCGGTGTTTTTCGCCGGCTACGCCCCCGCAGGCGTCGACCTGCGGCAGGCGCGATTCAACGGCGAGCCGACCGATTATGGCTTTCAGGGCGAAGAGGAACTGGCCGTGCGGGTGGATTGCGCCCTTGAGGGGGGCGCTACGGGCGCCTTTGAGTTTGACTACTACCTGCTGCTGATGACCTGCGGGGCCTTTCAGGGCGTCGGCGGGACGGACGTGCGCCTCAGCGCGTTCTACCTTGCCCCCGCGCCCTACAGCGCCCCATACGGCGAATTCATTCCCAAGCGGCCGCTGGCGCACACCCGCTGGCTGGACACCGACGCCGCCGACTTCGACGTGACGCTGACGCTGCCGGAGGGCTATGTGCCCGCCGGGACGGGCCGGATCGACCGAGACGGAACCGCCTGGCGCATCGTTGCCGAAAACGCGCGGGACTTCGCCCTCTCCTTTGGGCGCCGCTGGCGCGCCTACGAGCGAGAGACGGCCTCCGGCGTGCGCATCCGCCTGCTGACGAACGTCCGCGGAACGGCGGGGAGGACGCTGGATATCGCCGTGAGCGCCGTCGAACAGTGCGAGGCGTGGTTCGGCGATTTCCCCGTCGAGACGCTGGACATCGTTCAATCGGACTATCCGCTGGGCGCGCTGCCCTTTACCGGCGCGATCTGGGTCTCCGACGCCCTCCTCCGCCCGGGGAATGCGGCAGCCCTGGCCCAAGGCCTGCGTTTTGGCATCGCCCAGCAATACTTCGGCCTTTCGGCATGGGTGGAGCCGTCGGCGGACGCCTGGCTCAGCGATTCCGTGAGCGCGTATGTGGCTTGGCTGCTCCTGGAGGCACGGGAGGGCCACAGCGCGTTCCTGGAGGCCATCAATCGCGATTGGGTGAGCGCGCTGCAACAGACCGTGCCCGGCGGGCTGCGCATGACCAGCGACGCCGCGTTGTTCAACGCCCGGGAATACGACCTTGTGGTGCTCAAGCGCGGCGCGGTGGTGCTGCACGAGCTGCGCGAGGCCATGGGGCTGGAGGGCCTGCTCGCGGGCCTGAAAAACTTCCATGAAATGGGAAGAATGGGGAAGACCCTTGCGGAAATGGACCTCGTCGCCGCCATGGACGCTGTCGACGGCGGCTCCTGGGAGGCATTTTTGACCGACTGGGTGTTCAACGTGGGCGACTACGCGAATCAGATGATCGACTGGTTTGAATAAAAAGGCTCTTCATGAAAAGCTGTGGGATGAAACCGGGCAATCCACAGATTGTTTCGTTTTCATGCCGAATGTGTACAAAATGTACAGATCCTTCGCTTCGCTCGTGATGACAGCGTATCGAAATCCCTGTCATCCTGAGCGCAGCGAAGGATTTGTGCGTATGATGGGCGAACTACATTTCGTTCATTTCCCAAGTATCCGTGAAGAGCAAAACAAACCGACGTCGGTATATTTAATGCCCTCCGAGCGACATGCCCTCCTGTTCGGTCAGGCCGTCGCGCGCCATCATCGTCTCCAGCACCGAGATGTCGGTCTCCACGTCGATCGCTTCGGTCCGGAACAGGCGGTCCTGCTGCTTCTCAAAGGCGTGGGTGAGGGTGTCCAGCACGTCCTCGATCTTTTTCCTGGAAGCCTGGATGTTCTCGCCCTGATAGCTCTGCTTTTCCATCAGGCTGTAGGATTTCAGCAGCTTGAGGGTGGTCGGCAGGTAGTAGTTCATGAATTTTCGCACTTCCTCGGTGTGCTCCGGCTTTTCCTGCACCACGCGGAAGATGCTGGCGGTCAACTCGCCGATGCGGTCGATTCGATCGGAGACGGCGCTGTCTTCGATCTCGTCGTTCAGATGGCGGATCTCCCGCAGCTTGGCCTCAAAATCCTCGCTCTCCATGCCGGTCTTGCGGAGATCGGACGCCTTGCGCTTCGGCTCGGGCGCTTCTTCCTGCGCCTTTTGGGCCTGCTTCGCCGTCGCTTCGGCCACGGTGCGGGCGCGATCCTCCGCGTTGACAAACACGTTGACCACGGGCCCCTGGGCCTGCGGCGCTTCCTGCCGGACCGACCCCATGTGAAGCGTCATGTGGCTGCGGTCGATGTAGGCGTTTCCGTCGATCATGCCCTCGTCGATCATGGTCTGCAGGCCGCTGGCCACCTCGCTGGTGGACAGGCCCATCTCCGCCGCCAGGCCGCGGATGCTCACCGTGTCGCGGGAAACGATCGCGTTGGCATAGCGCCGGAACAGCTTATAGCGCTTGCGGAGCGTCTCGTTGCGAAGCCGCCTGTACAGCAAAACGCCGCCGACCACCTTCGTGATGAATTCGGGGATGCAGAACAGTATGATGATCGCCAGGAAGCTCGGCCCGGTGGGCGGATCTTCGGGAATGCGGATATTGCCAATTTTGTATTTTGACATTTTATTCACACCTCATGCGCAGATTATACCATAGACCCGACGGTCATTCAAGGGCACGTCGATTAAAAACCGCGCCGTAACTGCTCAAAAACCGTTCTTGCGGCCCCGAAAACCGCGCCTTTTGGGTTGACGGCGCGTCGGCAATCGGTTAAAATATAGTTATACAAACGCCTTCGAACGGACAAAATGTCCAATGGGAGGTGATTTGCATGAAGGAAGCGAACCGCGATCCGTTCTCCGGCTCGGAGACGGTCGCGTCCAGCACGGAGTGCACCGGCCTGATGCCGGCGCTGCCGCGGGACGAGGAAGCGGACGCCGCCAGCGCCGCACTCTACGCCATTCACGACGCAAAGGGCGCGCGAGGAAAGCTGTACCGGAAAAAGAAGTGACGCGAAAGAAGCGGCGGCGGAGCGCCTTCGCCGCCGAATAAGGGGAGGGATTACCCGTGCAAAGGCATCTCAGGCGCCTGATGGCGCTGCTGATGGCGCTGCTCCTGGCGCTTTCGGCGGTGACGGCGGCCGTCGCGGAGGATTGGCGCGACCTGCTCCGCGGCCTCTATGGCCTGTCAGACGACTATGACGGCGGTGACGCGGCCTATGAGGACGACGGATCGCAGGAGGCTGCTTTGACGCCGGAGGACTTTGAACTGCCGGTGACAGACCCGCAGCAGATCGTCAACTACCTGGCCTTGTTCGGCGAGCTGCCGGAGAACTTCATCACGAAGAAGGAGGCCAAGGCCCTGGGGTGGGACAGCCGGTACAACTATGTAGGCGAAGTGGCCCCGGGCAAGAGCATCGGCGGCGACCGCTTCGGCAACTACGAAGGCCAGCTCCCGGAAGAAAAGGGCCGCACCTGGTATGAGTGCGACGCGAACTACCGGGGCAGGAAGCGGAGCGCGGAACGGGTGCTGTTCAGCTCCGACGGCCTGTACTATTACACCGACGACCACTACCAGACCTTTACAGAGATGTTCCCGGAGGCGTATTAGATGATTGTATTGGATGGGGCGCGCATGGACAGCCGCGCCGGCCTGCACGCGGAATTGCGGGAAAAGCTGTCCCTGCCGGACTATTACGGCAACAATCTGGACGCCCTGAACGATTGCCTGGGCGAGCTTGGCGAGCGCCAGCTGGTGGTGATCGAGAGCGCCGGGGCGCTGCTGGAGGCGGACGCGGCCTATGCCGCGCGCCTCTTGAGGGTGTTTTCCGATAACGGCATGCAGGTGCTGCTGGATTGAACAATACACGATGGAGGATTACACTATGAGCAACATTCCGACTCCCCACATCAACGCCCCGGAGGGCGCGTTTGCCCGCACCGTGCTGATACCGGGCGATCCGCTTCGCGCGAAATTCATCGCTGAAACCTATCTGAAGAATGCGGAGCTGGTGAACAACGTTCGCGGCGTTCAGGGCTATACCGGCGAATACAACGGCAAGCGCGTCTCCGTGATGGCTTCCGGCATGGGCATGCCGGCAATCGGCATCTATTCCTATGAGCTGTTCAACTTCTACGGCGTGGAAAACATCATCCGCATCGGCTCCGCCGGCGCGCTGACGGACAAGCTGCACCTGCGCGACGTGGTGGCCGCCATGAGCGCCTACACCGATTCCAACTACGGCGCCTCCTTCGCCTTCAACGGCACCCTCGCGCCCTGCTGCTCCTACAAGCTGCTCACCGAGGCGGCGGCCGCGGCGGAAAAGCTGGGCCAGCATCTGGTGCCCGGCCCGATCTGCTCCAGCGATGCCTTCTACGGCCAGGGTGATTACAGCGCCACGCCGATCCTGCAAAAGCTGGGCGTGCTTTGCGTGGAGATGGAAGCCTACGCGCTCTACCTGAACGCCGCCGCCGCCGGGAAGAA
Source organism: uncultured Eubacteriales bacterium (assembly GCA_902799045.1). Lineage (GTDB taxonomy): Bacteria > Bacillota > Clostridia > Christensenellales > Aristaeellaceae > UBA2862. The sequence goes on from CADBZH010000002.1 coordinate 127,523, forward strand.
CGCGCTGGCGCTGCTGACGATCTCCGACAGCCTGGTGACCGGCGAGAGCCTGCCCGCCGAGGATCGGCAGAACACCTTTACGAAGATGATGGAGATCGCGCTGGAAATCGCGTAGGCCAAATAAAACGAGCGACGGATACCGTCGCTCATTTTTTTGTCAGGGCTTCGACCTCAACGACCCTGAGCACCTCGCCGTCCACCACGAACCGCACGTCAAACCCTGCGAACTCGACGCCGTAGTGCCGGGCGTCCGCCTCGTGTCGATAGCCGGGGCGGGGGTCCTGGGCCAGCACCTCTATCAGCGCCTCCCGCTTCTCCCCGGGAATCCTGTCCAGCAGCGCCGCCGGGAAATCCACCGACAGTCGGGCGTAATCGATCCGGTCGGTGAATCCGCCGGCGGCGTCCGGATGGCTGTCCACATAGGGCAGGTAGGGCTTGATGTCATAGATCGGCGTGCCGTCCAGCAGGTCGGCCCCGGCCACGCGCAGCACCGGCCCGCTGGGCGTGTGCCATTCCACCTTCTCCAGCTTTACGCACGACAGCCCCAACGGGTTCGGGCGAAAGGGCGAGCGCGTGGCGAACACGCCCACGCGCCGATTGCCGCCCAGCCTCGGCGGCTTGACGGTGGGGGAGAAGCGCTCCGTCACGGACTTGGAGAATTGCCAGATCAGCCACAGGTGGCTGTAGCCTTCGATGCCACGAAGCGCGCTGGCGTCGCGATACTTTTCGGTGAACACGATCTCGCCCTTCAGCGCGTCGACCAGCCCGCTCTGGCGGGGAATGCCGAACTTTGAGGGAAAATCGGTGTGGATATGGGCGATCACGTCCAGTGTCTGCATGATGACGCCCCCTGTTCATCGCCGTGTGCGCATGAATCCGTTATCTTTCCTTTCCCAGGAAGAACAGCGCCACCGTGCCGGGGCCAGAATGCGCGCCGATGACCGGACCGACGTAGGAGATCACCACGTCCTTCACGTTGAAGCGGCTGCGCATGATGTCTGCCAGGAAGTTGGCGTCGTCGAGGCAGTCGCCGTGAGAGATGAAGACGGTCTGCTCCTCGAGGTTTTCTCCCAATTGGCTCGCCTTTTCCGCCAGCGCCCGGATGGAGGCCTTGCGGCCGCGGGCGGTGTCCACCTTGATCAGATGCCCCTCGTTGTCCACGTGCATCACGGGCTTGATGCTGAGCATGCTGCCCACCACCGCCGTCGCGCCGGAGATGCGCCCGCCGCGCTTGAGGAACATCAGATCGTCGATGGTGAACCAGTGGCACAGGTGCAGCTTCGTGGCCTCCACGAAATCGCGCACCTCCTCGATGCTCGCGCCGGCCTGCTTCTTCTGCCAGGCGTGCCACACCAGGAGCCCCTGTCCCATGGAGGCGCACAGGGAATCCACCGCGTAGATCCTGCGTTCCGGATACTTTTCTGTCAGCTCCCTCGCCGCCAGCGCGCCGGCGTTGAAGGTGCCGCTGAGGCCGGAGGAGAAGCCGATGTACAGCACGTCCTTCCCTTCGCTCAAGAGGCCTTCCATGGGCCCCATGAAGTCGTTCATGTTTACCGCGGAGGTCTTGGCCGGGCACTTCGTGCGCAGCTTGGCATAGATTTCAGCAAAGGAAATCTCCCGCTCGTCCAGATAATTGGTGTACTTCTGGCCGTCCACGTCCACGTACAGCGGGAGCACCGTCAGCTCCATCTGTTCGGCCAGGGAAGCGGGAAGATCGCAGGAAGAGTCCGTCATGATGACAAATTCGCTCATTGTCATTGCCTCCTTCGGGTCCGTTCTCCATTCATTATAACATGAATTCACGCCACTGTCGCCCGTTTTCGCCGGATTTAAAACTTATTTAATTTGATCGCGTGTAATACAAACCCCGGCTGTCAGTTCACGCAAAATTTTCCCTGAAAAGGTATTGCATTTGATAGCTCGTTGTGCTATAATATCATGCGTTGACTGATTCGGAACTGACCCTTCCGGATCGCAAAACTGAATATCGTGGAGAAGTCGCCTAGCTTGGTCGAGGGCGCACGACTGGAAATCGTGTAGGCGTCAAAAGCGTCTCGAGGGTTCGAATCCCTCCTTCTCCGCCATACTGAAGGACCCGAAAGGGTCCTTTTTGCGTGGTGAGAAGGAGGGATTCGAACCCTCCTTATAACATCGGCGTGAATGACACAACACTCGTTTTTTAACATCATGGCGTTGAAGCGGCGATGGAATCGTGATAGAATTACAGTGCATTGGTTTATATATTGTGGGAGGGATGGCCTTGTCCCTGTCTGATCGCATCGAAAAGCTGCTGATGAGCGTGCAGAAGCCGGTTCGGTATATGGGCGGCGAATTCAACGCCGTGATGAAGGAAGCGGATTCGGTGGAAGTGCGCTATGCCTTCCTGTTTCCGGACACCTACGAGGTGGGCATGAGCCATCTGGGCATGAAGATACTCTACCATGCCATCAACGCCCGCGAAGACGCCTGGTGCGAGCGGGTGTTTTCCCCGTGGGTGGACATGGCGGAGCTGATGCGCCGGGACGGCATCCCGCTGTTCTCGCTGGAATCGAGGACGCCGGTGAAGGACTTCGACCTGCTCGGCATCACGCTGCAATACGAGATGAGCTTCACCAACATCCTGGAGGCGCTGGACCTGGCGGGGATCCCGCTGCGCCGGGAGGATCGCACGGAGGCGGACCCCTTTGTGATCGTCGGCGGCCCGTGCGCCTTCAACCCGGAGCCGCTCGCGCCGTTTGTGGACCTGGTGGCCCTCGGCGACGGCGAAGAGGAGACCCAGCAGACCATTGACGTCTACAAGGAATGGAAAAAGAGCGGCCTGCCTCGGGAGGAATACCTTCGGATGGCGTCGAAGATTCCCGGCATCTATGTGCCGTCGTTCTATGACGTGACCTACAACGAAGACGGCACGGTCCACGCCGTTGCGCCCAAACAGGGAAGCGATGCGCCGGCGGTCGTGATGAAGGCTATGTTGAAGGACCTCGACAGCGCCGTCTATCCTGAAAAGCTGATCGTGCCCTACGGCGAGATCGTGCACAACCGCATCATGCTGGAAATCTTCCGCGGCTGCACCCGCGGCTGCCGCTTCTGCCAGGCGGGCATGATCTATCGCCCCATCCGCGAGCGGAGCATCGACCACCTGATGGAGATGGCCGACAAGCTGGTCTCCTCTACGGGCTATGACGAGATTTCGCTGATGAGCCTCTCCAGCGGCGACTATTCCTGCCTGCCGGAGCTGGCCCACCGAATGGTGGAAAGGTTCGCGTCGCGAAGGGTGCGCATCGCGCTGCCCTCCCAGCGCATCGACAACGTGCTCACCGACACGCTGAAGGAGACCCAGAAGGTGAAGAAGACGGCTCTGACGCTGGCCCCCGAGGCGGGCACCCAGCGTCTGCGCGACGTCATCAACAAGGGCGTCACCGAGGAGGACCTCATGCGCTCCGTCACCGATGCCTTCGACCAGGGCTGGTCCGCCGTGAAGCTGTACTTCATGCTCGGCCTGCCCACCGAGACGGACGAGGACGTGCTGGGCATCGCCGATCTGGCTGAGAAGGTGCGCCGCTGCTATTTCTCGATCCCCAAGGAGCGCCGTGCCCCGGGACTGAGAATCACGGTCAGCGCCTCGGTATTCGTGCCGAAGAACGACACGCCCTTCCAGTGGTCCGGCCAGCTGGACTACGACGCCGTGGTGCGCCGCCAGCAGCTGCTGAGGAACGCGCTGAACCGGCTCAAGGGCGTCGATTTCAAGTATCACGCGCCGGACATCAGCTATATCGAAGCCGTGTTCGCCCGGGGCGACCGAAGGCTTGGCGAGGCGCTGGAGCGCGCCTGGCGGCTGGGATGCCGGATGGACGGCTGGAGCGACCAGTTCCGGTATGACCTCTGGCTGCGCGCGTTTGAGGAGTGCGGGCTCGACCCGGATTTTTACGCTACGCGCGAGCGACCGCTCGACGAGGTTTTCCCTTGGGATCACCTAGACTGCGGCGTGACGAAGGAATACCTGCTGCGCGAGTGGGCGAAGGCCCGGCGCGCGGAATGCACCCGCGACTGCCGCAAGGGCTGCACCGGCTGCGGCATGAAGCGCTATGAGGGGGCCTGCGTATGAGGGCGATGATACGATTCGGCAAGCAGCCGCGCCTTCGCTTCATCTCCCATCTGGACCTGCAGCGCTTCTTCCAGCGGGCCGTGAACCGCACGGGCCTGCCCATCGCCTGGTCCCAGGGCTTCAATCCCCACCCGGTGATGTCGTTCGGCTCGGCGCTGGCGCTGGGCTGGACCAGCGAATACGAAGTGATCGACATCAAGCTCAGCGCGCCGATGGGCAGAAAGCGCACCGAGGACGCCATTCGCGCCGCCCTGCCGGAGGACCTGCCGGTGCTGGAGGTGCGCATGGTGGACGACAAGCACGCCGCGCCGATGGCGCTGGTGACGATGTCGGACTATCGCGTGACGCTGGAGGGGGAGAAAGCCCCGGCGGTGATCGCGCAGATCCCGGCGTTAATGGCCCGCGAGAGCGTGACCGCCGTGAAGAAGACGAAATCCGGCGAGAAGGAGATCAACGCCCGGCCGATGGTGATCGACCTGCAGGCGACGGCAGAGGGCTTCACCGCGCGACTCAAGCTGACCGAGCGCGAATCCATCAAGCCGGATCTGCTGATCGCGCTGCTCAGCGAAATGGCGGGCGTGGAACCGCCGGAAGCGCGGATCCACCGCGTGATGCTGCTGGGCGAGGACTCGGAGGGGCGGCCCGCGCCGCTGATGACGCTGTGACGGGAGCGAGAACGCTGCTCATCGAGCGCATGATGGACCAGACCCGCCTGGCGGTGATCGAGGACGGACGCCTGATGGAGCTGCATGTCGAGCGCCCGGACGCGGAAAACCTGACCGGCAACGTCTATCTGGGCCGGGTGGAACGGGTGGTGCCGGGGATGAACGCCGCGTTCATCGACCTTGGCACGGACAAGAACGGCTTCCTGGCGGCGGAGGATATCGCGCCGGGCGACAGGCGCGTCGAAAAGGCCGTGCGCCCAGGGCAAACGCTGCTGGTACAGGTGACGAAATCCCAGCCCGGCGGCAAGGGGCCCCGGCTCACCGGCAAGGTCACGCTGCCGGGGCGCAGCATGGCCCTTATGGGCGAAGAGCGCTCCGTGGGCGTCTCCAGGAAGATCGAAGGTGAGGCAGAGCGCGAGCGCCTGCACGACATCGGCGTTACGTTGATGAACGCCGGCGGCGCCGGGCTGATCCTGCGCACCGCCGCCGAGGGCGCTTCCGAGGAGGCGCTTCGAGGGGAATACGCGCGGCTCTTGAGCTGGTGGAAGGCGCTGAAAAACGCCGCGGAGCATGCCGTCGCCCCCAAGCGGCTGCACGACGACAACGCGCTTGCGCTGCGCGTCGTTCGCGACAAGCTGGGGGAGCGGGTGGACGCCCTCTGGGTGGATGGCGAGGCGCTGTATGGTGAACTGCGCGGCCTCGCGGAGGCACTGGCCCCCGAATGGGCGGATCGAATTCGCCTGCACACGGGCGATACACCGCTTTTTGACCTCTACCGCGTGGACGCCCAGGCGGACAAGGGCCTTCAGAAGTACGTCTGGCTCAAGAGCGGCGGCTCGATCGTCATCGAGGAGACCGAGGCGCTGACCGTCGTCGACGTGAACACGGGAAAATTTTCCGGCGGCAGGGACGCGGAGGAGACGCGCTTTGCGACCAACCTGGAGGCGGCGCGGGAGATGATGCGCCAGCTGCGCCTGCGGGACATCGGCGGCATCGTTGTTGCGGATTTCATCGACATGGGCTCGGAGGATCAGAGGCAGGCGCTCCTCGACGCGCTTCGTGAACACGCGAAGCACGACGACACCCGCGTGAACGTCGTCGGGATCACGCCGCTGGGCCTGGTGGAGTTGACCCGCAAGAAGGAGCGGCAGAGCCTCTCCAGGCAGCTTCTGCACACCTGTTCGGACTGCGGCGGCAACGGCGTCGTGTTCTCCCACGAGACCACAGCCCGGCGGCTGGTGCGCGAGCTGTGGCGCAGGCGGCGCGGGGGCGACGGATCGCCGCTGCTCGTCGAGGCGGACGCGAAGGTCTACGGATGGCTGAAGACCATCGGAGTCCCGGAGGGCGGCACGACCTATGCCCGCGCGAAGGCGGGCTTTGGGGCGGGGGAATACGACATCTCGCCCGTGAACGAGGCGGCGCTGCCGCCGAACACGGTCAAACTGAACTAAACGTCAATCGAGGATAAAACCATGAAGGAAAGGCCGATCGTCTCCGAGCAGGAGATGCAGCGCCAGCGGGAATTCATGCGGCTGGTGCAGGCGATGGACGAACGCCCGCGGCGCTATCACATCGTTTCGATGGGCTGCCAGATGAACGAGCGCGACTCTGAGTCCATCGCCGGCTTGCTGAACGAAATGGGCATGGCGCCGGAGCCGGTGCGCGAGAACGCGGACCTGATACTCTACAACACCTGCTGTGTGCGGGAAAACGCCGAAAACAAGGCGCTGGGCAACGTGATCTGGCTGAAGGAGCTGAAGAAGGTCAAGCCGGATCTGATGATCTGCGTCGGCGGCTGCATGACCCAGGAGAAGGACATGGCCGAAATGATGAAGAAGCGCTATCCCTTCATCGACCTGGTCTACGGCACCCACAACCTCTACAAGCTGCCGGAATACGTCTGGCGCGTGCTGACGGAGCGGCGGCCCGTCGTCGAGGTGATGGACATCGACGGCGAGGTGGTGGAGGGCATGCCGGAGGCGCGGAAGAGCCGCTTCAACGCCTTCGTTAACATCATGTATGGCTGCGATAACTTCTGCACCTACTGCATCGTGCCCTATGTGCGCGGACGCGAGCGCTCCAGGACGCCGGTGGCGGTGCTGGAGGAGTGCGCGCGGCTGCGGGACGCCGGGGCGCAGGAGATCATGCTGCTGGGGCAGAATGTGAATTCCTATCGCGGCGGCGGCGCGGCGTTTGCGGAGCTTCTCTACCGCGTGGACCGGCTTGGGATCCCACGCATCCGCTTCATGACCAGCCACCCGAAGGATCTTTCGGACGAGCTGATCCACGCCTTCGGGGAGCTTGAGCACCTGATGCCGCAGCTGCATCTGCCGGTGCAGGCCGGGAGCAACGAGGTCCTTCGGCGCATGAACCGCAGCTACACCCGGGAACACTACCTGGAGCTTGTGAAGAAGCTGCGCGTCGTCTGCCCGGAGATCGGCCTCACCAGCGATATCATCGTCGGCTTCCCGGGCGAGACGCTTGCACAGTTTGAGGAGACGATGAGCCTGGTCGACGAAGTGCGCTTTGACGCGGCCTATACGTTCATCTACTCGCCCAGAGCGGGCACCCGTGCCGCCGCCTATCCGGACGACACGCCCTATGAGGTCAAGAGCGAGCGCATCCAGCGGCTGATCGACCGCCAGCAGGCCATCGCCCTCCAGGTGCTCGAAGCGCAGGTGGGGAAGACGGAGCGCGTGCTGGTGGAGGCCGTCTCCACCCGCGACAGCGCCTCGGTGGGCGGCAAGACGCCCCGGGGCCACATGGTGAATTTCCCGGGCGACGCGTCGCTGATCGGACAATTCGTGGACGTTGAAATCACCTCTGCCGGCCGCAACACCCTGCGCGGACGGCGGATCATCACGGAGGAATGACATATGGACAAGGTATTTGAAAAGACCCGGGAGCTGGGCCAGGCGCTGCTGGAGTGCGAGACCTACCAGCGCCTGAAGGCGGCCGAGGACAAGGCCATGCAGAACGCGGAGGCCGCCGCTGCGATGTCGGAGTATCTGGAAAAGCGCTCGGACATCCAGGCGATGATGCAGACGGACAATCCGGATCCCGGCGCCCTGAAGCGCCTCTCCGACGAGATGGACGAAGCCCAGCAGCGGCTTCAGATGATCGACGATATCCTGACGCTGAACGAAGCGCGCAGCGCTTTTGACGGGCTGATCGGCCAGGTGAACCAGGTGCTGCAGTTCATCGTCACCGGTAACATGGAGCAGCCCTCCGGCTGCTCCGGCAGCTGCGCCACCTGCTCCGGCTGCCACTGAATCAGGCGAAAACTGGAATTGAAGCCGCCTGCTCAACCAATGATACGATCGAGGTGAAGCCCCATGCCCGTAACGCCGATGATGCAGCAATACCTGAACATCAAGGAGCAATACCCCGGCACGATCCTGTTTTATCGCCTGGGAGACTTCTACGAGATGTTCTTTGAAGACGCGAAGCTCGTCTCCCGGGAGCTGGAGCTGACGCTCACGGGCAAGGACTGCGGCCTCAGCGAGCGCGCGCCGATGTGCGGCGTGCCGTATCACGCGGTGGACACGTACCTTCAAAAGCTGATCGAGAAGGGCTATAAGGTGGCCATCTGCGAGCAGATGACCGACCCCGCCACCGCCAAGGGATTGGTGGAGCGCGAGGTCATCCGCGTGGTGACGCCCGGCACCGTGATCGAGAGCAACATGCTTGAGGAGCGCAAGGCGAACTATATTGCCTCCCTCTGCCTGCGAAAGAACCAGGCGGGCTGCGCCTTCTGCGACGTCTCCACCGGCGAATTCTATCTCTACCAGATCCAGGACGTGCGTTCCGGGCTGTCGGACGAGCTGGCGAGGCTGGATCCCAGCGAGGTGATCGTCAACGATCGCGAGGCCCTGGCCGAATACGAGCCGGAGCGCGCGGCGAAGGCCGAGGTGCTGGAGGAGGAACGCTATGCCTACGCCGTGGCCTCGAAGGTGATGGCGGCGCACTTCGGAAAGAAGATCGCCGACATGGGTTTTGACGGGCAGAGGCTGGCCGTTTCGGCGGCGGGAGCGCTATTGAGCTACCTGACACAGACCCAGAAGAACGCCCTGGGCCACATCCTGACAGCCAGGCCCTATGAAAGCGCGCGCTTCATGGCGCTGGATCGGGTCGCCCTGCGAAACCTGGAGCTGACGGAGACGGCGCGGGGGAAGAGCCGCCGGGGGTCGCTGCTTTGGATCCTCGACAAGACGCGCACCGCCATGGGCAGTCGCCTGCTGCGCGCCTGGATCGAGCGGCCGCTGAAGGAAAAGCCCGCGATCGAAAAGCGCCTGGACGCCGTGGAGCAGCTGGTGAACGACCCGATGACCTCGAGCGCCCTGCGGGACGTGTTCGACAACGTCTACGACGTGGAGCGCCTGCTCAGCAAGATCGCCTATGACAGCGTGAACGCCCGGGATTGCCTGGCGCTGGTGGCGACGCTGGAGACCATCCCGCTGATGAAGGAATACGCCTCTGCGCTGAACGCGCCGCTGATCTGCGAGACGATGGGGCAGCTCGACCCCATGACCGAACTCGCGGACACGCTGCGCCGCGCCATTTCCCCGGACGCGCCCATCTCCGTGCGCGACGGCGGCATGATCGCCGAGGGCTACAACGCGGAGCTGGACGAACTGCGCCAAATCGGCAGCCACGGCAAGGAATACCTGGCCGGCCTGGAGGCGCGGGAGCGCGAGCGCACCGGCATCAAGAACCTGAAGGTGGGCTACAACCGCGTATTCGGCTATTACATAGAGGTCACCAAGTCGTTCTACGAGCAGGTGCCCTACGATTACGTGCGCAAGCAGACGCTGGCGAACGCCGAGCGCTTCATCACCGATGAGCTCAAGACGCTGGAGAGCAAGATCCTGGGCGCCGAGGAAAACGCCATGCGCCTGGAATACTCGCTGTTCTGCGAGCTGCGGGAGCTGCTAAAGCAGAACCTGGTGCGCCTGCAGGGCACCGTCACCGCTCTCAAGCGGATGGACGCGCTGCTGTCCCTGGCCGCCGCGGCCTCGGATTACGGCTATACGCGCCCGGCCATCAACGAGGAGGGCCGCTATCACATCGAGAACGGCCGGCATCCGGTGGTGGAGGAATCCATCGGGCGGGAGAAGTTCGTGCCCAACGACACGAACCTGACCCAGGATGAGCGCGTGATGATCATCACTGGCCCGAACATGGCCGGCAAATCCACCTACATGCGCCAGGTGGCGCTGATCGTGCTGATGGCCCACATGGGCTCGTTCGTGCCCGCCTCGGCGGCGGACATCGCCATCACCGACCGCATCTTCACCCGCATCGGCGCGTCGGACGACCTGTACGGCGGCCAGTCCACCTTCATGGTGGAGATGACAGAGATGGCGACGATCCTGAAATTCGCCACACCCCGGAGCCTGCTGATCCTGGACGAGGTGGGGCGGGGGACCTCCACGTTCGACGGCCTGTCCATCGCCTGGGCGGCGGTGGAATACATCGCCGGGGAAAAGTGCGGCGCGCGGACGCTGTTCGCCACCCACTACCACGAGCTTTCCGAGTTGGAAGGCCAGCTTCCCGGCGTGGTCAACTTCCGCATCACCGCCAAGGAGCAGGGGGAGGACGTGATCTTTCTGCGCAAGATCGTGCGCGGCGGCGCGGACCGCAGCTACGGCGTGTCCGTGGCGCGGCTGGCGGGGCTTCCGAAGTCGCTGATCGGCCGGGCACGGCAGATCATGGCGCGGCTGGAGGTGGACGATCAGGAGCGCGGCAACCTGGGCAAGAACATCCTGGACGAGCACAAGGCGAAGGACCGCCAGGTGGGCCTCCTGGATTTCAAGCCCATGGAGCTGGCCCAGGAGATCGCCGGGCTTGACGTGGTGAGCATGACGCCCATCGACGCGCTGAACAAGCTGTTTGAACTTAACGAGAAGGCCAAGAGAATCTAACGGAGGTATCCCATGCCCATTCGCATACTGGACGCCGCGACCGTCGGCAGGATCGCCGCCGGCGAGGTGGTGGAACGCCCCAGCTCCGTGGTGAAGGAGCTGATGGAGAACGCCATCGACGCCGGCGCCACCGCCATCACGGTGGAGATCAAGGGCGGCGGCATCGAATACATGCGCGTGACGGACAACGGCTGCGGCATCGAGCCGAACCAGGTGCGCCTGGCCTTTGAAAACCACGCCACCAGCAAGCTGCAAACCGCCGAGCAGCTGGACGATATCCGCACGCTGGGCTTTCGCGGGGAGGCGCTGCCGTCCATCGCGTCGGTCTCCCATGTGGAGATGACGACCCGCGCCCGCGGCCAGGACACCGGCGTGAGGCTGAACATCGACGGCGGGCAGGATCTGCGCGTCAAGGAAACCGGCTGCCCGGAGGGCACGACGTTCATCATGCGCGACCTGTTCTACAACATCCCCGTGCGCCAGGCGTTTCTGAAAAAGCCCGGCTATGAGGGCGGGCTCGTGGGCGACTCCGTGGCCCGGATGATCCTTGGAAACCCCGGCGTGGCCGTGCGCTACATCAACGGCGGCGCAAACGTCTACCACAGCTTCGGCGACGGCAAGCTGCGCCACGCGGTGTTCGCCGTCTACGGCAAGCAGACCGCCGAGCAGATGGTGGACGTGGACGCCTGCGAGGGCGGCGTGCGCATCTGGGGGCTGATCGGCGTGGGGGAGCTGGCGAAGGCCACCCGCGCCCACCAGGCCTTCTTCATCAACGGACGCGCCGTGCGCTGCCCGATGCTCGCCAGGGCGCTGGAGGAGGTCTGCCGCAGTCGCGTTACCATCGGCATGTATCCGATGTGCGCGCTGAACCTGGTGATCCCGCCGTCCAGCGTCAATGTGAACGTCCATCCCAACAAGCTGGAGGTGCGCTTCAAGGACGAAATCGCCATGCGGACGGCCTGCGAACGCCTGCTGGCCAGCGCCTTTGAGGGCGAACACGTGCTCCAGCTCGGCGACGAGCGCCCGGTGACGAAGACGATCGAGCGCGTCGCGACGGTGCGTGAGATCGTGCCGACGCCGCTGGAGCCCACGACGCCGCCTCCACCGCGTACGGTCGAACCGGCCATGCCTGAATCGGAGGAAGCGCCAAAACCCGCCTTGAGCTCTCCTGTCGAGCCCCCGAAGCCCGTCAGGCAGGTCAAGCCCGTGCAGATGGATGTGTTCCAGAAGGTCATGCGGGAGGAGCTGGAGAAGCTCGGATCGGCCTCCGGCGCGGCACTTCGGGAGGACCGATTCTCCCAATACGCGCCCATAGTCGGGAAACAGACCAAAGTCTCGTCCGAAAACATACCGACGTCGGTTGCAATTGATGAAAAACCGACGAAAGTCGAAAATGCATTCAACAGGCCCGTCTACCGGGTGATCGGCGTCGTCCTCAAGACGTACATACTGATCGAGGCGGACGATTCGCTGGTGATGATCGACCAGCACGCCGCTCACGAGCGTTTGAATTACGAGCGATTCATGGCCCAGCTAGAGGCGGGACGCGGCTCCCAGCAGCTGCTGACGCCGCTGGTGCTGCGCCTGACAGCCCGGGAGATGGCGCTGATCGAGGAGAATATGGACGTGTTGCGCGATTCCGGCTACGATGTCGAGCCTTTTGGCGAGAGCGACATTCAGGTGCGCGCTGTGCCGTTCATACTCGGCAAGGCGGAGCTGAAGCCCGCGTTCATGGACACCATCAACGCGCTCAACCGCCTCAAAAATGCCACCATCGACGCGCGCCGCGCGGAGGTGGCGCAGATGTCCTGCAAGGCGGCCGTCAAGGGCGGCGATCCGCTGAGCGAAGGGGAGATTGAATCGCTGATCCGGCAGCTGCTCACCACCGGCGCGCCGCCGACCTGTCCCCATGGCAGGCCGGTGATGAAGGTGATCAGCCGCCGCGAGCTTGAAAAGATGTTCAAGCGCATACAGTGATGGGAGCGAGTGTGAAGCCGATCCTGCCGGTCATCGCCGGCCCGACCGCCTCCGGAAAGACGGCCTGCGCCGTGGCGCTGTGCGGGCTGATCGGCGGCGAGGTCGTCTCCGCGGATTCCATGCAGATCTATGCGGGGATGGACGTGCTCTCGGCGATGCCGACCCGGGAGGAGATGGGCGGCATCCCGCATCACCTGATCGGCTGCGTGGACCCGTCGGAAAAGTACACCGCCGACGCCTATCGGGTGGCCGCCAAGGCCTGCATTTCCGACATCATATCCCGCGGCAGGACGCCGGTGCTCTGCGGGGGCACGGGGCTGTACATCGACGCCGTGACGCGCCCGATGAGCTTCTCCAAGCGCAGCGACGAAGCCATGCACGCCGAGCTGCTGGCGCTCGCGGAACAGGAGGGCGGCCGGCAGAAGCTGCACAACATGCTGCGCGAGGTCGACCCGGAATCGGCCCGGCGACTGCACGTGAACGACGTTCGGCGCGTCAGCCGGGCGATCGAGATCTTCCGGCTGACCGGCATGACCCAGACCGAGCACAACCGGCTGGACCGGCAGCGCGAGGGGGACTATCGCGAGCTCATCTTCGGCCTGAACTGGCCCCGGGAAGCGCTCTGCGCGCGCATCGACGCGCGGGTGGACGGCATGCTGGAAGCGGGGCTGATGGAGGAGGTACGCCGATTGATGGCCGACGAGCGTCGCCATCCGACCGCCATCCAGGCCATTGGATACAAGGAGATCGCGGAGGCGCTTCGCGGCGAAAGCTCCATGGAAAAGGCCGTGTACCTGACGAAGAAAGCCACGCGCAGCCTGGCCAAGCGGCAGATGACGTGGTTCAAGCGGGATGAGCGCGTGATCTGGCTGGACGCCCAGGGGCGGAGCGCGGAGGCGCTGGCGCTTCAGATGAAGGAAATAATGGATGAACGTTTTAAATAGAAGGGGAATCTACTTTCGCCGGATATGCGCGTCACTGGCGCTGATTTTCGCGATATCAGCCTCGCTTTCGGGCTGTCAGCGGCTGGTTGAGCCTGAAAACGAGTCTATCTCGATCTATGCGACCTTCTGGCCGATCTACGCGCTGTCGGATGCGGTCATGCGGGATATTCCCGACGCGCAGCTGAAGCTGCTGGCGCAGCCGCAGGACGGCTGTCTGAGGGATTACCAGCTTTCAGACTGGGACGCGGCGCTGCTCTCCGCCGACGCCGACGCGATCCTCATGGGCGGCCGCGGCCTGGAGAGCTTCGAGAGCCTGCTGTTCGGCTGGGGCGAGAGCGGCCCGGCAGTCTCGGCGGTGCTCTACAACATCGAGCTCTACAATCAGGACGACACCGTTAACGGCGAGTCGGAATCCCACCTGAGAGGCGGAAATCCGCACCTGTACATGTCCCTCGAGGGCGCGAAAGAGATCATCCTGAGCGCGTCCGCGATGCTGCAATCATTGGATCCTCAGTACGCAAAAAAATACGTCGAAAACGCCCGGAACGCCGTCGAAGTGCTGGATTCGCTACTGACGGGAAACCGCGAAGCGCTCGCCAAATACGAAGGGAAAAGCGTGATCCTGATGAACGAGGCCCTGATCTACACAGCCAGGGACTATGGGCTGATGCCCACCGCATGGATCGACCGCGAGAGCGGTGAAAACCTTGTGGATGCGCAGCTGGACAGCTGCCTGGAGCGCCTGGAGGCGTCCGGCGCGCGGGTGATCCTGATCGAGAAGCAGGCCCCGCAGCCGCTGGTGGAGGCGCTTAAGGCGCAAGGCTATGCCGTCGCGAGGCTGGACGTGCTGTCCACACATCGCGCGGACGAGGGGTTTGACCGATACGCCGAAGCCCAGGCCGCCAACGCGCAGGCCATCGCCCGGGCATTCGCAGAAGCAGACGGGGAGGACGAGCATTGAAGCAGGTCATCATCTACACAGACGGCGCGTGTTCCGGCAATCCCGGCCCGGGCGGCTGGGGCGCGATACTGATGTATAAGGAGACAAAGCTGGAAATCTCCGGCTTCGAGGCCCACACGACCAACAACCGCATGGAGCTGATGGCGCCCATCGCGGCGCTGTCGAAGCTCAAGGAACCCTGTGAGGTGCGCCTCTATTCCGACAGCGCCTACCTGGTCAACGCCTTCCAGAAGGGCTGGCTGGACAGCTGGCAGCAGCGGAATTGGATCAAAAGCGATAAAAAGCCAGTGGAAAACCAGGATCTGTGGCAGGTGATCCTCAAGTATACGCAAATTCACAGCATCCAGTGGCACAAGGTGAAGGGCCACGCCGACAACCCGTACAACAATCGCTGCGACGAGCTGGCGACCGGGGAAATCAGGCGGCACAGGGAACAAATGGTATAATGATTAGGAAAAACAGAGTTTTTCCGGGGCGCCGGGCAAGGGAGCGAAGCGAGTTGCGCAGCACGGCGACAATCATATAATGAAACGCGGCGGATCATTCCGTCGCGTTTTGATCGTCCTCGTCCTCCGGGTCCGTTCGCAGGTGCACCCTTTGTGCGGCCATGCGGCGTCGATCGTCGGACATGGCGGCATAGTGCCGGCGCGTGGTGTTCACGTCGCTGTGGCCCAGTACGTCGGCCACCAGATAGATATCGCCGGTTTCATGATAGAGGTTCGTGCCGAAGGTGCTGCGGAGCTTGTGGGGGCTCAGGTGCTTCTTCAGCGGCGCGGCGAGGCTGGCGTATTTCTTGACCATCAGCTGCACCGCGCGCACCGAAATGCGCCGGTTTTGCAGCGACAGGAACAGGGCGTCCTCGTGGCCGGGCTGGGGCGTGATCTCGCGCCGCAGCTTCAGGTAATCCTTCAGCACCTGGGCGACCTCGTCCGGGAAATAGAGTATGGCCTGGCTGCCGCCCTTGCGGGTGACCAGGAAGCCGTTGATTGAAAAATCGAGGTCGTCGATGTTGATGCCTACCAGCTCGCTGACGCGGATACCCGTGCCCAAAAACAGCGTCAGGATCGCCAAATCGCGGGCCTTGGTGTGCTCGTTGTACTTCTTCTGGCGCTCGGAGAGCATCTCTCCGGACTCCACAAGATCCAGCATGTGGGCCACTTCGTCGATCTCCAGGCGGATGATCGGCTTGGCGTGGCGCTTCGGCATGTCCACCAACGCCGCCGGATCGGACTCAATATAGCCATTTTTGTAAAGAAATTTGTAAAAGCTACGTAAAGACGACAATTTGCGCATTTTTCCCATGTCCTGGTTGGAAAACTCAACGTCGTCCTTGACGTAGAGGCCCAAAAAGTCCAGATACATGTAGATATCGCGCGAGGAAACACTTGCCAGGTCCGCAACGGTCAGCGTCTGAGGCGTTTTTTCGGCGAATTTCGGCAGTTCGTTGACCAGAAACCCGAAAAAGAGCTTCAAATCGCACACATAGGCGTAGCGCGTCAACGGCTGAGTCGTGGAATCGATCGCGTTGATGAAATCAAAGCATACGTCCGGCAATTCGCGCAGCGCGGCGCGGGTCAACAGCTGCAGCTCCTTGGCACGATCTTCGGCGTAAGTGGACATTCAGAAAAAACCTCCGATTGATGTGTGAATGGGAATCGCGTTTTTCGCAAAACAGATATGCCAATACAACATATATAAAGCATTAATATATTGAAGCCACGGCTTTTGCGAAACAGATATGCCCGTATGATCGTGAAAGCGTTGCGTGTGGCAGAATAACCTGTCAATAACCCCTTTTTGGGCATATCTTTTCGCAAAAGCTGCCTTTTACGCAGAGATTCAGATTAAACAGCCCCGCGCGTCAGTCCGTCCCCCAAGGCCATCGTCCCACGTCGCTTTAGGGCTTTTCGTCCCTGAAGCAATCAAACGGCGTGACGCCATCCGTCTCCTCAAGGTCCTTTCGAAGCTGTTCATACACCGGATTGCCGCTGCTGTCCTCGATGATCTCGTCAATTTCTATGGCGTTGTAATCCGCGCCGGTGTTGACGCACTTCATGCAGTTATCACAGATCTTGTTCGGATCGAGGTCACAGACATTGCATTCGCCGCAATCGTCGCAGATCTTCGTCTCGTCCAACACGCACATCTTTTCCATCGGATCATCCCCCGTCAATCGTCCACGACCACCTGGTGGCCCAGCTTGTTCACAGAGCGCTTCACGGCGTCCCGGCTGTTGCCCCAGGGCTTGTCCTGGTTGCAGTAGTCAAACTTGTTCGTGAACCATTCAATTTCGCCCTCCAGGCGCTCAAAGCTCTTCATCTCCACGTCCGTCAGCGTGTCCACGAATCTTTTAAGCAGGTCACCGGACAAATGCTTGGGTGCCATCTCCAGCGCCTGGGCGTAGTGATGCAGGCACATGCCCTTGGATTCGGCAAAGAGCTTCGGGAACTCCGCCTCGTGCTTGTACATGTAGAGCACCGTGTACAGATAGCGCTCCATGCTCTCAGCGATGCGCTCGCACATCAGGCAGGACGTTTCGAACTGGCGCACCTCTCCCGCCACTTCGATAAGCCCCGCGCCCTTGCCGCTGCCGATGCGCTTGAAGATGGGCTTTCCGGCTTCCGCGGCGGCGGCTTCCCGGGCGCGCCGGGCGCTCTCCTGAAGGGATTTCATGCTCTCCTTCATGTAGGTGTGCGTCATCAGCGCCAGGCCCAGGCGGTTGCCGGCGTCGTACATCATCTTGAAGTGATCGGCGCAAAAGCCCTTCTTGTTGACCTCCATGCGCTGGCTGGGTTCCATCACCGATTCGCCCAGGAAATAGTCGACGTTTTGCGCCTCCACCTTGGCGTTCAGAAGACACAGCGGGCATTCACAGTCCTGACGGTAGCTCTCCCAGATGGGCGCGGTATCGATATGCTGCTTCATGCAAATCACTTCCTCGTTGTGTATTGTAGCATGTTTTCGCAAAAAACACAAGAGAGCCGCTTCGCGCGACTCTCTCTGCCATTCATGCCCTCTGCTTGAAGGCGTGGCGGCACTTGCCGCAGGTGACGGTCACCTCGCCCACCTTCCTGGGAAGGCGCAGCCGGGAATGGCATTCCGGGCACTTGAAATACTTGTACTTGCGCATGTTCTTCAGCCGGTTGACGAACTGCTTCACGCTGGAGCGGGCCTTGCGCCAGACGCCGAGGAATTTCATGTTTTCAGCGTAGCGCTTCTCGATGTTGCGCGAAAACATTCGAAACAGGGACAGGCCGTAGGCCACCAGGCCAACGAGGTAAAACAGGCCGATGCGCGTGATGGTGGTGAGCATCGACAGCGCCAGGCTGGTGATCAGCAGCGCCAGGGACAGCTCATCCGCACCCCGACGGCCGATCATGAACTTGCGAAGCCCTTCTTTTGCCTTCTGGAATATGGACATAGATCATTTCCTCCTGATTTGCCTTTATAGCCAGCCGCCGTAATAGCCGCCGCGCCCGCCGCAGCAGCAGCTGCCCAGTACGCTGCACACCAGGTTCAGCGCGCAGCAACCCAGCAGCGGATTGCCGCAGAACACCATCGGCGCGGTGAAGCCCCGGCTTGCGCCGTTCTGCTGGTAGTATTGCGCGCCACCCTCAAGCCGGCTCAACAGCGCCCGATACTCAAAGCTGTTCGGGTCCATGCTGACGGCCTGCCGCGCGTAATTGAGGGCCGCGATGCGATTCCCCAGGCCCAGGCTGGCCTCGCCGCAGAGATAGTACCACTCCGCGCCGCGCTCGTCGATGCCCTCCAGCACGTTCATGGCCTCCTGGAAGCGGCGGGCGTGGATGTAGTTGCGGGCGGCCTGCATGTGAGGGTTGGCGCTGGCGCCGGAGTTGTAGCCGCCATAGCCATTATAGCCGCCATAGCCACCGTATCCGCTGCCGTAGCCCTGCTGGCCGTAGCCGGAGGCACTCCCCTCCCGGCGCATCTTCATCACCAGCGAATAGGCCTCGTTGACCTCCTTCATCCGCGCTTCCGCCTCGGGCGAGCCGTGGTTCACGTCGGGATGGTATTTCTTCGCCAGCGCGCGATACGCCTTCTTGACTTCCTCGTCCGTCGCCTGGGGCGAAACACCCAGTATGCGATAGGGATCCTGCATTACCTTGCTCCTTTTCCCGTCGCGTCCCGCTTGCTCTGCAGGAACGCGTACTTGCTCCAAACGCCGGAATACAGCACATTGCTGAGGATATCGTAATCCAGCACGATCGGCAGCGACTCAAACGCCTCCGTCGCCCCGGCGACCATCATCGTCATGGCGGATCGGCAGAACTCCTCGTAATCCGCCCGGTCCAGCAGGCCTGTCAACGGGTTGTAGCGGCGCTTTTTGATGTCCTGCGGCAGGTCGTCGTAGGCGTCCATGAAGTAGATGAACCGCCCCAGCCCATCGCCGACGGCGCGCAGAGCGTCGGCCCAGTGATCGTTCCTGTAGACGAACAGCTCGCCCAGCAGCCTTCCGGTGGCGTTCACCGGCGCGTCGATCCCCGTGCGCTCTTCACCCTCGATGGCGTGGATCTCGTCGAGCCAGGCCTCGATGGCCGCGCATTTTTCGGGCCATTCGCGCTCGACCCTGCGATAGGCCCGCTTCAGCAGCGCGCCCTCTCCGGCGGCCAGCAGGCTTCGGTCGTCGCGCCAGTTGTCCAGGCACTTGTGATAGGCCAGCGCCACGTTCATGTCCGCCACATAGTCCATCACCGGCGAAACGGCGTATTCATGGGCCTTCATCGGATGCGCTGGACAGCGCTCCCGACCGGCGCGCTCCCCCGGCTCGTAGAGGGCGTTCAAAAGCATCGCCAGGAACGTCAGGTCATAGCTCAGCGTCGCGCTGCCCCGGAGCCCGTGACGCGCCCGAAGCGTGGCGCAGAGGCCGCAGTAGACCGCGCGAAAGCGCCGCTGGCGCTCCTCGGGAAGCGCGTCGGCATTGATGACGATGTATCCGAACATGGCCGCGCCTCCGCCTTTGAATTGGACGCTATTATACCCCGCTTTTGTAAACCCATCATCAACAAAATGAAAAGCTTATCGGCCGCTGCCGTGCAGCCCCAGCGCGGCGATGGCCTGGGCCACGGTCTCCACGCCCAGCACCTCGACGCCCTCCGGCACGCGCAGGTTGCGCAGGTTGTACCTGGGCAGGATCAGGTGGTCGAAGCCCAGGCGCGCGCATTCGCCGATGCGGCGCTCCGCCTGGGATATGGCGCGCACCTCGCCTGCAAGGCCCACCTCGCCCATCACGGACCAGGTGCCGCCGATGGCGCGATTCCGATGGGACGAGGCGATGGCGGCGCAGAGGGCCAGGTCCGCCGCGGGTTCCGTCAGCGACATGCCGCCGGCGATGTTGATGTACACGTCCTGATCGTACATCCGAAGCCCGACCCGCTTTTCCAGCACGGCCAGCAGAAGCGCTAGCCGCCCCTGGTCCACGCCGCTGGCCATGCGGCGTGGATTGCCGAACACCGTGGTGCTCACCAGGGCCTGCACGTCCGTCAGCAGCGGCCGGGAGCCCTCCAGGGCGCACATCACCACCGAGCCGCTGGCGTCGTGGGCGCGCTCGGAAAGCAGCGCCTCGCTGGCGTTGGCGACCTCGCGCATGCCCTCCTCGGTCATCTCGAACATGCCCAGCTCGTTCACGGAGCCGAAGCGGTTCTTTACGGCGCGCAGCAGCCGGTACTGGTGCTGTCGGTCGCCCTCAAAGTAGAGCACGGCGTCCACCATGTGCTCCAGTATGCGCGGCCCGGCGATGGCGCCCTCCTTGGTGACGTGACCCACCAGGAACACGCTGCACCCGCTGACCTTCGCCAGACGCATCAGAAGCGACGCGCATTCGCGCACCTGGGAGACGCTGCCGGGGGCGCTGGCCATCTCCGGCAGATACATGGTCTGGATGGAATCGACGATCATCACGGTGGGTGAAAGCTGCTGCATGCGCTTTTCCACGGTGGTCATGTCGTTTTCGGAGAGCACGTAAAAGCCCGCCTGGGACGCGCCCAGCCGACGGGCGCGCATCTTGATCTGCCGCGCCGATTCCTCGCCGGACACATACAGCGCCGTCGCTCCGTCGGCGGCCATGTTGGCGCAAAGCTGGGTCAGCAGCGTCGACTTGCCGATGCCCGGGTCGCCTCCCACCAGGACGAGCGAGCCGTCCACGACGCCGCCGCCCAGCACGCGATCCAGCTCCGCGATGCCGCTGGAACGGCGCTCCATGCTCTCGTCGGGGATCTCGTCCACGCGCACGGCCTCGGCGTCGCTGCCGGGGGCGCGCTTCAGCTTCTTCTCCTCCGCCTTGAAGGCGGGGGCGCTCTCCTGTTCCTCAAAGGTGTTCCAGCTGCCGCAGTCAGGGCACTTCCCCATCCACTTCGGCGTCTCGTAGCCGCAGGACGAGCAGATATAGAGCGTCTTTGCCTTAGCCAAGTTGCCTTCCTCCGATTATGCACATTGGGTTGTATGCGTTCATTATACCATGATTGTCGGCGTGCTGCGCAACTCGCTTCGCTCCCTTGCCCGCCGACCCGGAAAAGCTTTGCTTTTCCTAATCATTATACCACATTCTCCCGCGCCTGTGTAGCGGTTTGTTTACCTGTTCTTCCAGAAATTGCGCCGCTCTCGACTTGCCAACCGCGCAAAAAAGCAATATAATAAAATGAATACTTGTTTTGAGGGAGTCCGCAATGCCCGATACCGAAAGCAAAGTGCGCGCAGGAAAGCGTGAGATACCGATACCGAAGCCCACTACCGGGGCTTCGGACAATGTTCTGCGCGACGAAAGCAGCCTGTATGGCGACGAGGCAGAGCTGACGTCCCGTCGGCGCAAGCGCACGGACGCGCGGGTGCCGATCATGCGCGACCGAAAGCCGGAGGGCGCGGAAGAACCCGAAGACGCCGGAAAGGCGGAGGACGCGCAAAAAAAGAAGCACGGGGGGGAAAAGGCGAAGACACAGCTGCCAAAGATCGCGCCTTCGAAGAAAAAGAAGAAGCCCCGGCGCAAAAAGCGGCGCGTCTATCGCTCGTTCGTCGATCTGATGACCGCCTCCGGCAGCAGCGGTCCCTTCAAGCCCATCCGCCTGTTCGGGCGGGAGATCCGCTTCTGGCCCCTGATCGTTCTGGTGGCGGTGGCGTTCCTCGCCGGCGGCGTGATGCTGAACAACAGCAATTTGACCGTCACGGAGCAGACCGTCACCGTGGTAGGCCTGCCGAACGACCTGGAGGGCTATCGCATCGTGGTGCTCTCCGACATGAACGCCAAGCGCTTTGGCGACAGCCAGAGCCTGCTGCTCAGGACGCTGAACGGCATCAAGTATGACGCGATCTTCTGCGTGGGCGACATGGTGGGCAAGTCCGGCAACGCCGAGCCCTTCTGGGAATTCATCGAGGGGCTGCGCGACCCGGGCAAGGTGTATTTCATCTGTGGGGATTCCGACCCAGGCCCCTACATCAAGGGCGCACGAAGCACCGAAGGCATCCTCTCGCAGCTGGTGCTGGAGGACTGGATCCTCGGCGCGGTGGAGCGCGGCGCGCACTATGTGGACACGCCCGTGTGCGTTCCCGTCAAGAGCGCGAACCTGTGGCTCTCCCCGGTCACCATGCTGAACCTGGAGGCCATCAGCACCCTGGAGACCTGGAAGGATCAGACCGACCAGGAGGTGGACGGCGTGCGCTCCGGCATCTCGGACGACTACACCACCCTCCCCCTCACCACCTATCGCATGAAGCAGGCCGAGGCGCTCTACGAGGCCCAGCGCGCCATGAGCGCGGCGGACATCCACATCTCCCTGGCCCATGAGCCGCCGGCGGACGCCTTTATCTACACCAGCGAGGACCACGATTCCTCCACCGAGCGCTTCCTGACCGCGCCGGAGCTGATCGTCGCGGGCCACTACTGCGGCGGCGTCTGGCGGATCCCCGGCATCGGCGCGTTCTACGTGCCGGACAACACCATGGAGCGCGGCGGCTGGTTCCCGGATCAGGAGGACGTGGCCGAGCTGTCCGTCGTGGGTGAGACGCAGAAGTATGTCACTCGCGGCCTCTCCACCAATGGCGCGACGCCGCTTTTGCCCTTCCGGCTCTTCAACGAGCCGGAGATATCGGTGCTGACGCTCACCTCCACGCTGCCGGAGAACATGCTCGAGGCTGCGGGCTGACCCGGCAAAAAAGACACACCATCCGATTCTTCGCTTTGCCCTGGATGACCATTCAAGGCGAAGCGGAGAATCTTTTTTTGGGAATCGGCTCATAATACCCGTGATAACGCCGTGAAGGGAGAATGAGCCATGGACGAGGCGTCGCTGCGCTCGGAGCTGACCGAGTCGCTGGATCAGAACGTCGAACGCCTGAAGAGTCTGCTGCGCAGCGATGTGAATTCGGACGCCCAGTTCAGGCGGCTGCGGGCGCTTGACACCGACCTGTGCGCCGTCTACATCGAGGGCATGGCCGACGACAGGAAGCTGAGCGACTTCGTGCTGCGGGCCTGTGAGGAGCGTCAGGACGCTCCTGGCGGGCCAATTGACGCCGAATACCTGATCCGGAATGTGCTGGAGATCGCCCAGTGCGAGACGGAGAGACGGGTCGAGGCGATTCTGGATAAGGTCGTCACGGGCATGTCGGCGCTGTTGATCGACGGCTGCGACGAGGCGGTGCTGCTGGAGACGCGCGGGTATCCGGCGCGACCGGTGAACAGGACCACGAACGAGTCGGTCGTGATCGGCGCGCAGGAGGGCTTTGTCGAGAGCCTGCGGACGAACATGACGCTGCTGAGGCGCTACCTCCCCTCCTACCGTCTGATCACCGAGTGCCTCGCCGTCGGGCGTGAAGCGCCCTGCCACGTGGCACTGGCCTACGTGGACGGCGTGGCGGATGCTTCGATCGTCGACGTGGCGCGTCAGAGGCTCTTGGGGATCGACGCCCGCAGCGTGCAGGGACTCGGCGCAGTGCAGCAGTTCATCGAGGACAGCCCCTTCGCGCTGCTTCCACAGATGCTCCAGACCGAGCGCCCGGACCGCGCCGCCGCCTGCCTGATGGAGGGCCAGGTGGTGCTGCTGGCGGACAATTCGCCCTTTGCGCTGGTCGCGCCGGTGACGCTGTTTCACCAGCTGCACGCCTCGGACGATTCCTTCGCCCGCTGGCAGTACGGCAGCTTCCTGCGCCTGATTCGGGTGATGGGCATGCTGGTCTCCGTGTTTCTGCCGGGGCTGTACATCGCCCTGACGGACTATCACATGCACCTTTTGCCACTGAGTCTTTTGGGCTCCATCGCGGAGGCGCGGGCGAACGTCCCCTTCCCCATCCTCGCGGAGATCCTCATCATGGAGTTTTCGTTCTACATGATCAACGAGGCGGGTACCCGCATGCCGCAGCAGATCGGCTCGGCGCTGGGCATTGTGGGCGCGCTGATCCTTGGACAGGCCGCCGTTTCGGCCTCGATCATCAGCCCCATTCTCATCATCATCGTGGCCATCACCGGCCTCGGCAACTACGCCATCCCCGACTATGGCTTCGGCATCGCTCTGGTGATCTGCCGGCTGTTCGTCATCGCCTGTGGCGCCGCGCTGGGCCTGTATGGCGTGTGCCTTTCGGCGTTCGCGCTGCTTCTGGGCCTTGCGGGCATGCGCTCGCTGGGAATTCCCTATCTGGCGCCCGTCGCGCCGAAGCAGCCCCACAACCCGGATCTCCTGCTTCGGCTGCCGGTGTGGCTTCAGCGCAGGCCGATGTTCTTCGCGTCGAAGCGGGAAAGGCGGGCGGCGGGATGAGGCTTCGGATCGGGGCAAGGCCCGCCCGCGCCGCCGCGCTCTGCGCCATCGCCGCCAGGGTCTTCATGGGGCTCACTGTGGATATGCCGACCACGCGAAACGGCGCGTGGCTCTCGGCGCTGTTCGGCGCTCTGCTGGCCGGACCATGGCTGGCGTTCCTGCGGTACGCCCGGGCGCGAGGCATGCTCCTTCGGTCGGCGCTCCTGGCCGTCACCGTGATCGACGCCGCCGCGGTGCTGGCCGCGCTGGCGCGCTCGGCGGGCTATCTGGCGCTGGATCGCACCTCCCCCGCCCTGCTGGCCATACCGGCGGGGATCGCGCTTCTGTGGGGCGTGTGGCGAAACGGAGACGCCGTCGGGTACGCGGCGATGATCTGGGCGAGGATCGCGCTTGCGCTTCTTCTGATCGTCGGCTTCCTGCAGGCGCGCAGCTTCAAGCCGGCCTGGCTCACGCCCGTCCTCGGAAGCGGCTGGCCGGACGTGCTCGACGGCGGCGTTCACGCGGCGGGGTGGATCGTCTCGGCCTCGGGCATTCTCTTCGTCGTCGAGGAGGACGGTGGCGCCGGGCCCGCGCTCGGCGCGCTTGCGGGCGGCGTCGGCGTGGCGGCGCTGCTGATCGTCCTCGCGGGCATGCTGACGCCGACCCGCGCCTTGAGTGGCTGGATCATTCGCCTGGACGACCTGCTCTGCAACGGACGCGCGCCGCTGTATCTCCAGCTGCCGCTGATCGCGCTGTGGTTTGCCGCGCTTTTGCACCTGCTGGCCTGCCAGTGCTTCGCCGCGGCGGCGCTTGTTCAGAGGCTGACCGGCGCGGGCGGCAGGCTCTGCGGAACGCTGATCGTGCTGGCCGCGCTGCTGCTGTCCCGGGTCGGTGTGCTGGAGATGGCTTCCGCCATGCTGGCCCGATACGGCTTTGCGGCAACGGCGGCATTGACGGCGCTCTCCGCGCGACGGAAGGGAGGATTGAGCGCTTGAGGACCACGGGACTGGCGCTGATACTGGCGCTTTTGATGATGGCCCTGACCGGCTGCCGCGTGTCCGGGGAGCTGGAAAACCAGGCCTATGTGCTGGTGCTGGGCCTGGATCGCGAGCCCGGTGGCGCGCTGAACCTGACGGCCAAGGTGCCGCAGATCGGAAAGTCCGGCGATTCGTCAGAAGCCTCCGGCGGCGAATACCTCTTGTTCACCGGCAGCGGCGACGACTGGCCGCAGGCGCTGGAGGCGCTGGAGCAGGCGACGCCCCGACAGATGAACCTGAGCCACATCGAGATGCTGGTGGTCTCGGAGACGCTGGCCCGTCAGGAAGGCTTCGCGACGCTGGCGAACCGCGTGGCCGAGACGCCCCACCTCTACACCACCGCCCGCTTCGTGGTGTGCGAGGGCCGTGCCCGGGATTTCATCGACGCCCAGGAGACCGTGATCGGCACGCGCCTCTCCAGCGAGATCGACGCCATGCTGGATCACTATGCCGAGCACGGCTATATCCCGGAAGCCAGCTTCGCGGACGCCTGCTACGCCATGAGCTCATTCTATGCAGACCCCGTCGCCATCCACGGAAGCCTCGCCAGCGAGGATCAGGCCGCCGCTGCGCTGACGAGGCCGCCGGAGATGCCCTCTGGCGAAGCCTCCCCGATGGCTCAGCGCTATTCGGGCGCGGTCCTGTTTCGATCCGGGCGCATGGTGGGCACGCTGTCACCGGCCCAAACGGCGCTTCTGAGCCTCATTCGCGGCGGCAGGATCGCCCTGCCGGTGGAATGCTCGGGCAAGCGCTATGCGCTGACGCCGGAGGGCGCGCCGCAAAGGCACGTCTTATTCGAGGACGATCGGCTGACGCTGCGGGTCGACGCGCGCTTTTCCACGCCGGACGACCTGTGCGACGCGGACGCGCGGGCGCTGGAGGCGATCCTGGAGGCCGACATGGCGGGTGTGATCGCCGCCTGTCAGTCGCTTGAGACGGACCCCTTCGGCTTCGCGGAAGCCGCCTCGGGGCGCTTCTCAACGCTCGACGAATGGAGGGCCTGGCGTTGGGATCAGCGCTATGCCTCGGCTGCGGTCGACGTGCGTATCACGATCTGCAGAAGCTGACAAACAGGGCCGCGAAGCAAATGCTTCGCGGCCCTGTCCGCGCGGGTCACTTCCTGGAATAGCTGCCGCACATGCTCTCGTCGGCGGGCATGCCGCTCGCGCAATCCTTGCAGGGCTCCACGCGAATGGCCCTCAGGGAGCAGAATTCCTCGTCGCCGCAATGGTATTCGCAGCTGGAAACGCGGCAGTGGATGCTGGTGTTCGGCTTCATCTGGGACATGGTTCATTCCTCCATCCTTTTGATTGCGCCGTGCGCGATACTATTTTCTCCCGGCGGTCGACATTTCATGCGGCCAGGATGATTGCCATTTCACGTTCGCTGTGTTATAATCATCATTGGAAATTAACGGGCGCAAAGGCCCGTGCAAAGGAGGCCGCAACATGTATTGCGTGAAGCAGATCACCCAGGATATCTATTGGGTGGGCGGCAGCGACCGCCGCCTCGCCCTGTTTGAAAACGTCTACCCCATCCCCAACGGCGTCTCCTACAACGCCTACCTGGTGCTGGACGAGCAGACCGTGCTGTTTGACACGGTGGACAGGAGCGTCAGCGAGATCTTCTTTGAAAACCTCGAGCACCTGCTCAACGGCCGGGCGCTGGATTACCTGGTGGTGAACCACATGGAGCCGGACCACTGCGCCACGATGGCGGAGCTGGTGCTGCGCTATCCGAGCGTGAAGATCGTCACCAATGCCAAGGCGCTGAACATGATCAAAAACTACTTCACCTTCGACATCGACAGCCGCGTGACCCTCGTCAAGGAGAAGGACACGCTCACCACCGGCCGCCACACCTTCGCCTTCGTGATGGCCCCGATGGTGCACTGGCCGGAGGTCATGGTCTCCTACGACGTGACGGACAAGGTGCTGTTTTCCGCCGACGCCTTCGGCACCTTCGGCGCGCTGAACGGCAATCTCTTTGCCGACGAGCTGAACTTCGAGACCGAATACCTGGACGACGCCCGCCGTTATTACACCAACATCGTCGGCAAGTACGGCACCCAGGTGCAGACCCTGCTGAAGAAGGCGGCGGACCTGGAGATCGCGTACATCTGCCCGCTACACGGCCCCGTCTGGCGCAAAGACATCGGCTGGTTCATCGAAAAATACCAGCTTTGGAGCAGCTATACCCCCGAGGAGGACGGCGTGATCGTGGCCTACGCCTCCGTGTACGGCCACACCGAGAACGTCGCGAACATCATCGCCTCCAAGCTGGCCGACGCCGGCGTTCGCAACGTGAAGATGTACGACGTGTCCGTCACCCATCCCTCCTACATCGTCTCCGAGGCCTTCCGCGTCAGCCACATCGTGTTCGCCTCCACCACCTACAACGCGGGTATCTTCGTGAACATGGAGAACGCGCTGCACGACCTGGTGGCCCACAACATCCAGAACCGCACCATCGCCATCGTCGAAAACGGCAGTTGGGCGCCCACCGCCGGCGGATTGATGCGGGAGCTGCTGGGCAGGCTGAAGAACACCACGATCCTGGAGAACACGCTGACCGTCAAGTCCTCGCTGAAGGACGCGCAGATGGCGGAGCTGGACGAGCTGGTGAGCGCCATTGTTGAAACGCTGCCCAGGCCCGAGGTCATCGAGCACAAGCCCAGCGAGGCGGTCGAGCCGAACGCCATGTTCAAATTCAGCTACGGCCTGTTCGTGCTGACGGCGAAGGACGGCGACAAGGACAACGGCTGCATCATCAACACCGCCGCCCAGCTGACTGACAATCCCAAGCGCGTCACCATCGCCGTAAACAAGGCCAACTACACCCACGACATGATTCTGAAGACCGGCGTATTCAACCTCTCGGTGCTCACCACGGAGGCGCCCTTCGACATCTTCAGGTATTACGGCTTCCAGTCCGGCCGCGAGGTGAACAAGTTCCCCGGCAGCGGCTTCCCCCGCAGCAAGAACGGCCTGATCTTCATCACCGGCTGCGTGAACGCCTTCATCTCCGGCAAGGTGGTGGAGAGCCACGACTACGGCACCCACACCCTGTTCGTGGCCGACGTGACCGAAGCCCAGGTGCTCGGAAGCCAGCCCTCCGTCACCTACGCCTACTACTTCGACCACATCAAGCCCAAGCCGCCGAAGCCCGCCGAGCAGAAGACCGGCTGGGTCTGCAAGATCTGCGGCTATGTCTACGAGGGCGAGGAACTGCCCGCCGACTTCATCTGCCCCCTGTGCAAGCACGGCGCGGCGGACTTTGAAAAGCTGAAATAGCCCGTCCCACACGAGGGGCTGTCTCATACTAAATTCCATCTAATCCATGCACATCTGCGTGCGTCTTTTCCGCCCTGGCTGTGCTTCGCTTCAGTCAACGATGCGCTGCATCGCCTCCCTCCCTCCCTCCGCTCAGCTTTGCCAGAACGAAAAATCCACTCCGCATTTGTACATGTTTTAGAAGGAATTTAGTATCAGAACGCATAAGCATACAGCCGGGTCAGCATATGCAGGGGCGCCATTGCGCAGCCCGCCAGGAAAAACGATGTGATTCGTGCCTGGGCGGGCGCCGCAACGGCGCCCCTACACCTGCTTTATGCATGCAAATTCGTTTTGAGACGGCCTGGTTTATGCCTCCGCCGCGCTCTTGCCGGCCAACGCACCGGTGGACCAGGCGATTTGCAGGTTAAAGCCGCCGGTGGCGGCGTCCACGTCCAGAAGTTCCCCGGCAAAGTAGAGCCCGGGGAGCTTTTTGCTCTCCATCGTGGAGGGATTGACGTCCTTCACGCTCACGCCGCCGCGGGTGACGATGGCCTCGCTGAAGCCGCGCAGCGCTCTGGGGCGCAGCTGGATCGCCTTGAGGGTGTGAAGCAGCGCGGCGCGCTGGGGCGCGGTAACGGCGTTGACCGGCACGGCCGGGGAAAGCCCCGCCAGCTTCACCACCTGCTCCGCCAGGCTGTGCGGCGCGAGGCCGTCGGCCACCGTGATCAGCTGCTTCCTGGACATGGTCCTGAAATCGCGCAGAAGGCGGGCGTCCAGCGTCTGCTCGTCCAGCGCGGGTTTCAGGTCGATCTCAAATCGCGCCTGCGAGAGGTCCTCCGGAAGCAGGCTGGAGAGAGTCAGCGCCAGTGGGCCGGAGATGCCAAAGTGGGTAAAGAGCATCTCCCCCATTTCGGAATACAGCTTCTTTTCCTTTTTTTCGCCGGTGACGAAGGCGCTCAGCTTCACGTTCTTGAGTGACAGCCCAGCCAGCATGCCCGGCCAGCTTTCCACCGTTTCGATGGCCGTGAGGGCCGGCAGGGTCGTCGTGACGACGTGGCCGGTTGACTCAACGAAGCGATGGCCGTCGCCGGTGGAGCCGGTGGAGGGATAGCTCAGGCCGCCCGTGGCGAGGATCACGGCGTCGCCCGACACGCGCTCGCCTGTTTCAAGCGACGCGCCCGCGCAGCGGCTGTCCGCCACGGTCAGCGCCTGGACGCGCGCGTTCAGGCGCACCTCGACGCCTGCCTTGTCCAGCGCCCTTCGAAGCGCCGAGAGGATATCGCTGGCCTTGTCGGACTGCGGGAACACGCGGTTTCCGCGCTCCACCTTCAGGGGAACGCCCTCAGCCTCGATCAGGTCCATCACGCCCTGGTTGTCCAGGGTTGCGAAGGCGGCGTACATGAAGCGGGGGTTGCGGAAGATGTTGCGCTGAAAGGCCTCCATGTCCGCGGCGTTGGTGACGTTGCAGCGGCCTTTGCCGGTGATGTAGACCTTCTTGCCCAGCTTTTCGTTGCGCTCCAACAGCGTCACCCGCGCGCCGCCCCGGGCCGCAAAGAGCGCGGCCATCATGCCGGCCGCGCCTCCGCCAATAACGATGATGTGTTTTCTATCCATGCTGGCTCCCGTCATTCGCTGGTCTTTGCCAGATACACGTCGTACTTGCCCCAGATGTCCTCCATCTCCTCGAAGTACTGGGTCACCTCGTGCCTGCGGCGCTGGCCCAGCGCGACGATCAGCGCGTTGATCAGCGACAGCGGCGCGGCGAAGGAATCCACGAAGGAGGACATGTCGCTCTTGGCCATCAGGCAGGTGTCCGCGGTGGCGTGCAGCGGCGAGAGCGGGCCGTCGGTGATGGCGATCAGCGAGGCGCCGCGGGAGCGGGCAAATTCCATCGCCTCGATGGAGCGCGACGTGTAGCGCGGGAAGGAGATGCCGATCAGCAAATCTCCCTCGCCGATTCTGGCCAGCTGCTCGAATACGTCGCTGACGCCGCTGGTGACGACGGTGACATTCGGAAAGATGAAGCGCAGGTAGTGCCCGAAGAATTCCGCGATGGGCGCGGAGGCCCGCAGGCCCAGCACGTAGATGCTCCGCGCGGCTATGATCTTTTCTATGGCGTCCTCGAAGGCGTTGATGTCCATCTCATCCAGCGTGGAGCGGATGTTCTGGATGTCGGCCTTCAGCACCTTGTTCAACACCTGGGCGTGATCCATGTCCGAGGTCATCTCAAAGCGCTGGGAGGCGGTCAGGCGATGGCGAATCAGCTCCTGAAGCGCCTTTTGCAGGTGCGGATAGCCGCTGTAGCCCAGCGCCGCGGCGAAGCGCACCACGGTGGACTCTGAAACGCCCACGTATTCCCCCAGCTTGGAGGCCGTCATAAACACAACCTTGTCGTAGTGGGTGACGATGCACTCCGCGATGCGACGATGACTTTTTGAAAGTTTTTTTCCGCTGTGATTCAAACGCTGAATCAGTTCCTGTGCGTTGTCCATGAAGGGCTGCCCTCCCGAAAATTGCTGTAAAGAAGTCAGATTACTGCGATTATATCCCATGCAGGGCGCTTTTGCAAGGGATTTATGCAAATTTATGCAGTATTTACGCAAAATAACGGCATTTTTGAAATTGTTGGAACGCACGGACACAAACCTTTGGTGACGCGCATAGTGAATATTTGCAAGAATACATATGCAAAAACCGGACAATTTGTGCCCGCATGTTTTGAAGCGGCCGATCATAGTCTATCCATGCAATGCTGCGGGAGGTGAAGCGCATGGTTCGTTTCAAGGTCGTTCGGGCGTCGCGGCTGCTGCTGGTCGCGGTGATCGTGCTGCTGGCAGTGGCACTGGCGTTGGTGGGAACGCGGCTGCTGGGCCGCCAGCCGGAACCGACGGTCAGCGGCTCGGCCAACCTGGTGGATGCCGGAAACGGCGACGAGGCAAAGACCGAAGTGGTCTTTGCCTCGTCCGCGCTCGCCGGAGAGCTGCCGCTGGACCCGGGCGACGCGCCGATCGAGGTGGAGGTGCTCGCCGCGCCGACCGTCCGGCCGGAGCCCGTGAAGGTGTTGATCTATCACACCCATACCCACGAGGCCTACGAGCAGGTGCGCGACGACCCGTATGTGGCCCTGGAGGCCTGGCGCACCTCCGACGCCGACCACAGCGTCGTGCGCGTCGGCGAGGAGCTGGCCCGACAGCTGAAGAGCCGCGGCTTTGAAGTGACCCACGACGCGACCGATCACGAGGGCGAAGCGCTCTCCACCGCCTACACGCGCTCGCTGAAGACGCTGGAAGGCTACGGCGAGCGCTTTGACCTGTACATCGACCTGCACCGGGACGCCTGGTCCGAGGGCGAGGCCCGGGCGGTGACGGGAAAAAGCGGCGAGAGCTTGGCGCCGCTGATGTTTCTGATCGGCAATGGCAACGGATTTGACGTGAAGCCCTTCTACGAGGAAAACCTGGCCTTCGCCAGGGCGCTGGAGAAGCGCATCAACGCCGTCGAGCCGGGGCTGTGCAAGCCGACGCTGGTGAAGGACCGGCGCTACAACCAGCACGTGGGCGTGTTTGCCATATTGATCGAGGTCGGCCACAACCGAAACACACTTCAGGAGGCGCTGAACGCCGTCCCTCCCCTGGCCGCTGGATTGGAGGACCTGATGATCGTCCACCCGGACAAGACACTCGTGGCCATGCAAGCGGCGAGCGCCGGGAAGTGATTCAGCATCAAAAGATCATCTGAAGCTGTTCCGGGCCCTGCGCGGCGAGGCGGATGGCTCGGCTGTCCGTAAACACAGGCACCTCGCCGCCGAACCAGCGCACGAGCGCCTGCCGGTTCGGAAGCAGCAGCGGCATGCGGCTGTGGATGGGTTCGACGGCGGCGACCGGAGGCTGCGTGAGCACCACGAACTCGTTTTTGCTGTCGCCGACGCGCCAGAGCCCAGCCAGCCAGAACAGGCCGGTTCCAGCAAGGTCGATCGCGTACTTCTGCCTGTCGGATCGCCGCCATTCAAAGTAGCGCGAGGCGGGCATGGCACAGCGCTGGGCAGTCGTGAGCTTGCGGAACATCGGCTTTTCGGCCATCGTCTCGGCGCGCGCGTTGATGACGAGGCCGCCCTGCTCCCGTTCAAAGCCCCAGCGCATGAAGGTCGCGGAGGAATCCGGCGAGAGGACGACCGGCGCTTCCATGCCCGGGCAGATCTCAGCGCCGCCGTCTACGCGGTTCAGAGCGTCGATATCGAAGGCCTCGATTGCATCGTCCGATATGAAATAGCGTCCGCACATGGAAATCCCTCCCATTACACAGAATAGTAATACTATTGTTTGCGATTTGTCAACAGATATTCGCCGGTCTGTAACTCTTATAGGTATAATATAATACCATTGGTGTATATACAAAAGTGAGGATGTGTTGCTATGGTGCGCCTGTACATTGCCGATATGGACGCGGCGTTCGTTCGCACGATCCGCAAGGTGATCGCCCGCAGCCACGCGGTGGAGGTCGTCGGCGAGGCGAGCAACGGCGCGAAGGCCCTCTCGGACATTCAAAGGCTCCAGCCGGACGTGGTGCTGACGGATATTCCCCTGCCGGAGCTGGACGGCATCGCCCTGCTTCGGGAGACCCGCCGGATGCGCAGGGCGCCGTCGGTCATCGTCTGTACCCGGTTTTACCCGGCCGTCTGCCTGGACATGTGCTTTCGATTCGGCGCGGCCTACTTCCTGTGCAAGCCGATCGACCCGGAACGCCTGCCGGAGCTGGTGACGGCCTGCGCCGGGAGCCGGACAGTGCAGCCGCCCGCAGAGGATGTGCCCAGCGACCCCGGCGGCGCGAATGTGCAGGCACTGCTCGCGGAGATGGGCATTTCGGCGCGGCTGAACGGCAGCGCGTATCTGGTGAAGGCGGTGCTGTGGGCGCGGGAGAACGAGCTGCTTCTGCGCAACCTCTCGCATGGCCTCTACCTGGAGCTGGCCACCCGCATGGGAACCACGGTTTCCAGGGTCGAGCGCTCCGTGCGCAGCGCCATCACCGTGGCCTATGAGCGCGGCTCCCTGCGCCAGCGCTTTCCCCAAAAGCCCACGAACCGCCAATTCATCGAGTTTCTGCTCCGCGAAACCGAATAAACTTTGCTCCGGTGATATTGTATTTGCTCCGCGAGTGTGTTAAACTGAGTATGGGAAATACGTCGCGGAGGGATGCACTATGCTGATCATCGGTATTTGCGGAGCCAGCGGCAGCGGCAAATCCACGCTGGCGAAGGCGCTGGCGTCCAGGCTGGAAAAGCCCTGCGTCTACATCAAGCAGGATTCGTATTACAAGGATCACCCCGACATGAGCTATGAGGAGCGCTGCCTCATCAATTACGACGAGCCGGAGATCTTCGAGCACGACGTGCTGCGCGAGGATCTGTTGAAGCTGCGCAACGGACAGGCCATCACCGCCAAGGAATACGACTATACCCAGCATCGGCGCTGCGACCCGGGCGTGCTGATCGAGCCCGCGGACGTGGTGCTGCTGGAGGGCATCCACGTGTTCTACGACGAGCAGGTGCGCGATCTGCTCGATTTCAAGATCTACGTCCAGGTTGACCCGGACGTCTGCCTGCTGCGGCGCGTGAAGCGTGACCTGCGGGATCGCGGCCGGACCATCGAGAGCGTCTATCGCCAGTATCTGGAGACCGTCAAGCCGATGTATGAAAAGTACATCCGCAATTACGTGGAACACGCCGACCTGATCGTCGCCCGCGGCGGAAAGAACGCCCGCATCGTCGACATCCTCGCCCACTACATCAATTCGGGGATGATCGAAGAGGCGAAGGACTGACAGGCGATGCGAGGAAAAAGCGGGATCTTGACGGAAAGCTGAGGGATTTGCAGCATAGAAAGCTGAGGGATTTGCAGCATAAAACCTCTTGACGCTTCGTACAGATCCTTCGCTGCGCTCAGGATGACAGGGATTGCGATTCGTTGTCATCCTGAGCGCAGCGAAGGATCTGTATATATTGCACTGCCCTACGGCATTGAGGGCTGTGTGCTGAACTATCCGTTCATGCAACCATCTAGGTAGCCGCTGATTTATTCCCGCACCGATTCTGCGGCGCCTTTTCCGGCATCTGTCTCTTGCAAATTTCTCGATTTACCTCCAGTAAACCTTCGATGAGCCAAAAAGCGGTGCTTCTCTGAATCCTGTGATCGGCATAACGTGGTTTGCTGGGGCTGTCCCAAAACGAATAGGCGTACATAAAACAGATTAGGGGTGCCGTTGCGGCGCCTGCCCGGGCACGATTGCATCGTTTTTCCCGGCGGGCGGCGCAACGCCGCCACTACAATTGCATGCCTGCTGTAGGCTTATGCGTTTTGAGACAGCTCCAACCCCTGTGTGCTGTGTATATCATACCGGGTTCCCTGAACGAGCCTTTCACAGCTCCGCCTTCCGCTCCTCTGCCTCGCGCAGCATGTTTCGCGCGTGGGTGAGACTGCTCTCCGTCTCCGAAGCGCCGCCCACCAGGCGGGCCAGCTCGTGCGCGCGGCCATCGTCGTCCAGCAGGCGCACATGCGTGTCGGTGCGGCTTTCGCCGGCGATCTTCTCCACCAGGAAGTGGGCGTCTCCCAGCGCGGCGATCTGCGGCAGGTGGGTGATGCTCAGCACCTGGCGGTTCCGGGCGATGAGGCACATCTTTTCGCCCACCACCTGGGCCATGCGGCCGGAGACGCCGGTGTCGATCTCATCGAACACCATCGCGTCAACGCCCTCCGAGTCCACGGAGATGGCCTTCAGCGCCAGCATCACGCGGGAGATCTCGCCGCCGGAGGCGATGCTTGCCAGCGGCTTCATCGGCTCGCCGGGGTTCGGTGAGATCATGAATTCCGTCTTGTCCATGCCCGTGGCGGTGGGCTTCGGCTCCGGCTCGACGCGCACCTCGAAGCGGGTCTTGCCCATGCCGAGGTCCTTCAGTTGCTCGCAGATCGCCCCGGCCAGCTTTCCGGCCGCCGCCTTGCGCAGGCCGGTCAGCGTTCCACAGGCCTCCCGCAGCTTTGCGTCGGCTTCCTTGTACTGCTTTTTCAGCGCGGTGATCGATTCGTCGCCCCGCTTGAGCTCGTTCAGACGGGCCTCCGCCTCCGCGCCGAAGGCGATCACTTCCTCCACCGTTGCGCCGTACTTGCGCTCGAGCCTTCCGATCAGGTCCAGCCGCCCGGCGATCTTGTCCAACAGCTGCGGTTCGAAGTCCAGATCGTCCATCAGCGCCTGCAGCTCATAGCCCACGTCCTGCGCGCCGTAGTACAGCTCCCGCAGGCGGCCCGCCAGCGCGTTGTAGCGCTCGTCCAGCGAGGCGATCCTGTCCATGGCCTCCGCCGATCGCAGCAGCCCTTCCTGAGCGCTTGGTGCGCGGCCGTCGCCCTGGTAGACCAGCGTGTAGGCGGCTTCGACGCCCTGGCGGATCTTTTCGCTGTTTTCAAGCACCGAAAGCTTCTTTTTCAGCTTTTCCTCCTCGCCGCTCTTCAGCTTGGCCGCGGCGATCTCCTGCGCCTGGAAGGAGAGCATGTCGAACAGGCGCTCCTTTTCGGATACGTCGTTCATCAGGCACTTCAGTTGTGAAGCGATCTTCCCGCGGGCGGCGTGCAGCGCGGCGACCTCATCCCTCGCCGCGGTGACCGGCTCTCCGGCATAGGCGTCCAGAAAGCCGAGGTGCCGGGCCGGGTTCATCAGGGCCTGGTGCTCGTGCTGGCCGTGGACGTCCATCAGCTGGGTCGTGAGGCGCTTGAGCGTAGCCAGCGGCACCACCACGTCCTGGACGCGGCAGATGTTGCGACCCTCGCGGCTCAGCTCGCGGCGGATGGCGATGATTCCGTCCTCGACGTCGATGTCCAGCTCCTTCGCGAAATCCAGCGCCCTGGGATTGTTTGAAATGTCGAAAAGCGCCTGCACGGAGGCCTTCTCCGCGCCGGTGCGGATCAGATCGCGGTCGGCGCGTCCGCCCAGCGCGAGGTTGATGCTGTCCACCACGATGGACTTGCCCGCGCCGGTTTCACCCGTAAGCACATTGAATCCCTGCGCGAATTCGACGCGCAGCGATTCAATCAGCGCAATATTTTTAATTGTCAGTTCCAAAAGCATGGCTTGCTCCGATCAGTCGTTCAGCAGGACGTTGAATTTTTCCATCAGCGCCTCAGCGGCTTCGTTGGAGCGGGTGATGATCAGCAGGGTGTTGTCGCCGGCGATGGTGCCCATGACCTCGCTCCACTTCATGGAGTCGATGGCCTCTCCGGCGGCGTTGGCGCTGGCCGTGAGCGTATTGACGACGATCAGGTTGTTCACCGAATCGACATTCACGATAGATTCGGTGAGAATCCGCGCAAAGCGATCGTTCATGCCCTTTTCCGCCCGCTCCACGGTGGCATACTTGTAGCCACCCTTTTCAGACAGGACCTTCAAAAGGCGCAGCTCCTTGATGTCGCGGGAAACGGTGGCCTGGGTCACCCGAACGCCGCGGTTTTTCAATTCCTCGGCCAGCTCTTCCTGGGTCTCAATGTCCTTGGTTTCGATGATTTCCAATATCAGATTATGGCGCGCGCTCTTCATTGTCAGTGAAGCCTCCCAGTCATCTCAGATTGTGGGGATTCATAGGTGCGCGATCGCGGGCCAATCCACGAACGCGCGGAGGGATTCTCAGTGGGTCCATTCGGACAGCTTGCTTCGCAACAGCCCGAAGTAATTCTTCTCGTGAAAACGTACAAATCGCGCTTGCCTGGGAGAGCGACAGATGGTGATCTCGGGCTTCTGCTTCGACATCAGCAGCACGCGCCTGCCGTCCAGAACCGCCTGCACATCGTCGCTGGCATCCTTGGCGCGAACGGTAATCCGTTCGCCGGAGGAGACCACGACGGGCCTCGCGTTCAGCGTGTGCGGGCAGACGGGTGTCAGCACAAAGCAATCCAGCCCCGGCAGCACCACCGGCCCTCCGGCAGACAACGAATAGGCGGTAGAGCCGGTCGCGGTCGCGACAATCAGCCCATCGCCGGAAATACAGTCTACAAGAACGCCATTTGCCTCGTATTCAAGAGAGAGTATGCGAACGCTGGGGGTGGCGCGGGTGATGACGATATCGTTGAGGGCAAAGAACTTCAGATGGTCCTGTCCCTCGATCATCATGGTCGTGCGCGCGTCGATGGCATAGTCCCCCGCCAGAAGCCGGTCGATCATCCGCTCGTCCAGCTCGTCCGTCTCGATCTCCGAAAGGAAGCCGAGCCGACCGAGGTTGATGCCCAGTATGGGCAGGTCAAAGGGGATGGCCCGGTCCAGGCCGGAGAGTATGGTGCCGTCGCCTCCCAGAACGATCAGAAGCTGGCAGAGGCCGAATTCTTCCACTAAAAAACCGGACGCATCAAGCGCCGTGTTCAAATCGGAATTCAGGCAGATTTCCACGCCCTTGCGCCTGAGCAGCGCAATCAGTTTTCGGGCCACATCCAGGCCCGTGGTTTTGGACGAATTCCAGTGAATTCCCACGCAGCGAACGGCCACCGCAACCACTCCTCATATATATACAATATACCAAAGAGGGCCCGCGATACAAGCCCTCTCAGAAGGATTTAAATAAATTGTCATATGCGCGGCTAATTGTAATATCTATTGAAGTTTCGCCGCGTTTTATCGTCACATTGTCGAAGTGAACGAGGTCCAATAGGAATTCTATGTTACCTTCCGGACCCTTGATCGGGGAAAAATCCAGCGCGTTGACCCGCCATCCCAGGCTTGGAATGAAGCCGGTGATGTCCCTGAGAACCTTTTCATGCACGGCGCGATCCCGCACCACGCCCTTCTCGCCCACCT
Organism: uncultured Eubacteriales bacterium; assembly: GCA_902799045.1. Taxonomy (GTDB): domain Bacteria; phylum Bacillota; class Clostridia; order Christensenellales; family Aristaeellaceae; genus UBA2862. The sequence continues at coordinate 165,967 of CADBZH010000002.1, forward strand.
CGTCCTTTTCGGCTTCGAACTGGGGCTTGACCAGCGCGACGAAACGTGCGTCCGGCCCCTCCAGCACGTTCAACGCCGCCGGAAGCACGGCCTTGAGCGAGATGAAGGAGACGTCCGTCGCGCCGAACGTGGGCCGGGGATCAAACTGCCCCGGTTCCAGGAAGCGGGCGTTCGTGCGCTCCATGCAGACGACGCGCGGATCGCTCCTCAGGCGGTAATCCAGCAGATTGTAGCCCACGTCCACCGCGTAAACCCTTCCGGCGCCCTTTCGGAGCATCACGTCCGTGAAGCCGCCGGTGGAGGCGCCCACGTCGACGCACACCCTGCCGGCCAGGTCGATGTCGAATACCTCGATCGCCTTCTTCAGCTTGTGCGCGCCGCGGCTGACCCAGCCGTTCAGCGCGCCCTTCACCCGCAGCACGTCGCCTTCCTTCAGCGTCTCGCTGGCGCGGAGGATCTTCCTGTCCCCCGCCATCACGCGTCCTTCCATGATCAGGGCCCGGGCCAGCTCGATGGATTCGAGGTTCAGGTCGCTGTACAGCGCCTCGTCGGCGCGGCGCTTCTTCATGGCTTTGCCCTCAGCTTCTTCTCGATCCGGTCGGCGATGGAGGCGGCATCCAGCCCGCAGGCTTCAAGCTGTTGGGCGATGGTGGCGTGCTCGACATAGCCGTCAGGCACCGCCAGCGTCAATACCGGCGTATTCACGTTTGCCGCGTTCAGCAAATCCAGCACGCCCTCGCCGAAGCCGCCGGAGCGCACGTTGTCCTCGACCGTGACGACGAGCCGCGTCTTTCCCGCCTGCCCGATCAGCAGGTCGCGATCCATTGGCGCGACAAAGCGCGCGTCCACCACCCCGGCGGAGATGCCGCGGCCCATCAGGTCGATGGTGGCCTGCATCGCCAGCTGCACCATGCGGCCCACAGCGAAGATCATCGCGTCCCGGCCGGAGCTCAGCAGCTCCCATTTTCCGATCTGGAGCTCGCCCTGGCTCTGGATGCCGGGGCCAAGGTCCTCGCACTCCCGGGGATAGCGGATCGCTATCGGCGCGTTCACGTCCCGGCTGAAGCTGACCAGCTTTTTCAGCTCACGCACGTCCCTCGGCGCCGCGACGATCATGCCGGGAATGCTGCGCAGGTAGCTCAGGTCAAAGATGCCCTGGTGGGTCGCGCCGTCCGGCCCGACGAGGCCCGCGCGGTCGATCAGGAAGGTGACCGGCAGGGCGTTGCGGCACACGTCCAGCATGATCTGGTCATAGGCCCTTTGCAGGAACGTGGAATACACGGCCACATAGGGCTTCATGCCCTGGCTGGCCATGCCCGCGGCCATCGTGACGGCGTGCTCCTCCGCGATGCCCACGTCGAAGAAGCGCTCCGGATGCGCCGCTTCGAAGGCGTCCATGCCGGTGCCGTTGGGCATCGCGGCGGTGATGGCGCAGACGCGGATGTCGCTGTCGGCCATTTCGATCAGCTGTCTGGCGGCGATGGCCCCGGAAGACAGCCTCTGCTCGCCCTTCTGGGCGCCGGATTCGATGTAGAAAGGCGCGATGCCGTGGAACGTGTCCGGATGATCCTCCGCGGGGGTGTAGCCCCGGCCCTTCTGGGTGACCACGTGGATCAGCAGCGGCTTGTCGTCCTCTTTGGCGCGGCGAAGCACCCGGATCAGGTGCTTGAGATCGTGCCCGTTCACCGGGCCGATGTACTTGAAGCCGAGTGCGTCGAAGAACTTGTCGTCCACGAACAGCGAGCGGACGCGGTTGTGGCACTTTTCCAGGAAGCGATACAGCGCGTGGCTGAATTTCTGGCCGGAGCTGAGGCGGGTGCGCACGCTGTGCTTGACGGCCAGGTAGCCCTTGCTCTGGCGCAGGTAGGTCAGGTACTTGCTCATCGCGCCGACGTTGTGCGCGATGGACATATCGTTGTCGTTGAGAATCACGATCATCCGCGTGCCGCTCTGCCCCGCGTCGTTCAGCGCCTCATAGCACATGCCGCCGGTCAGCGCGCCGTCCCCCAGAAGGGCCACCACGCTGTACTCGCCGCGCATGATGTCGCGGGTCCGTGCCATGCCAAGTGCGGCGGAAATCGCCGTGGAGGCGTGTCCCGCCGTGAAGGCATCGTATTCGCTTTCGTCCATCTGGGGGAACCCGCTGGCCCCGCCCTTCTGGCGCAGGCGCTGGAACAGCTCCCAGCGGCCCGTCAGCAGCTTGTGGGCGTAGGACTGGTGGCCCACGTCCATGACCAGCTTGTCCCGGGGCGCATCGAACACATAGTGGATGGCGATGGTGAGCTCCACAATGCCGAGGTTCGAGGCGAGATGCCCGCCGCGATTGGAGACCACCTTCACGATCTCCTCGCGCAGCTCGGCGGCCAGCTCATTCAGCTGGCGCTGGTTCAGCTTTTTCAGGTCCGCGGGTTCATGTATCTGCTCGATCAGCATCTGTCGTTCATTCTCCGGTGTTATTTTGTGCGGTTCACCATGGAATCCACCAGCGCTCGGAAGAACGCGCCGCGTTCGCCGTAGCGCTCCATGGCGCGTACCGCCTCCGCGTGCAGCTCATCCACGATCCTGCGCGTGCCCTCGAGGCCATAGGCCGACACGCAGGTCAGCTTGCCGCTTTCCGCGTCCTTGCCCAGCGTCTTGCCCACGTCGCCGGCATCGCCCGTCACGTCGAGCAGGTCGTCCGTCGCCTGGAACAGCAGGCCAAAGGCGCGCCCGTAAGCCGTGAGGGCGTTCAGATCGTCCTCTCCCGCGCCGGTCAGCCGCGCCGCCGCACGAAGGGGATAGATGAACATGCAGGCCGTCTTGCCGTGCTGGATGAAGCGCAGCGCCTTCTTGTCCGTGGCGGCTTCCTTTTCACAGTAGAGGTCCATCACCTGGCCGGCGATCATGCCGGTGACGCCCGCGCCGGTGGCGATTTCGCGCATGGCGAGCAGCCAGTCCGCGGCGCGGTCGGGCTTCTTCGCCGCACAGGCCAGCATCGTCTCAAAGGCGCAGTTCAGCAGCCCGTCTCCGGCGAGGATGGCCTGGCCCTCGCCAAACACCACATGGTTGGTCGGGCGGCCCCGGCGAAGGGTGTCGTCGTCCATGCCGGGCAGGTCGTCGTGGATCAGCGAGTAGGTGTGGATCATTTCGACCGCACAGGCGAAATCCAGGGCATCCTCGGTCCTGCCGCCCAGCAACTCCACCGCCGCCAGCAGCATGCTGGGGCGCAGCCGCTTGCCGCCCGCGCACAGGCTGTAGCGCATGGACCGGCTCAACAGCCAGGGCAACTCGCCGATGGCATAGCGCCCCTCTTCGACGACCGCTGGGATTTCCTCCAACCGCGCGTTCACCAGCGCCGCGTATTCCGAAAGGGTCCTCATGATTCATCCACGGGGTCGAGCTCCGCCTCCCCCGCCTCCGTCAGCACGCGGATGCGCTTGTCGCTCTCTTCCAGAAGGGCGTTAAGGGCCTTTTTCAGCTCCATGGCCCGCTCATAGGCCTTGAAGGAATCCTCCAGCGGCAGCTGGCCGGATTCCAGCGAGCGCACCAGCGCCTCCAGCTCTTCCATGCCCGCTTCAAACTTGATCTTTTTCTTCATGCTCTCTGTCCTTCGGCCGCATGGCCGTGATCGTTGCCGTGAATTCGCCGTCGTTCAGTCGCGCGGTGACCGACCTGCCGGGGTCGATCGACCCGAGGCTGTCGACGACTCGGCCCTCCTGGCACACGATGGCGTAACCGCGCTCCAGCACGCCCTCCGGGTTCAGCGCCCGCAGCGAGGCGTCGATGGCGTTCAGCCGATGCTTCGCGCGCTCCAGCACGACGGGCATGGCCGCGCGACATCGCGCTTCCATCAGCCTGACGGCGTCTGAGCGGGGCGCGATCAGCGCCTGGGCAGGCGCGCGCATCACCGGCGCGTCCGTCAGCCGCGAAAGCGTTAGCCTGCGCAGTCGCTGGGCGCTCTGGAGGGCTCCTCCAAGGCGAAGGAGCAGGCTGTTCAGTTCGTCCCTCAGCGGTGCGATCTCAGGCACCGCCAGCTCCGCCGCCGCCGAGGGCGTCGGGGCGCGCAGATCCGCCGCGAAATCCGAGATCGTGAAGTCGATCTCATGTCCAACGCAGCTGATGACCGGGATTCCGGAGGCAACGATGGCGCGGGCCACGATTTCCTCGTTGAAGGCCCACAGATCCTCGATGGAGCCGCCGCCGCGCCCGACCAGAATCACGTCGCAGCCGCCGTGCGCGTTCAACCGCTCGATGGCCCGCACGATCTCCTCCGCTGCCCCGGTTCCCTGCACCGCGCAGGGAGACACGAGGATGCCCACGCCAGGATTGCGCCGCCGGGCGACATGGATGATGTCGCGCAGGGCCGCGCCGGTCTGGGACGTGGCGACGCCGATCACCCGCGGCATGCGGGGAATCTCCCGCTTGCGCGCCGGATCGAAGAGACCCTCGGCCAACAGCTTCTGCTTCAGCTTCTCAAAGCGGATGTACAATTCTCCCTGCCCGGCTTGGCGCATGGAAGTGACGTACAGCTGAAAGCTCCCGTCCCGCGGGAAAATGGAAGCGCTGGCGCGCACCGTCACGCGCATGCCGTCCTCGGGCCTGAAGTCGAGGGAGATCGCGTTCTGACGGAACATCACGCACTGCACCCGCGCCGCGTCATCCTTCAGGGAGAAGTATCGGTGGCCGCTGTAATGGTGCTTGTAGCCGGAGATCTCGCCGGTGACCTCGAGGCTTCGAAGCAGTGGATCCCCCGCCAGCAGGCGCCGCGCGTATTCGTTCAGCTCCGAGACGGTGATCGACGCGCGATTGTCCGGCAGCATCTCAGACTTCGCCGCGCTCATCCTCCAGCGCGCGGGCCAGGTTGCCCAGCACGCCGTTGACGAAAGCGCCGGCCTTGTCGGTGGAATACTGGTTCGCCAGCTCCACGGCCTCGTTAATGACGACGCTGGCGGGCGTCTCGTTCAGCGTCAGCTCGTAGACCGCCAGCCTGAGGATCGCCAGGTCCACGCGGGTCAGCCGCTCAATGGTCCAGCCGCGCAGGAACGGCGCGAGCCGGCCGTCTATCTCCCCGGCGTGCGCCTGAACGCCTTCGGCCATTCGGTTCATGAAATCCGCCTCGTGCTCGTTCGGCTTGACCTCCAGCAGGTCTACTCGCGTCTCCTCGCCGCCGTCACCGCCCATTTCCCATTCGTAAATCAGCTTCATCGCGTGGGCGCGCGCCATCGTTCTATCCATATGCTTTCCTCTTTAAATTAATAAACGCGACTATTGCGGTGGCGCCTGATCAGCGCCGCCGCAATAGGGCGTATCTGTCTGAGTGCTATTCCCCATCCGCGTCCGGCTCGTCCGCCTCGCCGTACTGTTCGGCCTCGGCGTCCCTGGCCTTCATCTCCGCAAGATCCCGGGCGAACTGGGATTCGTAGGGCGCGTCGAGGTCGGGCTCCGGCGCTTCGGCGGGCGCTTCCGCCTGTGGCTGGGGCGCTTCGAAGGTCGGCATGCTCACCGGCTCCGGCACGAAGGCGGGCGTCGGTTCCGGCTCCGGCTCGGGCTGGGGCTCGGGCTGCGGCGTAGTCACGGGCGTGTAGTCGTATCCGCCCGAGGCGCTCACCGGCGAAAGGGTGTCCTGTGCCTTGCCGCGGCGGTGCTTGCGCCCGGCCTCGGCCTGGGCCGTTACCGAATTGATGCTGATGGAAACCATGCGCACGGCCACGCCGCAATTCGTCTCCACGAACTGGCGAATGGCCCGCTGCATGTTCATCGTGATCGTGGGCACGTGGCTGCCGTTGACGATGGCGGCGTTCACGACGATGCCGATGGCGTCGTCCTGATTCTCAATGCCGATCTTCATCTCGGTGATGCCGTCGATGCTGCCCACCGACTGGCGAACCATCTGCTCGATGGCGGAGATGGCGATGCGCACCTTGCCGTTGTCGCTGGAATCCACGGTGATGAAGCCGCGCTCCGCCTTCTTGACGCGCTTGAAGATCAGGCAGGCCTGGGCGACAGCCAGGATCACGTAGATCGCCAGCAGCGCGATGCCGATGATCTTCACGTTCTGATGGCCGATGGCGTCCACGACGCGGTTATAGTAGTGGTCCAGCAGGAAGTCCGGCACGATCAGGTACACGGCGAAGGCCGCGACGATCAGCAGCGAGAACAGCCAGTGAAAGAACATCAGGACCCGCTTGCCAATATTCAATTTCATTTCAATCACCATTCCTCTGCGGAATCATAGGTATTCAGCGTGAGAGGGTTTAGAGTGTGTTTCCAAAATGCCGGACGCGCATTTTGAAACGCACACTAGCCCTGGTAGTCGGCCTCGTCGAGGTCTTCCTCCTCCGCTTCGTCGTCAAAATCCTCGTTTTCCTCGGGATCCTCATCCTCGGCTTCCGGCTCCTCCGCGCCTTCCCCGTCGGAGACGCCGGGCTCCTCCGCGCCGCTTTCCTCGTCGGCGGTGACGACCTCCTCGACCTCGATCACGGTGTCGTCCTTCGGCTCGGCCTCCGCCCGCATCCCTGCCTCGGCCTCCTCGGTCTTCTCCAGCATCTTGCGATGCGCCTCGTCCAGCTCGGCGTTGGCCCGCTGCTCGCGCTCAAAGCTGATGCCGGTCACGTGCACGTCCACGTTGCGCACGTCCAGGCCGCTCATGGTCTCGATGGCCTTTTTCACGTTCTCCTGGATGTTGCGGGCCACGTCCGGCACGGGCGAGCCGTAATCCACGGTGATGGTGATGTCCACGGAGACGCGGTTGTCTTCGAGGTCTATGCGCACGCCCTTGGTGAGGTTGCGGTTGCTCTTGCGGGAAAACATATCGGCCAGGCCCGCCGAGGGGGAGATCATGCTGGCGACGCCGTCCACCTCTGTGGCGGCGAGACCGGCGATGGTCGCGACGACCTCTGTGGCGAAGGAAACCGTGCCGTTCGGGTTTTCATTCAGCTTGACATCAGAAGGATAATTATCGCTCATGGTGCATACCTCCTTATACGGAATCTATTATACCAGAAAACGCGCCGTTGCGCAAACACTTTCCGTTATTTTACCGGAATGATTTTCACATTTCCCCCGGTAAGGCCCGTTTCGCGCATCACAAGCTCCAATATCACCGCCGATTCCCGCTGGGTGACGCTCTGGGCGCGCACGAGCACGTTCGCCGAGCGCTCGCCCACGCTGACCAGCGCGCCCTCGAAGCCTCGGCCCTGGAGGATCCCCTCCAGCGCCGTCTCCTGCTCCGCGCGACTGTAGAGGCTCATCAGGCGCTCCTGGGCGCGGGCAACGGTCTGCGCGTCGCTCTTTTCGCTGTAGACGATGTCATTCAGCTGGGCCTGCTCGCGGGCGCGAAGCTGTTCGCGCTCCAGTCGAAACTGGTCCAGCGGATCGACGGCTTCGACGGGCATGGCTGCCGAGGCGGTTTGTGCGGCGCTCAGTCGATCCTCTGCCACCTGCCACGTCACGAACGCGTCCAGCGACAGCAGCGCCGCCAGGATCAGGGCACAGGCGGCCCATTTCAGTTCTTTGCGCATGTTCAGCCTCCCATCCATTGCCCGCCGATGATCTCCACCCGGCTTGCGTCGATTTGCAGGAGGGTCGTGACGGCCTCCTGCAGCTCCAGGAAAGTCGAAAGGTTCGCCAGTCCCTCCGCCACGACCACCGCGCCGGTGACGCCGCCCTCGCCGTCCTCGCGCACCATGACGCGCACGTCGCCGTTCGGATTGACGAGCGAGAGGATGCGCTCCAGACGAGTCTCCAACTCCGTGCTGCCGCCCGGCGGAGCGCCGCCGTCCTGCGACAGCACGAGCGCCAGCAGCGCCATCAGCGCCAGCAGCGTCAAAACGCCGAAACCGCGCGCCGAGCGCAGCCTCTCCCACAGACCTCTTGCCATGGCGGTTCGTTCCTTCGTTTCATATCATGATGCTCAGCAGCAGGCGTACCGCGCCGGTCGCCACCGCCAGGGCGCAGAGCGAACGGAATACCGGCACGCCGCGGGCGTCTCCCAGGAGGCACTCCATCGCCGCCGCTGCGGCGCATATGGCGAAGAGCCCACGAACGGCTTCGGATATCAGCTCCATGTTCGTTCCTCACAGCGCACAAAGCGCCAGGGTCGCGCCGAGGGTCAGCACGGCCAGCAGCGTTCCGCCGGTACAGATCGCAAGCAGCATCCGGGACAGATCGGCATAGTGGCCCACGATGCGTGTGACGCCCCGATCCGCCACGGGTTCCAGCACCGCCGAGGCCAGTCTCAGTGAAAAGGCGCCGGCAGCCAGGCGCAGGATCGGCCCCAGGGACGCGCCGATCAGCGCCAGCATGCCCGCCACGCCCGCAAAGCCGCGCACGGCCACGGCACTCGCGAGCAGCGCGCCTGTCGAATCGGACACCTCCCCGCCGATGATCGGCATCGCGGACTGGATCGCCCGCCGGAGCGCCCGAACGGTCAGGGCGTCGGCGTCGCCGGTCAGCAGGCCCTGAAGCGCCATCAAACCGACAAAGCCGGAGATCAGGAGCCTGATGCCCCAGAGGATCGCGTCGCGGGACAGAGCGAACAGCCGGTTGATCTGAAAGCATTCGGAAAGATTGGCGCAGGCGGCGACGACCGCCGTGACGGCGCACAGCGGCAGGGCCATGTCGCGCAGCAGCCTGCCGATCAGATCCGCGCAGAGCGCAGCCTGGGGCGTCAGTATGGACGCGCGCCGATCCAGGCCCGTCAGCGTCAGTGCCGAGGCCAGCACCGGCGCGGCGGCGTCGGTCAGGCGGAGCGTGGCGTCGAGGGCGGACGCGCACAAGTGTTTCGCCTCGAGAAATCGCCCCATCAGCAGCGATGCGCAGCCGGCGCGGCAGAGCAGCCTGATCGCCCCGCCTCGATCCGCCCCGTCACCCAGCAGCGCCCGGGAGGCCAGGCTCACCAGCACCGGCGCGGCCAGCGCCGACAGGGCGTCGAGAAGACCGCTTCGCACGGACCGGCTCCAGCGCAGAAGACAGCGGACGATGGCGTCCGCGTTCGGGAGAAGCGTCCCCGCCATCAGCTTTTCGGTGACGCTCCGCGCGTCAAAGCCGCCCGCCTGACGGGAGGCCTCCGCGAGCGCGTCGATCCCGGTTTGATCCAGAAGCGAAGGCTCATCATCGGCAAGGCTGACGGCGGGCGCGAGCAGCAGGAGCACCGCGCTCAGAACAGCGACGCCTCGAGCAATCCGGCCAATTCGTTGAGCATCGGTCCGCATAGCCCCAGCATGGCCACGCGGGAGGCCAGCGTCACGCGTCCGGCCAGGGCGCTCTCCCCCGCGTCGGCGCAGAGCTGTGCGCCCAGCTCCGAGACGATGGCGATGCCAGCGCCCTTGACGACGGTCTGCGTCAGGTCGCCCTCCGACGCCAGCAGCTTCTTCAGCGCCTGGAGCCAGTCCTGGGCGCCGGCGAGCGTCCCGCCCACCAACGCCAGCGCCGCCAGCCCCGCCGATAGCGAGATCGCCGTCGCCAGCTCCGGCCGCTGCACGCGGATCGCCGAGCAGATCATGGCCACCGCCACGCACAGGGCCGTCACCTTCAGGATCATCTCCGCGCCTCCTCACAGCGAAAACAGGCTTCGGATGCTGCTGAAAAAGTCGGAAATCTGTCCCGCGACCATCATCAGCACCACCAGCAGCCCGGAGAGTGTGGCCAGCATCGCGATGTCGTCCCGCCCCGCGCGGGTCAACAGCTGGGCGATGATCGTGACGATCACGCCGATGCCAGCGATCCGAAAGACAAAATCCACGTTCATACGCATTCCTCATATCACGATCAGCGCCAGCATCAGGCCGACCAGAAGTCCCAGCGCACCGTAAAGCCGGTCTGCTTCGCCCACCCGGGCTTGCGCGCTATCCCGCTGGCGGTCCATGGCCTCGATGGCGGAGGCCAGCAGCAGCTCCTGCTCCTCCCGGCCCGTCTGACCGAGGCCGGAAAAGAGCTGCGAAAGGATCTGGCGATCCCCTTCTGTTAGATACTCCAGCGGTCCGCCGCGCCGCGAGCCGCGCTTTTCCAGGGCGCTCCAGGCCTCCGGCACGCCCTCGCCCCGCCCCATCTGGTCGGCGATGGCGTTCAGCAGCGGACAGTCGCTGTGTTCCAGCGCCCCTCTGACCGGCTCAAACATGCCCGTCATGTGCAGCCGGAGCCGCTTCAGGCCCTCGACGATCTCCCGGAGCGCCTTCGCGCGCCCGCGCACGCCGTCGGCCAGCGCCTTCCCGCCGAGGGCGCTGAACAGCACAAGACACAGCGCCAGGATCAGGCGGGCTTCCATGCGGACGCCTCCCCCATGATGCGCAGAGATTGAATCCGGCCGGGACGCCCGCCCAGCACCGCGATCGCGCCGATTGCGCCGCCGTCCAGAACGCTTCTCACCCAGGGCCGTTTCAGCGCGGCGCCCTGGCCTTCGGCGTGGGCGGAGGCGATGACGGCCACGCCGCAGCGCGCGGCGTCGGCGAGCGCCTCGGCGTCCGCCTCGCTGCCGATCTCATCCGCGATGACGACATCCGGGGCCATGGCGCGGATCATCCAACGAATGGCCTGGGGCTTTGCGCAGCCGTCCACCACGTCGGAGCGCGGGCCGACGTCCAGCGTCGGTACGCCCAGGTGGCAGGCGGCCAGCTCGTGGCGCTCGTCAGCGATGCCCACTCGAAAGCCGGCCTCGGACAGCTGGCGCGCCGCGTCCCGGAGCAGCGTGGTCTTGCCATATCCGGGCGGCGAGAGGATCAGCGTCGATTTCAGGCCGCTCTCCGTGCGGATCTGCCGGACGAGGGCATCGGCGCAGCCCGGGTGTGCCCGGGCGATCCGGACGCAGGCGGAGCCGATGTTCGTCAGGCGGGCTTCCGCCGCGCCGCCGGCGAAGCGGCCGCACACGCCCACGCGGCTGCCGTCCTCCATCGTGAAGAAGCCCTCGCGCAGCTCCAGCTCCCGGGCATAGAAGCTGTGATCCATCAGCGCGGAGACGATTTGTCGAAGCGGATCCGGCGCGATGGCCTCGCCGACCAGCGCCTCGCCGCCCTGACGGACGATCTGCGCGGGTCGGTTGGCGCGCAGACGCACCTCCGTGATCTCCGCCGGCGCTGTCGCAAGGCCGCCCGCCACACTGTCCGGCAGGAGCTTCGAGAGCCTTTCCAACGTGTCCATGCCATCACCTCTTTTCACAGGGATAATCCTATGGCCCGTTTCGCCTTCCGATGCCATCGCGAGGCAAATTTCAATTCGCGCGCCAACAGATGCGCGATTTCATTGACATTTGGGTAGAATTGTGTCAAAATAAAGTGGGTTTGTTCTGCCCGCACCGCAGCGTTCGGACGGGACGGACGCGAAAAAAACCGCTTGGATCCGGAACCATCCGGCGACGGTTCGCGTCCAATGTACAACCACTATTAGGAGGGTTATCGTTATGAAGAGAACGGGTGCGCTACTCCTGGTGCTGATGCTGAGCCTGTTCGCCATGTCCTTCGCCTCCGCGGAGGCCAACATGGTCGGGCGCAGCGGCACCATCGCCGCCTATCTGGACGGCGACGGGCATATCTACCTGACCGGTCGCGCGGACGCGATCAACAAGACCGCCGCGGACAGCATCGTCTCGGCGGACGCCTATCGCGTGTTGTTTTTGAGCCCGGATGAATTCCTGGGCGCGAACGACCTTTACATGATCAACCTGGCGAGCTTCCAGGAAACGCTGCTGGCGAAGGATGTCCATGCAGCGATCCTCGCGGAGGCGGACGTCGCCTATTACGTCACCAACGCCGAGCGGACGAAGCTGACGCGCCTGGATCTGAACACCCAGGCCGCCACGGCCGCCTATACGGCCGTCGAGCCCATCGACCGGCTGTACGCCTCCGCCGAGGGCCTGGTGATCGAGATGGTGGACCAGGCGGGCGCCCTGATGTACGTCAAGGAGACGGGCAGCTTCGAGCCCTATGATGCTACGCTGCCCCGCTCCAGCACGCGCACCGACAGCTTTGAGGTCTACCTGACCGACGACGGCGACCTCTACCTGCGGAATGATTTCAACTTCGGCTCGCAGTTCCTGGACGGCGACGTGCTGGCCTACGCGGTGCTGAACCGCGGCGTCTACTACCTCTCCCAGGCCACGAGTTCCGTTCGCCTGATGGAGTATGACACCGTTCAGCAGCAAAGCGACGTGGTGCTGGTGCCGGAGATCCCCGTCGAGCATCAGCTGACCGCCAGCGCGAACGCGCTGTTCATGCTGGGCGACGACGGGAACATCTATACCGTGGACATCATCAAGGGCGTGCTGAATCCCTTCAAGAAGGTGGACGCCTCCGCCTATGCCGCGCCCCAGGGCTACACCGTCACGGGCCTGAGCATCGAGGCGATGAGCGGCCAGCTGAACGTGTACGCGAACCTGGCCGAAAAGGCCGCCAAGCCGGACTTCTCCTTCATCGAATTCGGCACCGAGACCGAGGTGGCCGATCCCATCCTGAAGCTGGTCCAGAAGCTGCCGATCGCCGGTGAAAAGACCGCCTGGGACGATCTGAAGCCGGTGGAGCAGTACACCACCCTCGCCCGCGGCTCTCGCGGCGACGCGGTGCGCGCCATCCAGCAGCCGCTGTACGACCTCGGCTACTATGACTATTACGTGGACGGCATCTTCGGGCCGCGCACCCAGTACGCCATCCAGCTGCTGCAGGACGACCTGGGCCTGACCGTGAACGGCAGGGCGGACGCCAACCTGCAGCGCACGATCCTCTCCGGCACCCTGAAGCCCTACGATCCCTATAAGGAGCTGGCCCGCCGCAGCCGCGGCCTGAGGGTCCAGCGCATGCAGGAGCGCCTGCGCGAGCTGGGCTTCCTGGCCGACGCCGCGGACGGCATCTTCGGCCCGCGCACCCAGAAGGCGGTGCAGCTGTTCCAGAGCGAGCACGGCCTGAAGGTCAACGAGAAGGCCACGGCGGAGACGCTGCGCCTGCTCTATTCCGACCGCGCGAACCACTGCTCCAGCTTCATCGACCTTTATCCCGGCGACACCGGCTATCGCGTGCGCGAGCTGAATAACCGCCTGCGCGACCTGTATTACCTGGAGAGCAGCGTCGGAAGCCGCTATACCTCCGAGACCACCTCTGCGGTGCGCGTGTTCCAGCGCACGGCGGGCCTGAGGGAGACCGGCCAGGCCACCGTTCCGGTGCTGAAGCTGCTGTTCTCCGACGCCGCGCCCGAGGCGCCCGGCTACATCACCCTGCGCCGCGGCGACGAGAACGATCGCGTCGCCCGCCTGCAGCGCCGCCTGAAGGAGCTGGGCTACTTCGACGGCAAGATCTCCGGCTACTTCGGCCGCAGCACCAAGGAGGCCGTGGAGCTGTTCCAGCGCATGGTGGGCCTCAAGCCCACGGGCGTCGCGACCGTGCGCACCCAGCAGCTGCTGTTCGCGCCGGACGCGCCCGTCTACGTGCCGCCGACGGTGATCGGCACGCCCATCATCTCTCTGGATTACTATGACCGCAAGGACGGCGACGTCTACATCGTTTCCGACACCAGCTCCGCCAGCGGCTACATCACCTTCAGCTGGTTCGCGGACGGCGACGTGGCCTCCTACAACGTGATGATCTTCGACGCCGACGGCAACACTTACGTGGACAACGAGACCATGCTGACCCAGACCGGCGTCTCCATCAGCACGCTGAAGGAAGACCTGCTCTATACCATCCAGATCAACGCCTATCCGACGGACGGAAACCCGGACCACGTGACCGGCGCCGTCGCCGCGTTCAAGCGCGTAGCCGTGCCCGCGACGCCGGAGATCGGCACCGTCGGCAACCCGGAGATCACCGTCGAGCCGGTGGCCCGCATCGAAAACGGCATCCGCTATGTGCAGCCGGGCGACATCGTGTTCCACTGGACCGCCGAGGGCGACGTGGACAGCTACTACTGGGAGATCCGCGACGAGGCCGACCAGGCCATCTTCAGCGCGACCACCACGGACAAGCAGACCACGCTGAGCACCAACAACATCAACCAGGGCGAGCAGTACACCATCTTCGTGTACGTGATCCCGAAGAACGGCACCCTCGACAACGCCCGCGTGAAGTTCCTGCGGTTCTCACTGCCCGTGGTGGAGCTGCCCAGCCCCGATCCGACGCCAGAACCCACGCCTTCGCCCACGCCGGAACCGACGCCCGAGCCGACGCCCGAGCCGACGCCCGAGCCGACCCCCGTGCCGGAAGAGACCCAGCAGCCGGAGGAGCAGACCAACACCGAGCCTGGCAACGAGGAGCAGCCCGCTGAGAATCCCGAGCAGCAGACACCCGAGAATCCCGAGCAGACGCCCGAGGACGAGAGCAACACGCCGAGCGAGCTCACCGAGGAGTCGACCCTGGTGTCCGCGCCGGTGCTCTCCTTCAGCCCGGTGGTCTCCGTCGAAAATGAGGTCAACATCATCGACGCACAGGGCGAGACGCTCACCATGAGCTTCCCCGCGGAGGGCTCCGTGGAAAGCTACGACGTCTCCGTGTTGAACAGCGCCGACCAGCTTCTGGCGTCCCAGAACGTGCCCAGTGACACAGACAGCCTGAGCGTGATGATGACCAGCCTGCAGCCCGGCGAGGTTTACACTCTGAACGTCGTGGCGATCCCCGAGGGCGGCACGGCCGAGGAAGGCGTCGTCAGCAGCGCGCAGTTCGCGCTGGCGAGCGAAGCGCCCTCCGAGGAACCCCCTGTCGCAGAGGCGCCCGTTGAGGAGCAGCCTGCCGAAGAGCAGCCGGTTGAAGAGCAGCCTGCCGAGGAGCAGCCCCCTGAAGTACAACCCATCGAGGAGCAGCCCATCGAAGAGCAGCCGGTCGAGGAGACGGTGGAGGTCGAACCGGTCGGAGAGGCCGAACCTGAACCCGAACCCGAGCCTGAACCCGAGCCCGAGCCTGAACCCGAGCCGGAGACCATCGTCGGCACGGTGTCCGCGCCCTCGATCAGCTTCGACGCCATCGGCTATGCCGACAACGGCGCGGCGATCATCGACGGCAACGCCGAATACGTGCAGATGAACTGGTACGCGGACGGCGATGTGGCCAGCTACTACGTCGAGGTCTACGATTCGAACGGCACCCAGCTTGGCGTGCTGGAGACGGCGGACAACGGTTCGGCTGTCCCGGCGGCGAGCCTGAATCCCGGCGAGGTCTACACGCTGTATGCCACTGCGGTCCCGGTGAACGGCACCGTGGAGAACGGCCAGACCGCGACGGCCCAGTTCATGGCCCAGGCCGCACAGCCCGAGCCCGAACCCGAGTACGTCGAGCCGGAGCCGGAATACGTCGAGCCGGAGCCCGAGTACGTCGAACCCGAACCGGAATACGTCGAGCCGGAGCCCGAGTACGTCGAGCCCGAACCGGAATATGTCGAGCCGGAGCCCGAGTACGTCGAACCCGAACCCGAGTATGTCGAGCCCGAACCCGAACCCGAGCCCGAGGAGGAAGCGGAGGAGTACATGGGTTACACCTGGACCTCCCCCATCGACAGTTCCTCCGACAGCGAGCGCATTTCGCTGATCCAGCAGCGCCTCGCGGAGCTGGACTGGCTGACCGACGACTACTATGGCTTCAGCGGAACGCTGAATTCCGACACGGTCGACGCGGTGTACAACTTCCAGAGCTATCTGAACAACAACTACGGCATGACCCTGACGCCGATCGACTCCTACGCGCCGGTCATCGATGTGGACACGCTGAAGATCCTGATGAGCTACAGCGGTGATTCCTACATCAACCCGAATCCGGCGGAAGCCGCTTCCGGGGACAATGCCGCGGAGGATTCGGAGGAATCGTACTCCGAAGAGGAGTATTCCGACGAGGACTACTCTGACGAAGGGGATTATTGATCCAAACGAACAAGGGAGGCTGCCCGGCGGGCAGCCTCCCGATTCTTTGGCTCTTCACGGAAACCTGGCTGATGAGACGAAAGATCCTTCGCTTCGCTCTGGATGACAGCGCTTCGAAGTCCTGTCATCCAGAGCGAAGCGAAGGATCTGTACGCAACCGTCAACAGACTTGCAATTTGTCAGTCCCTCCAGCATCCCCCGGCAGTCCGGAGCCTCATACGGTATCCAGCGTCGGCGGCGGCAAAAGCTCCGGGTGGACGGCCAGATCGCCCTTCTTTGCGAGAACTTCGAGGTAGTCATCCATCAGCCGGTCCAGCCCCTCCAGGGCGGTGACGCCGTTCATGGCGCGCAGGATTTCGTCCGCACCGGTCAGTCCCGACAGCCACCAGTGCGCGAACTTGCGCATTTCACTGACAGCTACCTTTTCCGGACGATGCCCGCAGGCCAGCCTCGCCAGGCGCTTGACAAGGCCGACGCGCTCCGGGGCGAGGCGCTCCACAGGCGCGCCTCCGCGGCGCAGACTCTGTATGTCCTCAAAGATCCAGGGCTGGCGCAGGGCCGCGCGGCCGATGGCCACGCCCGCCGCGCCGGTCGCCCTGAGAAACGCGATCGCGTCTTCGGCGCAGGCGACGCCGCCGTTGGCATAGACGGGAATGCTCACCGATTCGCAGATTTGGCGGATCGCCGCCACGTCCACCGGGCCTTTGTACATCTGCATGCGCGTGCGCCCGTGCAGCGTGACGGAGCGAAAGCCCATCAGCGCCGCCGCGCGAACCAGCCGGGGCGCGGTGATGTGATCCTCGTCCCAGCCCAGCCTCAGCTTCAGCTGGACAGGCAGGCCTGTGGTGTCGCGCACCGCCTCCATCACCTCAATGGCCAGCTCCGGCGACTTCAAAAGCGCCGAGCCGTTGCCGCTGCCCACCACCTTGCGCGCCGGACAGCCCATGTTGATGTCGATGGCATCGAAGTGCCCCATGGCCGTCAGCCGCCGGGCCGACTCCGCCATCATCGCCGGATTGCTGCCGATCAGCTGTGCCGCGAGGTTTTTCTCATTGGGAAAGCGCACGAGCGTCTCCGCGAAGGTTTCGCTCATGCGCTTTTTCGCGCGTCCCAGGGCCAGGGACTGGATCATCTCCGTGGTCGCGCCGTCCGCGCCGTAGTCAAAGCAGACGCTGCGGAAGGAGGCGCGGGTCATGCCGTCCATCGGCGCGAGGACAAACGCCGGTTCCCTCTGTATCTGTGTCATATCAGCCCGTCACGTTCAGTCGCACGTCGCCGGTGCGCTCATAGCCCTGCTTCAAGAGCTGCGTCACGTCCCAGGGCCGGTCCGCCGCGTCCGGATACAGGTTCAGCAGGTAGATGTACGGCTCCAGCAGCTGGGGGTTGATGCGGGCGCATTCCTTCAGCATCTCCGCCGCCTTGTCGCGATTGCCGGATTCCACGTAGGCCATCGCGGCGGAGGAGGCGTAGCTGTAGTTGTCGGGGTCACGCTTCAGGGCGCGCTCGTAGTAAAGCCCGGCCTCGTCGTACTGCTGCGCCTGGTATTTCTGATAGCCCAGCTGGCTGTAGGCCTCGACGCTCCACGCAAGGTTGACCCGCGCGAGGCTCTGCTGGCCGGATTTGGAGAAGGCGAAGATCACGAACATCAGCAGCAGGATCACGAACAGCGCCAGCCCCACGATGCCGCGCACGTGGCGCATGAAGAAGCTGCCCTCGTCGGCATCCTCGAACACGAAGTCCTCCGGCGCGTAGTCCTTGCCGGAGGGCGCGTCGAAGTCATCGAATTCATCGAATTCGCGCTGGCCGGGGCCGTCCATGAAGATGTCGTTCGGGTCCATGGCCTTGGGCGGCACCAGCGTGCTGGCGCCCTTGCCCTTCCGGGGCTTCTCCCGGACGTCGGAGACGGGCTTCGCGCCCTCGATGTCGGCCTCAAGCTTCGGCGCGACGCCGTCCAGCCTGGGCAGGTCGTGCGCCTCGCCGCTCAGGTCCGGCGCCTTTTTCTGCGGGGCATCCTGTTCCTTCTTCCGGGCGATCTCCGCGCGCCAGTCGGCGTCCGCCTCCGCGGCCTCCTCCTGGACGAGCGGCGTGAACGGCTGCGGGGCGCGCCGATCCCGATCGCTCCAGATGTCGTCGGCGATGTATTCCTTCCTGGAGCTTTCCCAGTCCAAAAGCTCCGCCTCCGCCTCGCCCATCTCACGTCCGGGCCTGTCGAGGGGCCCGACCGCGGGTTCGGGTTCGCTCACCGGCTCCGGCGCTTCGGTGGGCGCGGAATCCGATGCCTCCTCCGGCTCGACCGCGTCAACGGCCTCGGCCGGCTCTTCCGGCGCGACTGGGACTTCCGGCGCGGCCGGGGCTTCCGGCTCGTCCTGCTCCGGGATCACGATTGGCTCGCCGCAGAACGGGCAGAACAGCATCGTGTCTTTCACCTTTTTTCCGCATTGAGAGCAGTACATCGAATTCCCTCCTTTGCCGGTTTGATGGGGGCCTTACAGGTTGCGCATGGCCTCGTAGTTCGGGTCGCCGTAGAACGTGCGCTCCTCGCCGGGATCGCCGCCCAGCTCCTCGATGGCGTTGCGCACCTCGATGTAGTCCATGTAGTCGATGTCCGTCAAACTCAGGAACGGCCGAAGCTCCTCGATGGCGCGGGGGTCGCCCAGCTTGCCCAGGTAGGAGGCGTAGAACGCCCGGGCGTCCGGACGGTTGCGCAGCTTCTCCACGAGGTGCTGATAGATGCGCTCGTCGCCGGGGAAGTTCACGCAGATCTCCAGTATGCGCATCTGGGCGAATTCGGAAGCGCTGTCGTAGCGCTGGAGCAGCGCGTCCACCTGGGAGCCGTCGCCCCCGGCGAGCTCGTCCGCGGCCATCTCATAGAGATTGTCGTCATCGTTGTCAAAGTCGCTCATGCAGACCAGGTCGATCAGAAGCGGCGTGATCGCGTCGCCGCCGATGTCTCTGAGGATCGCCAACGCCGTGGAACGGAGGGAATCGGCGTTGTCCGTATTCCGGACCATGCGCATCAGCGGCTCCACGCAGGGCTCGCCGACGCTCACCACGCGGCTGTAGAGCGGCTCCGGCAGGCCGATGTCCCGCTTGTCATACTCCTCCAGCAGCTTCATCAGCTCCCGGGGTTCGCTGTAGCGCAGGAAGTATTCCCCCGGCTTTTCCCCGTTCAGCCACTTGGCAGGGGCGTTCAGCCAGTTGAGCATGATCTCATTGTAGCTCTCCTCCACCTGCTTTTCCGTCATGTTCGGGTGAAGGGCCATCCAGGTGCGCACGTAGTCGTAAAACTTTTCGTCAAAATCAAATATCTTCATGGCTCGTGTTTCCTCCGATTCTCTCCAGGCACCCTGCGATGCGGCTGGCGCAGAAGGCCAGCTGGCGGGGGGTGCAGCCGAACGCCCCGGCGAGGCGGCGCAGGTCCGGCTTGGGGCCGTAGATCAGCAAATAATTGTAGGCCAACGCCGCGGAGGCGCTCTCGATGCGCAGCAGCGGGTCCGTCCGGGTGCCCCGCAGCTGGCGGTAGGCCGTCCACATGACCAGCAGCTGGGTCATGGCGGAGACGTCGTATTCCCGCTGCAGCACCTCGTCCGCATAGCGCACCAGCTGGCGCTCCCCGACGCCCAGACGCGAGAGCATGGCCTCGGTATCCGGCAGAAAGCCGTCGCTCAGGCCCGCGCTCTCCGGCATCAGGCTGTCCTGTGCCACGCCCTGCAGGCGCAGCGCCAGGGCCGCATGGACCTTCAGATCGTCGTTCAGCTCCCCGCCGAACAACAGCGCCCGAAGGAGGCTTCGCGATTCCCTTGAATCGATGGTGGTCAGCGCGGTCATCGCGGCCCGGCTCAACCTGGCATCCTCGGAGCAGACCGCCCAGCGCACCAGCTGCCGGAAGGCGGGGTCGGCGTGCCACTGGCTTTCCACGTGCTCATAGCCCTTGCTCAGGTGGTTCACCAGCTCGGCGAGCCGCCGGTCAAACTCCGCCTGGGGCACCTGGTAGGCGTATACCGGCGCTTCCCGGCGCAGATCGCCCCGAATGGCGGCCTGCTGGTAGTACTGGGCCACGCTGTCCTCCGGGTCGATGCGCAGGATCCGCGCCCAGAACCGCGCCACGCGCTTTTCCCCGCCGCCGGTGCGCAGCAGGGCCACCGCGCGAACGTGCAGAAGCAGCCGGTCATAAGGGGCCTCCTGGAGCGCCAGGCGGGCGTATTCGGCTACCTTGTCGTCCATGCCCAGCTCGCTCATGGCATAGATCATGAGGCGCAGGTCCTGTCCCTGGGGCTTTTCGGCGATTGCCCGCTCGATCAGCGCCCGGGAAGTGGTGATATCCCCCATCAGGGCGTAGACCTGGGCGCACACGCACAGCGCCCGGGCGGAGGGCGGATAGCCCTCGGCGGCCAGGTCGGCCTGCTTGCGTGCGGCTTCGCTCTCGCCGCGGATCAACAGCGCCATGGCGTAAAGCGCCCGCATCTCGTATTGCTCCGACGCCAGTTCCAGCGACTGCTCAAACAGGCGGCAGGCCTTTTCCGGCATGTCCGCCTTCATGGCGTCGCAGGCACGGGAGGCGATCCGCACGGCGCGGTGCAGCCGTCGGCTGCCGTTGCGGCTGAGCTCGCTGAAGAATTCCAGCTGCGCCGCCAGCTGCCGCACCTCCTCCAGGTGCGCGCCTTCAGGGTCCCGGCGTCGATAGAGGCGCAGCGACTTCCGCGCCCCGGCCACGTCGTTCATGCCCAGCTGGTTCAGGGCCAGTCCATAGTAGCACTCCGACGGTCCGTCCCCCTCGGCCAGCATGTCCAGGAGCAGCCTGGACGACTGCTCGTGGCACCCCATTTCACAGTAGAGCTCGGCCAGATCCAGCCTGTATTCGCGGTTCTGTGGGGATTCCTCCACGGCGCGGCGCATCAGCTCCAGCGCGTCAACGATGTGGTTATCGCGCCGGTTCATCATCGCCCGATGGTGCACATACGCCGGCGACCGGGCAAAGGAGACCACCTTCAGGTTCTTGTCCATTGATCCTCCAAAGAATCAGTTCTCGCTCTTCGCCGTGGCCGCGGCCAGCAGCGTCTTCAGGTCCTCTTCGGTAAAATTGTAGCGCTTGTTGCAGAAATGGCAGTCCACCTGCGCGCCATGCTGTTCGTCGATCATGTCGTTCAGTTCCTGCGCGCCCAGCGTGATCAGCGCACGCTCCACGCGCTCGCGGCTGCAATCGCAGCGATAGCGCACGTCGCGCCGCTCCAGCACCTGCGGCTGAAGGTGCATCAACAGCTGGTCCACAGCCCCCTCCAGATGGTATTCCTTCATCGTGCCGGAGATATCCATGAACATTCCGGCGCTCATCTCGATGGACTGTATTGCGGCCTCGCTGGCCCCGGGCATCAGCTGCACGATCAGCCCGCCGGCGGCCACCACCTTCTCCTCGCTCACCAGCACGCCCAGCGAAACCAGCGACGGCGTCTGCTCAGAGGCGGTGAAGTACATGGCGAAGTCCTCGGCGATCTCGCCGGACACCAGGTTCACCTGGCCGACGTAGGGCTCGCGCAGGTGCATGTCCTTGATGACGGTGAGCCGGCCCTCCTTGCCGACCGCCGCGCCCACGGGCAGCTTCTTGCCGGTGCGGGGCAAATCGACGGCGGGGTTGTCCACATAGCCCTTCACGTTGCCCTTTTCGTCCGACACGGCCAGCACCGTGCCGATGGGGCCGCCGCCGCGAATGGAGGCAGTGACGCTCTCGCCGGTGCCCTTGAGCATCGTGCCCATCATGGCCGTGGCGGTCAGCGTGCGGCCCAGGGCCGCCGTGGCGATCTTCGAGAGGGCGTGGATCTCCTTGGCCCGCTGCACCATGGCGGTGCTCTCCGTCAGTATGGCCCGGGCCTGGCCGTTCAAAAGCGATATGTGCAATATTCCGTCCTGATTCATCAGATTCATCTGTCCAGCTCCTTAAACTCTATTCCCGCAGCGCCACGATGTGCACGCGCTGCTCCTGAGGCGCCGGCGGCTCAAAGGTCCGGTCGCCGAAGATCTGGATCGCGCCAAAGCCCGCCTCGCAGAGCAGTGCGGCCAGGCGCTCCGGGTCGTGCGCCCTCTGGCGGTGCACCTCCGTGAAGCGGCGGTAGCGCCCGTCGTCTTCGCGAACGAAAAACGTCAGATCCATCGTGACGATCCGCGAGGCAGCGTCATAGGCGTTGCTCCACAGGTAGGCGATCTCGTCCCGTTCCTCTCCGAAGAAGCTGTTTCCCAGCACGCTTTCGATCTTGTACGGCGAGGAGATGTCAAAGGCCAGCGCTCCGCCGGGCTTGATCGCGGCATGGGCGCGCTCAAAGAACGCGGCGACGCGCGAGTCGTCCAGCAGGTAGTTCACGCCGTCGCAGGCGCACACCAACGCGTCCACGGGCCGCGGCAGGGTCAATTCGCACATGTCCTGGCAGACGAACATGGCCTGCACGCCGCGCCGGCGGGCGTTCTCCTGCGCCCGGGCGAGCATCTCGCCGGAGAGATCCGCGCCGGTGACGCGGATGCCGCGTTCGGCAAAGCGCACGGCCATCGAGCCGGTGCCGCAGGCGCAGTCGCAAAGCGTCTTCGCTTGAACGCCCAGGCGCCCCAGCAGCGCAAAATAGTAGGCCGACCAGGCGTCGTAGTCCACGTCGTCCATCAGGGCGTCATAGAGCCCCGCAAAGCCCTCGTAGGCGGCCACGGCCGTCGCCTCCCTCCCGCGTACGGTGAGAACATGGTGCTATACGCGATTCTCATAAATAACCAAATTAATTATACCATAGACGCCTGCAAATTTCAATTCCAAAGCGCGAAACAGGGCGCCCGAATGGGCCTGAATTGTCAGTCATAACGCAAAACTAACCTCAACAGCGTGGCGCTTTCACTGAATTCTGATATGATGATGCCACAATCGGAATGGAGCGATTCATATGAAATACGAGCTTGTGATATTTGACCTGGACGGCACGCTGCTGGATACCGTGGAGGACCTGCGCGCCGCGCTGAATTATGGTCTGGAGCTGGGCGGCTTTGCGCCGAAGACCACCGCGGAGATGAAGCTGATCATCGGCGGCGGCGTGCGCAATCACGTGAAGAACGCCGTGCCCGAAGGCACGCCCGAGGACGTGATCGACCGCGTCTTCGCCGCTTTCAAGGCGCGCTACAACGCCCACAACAACGACACGACTCTGCCCTTCCCCGGCATCCCGGCGCTTTTGAAGGCGCTGAAGGCGGCCGGCATCCGCGTGGCGGTGAACTCGAACAAGCTGGACGAGGATTCCCGCGTGCTGGTCGCGGCCCACTTCCCCGGCCTGGTGGACATGGCGATCGGCGACCGTGAGGGCGTGCCGAGGAAGCCCTCGCCCGTCAGCGCCAACGAGATCATGGCGGCGCTGAACGTCTCGCCCGACAGGGTGTTGTATGTCGGCGACGGCGATTCCGACATCATGACCGCCCGCAACGCCTGCACGGACGGCGCGTGGGTCTCCTGGGGCTATCGCAGCCGCGAGGACCTGAAGGGCCTGGAGCCCTCGCACAGCTTCGACACCGTCGAGGCGCTGAGGGACTTCATTCTTTCCTGATAACTTTTCAGTCCTGCACTCCCTCCGTCCCGCTGCGCGGGCCATCTCCCTCTGGGAGGGAGGCTTTTGGTGAGGAAATGCACCGTATAGGCTCCCATTTTGGCTCCCTCTCTGAGGGAGCTGGCTGGCCGAAGGCCAGACTGAGGGAGTCCTTGGGGAGAGGACCGAACCGTTACATTTCCTGACGACACATACAGGAGGCGATTGCCGTGCGCTACGCGTACACCGTTCCGGAGGACAAGAAGATCCGGGTCATCATCGATTCCGACACCGCCTGTGAGGCGGACGACCCCTTTGCCATCGCGCAGGCGCTGATGAGCCCGAAGCTGGCGGTGCGCGCCATCGTGGCGGAGCACTTCGCCTCGGAGGGCTCCATGCAGAAGAGCTATGACGCGATCGTCCGGCTCGTCGACGCCATGCACCGCGAGGAAAACATCCTCCACGGCGAGCCCTGGCCCCTCGACGCGGCCGCACCGACCTCCGAGGGCGTGCGCTTCATCGTGGAAGAGGCGCTGCGCGACGACCCCCGGCCGCTGTTCGTGCTGTGCCTGGGCGCGCTCACCAACCTGGCCCGGGCGATTCGGGAGGCCCCGGAGATCCTGGAGAGGATGACTGTCGTGAGCATCGGCGGCCATGGCTACGACGTCTCCACCATCCCTTTCCGGGAATTCAACTTCGGCAACGATGTGGACGCCGCCAACGCGGTGCTCTGCTCTGGCGCGACGCTCTGGCAGGTGCCCGCGTCGGCCTACGGCGCGATCCGCACGGGCCTGGCGGAGCTTCAATTGAAGGTGGCCCCCTGCGGCGACGCCGGGCGCTATCTGTTCGAGCAGATGGCGTCCTACAACGCCTCTCCCTCGGCGTTCTGGACCCCGGGCGAGAGCTGGTCGCTGGGCGACTCCCCCGCCGTGGCCGTGACGCTCGACCCCTCCTGCGGCAGGTGGCACGAGCAGCGCGCGCGCTTCGTCAACGCGGACACCACCTATTCGACGGAGGAGACGGGCCGGACGGTGCGCGTCTACGAACACGTCGATCCCCGCTACGTGCTGGAGGACTTCTTCTCCAAGCTGGCGCTGAACTACCCGCCGGAGAGGGGATAAAAGGAGTTCTTCGCGGAAAGGTGTCGGATTTGCAAATTGTAACCTCTTATCGTTTCGTACGGATCCTTCGCTTCGCTCTGGATGACAGGAATTGCGCCGCTTGTCATCCTGAGCGTAGCGAAGGATCTGTATCTTTTTCGACAACTCCTTCTGCGGAGGAGTTGTCCTATTTCAGCGAGATCGCGTCCGTCCAATCGGCAAAGGGACCGGGGAGCGTATTCTCGCCGGCCCGGGCCTTTCCGTGATAATCCCCCGGGACGCAGGCGACCGTCGGCACGCCCTTCAGCGCGTTCATGCGCCCGGGCAGCTTCAGGCGTCCGGGCATCCCCGGCACGTCATAGGGCGAATCCCGGCGCTCGACGGATTGCAGCGTCAGTGCGTCCTCATCCAGCGACAGGCCAAACCAGGCGCGCTGGCCCGTCTGGTCGAAGCCGTTGAATTCCTGCCAGGTGGGCAGGTCCAGGCAGGTCTCCGGCTCCGGGTACATCACCCGCAGGTAGCCGCCCTGCATGCACAGGTAGAGGTTGCCCTCGGAGACGTTGTCGATCGTCGGGAAGACGATGGCCGCCTCGCCGCAATCATAGAAGATGTTGTTCAGGATCTTCGCCCTTCGGGAGGTGCCTCCGCGCTGCCAGCCGCCCATTCGGAAGCCCACGGGCTTGGCGTAGTAGCCGCTGTGGCGGCACAGGCCGATCAGGTTGTGGGCCACGATCAGCCGGTCCGTGCCCTCGCAATAGACGCCGTAGCCGTTCACAGACTCGTCCTCCCGCAGCTTGTACCAGCCGCTGGAGCCCGGCTCCACGGGGATCTTCGCCGGGTCAAAGCGCCCCTCCACGTTCCAGATGATGTTGTTGTCGATCAGGTTGACACCTTCCTTGGTACACTCGATGAAGATGGCCTCCCGCTGATTGATGCCGTTCAGGAAGAGGTTGGAGGTGATGCGGGTGTTCTCGTTGCCACAGTCCAGCCAGAGGTGATCCGCCCGGAGTGTGTTCCTGAAGATGTTCCTGCGGATCAGGCCGTCCACGCTGTTGTGCAGCTTGATCGCGCCAGCCTCCCAGGACAGCTCCATCCTCTGCCAGCCCGTGCCCTCGATGACGTTGTCCTCGATCAGCATATGCTCGGCGAACAGGCCGGCGATGCCGCAGACGCCCGCGTCGCGGATTTTGCATCCGCGCACGACATTGCTGCCGATGATCTGTCCCTCGGGGATATCGTGGTGCCAGCACTCGTTGCCCACGTCGATGGCTACGGCATTGGACCAGTTTACCGCGCAGTCCTCGATGACCCAGTGATGGCCGCGTCCGCACGAGATCGACCCGCGCTGGGGCACCGGCGCGCCGGTGGCGGCATGCTCGCAGACGAGCCCCTTCACCCGGATGTAGGACAGGAACGGCTCTTTCGGCGCGAAGCACTGCTCCCGAACCGTCAGCTCGATGAGGTGTCCTTCGGGGCTGTCGTCCCCGGGAAGGCGGAAGTGGACCGTCTGGCCGTTGGCCTCCACCCAGTAGGTGCCCTCCGCCTCGGCCAGCTGGCGGTAGAGCGCCACCTGCGCAAGCGGCTTGCCGTCGCAGAACACGCAGCCCCGGCGATTCAGGTAGGGCGTCATGTCGGTCTTGTCATACTCGATGAAGAGGCGGTCGTGCAGGATGTTCACCGCGCAGAAGGGATTGTAGCCCCGGAATATGTCCGGATCGAGCTCGTGGGCCCAGATCCGCACACCCTCCGCGCTCGGCCCGTTTCCCGGAAATCCCAGCCGCCAGCCGGTGCTGGGGCGGAAATCGCGAACCTCCTCGGAGGCGCGGATCACCACCGGGCCGTCGCCAAAGGCCTCGTAGCTGATGATGTGCACCGGGTCCGTGCCTCCCCGGACGGGACGGACGCACTCGCGGTACAGCCCGGCGTGGATCAGCACCCGGGTGCCCGGCGTGGCGAGCGTCGCGGCCCGGTTGACGGTCTTCAGCGGCGCGTCCGCGCTGCCGTCGTTGTCGTCCGAAGCCGACGGCGCGCCGCAATCCACGTGCAGCGTTTGCGTGAAGGCGGGTTCCCGTTCCCAGAAATCAAATTCCCTGCCGTCCGGCAGCAATGCGGTGAGGTCGCTCATATCGCATACTCCTTTCGCGGTTCGCGTTTCGCGGCGTCCATGGCCTGCTTGTATTATACATATTCCGCGAACGATTGTCCACAGAAAGCTGCTCCGGCTTGCGTTTCGCCGCGCAGGGTGTATAATCATATTGATGGAATGCGGGGGTGAATGTATGAACATCTATGCGCCGGAATACTACGCTTCTTTCCGCTGCGTCGCTGGGAGGTGCGCCCATACCTGCTGCGCGGGCTGGGAGATCGACATCGACGCGGAGAGCCTGGAGCGCTACGACCAGCTCTCCGGCGCCTTCGGAGATCGCGTTCGCGGGTGCGTCAGCCGCGAGGACACGCCGCACTTCATCCTGACGGAGGACGAGCGCTGTCCTCTTTTGACCGGGGACAACCTCTGCGAGCTGATCCTGCGCGAGGGCGAGGACGCGCTCTGCCAGATCTGCCGGGACCATCCGCGATTCAGGAACTATTTCTCCGATCGCGTCGAGGTGGGCCTCGGTCTGGTGTGCGAGGAGGCCGCGCGGCTGATCCTGTCCTGGCCCCGGCCCCTGCGGCTCGTCCGGCTGGAGGGAGACGGCGCGGATTCACCGACGGAGGATGAGCGCTGGCTGTTCGAGCTTCGCGACCGATGGCTCGATTCCATCGGGGAGGAGGGGCCGCGCGCCCGTCTGCTGGAGACGCTGATCTACCGGCATTTGCCGGACGCGCTGTACGACAGCCGCCTGGAGGAGCGCGTCGGCTTCATACGCCGAGCCTACAGCGAGATCACCGACGGATGGACAGACGGCGATTTGCCGGCGCTGGTCGAAAGGGCGCGCACGTTTTCCGACCGTGTGGAATATGACGACGAGGTGCTGGAGAGATGGATCGCGGCCGGAATTGAAAACGACCCTTCAGAGGGACTTTGGGGATGAAAGAATCCTCGATCGAGCTGTTTCAGTGCCGTTGGCTAAAGGATCTGTGAATGACGCCGGACAGCCGCGCTTTGTCAATCCCCCATGTATCTATGGATAACGGATGGGATAGTGTCGTATCATCGGCGCCCCTACGATATGGACCACTTGCCATGTCAAAGCGCCGAAGCAGCCAAAAACAACAGCAGACCCCTCTGATTGGGGCCTGCTGTTGCTTTGGCGTACCCGGCGGGATTCGAACCCACGGTCTTCAGAGTCGGAGTCTGACGCGATATCCAGCTTCGCTACGGGTACACGGACAACATCAGGTATTATAGCCCATCCGTGCCAAAATGGCAAGGGCTGAGAGGCGAAAAGACACCGATTTTTCAAAATATTATTAATTTCGGCCCCGTTTGAGGCGGTGAGACGGCCGTGATGCTTGCGAATTTACATTCCATTTGATACAATAACATGGGTCTATCATAGGAGGGAGGACTGGTATGAGCGAATACATCATTGCGCTGGACGCCATGGGGGGCGACCAGGCGCCGGATGCCATTGTCGCGGGAGCCATCGCCGCTTTGAGGCGCTTTGGCGATATCCGCGTGCTGCTGGCGGGCCCGAGGGGGCGGCTTCTGCCGCTGCTTTCAGAGGCCGGAGACGTGATGGACCGCCTGGAAATCCTGCAAGCGGACGAAGTGATCGGTATGCACGAATCGCCCATGCTGGCCGTGCGCAAGAAGGTGAATTCCTCGCTGGTGCAGGCGATGCTGGCCGTGCGTGAAAAGCGGGCCGGGGCCGTGGTGTCCGCGGGCAACACGGGGGCGCTGCTGGCCGGCGGCATGCTGCGCATCGGACGCATTCAGGGCATCGAGCGCCCCGCGCTGGCACCGGTCATCCCGGGCGCGAAAAAGCCGTTTTTGCTGATCGACGCGGGCGCGAACGTCGACTGCCAGCCCAAGTATCTGGAGCAATTCGGCCTGATGGGCTCGGTCTATATGAAGAACGTCATGGGCATCGAAAGGCCCGCCGTCGGGCTGGTGAACATCGGCGAGGAGGCGGAGAAGGGCAACAAGCTGACGAAGGAGACCTTCCAGCTGATGTCCCGGCAGACCAGCTATTACTTCGCCGGCAACGCTGAGGCGCGGGAGATCCCCACCGGCGATTTCGACGTCGTTGTGGCCGACGGCTTTGACGGCAACATCATCCTGAAATACACCGAGGGCATCGTCAGCGCGATGATGGGCATGCTCAAGAGCCATCTGAGCGCCTCGAAGGTCAGCAAGGTAGGCGCGGCCCTCTCTCGCCCCGCCTATCGGAAGTTCAAGCGCAGCATGGACTACAACGCCTATGGCGGCGCGCCGCTGCTGGGCGTGGAGGGTGCCGTGATCAAGGCCCACGGCGCTTCCGGGGAGCAGGCCATCATGAACGCGCTCAGGCAGGCGCGGGAAATGCTGGTCAAAGACGTGTGCGGCAAGATTCGCGAGGGCCTGAGCGGGCTTTCGGCGAACGAACAATAAGACACAGACAACAGGAGGGAATCAAATGAATCGCAACGCTATCTTTGAAAAGGTGAAGGAGTACATCCTGATGCAGCTGCCCGTGGACGGCGGCAAGGTGGTGGAGACCGCCCGCATGGTGGAGGATCTGGGCGCTGACAGCGCGAACCTGATGATGCTGATCATGGACCTGGAGACCGAGTTCAACATGACCGTCGAGGACGATGCACTGGGCGCGATTCAGACCGTCGGCGATATCGTGGACTACATCCAGAAGAAGGGCTGATCGTGCAGGCGCTTTGCAGGAAGCTGGGCTATACATTCAATAACATGAAGCTGCTGGAGACGGCACTGACGCATCCCTCCTACGGGGGGGATCATCATGTGCCGCACTACCAGCGGCTGGAATTTCTGGGCGACGCGGTGCTGGAGCTGGCGATCAGCCGCTACCTGTACTTCGAGTTTCCGGAGGTAGACGAGGGCAAGCTGACGCGCATCCGCGCGGGGCTGGTGCGGGAGGAGACCCTGTGCCGCGCCGCGAAGCGGCTGGAGCTGGGCAGGTTCATTCGGCTGTCCGTGGGCGAGGATCGCTCCGGCGGCCGGGACAAGCCGTCCATACTGTGCGATGTGATGGAAGCGGTGCTTGCCGCCGTGTACCTCGACGGGGGCTTCGACAGCGCCGTGGACGTGATCCGGCGGGCGCTGGCGGACGATCTGCACCCGCAGATGCTGGAGGATCATCTGGATGCCAAGAGCCGCCTCCAGGAGATCCTGCAGCGGGACGGCGGGATGCCCCGCTATGACTTCATCTCCATGGAAGGCCCGCCCCATGCCCCGATGTTCCGCTACAGCGTGACTGTGAACGGCATAGTGCTCGGCACGGGCGACGGCACCAGCAAGCAGAACGCGCAGCAGGAGGCGGCGCGAAACGCCCTCCGGGCGATGAGGAACGCAAAATGAGGCATGCCGGGCGGCTTTCACGCCCGATTGACGCGCTTTACCGATACTGATTGGAGCGAAACACTGATTTGCGACTGAAGAAACTGATTCTCCACGGCTTCAAGTCCTTCGCGGACCACGTGGAGATTACATTCGAGGACGGCATCACCGGCGTGGTGGGCCCCAACGGCTGCGGCAAGAGCAACATCTCCGACGCGGTGCGCTGGGTGCTGGGCGAGCAGAGCGCCAAGAGCCTGCGCGGCTCGAAGATGGAGGACGTCATCTTCAACGGCACCGAAAACCGCCGCCGCCTCTCCTACAGCGAGGTGACGCTGGTCTTTGAAAACGAGGATCACGCCCTCGCCATTGACTTTGCCGAGGTGTCCGTCACGCGGCGCGTCTATCGCAACGGCGACGGCGAATACAAGATCAACGGCGCCGCCTGCCGCCTGCGCGACATCGTGGACCTGTTCCGCGATACCGGCATCGGCAAGGACGGCTATTCCCTGATCGGTCAGGGCCGAATCGACGAAATCCTCTCCGCCAAGAGCGAGGACCGCAGGCAGGTGTTCGAGGAGGCAGCGGGCATCGTCAAGTACAAGGCCCGCAAGCTGGACGCCGAGAAGCGCATCCAGCGCACCCAGGAAAACCTGAATCGCGTGGAGGACATACTCTCCGAGCTGGAAGACCGCGTCGAGCCGCTGAAGGCGCAGAGCGAGCAGGCCCGGGAATACCTGGCGCTGCGCGACGAGCTGAAGGGGCTGGATCTGAACGTGTTCTTGGTGCGCACCGAGCGCTATGAGGCCCGGATCAAGGAGCTCAAGGAATCCGTGCAGACGCTGGGCGAGGCCATTCTGGAGGCCAACCAGAAGCTGGAGACCCAGGGTGCCGAGCGCGACGCAGCCCAGGCGAGGCTGGACGAGCTGGAATATGAGAGCAGCGAAAAGCGCGAGGCCGTGCAGCGGCTGATCCGCGAGGTGGAGGCCGGCGAGGGCGCCGTGCAGGTCATGCGGGAGCGTATCGCCGCCGGCGAGAAGGACCGTGACCGCATCCAGGCCCAGCAGGCCAGCGCCGCCGAGGGCGGCGAGGGCATTCGCAGGCAGATCGAGGCGATGACCGGCGAGATCGCGGAAGAGACCGCGACGCTGAAGCAGGCTGCCGACGCGCTGACGGCGCGGGAGGGCGACCTGGAGGCCGCCGAGACGGCCCTTTCCAACCTGGAAGAGGCCTCCGAAAACGCCAAGCAGCAGATCATCCAGGCCATGAACCGGCTGGGCGACGTGCGCAGCCAGCGGGCGCGCCTGAGTGCCATGCAGACGGCGCTGGAGAACCAGCTGAAGACCATGGAGGCCGATCACGAGCGCGAGCAGAGCGGCTCCGAGGCGCTGGGCGAGCACGTGCAGTCCGCCCGGGAGATCCTGGACGCCGAGAACACCCGCAAGGCCGAGCTGGATCAGCAGGCGGCGCAGATGCAGTCCCGCGTGCAGGCCCTGGGCGATGAGGCCGCGTCCCTGTCCGACCGCGTGACGCGAATGCAGAACGAGAAGCAGCAGCGCGATTCGCGGCTGAAGCTGCTCCGCGAAATGCAGCGCGACTACGAGGGCTACAACAATTCCGTCAAGCAGGTGCTGATGCAGGCGCGCCGTCAGGGCGAGGGCGCCGGCGTTCACGGCGTCGTAGCGGACCTGATCCACGTGCCCGCGCGGCTCGAGCGCGCCATGGACATGGTGCTGGGCGGCGCGCTGCAGAACATCGTGGTGAACCGGGACGAGGACGCCAAGCGCATGATCGAGTATCTGCGCGCCAATCGCTTCGGCCGGGCCACCTTCCTCCCCATTTCCTCCGTGCGCGGGCGCACCCTCTCCCAGCAAGAGCGGAACGTGCTGGCCATGCCGGGCTGCGTAGGCCTGGCGTCGGAGCTGGTGGAATTCGACCCGAAGTATCAGGGCGTGATCGACAACCTGCTGGGGCGCACCGTGGTGGCCGAGGATCTGACCGCCGGCATCGCCATCCAGCGGGCCGGGCGCTATCAGTTCCGCCTGGTGACGCTGGAGGGCGACGTGATGCACTCCGGCGGCTCCATGACCGGCGGCAGCGTGCAGAGCCGGGTCACCAGCCTTCTCTCCCGCACCCGCGAGATTGAGGAAAGCGAGCAGGCCCTGAAGAAGCTGGAGAAGCAGTTTGAAGAGGCGCGGCAGCAGTATGCCGCCATCGAGGACGAGCGCTCCAGCCTGAAGAAGGAGCGCGGCGAGCTGTACGACGAGCTGCACAGGCAGGAGGTCGTGGTCGCCCGCGCCGAGGCACAGCTGAACGCGGCGCTGGACGAGCAGGACAGCAACAATCAGCGCCTTGCCCGTGCCGACGCCGAGCGCGAGCGCCTGAGGGCGCAGCTCGAGGACGTCACGCAAGGCCTGACCGCCCTGGACGAGCAGCAACAGAGCGCCGAGAGCTCCACGGACGACCGGCAAGCCGAAGTGAAGCGCCTGTCCGAGGAGATCTTCCAGCGGCGCGGCGAGACCGAAGCGCTGCGCGAGGAGGTCTCCGCGGCCCGCGTGCAGCTGGCTTCGCGTCGGCGCGGCCTGGAGGCGACGATCGCCGACAGGGATCGCCTGTCCAGCCAGGCCGAGAACGCCGAAAAGCTGCTGGCGGAATCCGAGGGCCTGCTGAAGGACTGTCTGGAGGAGCTGGAAAAGAACGCGGCGCTGCTGGAGAAGGACATCGAATCCCTCTCCGCCGGAAAGACCGCGCTGGACGCGGCCCGGGCCGAATTCGACGAGGCCGACGGGCGGCGCACCGGCGTGCAGCGGCAGCTGCAAACGCTGGCCGAGCAGATCGACGCCCTGCGCGCCAATCTGGACGAATTCAGCGACAAGCACCATCGCAGCGAATTGCAGCTGGCCCGCGTGGAGGGCGAATTCAAGCAGATCCAGGACCGCATCTGGGAGGATTACGAGCTGACCTACGCCGGCGCGGAGCCCTTCCGGCAGCCGGATTTCAAGCTGACGGAGTCTGAAAAGCGCATCGCGGCCATTCGCCAGCGCATCCGCGCCATGGGCACCGTGAACGTCGCGGCCCTTGATGAGTACCGACGCACGGTGGAGCGCGTGGAGGAGCTCACCAGCCAGCGCGACGACCTGCTCAAGGCCCAGGCGGACCTGGAGGGCATCGTCGCGGAGCTGGAAGCGAAGATGGAGAAGCAGTTCAAGGAGCAGTTTGCCCTGATGAACGACAACTTCCAGCGCACGTTCGTGAAGCTGTTCGGCGGCGGCAAGGCGGAGCTTCGGCTCGCGGACCCGAAGGACGCGCTGAACTGCGGCATCGACATCGTGGCCCAGCCGCCCGGAAAGAAGCTGCAGATGCTCTCGCTGCTCTCCGGCGGCGAGCGCGCGCTGACCGCCATCGCGATCCTGTTCGCCATACTCGACCTGAAGCCCACCCCGTTCTGCATCCTGGACGAGATCGAGGCCGCGCTGGACGACGCGAACATCGACACCTACGCCGACTACCTGAAATCCTACTCAGAGAACACCCAGTTCATCGTCATCACACACCGCAAGGGCACCATGGAGCGCTGCGACGCGCTGTATGGCGTGGTGATGGAGGAAAAGGGCGTGAGCAAGACGGTGTCGGTGAAACTGAACGAAGCGGTATAAGCCAATAGGACGGCCTGTTTATTCCCCATTATCACATTTGCGGAGGAACAACGATGGGATTATTTGACAAGATCAAGAAGGGCTTGACCAAGACCAGAAACGCCTTCTCCGGCCACATGGACGAGCTGGTGGAGAATTACAAGGAGCTGGACGACGATTTCTACGAGGACCTGACGGATGTCCTCATCATGGCGGACGTGGGCGTTCCCACCGCGGAGCTGGCCGTCAACCGCCTGAAGGAGAAGTGCAAGGGCGAGAAGATCGGCAATCCCGCCAAGGCCCGGGAGGCGCTGAAGCAGATCCTGGTGGACATCCTCTGGGCCGAGCCGATGCAGCTGAAGAGCCCGATGGTGCTGCTGATCATCGGCGTGAACGGCGTGGGCAAGACCACGTCCATCGGCAAGCTGGCCTCGCGCATGAAGGTGCTGGGCCGCCGTGTGATCATCTGCGCGGGCGATACCTTCCGCGCCGCCGCCGCCGACCAGCTGACCGTCTGGGCTGAGCGCGCCGACGTGCCGATCATCAAGCATCAGGAGGGCGCGGACCCGGCCGCGGTGGTCTACGACGGCATCATGGCCGCCAAGGGGCGCCACGCGGATATCCTGCTGGTGGACACCGCTGGGCGACTGCACAACAAGGCCCACCTGATGGAGGAGCTTCGCAAGATCAGCCGCGTGGTGGAGCGCGAGTATCCCGAGGCGGCGCTGGGCGCGCTGTTGGTGATCGACGCCACCACGGGCCAGAACGGTCTGGCACAGGCCAAGGTGTTCAGCGAGGTGGCGAACCTGCAGGGCATCGTGCTGACCAAGCTGGACGGCACCGCCAAGGGCGGCATCGCCATCGCCATTCGCAACGAGCTGAGCCTGCCCGTGCGCTACATCGGCCTGGGCGAGCAGATCGACGACATGCAGCCCTTTGACGCGAAGGAATTCGTCGACGCGATCTTCGGAGAATAGAGCATCATGAATATCGAGCCTCAACTGCAATCCATCATCGGGCGCTTCGCCTTTCCGGGCGAGCTCGTCGAATGCGAGCCGATCAAGGCCGGACACATCAACCGGACCTACCGCCTTCGCTTCGCGCTGGAAGCCGGCAGGACGCGTGATTACGTGCTCCAGCGGATCAACACCTTCGCCTTCAAAAAGCCGGCGGAGGTGATGAGCAACGTCCAACTGGTGACGGAGCATCTCAGAAACGCCATGCTGCGCGGGGGCGTGGACCCGTTCAACCGGGTGCTGACGCTGGTGCCGCTGACCGACGGCGGCACGCTGCTGCTGGATGAAAGCGGCGCCTGGCGGGCCTATGACTTCATCGTGAACGCCGTGACCGTCGATCGCGTGGATTCCCCGGAGCAATTCCGGGAGATCGGGCGCGCCTTCGGACGCTTCCAGAGCACGCTGGCGGACTTCCCCATCGAAAAGCTCTACGACACCATTCCCTTTTTCCACGACACCGTGAAGCGGATGGAGAACTTTGAAAACTCGGTTGCAGCCGACGTGAAGGGCCGCGCCGCCGGGGTGGAGCCGGAAATCGCCGCCATCCGTGCGCGCAAGGCGGAGATGGGCAGGATCGTTGCGATGATCGCGGACGGCACCCTTCCCCTGCGCGTCACCCACAACGACACGAAGATCAACAACGTGATGCTGGACGCGCAGACCGGCGAGGCGCTGTGCGTGATCGACCTGGACACCGTGATGGCCGGGTCCGCGCTGTACGACTTTGGCGACGCCATACGCTACGGCGCCTCCACCGCCGCCGAGGACGAGCGCGACCTCGACAGCGTGCGTCTCGACATGGCGCTGTTTACCGCCTACGCGGAGGGTTACATCTCTGAGACCGCGCGGGGGCTGACCCGCGCCGAGCTTGAAAACCTGCCCCTGGGCGCGCTGGTGATGACCTACGAGAACGCCATGCGCTTTTTGACGGATTATCTCGACGGAGACGTGTATTTCCACATCGAAAACGCCGACGACAACTTGGCCCGCTGTCGCTGCCAGCTGGCGCTGCTGGAGGACATGGAGGCGCGCCGGAGCGACATGGACGGCGTGGTCGCTGAATTGATCGGGAAGTATCGCTGACACAGCGACACGAAAAGAGGTTCATCACGGAAACCTGACATACTCGCGAAATGCAGTCAGCTTACCATGCGTACAGATCCTTCGTTGCGCTCAGGATAGGCACCGTAAAACCGGTCATCCTGAGCGCAGCGAAGGATCCTTTTTAGGGGTATTAACGCCTGCCAAAGCCGTCGGCGTCCTGGGGCAGCGATTCCGCAAACACCCGGGAGAAGGCGCGCCCCACATAGCAATCCTTGCCCAACTCCTTGGCGTCATAGAGGTTGCTGTCGGCCTGGTGCATCATCAGCCTCAGATCGTAGGAAAGCTCGCACACGCCGTGGACATAGCCCGCGGAGAAGTGCACCGGCGGGTGCTGGCTGTCGGACTTGATCTCCTGCACCTTTGCCTTCATGCCCTCCAGGCGGCCCAGGAAGTCGCCCTCGGAGATATCCGGCATGATGACCAGGAATTCGTCGCCGCCATAGCGATAGCACCATTCCCCGCCGAAGCTGTTCACCATGGCCTGGCCCATCTTGCGAAGGATGTAGTCGCCGGTGGAATGGCCAAAGCGATCATTGATACCCTTGAAATCGTCCAAATCCAGCATCATGACGTGCACGTCCCGGTGGGCGAACCGGTTGTAGTCGCGGCGCAGCGCGAACCGGTTGTGCATGCCGGTGAGATCGTCGGTGGCAGAGGCGGCCTCCAGCACCTCGTTATCCTTCACCAGGGTCTCGTTGATCTCCTGCAGCTTGCGGGTGGCCTCCTCCTGGCGCCGCTTCAGGTTGCCGATGAACAGCGTGGTCAGCGTCACGCCCAGCACGATCACGGCCATCTTCTGAAGATTCAGCGCCGAATAGACGAACATGCTGTGGCCCTCCGAGAAGAAATACATGGAGTAAACCACCATCACTGCCGAGCAGACGATGCCCGCGCCGAAGCCATAGAGCGACGTGAACACCGCCAGGCCCGTGATCAACAGCATGTTCGGGTTGGGGACGTTGAACAGGAACACCGCGGCCACCAGCAGCAGCATCACCGCCAGCGCCAGCAGCATGTGCATGATTTGCCCGTTTCGATCGGTTGTGCCGGCCTTACCCGCAAACAGCATGATCTCGCTCCCTCGCCGTGTGGATATCAAAAAACGGAGGCTGACCCTTCGCAAAGGGTTTATTTGCCGTTCAGCGCGGCGATGATGTCGGGCAGCTGCTGGTCCACCACGTCGTTTTCCAGCTGGCAGGTGCCGGCGTTGTGATGCCCGCCGCCGCCATACTTCAGGCAAAGCTCGCCGATATCCACGCTGGAAACCTTGTTGACGATGGATTTGCCGATCATCACGGCGGTGTTCTGCTTGCGGAAGCCCCAGGCCACGTGCACGGAGATCTCGGTTTCGGGATAGAGGGCGTAGATCATGAAGCGGTTGCCCGCGTGGATGATCTCCTCGTCGCGCAGATCCAGCACGACCACCTTGTCGTGGATTTTCGCGATGCGATGCAGCTGCTCCTTGAACATGTCGGCCTGCTCGAAGTACAGGTCCACGCGCTCCTTCACGTCCGGCAGCTCCAGGATCTCGTCGATGGTGTGATCCATGCAATAGCTGATCAGCTCCATCATCAGGTCATAGTTGGAGATGCGGAACTGGCGGAAGCGGCCAAGGCCGGTGCGCGGGTCCATCAGGTAGTGCAGCAGCACCCAGCCTGTGGGGTTCAGGATCTCGTCCACGGTGAAATCGGCGCTGTCGCCCTTGTCCACGGCCTCCATCAGCTCGTCGCTGACGCGGGGAAACGCTTTCTTGCCGCCGTAGTAGTCATAAACGACGCGCGCCGCGCTGCGGGCATTCGGGTCGATGATCAGCTTTCCGCCGGTCTCCTGGGCCTTCAGGCGGTCCACTTCGGATTCATGATGGTCAAAGGCCAGGCCCACGCGGGGATCATAGGGCAGGTTGGTGGTGATGTCCGTGGGGAAAAGCTCCACCTTGCCGTCCTGCACGTCCTTGGGATGGACGAATTTGATCTCTTCGATCTCCCCCAGCTCGCGCAGCATCATCGCGCAGGCGAGTCCGTCGAAGTCGCTGCGGGTCACCAGTCTCTTTTTCTGTTCCATATCCAAACCTCCCGAGAAACATATTCATGATATTATTATAACACACCCGCGACATTTTTCAACCATAATCTGATGAAATCCACCCACACATTGCGCTCCACGCATTTGTTTACAAAAAAAGCAAAGGGAAAGCCTTGACGCAGCGCTGCAAAGCGCCTATTATGGAGCGAGAATGGAGTTGAATAATTATGCAAAAGATGCCGTTCGTCAGCTTTGAAAAGCTGCAGGAGATCACCGCTCAATACCCCACCCCGTTTCACCTGTATAACGAGGCGGGCATTCGCCGCACCGCGCGAGAGTTGAAGGATGCCTTCTCCTGGAACGGCGGCTTCAGGGAATACTTTGCCGTGAAGGCCTGCCCGAACCCCTTCATCCTGAAGATCCTGAAGGAAGAGGGCTGCGGCGTGGACTGCGCGTCCATGGCGGAGCTGAAGATGGTGGAGGCGCTGGGCTTCAAGGGCGATGAGATCATGTTTTCCTCCAACGAGACGCCCGCGGAGGAATACGAGTACGCCCGCAAGCTGGACGCCATCATCAACCTTGACGACATC
Source organism: uncultured Eubacteriales bacterium (assembly GCA_902799045.1). GTDB lineage: Bacteria > Bacillota > Clostridia > Christensenellales > Aristaeellaceae > UBA2862. The sequence continues at coordinate 204,229 of CADBZH010000002.1, forward strand.
ACCCACATCGATTTCCTGGCGAAGCACGGCGGCCTGCCTGAGCGCATCTGCCTGCGCTACAACCCCGGTGGAGAGCTGCTGATCGGCTCGGTATACATGGGCCAGCCGGACGCGTCGAAGTTCGGCATGACCAAGCAGCAGATCTTCTCGGCGGTGCAGCGGCTGATGCAGCTGGGCGTGAAGCGCTTCGGCCTGCACGCGCTGCTGGCCTCCAACGCCGCGGACAACAACTACTACCCCGCCAACGCCTCGATCCTGTTCGACCTGGCGATCGAGCTGCGGCGGAAGCTGGGCGCGAAGCTGTTCATGGTGAACCTGTCCGGCGGCATCGGCATCCCCTACCTGCCGGAGCAGACCATGCCGGACATCCACCTGATCGGCGCGTCCATTCGCGAAACCTTCGGCAAGCAGATGAGCGCCGACGGCTTGGGAGAGGTCGCCCTGGCGACGGAGCTGGGCCGCTTCATGACCGGCCCCCACGGCTGCCTGGTGGCCCGCGCCATTCATAAAAAGCACATCTACAAGGAGTACATCGGCCTGGACGCCTGCGCCGTGAACCTGATGCGTCCGGCCATCTACGACGCCTATCACCACATCACCGTCTCCGGCAAGGAGGACGCGCTGTGCGATCACGTGTACGACGTCGTCGGCTCCCTTTGCGAGAACAACGACAAATTCGCCGTGGACCGCGCCCTGCCGCAGATCGACGACGGCGACCTGGTAATCATCCACGACACCGGCGCGCACGGCTATTCCATGGGCTACAACTACAACGGCAAGCTGAAGAGCGCGGAAATCCTGCTGCATGAGGACGGCAGCTTCGACATGATCCGCCGGGCCGAAACCATCCGGGATTACTTCGCCACCTTCGACTTCTGCGACATCCTCGACGGCGTACAGTAATGGGGAATTTGCCTGTGATGACAGGGATTGCGATACGCTGACATCCTGAGCGAAGCGATCATTTCAGAACAACAGACCATAGTCTGTACAGACTATGGTCTGTTGTATTATGGACTTCAGTCTGTTTTTGTATAGACTACGGTCGGTTTCAGGAATCCGTTCCGGCCAACACCCGCATGCGCTTGAGGATGCGGCTCTCCATCCGGGAGACCTGTACCTGGGAGATGCCCATATCCCGGGCGATCTGCGTCTGGGTGTGGGCCTTAAAGTAGCGGCGGACGATCAGCAGGCGCTCCTCGTCGCTCAGATCGCGCAGCAGCTTTGAGAGCGTCAGTCGGGCGTCCACCGCCGCCATCGGCTCTGTGCCGACGACATCCTTCAAGCACAGCCCGTCCTCCCCGCCCACCGGCTCGTCCAGCGAGCGCACGCGTCCGCGGCTGTTCAGCGCCAGCAGCACGTCCTCCCGATCCAGCCCCAGCGCCTCTGAGATTTCCTGCAGGGACGGCTGGCACCCGTGCTCCGACTCATACCCCTGAAGAAAGGCTTCCACCTGACGCGCGCGCTCATGGATGGTGCGCGAGACGTGGATCGGCCCGTCGTCCCTCAAATAGCGGCGGATCTCACCCATGATGACAGGCACCGCATAGGTGGAAAAGCGCACGGAATACGCCGGATCAAAGCGATCCACCGCCTTCAGAAGCCCGATGCAGCCGTATTGAAACAGATCCTCATACTCCGCGCCGCGTCCCACAAAGCGCCTGACGATGAACTTCACCAGCGGCAGGTTCTCCCGCACCAGCTCTTCCCGGGCCTGCAGGTCACCGTTGTGCGCCCGAATCAGCTTTTCCGGCGCGCTTTGGTAGGGCTGCTCGCTCACGCCCGTCGCGGGAGCGAATCGTCCCGCGATAGCAGGCGCTTGGTGAGCCGCACGGCGGTGCCCTGCCCCGGCGCGCTGCGCACGTCCACGCCGTCCATGAAGCTCTCCATCACGGTAAAGCCCATGCCGGAGCGCTCCTCGCCACCGGTGGTGAAAAAGGGCTGGCGCGCGCGCTGCACGTCCTCGATGCCCTTGCCATCGTCGGCCACGTCGATGATCACCGTGCCGTCCCTGTCATAGCGGCCCAGCACACGCACCATCCCCTTTCCGTTCGGATAGGCGTGAACGATGGCGTTGGTGACGGCCTCGGATACGGCGGTGCGGATGTCCGCCAGCGCCTCCATGGTCGGGTCCAGCGGCAGCAGAAACCCGCTGACCGCCAGCCTTGCGAAGGCCTCGTTTTCCGCAAGGGACGAAAACTCCAGCCGCATTTCATTGATCCATTCCACGTTCATTCCCCCTCACGACATGCGCTCCACCAGCGAATAGAGCCCGGCCATGTTGAAAATGCGGTCGATCCGCGCGTTCGAGCCGATCACCGCCACGCTGCCGCCCCGCCGGGCCATGCGCTTGTAGCGGCCGATCACCAGCCCGATGCCGCTGCTGTCCATGAATTCCAGAGCACTCACGTCCAGCAGCAGCCGTGTCACGCCCGTCTCGTCGATCAGCGCGTCCAGCTCACCCCGCAGCCGCGTCGCCGCGCTGTGGTCCAGCTCGCCGGAGAGGCGCGCGACCAGCGCGTTCCCCTTCCTCTCATAAAAAAGCATGGAATCCCACCCTCCTGATCTGGAGAATAGGGTTCCATGCCCGTTCAGTCGAATCCTGCCTCGGATTTGGTCTTGTTATGCCGATTCCCGTCTTTCGGTCGACAGGCGGGCGTCCAGGATGCCCTCCGCCACCGCGCCGTCCAGGGCTTCCGCCTCGATCAGCGTGTCCGCCAGGGCCATCACGGCGTCCCGATTCGCGTCCAGCAGCTCAAGCGTTCGCCGATAGAGCCCGTCCAGCAGCGTCCTTACACTCTGGGAGGCGTCTGTGACGCCGCCGACGGCCCGGTTCAGGGCGGCGAGGGATACCGCCGGCTCCCCCGCCATGCCCAGCTCCGACACCATCGAGGCGGCGATCTCCGTCGCGCGGGCGATGTCGCTCGAGGCCCCTGCGGTCAGCGCGTCCTCTCCGAAGGCCAGCTGTTCGGCGGCGCGTCCCGCCAGCAGGACGCAGATCTGGTTTTCCAGATGCCGCCTGCCGACCATCACGCGCTCCCGCGGCACGCACAGGTTGTAGCCCGCCGCGCCGCGGCCTGCCGGAAGGATGCTCACCCGCGTCAGGCGGTTTTCCGGCGAAAGGAGCCGACTGGCGACGGCGTGCCCCGCTTCATGGATGGCGATGATCCGGCTCTCCGCTTCATTGGCGGCGCTGGCGCGATCCTCCCCCGCGACGATCTTCAGATACGCCGCCTGCAGGTCCGCTTCCTCGATGTGCTCCGCGTCCCGGTTGGCGGCCAGCAGCGCCGCCTCGTTCATCAGGTTTTCCAGTCCCGCGCCGGAAAAACCCACCGTCTGCATGGCCAGCGCCTCGAGCCGAACCGCCCCGGACAGCGGCTTGTTCGCGCTGTGCAGGCGCAGGATGCTCAGCCGCTCCGCGCGTCCCGGCAGGCCCACCTCGATCTGCCGGTCGAAGCGGCCAGGGCGAAGCAGCGCCGGGTCCAGCGTCTCCGCGCGGTTCGTGGCGGCCACGACGATGATCCCTTCACCGCTGTAGAAGCCGGACATCTCGCTCAAAAGCGCGTTCAGCGTCTGGTCGCGCTCGTCGGAGGCGGCTTCGTCTCTGCGCTTGCCCAGCGCGTCGATCTCGTCGATGAAGATCACGCACCTGCCGGCCTTTCGCGCCTTTTTGAACAGCTCGCGCACGCGCCCCGCGCCGACGCCCACGTATTTTTCCACGAAATCCGAGCCGGAGAGCGCGAAGAACGGCACGCCCGCCTCCCCGGCCAGCGCCCGCGCCAGCAGTGTCTTGCCGGTCCCCGGCGGGCCGTAGAGCAGCACGCCCTTCGGCATCCGCGCGCCGTAGCGGGCGTATTTCCGCGGGTCCATCAGGTAATCGCGCAGCTCGGTCAGGCTCCGAAGGGCCGGCTCGTTGGCCGCAACGCTTGAAAAATCGCAGGTCTGCCTGACGGCCTCCTCCACCGCCCCATGGGTGGCCAGGGCAGCGGCGCGGTCCCTGGCAGAGCGCAGCAGCACCGTCGCGATGAAGCCCGCGAGGGCAATGAATATGAATACCTGGGCCAGCGTCGCCCGGGACTGCGCCGCGCTGTCCACCGTCAGGGAGAGCAGCATGCCGCCCAGGGCCGCCGCCAGCGTCAGCGCCGTGAGCACGCCGTGCCATCGCTTCATGAAAACACCCCGTTTGTCAACGTGATCGTACATATATTCTAACCGCCGACCACACGTTTGTCCACGCGTAACTTCTGGCAAAAGTGACTATTTCAGCCGATGCTGGGAATACTTTGTACGAATGACATGAGACGGGATGGTTGCATGAAGAGAAAGATATGGATCGGCGTCGCCGCGGCTCTGGGCATCGCCCTGGCGGCGCTCATCTGGCGGCTTGATTTCCCCCACTGGCAAAAGCTGGATTTGTCAAAGATCACGGACATGCCGGGCACCACCACGGTGTTTGCCGCGAACGGCGAGGCCGTTGGCGCGCTGAACGGCGGCGAAAACCGCGTCTGGATCCCGCTGTCCCAGGTGCCACAGGACGTTCAAAACGCCTTCATCGCGGCGGAAGACCTGCGCTTCTACCGCCACCACGGCGTGGATTTCTATCGCCTGATGGGGGCGCTCTGGCAGGACGTGCGCACGCTCAGCTATGCCCAGGGGGCGTCCACGATCACCCAGCAGCTGGTGAAGCTGACCCACCTGACCCAGACCAAGACGCTCTCCCGCAAGGCGCAGGAAATCGTCCTGGCGCTGCAGCTGGAGCGCGTCATGGACAAGTCGGGCATCCTGGAGGCCTACCTGAACGCCGTGTACTTCGGGCACGGCGCCTATGGCGTGGAAGCCGCGGCGCAGACCTATTTCGGCAAATCCGTGCCGGAGCTGACGATCGCCGAAGGGGCGCTATTGGCGGGGATCATCAAGTCGCCCAGCACCTATGCGCCCCACCTGAACCCGGACAAATCCGTCGCCCGGCGCAACGCCATCCTCGACACGATGTGCGTCAACGGCTTCATCACCGAGCGCCAGCGCGACAAGGCCCGCCAGGAGGCGCTGAAGCTCGCGATGGACGATGGCGAGGGGCAGTATGCCTGGTACCTGGACGCGGTGCTTGACGAGGCGTCCAGGCTCCTGAGCGCCTCCGCGGACGAGGTGATCGCGGGCGGCTACAAAATCCACACAGGTCTCGACCCGAGGCTGCAAGGTGAAGCGGAGGCGCTGTTTAAAGACAGCGAAAACTTCCCCGAGGGCACGGCGGACGGCACGCCGGTGCAGGCGGCGCTGGTGGCGCTGGACACCGGAAGCGGCGCGATTCGCGCGGTGATCGGCGGGCGCAGCCACGATGTGCAGCGGGGCCTGAACCGCGCCACTCAGGCCAGGCGCCAGCCCGGGTCCGCGTTCAAGCCCGTCTCCACCTATGCCGCCGCCGTGGACGCCTACGGCTATCTGCCCAGCTCCATCGTGGACGACACGCCGCGCACCTTCGCGGGCGGCTACACCCCCGGCAACGCCGGCGGCGCGACCTATGGGCGGGTCACGCTCCGGGAAGCGCTCTCGCGGTCGCTGAACATCGCCACGGTGGCTCTGGCGGACAGCATCGGCACCCCGGCCCTGCGCGCCTACGCCCAGCGCTTCGGGCTGGAGCTGTCGCCAAAGGACGTGAACCTTTCGCTCGCCCTGGGAAGCCTCACCGACGGCGTCTCCCCCGCCGACCTCGGTGCGGCCTACTGCGCCCTGGCCAACGGCGGCAGCCGGGTCACGGCCCACGCAATCGAATCCATCGAGGACGCGGACGGTCGCGTGGTGTATCGCGCGCCGGCGGACGGCGAAAGGGCCGTCTCCCCGGAGACGGCCTACCTCATCACCGACATGCTCAAAACCGCCGCCAGCTCCGGCAGCGCCAGGGCGCTGAGCGCCTGCGGCATCCCCGTCGCCGGAAAGACCGGCACCGTGGCGGAGGGCGATTCGGGCACCCGGGATATCTGGACGGTCGCCTACACGCCGCGGGTCGCCCTCGCCGTCTGGATGGGCTACGATACCCCCGACAAGGCGCACGCACTGCCCGTCTCCGCGGGTGGCAGCGGCTATCCGGCGCGGCTGTGCGCCGTGTTCCTCGGGGCTGCAGGACTCGAAGCAGCGGAATTTCAGCGCCCGGAGGGCGTGCGAACGGCGCTGATCGACGCGCTGGCCCTTGAAAACGAAAGGTCCGTACGCCTGAGCACGGACCGGACCCCCGAAGCCTACACGCTTCGGGAGCTGTTTCGCGCGGGTGAATTGCCCGTCGCGTTTTCGGAAAACTGGGTCGCGCCGAAGCCCGTGGAGGACTTTCGGCTGTTGACCGGCCCGGGCGAGATGCCGGTGCTGGCGTTCACAGTACAGGAGACGAACGCCGAGTACGTGATCCTTCGAACCGTCGGCGGCGCAAGCAAGGAACTCGCGGCGCTGCGCGGCGGGGTCGGCGAAGAGCTTCGCTTCGCGGACGACACGCACGACCTTTCGCAGCTGGCCGAATACGCGCTGCTGCCGAGGAACGCGCTGCTCTATGAGGCGGGCGAGCTGCTGACCGGGCCGGTAGCGGGGCCTGTGAAGTACGCGCCGGGCGGGCTTCTGAACCAAATGATGGGCGTCGGCACAGCCGAAGCCACGCCGACGCCCGCGGAAATTGAATATGAGCCGGATCAATCGCTGTTCAGCTGACCGGCGAGGACCAGCTCCCGGTCGTCGTCGCGAATCGGGGTGAAGGCGAGCTTGTCGCCCTCGGCCGCCACGCGGACGCGATCGCCCAGGCGGATGTTGCCCCGCAGGATCTCCTCGCTGAGGGCGTCCTCCACCATGCGCTGGATCGCCCGCCTCAACGGGCGCGCGCCATACTGGATGTCGTAGCCCGCGCCGCTGATCAGGCTGAGCGCGGAGTCCTCCACGTCCAGCTCGATGCCCCGCTCGGCCAGCCTTGCGCAGACCTGTTTGAGCAGCAGCCGCGCGATGGCGTCGATCTCCTCCTGCTCCAGCGCATGGAACACGATGATCTCGTCCACGCGGTTCAGGAACTCGGGGCGGAAGATGTTCTTCACCTCGTCCATGATGTTGCCCTTCATGGCCTCATAGGTGCGCTCGCCGTCCTCCGCGCCTCCGAAGCCCAGACTGCGCTGCTTGCGCAGGGCATGCGCGCCGGCGTTGCTGGTCATCACGATGACGGTGTTCTTGAAGTCCACCACGCGGCCCTGGCCGTCGGTCAGCCGACCGTCCTCCAGGATCTGCAGCAGGATGTTGAACACGTCCGGATGCGCCTTCTCCACCTCGTCCAGCAGGATCACGGCATAGGGCTTGCGCCGCACCTTCTCGGTGAGCTGGCCGCCCTCCTCGTGGCCCACGTAGCCGGGTGGGGAGCCGATCATGCGCGACACGGAGTGCTTCTCCATGTATTCGGACATGTCGACGCGGATCATGCTGTCCTCATCGCCGAACAGCGCCTCCGCCAGCGCCTTGCAAAGCTCGGTCTTGCCCACGCCGGTGGGTCCCAGGAAGATGAACGAGCCGATGGGCCGGTTCGGGTCCTTCAGCCCCGCCCGCGCCCGTCGAATGGCCCGGGCGACCGATTTCACGGCCTCCTCCTGGCCGATCACGCGCTCGTGCAGGATCGACTCTAGGTTGATCAGCCGATGGGATTCGTCCTCGGTGATGCGCGAAACGGGGATGCCCGTCCACGCGCCGACGATCTGCGCCACCTCTTCCTCGCCGACCAGCTCCACCTTGTTGTTGCGGGTGTGCTCCCATTCGCTGCGGCGCTGGGCCATCTCGTTCTGGAGGGCCTTCTTCCTGTCGCGCAGGTGCGCGGCCTTTTCAAAGTCCTCGTGGGCGACGGCCTCTTCGGTCTCCTTGTTCAGGGCGTCCAGGCGCAGCTGCTGCTCCTTCATGTCCGGCGGCGCGGTGAAGGCCTTGATGCGCACGCGGCTGGCGGCCTCGTCGATCAGGTCGATGGCCTTGTCCGGCAGGCAGCGGTCGGAGATATAGCGGTCGGAGAGGTACACCGCCGCGGTGATGGCCTCGTCGGTGATTTGCACGCGATGATGCGCCTCATAGCGGTCACGAAGCCCCTTGAGGATCTCCACGGATTCCTCCCGCGTGGGCTCGCCCACCGTGACGGGCTGGAAGCGACGCTCCAGGGCGGAATCCTTCTCGATGTGCTTGTGATACTCGTTCAGCGTGGTCGCGCCGATGCACTGCATCTCGCCCCGTGCCAGGGCGGGCTTCAGGATGTTCGCCGCGTCGATCGCGCCCTCGGACGCGCCCGCGCCGCAGATGGTGTGCAGCTCGTCGATGAACAGGATCACGTTGCCGGCCTTCTTGATCTCGCCCATGGCGTTCTTGAGGCGCTCCTCAAATTCACCGCGATACTTCGCCCCGGCCAGCATGCTGGCAAGGTCCAGGGACACCACGCGCTTCCCGCGCAGGATCTCCGGGATGCTGCCCTCGACGATCAGTTGGGCCAGGCCTTCCACGATGGCGGATTTGCCCACGCCCGGCTCGCCGATCAGCACGGGATTGTTCTTCCTGCGCCGGGACAGGATCTGCACGATGCGCTCGATCTCGTTCGCACGGCCCACCACCGGGTCCAGATCGCCGCTCTTTGCGCCGGCGGTCAGGTCGCGGGAAAACTGGTTCAGGATCGGGGTGTCGGCGGAAGCGCCGTCCTGCGGGGCGGCTTCGTCATCCGCGCCGGTCAGGATGCGCAGCAGCTCGTCCCGGGCTTTGGACAGGTCCATGCCCATCTTGATCAGCACGTGCGCCGCCACGCCCTCGCGCTCGCGCATCAGCGCCAGCAGGATGTGCTCGGTGGAGACGTAATTCTGCTTCAGGTCGCGCGCTTCGCGCACGCTCTGCTCCAGCACCTTCTTGGTCCGGGGCGTGTAGACCATCTGCCGGCCCTGCACGTGCTCCTCGCCGCGCCCAAGGATCTGGATGATCTCATTGCGCGCGCCCTCCAGCGTCACGTCCTTCAGGACGGACACAGCCCCGCCGGGTTCGGTCAGAACGCCCAGGAGCAGGTGCTCCGTGCCCACGTAGGTGCGGCCCAGCTGGGCTGCCTCGGCCTGCGCCGCGAGCAGGGCCCGCTGGCCACGCTCGGTGAATTTTGCCATATATGCCATGAATGACCTCCAATACCAGGAATATCAGTTCTTAAGAACGCCCTCCGACCCGGCCGCATGGGCCGCCTCCCTCTCTGAAGGAGCTGTCAGAAAAGCCGGCTGAGGGAATCATTCCGCCACCAGGTCTTGCAATTCTTCCCTCAATATCTTTGCCCGGAGGATCTCGCCCTCTCGCGGGCTGATCAGCTTGCCGGCGCGCACGCCCAGCGAACCGGGCTGCACGTCCATCATCAGCGTGTCCAGCCCCGGCAGCGGCGCGTGGAGATAGCCCATCGCGGCGGCGTAGCGGATATCGGAATAGCGGTTCATGAACTCCTTCGCGCTCATGAGCCTCGCGTACATCAATTCTCCCCAGGAGCGCATCAGCCTATCCTGCAACTGGAGCATGTCCTTCTTTTCGGCGGCTTCGCGCATACCGCGCTCGTGCTCCACAATCTGGCTGGTGGCGGCGGAGAGCGCGCGGATCACGTCCTCCTCGCTGCGGCCCAGCGTGGCCTGGTTGGAGAGCTGGTACAGATGCCCCTGCGCCTCGCTGCCCTCGCCGTAGAGGCCGCGGATCGTCAGCCCCAGCTTGGCCACGGTCTGCATCACCGCACCCATCTGGCCGCCGGTGGACAGGGCCGGCAGGTGCAGGATCACGCTGGCGCGCATGCCGGTGCCGGTGTTGGCGGGGCAGGCCGTCAGGAACCCCCACTGGTGGTCGAAGGCGAAGGGATAGCGCTGCCCCAGCGCCTCGTCCAGCTTCAGCGCCATCTCCGCCGAGCGCTCCAGTTGCAGCCCGGGCAGCAGGCCCTGGAAGCGCACGTGGTCCTCCTCGTTCAGCATCACCGTGACCGTACCCGCGGAGGAGACCATCGCGGCCGAGCGATTCACGTATTTCAGCAGATCATAGCTGATCAGGTGGTGCTCCACCAGGCGGGAGCGCGCGTCCTCCTCCAGCTCTTCCATGCGTAAGAGCGTGAAGGCCGCGCCGTTCGCCGTCTTGAACACCGCGTCGGCGGTGCGCTCGATCACCTCTTCGGCGTATTCGCGGGTCAGCTTCGGCGAGAAGGGCAGATCCTCGTAATTCCGGGAGAGCCGGACGCGGCTGGAAATCACCACGTCCTGATCCGGCGCCAGCACGTACTCATACATCCGCCTCGCCTCCCCTCTCGTCCTCGGAGGCGATGCGCTCCTGGGGACGGACCTTGATGTCCGATTCCCGGCGCTCCAACTGGGCCGTCAGCGCCCGGATGGTGTCGCGCAGCTTCGCGGCCTGCTCGTACTCCTCGTCGTCGATCGCCTTTTGCAGCTTCTGGCGCAGGCGGTCGATGTTCATGCGAATGGACGTGCCGTTGTGGGCGCCGCCGGGAACGCGCCCGGCGTGCTGGGTATTGCCGTGGACGCGCTGCAGCAGCGCCGACATCGGCGTCTTGAACGCCTGGTAGCAGGCGGCGCAGCCCAGCATGCCGCACTTTTGGAATTCGGCGTAGGTCATGCCGCACTGCTCGCAGACCAGGCCCTCGTACTCCGCGTCGGACCTCACCTGCTCCCTGGCGTCGGACTTGTTTTCCAGGATACTGTTCAATATGCCGGCCAGGTTGGAAAAGTCAATGCCCGGAATCTGCTTCTGGTGCCTGGCCATGCAGGTTGGGCAGAGATTGCGCTCCACCCGATCGCCGTTGATGATCGTCATCAGGTGGAATTTCGCGGGCCGGATGCCGCAATCCTCACACATCATTGCGATTTTCCTCCTCCAGATTCTTAAATACCTGCACCAGCATGTTGCGGAACACCGCCGCCCGCAGCACGTCCTTGGCGCTGATGGGCAGCGCCAGCGCGTTTCGGGACACGGCGGAGCGCATCAGCGCCGCCTCTTTGACGGTGATCATCTTGCGCTCAAGCAGGTTGGATATGATCGCGACCGCGGTCTCCTCGTCCACCGAGTTGCCCACGCGGTTCAAAAGCATCTCCAAAAAGTTCGGTTCGCCGCGGGTCTGCATGCGCACGATGCGCACATAGCCGCCGCCGCCGCGCCGGGATTCGATGATATAGCCGTGGTCCACGGAGAAGCGGGTCGCCAGCACGTAGTTGATCTGCGAAGGCGCGCAGCCGAAGTGCTGGGCCAGCTCGTTCCGCCGAAGCTCCACATGGGCATCGTCCGTCATCAGGTCCTTGATGAAATGCTCGATGCTGTCGCTGAGTTGTGCCATAGAATCACCTTCCATTGACCTTCTTTGACTATTATATCGCATCGACGCTGAAAATGCAAGAGGGATTTTTGGGTTCTTTGCGGAATGCTGCAGGATCAGCGACATCATTTTTCTAGATATGATGCACAGATCCTTCGCTTCGCTCTGGATGACAGGGGCTGTGACTCGATGTCATCCTGAGCGGAGCGAAGGATCTGTACACAATGTATGCGTTCATCCTACCGCTGTCCGTAATTTGCCTGTCTATTCCATCTCTTCCAAAAACCGAAGGACCACCCGCGCGGAGTTGTCCGCCGCCACGGGCAGGAATTCATAGAATTCCACCTGGTGCTCGCCGTCGGTGCTGTCGGAGATGGCGCGGATCACGGCGCACTTCACGCCGTTGTTGAAGCACACGTGGGCGATGGCTCCGGCCTCCATCTCGCAGACCTCGGCTCTAAAGAGCCGCACCAGGCGCGCCTTGGTGTCCGCGTCGGAGATGAACTGGTCTCCGGAGGCCAGCTTCGCGGGCACGGCGTGAACGCCCTCCGCCTCCGCGGCCTTCAGGATGGCCTTCGCCGTAGCCTCGTCGCAGGGAAAGGGCTCGCCGTTCGTTTCGTTGAAGAATGCGGGCGGATCGCCCACGGCGGTGGTGTCGAAGTCGTGCTCCACCACGCTGGTGCCCACGGCGATATCGCCGATGCCCAGCCGCGGCGAAAGGCTGCCCGCTACGCCGGAGTTGATGATGAGCGTCGGCGCATATTTCAGGATCATGGTCTGGGCGCACATGGCGGCGTTGACCTTGCCCACGCCCGCCATGCCGATGACCACGTCCCGTCCCCGCAGCCTGCCGCTGACAAACGTCAGCCTGCCGATCTTCTCGGTGGTCGGCTCCTGGATACCTGCCTTCAGCTTTTCGGCCTCGATATTCAAAGCACAGATGATTCCGATCATGCCTGTCTCTCCTGTATGTTTATTTGACCAGCAGCGCCACGGCCTGGGCGGAAATGCCGAGGCTCTCGCCCTCAAAGCCCAGACGCTCGGTGGTGGTGGCCTTCACGTTGACCCTGGCGACATCGACGCCCAGCCCCCGGGCGAGGTTCGCCCGCATATCCTCGATATAAGGCGCCAGCTTGGGCCGCTGGGCCACGATCGTCACGTCCGCGTTGCCCACGCGATAGCCCCGTTCGCGGACCATTCCCATCACCGCGTCCAGCAGCTTCATCGAATCCGCACCCCTGTAGGCGGAGTCGGTGTCGGGAAAGTGCCTGCCAATATCTCCCAGGCCCAGCGCGCCCAGCAGCGCGTCCATCAGCGCGTGAACCGCCACGTCCGCGTCGGAATGGCCGTCCAGTCCCTTTTCCCAGGAAATGTCCACGCCGCAGAGGATCAGCTTTCGCCCCTCGACGAGCCGATGTACGTCATAGCCCTGGCCCACGCGGAAATCCGGCGTCCCGACGGCATTCAGCGCGTCAAAATCCGCCTTCGTCGTCAACTTTTTATTCGCCTCCGCCCCCTCCGCCGTCACCAGGCTGACGCCGCCGTAGTAGTGCTCGAACAGCATGGCGTCGTCGGTGACGGGCAGGTCCTCCTCCAGCGCCCGTTCGTGGGCCGCAAGGATCTTCCTGTAATCGAACGCCTGCGGGGTTTGAACCGCGCGCAGGCTGTCGCGCTCCGGGGACACGACGCGCCCGTCGGGCATGATCTGCTTGATCGTGTCCACCACCGGGGTGCAGATGACGCCGCTGCCGAAGCGTTCGGCGGATTCCATCGTCGCTTCGATCACCGCGTCCGGCACGAACGGCCGGGCAGCATCGTGAATGGCGACGTTCTCGCAGTCCTCCGGCAGGGCCTTCAGGCCGTTTCGGACGGAATCCCGCCGGGTCGCGCCGCCGCGGGCGATCGCCTTCACCAGCGGAAACGGACCTTCGCGCCCGGAAAGCGCGGCAAAGGCCGGCTCGTCGGCTTCGCTCAGGACCAGGGCGATGCCGTCGAAGCGGCCGCAGCGCTCGAAGGCGTCCAGGCAGCGGGCCAGCACCGAGCGCCCCCCGACGGGAAAGAACACCTTGTTGCCGCCGAGGCCCGCGCGCTCGCCCTTCCCCGCCGCGACGACCACCGCCCAGCGACTCATGCCAGCGGGCGGTACATCTCCGCCGCGTCCTGCTTCGCGGCGTGCTCCGCGATGGACAGGATCTCATACTCGGTGTACTTTTCGCCGAAGCGGATGCCCAGCACGTCGCCCACCTTCACGTCGGTGCCCGGCTTGGCCTCCTTGCCGTTCACGGTGACGTGGCCGGTGGAACAGGCGTCGTTGGCGACGCTGCGGCGCTTGATGATCCTTGAAATCTTCAGGAACTTGTCCAGGCGAATGGACGCGGGCGCGACGCGCTCGACGGGCTTTTTCGCCTCCATGGCCTTCCTGCTCATAGTGTCAACCTCCAAATCTTATCAAACAAAGGGCACTCCCGAACGGAAGCGCCCTGTTGCGATGGGTTCAGATGAATCAGAACTCGTCCTTGAAGCCCTTGCCAGCCTTGAAGGAAGGGGTCTTCTTGGCGGGAATTTCGATGGTCTCGCCGGTAGAGGGCTTGCGGCCGATGCGGGCGGCGCGCTCCTTCACCTCAAAGGTGCCAAAGCCCATCAGCTGAACCTTGTCGCCGGCCTTGAGGGCCTCGGTGATGGTGTCGGTAAAAGCGTTCAGCGCGGCCTCAGCCTGCTTCTTGCTCAGCTCGGACTTCTCCGCGATCTTGGCAATCAGAGTAGCCTTGTTCATGAAAAATACACCTCCAGATATTGTAAGGACAATTGAGCACAATAGATTGTCGCATATTGAGCACAATTACTGTGATATTCGTGCCTCCCTGCCTCAATTCCTGCTTATTTTTGGCTTTCAGCACAATTTTACCAAATCCCAATAATTTCTCAACGTATCAGGGCCCAAATCCTCGATTCTGCGGCCCTCCGCGACGGTTTTACGCTCGATTTCGGCGAATCGGTCGATCAACCGGTTGACGGCACCGTTCAGCGCGATCTCCGGGTCCACCTTCAAAAGCCTCGCGACGCCCAAGAGCTCCAGCAGCCGCCGGCCCAGCCATGCCTCGGCCTCTTCCGGCCCTGGAAGCGTCGACAGTCCTTCCGCGCATCGCTTCGCGGGCGCGTCAGCCTCCCCGTCGCCCATGCCGGCCTCCGCCATGCGCTTGAGCACCTTCGCGGCCCGAAGCGTCGCCGGGAGCGCCCTCGTCACGTCGCGCAGCGCCTCCTCGTAGGTGTGCTGGCCGCGCTCCGCCATCTTGTTTCGGCTCCACAGGTTCAGCACGGCGTCCGGTCCGTCCACGGAATCGCTGCCGAAGATGTGGGTGTGGCGCTGGATCATCTTCTCGCAGATGGCGGTGGTGACGTCGCCGATGTCGAATTCGCCGTGCCTCCGGGCCAGCTCCGCGTTCAGCGCCACCTGCATCAGCAGGTCGCCCAGCTCGTCGTAGAGGTGATCGGGGTCGCCCGCTTCCACGGCGTCGATCACCTCGTAGGCCTCCTCCAGCAGGCAGGTGCGCAGCGATTCATGGGTCTGTGAACGATCCCAGGGGCACCCGTCGGGGGCGCAGAGCAGACGCATGATCTCGTTGAGATGCTCGAAATCATAGCGCTCCAGGGCGGTGATTTCCCGCTGGGCGGGCACCAGCGCGCAGGTCATGTGATCGTAGCGGTCGGCGCGGTCCAACTCGTAGAGCGCCCGCTTCACCGGCGCTCCCCCGCCGTTCAGAAGCCAGACCTCCGTCTCCTCGGGGTACGCCTCCATCAGCCGCAGCTTCACCTCGCAGGCCAGCTCGCGGCTCTCCAGCTCGCGGATCAGGCAGTGCTCCCGGGGCGTCAGGTGGAAATCCTCCCAGTCGGAGGCCTCCACCGAGCGCGTCTCCCCGCTGACGATCGCCAGCAGCGCGCCTTCCACCGGCGGGCCGGCGATCACCCGCGCGCGCTCCCCCGCCGCTTCCAGGATCGGCGGCACGCTCCGGTCGCGCACATCCGCCACGCAGTAGGTCGCGTCGCCTTCCGCAGCCGCGTCCAGCACGGCCTTCGCAGCTGCCCGCGCGTGGGCGTCAAAGTCCTCCGTCGCCTCATACAGGGCGTCCAGCGGTTCAAAGGGGATACCCTCATCCCTGAGCCATTCCGCGCAGCCGCAGCGCGCCGTGTGCATCAGCACCCGGCCGGCGCCTCTCAGCGCCTCCGCGCCCGCCAGCGTCAGCTGATCCCTCGTCCAGCCCGTTCCGATGATCGTGATCGTGCCCATCTGTGCCTCCCGTGAGTGCGATGATTCCGGAAGGTATTATAGCACAGGCCGGGAAATGCCGCAAGATGACTATTGCTCCATCTGGCGGCCGATGATGTTCGCGGTGGTTTCGGCCACCTTCTGGTCCACGTTCGTCATCTGGAGGCCGGATTCCCGGCTCAGCAGGATCAGGCCGCCCACGATCTCGCCGTCGGCCAGGATCGGCGCGATGATCTGGGCGGAATAGGTCTCCGGCCGGTCGTCGACGGTGACCGGCAGCGGCCTCATGCCGGAGGAGAGGTTGTAGAGCGTCAGCTGCCGGCCCTGCAGGATCTGGTCCACCTCCGGGCTCAGCGCCTTCTCCACATACTCCCGCTTCGCCGCGCCGGAGGAGGAGACCACGGCGTCCCGGTCGCTGATCAGGGCCACGTGCCCCAGCGTTCGATAGAGGGAATCGGTATAGTCCTTGGCGATGGACGCGATCTCCCCGATTGGCGAGTATTTCTTCAACACCACTTCGCCGTCGTGGTCGGTAAATATCTCCAGTGGATCCCCCTCCCGGATCCGCAGCGTCCGTCGAATCTCCTTGGGAATGACGACCCTGCCCAGTTCGTCAATTCTTCTGACAATGCCCGTTGCTCGCATAAAAACGCCTCCGATTGCTCAAAATGGCTGAAATGAATTCAGCGGCACACACTTCAAGTCGTGTGCGTAGTTTGCGCGAATCGGGGCGTTTTATGCGCGAGGCGGCGTTTGATCACGGACAAAAGGGCGGCCGCCCAGGATGGGCGGCCGCCGCAGGATCGAATCGGATCAGTTCAGCTTGAAGTTCTCGATGCTGTACTTCGGATTCAACGCCTCGACCCAGGCCTTCAGCTCGGAATCGAAGTGATCGCTCTTCATGGTCTCAAGGGTCTGCTCGAACAGCGCGTCGTGCACGTCCTCCAGCGCCACCGCGCCGGGGGTCACGTCGCTCTCGTAGCGGATGATGTGCACGCCGCTGGTGCTGATGACGGGCGTCTCGGAGACGTCGCCCACCTTTTCAAGCAGCATGGAACCGGCAGTGAAGTTCTGATCCCAGGTGGTGGAAGCACTGGAGACATAGTAGCCGCGGGTCTTGGTCGGCTCGTTCTGCATGCCGGGATCCTCGCCGTAGGCCTCGATCAGGGCGTCGAAGTCCTCGCCGTCTTCCAGCTTCTGGTAGATTTCGTCGGTGGTCGCCTTGACGGACTCCAGGCAATCGGCCTCGGCCTTTTCGGCGGCGGCCTTCAGGTCGGCAAGGTTCGCCTCGGCGGCGTCGATGTCAGCCTGGATCTCCTCGGCGGTGCGGGGCGCTTCGGCTTCCTCGTCGGTCTCCTCGGCGGTCTCCTCGGCGGCTTCCTCAGCGGCCTCGGCGTCGTCGTCATTCAGGGCGTCCAGCTCGTCGCGCAGGTCTTCCAGCTCGCCTTCGGCAGTGGTGACGGCGGTGCGGGCATCGGTGACGGCGCTGAGCACGTCGGCCTCAGGCTTCACCAGAATGTGCTTCACGGTGCGATAGCCCTCGGGCATCCAAGTGACGATGGCGCTGTCGGAGGACATGGCGCTTTCAAAGCTGGAGGGAGAATTCGCGTAGCTCTCCTCGTCCTCGGCCACCTTGTCGTCGTAGGCCTTCTGAAGCGCCTCTTCCGTCAGGTCGGCCTCGGTGATCTCGCCGCGGACGTTCTCCTCAATCAGCTCATGGTTCGCGGTGGCTTCCTCGATGGCGTACAGGGCGTCGCGGGTATAGCCCATCGTGTACAGGTTGACCTCGGTGCGCTTGGCGCGCTCGGCGTCGGTGTCGCCCGTGGCGCTTGCGTACAGGCTGTCATAGGCCTCCTGATAGTGTTCGTCCGCCTCGGCCTTGATCTCGGCCACCTTGTCGGCGTCGAGGCTCAGGCCGCGCTTCTCCATCTGCTGGCGGATGGCCACGTTCTCCACGGCGTTCTCGACCACGGACTGCTCGATGCTCGTGATGTTGTCGGCGGTCAGGGTCATGCCGTACATGCTGTAGAACTGGTTCATGTAGGAGTACTGGGAATTGAAGGTTCCCATCACGTCCTCCTGGGTGATCTCGCCGCCGTCGTAGCTGGCGACGACGCCGGAATACTGCTTCTTCATCGCGGCCAGGTCCTCGTCCAGCTGCATGATCGGGTCAACGCCGATCAGGTTGCAGCCGGTCAGAACCATCATCAGTACCACCATCAGGGCCGCGAAGCGCAGAAACGCGTGTCTCATAACAATCTTCCTCTCCGTATTGGGCAATGCCGCCCAAAAATATGCTTACCCGTCTATTATACACATTTCTGGGTTTTCCGCAAGTTCTTTTGGGCATTCACCGGCGCGTAAAAAGTGAGTTACCGCCGTTTTTGTCGTATTTTCACAAATTGTATACAATTCCTTATCCCTTTCGCCGCCATATGTGAGCCGCGCAAGGCGGGCATGGGCGCAGAAGCCGCCGTCGCGCAGGTGCTTGCAGCCTCGGGAATCCTCGTGCTCGATCACGAGCGCGTCTGAAACGCACAGCGACAGGTTGCGCCGGGCGAAGGCATTCAGCCTTTCGAGCGGTGCTCGGCGCGCCAGGCCGCCCCGGAGCGCCCGCTCGGGTTCGATCAGTGCCAGCCTCTCCACCGGCAGCTGCTCCGCCAGCGCCAGCGCCGCGCCGCAGCCCCGGCCGCGGGCCAGAATCGCCGCCGCGCCGCACTCCCTTCGCGCCTGCTGCAGAAGCTCCTGCAGGGCCGGCAGCGGGCGCTCCTTCCCGTCCCAGTCGAAGGGATAGGGCCTAAGCCCCGCCGCGAAGCAAAGCCCGGAGAGGTCATCCCCTCCGGACCGGAAATCGTCGATGATGAGGCAACCGACGGCATTCTCCCTCTCCAACGCGCACCGCCTTTCCGACGGGCGCCGCGCCCGTCAGCGTCGATTCAGCTTCGCCAGCGTCTCGTCCTTCACCACGACGAGCAGCACGTCGTCCTCGTTCAGCTTGGTGTCGGGCAGGGGCATGGCGTTCAGGCTCTCGCCGGTGCGGATGGCGACGACGTTGATGCCCAGCTTGCTGCGCATGTTCAGCGCCATCAGCGACTTGCCCACCCACTCCGGCTTCGGGCGAATCTCCGCCATCGAGTATTCGGAGGAAAGCTCCAGGAAATCGATGATATCGCCCGATACAAGGTTATGCGCCACGCGCCGGCCCATATCCCGCTCCGGGAACAAAACCCGGTCCGCGCCCAGCTTTTCCAGCATCCTGCCGTGGAACTCATCCTGGGCCTTGGCGATCACCTGCTTCGCGCCCAGCTCTTTCAGCGACATCACGATCGTGCCGCTGGCGCGGATGTCCGAGCCCATGGTGACGAAGGCCACGTCGAAATCGGGGATGCCCAGCGCGGAGAGGGCGTCCCGGTCCATGGCGTCCAGCTGCACCACGTGGGTCAGCGTGTCGCGCAGGCCATCCACCACGTCCATGCGCCGGTCCACGCCCAGCACCTCCGAGCCGTCCTGGCAGAGCGTCTCGGCAATGGCCGTGCCGAAACGGCCCAGGCCCACCACGATAAACTGCTTCTTGCCCTTGTTCCTCGCCATAGCCATAACCTCCATTGTTGGGATGAGTCAGTCAGAAAGGGATCGCGCCGCCGTCAGCCGATCATCACGCGGTCCTCCGGATAGCGCACGAGCTCCTTCGCGCGGTTTTGCCTGCGCGTGAACAGCAGCGCCATCGACAGGGGGCCGATGCGCCCGATGTACATCGTGATGATGATGAGCACCCTCGCCAGCGGCACCAGGTTGGACGAGCCGATGGCCGAGATGCCCACCGTGCCCACGGCGGACACGCATTCATAGTACAGATCCAGGAAGGCCGCGCCCGGCTGCAGGATGGACAGCGCGCACACGTCCACGAACGCCACGCCGATGGCGATGAACGTGATCGTCACCGTGCGCTGCACCAGCGCCTTGTCGATGCGGCGCTCGAACACCACGATGCTGCTCTCGCCCCGGGCCACCATGCGCACCGTCAGCACCAGGATCGCCAGCGTCGTCACCTTGATGCCGCCGCCCGTGGAAGCCGGAGCCGCGCCGATCAGCATCAAAAAGCCACCGATCAGCTTTGTGCTGTCCCGCAGGGCCGCCTGGTCGATCGTGTTGAAGCCGGCCGTGCGCAGCGTCACCGACTGGAAAAGCGCCGCCAGCAGCTTGTCGCCGAAGCTGAGGGGGCCCAGCGTATCCGGGTTGTTCCACTCCAGCGCCAGTACGATCAGCATGCCGCCCAGCAGCAGCGAGAAATAGCTGACCAGCACCAGCTTCGTGTGCAGGCGGAAGCGTCGGAAGCTGCGCTTGTGCAGGATGTCGTGCAGCGCCGCAAAGCCAAAGCCGCCGACCACCACCAGCATCACGGCCGTGAGGTTCATGAGAACATCGCCGGTGTAGCCCGTCAGGCTTTGCCCGCCGCCAAAGAGGTCAAAGCCGGCGTTGCAGAACGCCGAGACCGAGTGGAACACCGAAAAGAAGAGGCCCTTGCCGACGCCGTAGGCCGGGATCAGCCGTATGGCAAACAGCGCTGCGCCGACCAGCTCCACCGTGAAGGCGCTGCGCGCCACCCAGGAGATCAGGTCGACCACGCCGCCCATGTCGTCCTCGTTCAGAGAATCCTGCATGATCATGCGCTCGCGTATGGAAATGCTCTTGCCCATGATGCGGAAGAGCAGCGTCGCGAAGGTCATAAAGCCCAGTCCGCCCAGCTGGATCAGCACCAGCAGCACCACGTGGCCGAAGGTGGAATAGGCCGTTCCAGTGTCCACCACGACCAGGCCCGTGACGCACACGGCGGAGGTGGCGGTGAACAGCGTGTCAAACCAGGGAATCGGCACGCCGGTGGCCGACGCCACCGGCAGCGCCAGCAGCAGGCTCCCCAGCAGTATGATGCCCAGGAAGCCCATCGCGATCATCGGCAGCGCATTGAAGCCGGAGCGCCGGTAAAGGCGCTGTATGAAGCTGTTAATAAACCGACGTCGGTTTGTTTTTGCGGGGTCGTCCAGCAGAGATCCCGGGCCCTTCCAGTCTGACAGCACGCTATACCCTCTCGATTCTCACCATGTCCAGGAAGGCCTTGTAGACCGTCCGGTCGATGCCCTTGTAGCCCTCGGCCATGCAGCGGGCGCTGGCACAGGCCACGCCCATGCGGAAGGCCTCCTCCAGGTCGCTGTCCGCCATGAAGCCCGCGGCGAGGGCGGCCACCATGGCGTCTCCGGCGCCGACGGTGCCCTTCACCTCGATGTTCATGCGCGGGGCAAAGAGGGTCGAGTCTCCGTCGGTGATCAGCGCGCCCTCCGCGCCCAGCGACACCGCCGCCACCTGCACGCCCATGTCGATGTACTTCAGCGCCGCGGCCTTGATCTGATCGATGGAATTCAGCTTCGAGCCGGTCATGGCCTCCAGCTCCGCCCGGTTGGGCTTGATCATGAAGGGCTTGGCGCGCAGGCCGCAGGACAGGCGCTCGCCGTCCGCGTCCAACACGCAGCGGCAGCCCAGCCCGTCGACGGCGTTGATCAGCGTCTCGTAGAATTCGTTCGGGCAGCCCGGCGGCACGGACCCGGAGAGGATCAGATAATCGCTGTTTTCCGCGTGGCGGGTCACCAGCTCCAGCATCGCGGCGAGCTTTTCCTCGTCGATGGGCCGGCCGGATTCATTCAACTCCGTCACGACGCCCGCGCTCCTGTCGAACACCTTGATGTTCGTGCGGACCGTGCCCTCGCACCAGATGAATTCATAGGGCGTGGAATTCAGCATCAGGCGCTTTTCAAACAGCGGCGCGCTGTCGCGGTACATGAAGCCGACGCATTCGGCGTCCAGGCCCAGCGCCGCGACGGTCACGGCCACATTGATGCCCTTGCCGGCGGCGTTGTCGCTTCGGGCGACGATGCGGTTCAGCCCGCCGGGCGTGAACCGCTCCACCGTCAGGGTGCGGTCGATGCTGGGATTCAGTGAAACGGCTGTAATCATGGGTTGCTCCTATCCTGCTTTTCTTGATCGACTTCGGCGCGGCGTGCTTCTTCAGCCTCAGCTTCCTCCCGGGCCTCCTCTTCCACATGGCGGATGAAGCCGCCGATGTAGTGCGAAAGGGTTGCACCCACGATGAGGCTCAGCGCGCCCAGCGCGAGCAGCGCGATCAGTATGATTTTCTGCGTATCGGTCATGTCCTCGCCTCGCGCCGGGAAGCCCGGATTTTTCCAATGTACCTACCAGTATATCATATTTTTGTCAAAATTCAAGAGGCAACCCCCAATTCAGGTGCTTCTCGGGAGTTTTGGGTATAAAAAATTCGGCCTGTATGCGTAAAGATCCTTCGCCGCGCTCTGGATGACAGGAAATGTGATACGCTGTCATCCTGAACAAAGCGAAGGATCTGTACACAGCATTGAAAGGGAAAACCGGCTGGCTGCCTGCGACGCGTTTTCCCCGATCAGTTGTCCGCGCGGTTGTAGCCGTTCTTCATGTGCTCGCTGGCCACCTGAAGCACCTTGTTCAGCGTCGAAATGGTCTGCTCCCTGGCCATGGCGCACAGGGCGTCGTTGGCCTTCTCCATCTGGTCGCACTTTCCCGCCTCGATCATCTTCCGGTCGTACTCCGCGACGAGCTGGCGGCCCTTCGTGGCGACGGCGTTCTGATAGCGCTCGATGTGCTGGATGGCGGCGGCATAGTTGGCGTCCGCCAGGGCGGCGATCAGCCGGCTGCCCCAGTAGAAGTTTTCGGTGGAGGCGTCCAGCGTCACGGTGCTCAGGTACCGCGGCATCTTCGACACGTTCGCGTAGACGGGCAGCATGGCGTCAAAGGTGGTGGAGCCGAAGCAGATCCACTCAATGCCCCGAATGGGCTCGGGCATGTCCGGGCGGATCTGGCAGATAGAGGTCACGCCGGTGCGGTTGATGCCGATGGAGCGGTACATGCCGCGCCTGCCCGTATCCTGGCTGGAATAGGGGTTGTAGGGCGTGCCCTGGAAGTGGCCGGAGAGCAGGTACTTCACGTCCTCCGCAGCCACCCTGCGGTCCGGCACCAGCGCCCAGGGAATGTCGTCGCTCTCGGGGGTGAATTCAGCGTCCGGGCCCTCCCAGCGGTGGGATTTCGGCGTCAGGAAGCGGCCCATGAACCAGGCGCGGGGCGTGTTGTAGATGTGGTCCATGTCGGTGTGGGAGCCGAAGATGTCCCGCGGGTTGAAGGCGCCGTTCTGGTTGAGGTCCAGGTGGTTCCGGGCGATGAACTCGCGCAGATCTGCCGAGCAGAGATGCGCCTCCTTCGCGCCGAAGGCGTCGTCCAGGTCAAACTGATCCATGCCGAACTGGTTCGGATTGATGACCACCGCGTCCTCCGGGATCCGCCGGGCCATCCAGTGGTGGCCGCCGATGGTCTCCAGCCACCAAACCTCGTCGGCGTCGTTGAAGGCGATGCCGTTGGATTCATAGGTGCCGTAGCGCTCCAACAGCGCACCCAGGCGCTCCACACCCTCCCGGGCGGTGTGGATGTAGGGCAGCACCAGCACGACGAAATCCTCCTCGCCGATGCCGCCGGGCACATCCTTCTCGCGGCGGGACTTCGCCTTCTGATACTCCACCAGCGGGTCCGCCGCCAGCACCCGTGGATTGGAGGTGATGGTCTCGGTGGCGGTCATGCCCACGTTTGCGGCGTTGATGCCGGTGGCGGCCCAGACGCCGTCCTTGTCGTCCACGCTGGGGCAGGCGGTGTAGCGCATGGGATCGTCCGGCAGGTCGACCTCCACCTTGCTGATGACGCTCCTGTACTTCCTGGGCTGATCCTTCGGCTGGACGACGATGAGCTTCTTCACGTCAAAGTGCCCGTCGTCGGTGCGGGCGATCATGGTGGAGCGGTCATTGCTGGCGTTCTTTCCGACCAATACGGTGGTGCAAGGCATGGTGGGTTCCTCCTTTGTATGTTAGCTGCGTCTATTTTACTCCACTTTGCGGAAAAAGGCAAGGGAAGATTGGGAGGCGCGGAGCCGCTTCAGTTCAGCTGTTTCCGGCCCGCCGGTTCAAACGCGTAGCGGCTCTCCCCGTTCGCGTAGCCCGACGGCATTCCCTCGCCCTCGGCGGCCTCCAGCGTGAAGCAGGACACCTCATAGGCGTTTCTGGACAGGTATTCCCCGCTTTCCAGCAGCTTCTGGTATTCCCTGGATTGCAGGCGGCCGGTGAGCCGCACGCGGTCGCCCACCGAGAAGCGGGAGGCGTATTGGGCGTTTCGTCCCCAGGCGATGCAGGGGATGTAATCGCTCTTGCCAAAGGCGCGGTTCACCGCCAGCATCATATCGCAGATTTCCCGTCCAAAGGGCGTGGAGCGATAAATAGGCGGCTTGCACAGCGCCCCGGTCAGCGAGACCTTGTTCAGCGTGTCGTTGTCCGGCGAGGGCACGATGCCCTGGGTGAACAGCGTCACCATCAGGCGGCCCGACCCGTCCACCACCTTGTTGTAGGAGCGCACCTGCCCGGTCAGCATCAGCTGGCACTCCTCCTGGGGCAGCATGCCCATCAGCTTGCCGGGAATCGTCACCGGCAGGCGGTCCACCGCGCCGGAGAGCCGCTTCACCAGCAGCGTGCCGGTGTAAAAGGGCTCGTTCATCACTTCGTGACTCAGCTCCAGGTCACCCTCCAGGCGACCCACGGCGACAATTCGATTGTTTGGATTTTCCATCGTATCCCTCCGGTTATTGCGTGTTTTTCAATATAGTGTATGCGGGAATCATCGCGCGCATGAATGATCTTTTGATGAGTTTGCCGCACTCCCTCAGTCTGGCCCATTGCCAGCCAGCTCCCTCTGGGAGGGAGCCCTTGGATTTGCACAGGTTCGCCTCCCCTCTGAGGGAGGTGGCGCGCAGCGCCGGAGGGAGTCAGGCCTGTCCTTTCATCCCCGCGTCCCGCGCCTCGACGAACCAGCGGCCGTCGTCCTCATAGAGGTAGATTTCCCGCCCCCGGATGCGGCAGGTGTAGCGGATGCCCTGGCCGCCCGCCTTCGTGGAAGCGGCGCGCCGCACGTCCAGCAGCCGGTCCACCTCAAAGCCGCGGCCATCCTCCCAGTAGATCTTCAGCGGATGCACCTTGCCGAGCTCGTCCACGTCCATCAGCACCCGCACATAGGCCCGATGCGCCATTGCGCTCCCCTCCTCGTCAGATCGTGTTCCTCCACCCCACCGGGTGGATCGTGTGGTCGTCCCGGGGGTTGATCGCCCCGAATTCCTTCCAGCCGATCAGGCAGGCCCGCTGGATGGCGAAGTGGCCAAAGCGGCGTCGGATGTCGCCCACGGCGGTCTCCAGCTCATAGCGGCGCTCGCGGCGCATGTCGGGGAACATCGTCAGCTGTTCGTCCCCCTCGGAAAAGCTCAGCTCCGACACGCTGACGCCCAGGCTACGGATCGGCTTTGCCCAGCGGTAGTGTTCCCGGAACAGCGCCAGCGCACAGCCGCAGATCTCCGAGGCCAGCGCCGTGTCGGCATGCAGCTTTTTCTGGGCCGAAAAGGCGGCGAGGTCGACATCGCGCACCCACAGGCTCACCGTCCGCCCCTTGAGTCCCTGCTCCCGAAGGCGCTCCGCCACGCTCTCCGACAGCACCATCAGCACCATGTGGGCGTCCTGATCGTCTGCGATGTCCCGCGGCGTGGTGGTGCTGTTGCCCACCGATTTCACCGTCTCGCTGTGGTCCAGGGCCATCACCGGGCTGCGGTCCAGCCCGTTGGCAAACAGCCACAGCATCTCCCCGTTCTTGCCCAGCGCCGATTTCAGCGCCGCCGAATCGCAGCGGGCGATGTCGCCGATGGTGCGCAGGTTGCGGCTCGCCAGCCTTCGCCGCGTGGCCGGGCCGACGAACAGCAGGTCACCCGCCGGGAGCGGCCACACCTTGTCGCGGAAATTCTCCGGGCTGATGACAGTCGTAGCGTCGGGCTTTTTCATGTCGCTGCCCAGCTTGGCGAAGATCTTGTTGAAGGACACCCCCACCGACAGCGTCAGCCCCAGCTCCTCCCGCGCCCGCCTCCGCAGCTCGTCGGCGATGACCTCGCCGCTCATCCGGTGGCCGGTCACGTCCAGCCAGCACTCGTCCAGCCCGAAGGATTCGATCTGAAAGGTGTAATCGCCGTAGATCTTCTTCATCATCCGGGAAAAGCGCTGGTAGAGCTTGAAGCTGGGCGGCCTCACCACCAGGTTCGGGCACTTCTGCCGGGCCTGCCAGATGGCCTCGCCGGTGACGATGCCGGCGCGCTTGGCGATCATGTTCTTCGCCAGGACGATGCCGTGCCGCGCCTGTGGATCGCCGCAGACGGCCATCGGCACCGCCTTCAACGCCGGCTCATACACGCATTCCACGCTGGCGTAGAAGTTGTTCAGGTCGCTGTGCAGGATCGTCCGCATTGCCACGCGCCTCCGTTTGGCTTCAAACAGAACATTTGTTCGGTTCATGATTCTATTATAGCACCTTCCCCCAAAATTGCAATCGAACACGATGTGAAAAAAATATGGGCCGGATTCCCGCGGCTCTTCTATCGTACCTCGACAATCCGGCTCCCTTTGCGGGAAGATACAGGCAGAAATCGTTCATATAACGTTTGCCTGTGTCACCATTATGTGTTATAATATTGGCAGCATACATCAACTCGGGAGGTGCTGTCTGTGAAGAAGGCTCCGAAACAGACGCAGTACAAGATTCTGTCGATCGATCCCTGGCTGCAGCCCTACTATTCAGACATCGCCCTGCGCATGGAGCGCCATGCCAACACCCGCAAGGCGCTGCTGGGCACGAAGGCGGACCTGACCTCCTTTGCCAACGGCTACCTGTACTTCGGCTTCAACCGCACGGAGACGGGATGGGTGTATCGGGAGTGGGCGCCGGGGGCGGACGCCATCCACCTGATCGGCGATTTCAACGGCTGGAACCGCGAGAGCCACCCGATGACGCGGCTTCCGGACGGCACCTGGGAGATTGAGCTGGAGGGCGCGGACGCGCTGCGGCACGGGCAGCTGGTGAAGATCCAGGTGACGAAGGGCGGCCATACCTCCGACCACATTCCCGCCTACATCCGCCGCATCGTGTACGACGAGGCGCGCAACGCCTTCAACGGCCAGATCTGGGCCCCGGCGCGCCCGTTCAGGTGGACCGACGGCGGCTACGGCAAGCGCAAGATCGCCCCGCCCTACATCTACGAGGCCCACATCGGCATGGCCCAGGAGAAGGAGGCCGTGGGCAGCTATCGGGAGTTTGCCGATTTCAACCTGGAGTACATCCACAGCCTGGGCTACAACACCGTGCAGCTGATGGCGATCCAGGAGCACCCCTATTACGCCTCCTTCGGCTACCAGGTGACAAACTTCTTCGCGGCCTCCTCCCGCTACGGCGAGCCGGAGGACCTGAAATACCTCATCAACAAGGCCCACGAGCTGGGCATGTACGTGCTGCTGGACGTGGTGCACAGTCACGCCTCCGCCAACGCCGACGAGGGCCTGAACGTCCTTGACGGCACCGACGACCAGTATTTCCTGTCCGGCGACCGGGGCTGGCACCCCGTCTGGAAGACCCGCCTGTTCAACTACGGCAAGCACGAGGTGCTGCATTTCCTGCTGTCCAATCTGAAATTCTGGCTGGAGGAATACCACTTCGACGGCTTCCGCTTCGACGGCGTGACCAGCATGATCTATCAGGATCACGGCCTGGGCAGCAGCTTTACGGATTACTCCCAGTATTTCGGCCTGAACACCAATGTGGACGCGCTGACCTACCTCCAGCTGGCGAACGAGCTGATCCACGCGGTGAACCCCTTCGCGGTGACGATCTGCGAGGAGATGAGCGGCATGCCGGGCATGTGCGTGCCCATCCGCTCCGGCGGTATCGGGTTTGACTATCGCCTGTCCATGGGCGTGCCGGACTTCTGGATCCGACTGCTGAAGGACTATTCCGACGATCAGTGGGACATGTACAAGCTGTGGTATGAGCTGACCACCCGCCGTCCCCAGGAGAAGAACGTGGGCTACTGCGAATCCCACGACCAGGCGCTGGTGGGCGACAAGACGCTGATCTTCCGCATGGCGGATGCTGAAATGTACACCGGCATGAGCAAGAGTTATCACTCCATCACCATCGACCGGGCCATCGCGCTGCACAAGATGATCCGCTTCATCACGCTGGCGCTGGGCAGCGACGGCTATCTGAACTTCATGGGCAATGAGTTCGGCCACCCCGAGTGGATCGACTTCCCCCGCGAGGGCAACGGCTGGAGTTACAAATATGCCCGCAGGCAGTGGTCGCTGGTGCAGAACAGCTCGCTGAAATTCGAGTGGCTGGTGAACTTCGACAAGGCCATGCTGAAGTTCAGCCGCAAGTATCGGGTGCTGAACAAGACGGACACGGTGAACCTTTGGATCGACCAGCCCGGCAAGGTGATCGCCTTCGCGAAAGGGGGGCTGGTGTACGTGTTCAACTTCCACCCGACCTACTCGCCCACGGACTTCTTCCTGCCGGTGAACCCCGTGGGCGAGGGCAAGTATAAGGTGATCTTCTCCACCGACGACATCGACTTCGGCGGCATGGATCGCACCAGCAAGGATTACGTGTACTACACGAAGTTCGTCGAGGGCAGGGGCACCGGCTTTGAGATCTACATCCCCTGCCGGACGGCCATCGTGTTCCGGAAGATCGACTGAGGGCTGCCAAGGAACCGGATTGCCGCGTCGGCTGCCATAAGCAGCCTTCTCGCAATGACGTTGATTGGAAACGCCGCGTTATACGATACACAGATGCCATACAATGCGGCAACCCCTGCAACGACACCGGTTGGAGACGCCGCGTTGCGCGATATGTATGGCATTGTACTGCGTAACCACGGGCCACGTCATTGCGAGGAGCCCCGCAGGGGCGACGTGGCAATCTGGTTCTCCCGGGTTGTTCCACGACGCAACGCACAGATCCTTCGCTGTGCGCATGATCGGCCAATTACTTATCGTCTATTCCCCATGGTTTCCTTGAAAAACCTGCAAAAGGGCTGGCGCGATGCGCCAGCCCAATCGTTTATGCAGTTTTCTTACTTCTTCTTGCCCTGGTTCGCCACGGCTTCCATCTTGGCCTTCAGCGCCTCCTGGTCGCCCAGGTAGTAGTGCTTGATGACCTTGAAGTCGTCGTCAAACTCGTACACCAGCGGGGTGCCGGTGGGGATGTTGACGGAGATGATCTCCTCGGCGGTCAGGTTGTCGAAGTACTTCACCAGCGCGCGCAGGGAGTTTCCGTGAGCGGCGATGATGACGCGCTTGCCGGCCTTCATGTCGGGCTTGATGACCTCTTCAAAGTAGGGCACGGCGCGCTCGATGGTGGTCTCCAGGCTCTCGTTCGCCGGCAGCAGCGCCTTGTCCACGTCGCGGTACATGGGCTGGTTCACGGCGGAGCGCTCGTCGGTCTCTTCCAGGGCCGGCGGCTTGATGTCGAAGCTGCGGCGCCAGATCTTCACCTGTTCCTCGCCGTACTTCTCGGCCGTCTCGCTCTTGTTCAGGCCCTGCAGGGCGCCGTAGTGGCGCTCGTTCAGCTTCCAGGTCTTGATGACCGGCAGCCAGGCGCGGTCCATCTCGTCCAGCACGTGATAGAGCGTGTGGATGGCGCGCTTCAGATAAGAGGTGTAGCACACGTCGAAGTCATAGCCCTCGGCCTTCAAGAGTCGGCCCGCGGCCTTGGCTTCCTCGTGGCCCTTTTCGCTCAGGTCCACGTCGGTCCAGCCGGTGAACAGGTTCAGCTTGTTCCACTCGCTCTCGCCGTGGCGGACCAAAACCAGTTTCATCATGGGAATCTCCTCCTTGATTTGAGTGTGGAGCGAGGAGTGTGGAGCGAGGAGTTTCAGACAGTCCTTTTCCCCTTGATCTCCAATTCCTCAGGGGTTCTGATCCATGGGATCAGAAGTTCACGACCTGCGCGAAGTCCTCCGCCTTCAGGGACGCGCCGCCGATCAGGCCGCCGTCGATTTCCGGCTGCGCCATCAGGCCCTTCACATTGGAGCCCTTCATGCTGCCGCCGTACTGGATGCGGATCTTCTCAGCGGCCTCCTGGCCAAACTTGTAGCCGATGGCCTTGCGGATGACGCCGATGGTCTCGTTGGCCTGCTCGTCGGTGGCGGTCAGGCCGGTGCCGATGGCCCAAACGGGCTCATAGGCGATCACGACATTGTCCAACTCCTCAGCGGTCAGGCCGTGCAGGGCCATCTGGGTCTGATACATGACGATCATGTCGGTATAGCCGGCCTCGCGCTCGTCCTTCATCTCGCCGACACACACGATGGCCTTCAGGCCGGCCTTCACGGCCGCGACGGTGCGCAGGTTGACGGTCTTGTCGGTCTCGCCAAAGTACTGGCGGCGCTCGGAATGGCCGATGATGACATACTCACAGCCGGCGGCCTTGAGCATGTCGGCGGAAAGCTCGCCGGTATAGGCGCCGGAGGCCTTGAAGTGGACGTTCTGGGCGCCCAGCTTGATGTTGGTGCCCTCGATGACGGGCTTGACGGCGGCGAAGTTCACCGCGGGGGTGCAGACGACGACGTCGCACTTGGCGTCCTTCACCAGGGGAATCAGATCCCGGACCAGCTGGGCCGCCTCTTCAGGCGTCTTGTTCATCTTCCAGTTGCCGGCGATAATGGGCTTGCGCATTGGAATCTCCTCCTTGCTGTTTAGGTTTGTTTCTTTTCTATTATCTGGATTATGTTCTGGGAGGGAGTAGGCAGTAGGCAGTAGGGAGTAGGGAGTAGGGTTAGTTACCCGCTGCCGCGTGATTAAGCGCAGAGGTCGCAAGAGAAAGACATGTTATGCCGTAGCTCCCCTACTGCCTGCTGCCTACTCCCTACTCCCTTATTTGTCGTTCAGGGCCGCGACGCCGGGCAGCACCTTGCCCTCGAGGAACTCGAGACTCGCGCCGCCGCCGGTGGAGATGTGGCTCATCTTGGGGGCCAGGCCCATCTGGGTGACGGCCGCCGCGCTGTCGCCGCCGCCGATGATGGTGGTGGCGTCGGACTCGGCCATCGCGGTGGCGATCGCCAGGGTGCCCTTGGCAAACTCAGGCTTCTCGAACACGCCCATCGGGCCGTTCCAGACCACGGTCTTGGCGCTCTTCACGGCATCGGAGAAAAGCTCGATGGTCTTGGGGCCGATGTCCAGGCCCTGGAAGCCCGCGGGGATCTTGCCCGCTTCGACGGTCTTGATCTCGGTGGGATTGTCGAAATCGTTGGCGATCACGGTGTCCACCGGCAGCAGGAACTTCACGCCCTTCGCCTCGGCGGCCTTCATCATGTCCTTGGCCAGGTCGATGCGCTCCTCGTCCAGCAGGGAATCGCCGATCTCGCCGCCCATGGCCTTGGAGAAGGTATAGGCCATGCCGCCGCCGATGATCAGGGTGTCGACCTTCTCAAGCAGGTTGGTGATGACGCCGATCTTGTCCTTCACCTTCGCGCCGCCCAGGATGGCCACGAACGGACGAACGGGGTTCTCCACGGCGTTGCCGAGGAAGTTCAGCTCCTTGCCGATCAGGTAACCGGCCACGGCGGGCAGATAGTCGGCCACGCCGGCGGTGGAGGCGTGCGCGCGATGCACGGTGCCGAAGGCGTCGGACACGTACAACTCGGCCATGGAAGCCAACTCCTTGGCGAAGGCGGGGTCGTTCTTCTCCTCTTCGGCGTGGAAGCGGACGTTCTCCAGCAGCACGGCCTTGCCGGGCTCGACCTCGGCGGCCAGCTTCTTTGCGGAGGGCCCGATGACGTCCTTGGCCAGCTTCACCTCGAAGCCCAGCTTCTCGGAGAGGCGCTTGGCGACGGGCGCGAGGGAATACTTCATGTTGAACTCACCCTTGGGACGGCCCAGGTGGGAGCACAGGATCACGGCGGCGCCGTTGTCAAGCAGGTACTTGATGGTCGGCAGCGCGGCGTTGATGCGGGTCTCGTCGGTGATGTTCTTGTCCGCGTCCAGCGGCACGTTGAAGTCACAGCGCACGAGAACCTTCTTGCCCTTGACCTGGACATCCTCGATGGTCTTCTTATTCAGATTCATGGTAAGTCACTCCTTAATCATATTGGTATCCATATTCTAACACATTCCCGGAGAAAATAAAAGGGGCTTTTGTCCACTGGTCACTATAAAATTTGCGTTGAAAGTGACAAAGCCGGGCAAAATCCGCCCGGTTCGATGGATTACTCTTAACGAAGGAGTGATATACTTTCTAATAATACACTTTTCCGGGGCCGGCCTGCGGCCGTCCCGGCGGAGGCCTTTCAGCATGAAGAAACCGATTATCGAGGCCAGGAACGTCTCCTTCACCTACGAGGGCGCGAAAAAGCCCGCCGTCGACGGCGTGAGCCTGACGGTCATGGAGGGCGAATTCCTGGCGATCCTGGGCCGGAACGGCAGCGGCAAGAGCACGTTCGCCAAGCTGCTCAATGCCCTGCAGCTGCCCACCGCCGGCGAGCTGACCGTGAACGGCATCAGCCCCGCCACCGAGGACGACTGCTATGAGGTGCGCAAGTCCTGCGGCATGGTGTTCCAGAACCCGGACAACCAGATCGTCACCACCATCGTGGAGGAGGATTGCGCCTTCGGCCTGGAGAACCTGGGCACCGAGCCCGCCGAGATCCGCCGCCGCGTGGACGACGCGCTGCGCAGCGTGGGCATGAGCGACTTCGCCCAGGCCTCCCCCGCCATGCTCTCCGGCGGCCAGAAGCAGCGGGTGGCCGTGGCGGGCGTGCTGGCCATGCGCCCCAGGATCATCGTGTTTGACGAATCCACCGCCATGCTGGACCCCATCGGCCGACGCGACGTGTTCAGCCTCGCGCGCCGTTTGAATCTGGAAGAGGGCATCACCGTGGTGTGGATCACCCACTTCATGGAGGAGGCGGCGCTGGCGGACCGGCTGGTCGTGATGGACGGCGGCAGGATCGCCCTGGAGGGCGCGCCCCGCGAGGTGTTCGCGAAGACGGAAAAGGTGCTGTCGCTTGGGCTGGACGTCCCGGAGATGATGAAGCTGACCCGGGCGCTGCGCGACCGGGGCGTGAAGCTGCCGGAGGGATTGATGACCGTCAACGAAACATCGCTGGCGCTGCGCAGGCTGCCCCGGAGCCAAAGCGGCGCGGCGAAAAGCGCTTCCACCATGTCCAAGAGCGTGAAGGCCCATCGCCCCGTGATCGAGGTCAACGCCCTCACCCACGTCTACATGCCTGGCACGCCCTTCGAGGCGAAGGCGCTGGATTCCGTGAGCCTGCGCATCTGCGAGGGCGAGTTCATCGGCATCATCGGCCACACCGGCAGCGGCAAGAGCACGCTGATCTCCCACCTGAACGGCCTGGAGAAGTCCGCGCCCGGCGAGGTGACCGTGAACGGCGTCGATCTGGGCGCGAAGGGCACGGACCTTATCGCCATGCGCCGGGCCGTGGGCCTGGTGTTTCAGTATCCCGAATACCAGCTGTTCGAGGAGACCGTCGCCAAAGACGTGGCCTATGGGCCGACCAACCTGGGCCTTGACGCGGCGGAGATCGACTCCCGGGTGGAGTGGGCGCTTCGCCAGGTGGGGCTTGACCCGAAGGAAGTGGGCGAAAAATCGCCCTTTGAGCTGTCCGGCGGCCAGAAGCGGCGCGTCGCCATCGCGGGCGTGCTGGCCATGAAACCGTCGATCCTGATCCTGGACGAGCCCGCAGCGGGCCTCGATCCCCAGGGCCGGCGCGACATGCTGGATCTGATCCGCGGCATCCACGACGCGGGCACCACGGTCGTGATGGTGTCGCACTCGATGGACGACGTGGGGCGCTGCTGCGACAGGCTGTACGTGCTCAGCAAGGGCGAGGTGGCCTATTCCGGCACGCCCGCCGAGGTGTTCCTCCACGACCGGAAGCTGCACGAGATCGGCCTGGACGTGCCGGAATGCGCAAAGCTGGCGCGGCTTCTGCGGGAGGCGGGCTTCGATATGCCCGAGGGCATCTATCGCGCGGAGGACGTGTGCGACGCCATCGTCCGAAACCTGCGGGGAGGTGAAGCGGCATGCTGAAAAACGTCACGCTGGGCCAGTATTTCCCCGGCGAATCGCTGATCCACCGGCTCGATCCCCGCACGAAGCTGTTGGCGACGGTCGCGCTGATTGCCATCGTTTTCGTGGTGCAGGGCTTCGCGGGCTTTATGCTGATCGCGGCGTTCGTGCTGGCCTGCGCCGCCTCCACGGGCATCCACCTGAAGTTTCTGTTCAAGGGCCTGAAGCCCCTGATGTTCATCATACTCTTCACGTTCATACTGAACCTGTTCTTCCAGTCCGCCGGCAACGCGCTGGTTCAGGTGGGGCCGGTGAAGATCACCGACACGGGCCTGCGCATGGCCTCGTTCATGGCGGTGCGCCTGATCCTGCTGGTGGTCTGCTCGCAGCTTCTGACGCTGACGACCTCGCCCATCGCCCTGACGGACGGCCTGGAGACGCTGTTCAGGCCCCTGCAGGCCATTCACTTCCCGGCGCATGAGATCGCCATGATGATGTCCATCGCCCTGCGGTTCATTCCGACCCTGATGGACGAGGCGGACAAGATCATGAAGGCCCAGAAGGCGCGCGGGGCAAATTTTGAGACCGGCAGCCTGATCCAGCGCGCCAAGGCGATGATCCCGCTGCTGGTGCCGCTGTTCGTCGGCGCGTTCCGGCGCGCGGAGGAACTGGCCCTGGCGATGGACGCGCGCTGCTATCGCGGCGGCGCGGGGCGCACCCGGATGAAGCAGCTGAAGTTCGGTCGGATCGACCTGCTGGCGGCGGCGGTGCTGGTCCTGCTGCTGGCGGCGGTGATACTCCTGAACCGCTTCGTGGCGTTCTGATGCCTATGCGCAGGATCCGCCTGACCGTCGAATACGACGGTACGAATTACGCCGGCTGGCAGCGCCAGAAGAACGCACTGGCCGTGCAGCAGGTGCTGGAGGAAACGCTGGAGCGCCTCACCGGCGCGCCGGTGACGCTGCATGGCGCGAGCCGCACCGACGCGGGCGTGCACGCGCTGGGACAGTCCGCGCACTTCGACACCGAAAGCCGCATCCCCGGCGAGAAGTTCAGCTACGCGCTGAACGCCCTGCTGCCGCACGACATCCGCGTGACCACCTCGGAGGACGCCGCGCCGGACTTCCACGCGCGGTTTTCCACCTGCGGCAAGCGCTATCGCTATCTGTTCTGGGACGCGCCGCACGCCGGAGCGCTGAACCGCAACACCCACTCGCACAGCATCTATCCGCTGGATGTGGCGCGCATGCAGGCTGAGGCCGACGCGCTGATCGGCACCCATGACTTCGCCGCCTTCGCCGCCAGCGGCTCGGTGGTGAAGGACACCGTGCGCACGATCTGGCGCGCGGACGTGGCCCGAAACGGCCACGAGGTGGTGCTGATCGTGGAGGGCAGCGGGTTCCTGTACAACATGGTGCGCATCATCGCCGGGACGCTGCGGGACGTCGGCTCCGGAAAGCTGGCGCCCGGCGCGCTGAAGAAGGCCATCGAGACCGGCAACCGCCTGGACCTGGGCGTCACCGCCCCCGCGCACGGGCTGACGCTGATGAAAGTATTTTACTCCACGGAGGATATATGACGATCACCAATGCGATGCGCCTTTTGAAGCAGGCGGGCATCCCCTTCGACACCAGCGAATACGAGGTGGACGAGAGCGACCTCTCCGGCGTGCACGCCGCCGAGGCGCTGGGCGTCGAGCCGGATTGCGTGTTCAAGACGCTGGTGGCCCGGGGCGGCAAGGGCCTGTATGTGTTTGTGATCCCCGTGGCGGAGGAGCTGGATCTGAAGAAGTGCGCCGCCGCCGTGGGCGAAAAGAAGGTGGAGATGATCCACGTCAAGGAGCTGCCGGGCCTGACCGGCTATATCCGCGGCGGCTGCTCCCCTATCGGCATGAAGAAGAAGTATCCGACCTGTATCGACGAGATCGCCACGCTGTTTGACCGCATCTACGTCAGCGCAGGCATGCGCGGCCAGCAGCTGATCGTGAACCCGGAGGATCTGCGCGCCTACACCGACGCGTCGTTTGTGGATCTGACCAAGAGATAACTCCCTCCGGCGCTGCGCGTCGCCTCATTCAACGAGGGAGGCATAGCCCGGGAGCGGTATCATAAGGAGGTTGTTTTCATGATCCGTCACATCGTAATGTTCAAAATCAAGGACGAGTTCAAGGACGAGATTCCCCAGCTGGTTGAAAACTTCAAGGGAATGAAGGGCCGCATCGAGGGCATGCTGGACCTGGAGGCCGGGGCGGACATCCTGCACAGCGAGCGCAGCTACGACCTGGCGCTGATCACCGTGTTCCAGGATCGCGCCGCCTTCGACGCCTACCAGACCCACCCGGTGCACCTTCCGGTAAAGAAGCGCATGCACGAAGTGCGCAGCGCCTCCGTGGCCTGCGATTTTGAGATCTGACCGAGAACAGTTCAGGGAGGCTTAATGACAGAGCTCAGACCAGTCACTGAGGAAAACTTCATCGACGTGTTCAATCTCACGCTCGCGCCGGGGCAGGAGCGCTTTGTGTCGCACCCGATTCGGAGCCTTGCGCAGGCATACGTCTACAGGGATCAGTGTCAGCCCTTCGGAATCTATGCGGCGGGCAGGATCGTCGGCTATGTCATGGTGATCTACGACCATGACGTTCCAGAGTATGATATCTGGCACATGATGATCGACGAAAGGGAGCAGGGACGCGGCTATGGCCGTGAGGCCCTGGAACGGGTCATCGAATACATCAGGACGAAGCCCTTCGGCAATTCGAATCGGGTGGCGCTGACCTGCAACAAGGACAACGTGAATGCAATAAGGCTGTATGAGAGCAGGGGCTTCACCCCAACCGGAAACGTGGATGAGGACGAGATCGAGTTTACAATAACGGTTTGATAACGATTTCCGGCGAAGTCCTGCGGCCTCCGCCGGACCGCGCGACGCCCGCCTTTGGCGGCCCGTCCGCCAATCGTGCGCAAGCACAGTAATACCCGGCCAGAGCATTTCTGACCGGGTAAACTGTTTATTGGATTACTTCTTCATCGCTTCTTCAACCGCCACGGCCACGGCGACGGTGGCGCCGACCATGGGGTTGTTGCCCATGCCCAGGAAGCCCATCATCTCCACGTGCGCGGGCACGGAGGAGGAGCCGGCGAACTGGGCGTCGGAGTGCATGCGGCCCATGGTGTCGGTCATGCCGTAGGAGGCGGGGCCGGCGGCCATGTTGTCTGCCCGCCACGGGGTGCTGGAAGCGGGTGGGGTTGGTGGAGTTGCCGGTGATGGACACGTCGGCGTTCTCATGCCACATGATGGCCACGCCCTCGCGCACGTCGTCCGCGCCGTAGCAGTTCACCTTCGCGCGGTCGCCGTTGGAATAGGCGGTCTTGGAGACGACGGTCAGCGCGTGATCCTCCTTCACGTCGGCAGACAGGTAGTCATACTTGGTCTGCACGTAGGTGAAGCCGTTGATGCGGGAAATGATCATGGCGGCGTCCTTGCCCAGGCCGTTCAGGATGACGCGCAGGGGCTTGGTACGCACCTTGTTGGCGTTCAGGGCGATCTTGATGGCGCCCTCGGCGGCGGCGAAGCTCTCATGGCCGGCCAGGAAGGCGAAGCACTCGGTCTCCTCCTCCAGCAGGCGTGCCCCCAGGTTGCCGTGGCCGATGCCGACCTGGCGCTGGTCCGCGACGGAGCCGGGGATGCAGAAGGCCTGCAGGCCCACGCCGATGCAGCGGGCGGCCTCAGCGGCGGTCTTCACGCCTTCCTTCATGGCGATGGCGGCGCCCAGCTCATAGGCCCACTTCGCGTTTTCGAAGCAGATGGGCTGCGTGCTCTCCACGATGCTGTAGGCGTCGACGCCCTTGGCATTGTTGAAAGCCTTCACTTCGTCGAAATCCTTGAAGCCATACTTGTCCAGGACGGGCTGGATCTGAGGCATACGACCTTCATAATTCTCAAACAGAGCCATTCTTGCGCACCTCCTAATTACTCTTTGCGCGGGTCAATCCACTTGACCGCGCCGTCCTCGGCCTTGAAGCGGCCGTAGGTGCCGATGTTCTTCTCGTAGGCCTCGTTGGGGGTCATGCCGCCCTTGATGGCATCCATCATCTTGCCCAGGGAGAGGAACTGATAGCCGCAAACCTGGTCGTCCTTGTCCAGGGCGATCTTCACGACGTAGCCCTCGGTCATCTCCAGGAAGCGCACGCCCTTGGCCTTGGTGCCGTACATGGTGCCGACCATGGACCTGAGGCCCTTGCCCAGGTCTTCCAGGCCAGCGCCGATCCGCAGACCGTCGTCAGAGAAGGCGGACTGGGTGCGGCCATAGACGATCTGCAGGAACAGCTCGCGCATGGCGGTGTTGATGGCGTCGCAGACGAGGTCGGTGTTCAGCGCCTCAAGAATGGTCTTGCCGGGCAGAATCTCGGCGGCCATGGCGGCGGAATGGGTCATGCCGGAGCAGCCGATGGTCTCCACCAGGGCTTCCTCGATGACGCCGTTTTTCACATTCAGGCTCAGCTTGCAGGCGCCCTGCTGCGGCGCGCACCAGCCGACGCCGTGGGTGTAACCGGAGATATCCTTGATCTCCTTGGCCTGTACCCATTTGCCCTCCTCGGGAATGGGCGCGGGGCCGTGGTTCGGGCCCTTGGCGACGCATACCATTTCCTCAACTTCGCGGGAATATTGCATACTGCTTACCTCCTTGTCGATTGCTTCATGCCAGGCATGAAAGACTTTCGTTGATGAAACATTGATGCTTGTGTTCATCATCATATCAATATTAACACGGGAATCGCTTTTTTGCAATGTGAATTGTTATAATTTACATTACATTGTTGTGAAGTCATAACATAAACCATGTATGCTATAAGGGACAAGGCAGGAGGGATGCCCAATGAATGAGACGGTAAGCCGCGCCGAGCTCGCCCGGGAGCTGTTCCTCTCGGGCTACAACTGCTCCCAAGCGGTGGCCTGCGCGTTTTGCGACGTCACGGGACTGGACATTGATACCGCAGCCCGGCTCGCTTCCTCCTTCGGCGGCGGGCTGGGGCGGCTGCGGGAAGTCTGCGGCACGGTCAGCGGCGCGGCGCTGGTGCTGGGCATCGCCCGCGGCTATTCCGACCCGAAGGATTTCGAGGCCAAGAAGCGCCACTATGCCCTCGTGCAGGAATTCGCGCGGCGATTCAGTGAGCAAAACGGCTCGATCGTCTGTCGCGAGCTGCTTTCCGGCATCGGCGTGACCACCGGCGGCGCGCCCGAGGCGCGCACGAGCGCCTATTACGCCAAGCGGCCCTGCCCCGCCCTGGCCGCCAGCGCTGCCGGCATCCTGGAGGAATTGCTCCGCGAAACCGAATGAGCGCTATTCAAAAATCGACTTCTTTTCCGTTTGAGTTTGACATATCTAACCGCTTGTGCTATACTTCGCTCTGGAAGTTCGCATACGCTTCCCCCTCCGATGGCATTATAACCATTGCCAATCAGGAATGCCCAGGGTTTGATGCGCCCGCGGGCATTCCGCCATGCCAAGCAGAAAGGAAGAATATCAAGTGAGCCAATTCTCGATCAAAAAGGTCATTGGACGTGAGATCATCGATTCCCGCGGCAACCCCACCGTGGAGGCCGAGGTCGTACTGGAAAGCGGCGTCGTGGGCCGCGGCGCGGCGCCCTCCGGCGCGTCCACCGGCGAGTTTGAGGCGCTGGAGCTGCGCGACGGCGACAAGTCCCGCTTCGGCGGCAAGGGCGTTCAGAAGGCCGCGAACAACATCAACACCGTCATTAGCGACGTGCTTCAGGGCATCGATGCCCGCGACACCTACGCCGTGGACGGCGCGATGCTGAAGGCCGACGGCACGAAGGACAAGTCGGGCCTGGGTGCAAACGCCATCCTGGCCGTGTCCATCGCCGCAGCGAAGGCCGCAAGCCTGGGCCTGGGCGTGACACTGCATCAGTTCCTGGGCGGCGTGCAGGGCAACAGCCTGCCCGTGCCGATGATGAACATCCTGAACGGCGGCGCCCATGCGGACAGCTCCGTGGACACCCAGGAATTCATGATCATGCCCGCAGGAGCGCCGAGCTTCAAGGAGGGCCTGCGCTGGTGCGCCGAGGTTTTCCAGACACTGAAGAAGCTCATCAAGGACATGAAGGACGTCACCGCCGTGGGCGACGAGGGCGGCTTTGCGCCCAACAGCCTGGGCGGCGATGAGGACGCCATCGAGCTGATCCTGAAGGCCATCCGAGAGGCCGGCTACGAGCCCGGCAAGGACTTTGTCCTCGCGATGGATGCCGCCTCCAGCGAATGGAAGAGCGAGAAGGGCAAGGGCTTCTATCACCAGCCCAAGTCCGGCAGGGATTTCACCAGCGACGAGCTGATCGCCCACTGGGAGAGCCTGGTGGACAAGTATCCCATCATCTCCATCGAGGACGGCCTGGACGAGGAGGACTGGGAGGGCTGGCAGCGCATGACCGCGAAGCTGGGCCACAAGGTGCAGCTGGTGGGCGACGACCTGTTTGTCACCAACACCGAGCGCCTGGCAAAGGGCATCGCGCTGGGCTGCGGCAATTCCATCCTGATCAAGCTGAACCAGATCGGCTCCGTTTCCGAGACGCTGGAGGCCATCAAGATGGCGCATAAGGCCGGCTACACCGCCGTCACCTCCCACCGCTCCGGCGAGACCGAGGACACCACCATCGCGGACCTGGCCGTGGCGCTGAACACCCGCCAGATCAAGACCGGCGCGCCTTCCCGCTCCGAACGCGTGGCGAAGTACAACCAGTTGCTGCGCATCGAGGAGAGCCTCGGCGCAAACGCCGTGTACCCGGGCTTTGAGGCGTTCAACGTGAAGCGGTAACGCCAGTCGGGCGGCATACAAACAGGGCTGTCTCAGAATGGATCTGCATATCCATGCATGACCATTCGTTCTGAGACAGCCTCTTTTCTGTCGCGAATAAGCGATAGGCAGTCAGCCAATAAATGTTCAGATCCTTCGCTGCGCTCAGGATGACAGGAATTGCGTCGTTTGTCATCCTGAGCGCAGCGAAGGATCTGTACGCATGATAAGCAGACTGCGTTTCGTGCTTTCAAATTCAGGAAAAGGTCCAGAGCCGTTATCCCAGCTCCGCCTCCGCCAGCCTCAGCGCTGCAGCGATGGTCTGGTCCATGTCATAGTACTTGTACTCGCCCAGCCTGCCGCCGAAGATCACGTGCTTCTCCGCGTCCGCGAGCTTTCGGTATTCTGCGTAGAGCGCGCCGTTCTTTTCGTCGTTGACGGGATAGTAGGGCTCGTCCCCGGGCTTCCACTCGCTGGAGTACTCGCGGCTGATGACGGTTTTGGGCAGGTCGTTGCCGTCCGCGTCCTTGCCGAATTCAAACCACTTGTGCTCGATGATGCGCGTCCAGGGCGTTTCCCGGTCGGTGTAGTTCACGGCGGCGTTGCCCTGGAAGTTTGGCACGTCCAAAAGCTCCGTCTCAAAGCGCACGGAGCGGTATTCCAGCGTCCCCAGCCGATAGTCAAACCAGGCGTCGATCGGGCCGGTGTAGACCACCCTATCCGCCAGCGCGCCGAGCTCCGAGCGGTGCTCGAAGTAATCGCAGTTCAGCCGCACCTCGATGCCGGAGAGCAGGTTTGCCACCAGCTTCGTATAGCCGCCGATGGGGATGCCCTGATAGAGGGCGTTGAAGTAGTTATTGTCAAAGGTCAGCCGCACGGGCAAGCGCTTGATGATGAAGGCGGGTAGCTCCCTGCAATCCCTTCCCCACTGCTTTTCCGTGTAGCCCTTCACCAGCTTTTCAAAGATATCGCGCCCGACGAGGCTGATGGCCTGTTCCTCCAGGTTCTTCGGCTCGCCGGTGATCTCCGCGCGCTGCTCGTCGATCTTCGCCCGGGCTTCCTGCGGCGTGACCACGCCCCACATCTTGTTGAAGGTGTACATGTTGAAGGGCAGCGAATACAGATCGCCCCGGTAGTTCGCCACCGGCGCGTTGGTGAAGCGGTTGAAATCGGCGTAGCGGGTGATGTAATCCCAGACCTTTTTGTCGTTGGTGTGGAAGATGTGCGCGCCGTAACGGTGCACGTGGATGCCCTCGACCTCCTCGGTGTAGACGTTGCCGGCGATGTTCGGCCGCTTGTCGATCACGAGCACGCGCTTTCCCGCGTCCGTCGCCTGTCGGGCGAAAACGGCTCCGAAGAGGCCGGAGCCGACGATCAGATAGTCGTACATGAATCTATCCTCCATGAAATCAATCCGGTTTCCCGCTATTTGAGATACTCTATGTCCGGCCTGAACCCTATGCCGGCCAATGTGCCGCCGAGGATGACGCGGATGCGCTCCCATTTCCGGCCCTTCGACTTCGCCAGCACCCGGAAGATGTGCAGCGGCGTGCGCAGGATCAACCGCCTTATGCCCGGCCAGCCCTCGCGCCGGTAGACGTAGACCTCGTTGCGATAGGCGAAGCGATAGCGCTGGATGCGCTCCGGAAGGTCGGTGGCGATGTTGCCGCCGTTGTTGGTGGCGCACTTGTGCACGGTCACGCTCCCGGGGATCACCCAGCAGGGATACCGCCGGGAAATGCGCCGCGTGTATTCCAGATCGTCTGCCCAGATGAAGAACTCTTTGATCGGCAGGCCGACCTCGCGCACCACCTTCGACGGGATCAGCAGCGAGACGAAGGTCGCCGCGCCGGCTTCGATCCTGTCGCCGGAAAAATCGGAAAGATTCCCCATCCGAAGGTCGCGCTGCTGGTTCATGCGGCAGGGCGAGCCGTCCGTCCAGAGCGCCCTGCCGGAGAGCCAGCCGAAGCCGCCGAGCGCCTCCGCCGCCTCCATCAGCGCCTGAAGCGCGTCGGGCCCAGGGATCGAATCGTCGTCCATGATCCAGACGTAGTCATAGCCCGCCGCCACGGCCGCCCGGATGCCATGCTGAAAGCCGCCCGCGCCGCCGAGATTCGAGCCGGTGTTCAGATACGTGAGCGTCCCGTTTTCGCACAGCGGCCGCAGGACCGCCCCGGTGCCGTCCGTGCTGGCGTTGTCAACGACGAGTATGTCGGCCTTCGCCGTCTGGGCGCGAAGGGCCTCGACGCATTCGAGCAGCAGGGCCTTGCGATTGTACGTCACCACGACGGCGGCGACGGTTCCGGCCGCCCTCATGAAAACTTGCCGAGGCCGCTGACGCCCCAGCGCACCGTGTTCATCAGCGCCTTCGGCATGGCCTGGCGCAGATAGCCGCGGTAAAAACGGTATTGCTTCGCCACCAGGTTCAGCTTGTTGCCAGTGGTGCTGCCGGAGAGCACGCGATAGCGGGCCAGTATCTCCGGATTGCCGTAGGCCGTTCCCGAGAGGCGGATGATGTCGTACCAATAGGCGTAGTCGTCCCGGATGGAGCGCAGCTCCTCGTGCAGAAACACCTTGCCGTGGGGCGCGGTATCGTAAAGGCCAGTCAGGCAGCCGATGCGGTTCATCACGTCCATGTCCTTCAGCGTGATCACCGGCTTGGCGAGGGTGGGATGCTGGATCTCGTTGGAATGCTCGTCGATATGTCGATAGGAGCAGCAGACGCACACGGCGCGCTTGCTGCGCATGAAATCCAGCTGGCGCTGGAGAAAATCCGGCTCCCAGAGGTCGTCGGCGTCCAGAAGGGCGATGTAGCGGCCCTCGGCCCTTCGCATGGCATTGTTGCGAGCGGAGGCCGTGCCGCCGTTGGGCTGGCGGATCAGGCGAATGCGCGGGTCCTTCGCGGCGTATCCGGCGGCGATATCGGCGGTATGGTCGCGTGAGCCGTCGTCGACGATGAGCATCTCCCAATTTGCATAGGTCTGCCCCAGCACCGATTCGATGGTCTCCGCGAGGAATCGCTCGCCGTTGTAGCATGGCGTGATGATTGAAACCCTGTCCCCGACCACGGCCGCCGTCCCCTTTGCAGGCGCAAATGCGCATAAATAGACATTTTATCGATACTCATCGTATCATAGAAAGGCGTAAAAGTCAAGGAACGAACGCGGGCCCGGCAGGGCGATACGCCTTTCCGGGCCCGGAACAATTGTGTAATCGGTTACAGCCGGATGCTCTCCACGGCGGCCTTTTCGATGGCCAGGCCCTCGCGATAGCGCCGGATGTAGGCATTGAAGGAATCCACGTCCGCCTGCTTCGGCGCGAGCGTCTCGCCCAGCTTGCCGGCGAAGATGCGGTTGGCCAGGTAGTCCTCCAGCGTCTCGCCCTCGGCCTTGTCCACCATGTAGCCCGCCAGCAGCGCGATGCCCCAGGCGCCGCCCTCGCCCGCGGTCTCCATCACGGAGACGGGCGTGTTCATGGCCGCGGCCATGATGCTCTGGCCCACGCCCCTGGTCTTGAACAGACCGCCGTGGCCCAGGATCTGGTCGACCTTGACGCCCTCCTCGTCCAGCAGGATGTCCATGCCCAGCTTGAGGGTGGCCAGCGCGGCGTAGAGGTGGGTGCGCATGAAGTTCGCCAGCGTGAAACGGCTGTCGGGGGTGCGGGCGAACAGCGGCCTGCCCTCCTCAAAGCCGGTGATGCTCTCGCCGGAGAAGTAGTTGTAGGCCAGCAGGCCGCCCAGGTCGCCGTCGGCCTCCATGGCCTTGTTGTAGAGCGTGCCGAACAGCGCGTTGGCGTCGGCCTTGAAGCCCATGGCCTCGGCAAACTCGCCGAACAGCTTCACCCAAGCGTTCAGATCGCTGGTGCAGTTGTTGCAGTGCACCATGGCGACAGGCTTGCCGGTGGGCGTGGTGACCATGTCGATCTCGGGATGGACCTTCTTCAGCGCGTCCTCCAGCACGATCATGGCGAACACGGACGTGCCCGCGGAAACGTTGCCCGTGCGCTTGGCGACGCT
Source organism: uncultured Eubacteriales bacterium (assembly GCA_902799045.1). Classification (GTDB taxonomy): domain Bacteria; phylum Bacillota; class Clostridia; order Christensenellales; family Aristaeellaceae; genus UBA2862. Next base: position 248,655 of record CADBZH010000002.1, read on the forward strand.
GTTCGTGGCGACCATGCCGGTGCCGGCGTCGCCCTCCGGCGGGCAGAGCGGGATGCCCGCTTCCAGGCTGCCGCTGGGATCGAGCAGCTTCGCGCCCGCCTCGGTGAGCCTTCCGGCGTCGTCGCCCGCCAGCAGCACCCTGGGCAGGAGGTCGCGCAGCTTCCACGGGAAGCCCTTAGGGGCGATCAGCGCGTCGAACTTGTCGATCATGCCCTGGTCATAGTCCAGCGCGACGCTGTCGATCGGGAACATGCCCGCCCCCTCGCCGATGCCCAGCACCTTCTCGCCGGTCAGCATCCAGTGGATGTAGCCCTCCAGCGTGGTGAGGAAGCGGATGTCCTTCACGTGCGGCTCGCCGTTCAGGATCGCCTGATAGAGGTGCGCGATGCTCCAGCGCTGGGGAATGTTGAAGTTGAACAGCTTCGTCAATTCCTCCGCCGCAGGGCCGGTGATGGTGTTGCGCCAGGTGCGGAAGGGCACGAGCTGGTTCCCTTCGCCGTCGAAGGGAATGTAGCCGTGCATCATGGCGCTGAAGCCGATGGCCTCGAGCCGGGTGATGCCGGTGCCATACCGGGCCTTCACGTCCTCAACGAGTTTGGCGTAGCAATCCTGCAGCCCGGTCCAGGCGTCCTTGAGGTCATAGGTCCAGATGTTGTTCACCAGCTGGTTCTCCCAGTCGTGGGCCCCCTGGGCGATGGGATTGCCCGCGGGATCGGTCAGCACGGCCTTGATGCGCGTGGAACCGAATTCCACGCCGAGGCGCGCCCTGCCGGATTCGATGATCGTGCGGATGTCGTTCGTGCTCATAGAACTCCCCCCATATGTTTTATAATGCCGTTGGTATTATAGCACGTTTCCCGTCGCATTGCCAGATTTTGTTTATCGCGGCTCCTTCTTCCCGGTATCGCTGAATTCGTCGGCCACCGGCAGGTTCGAGACGTTGAACACCTCGTCCTCATACTGATCGGATACCTCCGGCTTGTTCAGCTTGCCGGACTGGAAGATGCTGTCCGGCTCATAGCGCTCGCGCTTGTGCGCGTGGGCGGCCTCCGCGTCCCGCTTGGGCCCCGCGGCGTTCGCCGGGCGATTCTTCGCGTCCTGCGAAGCGTTCCGGTCAACGTGCCGCTCCACCCGGGCGTCCCGCCGCCTGTCGCGGCGCTCGCCGGGCTTGGGCTTCTCGGGGCGCTTGCCGTTCTTCACCACGGCGCCTCTGCCGCCCTCCGCCTTGCGGTTGCGTACGACGGTGCTGGCGACCACGTAGTCGTGCTCGTCCCAGTTGCCGTTCAGGTGGCGCTCCCAGTCGGGCGCCTTGTCCATGTCGGCGCTGGCAAAGAATTTTTCGTCATTGACGATGACACGCTCCTTGCGGAACCACACCCAGTAGGGCCGCCAGCGGATCAGCCAGATGAGCCGGTCCACCACGACGCCCAGCACCAGGAAGAATATGAGCAGCTTGAGCCAGTTCTGGGACAGCCACAAAAGCGGCGAGCCGCCCGTCCTGCCCGCGAGGTTGAACAGCCTCAGCACCCAGTTAGCCAAGCCCTTCAGCCAGCTCAGCATCACATCCACAAAGGCGTTGGAATAACCACTGATCGTCATTTAGGATTGAACCTCCTATTCGGCGACGTCAGCCCCGTCGGTGCTGACGTCCGTCAGTGTCACGGAGACGGCCTCGCTCTCAAAGGTCAGGCCGGGATAGCGCTCCTCGTCGATCTGCGGGTCCAGCAGATAGTAGCCCGCGGCATAGCCGGTCAGGTCCAGGTTCACCGACATGCCGCTCCTTTGCAGCGCTTCCACGGCGCTGCGCGGGCCGGTGACGAACACGCCCAGCGGGTCATAGCTGGCGACGAGGTTGTCCGGCGTGCCGCTGAACAGGACCTTCACGCCCTCCACGTAGGCGGTGACCGTCTCTTCGACGATGTTCACGTTCACATAGACCTGCTCGGTCGAGACGTTCTTGAAGTCAGAGAGCCGGGATACGGCGGCGCGGGCGCTGAAGCTGTGGTCGGCGCCTTCCACGCTCACCGGCTCGATCATCAGCTCGGTGAGGCTGTCGAGCAGCTCCCGCTCCGCGGCCACCTGGGCGCTCTCGGGCTGCAGCGTCACCGATTGCACCACGAACCCCTCGGCCGGTTGGCCGGTGACTAGGCCGGTGAGATCGGTGTCAAAGGGCAGCTCCCGCTGGGGATAGACGTCCACGCTGACGGAGATGGACGAGGTCGAGCGATTCAGCATGGCCTGGGAGATCTCCTCCCCGTTGCCGTCCAACAGCGTGTAGGCCACGGCCTTGACGGAGGAAGCCTCCAAGCCGGCGACGTCCAGGCTGACGCGGGCGGAGGCGATGCTCTGCACCACCGAAGCCGCGCCGGAAACCGTGACCGACGAGGGGTTGACGCGGGTGACGTTGTACCAGTAGCCGTCGGACTGGCCGGTCAGCTCCGTATTGACGGTGACGTTCCGGGAATCCAGGTTCTCAAAGGTCAGCGTCAGCGACGAGGGCGAGATGCTCCTGACCCGGCCGTAGGCGGTGGTGGCGCGAAGGGCGACCTCCTGGGTGCCCGGGGCGCGGACGCTGGACAGGTCCAGCAGCACCTGCACGTTGCCCTGGGAGACGCGGGAATAGTCCGCCTGGGGGGCCTCGACGGTGACGGACAGGCCGGAGAGCTTCTCCGTCGGGTCGCCGTTCAGGGCCAGCTGGTTGGCGGTCAACGAGGTCTGGCCGCTGACGCTGCCGGTGATGCCACTGACGGTCTTCGAACGGGTGATGCTGGTGTTGGTGGAGATCACGTAGTTCCAGAGCAGGATCGCCATCAACAGCGACAGCAGCTTGAGCCCCAGGTTGTGGGACAGGGAGCCGACGATCCACTTCAGGGGATTCGGCATCTTCTGATAGCGGCTGCTGGAGAGCATGCGCTCGCGCAGCGCGCCCTTTTTATTCTTCATCCTCGCGCTCCTCCCTGCGCCGCGTGTTTCCCAGCAGGGAATACATGCTGCGCTCCGGTGTGAACAGCTCGGTCAGCAGGATCGTCAGCGAACGCGCGTCCAGATGGCGGGTCAGGCGTCCCTCGCGCGCCATGGAGATGATGCCCGTCTCCTCCGAGACGATCATCGCCACGGCGTCGGTGGTCTCGGTGATGCCGATGCCGGCGCGGTGGCGGGTGCCCAGATCCCGGCTGATGTTCGGGTCCTCCGAAAGGGGCAGTATGCAGGCCGCGGCGTTGATGCGGCGGTTTCGAATGATCATCGCGCCATCGTGCAGCGGCGTGTTCGGCTCGAAGATGTTTTCGATCAGCGCGCCGGAGATCTCCGCGTCCACGCGGGTGCCGGTCTCGATCACGTCGCCCAGGCCGGTCACGCGCTCCACGACGATCAGCGCGCCGATCTTCTTGCGGGCCATGTTCGTCATCGCGCGGACGATCTCAGTCACGGGCCTTTCAACGTCCTCCTCCTCGACGGAGCCGGGGCTGTTCAGGCCGAACAGGCGGCGCATCAACTTGGAGCGCCCCAGTTGGTCCAGGGCGCGACGGAATTCCGGCTGGAACAGGATCACCAGCACCACGAGGCCCATGCTCAGGATCTGGTTCAGAAGCCACGAGACCGCGCTGATGCGCAGCGCGCTTGAAAGCCACGCCAGCAGCAGCACCACGGCAATGCCCTTGAACAGGGAGTTCGAGCGCGTGTGCACGACGAGCTTGATGGCATTATAAATAAGTATGGCAAGGATCGCCACATCGATGATGTTGCGCCAGTCCGGATATACAAAGAGATTGGTAAACAGAGCGCCGATGGAATTCAGGAATTCCTGGATCTGCGTCATGCCCGCCGCCTCCTCGTGTCAGTAATCATCATTTCCCAAATCTATTATAATACAAAACCGGCCAAATGCCAACTTGCTTTTGATAAACGGAATAAGAAAAAAATGTGTCATATGGGTGTCAGAAAACGGGAGAACCCCAAGGAAGGCGTCTCATTTTTAACCTGTTTTTATAAATTTCGCTTACATTGTCAGATTGCGAAAAACGCCCACACGCTTTTTGGCGGAGCTGACAAACCGCCACAATGCGGCGGGCGCTTTTTGTGAAATCAAACAATTCACAATCCGGCCTTTTTCTGCTATAATGTGTACATCGAATTAATTAGAGGAGGTTACCCATTATGGCAAGTTTGTCTCTTCGTGGTATCTATAAGATCTATGCGGGCGACGTCGTCGCGGTCAGCGATTTCAACCTTGAGATCGAAGACAAGGAATTCATCATCCTGGTCGGCCCGTCCGGCTGCGGCAAGTCCACCACCCTGCGCATGGTCGCCGGCCTGGAGGATATCTCCAAGGGCGAGCTGTACATCGACGACAAGCTGGTGAACCACATCCCGCCGAAAGATCGCGATATCGCCATGGTGTTCCAGAGCTACGCTCTGTATCCGCATATGACCGTGTACAACAACATGGCCTTCGGCCTGAAGCTGCGCAAGATGCCCAAGGCCGACATCGACCGCCGCGTGAAGGAAGCCGCCTCCATCCTGGGCATCGAAGCCCTGCTGAACCGCAAGCCCGCCGCTCTGTCCGGTGGTCAGCGTCAGCGTGTCGCCCTGGGCCGCGCCATCGTGCGTGAGCCGAAGGTCTTCCTGATGGACGAGCCTCTGTCCAACCTGGACGCCAAGCTGCGCGTGCAGATGCGTTCCGAGATCACCAAGCTGCACAAGAAGCTGCAGACCACCTTCATCTATGTTACCCACGACCAGACCGAGGCCATGACGATGGGCTCCCGCATCGTGGTCATGAAGGACGGCTACATCCAGCAGGTCGATTCCCCGCAGAACCTGTATGACTTCCCCGCCAACCTGTTCGTCGCCGGCTTCATCGGCATGCCGCAGATGAACATCTTCCGCGTGAAGCTTGAGAAGCGCCAGGACGGCGTTTGGGCCGTCTTCGGCAACAACGCCATCAAGGTTCCCGAAGGCAAGGTCCAGCGCATGACCGGCGACTACATCGGCAAGGAAGTGTTCATGGGCATCCGTCCCGAGAACATCAGCGATGACGCCGTATTCACCAGCACCTATCCCGATGCCTGCATCGACGTGGATGTCGAGATCATCGAGCTGATGGGCTCTGAGACCTATCTGTACATGACCACCAGCGGCAAGGACGAGAACTTCATCGCCCGCGTGGATCCTCGCACCACCAGCCGCGGTGGCGACAAGATCAAGGTTGGCTTCGACGTGAACCGCCTCCACTTCTTCGATGTGGAAACCGAGAAGACCATCCTCTCCCGCGACTGAGACACTTTGACTGCATAACCCGGCAGGGGCGCCATTGCGGCGCCCCTGCTTTTTCATCATTCAGAGATCTCATGCGAAAAGATCCTTCGCTGCGCTCAGGATGACATACGACACAGCGCTGTCATCCTGAGCGCAGCGAAGGATCCATAGTATTGAGGTTCAGCACCCGCAAATCCTGCTCTACAGCGGGATCTCCACCACCTCGGCCATCTTGGCGAGGCACTGCTCGATCTGCTGGGAGATCTCCGTTGCCATGCGCGCGCTGATCTCCGCGTTCTTCTCGTTCTCCAGATTGCTGTAAAAGCTGTTCTTGACCTCCTCCGTCATGCGCTCGACGCGGGCCTCGAAGTGTCCCCGCGGCACCAGCTTGCGCATAGGCTTGGGGATATCCAGGTTCATGAACAGTTCCTGCATCTTCTCCTTCCCCAGGAAGAGGATCAGCAGGGAGATGATCGCCCCGGCGAGGATGCCGGAGATGCCGCTGGAGAGGATCGCCAGGCCGCTGCCGCCGCAGATCAGCCCCACGATGATGGAGATGATGGCGTTGATCAGCCAGGTAAAGCCCTCGACGGCGAAGACCTCCTTGGCGTCGATGCGGATGTCGATGTCCGAAAGGGAGAAGTAGGAATTGAGGCTCATGGCCCGGTACGGCACGTTGTGGCGCACACAGATGGGCATGGTCTTTTCCTCCACGTCGTAGGCCACCGGCTTGAGCCACTCGGCAATCGGCTTCACCAGCAGGGCCTGCGCCTCGTCGGAATGCAGCCAGGCCTCGATCTCCTTCTGGACGATCTGGTCGATGTCGGACAGGCGCTGGATCTCGTCGATGCGCCATCGGTCAAACACGGGCAGCGCCACGTGCCGCAGGATCGGCTCCACCATGGCGTCCACGACGCGGCGATAGAGGTCGTCGATGCGCCCCGCGACGATGCGCTCCACGGCGCTGGAGTCGATCAGCTCAGCGACCTCCTTGCGAAATTCGCGCAGTTCCTCGTCGATGCGCCCGCTCCAGGCCAGGCCCCGTGAGACGGAAAACTCCGGCTCCGCGCCGGTGATCACGACGGCCTCCGGGAAGACGTCGGCGCACCAGTCGCGAATGGCGGGCAGGCGCGAAACGCCGCCGGTCAGGAACAAAAGCTCCGGCATCTGGCCCTCCAGCTTCTTGCGCAGCGCCTTCAGGCTGTCTACGAACGCGCTCCTGAACGACTGGCCGTTCAGCTGCTCCGCGCCGCGGTTCAACACGCGGTCCGCAATCCTTTCGTCGATGCGCAGCGTCAGCTTCGCGCCCTGGCCGGCGTGGATGCGGATGGTCTTGGCGCACACGTTGTCCCGCCAGTATTCCTCGTCGGAGAAGTACTGCTCCTTGAGGCGGCGGGCGGCAAATTCGCAGTAGCTGCGCCAGGGCGGGCTGGCCTCCAGCGCCTCGCGCACCGAAGCAGCGTCCTCGCTCAGGCGGATGGATTCCTCCAGCAGCAGCTCATCCATGATGCCGCCGCCCAGGCGCACCTCCCCCGCCGTCTGAAGCTCCACCTCCCGACCGCCGTGGATGAAGGCGAAATCGGTGGTGGAGGAGCCGATGTCCACCACCAGCACGGGCTTGGACATGATATCATAGCCCACCTGAAAGTGCTTGGACTGGCAGGCGCTGATTAGCGCCGCGCGGGATTCCGAGACGATGCGCGCCGGCGGATAGCCCGTATCCTCGAAGATGCGGCGATAGCGCTCCCGGGCGGCCCGGTCCCATCCGGCGGGACAGCCGATGTAGAAGCAGCAGTCGTCGTCCTTCACCAGGTTCCCATCGGCATAGAGTTCGCCCAGAACCCCCGCCGCAAAGCGCTTCACGTCCTTCTCGCTCTGCGGGTCGGTGAGGAAATTGCTCTTGAAGCGCAGGCTGCGCCGGATGGCGCTGGTGTCATAGCAGGCGCTTTCGCCGATCAGCAGCTCGCCGGTGGGCAGCTGCGCGTAGGCGGTGATGAAACTCTTCGCCTCCCGCACCGGCAGCACCTCCGGCATGCCGGGATCCCGCCTGCCGAGTCGGCAGACGGCGCTCTCGGCGTCGCCCAGGTCAAAGCCATAGTATTTGTTCATGATATCACCCGCATTCGATTTGGGTTCAGCGCGCCGCCAGGCCCTTTTTCAGCAGCCTGCCGCCGGAGACGAGCGCCGGGCGCAGCGTTCCGGGGCGCGGGGCGGGCAGGAATTCAAACCAGCTCTCGCAGCCTTCGGCATAGTCCAGCGCTTCGATGCCCGCGTTGTGCAGGAAGAAGCGGATGGCCGAGGCGGATTCCCGCGCGGATTCGTCCTTTGAGGCGCAGGCGGATTCCAGCAGCTCCGCGAACAGCTCCAGTGCCGGGCCGCTGACCTCCACCGCCGGGTTGGCCGCGGCGCGGTCCTGCGCGCGAAGTGCGTCCTCCTCGCGGATGCGCTCCAGCTGGCCGTCCGCCAGCAGCATCGCGCCGTGCAGGATGTGCCAGGCCTTTTCCGCATCCACCAGGAATTCCGTTCGCGCGTCCGGCGCGTCCGCAGGCTTCGCCTTCTTCGGCCTCGCGGCCATCGTGCCCGCCAGGAAGAGCGCCGCGCAGCCCAGCGCCGTGGGCAGCAGCGCCTTGATCAGCGCGATCGCGCCGCCGATCTGGCCGCTGATCATCACCGCCGTCACCGAGGCGGCCACCAGCAGAATGCCGGCGAGCAGGGTCAGTACCGTCCAGACGTTCAGTCGCAGCCCCTGCTTTTCACCCTTTGGCAGTTCCTTTTTCCACGTGCGGGCCTCGCCCACCGCGCCGATCATCGGCAGGGTGTTCTTAATCGCCTGGAGGATGTGCTGCGCCGCGTCGCAAAGCGTCTCGCTCCCGGCAGCCTCCGTATAGCGGTACATCACGCGGTCCACCGCCTTCTCCAGCGTCGATTGCGCCGCCTCCGGCGAACGGTCGCGAGCGAGGTTCGCGACGATCATCTCGCGGTCTTCCTCCAGAAGCGCCGCAAGGCTGAGCTTATCCATGAGTCCTTCCTCCATCCGAGGGTCGCTTTATTCCGAAGGGATCAGTATGACGATGGCGAGCGGCGGAAGACTGACGACGCCGTCCGCGAGCGTCGCGGCGTCTTCGCCGGTCTCCAGGTCCGCGGCGATTTCAGCGGGCCCCACTTCGATGCTGCCCCATACCTTCCTCGAAAAGTTGATCGCGATCATGCACGTCTCCGACGCCGCTTCGCGCCGCATCAGGCAGAGGTCGCCCTCCGCCAGCAGGAATTCGTTTTTGCCTTCCGGGATGGCCGCATGATCCAGCCGCGCGTGATTCACCTTGCGCACATAGCTCAGCAGCGAATCCTCGTCGGCCAGCTGCGCCTCCACCGAGGGATAGGGATACTCGATCGCGTTCGCTCCGGGCGGCTGGTCGGTCCTGTCGTCGTCGGACCAATCCATGGCCAGGCGCTTGTTCGGGTCGTCGCCGCTGCCCACCATGCCGATTTCCTCGCCATAGTAGGTGAAAACGCTGCCGCCGAGCATGCCGAGCAATCCCTCCGCGAACTTGCACACGGCCGGATTCTCCCGCCCGCGCACCAGGCCCACCGTCCTGCCGGTGTCGTGGTTGCAGAGGAACGGCGCGAGGCGCCCGTCGATGCTCTCAACCACCTTCTCATACTGCCTGGCGAACTTCTCCGCGCCCTTGCTCCGGGCGTTGATGGCGGCGGCGAGAAAGCCCTCGCCCTGCGCCGCGGGGAAAAGAAAGAAGCTGTCCACGCCGCTTGCGTAGTAGTCCGCGATGGTGTTCAGGTTCGCCCAGCATTCGCCCACCAGGTACGAACCGGGCCTGAGCTCCTCGCAGGTTGCCTTCAACCAGGCGAGGAACGCGATGTTTGCCGGAGCGTCGCCGGTGTAATAGCTGGTCACGGCGTCGAGGCGGAAGCCGTCCACGCCCACGTCCTGAAGCCAGAAGGCGAGGATCGCGGCGATTTCCTCACGCACGGCGGGGTTGTCCAGGTTCAAATCCGGCATATTGCCGCCGGAAAACTGCTCCTCGTAAAACCAGTCGGTGCCGGAAAGCGGCGCATAGCCGCCGGCGGCCTCGGACGTGAAGCGATAGTAATCGATAAAGGGAGAATCGCCGCCCTCCGCGAGGCTCCCTGCCGCTTCGACGAACCAGGGATGTCGCGTGGACGTGTGGTTGATCGGCAGGTCGATGATCACGGACAGGCCAAGAGCATGGGCTTCGCCCAAGAGCGCGCGCATGTCCTCCATCGTGCCGTATTCCGGGTCGATGGCCATGTAATCCGTCACGTCATACTTGTGATAGGAAGGGCTCGGCATCACGGGCATCAGCCAGAGCCCGCACCAGCCCATATCATGGATGTAGTCCAGCTTCGAGCGCAGGCCGTTCAGATCGCCCAGGCCGTCGCCGTCGGAATCCCGGTAGGAGCGCACGAACACCTCGTACCAGTTCGGGGCGATCTCCCCTTCGGCGAATGCAGCCGATGTCAACAGGAAAAAGAGAGAAAGGATCGACGCAAGGAAGCGCTTCATGGCGGGCTTACTCCTCTATGTCCGGCTTGGCGACGCCGCGGGTATGGCGCACGGCCTTCCACTGCTTCGGCGGCGGGGTCAGGCACGCCCAGATGCTGCAGGGCATCCAGCTGGCCATGAAGATGGGCGCGGCCATGATGCCGGGGATCGCGCGCTTGTTCAGGCGGCCCTCCCACTTGTAGAGCACCGCGCAGACGGCGCAGAACGCCGCGTAGTACACCGCGAACAGCACCACCAGCGCCAGGATGCGCCAGGGATGGTCGATGAAGAACGGCAGCAGGCCCAGCGCCGTGCCGATGGCGGGGATCAGGCCGATGATGCACATCAGGTTGCCGGTGAACAGCATGGTCATGTCGATGCTCATCATCGAGCCGTTGCGCACCAGCTTCGGCACATATTGCCGCATGCACTGCAGCGACCCGGAGGCCCAGCGCCTGCGCTGGAAGCAGGAGGTCTTGAACGAGGTGGTCTGCTCGTCGTAGATGCGGGCCTTGGACATCCAGCCCACCTTGATGCCGTTCAGCGCGCAGAGCGCCGTGAATTCCAGGTCCTCCGTGAGGGTGTTCGTGTTCCAGCCCACCTTGCGGATCGCCGCGTCGGAGACCATGATGCCGGTGCCGTTCAGGTGGCAGGACATGTTCATGCGGAACCGGCTCTCGCAGTAAAAGCGGTCCATGAACCAGAAGTAGGCCGTGAAGCCGCCCGCGATCCAGTTGTCAAAGGGGTTCTTGCTGTCGCGGAAGCCCTGGCCCGCCTCCATGCCGAAGGCCAGCGCATCGTTGGTGGCCTGGAAGAAGCCCTTGTCCACGAGGTTGTCGGCGTCGAACACGCAATAGGCGTCATACCTGCCCGTGGCGGACAGCTGCGCGAAGGCCTTGCGCAGCACGTCGCCCTTGGTGTGGATCGGACCGTCCACGGTCATGATCTTCGCCCCCGCCGCGCGGGCGACGGCTTCGGTATCATCGTGGCAGTTGTTGGGAATGACGTAGACGTCGAACAGCTCCCGCGGATAATCCTGCGCCATCAGCGATCCCACCAGCTGGCCGATCACGGCGGCCTCATTCCGGGCGGCGATCACCGCCGCGATGCGGTGGGTCGGCTGGGTCACGGGGATCTCCCTCTTCTTTCGGAACAGGACGCCCCAAAAACAGGTTACGATGAAGTAGACGGTGTACAGCGTGGCGATCACGCCGCATATAGAAACGATAATCGTCATTGATGCGCTCCAGGGTGTTATTTTATACCATTCTGTCAATAGTATAACTGATTTCCTCCGCTCCAGTCAAGCAAAGTAACGCTTTTGAGGCAAAATCTAATACAACCCTAATGATCCAGCGTCACTTATTGAAGATTTAACCTTGAATCGCCCGACCATCCCTTGCGTCCGGCGGGTGGATTGTGTTATAATACTTCGGCAAAACGCACTTCTGCCGATTCGCGCGGCGGTTGACCGTAGGGAGGAATCCTCTCATGGTGCCACGCGGAGTTGAAGCAGGAGGTGGAAAAAACAAGGAGGGAAACCCACTATGGCAGTCATTTCCATGAAGCAGCTGCTGGAGGCCGGCGTTCACTTCGGCCATCAGACCCGCCGCTGGAACCCGAAGATGGCCCAGTACATCGAAGACCGTTCGCAAGATCGACGAGGCCTACATGTTCGTGCGTGACATCGCGCTGGAAGGCAAGAGCATCCTGTTCGTCGGCACCAAGAAGCAGGCACAGGAGAGCATCGAAGTGGAAGCCAAGCGCTGCGGCATGTTCTATGTGAACAACCGTTGGCTGGGCGGCACGCTGACCAACTTCCGCACGATGCAGACCCGCATCAAGAGGCTGAACGACATCGACGCGATGGAGAAGAACGGCCAGTTCGACGTTCTGCCCAAGAAGGAAGTCATCAAGCTGTGCGCCGAGCGCGAAAAGCTGCTGAAGAACCTGGGCGGCATCCGCGAGATGAAGAAGCTCCCCGGCGCCCTGTTCATCGTCGACCCCCGCAAGGAGCGCATCGCCGTGGCTGAGGCCCGCACGCTGGGCATCCCGATCGTGGCGATCGTCGACACCAACTGCGATCCCGACGAGATCGACTACGTCATCCCCGGCAACGACGACGCCATCCGCGCCGTGAAGCTGATCGCCGGCAAGCTGGCGGACGCCGTTCTGGAGGGCAAGCAGGGCGAGCAGATCGAGGACGAGGCCGCTCCCGCTCCCGCCGCCGCCGAATAATTGAACTTATAATGATTCATGCGACGCCCCGGAACGCCTTGGGGTGCCGCTTGAATCGCGTAATGGAGCGATTGCGCTCCCCCATCGAAGATTAGGAGGAATTCAAAATGGCTAACTTCACCGCTAAGGACGTTATGGATCTGCGCGGCCGCACCGGCTGTGGCATGATGGATTGCAAGAAGGCGCTGACCGAGTGCGACGGCGACGTCGAGAAGGCCATCGACTACCTGCGCGAAAAGGGCCTGGCAAAGGCCGCCAAGAAGCAGAGCCGCATCGCCGCCGAGGGCCTCGTGGGCAGCCACATCTGCACCAAGTGCGGCACCGGCGCGATCGTCGAAGTCAACTGCGAGACCGACTTCGTGGCCAACACCCCGGACTTCAAGGCCATGGTCAATGACATCGCCAAGCAGATCGTCAAGGGCAATCCCGCCGACGTGGACGCCCTGCTGGCCCAGAAGTATCTGGACACCGACCAGACCGTCGCCGACGTCATCACCGAGAAGACCGCCAAGATCGGCGAGAAGATCTCAGTGCGTCGCTTCGCGCGCTATGAGTGCGGCGAGAACGGCTTCGTGGACAGCTACATCCACATGGGCGGCAAGGTCGGCGTGCTGGTGAAGGCTGAAGTGGCCGAGGTGACCGACACCGTGAAGGAAGTGCTGCATGACGTGGCGCTGCAGATCGCGGCGGCTTCCCCCGTAGCCCCCGAGTATGTGACCCGCGACCAGGTGAACCCCGAGCACCTGCAGCACGAGACCATGATCCTCGCTGAGCAGGCCCGCAACGAGGGCAAGCCCGAGAAGATCATCGAGAAGATGGTCCAGGGCCGCATCAACAAGTTCTACCAGGAAGTCTGCCTGCTGGAGCAGGTGTTCGTCAAGGACGGCGAGACCCCCGTCGGCAAGATGATCGAGGGCAAGGTGCCCGGCATGAAGATCGTCGAGTTCACCCGCTACAAGATGGGCGACGGCCTCGAGAAGAAGGTCAGCGACCTGGCGGCCGAGGTTGCCGAGCAGATCGGCAAGAAGTAAACCATAATTGCAAAGGGAACGTGGAAACGCGTTCCCTTTTTTTCGAGGTTCCGGGAGGGGGCCAGCATGAATAAAGTCAAAACCCGCATCGTGAAGGTGGCAAAATGGCTGTCCGCGACGGCTGTCGTCGCGTATGTGCTGACGATCATACTGTTGGTCGTGACGGGCCTGCAAATCGCGGCGGCCTTCTCCATGAACACGCCTTCCCTCTCCGGCTTCTTCAATGGCCGCGTGAGCGACATCGAGAGCGTGCTGGGCAGCAGCGCCATCTTTGAGTTTTTGTTTGAGACCGCCAACCTGCGGGCGTTGGACCCCGTCTACCAAAAGGCGATCGAGCTGTTCTTCACGTTCCTGTCGCTGCTGGTGCTGCTGTTCTACATCAGCTTCTTCAAGAAGCTGATCGAGCGCGTCATCGAGGACGGGCAGCCCTTCTCCGCCGAGACGGTCGCGCGGATGCGAAAGAGCAGCTTCGGGCTTTTGCTGCTGGCGTTGATCAACCCGGTGCTGGGCCTGCTGCTGTTTCTGCTTATGAGGTTCTTCTCGCTGGTGTTTGAATACGGCGCGTACCTCCAGGAAAAGGCCGGGGAGACCAGCCGCATCCAGGAGGAGGTCATCGTCTCGCTGGCGGAAATCACCGAGAACAAGAGCGAGCAGACCGGCCAGCACATCCGCCGCGTGTCGGAGTATTCGAAGATCCTCGCGCTGCAGTTGGGCATGTCAGAGGAGGCGGCGGAAAACCTGCGCCTGGCCTCCACGATGCACGATCTGGGCAAGCTGATGATCCCCTCGGAGATCCTCGACAAGCCCGGACGCCTCACCGACGCGGAGTTCGCCGAAATCAGGAAGCATCCCGGGTTTGGCGAGCATCTGCTGCACAATGTGGAGGGCGACACGATGGTGCTGGCGCGCAGGGTGGCCCTGGAGCACCACGAGCGCTTTGACGGCAAGGGCTATCCCAACGGCGAAGCGGGCGACGCCATCAGCCTGGAGGGCCGCATCGTGGCCGTCGCGGACGTCTACGACGCGCTGACCAGCCGCCGCAGCTACAAGGACGCCTGGGACCCGAAGATCGCTTATGACGAGATCGTCCGATGCAGCGGCACCCAGTTTGACCCGAAGGTGGTGGAGGCCTTCGTGGCCGCCTACGACAGAATCGACGCGGCGCGCAGACAGTACGCCGACGAAGAGTTTACCGCAAACGCGGCATAAAGGAGAAGATAGACCATGTACAAGCGCATTATATTGAAGCTCAGCGGCGAGACGCTGGCGCCGGAAAGGTTCTCCGAGAGCGACGCCTCCCACAGCTTTGAGGCTTCCCGGGTGGATCGCGCGGCGAAGGCCATTGTAGACCTGACGGACCTGGGCGTGCAGGTGGGCGTGGTGATGGGCGGCGGAAACATCTGGCGCGGCCGCTTCACCGCGGAGATGAACCCCGTTCTGGCCGACCAGATGGGCATGCTGGCCACGATCATCAACGCACTTTGCGTGCAGGACGCCATCCAGCGCATGGGCCGCGGCGCGACCGTGTTCACCGCCCAGGAGATGACCCGCTTCGCCGAGCTCTATCGCGCCGACCGCGCCATCGCCAGAATGGAGGCGGGCGACGTGGTGCTGCTGGCCGGCGGCAGCGGCAACCCCTTCTTCACGACGGACACCGCCGCCGCGCTGAGGGCCGCGGAGCTGGGCGCGGACGCCGTGTTCAAGGGCACCACCGTGGACGGCGTGTATGATTCCGACCCCCGCAAGAACCCGGACGCGAAGCTGATCCGGGACATCACCTATCTGGAGACCATCGAACGCGGCCTGAAGGTGATGGACACCTCCGCGTTCCAGCTTTGCCAGGACCAGCGCATCCCCGTGATCCGCATCTTCAACATGGACGACCTCGACAACGTGCTGCGCGTCGCACGGGGCGAGGACATCGGCACCGTGGTGCACCTGTAGTCGAGCCGCGCGCATTCTTTCAGGTTGACTAACGACGATGTTGGCGCTATAATGAAGGCATACACAAGGGAGGTGAGCTTCATGCGGTCCGGACAGGGCGCGCCCTGGCGCGTCATCTACATTGCCCGTGGCGAGGCGCAGGCCAGCCAGATCGAGTCTCTTTTGAGCGAGGCCGGCTTCCTCTGCGACTGTAAGCAGCCCCAGGGTGCCTACGCCGAGGATATCGAGATCAAGGCGCTGGAATCCGAGGCCGAGGAGGCCCGCCTCTACCTGATGGAGCAGGGTTTATAGCGATGGAGCAGATCCGCATCACGGGTGTCGGCTCGCAGCTGCAGGGCGTGGGCCGTCTCGCGGATGGACGCGCGGTGTTTGTGCCCGGCGCGATCGTCGGCGAGCGCGTTGAAATTGAAATCACTCAGGAAAAGGGGCGCTTCTGTGAAGCGTCTCTTTCCGCTGTTTTGGAGCCTTCAGAGGACCGCGTCTCCCCCGCCTGCCCCCACGCGGACGCCTGCGGCGGCTGTCAGGGGTGGCACATGCGCTATGAGCGCACGCTGGAGCTGAAGCGGCAGATCGTCTGTGACGCGCTGTCGCGACTGGGCGGCATCGAAGCCCCCAACGTGTTCCCCACGCTGGGCTGCGCCGCGCCGGAGCGCTATCGCAACAAGGCGGAGTATCCCATCCAGTGGCAGGACGGCCGCGCGGTGATCGGCATGCACGCCCCGGGAAGCCGCACCGTCGTGCCCATCGGAAGCTGCCTGATCCAGTCCGAAGCCAGCGAGCGGGCCCTGCGGTGGCTCGGCGAGCGCCTGCCCTCCCTGTCATTCGCGGGGCGCCTGAAATACCTGGTGACGCGGGTGAACCGCCGCGGCGAGCTGATGCTGGTATTCTGCGCCGACGCGCCGATCCAGGGGGAAATCGCCCGCCTCGCGCCGGAACTGCAAAAAGAAATGCCGGAGCTGAAATCGCTCTGGCTGTGCCATCTGAACCGCCGCCCCGCCCACGCGCTGGACGGTCGCTGCGCGAAGGTATTCGGCGCGGACGCACTGACGGAGACGCTGCTGGGCCTCCAATTCCGGATCTCACCGCAATCCTTCTTCCAGGTGAACCCACCCCAGGCCGAGATCCTGTATGAGAAGGCGCTGGAGGCGGTCGGAGTCGCGCCGGATTGCAGCCTGAAGCTGCTGGACGCCTACTGCGGCGCCGGAACGATCACGCTGGCGGCGGCCCGTTACGTGCGATCGGTCGTCGGCGTGGAAATCGTGCCGTCCGCCATCGCGGATGCCCAGCTGAACGCGCGGCGCAACGGCCTGTCCGACCGGGCGTGCTTCATCTGCGGTGACGCCGCCCGGGAGCTTCCCCGGCTGCTCTCCGGCGGCGAACGCTTCGACGGCGCGATCCTGGACCCGCCGCGCAAGGGCTGCGACCCGGCGCTGCTGGACGCGCTCATCCGGGCAAAGCTGCCCGTGCTGGCCTATGTCTCCTGCAATCCGGCCACGCTGGCCCGGGATGTCAGGCTCCTTGTCGCGGGCGGCTACCGGCTCGACTGGGCTCAACCCGTGGATATGTTCCCCTGGTGCTCGGATGTCGAAACCGCCTGTCGGCTGGCCTTTAAAGGCTGAGGGGCTATCGCGCGACCAGGGCGTCGATCTCCCCGAGCAGCGCCTCCGCGTCGCCCAGCGGCTTGACATAGCCCTCCAGCATCCTGCCCTTGGCGGTGAGGCCCCGGGAGCGCGGGTTGATGTAGATGCGACACTTGCAGCGGGCGTTGCGGGCTTCCTGGATCAGGTTCAGCGCCGCCGAGTTTCCGTCGAAGGCAATCAGCGCCGAGGGGCGGCGCTTGAAGATCTCATAGGCGAAGCTCTTGTAGAGGCCGCCGGACGTGCCTTCTATGGAGACCAGGATGCCCAGGCCGCCCTCGCGCAGCTTCGCGATCTGCTGGGGCGTCAGCCGATTCGGCACGATGGCGAACAGGTCAAAGCGTCCCGCTGACTGCTTCACCAGATAGCCCTCCTGGGCCGTCAGCGCGTGTCCGACCACAAAGCAGACCTTTTCCGGGTCTGCTTTTTCAAGCAGCGCGTCGATGAAATCGCGGTCCTCGCCCCGAAGCGGGGTGCGCCGGCGGCTGGAATTGAAGCTGCCGCCCGCCACGATGATGGGAAAACGCCCGTCGGGAAGTGCCCTCAGCTGGTCGCGCAGCATCTCCTCCGCGGCCACCTTTCCCCCACCGCGCCACAGGTCCGCCGGGGCCTTGTTCGCGGCCTCCAAACACCCCCTGAAGAACTGCTCCACGTCGCCGGTGCAGGCCTCCCGGAAGGCCGCGAGGCGCGCCTCGAACACGCTGCGGCTCCGCTCCAGGATCGCGTCCTCGCATTCCCGCATGCGGCGCAGCTCCTCCGGCTTCAGGCCCAGCAGCTTCTCAAGGCTCAGCTCCTCGTCGATGGAGTTCGTGCCGTAGAGCGCACCGCCGTCGGTGCCCTGGACGCAGGCCACGCCCGCCTTCAGGTAGCGCTTGAGCGGGTGGCGCTCCAGCCGGGAGAGGTTGTTCAGGCGCACGTTGGACGTGATCTGGAATTCCAACGTCACGCCCAACCGGCGCATCTCCGACAAGAGCTGCTTTCCCTTTTCGCTGCGCAAATCGCAGGTGTAGAGCCCGTGCCCGAGGCGGAGCGCCGGCATCGCCTGTCCGGGCGAAAGGGATTCGGCGACGCAGCGGATGCTGTTGGCCACGTTGTCGCGCAGGCTGTCGTTCTCCCCCGCGTGGATGCGGATGACGAAGCCCGGGTGCTCCCCCGCCAGCTTCACCAGCTCGCGGATGACGCTGCGCAGCTCCAGGATGTCGTTGATCTCCTCGCCGATGATGTCGCTGCCCGCCACGTAGGGGTCGGCGGCGATAGCCCGCAGGCAGCGCAGGTTTTCCGCCAGGTAGTCGTTGGGAGTGACCCTGTCCTTGACGATCGTCAGCGGCACCCGGCGAATGCCCGCCAGGAAGCGCAGCAGCACGCCGGTCTCCCGCGTGACGGCGGGCATGATCGCGTGGATCTGGCGCAGCCGGTCCGGGAATTCCGCGCGGTTCAGCAGGCTCGTATCGGAGATCTCGGCGTATTCTATGCCGTGCTTCTGGTATTCCCGGGCAATCCACAGCAGCAGGTCCTGATAGAGCGTGTTGCCTCGATAGCGGTCGTCCTCGCGGTCGCGGCGCATGCGCTGGGCGTAGGCGCGCACCTCCCGATCCGGGATGTGCTCCACGTTCACGTCCACGTACGGGTCGTCCGCAGGGACGCCCTTGGTGAACACATAGCGATACAGATACACCTTTTCAAGATTTGCGAACACCGCCTGGCCATCCTTTGGGATCGTCAGCGAATTGCGGATTTTTTCGATGTTCCCGGCGGCGTGCTCGGGATTGCCGAGGATCAGGTCGGCAAAGTTGATGAAGGTGAAGTCGTCGATGCGGCGCTCGCGATGGCGGCCCGTCAGCGGGATATCGCCCAGGTTGGCCTCGGCGACCTTCCGGGCCGCCTCCAGCCGCGCGATCTGCTCCAGCGTGCAGGTCAGCTCCAGCTTCTTGACGTAGTAATAGGGATAGCGGATCTGGCGCGTGATGCCCAGGGCGATCAACGCATCCGGCGGCAGATTGCCGTTCATGTGGGTGTGCAGGTCCGTGCGGAACTTGCAGTCGCTGCGGATATAGGTCTTGACGATGGTCTTTTCGATGCCCAGGCGGTAATCCTTGGTCTGGCTCATCAGCGTCTTGGAGATGGCCGGCACGGAGGCCTTCAGCTCCACCCGCCCGTCCGGGAAGATGTTGGCCACCTTGGTATCCGCCAGGCGCAGGATGTAGACGCGCCGGTTGTCCCCGTCGAAATAGCAGGGAACCTCGCCGCGAATCACCTTCAGGCCATGTTCGTCCAGCGACGTCTCCAGGCTGCAGAGGCGCGCCAGATTGGTGATCAGGTTGCCGGAATGGTGATTGGGCGTGCGGATGACATGATAGAGACGCGCCCCGTCCAGGTAGAGATCGACGACGATATCCTTTTCTCGGTCCAGGTAGAACTGCTGGAAAAAGAGCATATCGCGCCTCCTTTCGGCGATTGTTTAATGCGTCACGACCCGCGTCACCAGATCAGCGCCTCGAGGGTCTCATAGAGGTGATCCGGCTCCACGGGCTTGGACAGGTGCGCCGTCATGCCGGCCTGCAGCGAAAGCTGCACGTCCTCGTCGAAGGCGTTGGCCGTCAGCGCGATGATCGGCACCCGCCGCGCGTCCCGCCTGGGCAGGGCGCGTATGGCCGCGGTAGCCTCCAGGCCGTCCATCACCGGCATGCGCACGTCCATCAGCACGGCGTCGTAATAGCCCTCGGTGCTGCGCTCGAACATCTCCAGCGCGACGCGGCCGTTTTCCGCGTGCTCCACCTGCATCTCCCTCATGCTGAGGATCTGCTTCATGATCTCGGCGTTGATCAGCACGTCCTCGGCCATCAGCACGCGCTTCCCCGCCAGCTCGGCCCGCCGGCCGTCCATGCGCGTATTCGAGCTCTTGCGCTTCACCACCGATTCGTACTCGCTGAGCACCGCCGAGGCGAAAAGCGGCTTGGCCATGAAGCCGTCCACGCCTGCCGCCAGGGCGGCGTCCTGTATGTCGTCCCAGTTGTAGGCTGTGAGCAGTATGATGGTCGTCTCGTGGTTGAAGTTCGCGCGGATCTCCCGGGCCACGGCCACGCCGTCCTGACTGGGCATCTTCCAATCCAGCAGCACCAGGTGATACGGCTCGTGCTTGGCGTGATGCAGCTCGATCAACTTCAGCGCCTCGCTTCCGCTCATGCAGGTCTGGGCGGCGATGCCGATCTCCTCCAGCACGATCCGGGCGTGTTCGCAGGCGATGGGATCGTCGTCCACCACCAGCACGCGCAGCTGGCTGGGCTTCAGCTGGCTGCTGACGACGGCGCGGTTGCCGCCGTCGCGCAGCGTGACCGTCACGGTGAAGGTGGAGCCGACGCCCTTTTCGGAGGTGACCTGAATGGTGCCGTTCATCATCTCCACGATGCTCTTGGTGATCGCCATGCCCAGGCCCGTGCTGCCGAACTTGTTGTTGCTGCTGCTGTTTTCCTGGGTGAAGGCGTCGAAGATCCTGGAGATGAAGGTCTTTTCCATGCCGATGCCGGTGTCCGCGATGGTGAAGCGCAGCGTGGCGTTGCTCTCATACTTCGCGATCTGCTCCACCGTGAAGGTGACGGCGCCGGGCGCGTCGGTGAACTTGATGGCGTTGGAGAGGATGTTGATGATGACCTGCTTGAGCTTCATGTCGTCGCCGATATAGTTGTCGGCCACCGCGCCGATGACGCGGCATTCAAAGCTCAGCCCCTTGTCGTCGCACTGGGCCTGGACCAGCGTGTTGATCTGCTCCAGCATGGCCCGGAAGGAGAACTCCTCCTTGTGCAGCGTCAGCCGGCCGGACTCAATGCGGCTCATGTCGAGGATATCGTTGATGAGGCTCAGAAGGTGCCGCGCGCTGTCGCCGATCTTCTCCAGGTATTCCCGGGTCTGGGGCATCAGGTCCGCCGATTGCAGGGCGATGCTGTCCAGGCCGATGATGGCGTTCATGGGCGTTCGGATCTCGTGGCTCATGTTGCTCAGGAAGCTGGTCTTGGCGGCGTTGGCCTGTTCCGCGGCCTGCAGGGCGTCCGCAAGCGCGGTGTTGCGCTCGCGCTCCTTGCGCAGCACGTCGGTGACGTCGCTCTTGAGCAGCAGGTAGAAGCGGGCCTCCCGGTCCACCTGGCAATAGGTGAAGCGCTTGAAGAACAGCTCTCCCCCGTCCTCGCAGGTCACGTCCACGGTGTAGGTGTCCTTGTCCTCCAGCTCGCGCTCCACCGTCTCGGCCGAGAGCGCCAGGCGGAGCTGCTCCGGATCGTGCAGCGCTTCCGAGGCCGCCGGAAGCACCTGGTTCTGGATGTACTCGGAATAGACGCCGTCGCGCTGCTTCGGGAAGATGTTGCCGCGCTTGATGTTGGAGGCGTCGCCGATGACGACGCCATAGTGGTCGCCCACGATGTAGGACACCATGTCGTACTGCTGGGCCAGCACCCGCTGGTTCAGCACCTCGGTGACCTTTTCCGTGTTGTACTCCGTCTCCACGCCGAAGGCGAACACATCGCCCGAGACCGGGTCGATGGCCGCCGAGCCGGAGAACTTCACAAAGCACTGGCGTCCGGACGCCCTGCGGCAATAGCCCACGAACACCGCCGGCCCCTGGCCCTTGTAATAGCGTTCCACCAGGCGATCCAGCGCGAAGATCTCGTCATAGCGCTTCCGGTCGCCGGGCACCAGGAAGCTCTCGGAGCGCACCCGGGCGCTTTCGGCGATGGAGCCGCCAGGATAGTCGGTGTCATAGAGGTCGCGGCCGCGCGCCTCCTCGATGATGCCAGTGGTGATGTTCGTGCGGAACACGGTCAGGCTGCCATCCGCCAGCGCGTTGAACTGCTCCCGCATGCCCTCGTACACCTTCTCGCGCCGCCTGATCTCCTCCAGCGCGTAGTGCTGTTCGGTGATGTCGCCGATGAACACATAGAACACGTCGCCATAGCCGGGCAGGCGGGCCAGATGGCCGTAGTCGTCCACCCAGCGAACGCTGCCATCGCGGCGGATGATACGATATTCCACGTAGTCCAGATTGTTGCTGTCAGGGGATTCGATCTGGCTCTCGATGGAGGCCTGCACCCGGTCGTAATCCTCCGGATGCACCAGGCCCCGGAACCTGAAGCCGGTGAGCTCGCGGAACTCCGCCTCGTCCTTGCAGCCGAACAGCCGGTAACAGATGCTGTTGGCGAAGATCAGCTCCTGCTCCTCGTCGTCGCGGTATACGAAGAACCCGCCGGGGACCTGCTCAGCCATCCACCGGATGGCGGGCATGATCTGCCCTTCGTCCATTTGGAAGCGTTTGAGGAAGTCATTCATCAGGGCTCCGTCCTTTCATCGGCCCGCCTTCAGGGCGGTTTTGTTCTCGTACACGGCGGTCAAAAAGCAGTTTATACTGAATTCCTTTCAAAACATGTACAAACGCGGAGTTGTTTTCTTGTTCTGGCAAAACTGATCGGAGAGAGGGGATGCAGCGCATCGTTGACTTAAGGATTGGATGGAATTCACCGTTAACCCGATCGCCCACCCGCGCGCCATCTTACGCGCGGCAAGCGCCCGTTGCGCCACGGGCAAGGATACGGAAGCAGTCGCTTCATTTTACCATAACTTCATGCGCATTTGCAACCCATCAATAAGAAACAAATGAAATAAGGGCAAGCGCCGCCCGGCCCTGGCTGAACAAGAAAAGGCCTCCGAAGCATTTGCCCGGAGGTCTTGTGTGGTACACCATCAGGGGCTCGAACCCTGGACACCCTGATTAAGAGTCAGGTGCTCTACCAACTGAGCTAATGGTGCCTGTGGAGCGGTAGACGAGACTCGGACTCGCGACCTCCACCTTGGCAAGGTGGCGCTCTACCAACTGAGCTACTACCGCACGTTAGCGAGGATTGAATGGAGCGGGTGATGGGAATCGAACCCACGTAGCCAGCTTGGAAGGCTGGAACTCTACCATTGAGTTACACCCGCATGCTTCAATGGAAAGTTGGAGCGGTAGACGAGACTCGGACTCGCGACCTCCACCTTGGCAAGGTGGCGCTCTACCAACTGAGCTACTACCGCATGTCGGTTCAAATGGTGCGGGCGAAGGGACTTGAACCCATACGCCGTTTGGCACCAGAACCTAAATCTGGCGCGTCTGCCAATTCCGCCACGCCCGCACAGGTCGGGAAGCGCGCTCGCCCGTCGGACGATCCAGACGCGACAACCAACGCAGATTATAATAGCACAAACCGGCGCGGTTGTCAATACTGAAACTCAGATTTTACCATACACCTCGTCGATGAGGGCGAGGCTGTCCTCCACGAATTCATGCACATAGGCGGGCGTGACGAACCGCGAGAGGCCGGGCTTCGGGCATTCGCCGCGATAGGCCTCCACCATCAGCTCCCGCCAGCGGCTGATCTCGTAGGCCGTCAGAAGCGGATGATCCTCGGGCGTCTTGCCGCGCTCGACCAGGCCAAGCAGCGCCTCCGCGTCCGGCAATTCGTCCCGGAGGGCAAAATCCGTGGCGATGTTTTCGCGGAAGTAGAAATCGATATCCAGGCTGCCGTCCTCCCTGAACAGGCCCCGCAGGCGCTTTTTGTAGCGCGGCACCCACTGGGCGTCGGTGAGCACGTGCACGCCATAGCCCACGTCGAAGGGCGACGACCGGGCGCGCCAGTAGTCCAGCACGTCCTTTTCGTGAAAGGTTCCCCAGTTGTTCAGGTGAATGACGTTCTTGTGGGACTTGTCGTTACCGTCGCGCACGTGGATGGCGTCCGGTGAGATCGCGCCATAGAGGAAATCCGGATTATCGCGGTATTGGGCATGCCTCTCTGCCCAGCGCCGCGCCACCAACAGATGCACCATCATATACGCCATACCGCTTCGCTCCCACTTTGCTCGATGATTGTATTTTAACCAATGCGAAGGATTTTGTCAAACGTTGTCGAATTCACACGATTCCCCTTGACGGGCGTGGGCCGAGGGGCTATAATACCAGTGACAACAAAAACAGCCTTATCAAGAGCGGCGGAGGGACAGGCCCGATGATGCCCGGCAACCGGTTCAAGCGAACAAGGTGCCAATTCCTGCGGCGGGATCCCCGCCGAAAGATGAGGCGAGCTTGATCGGTTTCAACTCGCCTTCGGGGCGGGTTTTTTGTTGCTTTGCTCCGCGCCGGAGACGGGCCGCGGGTTTCGGAAAGACGAAAGGAGACGCGATATGAGACACTTTTTTACCTCTGAATCGGTGACCGAGGGCCATCCGGACAAGGTCTGCGACCAGATTTCCGACGCGGTGCTGGACGCGATCCTGGCCCAGGACCCGGAGGCCCACGTGGCCTGTGAGTGCGCCGCCACCACCGGCATGGTGCTGGTGATGGGCGAGATCACCACCAGCGCCTACGTGCCCATCGACAAGATCGCCCGGGAGAAGATCGTCGAGATCGGCTATGACCGGGCCAAATACGGCTTCGACGGCTCCAGCTGCGCCGTGCTGGTCAGCGTGGACGAGCAGAGCCCGGACATCGCCCGCGGCGTGGTGCGCGAGGACGCGGACCAGGGCGCCGGCGACCAGGGCATGATGTTCGGCTATGCCTGCGACGAGACGCCGGAATACATGCCGCTGGCCATCTCACTGGCCCACCGGCTGACGCGCCGGCTCGCCCAGGTGCGCAAGGACGGCACGCTCCCCTACCTGCGGCCCGACGGCAAGAGCCAGGTGACCATCGAATACGACGACGACCGCGCCGTGCGCATCGACGCGGTGGTGCTGTCCACCCAGCACGCGCCGGAAATCAGCCAGCAGCAGATCTACGACGACATGCTCGAGCACGTCGTCAAGCCCGTCCTGCCGGAATCGCTTCTGGATGAAAACACCAAGTACTTCGTCAACCCCACCGGCCGCTTCGTGATCGGCGGTCCCCAGGGCGATTCCGGCCTCACCGGGCGCAAGATCATCGTGGACACCTACGGCGGCTACGCCCACCACGGCGGCGGCGCGTTCTCCGGCAAGGACCCCAGCAAGGTGGACCGCAGCGCCGCCTACGCCATGCGCCACGTCGCCAAGAACCTGGTCGCGGCAGGCCTGGCCAGGCGCTGCGAGGTGGGCGTGGCCTACGCCATCGGCGTGGCGAAGCCCGTATCCGTGCTCGTGGACAGCTACGGAACCGGCGCGCTCAGCGACGAGCGCCTGGCGGCAATCGTTCAGGAGGTGTTCGACCTGCGCCCCGCGGCGATCATCCGCGACCTGGACCTGAAGCGGCCCATCTACGCGCAGACCGCCAGCTACGGCCACTTCGGCCGCGACGACCTGGACCTGCCCTGGGAGAAGCTGGACAAGGCGCAGGCGCTGAAGGCATATCTGCGCTGAGGCGGAACGCACAGGGAACGCCGACTCAATAGCACGGCAGCTTTCCCTGTATGAAGAACCGGATTGCCGCGTCGGCCCCGAGGGCTTCCTCGCGATGATATCATGCGATCACTGGCATTGAACGTCATCGCCGGGGAAACCCGAAGGTTCGACGCGGCAATCCGGTTATATATGATTTCGTTGTCGCGCTTGTCAGAGGCGGCTTTCCAGAGCAGCCATTTGTTTGTGAATGGGCATCAGATCCCCGGGGTCTTGATGATGAACTGCGTGGCGCCCTTCTGGCCCTCGGCCAGTCCCGCGTAGCCGCGGTAGTGCTTCACCACGTCGATCATCGCCTTCGTGCGATCGACCAGGCCGGTGATATCGCCGTCGAGGTAGCCCAGGAGCTTCTGGATGGCTTCATCGTTGAACGTATGCAGGCCATCCTTCAACTGCTCCGCGCCGTCCTTCAGGCGCTTTGCGCCGTCCAGCAGGTCGCCGGTGCCGTCCTTCAGCTTTCCCGCGCCGTCGTCCAGCTTCACCGCGCCGTCGTACAAATCGCTCGTGCCGTCCTTCAGCTGTCCCGCGCCGTCGTCCAGTTGCACCGCGCCATCGGCCAGCGCCTTCGCGCCGTCGGCGGCCTGGCCGACCCCGTCGGTATAGCGGATCACGCCCTGGTAGAATTCATCCACGCCCGACAGCTGCAGCAGCAGGTCCGCCAGTGCGCGATAGGCCTCGCCGTTTTTGCCGTTCTCCTCCAGCGCCTCGGCCACGCCGTTCAGGTAAGCGGCCCTGGTCTTCTGGTCGGCGACGTTCGTGTCGATGATGCCCTGCACCTTGCCGGAGTGCATCTGGGAAGAGATGGCCTTGTTGATCTCCTTCTTCACCTCGTCGGACTCCATCTGTTCGTCCACGTTCTGCTCGATCAGGGCCTCTACCTCGTCGGACGCGAGCTGCTTCTCCACCTCGGCGTCGATCAGCTGCTGAACGTCCACGTTCTCCATCTGCTTATTGACCTCCGCGTCGATCTGGGCCTGCACGTCGCCGGAGGCGAGCTGCTTGTCCGTCTCGGATTCGATGGTGGCGCGGATGCTGTCGGAAGCCATCTGCTCGCTGCAGGCGCTTTCGATCTGGGCCTGTACCTCGGCAGAGCCCATCTTTTCGTTGACCAGGGCGCTGACCTGATCATCGGAGAGGTTCCCGGCTGCATCGGCGATCTTCTGCCGGGCGGCGGCGGTCACCTGTTTGCGGACCTCGGCCTCCACGGCGGCGCGCACCTGGGCGCGGGCGTCGTCGGTCTTGTTCGCGGCGATCATGTCCTCGATCTGGGCGTCGGTGGCCTGGTCGATCGCGGCCTGGGTCGCGCTGTCGCTCATCTGAGCGTCCACGGCGGCGGCGATCTCCGCGGAGTGATCCACCGGCTCCTGGGCCTCGCCTTCCCCATCGCCTTCGCCAGCCCCTTCGCCGCTGTCGGCAAACTGAGCACTCACCTGCGCTTCGATGTCGCCGCGCACCTTGGCCTCGACGCCGGCGCGGATCTCGCTGCGCCGCGCCTCCACCTGGCCGCGCACGGCCTCCTCCAGCTTGGATTCGATGGCGTTCTTCACGGCGTCGGAGTCCATCTGGCTGGCGACCTCATTCTCGATCTGCGCCTGCACGTCGGAGGCATTCAGCTTCGCGTCGATCTGGGCGTTCAGCGTGGCCTCGTCGGGGTTGCGCACGGCGGCCTCCACCTTCTTGCGGGCCTCGGCCTCCACGGCGGCGCGCACCTGCTGGGCGACGGCGGCCTCCACCTGGGGGCGCACCTTTTCGCGCGCCGCTTCGACCACGCGCTGGCGCACCATGTCGTCCGCGCCGTTCTCCACCTGCTGGCGCACCTTGGCCTCGGCGGCCTCGCGCACGGCAGCTTCCACCTTCTTCTTCGCGGCGGCGCGCACCTTCTTGCGCACCTCGGCCTTCACGGCGTCGGTCACGGCGCTCTCCACCTTCGCGTCCGCCTGTCGATAGACCTCCTCTTCCACCTTCTCCAGAAGCTCGCGCTCCAGGCGCTCCAGCTCCTCGACATAGTTTTCCGCGGTCAGCTCGGTGAGCTCGATGCCGTGGGCGGCGAAATCCTGTTCCTTCTCCATCAGGCCCGCGTTCGCGGTGGCGAGCACGCCCTCGAAGATCTGCAGCGCGCCGTCCACCAGCGCCTGGGAGTTAGCGTCCAGCTCCGTCATGCCGTCGGAAAGCTGCTGCGCGCCGTCATTCAGGTCGTCCGCGCCGTCCTTCAGGTCGGACGCGCCCGTCTTCAACTGCTCCGCGCCGCCCAGAAGATCCGCCGTGCCGTCTTTCAGGTCGGACGCGCCGTCGTTCAGGTCAGACGCGCCGTCATACAGATCGCCGGTGCCGTCCGCCAGGTCGTCGATGCCGTCGAGGATCTGGTCGATGGCGTCGCTGACGTCCCGGGAAATCTTGTCGAGGTCGATGTCCTCGTCCAGCAGCTTCACGTCCTCCTGCTTCAGGTTGAACACGGAGTTGCTCGCCAGGGTGTAGGTGCCGGAGGTGTGGAAGTCCGTGACCTCCGCGCTGATGGTGGCGGATTCGGGCAGCTCCACGTCGATATCCCTGTAGTCGCCCAGCTTCAGGGCTTCGGAGACGCCCGGCAGGCCGTAGCACAGTGCCGCCTTCATGTTGCCGGCGTCGATGATCTTGCCGTTGTTGATCTCAACGTCGTGGAACACGTCCTCGTCCAGCAGCATCACGGTGGCCATCAGGAACGGCACGGGCATTACCTCGGATTTCCCCGCCACGTCGGCATCGTCTGTCTGATGGACGGCGTAGGTGATCTCAATGTCCAGATGGCCGCTCTTGCCGGCAAGCTCCTCCGGCGCAATGGGCGCGCCGTCCAGCCTGTAGGCGAAGGACACGCTCACCGGCAGCGGGGCTTCAGAGGTGCCCTCGTAGCTGATATCCGCGCCGTTGGCGTTCCAGACGAGCACGCCGTCCTGGTTGGTGAAGGTCTCGTCGCCGCCAACATTTTCGATGTTTTCCAGATCGCTCACGTCGCTGAGCACATCCGCGCCGTCGTGGTTATAGAGGCGCTCGCTGACGACGATGTGGTCGGTTTGGCCCGCCGCGTCCGCCACGACGAACACGGTTTCCTTCTTGTCCTCCGCCAGCGCCGGCAGCACCGCACAGCTGAGCATCGTCGCGGCGATCAGCGCGGACAGCGCGCGCAAAATCCTGTTTTTCATGGTTATGCTTCCTTTCCGACCTTATTTTCCGGGTTCCTGGGCTTCATGCCGAAGGTGGTGTGCCGCACGACGCCGTCGCAGAGCATCAGCAGCGCCGGCAGCAAAAGCAGCACGCACACCATGCTGATCAGCGCGCCCCGCGCGAGCAGCAGGCAGATGGATTTGATGATGTCGATGTCCGAATAGAGGGCCACGCCGAAGGTGGCGGCGAACAGGCCTATGCCGCTGACGATGATCGACGGCGTGGAGGTGGACAGTGCGATGGACACGGCCTCGCGCTTGTCCTTCCCCGCCGCGCGCTCCGCCTTGTAGCGGGTCGTCATCAGGATGGCGTAGTCCACCGTTGCGCCCAGCTGGATCGTCGAAATGCAGATGGGCGCGATGAACGGCAGGCTCTGGCCGGTGAGATGGCTGATGCCCAGGTTCACGAAGATGGCCAGCTCGATGACGGCGATCAGTATGAACGGCAGCGAGAGGCTGCGCTCCACCAGCAGGATGATGGCGAATATGGCCAGTATGGACACCAGGTTCACGACCTGGAAGTCGTGGTTAGTGATCTCGATCATGTCCTTCATGCAGGGAGCCTCGCCGATCAGCATGCCGGAGGGATCGTAGCGCTTCAGGATCGCGTTCAGCGCGTCGATCTGCGCGTTCACCTCGTCGCTGGCGACGGAATACTCCGAATTCACCAGCAGAAGCTCCAGCCGGTCGCTCTGCAGCTTCTCCAGCAGCCGCTGGGGCAGCATCTCCCTGGGGATGTTCCCGCCGGAGAAGGATTCGAGGCCCAGCACGTACTTGACGCCGTCCACCTGTTCCATCTCGTCGATCATCTTCGAAACGTCCTTCGGCTCCAGGCCGGCGTCCAGCAGCACCATGTGGGTGCTTGCGATGTCGAAGGTATCAGACAGCCTGTTCTCCGCCACCACATAGGGCATGTCCTCCGGCAGGGTCGCGCCGAGGTTGTAGTACACCTCGTCGTTGGCCATCGTGTAGCACTTGTAGGCCGGGACCACCAGCAGCGCGAAGACGATCAGCAGGATCGGGAAAACCTTCGTGACCGACCTGGCAAAGCCGCTCATTTCCGGCAGGATCGCCCGATGCTTCGTCTTTTGCAGCGGCTTGTCCAGCACCAGGATCATCGCGGGCAGAATCGTCACGCAGCCGACCACGCCCAGCAGCACGCCCTTCGCCATCACCAGGCCCAGGTCGCGGCCCAGCGTAAAGCTCATGAAGCACAGGGCAATGAAGCCCGCCACGGTGGTGATGGAGCTGCCCACCACGCTGGTGAGGGTCTCCCGGATGGCAACGGCCATGGCCTCGTACCTGTCCTCCGTCCGGGTCAGCTGCTCGTTGTAGCTGTGCCAGAGGAAGATGGAGTAGTCCATCGTCACGGCCAGCTGCAGCACGGCCGAAAGCGCCTTGGTGATGTAAGAAATCTCCCCCAGGAAGTAGTTGGTGCCCAGGTTGTAGAGTATGGCGATGCCGATGGAAGCCAGGAACACCAGCGGCACCAGCCAGCCGTCCAGGAAGATCAGCATGGCCACCACCGCCAGCGCCACCGCGATGCCCACGTAGATGGGCTCCTCGCGCTCGCACAGGTCACGCAGGTCGATGACCATGGCCGTCATGCCCGCCACGAAGCAATGCTCGCCGGTGATGCGGCGGATCTCCTGGAAGGCGGCGATCGTGCCGTCCTCGCTGGTGGAGCCGTCGAAGAACACCGCCATCATCGTGGCATCGCCGCGGTTGAACGCGTCATACAGCTTCTTCGGCAGCATCTCCTTCGGGATCGCAGGATCGAGGAAGGAGGTGTACCAGATGACGGATTCCACATGCTCCACGCCCTCCAGCTTCTCCCGAAGGGCCTCCACGTCCTCGTCGCTCATCCCTTCGATGACGATGAATGAGAACGCGCCCTTGCCGAATTCCGCCATCAGCTCGTCCTGGCCGATCATCGTGTCGATGTCCGACGGCAGGTAGGTGAGCATGTCATAGTTGATGCGCGTCGCCACCATGCCGAGCAGGGAGGGAATCAGCAGCAGGATCGAGAGGATCAGGATGGGAATGCGGTATTTGACCACCGCCTTTGAGAAACGCACGTTCACGGCCTCCTTTGGATTTAAAAAGACTTTGGTTTGTTTTTTGTTTGCAATAAACAGACTTCAGTCTGTTTTATTGGACGAAGCGGGGCGCCGCGCCGTCGGGCCGCTGGTGGGCTATGATCTTCACCGCGCACAGCGCCACGCACAGGTTCAGCGCGCCCTCAGCCAGCAGCGACACGCCCAGCAGCGTCACCAGCGTTTCGACGCCCTTGGCCGGATGCAGCGCCAGGGCTACGCCCATGCCCACGGCAGCCAGCGCCACCAGGAAGATCAGCCACCAGCGCTCCAGGCCGAATCGCCTGGCGTCCATGGCGGTCTGCACCTTGAAGAGGCCGTCGGCGATGATCTCAACGCCCATCGCCACGCACAGCACGTTCATCGCCGTGCCGGGCCGCAGCAGGATCATCGCCCCGATGGCGATCAGCAGGCAGCCGAAGGCGAGGTCAAACTGGAAGGCCAGCCGGTAGAGGTCCTTGGAAAAGTAGCCGACCAACTTGATGACGCCGAAGGCGACCAGGCCCGCGCCGACCAGCACGCCGATCCAATCCACGGAGATATCCGGCCTCAGGATCAGCAGAAGCCCCAGCGCGCAGAACGTGGCGGACAGGGCGATGTATCCGGCCTTCGCAGCCCGAATGAGTTTGACGGAGCGCATAATGCCACCTCCTCGTTTTTTCCATGCGCCAGTATACCAGCGATGACCGGCGCTGAAAACGGACAAAACCGGCCTCACGCCCAAAATTTGGGCATTCGACCGGTTTTGTCTGGCAGCGGCTTTCGGGCTGTATTGGTTTTTTCGGAGAGTTTATATTTGCAGATCGCAGCTTCCTGACGCTTCGCACAGATCTTTCGCAGCGCTTGGGATGACAGCGTATCGCAATCCCTGTCGTCCTGAGCGCTGCGAAGGATCCTATTCATGGCGTTCGCGTGCGGTTATGTGGGCTCTGTTCTTTCCATGTCCATCCATGCAGCCCTCATCCTTCGGTGATGGGGTCTGTTTCCTTCACGGCGACATAAATCAGACCGAAGTCTATTTCTTATCATTAATAGACTTCGGTCTGTTATTTACGGTTCCGGGTCAAAGGCTTCGCTTCAGCATCTCCTCGGTCATGCCCCGGCGCAGCTCGCACAGGCGCAGGAAGTGCTTCTCCTGCTCGGAACTCATCCCCCGGCTCAACCAGTCCAGCACGTGGCCGAACAGCTCGCAGCGATAGCCCTGAAGGATGGCGCAGCGGTCTTCCTCGGGCACGGGACGCCCGGCGATCAGGTTGTCGACCAGCGTGGTGGCCACGTATTCGCAGATCTCCATCAGATAGCGCTCGTAGATATCCCGATTGGCCGAGTTGTAGATGTGCATTACGGCCCGCTTGTGCTCGATGGAGAGCTTCATTGCCGCCGCGGCGCACTCCTCCAGGGAGGAAATGCCGTGATAGCTCTGCATGATGCGATCCACCTCGTCACGCATGATGGCTTCCACCAGGTCCGGCAGGTCCGCGAAGTGATAGTAAAAGGTGTTGCGGTTGATGCCGCAGTCCTCCACGATATCCTTGATGGAGACCTTGCTCAGCGGACGCTCGTCGAGCAGCTTCATCAACGATTCCATGATCATCTTCCGCGTGAGCGACGATGCCATGCCTTCTCTTCCCCTCCCGGGCGCTTTTTGCCGGATGAGCAACCGGCGGCGCCGCCATCATTATAGCGCGCGCCGCCGGGCGAATCAATCCGGTCAATGGAATAAATGTGTTATTATTCCTCGTCGTCGTAGATTTCGTCGAAATCGTTGGACTCGAAGATCTTCATCAGGGTCTGGGCCAGCTCCTCGTCCACCTCGACGAACTCCTCCTGGTCCTCGCCCACGGGGCGGACCTCCATGATGAACACCTCCACGGGTTCATCCTCGTCGCCGTCGTCATCCTCGTCTTCCACGTATTCGGTCAGAAGCGCGTATTCCTTGCCCTCGTAGGCCAGGTAATCCAGCACTTCCATGGTCAGCTCGTTGCCGGCATCGTCCTCAAATACGACAAGATCCAGTTCCTCATCCATGTGCATCCGCCTCCTTATTGTTGCTTGCGCTGTTATTATATCCCAAACGGGCCGAAAGCGCAAGGGGACGGCCGTCATTCTCCGTCGATGTCAAAGACGAGGGTGACGCTGGCGCTGACCTGCTGACGGGAAGCCAGCACCGGGGTGCCCGCGCCGGCGTCCGCCTCGGCCTTGGTGGCGAAGCCGTTGTCCGGAATATAGCTGTCGGTCAAGGCGTTGCGGATCTCGCGCAGCTCTCCCAGCTTGACGCCCGCGGCGTCGGCCAGCACCCCGGCCTTGTGACGGGCGTCCTCCACGGCCAGCGCGAGCGCCTGGTCGGCGGCCTCGGCGGTATCGACCGCGAAGAACTGCACGTAGTCCAGGCCGTTCGCCCCGGCGGCGAAGGCAGCGTCGATGTAAGCGCCCACGTTGTCCACGTCCGCGACGGTGACGACGACGCTGTTGTAGGCGGTGTAGCCCGTCAGCTCCTCGCCCATGGAATAGTCGTAGTTGGCATAGATGCCGATGCCGTTGGTGGCCAGGTCGCCCTCCGCCACGCCGGCCTCACGCATGGCCTCGATCACGGCGTTCATCTTTTCGTTCACCGCGGTCTGAGCGGTCTGGACGTCGACGGCGGTTTCCCGCACGTCCAGGCTGATGGTGGCGCGGTCGGCGTTCACCATCACCACGCCCACGCCCTGGGTCGTCAGAGTCCCCTCGGCCAGCGCGCCAACGGACAGGAGCACCAGCATCATCACAATCGCCAATAGCTTTTTCATCGCAGATTCCTTCTTTCTTGGTATGATTGCAGGGAAAATCCCCGTCACAATCGCTTGGACGGGGATTCATTCCCATTGGTTCCACTATTCCATCGGCTCGATCACCAGCAGCACAAGCAGCGAGCCCTCCTCCGGCACGTCCGGCAGCGCCGGCGCGCTCTCGGAGGCGTCCAGCTTCGCCACAGCCTTCAGGAAATCCCCGGCCTCCCGGGCGTAGAGCTCCACATACACGTTGGCGCTGCCGCCTTCGACGGCCTGCACGTCCGCGACGCCGTCGAACTCCCCGGCCAGGTCGGAGGCGACGCGGCAGGCGTCCTCCACATCCTCCACATGCAGCGTCAATTCGATGGCGGGCGCTTGCTTGGCCACCGCGGCGCAGCTGGTCTCGCCCAGCCGGATGGAGAAGTCGTTTACGGCGTCGGCCTCCTCCGAAGCGACTCCTTCGCCCTCGTCGAGCGCTGACGTGGCTCCCTCGGCGATGACGATCTCTTCCTCCGCCTCGAAGGCCAAATCGGCCTCCTCCGCCGCCATCGGCATGGCTTCCTCTTCCAGCTCCGGTGCGGCCAGCACCGCGCTCTCGCCGTCCGCCTCGATCACTTCCACCTGCGGCGCCTCCTCGTATTCGGCCTCCGCAAGCTCCGCTTCACCGGCGGCCTCAGAGGTCTTTGTCTGAAGCGCGGCATTTCGGGGCGCCAGGCCGCCGTTCACGGCCAGGCCAACGCCCACCAGCACCACCACCGCGGCGGCGACGGAGCCGATCCAGCGCGTCAGCCGGCGCTTCTTCGAGCGCGCAGCCTCCTCGCGCACCGCGCCGCGCCACCTGGCCTGCACGGCCAGCGGCACGTCCACCTCCGGCTCCATCTCTTCAAACAGGGCTTTCATCTGAAGCGTCGCGCGAATGGCCTCGGCGCAGTCGGGACACTCCGCCCCGTGCGCGATCATCGCCTGGCGCTCATCCTCGGTCAGCTCGTCGTCCATCAGGCGGTCCAGCAGACCGTTCAGCTCCTCGCAGGTCATTGAAAGCCCTCCCTTCTATCGATCAATTTCGCCCATTCCGGCGCGTCACTGTTTAGACGCGGTACCTGTCAAAAAGTTCCGACTTCAGCTTGATTTTCTCGCGCAGCTTTTCGCGGCCGCGGCTGATGCGGGATTTGATGGTGCCCACGTTGGTGTCCAGCATCTGCGCGATCTCCTCATAGGCATAGCCTTCGATGTCGCGCAACACGATGGCGGAGCGCATGTCCTCCGGCAGCTCCTTTATGAAGCCCTGGAGGCTGGCGCGCACCTCGACGCGCAGGGCGTGCTTTTCCGGCGTGTCGTCCTCGTCGGCGGGCGACCACCCCGAATCCACCAGGCTGTCCAGCGAGGTGTTCGGGCGATTCTTGCGCTTGCGCAACTCGTCCAGGCAGGTGTTCATCGTGATGCGATAGACCCAGGTGGCAAACGACGACTGGCCCTTGAAGCCGGAAATGGCGCGATAAACGCGCAGCATGGCCTCCTGGAGGCAGTCCTGCGCGTCCTCGGCGTTGCCGCACATGCGCAGCGCCACCGCGTACATGCGGCGCTCATGCTGGCCCAGCAATGCGTTGAAAGCCGCCGCGTCGCCCTCGGATGCCCGATGGATCAACTGGCTCTCCTCCATGCACGATCCACCTCCCCCGCTTCCGTTTTTCCTTATTATACACCATTTCCTTCGGTTTGCAAAGCGAACATTTGCATTTCGGGTCTTGATTTTTGCGGCAAAATGCGCTATACTGTCTATTGTTCGGTGCTTTTCGCTCGAATATTCGCCGGTGTGGCGGAATTGGCAGACGCACCGCACTCAAAATGCGGCGGGAAACCATGCCGGTTCGAGTCCGGCCACCGGCACCACCTATGCACGTCAGCTTGGAGAACAGGCTGGCGTGTTTTGTCTGTGGAGGAATCGCGCTTTCATTGGCGGCGCATTTGTGGTAAAATGAATGCAGAGGAG
Organism: uncultured Eubacteriales bacterium; assembly: GCA_902799045.1. Classification (GTDB taxonomy): domain Bacteria; phylum Bacillota; class Clostridia; order Christensenellales; family Aristaeellaceae; genus UBA2862. Next base: position 283,716 of record CADBZH010000002.1, read on the forward strand.
AAGGGAGGCGACGGCATGGGTGAACCCAGTGAAAACCGGCAGTACATCGCCATCGACCTCAAGTCGTTCTACGCCTCGGCGGAGTGCGCGGAACGGGGGCTGGACCCGCTGACCACGAATCTCGTCGTCGCGGACGAGCGTCGGACGGACAAGACCATCTGCCTGGCCGTGTCGCCCAGCCTGAAGTCCTTTGGCATTCCCGGGCGGCCGCGGCTGTTCGAGGTCATCCAAAAGGTGAAGCAGGCCAACGCCGAGCGCCGCCGCCGTGCCCCGGGCGGTCGGCTCAGCGGCGCTTCCGTCAGCCTCACGGCGCTTGAAAGTAACCCTTCCCTCGCCGTGGATTACGTCGTCGCCAGGCCGCAGATGGCCCATTACATGGCCCTTTCCACGCGCATCTTTGACATCTATGCCCGATACGTCGCCCCGGAGGACATCCACGTCTATTCGGTGGACGAGGTGTTCATGGATGTGACGCACTACCTGAAGCATTACGGCATGAGCGCCCATGATCTGGCCATGACGATGATCCGCGACGTGCTGAGCCAGACGGGCATCACCGCCACGGCGGGCATCGGCACGAACCTCTATCTCTGCAAGATCGCCATGGACATCGTCGCCAAGCGCATGCCCGCCGACGCGGACGGCGTGCGCATCGCCCAGCTGGACGAGGCGGGCTACCGAAAGCAAATGTGGGCCCACCGTCCCCTCACCGATTTCTGGCGCGTCGGCAAGGGCTACGCCCGCAAGCTGGAGGCGCACAATCTGATGACGATGGGCGACGTGGCGCGCTGTTCGCTGGAAAACGAGGAGCTGCTCTACCGATTGTTCGGCGTGAACGCGGAGCTTCTGATCGATCACGCCTGGGGCTGGGAGCCCTGCACCATCGCGGACATCAAGGCCTACAAGCCCGAAAACAACAGCATCAGCTCCGGCCAGGTGCTCCAGGAGCCCTATCCCTTCGACATGGCCAGGCTGGTGGTGAAGGAGATGGCCGACGCCCTGGTGCTCGATCTGGTGGACAAGAGGCTGGTGACCGACCAGATGGTGCTGACCGTGGGCTATGACATCGAAAACCTGGCTGATCCCGACCGACGCGGACGCTACAAGGGGCCGGTCACGCTGGATTGGTATGGGCGCAGCGTTCCCAAGCCGGCGCACGGCTCCATCAACCTTGACGGCCCGACTTCATCGACCCGGGAGATCACCCGCGCCATTTCGGAGCTGTTCGACCGCATCGTGGACAAAAGCCTGCTGGTGCGGCGGATGTATGTGGTGGCCAACCACATCGTCGATGAATCCGCGGCGAAGCGGGCCGAGGCAGAGGCGCCGGTACAGCTGGACATGTTCACGGACTACGCCGCCGAGGCCGAGCGCGAAGCCGCCGAGGAGGCGGCCCGGGAAAGGGAAAAGCGCCGTCAGCGCGCGGTGCTGGACATCAAGAAGAAATACGGGAAAAACGCCATCCTGCGGGGCATGAACCTGGAGGAGGGCGCGACGGCGAAGGATCGCAACGCCCAGATCGGAGGACACCGTGCCTGACGAAAATCGATACGACGACATCATCGCCCTGCCCCATTCCACGTCGAAGCGACACCCCAGGATGTCCCGGCTGAACCGTGCGGCGCAGTTCGCGCCATTCGCGGCGCTGACGGGCTATGGCGACGCCATTGCCGAGGCGGCGCGTCAGACGGGGGATCAGCGGGAGCTGACCGACGCCGAGCGGCTGGCCCTCGGCGAGAAGCTGGCGACATTGAGAGATCGCCTCGCGGATTCCCCCACCGTCACCGTCACCTACTTTCGCCCGGATCCGCGCAAGGCCGGCGGCGAATACACAAGCGTCACCGGCAATGTGCGCAGGGTCCGCGAATACGAGCGGGAACTTTACATGGCGGACGGAACGATCATTCCCTTCGACCGCATTCTGGACATCGACGGCGAGTGGATCCCATGACCAAAGGGGCGGCAAATGCGGCCCCTTTGGTCTGTCCGCTTTCTTTTTGGCTCTTCATGGATTCTCGTGGAATGAGACGAGGGGCTTGCAGGTTTTCTCTTTCAACGCTGTTTGCCAACAGAGCGTACAGATCCTTCGCTTCGCTCAGGATGACAACGAATCGAAACCCTGTCATCCTGAGCAGAGCGAAGGATCTGTACGCATGATTGCCTGACTGGTTTTCACCGATTCCCCCGGGTTTTGTGATACACCTTCTGCCTGGATATCACGCGGCGGCATCCAGCGCCGTTTCCGACGGGCCGTAGGTTTCGACCAGGCCGTCGTAGGCGTCGATGGCCTGCTGCATGCAGGCGCACACGTCGTCCAGCCGGTAATAGCCGTCCGCGTTCCTCTCCAGGCCGGGCAGCGGAACATCGAAGGACATCGGCGGATTCTCCAGCGACATCGGCGCGCGATCCCGCAGCTGTTCGGTGCTGGGATACACGAGGCGCACCCGCGCGTATGCCTCGCCGTCCACCGAACGCCAGCGCTCAAACAGCAGCTTGACGCCGATGGGGGTCTTCCTCTCCAGGGCGCCGGACAGCTCGTACTCTGTCACGCCCAGCGCGCTCAGCACGGTGGCCACGTTGGAATCATGCCCGCAGAGGAACGTGAACACGCGATCCGGCGTCCGAAGCTCGGCGAGCAATTCCGCCAGCATGTTGTGGGCCGCGTTCACGCCGATCAGCGGGCAGCCGAACTTCACCGACCGGTACAGCGTGGTGAGGTCGGCCAGGCGAAGCCACTCTTCGTCCGTCAGGTCGTGGCCGAAGGCGGCGGCGTTGGCGTCGTCCAGCTCATAGTATTGCAGGATCAGCGCCTCGGCGGCGGCCTGAGCCGTCTTGAGGGAGCCCTTCACCGTGGCCTCCTTGCCCTCCTCCAGCTCGATCCGGGTGTCGTCGGCGGCCCAGGGTGCGTATTCGCCGGACAGGCAGCCGTTGGACTGGTCAAAGTCCAGCACGTCACTGAGCAGCGCAAGCGCCTCGGCGTAGCTCTGGCGCGCCGGAGAATCCTCCCACAGGCCGAACTGCGCCTCCATCTGGGCCTGCACGGCCTCCCGGTAGGCGTCGTTCACATAGGTGAGCACCGTCTTGAACACGGGATCGTAGGCGCCGATCTCGCCGTGGTATTCGATGTCCACATCGGCGATGGGCAGCATGCCGCCGGCGAAATAGCGGGCCGTGGCGATGGTGCGCTGGCGGGCGTTGGTGTAGAAGCGCACCTGCCTGGCCTCGGGGATCCAGTTTTCGGGGATGAGCGACTCGCTCTCCAGCCACTTCCTGAAGTACTGGCCCATCAGCGTCTCGTTGACGCCGCCCTTCAGTGTCAATTCGCTCTCCGGGGCGGTCCATTCCGTCCAGGCGTGGGGCGTCAGCTCTGCCACGGCGGAGCCGGAATTGGAGAGCGGCGCTCGGATGTTGTGTCGGCTCAGCACCACGACCTGCTCCAGCTGATAGCCGTCTTCGGCGCTCGTCATCTCGACGCCATCGGGATACAGGCTCTCAAATTCGTCCCTTTCGCTGACGGTGTAGAAGCCGTTGGCGTCGCACTTCCCCTTGAACTTCGCCGCGGCCTCCGGGTCGCCGTAGTCGCGTTCGGTGTCGTCACAGAGCAGCATGTAGGCTCGGGCGGCATATTTGTCGTTCGAGAGGGTGTAGGTGGCCATGGAGAAATCCCCGGTGGAGTTGCCGAAGGCCAGCACCGGCACCCTGCCGATCTCCTGCTGGATCATGGCGGCCTTGTTGGTCTTCTGGTTCTTCAGGAACAGCTCGCCGGCGATCACCAAGTCGTCCTCGGGCGTCAGCTCATAGAACATGCTGTTCTCATCCGTGTCGCCGGACGCCACGTATTTGAGATCCGTGCCGATCACGTGGTCATAGGGAATGTATTCGTCCAGCACGCCCTCGGTCATCACGCGCACGGCGTCGCGATAGGTGGCGCTGACGATGTAGACGGCGTAATCATGCTCGCACAGATACTTCACCAGGGACACCATCGGCTGGAAATAGGCCTCGCCGTAGGTCATGCCCGAGAAGCCGCGCACGTCCATGGCCTTGAAGGCGCGCACCACGTCCGCGTATTCGTCCGGCGTCAGGCCCTTGTACAGCTTCGGGCCGAGCTCGCGCTCCAAGGCGTCAAAGTCCTCGATGGGCTCGCCCCTGAGCACCTTGTCCTCCCAGGCCTGCGCAAAGGCCTTCAGCTCCTCCGGGGCCTCGTAGCCATCGTCATACAGCGCCCGGTTGATGTACAGCCAGTCGTTGAAGTAGGTGGGAAAGCGCTCGCCGTAGAGCGTGCCGTCCATGTCAAACACGGCGATGCGATCCGCGACGGGAATGAAGCCCTCCGAGCTCTCGTCCACGGACGCCTCGACAAAGCTGACGATGGACTGCATGGCCGGGGAATCCGGCGACCAATGCTCGATGGCCGCGCCTTCCGCCACGGCGGGCAGCGCCAGGAGCACGACGGACAGGATGATCAAGAGCGCGATGAATGCCTTTTTCATGGGTTCTCTCCTTCCGGGGGATTCAGGTAGTCTCATTATAGCACATATCAGTTTACAGCGTAACCCTTGCGCGATAAAAAGCAGGAAGCGATATCCGCTTCCCGCAATTCACCGCAACGTCACTCGTCGACATCCGAGCCGAAGACCTCCCATTCGATCAGCGCCGGAAACGCCGACGGATCGTCGCTCTTGACCATGTTCTGAAGCCGCAGCCAGCGCACACGATGCCGGCCCAGTTCGACGACCTGGCGATCGCCGGTCTTCTCGAGCGGAAAATCCACGATCGCACCGTCGCTGAGCGCCACCTGTCCCCTCACCCACCAGGCGTCGTGGGGAAAATCCGCGCGGAGCGTCAGCGCCATGGCGTCGATCTGGACCTCGCGTCCCAGATCCAACAGGCACCAGGCATCCTCCCGCGCGCCGATGCCCCAGCTTTGGAAGGGCCATTCGCCGTGGAAGGTGTTGAAGCGCATGCCGTCGATCACGTTGCGGGCCGCAAAGCAGCTCTCACCGCGCGTCTCCACATTGGCCGTGCAGTGGGGAAAGAAATCGGTGTCGCCGCGCAGATCGGCGGGATTGCACGCCAGATTGCGCCGGGCGCGCGTCTCCGTCTCCGTCATCAGGCGGGCCGAGACGATGTGTCGCGCCTCGGTGAACGCGCCGGGGCGATAGGCCAGGCGATGCTCGCCCTGCGGAACGGTCCAGGTCAACCTGCCTTCCGGCAGATAGACCTCTCCGGGCAGGATGGACACGTCCGGCTGAAAGAGGATGTGGCGCGACTTCCCGGCGTCGATCTCGACGCGGTCGCCGTCCATATACGCGCGGTCAAAGCACAGCAGCGCCTCATTCTCATGCCTGACGCTGGCCAGTGCGTTTCCGGCCGCGTCCCGAACGGTGATTTCAATCATGTGCCTTGTCCTCCGCGCGCCAGATCATCGGGTCGCAGCCGGCCAGCTTCGCCAGCGCCTCGACGAAGAAATAGTCGCCATAGACGATGTTCGTGTGCACGCCCGCCGCGTCGTCGTGATAGCTGGCGGTGCACTTGGTGAGCAGGCCGCATTTTTCCTCCGACCAGTCGCAGCAATGGTCGATCAGGCCGTCCAGCAGCTTCTCTGCGGCGGCCAGATACCGGCCGTCGCCAGTCTGGCGGTGCAGCTCGATCAGGCCGCAGGCGGCGCAGGCCCCGGCGATGTTGTCGATGCGCTCCGGGCTATCGGGCTGGAGGAAATCGCAATTCGTCAGGCCGTCCTCGCGGATGTGCTCCATGAAGAACCCAGCCACCCGGCGCGACGCTTCCAGATAGCGCGCCTCGCCCGTGTTGGCATGGGCCAGCACAAAGCCATAGAGCGCCCAGGCCTGCCCCCGCGACCAGGCCGTGCCCTCGGCATAGCCCTGGCCGCCGTGCTCGCGCACCCGTGCGCCGGTCATCGGGTCAAACTCCACGATGTGGCACACCGAGCCGTCCTCACGCACAAATTCGCGCAGCGTGGTGTCCGCGTGGGCGCGCGCCACGTGGGCAAAGCGGGGATCGCCGGTCACATCGCTGGCCCAGAACAGCAGCGACAGGTTCATCAGGCAGTCGATGATGGCAAAGCCCACGCGTTCCCGCTCGTTCCAGGCGCGGATGTAGCCCTTCGGATTGAAGCGGCCCATCAGCAGATTCGCGGCGTGAAGCGTGTCCGTTCCGGCCTGGGGATCGCCCAGCATCTTGAAGTGCGCTCCGCAGGAGAGCAGGTACATGAAGCCCACGTCGTGGTTGAGCTTTTCAAAGGTTCTGAATTCGGCGGTGAGCAGATCCTCCGAGCGCAGGGCCTCGTCCCTGAACCAGTCGTCCCCGGAGGCGGACCACAGCAGCCACATCAGGCCCGGCCAGAAGCCGCCGGTCCACCAGCTGTTGCCGTCAAAGGGCGAGGCCAGCCAGCCCTCGCCGCCCCGATAGGGCAGCTGATCGTCGTGGGTCGCCAGCGGCGCGGTGGCGCGATACTTCTTCGCGGCACGGCGAAGGATTTCAGCGGCATTGTTCCGCAATTTGCATTACCTCCTTGGGAATCCCGTTCGGCAGGGTGCCGTCTTCGGTGGCGCAGACGGCGCAAACCAGGCGCGTCTCGCCGGGCTCGATCGCCTTCAGCAGCGTGGGAATCAGCGTTCTGGGGTACATCAGGCTGGTGTTCGGCTCGGTCTCGATGACCTCTCCCTTATCGTAGCCCTCGATGGCATAGATGGCACAGGAGCCCTTTTCGCACCTCGCCGCGGCCATCGATTCGCTGGCGATCCTCTCGCTGGCTACCCGGTCGCAGGGCCGGCTGCCCGCGTAATCGCGGCAGACGGCGAAGGCGCCCTCGGCGGCCTCCAGGGCACGGTCGGAGTGGATCACGTGTCGGCGCACATGCCAGGGGCCGCAGGGAATGACGACTGTGTCGATTGTGACGCCGTCCATCGGCTGCCAGGTGAAGCGCACCTCTCTTTCAGAGAGGCTGAAGCGCTCGAGTCCGCTGCGCACGTGCCACAGGCCGCGCTGCCCCCGAAGGGCCAACATGCTGTCGAACGCGCCCTTTTTCAGCGTCCCCGCCTCCTTCGAGGCGGAAAAGCCGAAGCGGGTGGAATAGGCGAACTTTTCGTACTTCTCGTCCTCATGGGCGTGCTCGTAGGCGTGGTTCCCGGCGGTGTAGGCAATCACCGAGCGGTTATCAGCGTCGCGGGTGACCAGCAGCCGGGCCTGCTCGTCCAGCAGCACCCGCGGCGGCGTGTAATCCGCCTCCTCCGCCTGCCAGAAGAGATGATCCTCCGGCAGGGCCAGCACCGCGAAAACCTTCATGGCCCAGTAGGGCGAGCCGGGCGCGTTGTAGCCCTCGGCGAATATGAGGTTCGGATAGCCGTAGCCGATGGTGAGGATGCCGTCGCGGTCGAAGATCGGCTGCTTCATCCACCAGCGCAGGTTTTTGAGCAGCAGCCCCTTGATGGCGCCCCAGTCGAGGCCCTCCTGGGTGGCGCCGCCCAGGGCGCAGGCGCTCCAGAACGCGCCCTCGGCAAAGCGATAGGTCAGACTGCGCCCATAGGGTAGCGCGCGTCCCTCGCCGTCAAACCAGGCGGCGAAGCGCGGCGCGATCAGCCTCGCGCGCTCGATGAAGCGCCGGCAGCGCTCCGGATCACGCTCGCCCATGAACCGGGCGTAGACCAGGCCGTAGTAGTGGAACGCCCAAAGCGTGTAGTAATCGCGCTGGGCGGGCTTGTCATAGTACCAGCCGTCGCCGCAGTAGTGCGTCTCCAGGTTGTCGAGGTCGTCCTTCAGACGCGCCTCGTCGGCGGGCAGGCCCACGTGCATGAAGCCGATGTTCACCAGCACCCGGAAGAAGAGCCAGTTGTTCTGGGGCATCTCATGCCGGTTGATCTGGTTGAGCCAGTTGTACAGATTGACCCGAGCCCCGGCGGGCAGTTCGTAATAGAAGCGCTCCGGGATCATGCAGAGGGCCATGCCCATTACGGCCATCTCCACCATGCGCTGGTCAAACTCGCCGATGTCGCCCCAGTATTCCGCGTGATCGGGATCCGTGCCGTGGATCAGCCCCTCTCGCCAGACGGCCCAGAGCGCTTCCGCCTCCGGGCACTTGCCCGCCAGCATGGGCACCAGCGCCCAGAGCACCCGGGAAAAGCCCTCCATGCCCGCGATGGCCTCGTCGTACACCGCGCCGGTGTCGCCGATGTGCAGGCGCGCCTTGCCTTCGCTCAGGCAGGGCACCAGCGGCTCGATCAGTTCGGCGGCCAGGCACGCCAGGTCCGCGCGGGACCGGATTGGATTGCTTGCGTATCTGTTCATCGGTGCATCCTTCCAATTTCAAACTGCATGTTATGGGCCTTCGCCGACGCACTTGTGAATGTCACGCGCCAGAGGCTGCCCGGGTAGTTCCGCGCCATGCGCGGATCGGTGACGGGAATCTCCTCCACGCCGATGCTCATCGGCGCGTTTGCCACAATCCTGATCCTGCCGGAAACGACGCCGCTTCCCGAGATTTCCGGTGGGTTGCGCAGCAGGAACGCCTCCGTCACGTCCGCCGGGGCCGAGAGCTCGACGGCGTCCTTCAGCGTCAGCTTTCCCTGCGCATCGAGCGTGAACTGCCGATGCAGGGCGATGACGCCCGCCGACTCGGGATAGGCCGCGGCGATGTCCATCGACAGGCCGTCCGCCTCGGGCCTGACGTCCCGCGCCCTGCGCTGTGTGCCCTCCAGCTGCTCGTGTTTTCCGATCATCGGCACGTTGTGATACTTCGAGCGGATGTTCCAGAGGGTGTAGCGCTGCTCGGAGAAGGTCTTGCGGCTGTAGGTCATGTTGCCGGCGTCCACGATCTGCGGCTCGCCGTCGACAAACAATATGAAGCTGCCGCAGTCGTTGTGGTTGTGGCTGCCGAAATTCGCGCCGCCCTTCGCCACCAGCGTCACGCCGTCGCGCGTGAGGCTGCGAATCTCGAGATCCTGGAGCCAGGCCTCCTCCGGCGGCTCGATCGCGTTCACATCCTTCGGCGGGGCCTTCAGGTTGTTCGTCAGCCGCCAGAACTGGGGCGTGTCGCTGACTGCGTCCGTCGGATCGCCGCGGAAGAGGGTCCCGAAGTCGATCAGCTCCGGCATCTTCAGCCGCTTGCCCGCGTATTGCAGGCGCTCCCCCGGCACGTCCGGCCGGGCGTCGCAGTCGCCGAAGTTCGCGAACCAGTCTCCGCCCAACCACATGTCCAGCGGAAAGTGCGCCATGCGCCTCAGCTTCTCCACGCGGCCAAAGCGCCAGCTGCCCAGCTGATCCTCAAGGAGCTGCAAAAAGTCCAGCACCGCGCCGGTGGCCATGTTCCAGTAGCCCACGCCCTCGTCGCAGCCGCCGTCCTCGGGAATGACGTCGAGGTAGCGGTCCATGGCGCGGCAGGCCCGGTCCAGCAGGTCGCAGAGGCGCCGTCGATCCTCGACGCAGAAGAAGGCGGCAAACGCCACGTCCGAGACGATCCAGGGCGTCCAGTTACACAGGTCCTTCCGGATGAAGCCCAGCCACCAGAAGTCGTCCCGCGTCTCAAAGGGGACGATCACCCGCCGCTCGATCTCGCTTCGCACCCGACGGCGGATCAGCGGCGCGATGTCGTCCAGCTGCTCGGAAAGCAGCTGGCAGGTGAGCGCCAGGATCATCGCCGTCTGGGCGGCAAACAGGTCCACGTAGGGCCTCTCGGGGTCCGGCAGGGGCATGTACGCGCGGGGTTCCACGCCGTCGTGTTCGCCGGCGTTGTGGGCGCTGATGACCCAGCTGGTCTCCTCGCAGATCAGCCAGAGGCCGTCCACGACGGCATCCAGGTCGTCCTGGGGCTCGTCCCCGGCGCAAACGCCCATCACCGCCGCGATCAGCTTCTTCCGGCGCTGAAAGTAGGGCGCTTCCATGATGCCCCGGTTGCCCGTTCGGGCGAAGGCCATGTACTGCGCGGCGGTCAGCTGGGCATACGGCTCCTCCCGGTAGCGCTCCGCCAGGCGGCGAATGGGCTCGCGGCGGTCGGGACCGAGGCGCTCCCAGTCGCCCGTGAGGCTCGCGGGCGGAATGACGTAGCCCAGGCGCTCCTTCATCAGCTCGTGAATGGGATAGCGGTCGATGTCCTCTGTGAACATGGTTCTCCCCCGTTCGTCAGCCCTTCAGGCCGGTGGTGGCGATGCCCTGGATGAAGTACTTCTGCAGCGCCAGGAACACCACGGAAACCGGCAGCAGGCTGCACACGGACACGGCCATGATCAGGTGATAGTCGCTGGAATTCTCCTGGATGAAGCGGCGCAGGCCCACCTGCACGGTCTTGTTGATGTCGCGGGTCAGGTAGATCATCGGGCCCATGTAGTCGTTCCAGGTGCCGACGAAGGTGAAGATCACCAGGGTCGCGACGGCGGCCTTGGACAGCGGCAGCATGATCCGCGCCCAGATGCCATATTCACTCAGTCCGTCGATGCGGGCCGCTTCGCAGAGCTCCGTGGGGATGCCCTGGTAGAATTGGCGCATCAGGAACACGCCGAAGGCGCTGAAGGATTGCAGCACCACGATGGCCCAGAGCGTGTCATACAGGCCCATGGAGCGCATCAGGATGAACTGCGGCAGCATGTAGGTCTGCCACGGCACGGCGATGGTGGCCACATAGCAGATGAACAGCGTGTTTCGACCTCTGAACTGCAGCTTCGCGAAGGCATAGGCCGCAAAGGAGGAGGTCAGCGTCTGGATGAACGTCACCAGGATGGCGATCAGCGCGGTGTTTTTGAAGTATGTCAGCAGTGGCACCTTCGACCAGATCAGGCTATAGTTCTCCCAGTGGAAGGTCTCCGGGATCCAGCGGATCGGATAGCTGAACACCTCGCGGTCCAGCTTCAGCGACGCGGAGAGCATCCACACGAAGGGGATCAGCGTAAACAGCGCCGTGGCGATCAACACGATGTACAAAAGCGCCTTCAAAACCACGCTCAGGGGCGAGCGCGCGATGCCCGCGTCCTTTTTCACAGCCAGTTGCGTCATATCTGCTCCCCTCCCCTCAGTTGTTGGCGTACTTGCCTTCCATGCTGAACTGCGCCAGCGTGAAGACCAGCACGATCACCAGCAGCACCATGGCGATGGCGCTGGCGATGCCGTAGTTAAAGTTCGAGAAGGCCTCGTCGTAGATGTAGGTAACCAGCATCTTCGTGGAGCGCCCCGGGCCGCCCTCGGTCATGATGGCCACCACGTCGTAGATCTTGAAGCAGGAGATGATCATCATCGTGGAGGCGAAGAACGTGGTGGGCCGCAGCTGCGGCAGGGTCACGTGGGTGAACTGCTGCCACTTGTTCGCGCCGTCCATCGTCGCGGCCTCGTACAGGTCCGTCGGCACGCCCTGCAGCGCCGCCAGATAGATGACCATATAGTAGCCCATGTTTCGCCAGACGCTGACCAGTATGATGGACCATATGGCCATGCCGCTGTCCGCCGTCCAGCTCTTGTTGAAGCTGCCGCCGAGGGCCATGATCAGCTGGTTGATCGGGCCGTCCTTCATCATCATGAAGCGCCAGCAGACGCAGATGGCGACCATCGAGGCGACATACGGGAAGAAGAACACGGTGCGGAAGCCCACCGCGCCCTTCACGGCCTTGTTCAGGGCCAGGGCCAGCGCCATGGCGCAGATCAGCGTAAGCGGCACGGTGATGACCGTGTAGAAGAGCGTGTTCTTCAGCGCGATGCCGAGGTCCACCTTCGTGAACAGGTAGCCCAGGCCCTTTTCGGCCACCTTCGCGGTCTTGAAGATCTCCGCGTAGTTGCCGAGGCCGACCCACTCCATCGTGCTGAAATCGCCGCCCTTCCACTTGACGAAGGACAGGAAGATGGAGAACAGCACCGGCAGCAGCGTGAATACCGCGAAGCCGATGAAGTTCGGCGCGATGAAGGAATAGGCGATCAATTCCTTCTTGCGCTCGTAGCGGGTCTTGTTGCGCTTATAGATGATTCTTCTCTCCTGGTCCATGCTGGCAGCGCTCCTTTCAATGCAATTGCGAATGATGAATTAGGAACGAGGAATGCCTCGGGGCCAGCGCTCCCCATTCCTAATTCCTCATGCGGGTCATCATAACAGCGCGGGGAAGGCGAGCGTTCGCCTTCCCCGCCGTTGCGTCAGGTCAATTCAGAGCTTGAGCGATCAGCCCAGGATCTCGGCCACGCGCTCGTTCATCTCCTCAATGCCCTCTTCGATGGTGTACTCGCGGGTCATGATGAGGGTGTGCTCCTCGTTCAGCACGGTGCTGATCTCGGAGGAATGCTCGGAAGCCGGGATCTCGATGCCCACATAGGTGGGGATCAGAGCGGCCTTGCTGGCATCGTCGGTCGGGAAGCCATCGGCAGAAGCCATGGCCTCGGCAACGGCCTCGGAAACCCAGGCGGGACGGGTGCCGGTGGAAGCGGTGGCGATGGAGCCTTCCTCGCCGGCCAGCCAGGAGATGTACTCCCAGGCCAGATCCTTGTTCTCAGACTTGGCGTTGATCATGGCGCCGGTCAGGTTGCCGAAGGAAGAGCCCGCGGCGACGTCATCCTTGTGGGGAACCGCGACGATGCCCCAGTTGAAGCTGCAGGTGCCGTCCTTGATGGCCTGGATCATGGTGGACACGAACCAGTAGCCCATGGGCAGCATGGCGACGTTGCCGTTCTCGAAGGCGGCGGAGTAGTGCAGGCCGGCGGCCTTCACTTCGTCATAGGCCATGCAGGCGCCCGCGTCTTCCAGAGACTGATACAGCTCATAGAAGTAGGCCAGGTCGTCATAGTTGCCGTCGATCAGCGTGTTCACGCCGTCGCAGACATCCCAGTTCACAACCGCGCTCAGCCAGGTGTGATAGTGGGTGCCGAAGACGCCGTCGCTGGTCATCTGCTTGGCCAGGTCCGCGTACTGCTCCCAGGTCATGTCGTTAGTGGGATAGGCCACGCCAGCGGCGTCGAACAGATCCTTGTTGTAGAAGAGCACCCAGAAGTCGCTGCGGAAGGGCAGGGCGTACTGCTCGCCGTCCACGGCGTAGTTGCTCTCGATGCCGGCAAAGCCGCTCAGGTCATAGCCGGAAGCCTCGATGTAGCTGTTCAGGGGCTCTTCGTAGCCAGCCTCCTGCCAGTTCAGCAGGTCGGTGATCTCCTTGACCATGAAGATGTCGCTGGAATCGCCGCCGGCCAGCATCGTGGTGGTCTTCACGGCGTAATCCTGGGAAGCGACGTCGACGTACTCGATGGTCACGCCGGGGTGGGAGGCTTCAAAAGCTTCCTTCTGGGCGGCCAGATAGGGGGTGGTCTCGGCATCCCAAGCCACGACGGTCAGGGTCTGTCCTTCTTCGGCGACGGCGAAGCTGGCCGCGGTGAGCAGCATGAGCATTGCCAGAACCAGAGCAAGCGCTTTTTTCATGGGTAGTTCCTCCTTTTTTTCTCAACGGGCTTGGCCCGCAAGATTCGATTCGCATTGAAACCATTTTCAATGTCCAGGAACATTATACGTGCAATCATGGCACCTGTCAATACTTTTTGTAAAGTCCGGCATATATTTTCATCATAAAATGAAATCAGGCCGGAAATTCAACGAAAATTACTGTTGATATTTTCATTCATGTATGGTATACTGGCTGTGTGAATCAACGGCAGGAGGGATTTCGATGGAGCCGAGAACCATCACCATCCACGATGTCGCGGCGTTGGCAGGCGTGTCCCTGGCAACGGTTTCCCGCGTGCTCTCCGGCGGCAGCGCCAGCGCGACGACCCGCGAAAAGGTGGAGGCCGCGGCCAGGCAGCTGGGCTACCGGAAGATCAGCGCGGAGAAGCGCCCCGAAGGCGGGCAGGACCACGCCCTGGCCCTGGTGATCTCCGACCTTACCAACCCCTACTACAGCATGCTCTGTGCCGGGGCGGAACAGGAAGCCCGTCGCGCCGGGTGGCCGCTGTTCGTCTGCCAGCCGGAATTCTCCTCCGCCGCTGAGGACACCGCCACGGAGAGCGTGCTGCGCCTGCCGGTCAGCGGCGCGGTGGTGGTCGGCGCGGCCATGGAGCAGGGCGACCTGGACGAGATCCGCAAGCGCCTCTGTCGCATCGCCCAGAGGATGCCCATCGTCACGATCGGGCCGCGCGTGGAGGGCGTCAGCTGCGTGAACATCACCTCCGACCTCTCCCTCAGCGTGCGCAAGTCACTGGCGCATCTGGTGACGCTCGGCCACCGGCGCATCGCCTTCATCGGCGGCTCTGGCGGCATGCGCTCCTCCAGCACCCGCAGGCGGGCCTACTTTGAAGAGATGGAGCGCCTGGGCCTGCCCTCCGACCGGGAAATGCGCACAGACGCGGGCTTCACGCCACAGGCGGGTGAATTCTGCGTGAACCGGCTGTTCAACGACGCCTCCGCTGACCGACGGCCCACGGCCCTGATCGCCATCAACGACCTCGTGGCCCTGGGAGCGCTCCGGCAGCTACAGCGCATCGGCCTCCGGGTGCCGGAGGACGTGGCCCTGATCGGCTGCGACAACCAGTTCTTCACGCCCTTCCTCAACCCCTCCCTTACCACTGTGGACCTGCATCCCTTCGACCACGGCGTGACGGCCATCGAGGAGTTGATCGCCAGCCTGAACGGCGGCGGCGGTTCCTATTCGCAGATACGGGAGTGCAGCCTGATCGTGCGCGAAAGCTGCGGCGCCATGCTCGGCGCGCGGAAGTTCTGAAACGATGTGACAAAACAGATTGATTCCTCATCAGCAGAAAAATACAGATCCGGACGCAACGTCCGGATCTGTAACACATTGTTCGCCAGCTGCATTTCGTCGCTTCCCAGGCGTGCCGTGAAGCGCCTCTATCCGTCCCGCTCGTCCTTCAGCCAGTCGAGGAAGGTCTCCAGCGGGGTCGTGGGGCGTTCCTCCCGGCGCGCGGTCATGATCGCATCGTTGACGACGGAAATCAGGATGCTCAGATCCTGGCGCGTCCCAATGCCGATCTCCTCCAACAGAGCCGCGTACAGCTCCGGGTCTGATTCATGGGGAAGATGGGCGCTCTGGCGAAGCGCCATGCCGATTTCCCGCTTCCTTTGCCCCCAATCCGCCACGCGGTACATCGGTCTGCCCCCTTTCCGGCATGTTTGTCAGGCTTTTTCGGTTCTTCACGTTTTTCTGGGGAATGCCCCTCTCAGTCAGCCTTCGGCTGCCAGCTCTCCCCCTCACGGGGGCGAGCCAAGCGCTAAATAAACTTTGCCTCGCCCCCGTGAGGGGGAGAGCTGCCCGTAGGGCGGAGA
>CADBZH010000003.1 GCA_902799045.1 uncultured Eubacteriales bacterium
CCGTGCGCCCGGAGACCTCCATCGCCCAGAGCAGCCTGTTCACCGGCGCGGTGCACGAGCCGCAGATGTTCTCCGAGCTCAAGAAGGAGATCGCCAGCGTCGACCGCATCGACATGCTGGTGTCCTTCATCAAGTGGAGCGGCCTGCGGCTGATCCTCGAAGACCTGGAGGCGTTCGCCCGGCGGGGCGGGGAGCTGCGCATCATCACCACGTCCTACATGGGCGCGACGGACGTCAAGGCCGTGGAGGCGCTGGCCCAGCTGCCGAACGCACGCATCAAGGTCAGTTATGACACCAAGCGCACGCGCCTGCACGCAAAGACCTATGTGTTCTACCGGGAGACCGGCTTCACGACGGCCTATGTGGGCTCGTCGAACCTGTCCAATGCCGCCATTTCCAGCGGCCTGGAATGGAACGTGAAGGTCACGGCGAAGGACCTGCCCGCGACGATCCGCAAGATCGCCGCCACCTTTGACACCTACTGGCATTCGGACGAGTTCGAGTTCTACAGCCCGGACATGCGGCCACGGCTGGTGGAGGCGCTCAAGGCCGAGCACTACGACCGGGAGCATCCCCAATTCCTGTTCGACATCCGGCCCTATCCCTATCAGCAGGAGATCCTGGACAAGCTGCTGGCCGAGCGCGAGGTGCGCGGCTCGTTCCGCAACCTGATCGTCGCCGCCACCGGCACGGGCAAGACCGTGATCGCCGCCTTCGACTATCGCCGCTTCTGTAAACAGAATCTCGGCAAAACCAACCGTCTGCTGTTCATCGCCCATAGAGAAGAAATATTGAAGCAGAGCCAGGCGACCTTCGCCGGAGTGCTGAAGGACGTCAACTTCGGTGAGCTCTATGTGGGGAATTATCGCCCGGAGAGCCTGGAGCATCTGTTCGTGTCGGTGCAGACGCTGAACTCCCAGGCGCTGGATCAGCGGTTCCCTGCCGATTACTACGACTATATCGTCATCGACGAATCCCACCATGCGGCGGCGCACAGCTATGGCCGGGCGCTGGAGTATTTCCAGCCGAAGGTGCTGCTGGGCCTGACCGCCACGCCGGAGCGCATGGACGGCCAGGACATCTACAAGTATTTCGACCGACGCATCGCGGCGGAGATCCGCCTGCCGGAGGCCATCAACCGCAAGCTGCTGTGCCCGTTCCAGTATTTCGGCGTGTCGGACACCGTGGACCTGAACGACCTGCGCTGGGTGCGAGGCGGGTATGACCGGGCGGAGCTGAGCAATCTGTACACGCTCAGCCAGGGCGTGGCGGAGAAGCGCGCCGACCACATCCTGCGCAGCATGGATCGGTATGTGACCGACATGAATGATGTCCGCGCCTTGGGGTTCTGTGTGTCCATCGAGCACGCGCGGTTCATGGCGGACTACTTCAACCGCTGCGGCGTGCCGGCGCTGGCGCTGACCGGCGACAGTCGGGACGACGTGCGCGCCTCCGCCCAGGAGAGGCTGATCAATGGCGAGCTGCGGGTGCTGTTCGTGGTGGATATCTATAACGAAGGCGTGGACATCCCCGAGGTGAACACGGTGCTGTTCCTTCGGCCCACGGAATCGCTGACGATCTTCCTCCAGCAGCTGGGGCGCGGCCTGCGCCTGGCCGAGGGGAAGGAATGTCTCACCGTGCTGGACTTCATCGGCGCGGCCAACCGCAAGTACAACTTCGAGGAGAAGTTCGCCGCGCTGCTGGACTGTCTGTGCCGAAGGGCTGCTACATCCAGCTGGAGAAGAAGGCGTCGCAGATCATCCTCACCAACATCCGCCAGAGCTATGGTTTCCGGGCGGGGCTGGTCAGCCGCATCGCGTCCTTCGAGGAGGACAGCGGCCTGCCGCTGACGCTGGAGAACTTCCTAACGTATCACCACATGGACGTGCGCACGATCTACGCCAAGTTCAGCTTCGCCCGGTTGTGCGCCGAGGCTGGCGTGCGGGAGAGCTTCACCGAGCCGGTGGAGGACGTGCTGACCAAGGCGTTCAGCCGGCTGTGCGCCATCGACTCCCGGCGCTGGATCGGCTTCCTGCTGGAACGAGGTGGACTTCCCTGCCCTGGGAGATAACGAGAAGCGGATGCTCAATATGTTCTATGTGACCGTTTGGCAGGAGGTCATCGAGGATTTCAGCGCGGATGCGGTGTGGGATAGACTGTATGCGCTGGCGGACAATCCGGTGATGTTGGGCGAGCTGATCGAGCTGCTGAAATACAAGCTGAATCATATTGATTTCATCGATGCCCCGGCGGACCTGCCCTACGATTGCCCGCTGGACGTGCACTGTTCCTACACCCGAGATCAACTCCTCCTCGCGCTGGATTTCATGAAGCCCAAGACCCTGCGAGAGGGCGTGAAGTGGCTTAACGACAAGCAGACCGACGTGCTGCTGATTACGCTGAACAAGTCGGATAAGGAGTATTCGCCCACGACCATGTACAACGATTACTCCATCAACTCCCGGCTGTTCCACTGGCAGAGCCAGTCCACCACTAACGCCGATTCGCCCACCGGCCAGCGGTATATCCACCACAAGGCCCGAGGCAGCCATGTGCTGCTGTTCGTCCGGGAGACCAAGAGCGACGCCTGCGGAGCCGCGCCGTATACCTTCCTCGGCACGGCGGATTACGTCAGCCACACCGGCAGCCGCCCCATGAACATCGTGTGGCAGCTGCATCAGGAGATCCCTGCGAAGTTCCTGAGGAAGACACAGCAGGTGATGGGATAGACACTTTGCTACTGCTAATGATATAATATGGGTATACTATTCTGTTTGTGCATATGGATGTGACGTACTATGGAAAACAAGCGAAGCCATCAGAGTAATGATATGACTACAGTAGTAAATGCTGCAGCGGAAACCTCCGCCAATCAGCTCTACAACCACCTCTACGAGGCCTGCAACATCCTACGCGGACCGATCAATCAGGATGACTACAAATCCTATGTCATCCCGATCCTGTTCTTCAAACGTATTTCAGATGTCTATGACGAGGAGACTGCCGAGGCGGAAGAACGGTATGGTGAGGACGTGGCTTTCTATACCGAAGAAGAACTGCACGCCTTTTCCATTCCCGCCGGCGCGCACTGGCAGGACGTCCGGCAGACCAGCGAGGACGTGGGCACGGCCATCGTGAGCGCCATGATGGCGATTGAGCAGGCCAACCCGGATACGCTGGCCGGCCTGTTCTCATCCTTCGACGATGCCAACTGGACGGACAAGACCAAGCTGACGGACGAGCGCTTGAAGAACCTGATCGAGCACATGTCCGCCATACGCGTCGGCAACCGGGATTATTCCGCCGATGTCATGGGCGATGCCTATGAATTCCTGATCAAGAAGTTTGCCGACATGAGCAAGAAGAACGCCGGCGAATTCTACACCCCGCGCTCCATCGTCAAGCTGATGGTGCGGCTGCTTCAGCCTAGGTCCGGCGAGTCGGTCTATGATCCGGCTTGCGGCACGGGCGGCATGCTGATCGAGGCCATCCGGAACATGGAGGATCAGCGGGCTTCCTATGGCAAGATCTATGGCCAGGAAAAGAACCTGTCCACCTCGGCCATCGCCCGCATGAACCTGTTTCTGCACGGCGCGCGGGAGTTCAAAATCATCCGTGAGGACACGCTGCAAAAGCCCCAGTTCATCCAGAACGGTGAATTACAGCGCTTCGACTGCGTGCTGGCCAATCCGCCCTTCGGACTGGATAAATGGGGTGCGGAGTACTTCGCCAACGACCAGTGGGGGCGCAACATCTGGGGCTGCCCCTCGGACAGCAATGCGGATTACGCCTGGCTGCAGCACATGGTCTGCTCCATGAATCCCAGGACCGGCCGCTGTGCGGTGGTCATGCCCCAGGGCGTGCTGTTCCATGGCGGGGCCGAGGGCAAGATGCGTCAGAAGCTGATCGAGTCGGACATCCTGGAGTGCGTCATCACGCTGGTAGGCAATCTGTTCTACGGCGCGGGCGTTTCGGCCTGCATACTGTTTATGAACAACAACAAGCCTGCCGCCCATCGGGGGAAGGTGTGCATGATCGACGCCACCGGCATCTACACCGCCCAGCGGGCCAAGAACGTCATGACCGAGGCGGACACGGACGCGGTCTACAGGCTGTGGGAGGGCTACGTAAGCATCATCGACCGCTGCGCCGTGGTGGACCTGGAGACCATCGCGGCGAAGGACTACACCCTGTCGGTCAACCAGTACATCGAAAAGACGCCTGCGCCGCCCATCGACCCCGCGAAGGTGCGCCGGGAATTCCTCCAGGCGCTGGAGGACGTGAAGGCCGCCGAGGCGCGGCTCAGGGAACTGTTGCAGGAGGGAGGCTGGCTCGATGAGTAATCGCATCACGCTGGAGGAACTGGAGTCCTATCTATGGCAGTCCGCCGTGCTGCTGCGCACGAATATCGACGCCGGCTCCTACAAGCAGTACATCTTCCCGCTGATGTTCTTCAAGCGCATCTGCGACGTTTACGATGAAGAAACCCAGGCCGCCGTGGAAAAGTACGGCGACGATGTGGAATTCTATCCCGAGGAAGAGCTGCATACGTTCATCGTGCCCAGGGGGCATCACTGGCGGGACGTGCGCCAGGTGACCGAGGACGTGGGTCAGGCCATCGTAGCGGCGTTCCGAGCCATCGAGAAGGAAAACGGCGAGCTGCTCACCGGCATATTCGGCGACGGCGCCTGGACCAACAAGAACCGCCTGCCGGACCGGCTGCTCAAGGATCTGCTGGAGCACTTCTCCTCCCGGACGCTGTCCCTGGCCAACTGCCCCGAGGACGAGCTCGGCCAAGGCTATGAGTATCTGATCAAGAAGTTTGCCGACGACAGCGGCCACACCGCCCAGGAATTCTACACCAACCGCACCGTGGTACACCTGATGACGGAGATCCTCCAGCCCCAGTCCGGGGAATCCATCTACGATCCTACCTGCGGCAGCGCCGGCATGCTCATCAGCTGCATTGCTCACCTGAAAGCGCGCGGGCAGGAGTGGCGCAACGTCCACGTCTATGGCCAGGAGATCAACGCGCTGACCTCGGCCATCGGGCGGATGAATCTGTTCCTGCACGGCGTGGAGGACTTCCACATCGTCAACGACGACACCCTGAAAAACCCAGCCTTCATCAAAAACGGCCAGCTGATGCAGTTCGACCTGGTGCTGGCCAATCCGCCCTACTCCATCAAGCAGTGGGACCGGGCAGCGTTCGAGGGCGATAAATACGGTCGGAACTTCCTCGGCACGCCGCCCCAGGGCCGTGCGGACTATGCCTTCTTCCAGCACATCCTCAAGAGCATGAAGCCGGATACCGGCCGCTGCGCGATACTGTTCCCGCACGGGGTGCTGTTCCGGAATGAGGAAGCCTCGATGCGAGAGAAGCTGATCAAGAGTGATCTGGTGGATTGCGTCATTGGTCTCGGCCCGAACCTGTTCTTCAACGCGCCGATGGAGGCCTGTGTCGTCATCTGCCGGATGCCGGGCAGCAAACCAGCGGCGCACAAGGGAAAGATTTTGCTGATCAACGCCGTAAACGAAGTCACCCGCAAGAACGCCCAAAGCTACCTGGAAGATCACCACATCCGCAGGATTGCCGATGCCTATAACAGTTATGCGGACATTGAGGGCTTTGCGCGTTTGATCGCCATTGAGGATACGGAGAAATACAATTATTCCCTCAGCATACCGCTGTACATCAGCGCGCCGGTGGAAGAAAACCCGGAGGAGCTGAAGAACCTGGATCAATGGCACGCGGATTGGCTGGCCAGCAGCTATGAGATGCACGAGGAATACGACGAATTGCTGTCCATGCTGGGAATGGGAGGTGAGATGGATGCCGAAAGTGAAGCTGAATGATGTGGCCATCGAATGCAGGGAAACCATCAAGGGCGAGACCGGCTTGCCGGTCGTGGGCCTGGAACACCTGATTCCCGGAGAGGTTTGCCTGACCCAGTGGAGCGAGGATTCCGATAACACCTTCACCAAGCGATTCCGCAAGGGACAGGTGCTGTTTGGCCGCCGTCGGGCCTATTTGAAGAAAGCCGCCGTCGTGCCCTTTGACGGCATCTGCTCCGGCGATATCACGGTCATCGCTGCCAAGCCGGACGTGTTGGAGCCGGAACTGCTGCCCTTTATCATCCAGAACGACGCGCTATTCGATTATGCCGTCGGGCACTCCGCCGGCTCCCTCTCGCCGCGCGTGAAGTGGGAGCATCTGAAAAACTATGAATTCCAGCTGCCCGACAGGGCGCAGCAGCGCGAGCTTGCCCGCCTGCTGTGGGCGGTGGAGGACGCCAGGAGGGCCTATCAAACGCTGATCCAGTGGTCAGAGGAGCTCGTGAAATCGCAATTTCCCTTTGGCTTAACAGAATGTGCTTTCTCTGATTCTGGGTTCAGGGGGTGTGCATAATGGCTAAATACCGCTTTGATGAAATTGCTATCAACAGCATCGAAAAGAAGAAGCCTGTTGAGGAAGATCGTTTTACCTATATTGGCCTTGAACACTTGGATTCCGGTTGTCTAACTGTTTCACGGTATGGCTCTGACGTTGCACCAGTTGGTGAAAAACTGGTCATGCACAAGGGTGATGTGCTATTCGGAAAACGGCGCGCTTATCAGAAAAAGGTTGCAATAGCGCCGTTTGATGGCATATTCTCTGCTCATGGGATGGTACTCCGTCCAAAGGAAGAAGTGGTAGATAAGGGATTCTTTCCGCTGTTTATCAGCTCGGATTATTTCCTGAACGCCGCCATACAGATTTCTGTTGGCTCGCTCTCTCCAACAATAAACTGGAAGGACTTGAGGGAACTTGAATTTGAATTGCCAGATTTAGCCACACAACGGAGACTATCTTCTGTGCTGTGGGCTATGAATGATACTGTAGAGGCGTATAAGCGATTAATCGGAAGAACAGATGAACTTGTCAAGTCGCAATTTATCGCGGAGTTTGGCGATCCTGCAATCAATCCACGGCAATATCCTTTGGCACGATTAGCTGATCTTGGGGAACTGAATAGAGGTGTTTCAAAAGCTCGTCCCCGAAATCTGCCAGAATTGCTTGGTGGTCCATATCCACTAATACAAACAGGTGAGATTACAGCTGCGGAATTGTATATAGACCATTATGAAAACACATACTCAGAACTTGGCTTGGCACAGAGTAAAATATGGCCAGCCGGCACATTATGTATTACTATTGCTGCGAATATTGCTCAGACCGCTATACTTGGATTTGATTCCTGTTTTCCTGACAGTGTAGTCGGTTTCATACCAAGTGGCGATGTGTCCCAGGTTTATTTGCATTACTGGTTTAGTTTCTTTCAGAAGGTATTGGAGGAACAAGCTCCACAGGTTGCTCAGCGTAACATCAATCTCAAGATACTAAGTGATCTGAAGATAATAGTGCCTCCAAAGGATCAACAGATAAGATTTGAAGGCTTCGTAAGCCAGCTCGACAAATCAAAATTTGCGGCCAAGCGTGCCCTCGAAAACCTTCAGGCGACCCAGAAGGCGTTAATCAGAAAGTACCTCGGATAGGCTTGAACCGTGTGAGAGACCCAGTTATGCTATACATAGTATAAAATAGGAGGGGTATCTCATGCGGAATGAACTAATCTTAAGAATTGAAACGGCCATGGCGGCGTTGCTGTCTACGGGACAACTCGCCGCCTTGCATCGTGTGCTGGTCAATGAGACGGCAGAACTGGACATTGACACTGCTTCATGCGGGGATCACACCGCACGGGTGGATTTCCTCGCGTCCTTCCTCTCTGCCAAGCGTGTGGAGGGATGCTCGGAAAAGACCATTCGGTATTATCAAACCACGCTGGAGAAGATGATTGCCGCCATGGGGAAGCCCGTGCAGGCCATGTCCACCGATGATCTGCGCCAGTATCTGGATAATTACCAGAGCCAAAGCAGCGCCGGAAAGGTCACCATCGACAACATGCGCCGCGTGCTTTCTTCTTTTTTTGCCTGGTTGGAAGATGAGGATTACATTGTGAAGAGCCCAATGCGGAGAATACATAAGGTCAAGACCGTCAAGACGGTAAAGACCACCTACTCCGATGAAGCACTGGAGATTATGCGCGATGGCTGTGAAACCCTGCGCGATCTGGCGATCATCGACCTGCTGGCTTCCACCGGTATGCGCGTGGGTGAGCTGGTGCACCTGAACCGGGCGGATATCGACTTTGACAACCGGGAGTGCATCGTTTTTGGCAAGGGAGGCAAAGAGCGCAAGGCCTACTTCGATGCCCGGACGAAGATTCACCTTCGACACTACCTGGAAGAGCGCCGGGATGAGAACCCGGCGTTGTTTGTCACGCTCCAGCAGCCTTATCGCCGCCTCCAGATCAGCGGTGTAGAAATTCGTCTGCGCGAATTAGGCCGACGCCTCGACATTCCCCGCGTCCATCCACACAAATTCCGCAGAACCCTCGCCACCGTCGCCATTGACAAAGGCATGCCCGTGGAACAGGTGCAACAGCTGTTGGGACATTCCAAGATCGATACCACGATGCATTATGCCATGGTAAACCAAATGAACGTGAAAGAATCGCACAGGCGGTTTATTGGCTGAGCGGATTCTAATCGCAATTTATCGCGGAGTTTGATACAATTGCAGACGGCTGTGCTTTCATACCACTATCTGATTGCTGTATCAGCATTACGGGTGGCAATACGCCATCCATGAAGCATCCTGAATTCTATGGTGGCAATATACCCTTTATTAAATCAGGTGACGTTAAAGAGCATAGCGTCAGTGAGGGCGCTTTATGGCTGACAGAGGCAGCGTTAGAAAAAACTACAGCAAAACTGCTTCCAGCAGGAACAGTTCTGGTCGTTATAAGGAGCGCTGCATTACAACATGAATTCCATGCTGCAATTGCAGATGTTCCTGTTGTCATTAACCAAGACATAAAAGGCCTTCAGGCGAAGCAACAGTTTCTACCTGAATACCTTATGTGGGCAATGATCGCCCACGAGGATAAACTGCTGGGTGGGGTTCAGACGGTTTTGACCAGTCACATTGAAATGAAAGATTTGTTGAGTCTGCCGATTAAAGTTGCGGATATAAAACGGCAACAGGAGTTTTGTGGCTTTGTCCGTCAGCTCGACAAATCAAAATTTGTCGCTCAAAAGACGACCCAACTGCTGCAATCTATGTTATAATATGATTATAGACTCAACGAACATCCTGAGAGGGGACGAGGATATGCCCGCCTGTTTCAATGAAGCCCATGTGGAGCAGATGGTTTGCACTGCCATTGCCGGCTGTGGCTGGAAATATATCCCGGCGCAGGACCTGCCGCGCAGGGAATCGGATGTGCTGGTGGAGCCGATGCTGCGAAATGCCCTGATCCGGCTGAACCCGTGCATCGCAGCGAATCCATCGCATGCGGACACGGTGATCTATAAATTGCGCGCGCTGATTTCCACGGTCCAGCCGCACGACCTCGTCACCCAGAACGAGCGCTTCAAGAAGCTGGTGTTCGAGGAGAACAGCTTCCCCTTCGGCAAGGATGGGAAGTCCGTCAGTGTGCGCTACTTCGATTATGACGACATCTCCAACAACGAATTTGTGGTCACCAACCAGTGGGTCTATCCGCAGACTGTCGGCGGCAAGCGGCTGGACGTGGTACTGGTGATCAATGGCTTCCCGGTGGCCATCGGCGAGATGAAGTCTCCCGTGCGGCCGTCCATCAGCTGGGTGGACGGGGCCGAGGACATCCTGAAATACGAAAAGTCCATCCCCCAGATGTTTGTCACCAACATCTTCAACTTTGCCACCGAGGGCAAGTGCTATCGCTACGGCTCGCTGAACGCGCCGGTGACGCTGTGGGGGCCGTGGTTCGCGGATATCGCCCATGAGGAGGGGACGATGGCCAAGGTGCAGGCCAGCGTAGCGTCCATGATGCGGCCCGCTGTGCTGCTGGACCTGTTCCGGTTTTTCACGCTGTTCTCCACGGACAAGCGTAACCGGAAGATCAAGGTGGTGTGCCGCTATCAGCAGTATGAAGGCGCTAACATGATCGTGGATCGCGTGCGGACGGGCTATCCCAAGAAGGGCCTGATCTGGCACTTCCAGGGCAGCGGCAAGTCGCTGCTGATGGTGTTTGCCGCCCAGAAGCTGCGCATGATGAAGGACCTGAATTCGCCCACGGTCCTGATCATCAACGACCGCATCGACCTGAGCGGGCAGATCTTCGGCACCTTCTCCATGGCGGACGTGCCCAACCTGGTGCCGGCGGAGACCAATGCGGAGCTGATCAAGCTTCTGAAAAACGACACCCGAAAGGTGATCATCACCAAGATATTCGAGTTCCAGCGGGTGGAGGCGCCGCTGAACCTTCGGGATAATATCATCGTCATGGTCGATGAAGCACACCGCACCCAGGAGGGCGACCTCGGTGCGCGCATGCGCACGGCGCTGCCCAACGCCTTCTTCTTCGGCCTGACCGGTACGCCCATCAACAAGCTGGACAAGAACACCTTCCTGACCTTCGGTGCGGCGGAGGACCGCAGCGGCTATATGAGCCGGTATTCCTTCGCGGATTCCGTGGGTGACCACGCCACGCTGCCGCTGCACTTCGAGCCGGTGCCGGTGAAGCTGCACGTCAATCAGGAGGCCATCGATGAGGCCTTCGCCCAGCTGACCGATGAAATGGGCCTGACGGAGGAGGAGCGCAGCAAGACCGCCCAGCGCGTGCGCATGGCGGCGATCATGAAGGACCCGGAGCGCATCAAGGCGGTGTGCGCGCATATCGCGGAGCACTTCATGACCAAGGTCAACCCCAACGGCTTCAAGGGCCAGGTGGTGTGCTACGACCGGGAGTGCTGCGTACTGTATAAAAAGGAGCTGGACAAGCTGCTGGGCGAGGCGACCAGCACCATCGTCATGGATACCAACAACGACAAGGCCGATGAATACAAGCAATGGCGGCGTACCCGGGACGAGGAAGCCAAGGTACTGGACGATTTCCGCGATCCGAAGAATCCGCTGCAGATCGTGATCGTCACCAGCAAGCTGCTGACGGGCTTCGACGCGCCGATCCTACAGGTGATGTACCTGGACAAGCCCATGAAGGACCACACCCTGCTCCAGGCCATCTGCCGCACCAACCGCGTCTATGGGCAGGAGAAGACCTATGGCCTGATCGTCGATTACATCGGCATCTTCGATGACGTGGCGAAGGCACTGGCCTTTGATCCCGACGCGGTGGAGACGGTTATCACCAATATCGAAAGCGTAAAGCAGCAGGTGCCGGAGCTGGTGGCTGCATGCGTGGCGTTCTTCCCCGGCGTGGATCGCACCAAGGATGACTGGGAGGCGTTGCTCGCCGCGCAGGATTGCCTGCCCACCGATGATGACAAGGATAAGTTCGGCGCGCAGTATCGCGTTCTGAATCGCGTATGGAACGCCCTTTCTCCGGACAGCTGTCTCCAGCCTTACAAGGCGGAATACAAATGGCTCTCCAAAGTGTATGATTCCATCCGCCCAACGGATGAGCGCGGTAAATTGATCTGGGCAGCTCTCGGTCCCAAGACGCTGGAACTGGTGCATGAGAATATCTCCGTGGAGGAAGTTATCAAGGATGAAGATGTTCTCGAGTTGGATTCAGAACTGATAGAAAAGTTCATGGATGATGAGAAGCAGCGGGAAAAACAGCGTCGCAAGCTCGAACTGGATTTGAGTGCGCTGATCCGTCATCATCCGGACGATCCCAAGTTCATCAAGCTGGGCGAGCGCCTGGAAAAGCTGCGCGAAGAACACGAGGCCGGCTTGCTGAATAGCCTGGAATTTCTGAAGGCTTTGCTGGAAATGGCCAAGGAAGCGGTCCATATGGAAAAGGAAGTGGAGCCGGAGGATAGCGAGGATAAAGGCAAGGCAATGCTGACCCGGCTGTTTGAGACGGTGAAGAATAAAAATACCCCGGTGATCGTCGAGCGCATCGTCGCCGACATCGACGGTATCGTGCGAATCGTCCGCTTCCCCGGCTGGCAGGACAGCCGCCAGGGCCGGATCAGCATCAGCCGCAGTCTGCGCGATGTCATCATGACGAAATATCGTATCAAGGATAAAGAAGTCTTTAATAAAGCGTATGGGTATGTGGAGCAGTATTATTGATATTCAATGCTGATCCGTATGGCTATTCCATTGTATTGTCGTTGACGCAAAACGAGATTTACGATTTGGAGGATATGTGAATGTCTCTGAAGATCGAAGTGATACTCAGCCAGGTAGACATTGGGGCTTATGCATTGCCAGTATTCCAGCGTGGATATGTGTGGAACCGCGATCAGGTCCGCAAACTCATGTATTCGCTTTATCACAGATATCCCATCGGGGAATTGTTGGTATGGAATACAGCAACCGATCCAAGCATCACAAGGGGCAATGGATCGCTCACTGCCGGGAACGTAAACATGATTCTTGACGGCCAACAAAGGATTACATCGCTGTACGGTATCTTCAGGGGCCATGCCCCCGCATTCTTCGAAGGCAATGCATCTGCCTTTACCGGCCTGTATTTCAACGTTGAGACCGAGACATTTGAGTTTTATTCATCCAGGAAGATGGATGGAAACCGTGCTTGGATCAACGTTACGGATTTCCTGAAAGAGGGTTTTGGTTCCTTTTTGAGCAAAAGCATGGCTGTTCCGGAGGAACAACAGTATTGGACGGCCTACATTCCCCGACTGACAGCCCTCGATGGTATTCGAAATATCGACATGAATATCGAAACCGTTACGGCAGAAAAGACAATCGACGAGGTTGTCGAAATATTCAACAACGTCAATTCTGGGGGAACGAAACTGAGCAAGGGCGAACTTGCATTGGCGAAGATCTGTAGCGAGTGGAATGTTGGCCGGGATGAACTGCGGAAAATCCTGGAAAAGTATAAACGCGCGGGATACGATTTTAAAATGGATTGGCTGCTTCGGTGTCTTACAGTGCATCTCACGGGTCAACCATACTTCGCCCAACTGGGGAAAGAGCCAATTGAGAACATTAAGAAAGGTGTATATGAAACAGATAAGCTGATCGGTACGTGCTTGGATCAGATATCTTCAAGGCTCGGATTCAACAATACCAGAGTGATGGGTAATGTATATCCTATAGCCACCATGCTTGGCTATTTGAAAGCGAAGGGCAGGCAGCCAATGTCAGAAACCGAATGGAACCGGTTAATGTTTTGGTATATCCACTCTTTTCTCTGGGGTCGTTATGCCAGCGCCACTGAAAGTTCTCTGTCGCAGGATTTGAATATAATCAATGCCGGGGAGGGTATTGATGGCCTTATCAAGCTGTTGCGCCAGCTGCGTGGTGATTTGCTGATAAGGCCGGAGGATTTCTGGGGCTGGTCCACAGGCGCGCGCTTCTATCCCATGCTTTATATGCTTACCCGAGTATATCATTCACGGGATTGGGGGACCGGAATAGAGCTGAATAATTCCCTGCTTGGAAAGAACTCCTCCTTGGAAGTCCACCATATTTTTCCAAAGAAGCGGTTGTATGAGGCCGGTAAATCACGCGCAATCGTGAATGCATTGGCTAACTACGCATTCCTTACGAAGGGGACGAACGACAGAATATCCGACAGGTTAACTTCTGATTATATGCCGGAGTTCGTTGATGAGAACAGAGCCGCTGTGGAATCCCATTGGATACCGATGAATCCGGAATTATGGAAGATTGAACACTATGAAGAATTTCTGGAAAAGAGAAGAGAGCTCCTGGCCATCGCAACGAATAATCTGCTTGACTCATTGAACGCAGGACACTTGATCGAGGGCGGGACACTGTTACAGTCTGCACCTTCTGCCCCGGTAGATGAAGGAGATGACGAAATCAAGGAAATAGCCGCATGGCTTGAAGAAAGGCAACTGCCCATGGGTGCACGGAACCTGGAACTCTCTGATCCGGACACAGCGGAAACATATATTATCGACATGGCATGGCCTAACGGCATCCAGGAAGGACTGAGCGTTCCATTAGCGCTGGTTCTCAATTCAGATGCGGATACGCAGGCTTACATCAGCAGCTTGGGATATCAGTTTTTTGTGCGTGTGGAAGATCTGAAAAAATACAT
The DNA here is from genome assembly GCA_902799045.1 of uncultured Eubacteriales bacterium. GTDB lineage: Bacteria > Bacillota > Clostridia > Christensenellales > Aristaeellaceae > UBA2862. The sequence continues at coordinate 14,097 of CADBZH010000003.1, forward strand.
CGAGAGGCTGATGGAATAACTGCCGTATTGGGCGATTGTCGGGATATCGATATGCATGATGCATAAGGTTTAGCTTGGTTATTTGTCTCTTTTTCTGACTTGAAGTTATGTTTGAAATCCGTACACTCACAGACACAATCAAACATAACTTTCAAGGAGGAACCCAAGATGCTGAGTATTTCCGAGATCGTAGCCAAGACCGAGACCATGTTCGACCTGTTCAACGACCACTTTTACGCCGGGGAGATGGCTCGCCCGGCGATCACCGTATCTCCGGACGGCGGGCGCGGAGCTTATGGCTGGTGCACCGTATACGAAATTTGGCAGGCTGACGGCCAGGCATACCGGGAAATCAACATCTGCGCCGAGTACATCAACCGCCCGATCAGCGAGGTTGCCGGGACGATGCTTCACGAGATGGCCCACCTCTACAACCTGAACCATGGGATCAAGGACGTATCCAATAATGGGTACTACCACAACAAGAAATTCAAGGAAACCGCCGAGGTGCACGGCTTGGTGATCAACCATCACAAAACCTATGGATGGACGGTGACGGAACTGGCGCCAGAAACCGCCGAGTGGGTCGCCATGCAGCCGGAATTGAGCGACATCGCCGCCAGCCGGCAGACCACGCTCCAGATCAAGACCAAAGGGGACGACGACGGTGAATCCACCACGACCATCAATGGCGGACGCAGCACCAGCAAGAACCGCAGCATCAAATATGTCTGCCCGAAGTGCGGCGCGATCATCCGCGCGACCAAGCTGGTGAATGTGGTATGCGGGGACTGTGATGTAGCCTTTGAGATCGACGGATAACGCCCAGAAAAGCAGCAGCCGGCCTGGCTGCTGTTTTTCGTTGGGCGGTCATGATAGATACTGGTCGCAGTACCTTTGAATTGCCCTCCTGTTCTCCGGGGTGTCTATCCAGCCATAGTAACGCCGGTCAAAATTCTCCGGTAACTCGTCAACCGGGATGATTCTGATCCCGTCAGCGACCGCTGCTTCGACGGCCTGCTCGTCATCTTCAAATATGTTCATGCTATCATCACGCTCAACTTCCAGCATATCCGTGAAATTAAACGCAGCGATGACATAGCCTTTTCGAACCTCGCCCATGATGTAACCTCCAATTTCTCTCGTCTTACGGATTTAGATTCCATTTTCCTGGCACAGCGCTGCCGGGTTATTTGTCATCAGGCTGGGAAATCGGCTGGAAACAGCTGCTGTTATCATGCAAAGTGGCCAGGATGAAGCTGACACCCAGCTGGACGCCGGCCTTGAAATCCTCCAGGCTGGATATGCTGCCAATTTCCGAGGATACCTCAGCGAACCGTATGAACATCGGCCTGGTTTCATCGGGCAGGGCAGACTTGAGTTTGTCCTCCAGTTGTGATGCTTCCTCCATCAGCCGGGCATAGCGGGTTGCCGGCTTGAACGTGCGGGCGCTGATTGCTTCATTGCCGTAATAGATGCTCTCCAGTACATTGTGCATGGCTACCACCTCCGGCCAGACAGTAGCATACTTTCCGAGAGGGAGGGAAGGCTGACACATCGAAATAAAGCGACAAATTCTTCATGTGATCAGCTTGCTTTCCACAGGTGAGTATGGTAACACTCACTCAGCTGCGAGGCAAATACAGAATGGAGGTTTGGATCATGAAATGCGGAAAACTGACGGCAAAGCTGAGGGACGCGGTTCCGGTGCGCTTCTATGAGAACGGTAAGGAAGTCAAGCGGTACAAGAACATAGAGATTCCGGATGAGGTGAAGGAACTGGAATTCCAGGATTTTAAATTCGACGTGCCGTTGAACGGGGCAATCACCTTCAAGATTTTCTTCGAGCAGGGGATTCTGCCGGAGGTTTGGCCGGAGGCCCGGCAGCGTCGGATGAGGGTATCAAAGATCGCTGAATCGGAGCCGGTGGCCGAGAAGGCTTACACAGATGCCTTGGAAACGCCCCAGGACGCCACTGATCCGGCGGATGAGGTAACTACCGAGGAGGCACCGGAAGCCGCTGAGAGTGCCGGGGGAGCCTTCACAATGGAAAGTGATTCGAGCATCCCGGAAACCATGGAGATCCGCTTCGATGTAGCCGGCAGTGCGCGCAAGGCCCTGGCGGCTGCCATAGGGGAGCACACCGGCGCATATCCCAGCTATCAGGCCGCACCCAGCTTCGCCTACCTGATCGGGGATTATATCCTGGATCGCACCGGCACCCTAGCTGGACCCAAAAATGATTACCTAATCCGCGCGCTGGCTGAGGATGGGTACCAGACAAAATAGGGAGATCAGCCGCATCACCCGGCATTCGCCGGGTTTGATTGTTGAGAAGAACACATCCTATGAATAATAGCTTGATTTTCACCATATAATACAATATAATTATAAGTGGTGGTGAAAATATGATAAAGACAACGGCGATGCTTCACAATGAATTGCGGCAATATGCCAATCCAGCTGTAAAGATCAAGCGCATGGCGGACAGCAGGATTATAACGCCGATCATCAAGGGAATATACGAGACGGATGCTTCCACGCCCGGGCACTATCTTGCAGGCATCATCTATGGCCCATCCTACCTGTCCTTTGAATACGCGCTGGCATGGCACGATTTGATTCCGGAGACGGTCTACAGTTATACATCCGCGACGTGTGGCAAGGGACGGAAGAAGCAGTATGATACGGCCTTTGGAACGTATCTGTATCGGGATGTCCCCGTTGCGGCATTTCCCTACGGCACGGAGTTGTACGTCGAGAATGGATACAGCTTCGTGATTGCCTCACCCGAGAAGGCGCTTTGTGATCAGCTGTATACGATCTCTCCCTGCGCGAACCGTGTGGAACTGAAGCAATTGCTGTATGAAGATCTGCGGATCGATCCCCAGGCGCTCACAGGGCTCCGTATGGATGACATAATCGAACTGGCCGGCTTGTATAATACCAGGAATCACCGCCTGCTGGTGTCATTGGCAAAGGAGATGAAGCGGAATGAACAGCATCATTGAACAGATGCTCCGGCAGCACGAGACGGAGACGCTGACCGATAAAAAGAACGGCATCAAGGAGGTCGTGCAGGAGATTGTGCTGTGCGGCCTGTCCAGGGCAGGTTTTTTCAAAGAGGCGGCGTTCTATGGGGGTACGGCGTTGCGCATCTTCCATGGCCTCGACCGTTTTTCCGAGGATTTGGATTTTTCCCTGATGGCACCAAACCCGGATTTTGATTTGCCCCGATACCTTCCCGCGTTGGAGCGGGAACTTGCCGCTTACGGATTCAACTTCAAGGTGGAGGATCGTGCGAAGGCAAAAGACTCGGATATCCGGTCCGCCTTCCTCAAGGGCAATACGAGGGAGCATATGCTGGTCTTCTATGCCGATGAGCGTCTGGCACGATCTTTCAGCGGAAACGATGCCATCAAGATCAAGTTCGAAGTGGATACCACGCCTCCAGCCTATGCGACCTTCGAGCGCAAGTATCGCCTTCTGCCCATTCCCTACGAGGTGAATCTCTATGACATGCCGTCCCTGTTCGCCGGGAAGCTGCATGCGGTGATATGCCGTGCGTGGAAGAGCCGGGTGAAGGGGCGCGATCTGTATGATTATGTGTTTTACCTTTCCCAGGGGACGCCGGTCAATTTGCGGCATTTGAACGCTAGACTGGTGGATTCCGGTTTCGATGGAGCCAGGGAAGATATGACGTTGGGAGAGATCAGGGACATTCTGCACCGCCGGTTTGAATCCATTGATTATGATCAAGCCCGGCAGGATGTACTGCCGTTCATTAAGGATCCATCTGCCGTGGAAATATGGAGCAAGGACTTCTTCATTGCCATCACGGATAATCTGAGTGCGAGGGAATAATCATGCTCTTCCTGGCCGGCAGCGCACGCAAGGCATTGGCAGCAGTCATCGGGGACTGCACCGGCACATATCCCAGCTATCAAGTGAAACCCAGCTTCGCGTACTTGATCTGGGATTGCGCTCTGGATCACACCGGTTACCTAGCCGGGCCGAAGAATGACTATCTGATCCGTACGCTGGCGGAGGATGGGTACAAGACGAAATGAGATGAATCAAACGCACTTCCAGCATATGCTGGGGTGTGGTTGTCATTTGACTTGTTTTACTGATTGTAAATCTGTTGACAAGATGGGGAGGATAGCCTACAATTAGACTAATAAGTTATTTCTTGGAACTGGGTGATACATCTGACTTCTTAGAGGTACCGGTCTGATAGGTGATCACAATGATTATTCATAAAGATGAAGTGTTACTGATATGTGACTCAATCCCTGGATTAGGATATACTGCAAGAAAGACTCCCCAAAAGCGGGAATTTGAACTTGTTCACGGTTTCATAGATCGCTATATTGCATCCCTAAAGCATGGCAAACAGAAAGTGGCGATTTTTCTTGAACCCATGATTGATACTGGGTATCCCGACATAGTCATCGTTAGATATAGGCCAACCGACAGTATAATTTGGCAACCCAATAATAGCAAGTTGTCCAGTAAGCATTATAAAGTGTTATCTGCGGTAGATCAACAGGGGAGAGTGTCAATAACACACTTGGCTTCTCTCTTAGGATACAGAGAAAAAGAGCTAATCTCTATTCTAAATAGACTCAATCGAGAAGGGCTTGTATCTAAAGAGGAAGAAGTGATACGTCGTAAAAAGTATGCAGATTATTTTTGCATACGTAGTATTATCACAATTGAGGCAAAGGTTAATAAGTGGACTGAAGCCATCGACCAAGCTCTTTTCAATACAAGGTTTTCTACCGAATCATATGTATTGATGGGGACTGACCGATGTAGCGAAACTATGAGAGAAAAATGTGATTCCTTAGGAGTGGGGATTCTGTTGAGTGCCAATAACAAAACAAAAAGGTATTTACCAGCAGAAAAACACTATAAGCTTAATTCCTATATACCATATTTGTTTAATGAGTGGCTATTACGTATTGAGAGATTGGAGGCAGACAATGAAACTGAGTGAGTATCTGAAACAGTTTCCAAGCAAGAAGAAAGTTGGGAAGGGAGGTCAAAAAACTGTATATTGTGTTGAGCGAAGTAATATGCTGTATGCACTAAAACTAATATCCACCCCGGACGATCCGCGAATTAAGCAGGAAATTGATATCCTTATGAGTTTAAGAATACAAAATGTTCCAAAGATCTGTGACGTTGGCATTTTAGAGGATGATACTACTCACGATAGTATATTGTATATTCTGGAAGAATTCATTAAAGGGAAATCATTAAGGGAGGAACTGGTAAGTGGCCCAGTGTCTTTGGCATTGGCATGCAAGGTTCTTGAAACACTGCTAAGTACCGAGATTGAGTTGGAAAAACTTGGAATCCTACATAGAGATATTAAACCTGATAATATAATGATAGATGAAAGTGGAAATGTTTATATCATAGACTTTGGAATTGCAAAAATATTAGGGAGTGATTCAATAACAAGAACGGCAGCGATGAATGGACCATGTACTCCGGCTTATGCACCTATGGAATTATTCGAGAACATGAAAACGGTACAAGATGTTCGAACTGATCTATATCAGATTGGTTTAACGGTTTATGAGGCATTAACTGGGAAGAATCCTTTTACAGTAGAAATCCAGAAAAAAGCCGGAGTGTTTACCCGTAACTATACGGTGATTCCGCCAATGGTAATTCTGCCAGGAGATTCGAAGGGATTATTGATGCAGTATTTGCAGATGCTTATGTCAAAACAACAATCACAACGACCATCAACAGCAAGTGATGCTATGAGATACTATAAAGCAATTAGACAAACGATTATTGTGTGAGGTGTCATATGGAACTATATTTACAAATGGGCCACGGTATGCAGAGAATGTGTGGCGAGCTGATTCAACACTGGGGGAAGGGAAATGTTATATTAAGCCCAGTTAACACTGTGCCAAGTAAAATAGTTGCATTATCCAAACAATACCAGAAAAATGGTGGAGGAGTCCTATTTGACCCTCAACTGTATTATCCGAAAGACGGCGCAGATAAGTTGAAACTGTATGAGTACTGGCCAGATAATGACGTGTCAATTACTGATACACCCATGCATCAGAAAATATGTAGGGATATATTGCCATTAATGAGCAGATCGCTTCAAAAGCAATTATTATACCTGGTGTGGAAATGGATATTGATGGCTTTGAGTATGGATTAACCTGGATAGCCGATTCTGCACACTATTATAGAGATCATACGGAAAAGCCATTATATGCCACTGTTTGCTTATTTACAGAAGTGCTTCGTTCCCAAACCGCAATTGAGGAACTGGTTGATATGCTCTCTGCCGTCGATGTTGATGGTTATTATGTCGTTGCCCGTTCCTCCAACGAAGAGTATATAATATCGGATGCAAAGTGGATGATGGGTTTGGCAAAACTGTTGACTTGCCTGAAGTTGCAAAAACGTCGGGTGATTCTCGCATATACAAATCATCAAGGACTTATTGCTGCATTAGCACATGTAGACGCAATCGCATCTGGTAACTACATGAATACTCGACAGTTTGTGCCAGGTAGATTTAGATCAAAAAAAGAAGATTTAGAGTTGCGTAAGAGTAACTGGTATTTTCACCCGTATGCGATGACAGAGTATAAGGCTGATCTACTTGATATTGCTTATAACCGTAGGTTTATTGATTCATTCCGTCCATTAGGTGAATTTCGCAATCCATACTCTGAAATGCTCTTTAGCGGGATCGAACCATCATTAACGAACTATAACGAAACAAAGGCTTTTATGCATTATTTGCATTGTCTTAATGTATTGTGCCATAGTCTGACTTTGGATTCATTTGATAGCTGTATGGATCACTTCAGTTTTTTGCTTGACAATGCAGAAAACCTTATAAAACAATACAAAGAAAGAGGAATGAGAAGTCAAAATCGCGACTTTGGTACCGGGATTGAGGCATTGAGAATTGCAGCGGCGATGATTAATGAAGATTATGGTTTTCGACTTCGCATTGATTGGCCAAGTATGTAATACTGGAACAGCATAAGGATAAAAAGGGGAGCCGGAGTTCATAATCCCGGCTCCTTGGGACAAAAAAGCGAGTCCGTCATTTCTGACGAACTCACTTGCAGGACTTTTCTTTGTCCTGATGGTGCGGGAAACAGGACTTGAACCTGCACGAATCGTAATGATCACTAGAACCTGAATCTAGCGCGTCTGCCAATTCCGCCATTCCCGCAGATATGGTGGGCAGGGGTGGATTCGAACCACCGAAGCGTTCCGCGGCAGATTTACAGTCTGCTCCCTTTGGCCACTCGGGAACCTACCCACAATTCCCTGTTGCCGGAGCTCCGAGGAATGGAGCTGGCGATGGGACTTGAACCCGCAACCTGCTGATTACAAATCAGCTGCTCTGCCAATTGAGCTACGCCAGCCTATCATTCGATCGACGGCGACACCTTTCAGCATCCGGCTTCAAGTGCCTCATTGCGTCGGCAACGATATATATTATACACGATTTGGACGGGATGTCAATACTTTTTTTCGTTTATTTTTGGTTTTCTGGGAGCGGCGGGGGAGGGGAGTAAGTTTAAAATAACAAATGCGGGCGAGGCGCTTGAAAAGCGAAAAGAAATGTGTTAGAATGAATTAAACCTGTTGAAAGGAGCGGCGGCAGCCGTGGCGGCCGCCAGGGTATGGGGCATGAGAATCCATAAATCCGCAGAGGACTATCTGGAGATGATTCTCCGGCTGACGGAGGAAAAGGGTTATGCGCGCTCGGTGGACATCGCACAGGGGCTGTCCGTGAGCAAGCCGTCGGTGAGCGTGGCGATGAAGCAGCTGCGCGAGGGCGGCTATATCTTGATGGACAAGGACAATTACATCTCCCTGACGGACAGCGGCATGGAAATTGCCCAGCGCATCTATGAGCGCCACAAGACGCTGACGCGCATACTGACGATGATCGGCGTTTCAGCGGAGACGGCCGAGGAGGACGCCTGCAAGGTGGAGCACGATATCTCCATGGAGACCTTTGATGCCATCCGCAGGGAGTTGGACAAGATGGAGGCCAGGCGGGCCGATTGAGCCCGGCGCGGAAAACCGGGGGACGCGATCGCGTCTCCCGGTTTTATATGTCTTCCTATATATTATAGCTGCTGGACCCGCGCCAGCTGGCGATTCTTGTAGGCCGGGTCGCCGGTCACCTCGCGGAGGATGCGGATCTCCGGTGGCAGGACGGCGTCGGGGCTGGAGGAATAGACGAACAGCACGGCGCGATCCTGGCTGAAGGGATATACGTCCAGCTCCATCCGACAGCCCTCGCAGATGAAGCGATACTTCGTCTTGCGCACGTTGTGCAGCCCGCTGTCGCCCTCCATCAGGTAGCGGATGTAGGTCTTTTCGGAGATGGGCTTCTCGGTGTCCCACTTCGTCCCGTCGGCCATGGTGTGCTTCTCGGTGTAGAAGTAGAGATAGTCGCTGCCGTTGGCCTGCTGGCGGATGCGGCGCTCCACGCCGGGGTTGATGACCCGCAGATAGGTTTGCATCATATCCAGGGCCAGGGCGTTGTAGCGCTGCGACAGCGCCGCCAGGTCCGGCATCTCCACCAGGAACTTGCGCTTTTGAACCATCGGCTCCGGCTCGCCCAGCACGCGGTAGATCTCCCGCATGGCGCGGTTCATCTTGTCCTCGAAGTTTACGGAGTTGTCGATGATGCGCAGGTTCGGGTGGCCGCTCCAGGCGCGCAGCGTGCGATCGTCCATCTCCCGGGCGTATTCCAGCGATTCCGTGCGCGCCGTGTTGCCCAGGTTGTAGGCGAACTCCGCGCCCTTGGCGCAGGTGACCAGGTGCAGCACCGCGTCGTAATTCGCCAGCACGCTGGCCTCGGTGCGGCCGTCGAAGCGGGCGAGGACCTGGGCGAACTCCTCGTCGGAGATATAGGCCTTGTCGTCCATCAGGGCGCGGTCATAGATGATGAGGATGTTCTCCTCCGCCACCACCTGCGCCGCCTCCAGGGCCAGCTTTTCCTTGTGGATCTGGTCGGCCACCACGAAATCCTGAAAGGCCAGCATGCTCATGCAGCCGCCGAACGGGCGGATGCCGAAGCCGGAGATCAGCTCGGTGGCGGTCTCCGGTATGGTGATGACCCGCCAGCCGTCCTCCTGCTTGAATTCATGCAGGATGCGGCTGATCAGCGTGGTCTTGCCCGCCGCCGGGCCGCCGGTCAACACGATCCTGGTGATTTTCTTGGCCATGGCGCTCCCCTCCTCGAAACAATAAAACAGACTTCAGTCGAAAAACCATTCCTTAAAACCGACGACGGTCTTGAAATACAGCTCGCAGCTTGCGCGCATGAAGCGCTCGATCTGCGGAATGTCGTTGGCCCAGCCTGCCGCCGCGAAGGGGACGCCGCAGGCGCGGGCCATGTCGTAGCCGGGCTTCAAATCGTCCAGCACCAGCAGCTGGTCCGGCCGCAGCCGGTAATTCTGCATGATCTGCTCCAGCGGCCAGGGGTTTGGCTTGCGCTGGTGGGGCGGATACTCCCAGCCGTACACGGCGTCCGGCTCCGGCAGGTCATTTTCCCGGTAATCCCGCCGGATGTTTTCGCCGAAGGAGTGGGACACGACGCACAGCAGCCCGCCGCGCCGCTTGACCTCCCACAGCGCCTCGTGCATGCCCGGATAGGCCTGGGGCACGTGGCCCTGCACGTAGGCGTTCCAGTAGGCCTGCTCGTGGCGCATGTCCGCGTCGCTCATGCCCACCTCGTCGCGAAAGAAGGCCACCACGCCGGGATCAAAATTCTTGATGAAATACTCCTCCAGCGAGCAGCGGTAGTGGGGGAAATAGCGCCGGGTATATTCCACGAAGCAGGGATAATGCACCGTGGCAGTGCTGTTGACGACGGTGTCGTCGTGATCGACGACCAGGCAGGGATACTTCATCGGCGCCTCCTTTGGATTCATATATGTAGGATTAGACAACGGCGCGTCAAAATCCTGCCTGTGCCGCAAAACTTTGTCGAAAGCGGGGGAGGCAATCATCATTTGTAGCGCCAGAGATTTCATATATATTAATTTCCGTAAGAAAAAATTCAAATATGGGTTTGCATGTATTGACTCATATGGAAGATTATGGTATGATGTAATTAATTAGGGTAACTGAGAATTGAAATGATCAGGATTTCGCCGATACGGGCGATGTCCTGACTGTTGTCGTTTATAACTGTTTGCAGTTCACAAGACCTAAAACGTTTTCGAAACTCACAGGCGCACAGGACTGACCGGTTTAAATGATCCATTTCAATCAGGGAATAAATGTTTAAGGAGAGTTGGGCAATGAAGGGCAGAAAGTTTTTGGCACTGCTGTGTGCGTTCATGCTTTTGGTCATGAACTTCTCCAGCTGCGTCCCCGGACTGGCGGAGGCCGTCGAAGCCGCCGCCGCAGCGGCTGAGGAGGCCGCCGAGAGCGTCGAAACGGTTGACGCGAAGGGGACCGAGACCTCGACCCCCGCCGCCACCGAGGCGGCTGAGTCGGAGGAGGGGGAAAAGACCCCCGAAGCCACGGAGGAACAACCGACCCCGGACGTTGAGACGCCGGAGTCCGTTGAGCCTGCCGCGGAAAGCGAGGCGCCGGCCGCCGAGGCCAGCGAGGCCAGCGAGGCGCCCGAGGCGGAGGAACCGTCCGGGGAGGCCGAGAAGACCCCCGAGGCGACCGAAGCGCAGGCTGAGGACAAGGAAGAGACCGAAGTCGGTTCTGAGAATGAAAACCAGACCGAAGTCGATTCCGAAGACGCCCAGTCGACCGGGACGACGGAGCCGGAGCTCAACGGCGAAGACGTCGCGGAAGAAGCGCCCGCCGAGGCGCCTGCCGAGGAACCCTCTGAGGAACCCGCCGAGGCGCCCGCGGAGGAACCCTCTGAGGAACCCGCCGAGGAGCCCGCGGAGGAGCCTGCCGAGGAGCCCGCGGAGGAGCCTGCCGAGGAATCCACCGAGGAACCGGTTGAGGAGCCCGTCGAGGAGGAGGCTGCCTTCGCGCTGACCGATTTCGCCGCGGACGCCGTCGAGGTCTTCCCCGGGGATGCCATCCACTTCACCTTCAATGCCACCGGCGCCGAGCGGGTGGATTATCGCATTTATAATGAAGCGGGCGACGTCGCCACCGGCGAGGCCGAAGCCGCCTTCGATTGGACGGCGGGCGAGCCCGGCGCCTACACGGCCGAGATCACGGCCTTCGCGGGCGAGGAGACCCTGTCCGCCGAGCTGGCGATCACTGTCCGGCCGGATTATTCCACCGTGGAAGTGAAGTATACCGCCTTTGACAACGCCGACGAGCCCGCCATCATCCTGGGCTGCGTGGATCAGCCGCTGGAAAAGGGCGCCTACGATCTGAAGGCCGGCGGCCCCGTCGCCTTCGACGGCTACGATTACATCGAGACCCTGCTGGACGGCGTCAGGCTGGACGCGCTCACCTACAGCGACGCCGACCGCGCCTGGCTGTACACCGCCGGCGACGTGACCGCGCCCCTCACCGGGGACGCGGCGCTTGTCGTGCGCTTCGAGCAGCAGTTCAGGAAGAGGGTCTACTATTACGAGGACAGCTTCATCAAGGCCACCATCCGCGTGCGCCGCGCCAGCGACGTGCCGGACGATGCCGAGTTCGTGGTTCGTCCCGTCACCGACCGCACCGACGGCTACAACTACGGCGCCTACATGGACGCCCTGAACGCCCAGGAAACCGACCAGGCGTATACCGCCGATAACACCCTGCTCTATGACTTCGCCTTCATGGTCTACGAGAAGGACGAGCTGGGCATGCCCACCGACAGACAGGTGGAGTATCAGCCCGAATCCGGCAGCATCCGCATCGAGGTCACCTTCAAGCGCAACCAGATTTCCAACACTCTGGGCGCCGAGGCGGCCGCCGACGTCGAGGTCATCCACCTGCCCCTGGATGCCGGCGTCCGCGACGCCGTGAACTCCACCGCCGATGCCACCGACATCTCCAAGGACGATATCAATATCGATGCCCGCGACGCGACCGTCAACCTGGATGGGAACACGGACGACGTGAAGTTCACCGTGGACAGCTTGAGCGTGGTGGCGGTCGTGAATGTTGCTCCGCCTGTTGAAGCTGTAACGGTTAATGTTGGCTTTGTTGATTATGCCGATACTACTAAAGCACTAACAAAGTCGTTGACTGGTGGTTACTATTATGTGAGAGCACAGTTTACGACCAAGGTCAACGATCAAGATATTACGTATTATGCAGCGCAAAGAATAAACTCGCTGGCTGCTTATAATTATTCTTTTGCTCCTGCAGATTTTGTTTGCAATGGTACAGGGTATACTGGCACTGAGATTTCAGGAAAGGTCAGTTTTGATATCTTGGCTGGTGGAGGCGACGGCCAAAGAGAATACGATAACATTCAGAATATTGGATTGCAAGATAGTTCAAATATCTGTGAGTACAAGGACAACAATGCGATTCTAAAATATACGTTCAAAGGTATAGTTGAGAGCCTCACTACTGACAATACTATCCGTTATGCCCTCGAAGTCCCCCCGTCCTATTCTGTGACGGTTAAAGTCTATGAGGCGTCGGCGACCAAGGACAGCAGCGACAATATCAGTGGTAATCTGGCGGCGTTTGAGCAGCAGAACTCAAATGAGTACTACTATATCCGTGCCTACATTCGGAAAAACAATGCTATTGTTGGCTATGCCATCGAGCCTGTTGAGCTTAATGGGCAGACTACCGTAACGAAGGAATTCACCCAGTTTAAACCCACCAATAATGGAAATGCCTTTAGCTTTAACACCACAGATTATACCATTACCAAGGAAGATGTGTGGCTTGTCTCAAGCCCCAGGGGCGACTTGGCTTCCGCTGACTACAACACTGTAAGTTCGGCGTCGACGGAAGTTACAGGCTATGGCTTCCTGCTCAATAAGCAGAATGATAATAAGAGCAGCACGATTTCCATCAAGAAGGCCTATCCGGTCGTTTACCAGGTGAAGCTTGAGTTTGACCAGGCGCCTTCCATGGTTGAAGCCGACAGTATTTATAAGAACATCTATGTATATGCCAAGGCTGTGCATGACACATCCGGTACCGATCTGTTCGTTGCGGACCTTGCTACTAATGCAACTTGCCGTGAGGTTTCTAACGACGGCAAGACCATTACCTATACGATTTATGATGACTCCAATCCGGAGAGTGTCATTAACAATTGGTCTGAAAAAGGCACTGGCGAGGGGATCAACGATAACAACAAGTCTGACGGCAAGATTTCGGGCAATGAAACGATTACCGCTGGCCTCTACCTGAAGTTAGGATCACCTGATAATCTGGCTTTGGAAATCGAGCAGAAAAAGATCGCTGAGCCGATTGAAACCGGCAAGCTGGCGGGCGGCTTCACCGTTACCTCGAATACACAGGCAATAGAACCGGGCAATGCTACCACGCAGAAGACGGTTATCACCGATACCATCACCCTGACGAAGTATACAAAGTCGGGTGCAGATACATATACTTCCGCTCTGGGAGAAACCGGCATCAAGTTTGGCATTACCGCTGGCTCCATTGATCAGTCCGAAAGCCACATGGAGACGAACTTTGCCACGTACAGCTATACCGGTGGACAAGACATTGAACCGGATCTGTCGGGCGATTCCACGGGCGTTATCGTGGTCGAAAGCATCACTGACAAACTCAAGCTTGGCAATAATTTGCTTGGCAAGCGCGTGCCGATTTATATGCAGTCAAGCGATGTCAGCAAGCTTGAGTACCCGGATAAGAGTATCAATGTCTTTGAGCAGGCGACAGCCCTTCATACATATGTCGAAAAAATCATTGATCATGGTGCAAGCCAATCTGCGGCTCTGGTGGACAACGCCAGTGGGAAGCTCTTGCCGCTGGTGCTTCCCACCTCCGAAGAAGTGAATGCCTACACCATTGATACCAGGGATCTGCCGGATGGTACGCTCTACTTTGACGGCAATGCTTTGAATAAATTCTTTGACAAGAATAAACAAATCTACATCAATAAGAAGGATGGACAGACTCTCGTATTCAACTTTACCGACGCGCCGACAATCGGTGAATTCTATGTGAACGATGTATTGTCGGACACGAACAATGGCAATCAGACGTCGCACAACGAGAGTGTAAACAGCAACATAGCCAAGAAGATCATCTTCAACTATACCGGTTCTGGTACGGTCAAGCTCGGCACCATGGCGGGCGTCGTGTTGGCCCCGAATGCCCGCGAGGTAATTGTCGGTGATGAGGGTACCGGCAGCTCCAGCGCGGGCTGGATCATCACCGGCGGCAAGGTGACCCTCAAGGCTGAGTGGCACAATGTGTACAAGGGACTGCCGCAGACCTATCCCAAGCTGGGCTTTACCGCGAAGAAGCATGTCGACGGCGCAGCGCCAACTGCTGATGAGCAGTTCACGTTCAAGCTGGAACGCTGGGCGACCTTGTACAATGGAAGCGTTGTGGATGGAGCCGTCAAGGGAAAGTGGGAGAACGTGATGGTGAAGTCTGGGGATTCGGATGTTGCCATCACCGCACAGAACAACGGTGAGACCATCACGTTTACCGGGATCAAGGATTTTGAGTACGGCGTCAATGTATTCAGGATCACTGAGGATTCCTCCAGCGTGGATAGCAGTAAGTACGATGGCGACAGTAATGCCTACTATGTTGCGGTGGAGGTCTCTGCAAGTACCATTGATACTTCGGTCAGCGCGCGGGTCCTCGGTTATTATAAGACCTTTGAGTTTGATTCAGGAGCCGGGACTCCCAACAACAGCGCTGCTATTCAGGCTGCCCTGAAGAATCAGCTTGACGATGGCATTGTCTTCAACAATACCACCAAGGCACAGACGGGCCGCATCACGATCAATAAGAAGACGCTGAAAAACAATGCCGCCGATACGTCCGTTGAGGGCCAGACGATCAAGGTTGGCGTCTTTAGCGACGAGAATGGCACTGGCACCCCGATCAAGAGTGGGACGCTGACGCTGGATGCAAACGGCGAAGGCAGCGTGACAATCACCGAACTCGACATCAACGCGACGTCGGGCACGACCTACTACGTCTTCGAGTTGGATGCTTCCGATAAGGCTATTACGGATGGTAGCGGCATGATCAATGGCGTTGCCTATACGGTTACTCAGGACAAGACCAGCGTAGCCCTTACGACTGACAATAAGTCCGGCACCGTTACGATCACCAACTCGACTACGACTGAAACGCCCAAGGGCTGTCTGAAAGTATCAAAGGAACTCTGGCTTGACGGTGAGCAGCAGAATTATTACGATAAAGCGTTTATGATCACCATTAAGAACGAGGCTGAAGCGTACTTGCAGAGCATTGAAACCCCTTCCTTCGGCAATGAAAAACAGGAATTTGAAGTGAGCGTGGACGTTCCTCTTGTGATTGGAGATTTGCCGATTGGCAAGTATACAGTTACCGAGATGGAAACGAATAGGAGTATTGATTCCTATACGTTCGACACGCTAAACAGTATTGTTGAACGAAAGGATGTTATGGTTCAGGCCGATACTTCTGTTGATGCTTCCGCAGAAGCTGTACTTATCAACAAGTATATCGAGACCCCGGAGACGGGCACCTTAACGGTCACCAAGGAAGTGACAAAGAATGGCGCTCTTGACCGCTCCGCTACAGGCGCGTTCCATGTAGCCCTGTTCGACGGTAATACCCGTTTTGGCGATGTCCAGACTATTACTGTGGCTTCCGGTACAGGCACGGCAACCTTTACTGGCCTTGAGCTTGGCAAGCTCTATACGCTGAAGGAGACCGACGCGCAAGGCAATGATGTTGGCACCACTTACGGCAATTACACGGTAAGCTACGACAACCAGAGCATTATTGCGACGAGTACAAACCCGAGTGTCACCGCGAAGGTCACCAACAATGTGGATACCGGCAAGATCAAGGTCACCAAGACGACCCTCGTGAACGGTGCGGCCGATACCACAGCGAGTGGCAAGACCGTCAAGGTGGGCGTATTCGAGAGCGCGGATGCCACGACCCCCAAGGCGACCAAGGAGATCACGCTGGGCACTGACGGCACCGGCTCGGTCGAGTTTGACGGCCTGCGAGCGGGGACCAAATACTACGTGTACGAGATGAGTGGCGATGCCAAGGTGGCCAGTGGCAATATCACAATTGGTACTGGTAATGCTGCTACGACCTACACCGTGGGTTCCTACACGGCCAGTGTAGTTGCGGCAGAAGTGGCAACTGGTGGAACTGTGCCTGAGACGGCCACCGTAGCCATCACCAACAGCCGCACCGAGACCGGCAAGCTGAAGGTTACCAAGGAAGTGTGGATTGACAAGGCCAAGGATACCAATGCTTACCAGACCAAGGAATTCAAGGTTACGATCCAGAATTCCGATAAAGAGTATCTGCAAGGGGATAAAGCCAGCTTTGCAGCCACGTCATATGAGCATACCGTCACGGCAGCTGTCCCGCTGGAGATCAGCGGCCTTGTGCCCGGCAGCTATACCGTAACCGAGACGGAAACCGGCCGAAGCATCGAAAAGTATACGCTTGTTACTTCCGGTGATGGAATGAGCACACTTTCGGGCGCGGGAGCCGTTTCCGCTGGCGGGACCGCGACGGTGAACCTGGTAAACAAGTATGAGAAGACCAGGGTTTCCGTGCAAGTGGAGAAGACCTTCAGCGGCGTCACAGCGTTGCCGAATGACTTCGAGATCACGAACAGCTATGACACTACTACTGAATTCACGGTAACCAACGCGACCACCTCGACTGCCAACGGCTCGACCGTGTACACTTGGACGCTTGCGAATGTGCCGGTGGACACTGAGGTAACCTTCACCGAGCACAATATCCAGGTGACTGGTTATACCCTGAAAGTGAACAATGTGGCCGTGACGGACGAAACGGCTTCTGCCGTGGCTGTGAAGGCGGTTGAAGGAGACTCGCCCGCGAAGGCAACTCTGAAGAATGAGTATACTGAAGAGGGCAAGGGCACGATCACGCTGACGAAGAAGGACGCGAGCGACAATAATACCGTGCTGTCTGGCGCGGAGTTTGACCTGTATCGCGTCATGACAGGGACTGAAACCGCGGATGTCAAGATCAATAAGGACAAGCTGACGACCGACCAGAACGGTACGATTACAGTTTCGAACCTTGATCCCGGTACCTACTACTTCGAGGAGACCAAAGCCCCGACCGGCTATATACTGCCCGTGAATCGCAAGAGTGAGGCGAAGACGGTTCTCTCCGGTCAGACTACCGCTCAGAGCTTTACCGTCGATATGACGAATGAGCGCGATACTGGCACCGACACGAAGCACAATGAAGTGACGGTGAACAAGGTGGACGACGCGGGGAAAGCCCTGCCCGGCGCGACCTTCACGCTCTTCGATGGTAATACAGTGATTACCACCTTCACCGGCGGCAGCTTCAAGATCAACACGGGGAATGCGGCGTTGGCCAGCTATCTGCCCGCAGCCGACGCCTCCAAGGATCTGACTCTGAAGGAGACTGCTGCGCCGGAAGGCTACACGGCTTCCAATGCCAGCTACACCGTGAAGATCACGGCCAGCGAAGCCTCGGATTGGAACAGCGACCATACCAAGTATGTCACCACGACGACCTACAGCATCACCATCAATGATGCTGCCAGCGTAAGCGTCAAGAACACCAAGAACACCGACACCGACACGAAGCATGACAGCGTGACGGTGAACAAGACGGATGATCAGACGCCTGCCACGCCGCTGTCCGGCGCGACCTTTACGCTGTACGAGTCCACTGAGTTTACCAGCGCAAACAAGATCGCGGACTATGCCAGCGGGAATGGTACGAGCATCACGATCAATACCGGTGATGACGCACTGGCCGATTATCTGCCGAAGGAAAACAACGGCAAAGCGACGCTCTACCTGAAGGAGACCACTGCTCCGGCGAACTACAACCTGGAGAGCGGCTACCACACCGTCGTCATCACGACCAGCGTGAGCGAGGCGCTGAACGCCGAAAAGACCGCGTTCGTTACCACCACGACCTACGCGATGACGATCGACAGCAAGGATGCCATCACCGTCAAGAACTCCAAGGTCTATACCGCCAGCGGCAGCATCCAGCTGAGCGCGGTGAAGACGCTGGACGGCGGCAAGCCCGCGAATGGCCAGTTCACCTTCCAGCTGAAGGATGCCAGCGGCAAGGTGCTGGACACCCGGACCAACGACGCGGACGGCAGGGTGACCTTCGCAACGCTCTCCTATGGGTTGAGCGACATCCAGAGCAGCCCCATCACCTACACCATCAACGAGGTGAAGGGCGAAGACAAGAGCATCGTGTATGACACGACGGTACAGACCATCAAGGTGACGCTGACCGATCTGGGCAACGGCACGATCAAGGCCGAGGCCGACAAGAACGGCGCAGCGGTGCAGTTTGCCAACAAGACGATTGCCGTGAAGGTCAGCAAGGTGGATATCGTTGGCGGCGAGGAGCTGGAAGGCGCGACCATCCAGATCCTGGACAAGGACGGCAAGGTGGTGGACAAGTGGGTTTCCACCGACAAGCCGCACACGGTCGAGGGCCTGAAGACCGGCGAGACCTATACGCTGCGCGAGACCGTGGCGCCGGAGGGCTACACGGTGACGACCGACACCACGTTCAGCATCGACGAGACCGGCAAGGTGACCTCGACGGGCACCGTGACGGAGGACGGCGTGCTGCTGGTGGAGGACAGCAAGACGAAGATCCAGGTCAGCAAGGTGGACATCGCCGACGGCGAGGAGCTGGAAGGCGCGACCATCCAGATCCTGGACAAGGACGGCAAGGTGGTGGACGAATGGACCTCCACGAAGAAGCCGCACACGGTCGAGGGCCTGAAGACCGGCGAGACCTATACGCTGCGCGAAACCGTGGCGCCGGACGGCTACACGGTGACGGCTGACACCACGTTCAGCATCGACGAGACCGGCAAGGTGACCTCGACGGGCACCGTGACGGAGGACGGCGTGCTGCTGGTGGAGGACAGCAAGGAAGTGTACACGGCTGAGGGCAGCTTCGCCCTGGCGGGCACCAAGAGCATCGAGGGCCGCAGCCTGACGGCGGAGGATGTCTTCGAGTTCGAGGTGATGCTCGAGGGCGGCGGCTCCTGGAGCGAGAGGACCTGGATCGTGAAGAACGACGCGACCGGCAAGATCGCGTACCCAACCTTCAACTACAGCCTGGAGGAAGCGGGCAGGACCTACACCTACAAGGTGCGCGAGTATACCTCCAGCACCGACGCGATGACCAAGGACGAGACGCGGTATGAGGTGAAGGTGAAGATCGTCGACAACGGCGACGGCACCCTGACGGCGGAGCCGGTCAGCGGCAGCGCGGACCCGGCGAAGCTGAACTTCGTCAACAAGCCGGTGGTGGTCGTCACCCCGACGCCGACGACGACCACGACCCCGACGACGACGACGACCACGACCCCGACGACGACGCCGACCACGACCCCGACGACGACGACGACCACGACCCCGACGACGCCCACCGCGACCCCGACGACGACGCCGACCACGACCCCGACGACGACGCCCACCGCGACGCCGACGACCACGCCGAACGGCGGTGGCGCCACCGCGACGCCCGCGCCGACGCCTGCGCCGACCCCAACCAGTGTGACCGGCAAGAAGATCTGGCTGGACGAGAACAACCGGTTTGGCACCCGTCCGGACAGCATCACCGTGGAGCTGTACGCCAACGGCGAGAAGGTGGACGCGAAGCCCGCCTGGACCGATACCGCAACCGACACCTGGACCTTCACATTCTCCAGGCTGCCTGTGGTGACGGAGACCGGCGCGAAGATCACCTATACGGTGAAGGAGGTGCCGGTGGCCTACTACGAGACTTCCGTGGACGGCACGACGATCACCAACACGCTGGTTCCGCAGGGAGAAGTGGCATTCACGAAGCTGGGCGGCGTCAAGACCTGGGACGACAACGAAAACGCCTCCGGCAAGCGGCCTGCGAGCATCACGGTGCATCTGCTGCGTGACGGCGAAGTGGTGGAGACCCGCACCGTCACCGAGGGCGACGGCTGGAAGTATGACTTTGGCTCCCAGCCCCAGGACAACGGCTACGGCCACGTCTACGCCTACGAGGTGCGCGAGGACGCGGTGCCCGGATACTTCTGCCGCACCAACGGCATGGACCTGACCAACCGGCTGCTGTTTGAGGATGAGAACAGCCCGAAGGGCGGCGACGACACCAAGCAGGTGAAGAGCCGCAAGACGCACACGCCCAGACCGAAGTTCAACGAGTTCGGCGTGGAAGAGTTTGAGGATCTGATCGACATGCTGGATTACGGCACGCCTCTGTGGGGCATGCTGCTGGGAACCGGCGACGAGACGCCCGCCTATCCGTTCGTGTTCGGCGGCATCGGCCTGCTGACCCTGGCACTCCTGGCGCTGACTCACAGGAAGCGCCGGACCGCCGCGTAAACCGCGATTGACTGAACGACCAGGGGCGCTGCCTCAAACGATCCCAATGGATCGTTTGAGGCAGCGCCCCGAACTTTTTGGGCTCTTCACGGAAACTTGGGGAATTGAGAAGATCCCTCTCTCCGCCCTACGGGCAACTCTCCCCCTCACGGGGGCGAGGCAAGGTTTATTTAGCGCTTGGCTCGCCCCCGCGAGGGGGAGAGCTGGCAGCCGAAGGCTGACTGAGAGGGGCATTCCCCAGAAAAACGTGAAGAGCCAACTTTTTGGTTTAATACGGAAAACTGGGAGAATAAGAGAGGGGTAATTGTAGGGGCGCCGATGCGGCGCTCGCCCTGAACACAACGTTACCTTTGGGCGGGCGGCGCATCGGCGCCCCAACGGAGGGCGGCGGCCTCATCCGATCACGATGACGGTCTCGCCGCGCTTGCAGTTTTCAAACAGCCACTTGGCGTCCTTCACCTGCAGTCGCACACAGCCGTGGGAGGCGGGGTTTCCCAGCGCGTAGAGGGAGCCGCTTCGCAGGCTGTTTTCGTTGTTGTTGCTGTAGATAACCGAGTGGAACAGTATGTCGCCTTCGATCTCAAAGGAATACTGCGCCCAGCAATAGAACTTCTTGAAGTAGTGCCAGCGGTTCAGCGGGTGGCCGTCCAGGAACACGCCGTGGGGCGTGGAATCGTGCAGGCCGGTGGAGCAGGTGAAGCTCTGCACCAGGTCGTACACGCCCAGCACGTTCAGCTCGTACACGTCCACCACCTGGCGATCCAGGCTCACCTCAATGCGGTGATGGTAGGGCTTGCAGGCGGCTTCGCTGGAAAACAGCGCGTTCTGGGTGGCCTCGTCCGGCGCGCCGGTCTGGGGCAGGTTGTTGACGGACTGGAATTCCTTCAGGGCGTTGCGGCTCTCCCGGCCGAACATGCCGTCGATGCCCAGCTTCGGCAGGTAGTAGAGGGAATAGAGCCGGCTTTGCACGCGCTGGACCTCCATGCTGTCGTCGGTGTCGTCGGTGCGATAGCCCAGCAGGCCGTCCTCCAGCGCCTTCACCGCCTCCATCGACAGCGCCTTTGGATCGGCGAACAGGTCGGCGCTGGGGCTGTGGATGCTCTCCAGATACTTGTGCAGGCGCTCGACGGCGCTCTCCAGGCCGCTGTCGTACTTGCCGCTGGGGATGCGCGTGGTGACGCCGCCGCTGAGCAGCGCGGTTTCCACGCCGCGCACCACCTGGCCGCTGTCGCCGCTATGGATGTCGTGGGGGGCGCAGCGCTCGGCGGGCGGCGCCTCGAAGGCAAACAGCGCGTCGATCGTCTCCCGGTCGGCCAGGCCGTCCTTCTGCATGATGGACTGCTCCTGGAACAGCTTGATGGCCTCGATGGCGTATGCGTCCAGCACGTCGTCGGCGGGCAGATCCATGTAGCCCAGCTGGAACAGTCGCCGTTCGATGCGCAGCGCCTCGCTGTCGGGCGTGTCATAGGGCACGTCCCGCAGATAGGTGGAGTAATCGTCGCTGTAGAGGCAGTATTGCGTGAGGGGCGATGCGACGCCGTCGGCGGCGATGCCCTCGGCGTAGCCCTGCTCGATCAGGTGCTGCTGGAAGGCGCGGACCGCCGCGACGGTCTGCCCGGCATAGCTGCCGTCGGCCGCGCCGTCGTAAAAGCCGTACTGGATCAGCCGCTTTTGCAGCTTTTCCACCTCCTCGCCGCTGGAGCCGGTGCGCAGCGTGGCGGGCATGGCCAGGGCATCGCCGGAAAACAGCAGCGCCAGCGTCTCACTGTCGGCCTTGCCTGTGACGGGCAGGTGGTTCAGCCGCTGAAACAGCTTCATGGCCTCGGCGGAGCGGGGGCCGATGATGCCGTCGGCGTAGCCATCCAGATAGCCCAGGTCGATCAGCCGCTGCTGCACCTCCTTGACGCCGGCGGTGCTGGGATCGACGTAGGTCAGCGCGTCCAGCGTCGCCTGGTCCAGGTGGCCGGTCTCCTCCAGGCCGCTTTCGGCCTGGAACCGGCGCAGCGCGGCTTCGGTCTGGGAGCCGTAGACGCCGTCGGCCTTGCCGCGCAAAAAGCCCTTGTCGATCAGCTTCTTCTGGGCCAGGCGCAGCGTTTCGCGCTCCTGATCCAGATACCGGGGGGCTTCGGTGGCTTCGGGGACGGCTTCTGCCAGCGCGTGGCCGCAGAGCAGCAGGACCAGCAGGATTGCAATGATAGGAAGTGCGCGGCGGTTTGACATCATGGGCCTCCATAGTGAGATGGTAAACCTTATTATAGCATCAACCGCCGGGGCTTTGGTGACAGGAAAATGGCTTTCTGGGGAAATGTTTTTCCGGGCGCGGGGCATGGTGGCAAAACGCGTCGCATAGCCTTTCACGACGGGCGAAACGACGCGGAGGTGGTCGCTGTGCAGATTCCGTGGGAGCTGGTATTGTCGTTCGCGATCGGGCTGGCGCTGCTGTGCCTGATCGGCTATCTGCTGCTGGTGCCGATGCGCTTCATGTGGCGGCTGCTGGCGGGCGGCGTGATGGGCGCGCTGGCGCTGGGGATGGTGAATCTGCTGGGCGGGCTGCTGGGCTTTCACGTGGCGATCAACCCGTTTACCGCCATGGCCGTGGGCTTCCTGGGCCTGCCCGGCGCGGCGCTGGTGGTGGCGCTGCAGCTGTTGATATGATACGGGTAGAAAAACGCTTCTTCACGGACAGTTGAGGGATTTGCAAAATATATCCTCTTGATGTTTCGTACAGATCCTTCGCTGCGCGGGCCTTCGGCTGCGCTGCGCTCAGGATGACAAACGACGCAATTCCAGTCATCCTGAGCGAAGCGAAGGATCTGTACGTTGCGTTATCTTGTTTCAATGAGGGTGGCGTCCTGCCATATGTTTCCATGCAACCCACAAGTTTTGGTGAAGAGCGAAAAAAACGGCTGCCTCATTTTGAGGCAGTCGATTTTAACACCGCTATTTTCCTTCCTCCAGCGTCACGGCGCCGACAGCCTGCTCCAGCCGGGCGATCATCGCGTCGTCGTCGGCGCAGGCCTCCGGGGTGTCCGCGCCGCTCTCCACGCGGATGACGACGCAGCTGTCGTGGCTGGCGTCAAAGTAGCCGCAGAGCTCGCGGTGATAGGGGGCTTCGCTTTCCGCGTCCGCCGCCTCGGCGGTCTCCCCGTCGTTTTCGGAGGGGGAGGAGGCGTAGATGAAGTAATGGACGGTCCTGTCGCCGACCTCCAGCGCCTGCACCGCACCGACCTCGGCGGTCTCCACCTGGGCCAGCATCGCCGCGGTGTTGTCCGCCAGGGCCTTCGCGCCTCGATGGCTGCCGGCGATGTGCACGGCCTGGATGGGTGCGTCTTCCGCCTGGGCCGTGTACACGTATTCGGGAATGTTGGGGTCGGTCGAGGTGGGCCGCGCCTCACGGTCATGGCCGTCCAGGTCGCTGGCCTCGCCCAGCTTGAAGTAGCGCGCGCCGCCGCGGGTGCCGCTGCCGTTCACGATCAGCCAGTTGTCGCCTTCGGTTACCACCGTGCCGTCCTGCACCTTCAGCGCGCCGTCGTCGTAGCGGAACAGCAGGATCGAGGCGACGGTCAGCGCCGCCAGCAGCACGCACATCAGCACGATGTCGCGCTTGCTCAGGTAGGGCTTCTTGCCGGTCTGCTTCCGGAAACCCTTGGATTTTGCACTCTTCTTCGCCATGGTCGGTTCGTCCTTTCCGTCGCGGATTGCGTTCTTTATTAGAAATGATTTGCGGCTTGTATCCGCTCGTCATAATGATTGTCGACGTGTTCCTGCGGAACCCGCCGACCCGGAAAACGTTCCGTCTTCCTAATCATATACAATTCCAAAAATGCGCCGCTCCAATGGGGGAGCGGCGCGATGTATCGATCATTCGCCGGCCAGCACGGTGCCGGGCACCAGGTAGTCCGCCGCGCCGCAGCCGGGGCAGGGGGCCAGGCCCTGCGCCAGGGCGTCGTCGCGGGGGATCAGTCGAACAGAGCCCTTAAAGGAGGCGCAGGTATTGCTGGTGTGGCAGATATTCTCGTCGTCCAGCCACATCACCGGCAGGCCCAGCAGCTCCGCCTCGGGCGGGTTGCAGTTGCCGCAGGCGTGCTTGCCCAGGGCCACGGCCTCGGCCAGCGTCCGCGCTGGAGCGCCGGACATACCCACACAATCGGGGGCGATGTGATAGCCCTTGCTGCTGTCGTAGAAGTACACCGTTAGCTCGGCGGCGGGCTTCAGCGCTGTCGCGGGCTCCACGGCCTCGGGCTCGGGAGTGGCGGTGGGGGCGGGGTAGACGCTGGCCACATAGGCGTCGGCGTCGCAGTAGACGCAGGGCTCATAGCCCGCGTCGACGGCGTCGGCCAGGGAAATCAGGTGCCAATCGCCGCTGAAGGACGCGCACTCGTCGGTGGTGTGGATGCGGTGATCGTCGTCCACCCAGGCGATGTTCGCCTCGCTGAGGATGCTCTCATCAGGCATCTCGCAGGATTCGCAGACGTGCTTGCCGTCGGCGAAGGCCTCGGCCAGCGTGTGCGCCGGCGCGCCGCCCATGCCGTGGCGGGTCGGGCCGCGATGGAAGCCGCGGCTGCCGTCGGTGTAATAGTAGACGGTGGCTTCGCCCGCGGGCTTCACCGCGTAGCCCTCGACGGGCGCTTCGGTGGGCTCGACGGGTTCCTCGGTGACCTCGGGTGCCTCGGTGGGCTCGATGGGTTCCTCGGTGGCCTCGACGGGTGCCTCGGTGGCCTCGACGGGTTCCTCGGTGACCTCGGGTTCCTCAGTGGGCTCGATGGGTTCCTCGGTGACCTCGGGTTCCTCAGTGGCCTCGACGGGTTCCTCGGTGACTTCGGGTTTTTCAGTGGCCTCGACGGGTTCCTCGGTGGGGGCCTCGGTCACCTCCCCGCCGGCTTCAAACGTGCCGTCGGCGTGCAGCGCGCCTTCCTCCAGCGGCTGGGCGCTGGCTTCGTCGGGCGTCGCTTCGGGCAGGTTCAGCTCCAGGAACGGCGCGGCTTCGGTGGGTTCTGTTTCGGCGGGCGCTTCGGTTTCAAGCGGCTCATCCTCCACTGTGGGCTGCGCTTCGGGCGCTTCGGTGGGGGCGTCGGTTTCATCGGGGATCTGGCTCTCGACGGGCGCTTCGGTGGCCTCCGGCTCCGCCGGTTCATGGTGGAACAGGCCCTCGATGGCGGTGCGCGCCTGGCCCGCCAGCTCCACGCCCTTGTCCACGGCATCAGCAGACTGCACCATGACGTATTCGCCGCCAGCCCGGGAAAAGTCGCTCATGACCTGCCAGGTCTCCGTGCCCTTCTTGTAAGCGGCGTCACCGGCGGCGGCCACGTTCACGGCGGCCTTGTCCAGCCAGTCGTTCGCACGATCCTGGAAGGCGGTGTATTCGGGGTTGTCCACCGGCACCATCAGCGCGAATACGATCAGGAACACGCTCAGGCATAGCGTCAGCAGCGAGATCAGCAGCTTCGTGCCGGCCTGCAGCCGCACCTTTCTGCGCCAGAGCATCACCATGCCCACGGGCCACAGGATCAGGCTGATGAGCAGCGTAAAGAATATGTAGACGAAGCCGGCCCTCTTGCGCTTGGGCGGGCGGCGGTTGGAGCCGCCGCTGCCGTAGGAGCCGCCGCGCTTTTCCGAGCGCATCATATAGCCGCTGCCACGCCGGTTGGCGAAGGCTTGAAGCCAGCCAGGACGCATTGCCTGTTCAAACGTCATATCCATCGGTTTATCACCTTTCAGTGGAAGTCGCCGCGCATGCGCGGAGGGACAAACTGCCTTGGAGTATATACATACACATATAATTATAGCAGATTGCGTCTGAAACCTCAAACGACAACATTGTGACAGGGATGTGCCCGAAATATGCGCGATGAAAGGAGGCTCTTGCGGGAGACGGCGGGAGGAGCAAATGCAGCCGGTTGTGCCAATTCCCACCGCTTTCGCGAATCGCCCCACCCAAAAGGGTTCATCACGGAAAGCTGGGGAAATCTTCAGAGAACTCCCTCAGTCTGGCCTCCGGCCAGCCAGCTCCCTCAGAGAGGGAGCCTATACGGGAGCCAAAACGGGAGCCTTTCGGCGATGAAGGTGGTCATTGAGCCTCCCTCCTTGAGGGAGGTGCCCCGCAGGGGCGGAGGGAGTTGGTATCCCCCGGTTTTCCGTGAAAAAAAGCGCCCGCGGGCGCTTGGGGTCATTGGCAGACGGACTGGATGAACCGGGCGCATTCCTCCGGCCAGGTGCCCGCGTCCGGGAAATCCGGCGCGAGGCCGATGCCGTGACGCCCGTGGGGGAACACGTGCAGCTCGAAGGGCACGCCGCAGCGCGACAGGGCCCCGGCCAGCACCAGGCTGTTCTCCACCGGCACGGAGCCGTCGTCGGAGGTGTGCCAAATGTAGGCGGGCGGGGTGTCCGCCGTCACGTTCAGCTCCGCGGAGAAGAAGCGGCGCAGCTTCATGTCGTCGAAATCCGGCAGCAGGGCATTGACGCTGCCGATGTTCGGGAACTGGTGGAAGCTGGCGACGGGATAGCAGGGCACGAAGAAATCCGGCCGGCAGGAGAGGCGCTCCACGGCGTCCGGCGCGTCGGGATCCCCGGCGTCATAGTGGGTCGCGGCGCTGCAGGCGAGGTTGGCCCCCGCGGAGAAGCCCAGGATGCCCACGTACTTGTAGCCCATGCCGCGCACCACGCGCAGGGCGCGGCGGGCGTCGGCGAGCGGGGCCATGGGGTGGCAGGGCTGGACCCGGTAGTCCAGCACGAAGCCCGCGATGCCGTGGGTGTTCAGCCGCTCGGCCACGGGGCCGCCCTCGTGGTCGGCCTTGCCCACGTAGCCGCCGCCGGGGCAGACCACCACCGCGATGTCCGCGCCCGATACCTCCCACGCCTTCAGCGACGGCTGGGCCTGGTCGGGGGATTCGGACGTATAGGGAGCCTCGGCACCGGGCCAGAGAAGAATCTGCTGATTTGCCATACTGCGCCTCCTGAAAGGGTGGGAAGTGGAGCTCTTTTGTTTCCCGGGAGGGGTCACACTAGAGTGTGTTTCTAAAATGCCTGAAGTGCATTTTCGGCGGATTTGGCAGCATTTCTGCGTTGCTTTTCCTTGATTTTAACCCTGCAGCCCCCGGGACTGACGGTCCATGTCCTCCACGACGATGTCGTAGATCTCGCCGAGGGTGGCGCAGTATTCCAGCACCTTCCAGGGCTCGTTGGTGTGGTAGTGGATCTTGATCAGCTCGTCGTCGCCGACGGCCAGCAGGCAGTCGCCCTTGAAGGCCGTCTCGAAGTGATCGCGGATGGCGTCCTCGTCCAGGCCTTCGCCCTCGATCAGCAGCTGGGTGTCATAGCGGAATTCGGTGTATTCGCCGCTCATGATGGTTTCCTCCTTGGTATAGTCAGAGTTTGTTTTCCAGAATCCTGAACATGCGATTTCGGCGTCTGAAGCACGCCGACAATCATTCGAACTCGATGAAGCCTTCGCCCATCCGGCTGACCGGCGCGAGGGCCTCCACGCGGTAGCCCGCCTCGCGCAGCTTGCGCATGCCGGGCTGGAAGGCCTTGGCGATGACCGTGCCCACGCCCGCGACCCGGGCGCTGGCCTGCTCGATCAGCGCGATGGCGCCGAAGGCCGCCTCGCCGTTGGCCAGGAAGTCGTCGATGAACAGGACCTTGTCGTCCGGGCGGACAAACCGGGCCTTGAGGGTCAGCAGATAGGGGGCGTTCCTGGTGAAGGAGAACACCTCCCGCTGGAGGATGCCCTCGCTGAGAATGCTGGAAACGGCCTTCTTCATGATCACCATGGGCACGTTCATGGCCAGCGCCGTCATGGTCGCGGGGGCGATGCCGGAGGCCTCTATGGTGACGATGCGGGTGACGCCCGCGTTCGCGAAGCGGCGGGCAAATTCCTCGCCAACGGCCTTCATCAGATTCACGTCCACCTGGTGGTTCAGGAACGAGTCCACCAGCAGGACGTGCCCGCTCAGGGCACGACCCTCGCTGAGAATGCGCTGTTTCAGGAGCTCCAAAGGAAAACCTCCTTTGAGTGAGGAGTTAGAAGTGAGGAGTTCAAACGGTGAACCGGCGTCAGCAAGGCATTAAGTAGACGATGATTAATTCGAGCATCGAGGCTGCGAGTGCATTTTTCGGCAGGTGGCCTTGCAGATTTCGAAGGTTTACTGGAGGTAAATCGAGAAGACAGATGCCGGAAAAGGCGCCGCAGAATCGGTGCGGGAATAAATCAGCGGCTACTTAACTCCTCACTTTGTTTCCCTGCTTTCCTCGGTTTGATCTTCTTCCGTTTCTTTGAGCACTTCCACGATGGCCCACTCCACGCGGCGGTCGGCGATGGTCTCCACGCTGATGCGCAGGCCGAAGCACTCCACCACGGGGTGTTCGCCGTCGGCGGGGATCTCGGTCAGGCGGCTGAAGATGAGGCCGCCGAGGGTATCGTATTCCTCGTCCTCGGGGAGCTCGATCTCCAGGGCCTCCGCCACGGTCTCCAGCTCCGCCGCGCCCGAAACGCGCCAGCGCCCGTCGGAAAGCTTCGTGATCTCCGGCTCCTCCTGGGCGTCGAACTCGTCGTAGATGTTGCCGACGATCTCCTCCAGCAGGTCCTCCAGCGTGATCAGGCCGCTGGTGCCGCCGTATTCGTCCACGACGATGGCCATGTGCTGCTTGCGGCTCTGCATCTCCTGGAACAGCACGTCCGTGCGCACCGATTCCGGCACGAAGTGGGCCGGGCGGATCAGTTCGCGCAGCGACGCCCCGCGGCCCTCCACCTGGCTGATCAGGAAATCGCGGGTGGTGAGGATGCCCAGCACGTTGTCGATGCTGTCCTCATAGACCGGGAAGCGGGACAGGCCGCTTTCGCGGATGGTGGCCAGGATCTCGTCGGAAGTGGACTCCACGTCGATGGCGGTGATGTCCTTGCGGTGGATCATGCAGTCCCCGGCGTCCATGTTGTTGAACTCGAAGATGTTTTCGATCATCTCGCGCTCGTCGGATTCGATGGCGCCCTTCTCCTCGCCGATGTCCACCATCTGCATGATGTCCTCCTCGGTGACGGCGTCGCCGGCGTCGGCGGGCTTCACGTGGAAGGGGCGAAGCAGCGCTGCGCCCAGCCAGAGGGCCAGCCGGGTGACAGGGGAGAGGACGATGAGCGTCCATTCGCAGACGGCGGAGACGCGGTTGAACAGCTTGTCGCGGAAGTGGGCGGCCAGGTGCCCGGACATGACGCCGGCGAAGGTGAAGCCGACGAGCGCCAGAGGCGCCAGCACGCACAGGCCGCCCAGCAGCCGGTTCGCCAGCCTGTCGGCGAAGGCCAGGGTCAGGCCGGCGGCGGCGATCATCAGGAGCAGCGCGTGGGCCATGCGGAACTCGCCGTAGTCGGCGCGCTCCGACCGGTGGATCAGTCGCGCGGCGCGGCGGGCCTTGGCGTCGCCCTCCTCCGCGCGGCGGTTGATCTCGCCCTCGTCCAGAAAGGGAATGGCGGCGTCCGCCGCCCGCACAACGGCGGCCAGGATCAGAGCGATCAGCGCGATGATACTCGGACCGAACGGGTCGTCCATATCGGGGAAAACCTCCTTGATGGTCAGATGGATACCAATACATTCTAATTATAACATACTTTGCGGCTTTTTCATCTAGCGCGTGGAAATTTTGTGTAAGGAGTGGTATAATACCCCCGGTGATGCGGATGAACACGTATGAACAGGATCTGGCGTTGGCGCGGGAGCTGGCAACGCGGGTGCGTCAGGCCGGCGGACGGGCGATGCTCGTCGGCGGCTGTGTGCGCGACGGCCTGATGGGCGTGCCCTGCAAGGACATCGACATCGAGGTCTACGGACTCGCGCCGCGGGCGCTGAAAGCGCTGCTGTCGGAGCTGGGCGAGGTGGTGGAGAAGGGCGCGAGCTTCGGCGTCTATGGCCTGGCCCATTCGAACATCGACGTGGCCATGCCCCGCCGCGAGCGGCGCACCGGCGACCGGCACACCGATTTCGACGTGTCCGTGGACCCGAACCTCTCCTTTGAAGCGGCGAGCATGCGGCGGGACTTCACGATCAACGCCATGCTGCGCGATGCGCTGACCGGCGAGCTGATCGATCTGTGGGGCGGGCAGCGCGATCTCGCGGCGCGGTGCGTCCGCCATGTGAACGACCGGACCTTCGGCGAGGATGCCCTGCGGGTGTTCCGCGCGGCCCAGTTCGCGGCCCGCTTCGGGGCGGAGGTCGCGCCCCGGACGATTGAGCTGTGTGCGGCGATGGATGTGACCGCGCTGTCGGTGGAGCGGGTGTTCGACGAGCTGTGCAAGGCGCTTCTGA
The DNA here is from genome assembly GCA_902799045.1 of uncultured Eubacteriales bacterium. Taxonomy (GTDB): domain Bacteria; phylum Bacillota; class Clostridia; order Christensenellales; family Aristaeellaceae; genus UBA2862. The sequence continues at coordinate 44,896 of CADBZH010000003.1, forward strand.
AGGCGGAAAAGCCCTCGATCTTCTTCCGCGTCCTGCGCGGGACGGACCATTTGAAGGAGTATTTCCCGGAAATCGAGGCCTGCGTCGGCGTTCGGCAGAATCCCGTCTACCACCCTGAGGGCGACGTGTTTGAGCACACGATGCTGGTGCTGGACTGCGCCGCGGCGCTGCGGGAGCGTGCCCAATGGCCGCTGGGCTTCATGGTGGCGGCGTTGACCCACGACCTGGGCAAGGCGGTGTCCACCCAGGTGCAGCCCGACGGAAAGATCACCTCCTACGGCCACGAGGTGGCGGGGCTGCCGCTGTGCGAAAGCCAGCTGCGCCGGCTCACCAGCCATGCCCGGCTGATCGAATACGCGAAGAACATGATGTGGCTGCACATGCGGCCCAACGTGCTGGCCGGGTGCCGATCGAAGAAGAAAAAGACGCGGATGATGTTCGATCTCAGCCTCTGCCCGGAGGACCTGATCCTGCTTTCGCGGGCCGACGCCTCCGGCAAGCTGGACGCGCCCTATGACGAGGGCAACGAGGCCTTCCTGTGGGAACGGCTCGAGGATTATCGCGCCGTGATGGCGCGGCCCATGGTGACGGGCAAGGACCTCGTCGCCGCGGGGCTCGCGCCCGGTCCGGACTTCGCCCGGTGGCTCGACCGCGCCAAACAGCTCCACTTCTCCGGCCAGGACAGGCAGCGCGCGCTCAGACAGGTGCTGGCCGAGGCGAGGAGCGGGCGATAGCGTTTGTTCTGCGGGGTCCGCCCGGGCTCAAATCGCATCGCTGTACGGCGTGCGGCGCATCGCCGCCCCTACAAAAGAAAATGAACCCGGATTGCCACGGCCTGCGGCCTCGCAGTGACGTGGTTCGTACTATGTCATTGCGAGGAGGCCCCAACGGGACCGACGTGGCAATCCGGTCTCCCCTTTGATGGGAAGCTGCGAGCAAGGCATGGAATTCCCCGCAGGGGCCCATAGAGGGCATTCACGCGCGGAAGGCGCGCTCCTGGCAGCATATATGCAGGAAAACATGCAGAATAGGGATTATCTTGCAATGAATCAATCAAATCACGCCTCCTTTGCCTTCCATAAGCGGGAGGCGATTTTGCGTTCTTTTCCTGTTAAATTTTTCAGCAAACCTGAAAAACCCGGCTTTTTGGCGGCGAAAGGGAAGGGGACAGCCCTTGACAATCAAAAATGATTATGATATAGTCTTATATTGCGTTAGTATGGACGAAAAGCCGCTTCCGCAGCCAAAACGCCGAATACGAGGGCGTTTTGGGGTGAGACGAAATTTGAATGTACGCTGAAAATTCACATTCAAATCGAGATTTAACCCAGAATTAGCAATCGGCTTTGGCGGGGACGTGCTGCGCGTATGACGACGAAGACAAGGGGTGATTTAGGGAATGGCGCATCCGATGCAGATGGGCAAACGCACACGCATGTGCTTTGCGCGCATTGAAGAGGCACTGGCAGTACCTGATCTGATCGAGGTTCAGAAGAAATCCTACGAGTATTTCCTGAAGGAAGGGCTTCGCGAGGTGTTGGCGGACGTTTCGCCGATCACCGACTACAGCGAGAGCCTGATCCTGGAATTCACGGATTACTCGCTGGACGACAAGCCGAAATATACCGTGGACAAGTGCAAGGAACGCGACACCACCTACGCCGCGCCCCTGAAGGTCACGGTGCGGCTGACCAACCGGGATACCCATGAGATCAAGGAGTCCGAGGTCTTCATGGGCGATTTCCCGCTGATGACCGAGCACGGCACGTTCATCATCAACGGCGCCGAGCGCGTCATCGTGTCCCAGCTGGTCCGCTCGCCGGGCGTCTACTATTCCAAGGCCATCGACAAGACGGGCGCCGCGCTGTTTTCCGCGCAGATGATCCCGAACCGCGGCGCGTGGATCGAGTATGAAACCGATTCCAACGGCGTGGTGTTCGCGCGCATCGACCGCGCCAGGAAGCTGCCCGTCACGGTGCTGCTGAGGGCCATGGGCGTGGAGAGCGACGAGGAGATCACCCGCCTGTTCGGCGACGACGAGCACGTGACCGCCACCATCACCCGCGACGCGCCCAGCGTGAACGACAAGGGCGAGCTGCGCTACAAGAGCCGCAAGGACCAGGCCCTGATCGAGATCTACAACAAGCTGCGTCCGGGCGAGCCGCCGTCGGTGGATTCCGCCACGAACCTGATCAATTCCCTGTTCTTTGACCCCAAGCGCTATGACCTGGCGCACGTGGGCCGCTATAAGTATAACAAGAAGCTGGCGCTGGCGCTGCGGCTGTACAACCAGGTGCCCGTCGAGGACGTGGTGCATCCCTTCACCGGCGAGGTGCTGGCGAAGGCGGGCGAGGCCATCTCCCGCGAGGTCGCCGAGGCCATCCAGAACGCCGGCGTGAACATGGTGAACGTGAAGCTGGCCGAGGCCGAGGTCAACATCATCGGCAACAACTTCGCCTTCTTCGTGCCCTTCATGCAGGGCTACGACCCCGAGCTGCTCAAGCAGTACGACGAGAGCGTCGTGCGCTTCTCCGAGCGCGTGCACGTGCCCACGCTGGTGAAGCTGCTGGAGCGCGTGCGGGAAGACGGCGCGCCGCTGAACCAGGCCCTGAAGGAGGCCGCGAAGGACCTGATGCCCAAGCACGTGCTGGTGGACGACATCATCGCTTCCGTCTCCTACCAGTTCGGCCTGTTCCACGGCATCGGCGAGGTGGACGACATCGACCACCTGGGCAACCGCCGCCTGCGCAGCGTGGGCGAGCTGCTGCAAAACCAGATCCGCGTGGGCATGAGCCGCCTGGAGCGCGTCGTCAAGGAGCGCATGGCGATTCAGGACATCGACAAGGTGCGCCCCCAGGACCTGATCAACATCCGCCCGGTCTCCGCGGCCATCAAGGAGTTCTTCGGCTCCTCCCAGCTGAGCCAGTTCATGGACCAGCCGAACCCGCTGGCCGAGCTGACCCACAAGCGCCGCCTGTCGGCCCTGGGCCCCGGCGGCCTGAACCGCGAGCGCGCGAGCTTCGCCGTCCGCGACGTGCACTACAGCCACTACAGCCGCATCTGCCCCATCGAGACGCCTGAAGGCCCGAACATCGGCCTGATCGGCTCGCTGGCCACCTATGCGCGCATCAACGAATATGGCTTCATCGAGGCACCCTATCGGAAGATCGACAAGGCGACCGGCAGGGTCACCGAGCAGATCGACTACATGACCGCCGATGAAGAGGACAAGTACATCATCGCCCAGGCCAATGAGCCGCTGGACGACGAGGGCCGCTTCGTCAACGATCGCGTCACCGTGCGCCGCCGCGATGAGATCATCCAGGTGGAAAAGGCCCGCGTCGACTATGTGGACGTGTCGCCCCGCCAGCTGATCTCCGTCGCCACCGGCATGATCCCCTTCCTGGAGAACGACGACGCGAACCGCGCCCTGATGGGTTCGAACATGCAGAGGCAGGCCGTGCCGCTGCTGAAGCCGGAAGCGCCGCTGGTGGCCACCGGCATCGAGTACAAGGCCGCGTGCGATTCCGGCGTGGTGCTGCTGGCCCGCGAGGGCGGCGTCGTCACCCGCGTCACCGCCGATGAGATCGTCATCCGCACCGAGAACGGCGAGGATCACGCCTACAAGCTGCAAAAGTTCGCCCGCTCCAACCAGGGCACCTGCATCAACCAGCATCCCATCGTGGCGGAGGGCGAGGTCGTGAAGGCCCGCCAGCCCATCGCCGACGGCCCGTCCACCGACCAGGGCGAGATCTCCCTGGGCCGGAACGCCCTGATCGGCTTCATGACCTGGGAGGGCTACAACTACGAGGACGCCGTTCTGCTGTCTGAGCGCCTCGTGAAGGAAGACATGTACACCTCGATCCACATCGAGGAATACGAATCCGAGGCCCGCGACACCAAGCTGGGCCCGGAGGAGATCACGCGCGACATCCCCGGCGTGGGCGAGGACGCCCTGCGCGATCTGGACGAGCGCGGCATCATTCGCATCGGCGCCGAGGTGCGCGCCAACGACATCCTGGTCGGCAAGGTCACCCCGAAGGGCGAGACCGAGCTGACCGCCGAGGAGCGCCTGCTGCGCGCCATCTTCGGCGACAAGGCCCGCGAGGTCCGCGACACCTCGCTGCGCGTGCCCCACGGCGAATTCGGCATCATCGTCGACGTCAAGATCTTCACCCGCGAGAACCGCGACGAGCTCTCTCCCGGCGTCAACCAGATGGTGCGCGTCTACATCGCCCAGAAGCGCAAGATCCAGGTGGGCGACAAGATGGCCGGCCGCCACGGCAACAAGGGCGTCGTGTCCCGCGTGCTGCCCGAGGAGGATATGCCCTTCCTGGCCGACGGCACGCCGCTGGACATCTGCCTGAACCCCCTGGGCGTGCCTTCCCGAATGAACATCGGTCAGGTGCTGGAGGTGCATCTGGGCCTGGCCGCCAAGGCGCTGGGCTGGCACGTCGCCACCCCCGTGTTCGACGGCGCGCGCCAGGAGGACATCGACGAGCTGCTGGATCAGGCCGCGAAGGTCGAGGACGGCCCGCTCTTTGACGAGCTGGGACGGCCCACCATCCAGTTCTCCAAGATCGGCATCAACCGCACCGGCAAGCTGTGGGTGTACGACGGCCGCACCGGCGACCGCTTCGACAACCCCGTCACCGTCGGCTATATGTATTATCTGAAGCTGCATCACCTGGTGGACGACAAGATCCACGCCCGCTCCACCGGCCCCTACAGCCTCGTCACGCAGCAGCCTCTGGGCGGCAAGGCCCAGTTCGGCGGCCAGCGCTTCGGCGAGATGGAGGTCTGGGCCCTGGAGGCCTACGGCGCCAGCCACGTGCTGCAGGAGATCCTGACCGTCAAGTCGGACGATACCATCGGCCGCGTCAAGACCTATGAGGCCATCGTGAAGGGCGAGAACATCCCCGATCCGGGCGTGCCGGAGTCCTTCAAGGTGCTCATCAAGGAGCTGCAAAGCCTGGCGCTGGACATCAAGGTGCTCTCCGAGGACAAGCAGGAGATCGAAATCCGCGAGCTGGAGGACGATATCTACGCCACCGAGAGCGAGTTCAAGGACGAGCTCGGCCCGGTGATCCCGCCGGAGGCCATGACCGAAGAGGAGGAGGCCGTCGTCGAGGACTTCGACTTCGACGAGCTGGAGCTTGGCGACGACGACTTCGGACTGGACGACGACTTTTAGTGAGCGAGGAGGCAGGCGTTAAGAGTTGGGCTTGCCAAGGCAACCGCAACGATAACTCCTCGCTTCTGACTCATAACTCCTAACTGGATTATAGAAGGGAGAGAGCTCCTTGTTTGAATTGACTCATCTGGATTCCATACAGATCGGCCTCGCTTCGCCGGAGAAGATCCGCAAGTGGTCCCACGGCGAGGTGACGAAGGCGGAGACCATCAACTATCGCACGCTGAAGCCGGAGCGCGACGGCCTGTTCTGCGAGCGCATCTTCGGGCCCACGAAGGACTGGGAGTGCAACTGCGGCAAGTACAAGCGCACCCGCTTCAAGGGCGTGGTCTGCGACAAGTGCGGCGTGGAGGTGACCAAGGCCAAGGTGCGCCGCGAGCGCATGGGCCACATCGAGCTGGCGGCGCCCGTTTCCCACATCTGGTACTTCAAGGGCATTCCCAGCCGCATCGGCACCCTGCTGAACATCAGCCCCCGGGCGCTGGAGCAGGTGCTGTATTTCGCGTCCTACATCGTGCTGGATCCCGGCGATCCCGCCATCTCGAAGCTCCAGCAGAACCAGCTGCTCACCGAGACCGAGTATCAGCAGAAGAAGCAGCAGGCCGCGGAGATCGGCTTTGAGTTCCGCGTGGGCATCGGCGCCGAGGCCGTGCGGGAGATGCTGCAGAACGTGGACCTGGACGCCCTGAACGATCAGCTGCGCAAGGAATTGCAGGAGCTGAGCGAGAAGGAGACCAAACGCAACACCGAGGGCCAGAAGCGCCAGCGCATCATCAAGCGCCTGGAGGTCGTGGAGGCCTTCCGCCAGAGCGGCAACAAGCCGGAGTGGATGATCCTGGACGTGGTGCCGGTCATCCCGCCGGAGCTGCGCCCCATGGTGCAGCTGGACGGCGGCCGCTTCGCCACCGCCGACCTGAACGACCTGTATCGCCGCGTCATCAACCGCAATAACCGCCTCAAGCGGATGCTGGAGATGAACGCGCCGGACATCATCGTGCGCAATGAGAAGCGCATGCTGCAGGAGGCCGTGGACGCCCTGATCGACAACGGCCGCCGCGGACGCCCCGTCACCGGCGCGGGCGGACGGCAGCTGAAATCCCTGTCCGATCTGCTGCGCGGCAAGCAGGGCCGCTTCCGCCAGAACCTGCTGGGCAAGCGCGTGGACTATTCCGGCCGTTCCGTTATCGTGGTCGGCCCGAGCCTTAAGATGTACCAGTGCGGCCTGCCGAAGGAGATGGCCCTGGAGCTGTTCAAGCCCTTCGTCATCGAGCGCCTGGTGAACCAGGGCATGGCCGTGAACGTGAAGACCGCCAAGCGCGCCGTGGAGCGGCTGCGCCCGGAGGTCTGGGACGTGCTGGAGAGCGTCATCAAGGATCATCCCGTGATGCTGAACCGCGCGCCCACGCTGCACCGCCTGGGCATTCAGGCCTTCGAGCCCATTCTGGTGGAGGGCAAGGCCCTGAAGCTGCACCCGCTGTGCTGCACCGCCTTCAACGCCGACTTCGACGGCGACCAGATGGCCGTGCACGTCCCGCTGAGCATGGAGGCCCAGGCCGAGGCCCGCTTCCTGATGCTGGCGGCCAACAACATCTTGAAGCCCCAGGACGGCAAGCCCGTCGTCTGCCCCACGCAGGACATGGTGCTGGGCTGCTACTACCTGACCCTGCTGCATGAGGGCCTGAAGGGCACCGGCAAGGTGTTCACCGACGTGGATGAGGCCCTGATGGCCTACGCCACCGGAGAGCTGGCCCTGGAAGCGCCCTGCAAGATCCGCATGACCAAGGAAATCGATGGCGTGAAGCACAGCCGCATCATCGACACCACCATCGGCCGCGTGATCTTCAACGAGGCCATTCCGCAGGATCTGGGCATGCGCAAGCGCGAGACCATCGACGATATGTTCCAGCTGGAGATCGACGAGGTCGTGGGCAAGAAGCAGCTGGCGAAGATCATCGACATCTGCTATCGCACCCACGGCGTCACCCGCACCAGCCAGATGCTGGATGACATCAAGGCCCTGGGCTACGGCTATTCCACCCGCGCGGCCCTGACCGTCTCCGTGGCGGACATCATCGTGCCCGAGGAGAAGAAGCAGATACTGGCCGACGCCGACGCCCAGGTGCAGCAGGTCGAGCGCCAGTTCAAGCGCGGCCGTATGTCCGAGAACGAGCGCTACACCAACGTCATCAAGATTTGGGAAGAAGCCACCAACGACGTCACCAAGCAGGTCCTGGCCAACCTGGAGAAGTTCAACCCCATCAACATGATGGCGGATTCCGGCGCCCGCGGTTCCACGAACCAGATTCGCCAGCTGGCCGGCATGCGCGGCCTGATGGCGTCCCCGACCGGCAAGACCATCGAGCTGCCTATCAAGGCAAACTTCCGCGAGGGCCTGAGCGTGCTGGAGTTCTTCCTGTCCTCCCACGGCAGCCGCAAGTCGCTGGCTGACACGGCCATGAAGACGGCCGACTCAGGCTACATGACCCGCCGCCTGGTGGATGTTTCCCAGGAGAACATCGTGCGCGAGGTGGACTGCTTCGCCGCCCGCGGCGAGCGCGTGCGCGGCATGAAGGTCAAGGCCATCGGCACGCCCGGCAACATCATCGAGGATCTGAGCGACCGCATCCGCGGCCGCGTGGCGGCGGAGGACGTGCTCAATCCCGCCACCGGCGAGGTCATCGTCAAGGCCGACGAGCTGATCACCTACGATATCGCCAAGCGCATCTGCGACGCGGGCATCGAAGAGGTCACCATCCGCAGCGTCCTGACCTGCCAGAGCCACGTGGGCGTCTGCGCCAAGTGCTACGGCGCGAACATGACCAACGGCAAGCTGGTGGATGTCGGCGAAGCCGTGGGCATCATCGCGGCCCAGTCCATCGGCGAGCCCGGCACCCAGCTGACCATGCGTACCTTCCACACCGGCGGCGTCGCCACCGGCGAGGACATCACCCAGGGTCTGCCCCGCGTCGAGGAGCTGTTCGAGGCTCGCAAGCCCAAGCGCGAAGCCACGCTGGCGGACATCGGCGGCACGGTGCACATCACCACCGACGCCAAGAAGCGCCGCAAGCTGATCATCCAGTCGAACGAGGGCGACGCCGAGACCAAGGAGTATCCGATCAACTACGGCTCCAAGCTGAAGGTGGAGGACGGCGACACCGTCAACGCCGGCGATGAGCTGATCGAAGGCTCCATCAATCCGCACGACCTGCTGCGCATCCTGGGCGTGAAGGCCGTTCAGGACTACCTGGTGAAGGAAGTTCAGAGCGTCTATCGCAGCCAGGGCGTTGAGATCGTGGACAAGCACATCGAGGTTATCGTGCGCCAGATGCTGCGCAAGGTCAAGGTGGAGGAGGCCAACGATACCGACCTGCTCCCCGGCGCCCTGGTGGACATCTTCCGCTTCGACCAGGCTAACCGCAAGACGCTGGAGGCCGGCGGACGCCCCGCCACCGCCAAGCGCACGCTGCTGGGCATCACCAAGGCCGCGCTGGCCACGGAATCGTTCCTGTCCGCCGCGTCCTTCCAAGAGACCACCCGCGTGCTGACCGAGGCTGCCATCAAGGGCAAGACCGACCCGCTGCTGGGCCTGAAGGAGAACGTCATCATCGGCAAGCAGATTCCCGCCGGTACCGGCCTCAAGCGCTACGCGAACATCGAGATCCACGAAGCCTACTGATCGGCGCCGGGGCGTTGCCCCGGACCCCATTTGCTGCCGCGCGGAATGCGGGATGCTCCGTCCCGTTCGTCCGCGCGAGGCAAAAATACGATTCCCCGCGCCACTGATTCAAGCGCGGGGGCCGACAGGGTCGGCAACCAACTGCTGCCGCCCTTCCTGATGACGATTCCCCGCGCCACTGATTCAAGCGCGGGGAATCTTTGTGTTTTGGGTTTATGCAAACCCTGTTGTTTGGCATTTTTATACTAAACTCAATCTAAAAGTGAACATATGCGGAGCGGATTTTTCGTTCTGCCTAAGCAGAGCGGAGGGAGGCGATGCAGCGCATCGTTGACCGCCAGGGCGGAAAAGACGCCCGCAGATGGTTGCAATTTAGATTGAGTTTAGTATTAAACGATGAATAGCCAGTAGGGGGCGCCATCCCGTGCGCGGTGCGGGAAGCGGTGCGCACGCGATTCCGGTCTGCGGCGCACGCCCGAGGACGAATCGCATCGCATGGGGGGGGAACGACCTCATCCGACCTCGCTTCGCTCGGTCACCTTCCCCAAAGGGGAAGGCATTGTCAACCTCTTTGGCGTTGCGGTCCCCTTTCACAGGGGGTGCTTATTCTGCCTTCGTCTCGCAGTACAGGCAGCGATATACGGCCTTCTTTTCGTCGGTGAGCACGAAGATATGGGTCAGCTCCTGTTCGACGGAGGTGATGCAGCGCGGGTTCTTGCACTTCAGCACGTCCCGGATCTGCTTCGGCAGGGTCAGGTGCTTTTTCTCCACCAGTTTCCCGTCCTTGATGACGTTCACGGTGATCTGGGGGTCGATGAAGCCCAGAATGTTCAGATCCAGGGCCATTTCGCTGTCGATCTTGATGATGTCCTTGCGGCCCTGCTTCTTGCTGGGGGCTTTCTGGATGATGGCGACGGAGCAGTCCAGCGCGTCGAGGCCCAGGAAGCGATAGATTTCCATGGCCTTGCCGGCCTGGATGTGGTCCAGCACGATGCCGTTGTGAATGGAGTCGATGTTCATCTATTCCACCTCCAGGAGCTTCAGGATCAGCGCCATGCGGATGTACTTGCCGTACAGGGCCTGCTTGAAGTAGCAGGCTCGGGGATCGTCGTCGATGGCGGTGGCGATCTCGTTCACGCGGGGCAGCGGATGCAGGATGGACAGGTCCGCCCGGGCGTTTTGCAGCTTGTCCGGCGTGAGGATGTAGCTGTCCTTCAGGCGCAGGTAGTCCTCCTCGTTGAAGAAGCGCTCGCGCTGCACGCGGGTCATGTACAGGATGTCCAGCGTGGGCATTACGGCGGCGAGGTCTGTGGTTTGCACGTATTCGATGCCCTTCTGCTGCAGGATCTCCTTCTTGATGTAGCTGGGCAGCTTCAGCTCCGCCGGGCTGATCAGCGCGAACTTCACGCCCTCGTAGCGCGCCATGGCGGCGATCAGCGAGTGCACCGTGCGACCGAACTTCAAATCGCCGCAGACGCCGATGGTCAGGTGGTCGAGGCGGCCCTTCTCCCGGCTGATGGTCAAAAGGTCGGTGAGCGTCTGCGTGGGGTGCAGATGCCCGCCGTCGCCGGCGTTGATCACCGGCACCGTGGCGGCGCGGCTGGCCACCAGCGGCGCGCCTTCCTTCGGGTGGCGCATGGCGATGATGTCGGCGTAGCCGGAGACCACGCGCACGGTGTCGCTCACGCTCTCGCCCTTGGCGGCGGAGGAGCTTTGCGCCTCGGAGAAGCCCAGCACCTGACCGCCCAGCTCGTACATGGCCGCCTCGAAGGAAAGCCTCGTGCGGGTGGAGGGCTCGAAGAACAGCGTCGCCAGCTTTTTATAGCGGCACTTCTCCCGATAGGCCTCCGGATGGGCGATGATGTCGTTGGCCCTGGCGATCAGTTCGTCGATCTCCTGAATGCTCAGCTCCTGAATGTCGATCAGGCTCCTCATGCTTTGCCTCCGATCCAGCTTTCGTCCGAGGGGTTGTCCCGGAACTTCTTCAGCCTTGCCACGTCCTCCGGCCGGATATAGCCGGTCTCGGCAGCGACCTGGGCCACCGCGTCCAGGTTGGTCAGACTCACGTTTTTCACATGGGCCTCGGCCAGCCGCTCCAGGCCCTTCTTCATGCCGTAGGTGAAGATGCTGACGATGCCCAGAACCTCCGCCCCGGCCTCGCGCAGCACGTTCACCACCTCGATGCAGCTGCCGGCGGTGGAGATCAGGTCCTCCACCACCACCACCTTCTGGCCCTTTTCGAGCCTGCCCTCGATCTGGTTGCCGCGGCCGTGGTCCTTCGCACCGGAGCGCACGTAGCCCATGGGCAGGTTCATCAGGTGGCCCACGATGGCCGCGTGGGCGATGCCCGCCGTGCTGGTGCCCATCAGCACCTCCACGTCCGGGTATTCCCGGCGGATCGCCTCCGCCAGGCCGTTTTCCACGTCGTCGCGCACCTCGGGCGACGTCAGCGTCAGGCGGTTGTCACAGTAGATCGGACTCTTGATGCCGCTGGCCCAGGTGAAGGGCTCGTCCGGGCGCAGAAAAACCGCGCCGATGCTCAGCAAGTCTTTGGCGATTTGGTTGTGCATTGTACTTACCTCCAAAATGTGCATTGTCTTGTAACAAGGCAATAGGGAATAGGCAATAGGCAATAGGAATAGCTATTGTCGCTTGAATTCACGGAGACTTGGAAATGAAAAGCGCGGCAGCCGCATTTCCTATTGCCTATTCCCTAGGTAGACGATGATTAATTCGAGCATCGAGGCTGCGAGTGCATTTTTCGGCAGGTGGCCTTGCAGATTTCGAAGGTTTACTGGAGGTAAATCGGAATCAATCAGCGGCTACCTATTGCCTAATGCCTAAAAACTCTTCACAACACTTTCGATACGCCGCCACCGGATCGTCCGCGCCGGTGATGGGCCGGCCGACGACGATGTAGTCGCTGCCCAGCTCGCGGGCCCTGGCGGGGGTGGTGACGCGGGCCTGGTCGCCGTCGGGGCCGTCCGAGAAGCGCACGCCGGGGGTGACGGTGAGGAATTTCGCGCCGCAGTTTTCGTGCACCACCGGGCTCTCCAGCGGCGAGCAGACCACGCCGTCCAGGCCAGCGGCCTGGGCGTTCTGCGCGTAGTGCATCACCACGTCCGGCAGCGGCGCGTCGATCAGCAGCTCGTCGCGCATGCGCTGCTCGCTGGTGCTGGTCAGCTGGGTGACGGCGATCAGCAGCGGTTGGGTGCCGTCGGGGCGGGTGAGGCCCTCGATGGCGGCCTTCATCATCTCGATGGTGCCGAAGGCGTGCAGGTTGGTCATGTCCACGTCCAGATCCCGCAGCACCGCCATGCTCTTTTTCACGGTGTTGGGGATATCGCAGAGCTTCAGGTCCAGGAAGATGGAATGGCCCCGCCGCTTGATTTCGCGGACGATCTCCGGGCCGGCGCCGTAGAACAGCTCCATGCCGATCTTGACGTAGGGCTTGCGGGCCTCGCCGCTGAATTTGTCCAGGAATTGGAGCACCGCCTCGCGGCTGGAAAAATCGCAGGCGATGATGACGTCCTTACCCATGATGCGCGCCTCCTATGATGTCAGATAGATTGTCGATGCTGTATTGTGCCATGGCCTCGGGCAGCGCCGCGATGATTTGCGGGCAGGCCCAGGGGTTCACCAGGTTCTCCGCGCCGACCTGGACCGCCGTGGCCCCGGCCAGCATGAATTCGAGCACGTCCCCGGCGGTGGCGACGCCGCCCATGCCGATGATGGGAATGCCCACCGCCTCGTACACCTGCCAGACCATCCGCAGAGCCACCGGCTTGACGGCGCGCCCGGAGAAGCCGCCCATTTTGTTTGCGATGACCGGCGCGCGCCTCTTCAGGTCGATGCGCATGCCCAGCAGCGTGTTGATGAGGCTCAGGCCGTCCGCGCCCGCGTCCTCGCAGGCCCTGGCGACGGCGGCGATGTCGGTGACGTTCGGGGTCAGCTTGATGTAGACCGGCTTTTTCGTCACGGCCTTCACCGCCTTCGTCACCTCCGCGGCCTGCTTCGGATCGGTGCCGAAGCTCATGCCGCCGCCGTGGACGTTCGGGCAGGAGACGTTGATCTCCAGAAGCCCGATGCGCTCGTCGGCGTCGAAGCGCTCGGCGCAGTAGGCGTATTCGTCCACGGAGAAGCCGGAGATGTTGGCGATGGCCGGCTTGTGGAACACCTTCTCAAGCCGCGGTAGCTCCTCCTCGATCACGGCGCGGATGCCCGGGTTTTGAAGCCCAACGCTGTTGATCATGCCTCCCTCGCATTCCGCGATGCGGGGCAGGGGATTACCGAGGCGCGCGTCCTTTGTGGTGCCCTTCAGGGAGATGCTGCCCAGCACGTTGATGTCGTACAGGTCGGCAAACTCATAGCCGAAGCCGAAGGTGCCGCTGGCGGGGATCACCGGATTGCTCAATTCAAGGCCGCTGAGCGTGACGGAGAGGTTTGACATGAAAACACCCTTTCTGGGGAGTGGGGAGTTAGGAGTGAGGAGTTGGGACGGGGGCTGCCGTCAGCGCCACAGGATATCCTCGTGCTTCAGGATCGGCCCGTCCTTGCAAATCCGCTTCGGGCCGGAAATCGTCTGGCAGGTGCAGCCCATGCAGGCCCCGAAGCCGCAGCCCATGCGGGCCTCGAAGGAGAACTGGCCGCCGGAGGCCTTCGCGTGCACGGCTTTCAGCATTGGCTCCGGCCCGCAGGCGCAGACGTATTCGCCGCCTTTGAGCGCGTCGGTGACGAAGCCCTTTGCGCCGGCGCTGCCGTCCACCGTGGTGACGGTCACATCGACGCCCAGGGCGGCGAACCGCATGTCGTAGAAGATCTCCTCGGCGCGGTTGAAGCCCAGGATCACCGAGGGCTTCTTGCCGGCCGCGATCAGCCGCTTGGCCAGGCCGTACAGCGGGGGAATGCCCACGCCGCCGCCCACCAGCACGGGGTCGGCGGGGCAGGCGGAAACGTCGTAGCCGTTGCCCAGGCCCACCAGGCAGTCCAGCGCCGTGCCGCCCTTCATGCCGGACATCTGCTCCGTGCCCCGGCCGACGACCCTGTAGATGATGACCAGGCCGTTGTCGTCCCAGTCGCACACAGAGATGGGCCGCCGCAGGAACAGGCCGTCCAGGGCGATGTTGATGAATTGCCCCGGCGCGGTGATGGCGCTCGTGTCGCCCGCAAGGGCCATGCGCCACACGTCCGCCGTCAGGGGCGTGTTTTCGGTGAGGGTGTAGATCGCTTGTTTCATGAATGCTCCTGTCTTTTCAGTGGTTTTGACATGAATAGCAGCAGGTCGTCGTCGTTGACGCAGGGCGCGTACTGTTCCAGCGGTTTTCCCCGGTACCAGACCCCGCTGCCGTCGAAGTTGTAGCCCCGTCTGACGTAGAGCCGCTGCGCCGGGCCGTAGCCGGAGTGGACGCCCACCGCGAGGCAGACGCTGTCGGCATGCCGGGCGGCTTCCGCCTCCGCGGCGTCCAGCAGGCGGCTCCCGATGCCCCTTTTGTGCAGGTGGAAGAACACGCACAGGTCCACGATCTCCGGGATGCCGAGCCCCGCCCACGGCCCTTCCGAGGGCTTCAAAACCAGCGTGCAGATGCCCGCGACCGCGCCCTCGTACTCAGCGATGAACACGACGCGCTCGCCCCGCTCCTGCTCCCGGTGGTAATTCTCGTAGGTCTCGATGCTGGGATGCCAGCCGTAGGAGAGGTAGGTGTCGTAGAGGATCGCCGCGTCCGATGGCATCATGCTGCGGATCACGGTGGCCTCATCGCGATAGAATTCGGTTGACATATGCGCTCCTTGCCCGGTCATTCCACGAGGAATCGCCCGAGCTCGATCTCCCGGACGCACGCCTCAGGCGTCTTGTCGGTGTTGTCATACAGGTGCCCCTGGTTCTCCGGCATCGCTTCCAGCTTTTTCTTTAGAAACAATGCCCGGTCGATCAAGTCCACGTCGCCCCGCTTGCGGATGCGGCGCTCGATGGCCGCTTCCGACGCGGTGAGGACGATGTAATAGAGCGTCGCGCCGTGGGCGTCGGCGAGGGCCTGCACCCGGGGCAGCTCCTCCTCGATCACGTAGTCGATCACCACGTCCAGGCCCTGCTCCAGCGCCCGGCCCGCGGTGTGGAGCAGGCAATCCCAGTTGAAGCGCAGGATGTCCCCCCAGAGGACGGGGTCGGAGGGCTGGCCGTTTTCCGTGAAAAAGTCGCCCTTGTCCTCTGGCTCCACGAAGCCCGCGTGGAAGTCGTCGCCGTGGATGACGTAGACTGTCCTGCCGCTTTCCCGCACGAGGTGCCTTGCCAGCCCGTCGGCGAAGGTGGTTTTTCCGCAGCCGCAGGGGCCGGAGATGAAGATGAGCTTGTTCATGGCGGGCTCCTTTGGTTGATCGACATTCGTCAGCATGATCGAAGGGCCCTGTAAAGGGGAGCTCTAAAAACTAACGCGTCGCCCGACGAGATGAATTTTGGTCAGATTTGGCTTGCAAAAGGCGTAGGCTGCCTGGCGGGCAGTCAAGGTTTTCAAGGTTTTTGCAAGACGAAGATGGCTGAAATTCAGCCGTCCGGCGGCGATGAGAGTTTTTAGAGATGCCCTAAAGGGACTCTCTCAAAACATCTCTGACGGTTCAATTCACACCGTAGGGACGCCATATATGGCGTCCGCGGGCGGCATATATGCCGCCCCTACAGGCGCGTGCAGTTTCGCCACCCTGGCTACAATCGTCCGCGGCGGCGTGTACGCCGCGGGCGGGGCCTTTTTCACGGCGGGGAGCCTGTCGACCAGAGTAAAAAAGGCTTCCTTGCAGATTTTGCGGCCAGAGCCTTCAGGCTCAGGCAAAATCTGTCAAGGGGGTGGTCTTGACGGGGGAAGCAGGTCCCCCGCCAAATCATTTATGCGTCGATCGTACTGATCGTCAGCGTGGTCTCCTCCAGCACGTCCAGCAGCACGCGCACGGTGTCCAGGCTCGTGAACAGGGTGATGTTGTTCTCGGTGGCGGCGCGGCGGATCTTCACGCCGTCGGTGAGGGCGCTGACGGAGTTGATGTTGCGCGTGTTGATGACGTAGGCGATGTGGCCCTGGCGCATGGACTCCATGATCTCGTCGCTGTTGTCCTCGCCGATCTTCTTGAGCACGTGGGTGCGGATGCCGCGCTCCTTGAGGTAGGCCGCGGTGCCCTCGGTGGCCTCGATGTTGAAGCCCAGGTTGTAGAACCGGCGGATCAGCGGCTCGGCCTCGGCCTTGTCGCCCCGCGCGATGGTGGCGAACACGGTGCCGTAGTTCTGCAGCCGCAGCCCCGCGGCCTGCAGCGCCTTGTAGAGCGCGCGGTTCAGCTTGTCGTCATAGCCGATGGCCTCGCCGGTGGACTTCATCTCCGGGCTCAGGTAGGCGTCCAGGCCCTTGATCTTGTTGAAGGAGAACACCGGCACCTTCACGTAGCAGCGCTTCTTCTCCTCCGGATACAGGTCGAAGATGCCCTGCTCCTTCAGGCTCTTGCCCAGGATGGCCTCGGTGGCGATGTCGGCCAGGGACCAGCCGGTGGCCTTCGAGAGGAAGGGCACCGTGCGGCTCGAGCGCGGGTTGACCTCGATGATGTAGACGTTCTCGTCCTTGTCCACGATGAACTGGATGTTGTACAGGCCCACGATGCCGATGCCCAGGCCCAGCTTCTTGGCGTATTGCAGGATGACGCCCTTGACCCTGTTGGAGATCGAGAAGGCGGGGTAGACGGAGATGGAGTCGCCGGAGTGGATGCCGGTGCGCTCCACCAGCTCCATGATGCCGGGCACGAACACGTCGCGGCCGTCGCAGATGGCGTCCACCTCGACCTCCTTGCCCTGGATGTAGTGGTCCACCAGCACGGGCTTGTCGGCGTCGATCTCCACGGCCTCCTTGAGATAGCGGCGCAGCTGCTGCTCGTTGGCCACGATCTGCATGGCCCGGCCGCCCAGCACAAAGCTCGGGCGCACCAGCACCGGATAGCCGATCTCACTGGCGGCCTGCACGCCCTCCTCCACGTTCGTCACGGCGCGGCCCTGGGGCTGGGGAATGTTCAAATCCTTCAGGATCTGCTCGAAGCTGCCGCGGTCCTCGGCGCGCTCAATGGCGGCGCAGTCCGTGCCGATCAGCTTCACGCCCCGCTCCATCAGCGGCTGGGCCAGGTTGATGGCCGTCTGGCCGCCCAGCGAGGTGATCACGCCCTCCGGCTGCTCGTAGTCGATGACGTTCATCACGTCCTCCGGCGTCAGCGGCTCGAAGTACAGCTTGTCGCTGGTCTTGTAGTCGGTGGAGACGGTCTCCGGGTTGTTGTTGATGATGATGGCCTCGTAGCCGTTGCGGCGGATGGTCTGCACCGCGTGGACGGTGGAGTAGTCGAATTCCACGCCCTGGCCGATGCGGATCGGGCCCGCGCCCAGCACGACGATCTTCTTCTTGTCGGTGCGGATGCTCCTGTTCTCGCCGCGGTAGGAGGAGTACAGGTAGGGGATGTAGGCGCCGGTGTGCAGCGTGTCCACCATCGGGAAGTTCGGCGTGATGCCGTTTTCCTTGCGCAGCCGGCAGACGGACAGCTCGTCCGTGTGCCACAGCTCGGCGATGGTCAGATCGGCAAAGCCCATGGACTTGGCGGCGGCCAGGGCCTTCACGTCTCCGGGCTTGGCCTTCAGGATCTCCTCCATGTCGGTGATGCGCTTGATGCTCTCCAGGAACAGCGGCGTGATCATCGTGATTGCGTGCAGCTTGTCCATCGGCGCGCCGCGGCGGATCAGCTCCGTGACGGCGAAGATGCCGTCGGAGCGGAAGTCCTTGATGTAGCGCCAGAGGCCGTCGTCGTCCATGTCCGCGAACTTCTTGAGGCTCAGGTGGTGCGCGCCGTTTTCCAGCGAGCGCACGGATTTCAGCATGCACTCCTCCAGGCTCGCGCCGATGCCCATCACCTCGCCGGTGGCCTTCATCTGGGTGCCCAGCAGGTTCGGCGCGGAGGCGAACTTGTCAAAGGGGAAGCGGGGGAACTTGGCCACCACGTAGTCCAGGCTCGGCTCGATGGCGGCGGTGCCGCCGGCCACGGGGATGTCCTCCAGGGCCATGCCCAGGGCGATCTTGGCCGTCACCGAGGCGATGGGGTAGCCAGAGGCCTTGCTGGCCAGCGCCGACGAGCGGCTGACGCGGGGGTTGACCTCGATCAGGTAGTATTCGCTGGTTTCGGGATGCAGCGCGAACTGCACGTTGCAGCCGCCCTCGATCTTGAGCTCCCGGATGATCCTGATGGCGCTGTCGTTGAGCATCTTCAAATCGTGGTCGTTCAGCGACAGGATGGGGGCCACCACGATGCTGTCGCCGGTGTGCACGCCCACGGGGTCCACGTTCTCCATGCCGCAGATGGTGATGGCGTGGTCGTTGGAGTCGCGCATGACCTCGAACTCGATCTCCTTGAAGCCCTTGACGCTCTTCTCCACCAGCACCTGGTGGACGGGGGACAGCTTGAAGCCGTTGGTGCCGACCTCAATGAGTTCCTCCTCATTGTAGGCGAAGCCGCCGCCGGTGCCGCCCAGGGTGAAGGCGGGGCGCAGCACCACGGGATAGCCGATGCGCCGGGCCGCTGCCTTGGCCTCCTCCAAATCGTAGGTGATCTCCGAGGGAATGACCGGCTCGCCGATCGACTGGCACATCTCCTTGAAAAGCTCCCGGTCCTCGGCCCGCTCGATGGAGGTGAACGGCGTGCCCAGCAGCTCCACCTGGCACTCCCGCAGCACGCCCTTCTTTTCCAGCTGCATGGCCAGGTTCAGGCCCGTCTGGCCGCCGATGCCGGGCACGATGGCGTCCGGGCGCTCGTAGCGCAGGATCCTGGCGATGTACTCCAGGGTCAGCGGCTCCATGTACACCTTGTCGGCGATGGACGTGTCCGTCATGATGGTGGCGGGGTTGGAGTTGCAGAGGATGACCTCGTAGCCCTCCTCCTTCAGCGCCAGACACGCCTGGGTGCCCGCGTAGTCAAATTCCGCCGCCTGGCCGATCACGATGGGGCCGGAGCCGATGATGAGAACCTTCTTGATGTCCGTGCGCTTTGCCATGTGTGTTTACCTCCGTAATGTGTTCGATTCGGCAGCCATTATAACAAACGGGTTATTTATACCGTGGATATTCTGGCATTAAATCAATCAATCATATTCCTTTGAAAATATTACCCTTTTTTGTGAGCATGGCGGATGCCACGCTTCCCACCCACATTCTATTTGAAACATCATGAGGATTCAAAACGCTCATAGCTTCCTCATATAGTCTTTCCCATTCTTTGTCCATCGTTTTCTCCCCTTAATGAATCCCAAGCGGCTTATGCCCTGCGCCAGACGGTGTTGCCCTTATACAGCGTTTCCACGCACGCCCCGTTGACCTTCCAGCCCGCAAAGGGCGTGGCGCGGCCCTGCGAGAGGAAGTCGGCGGGGTCGATTTCGTAATCGGCGTTCAAATCCCAGAGGGCCAGGTTCGCGTCCGCGCCGACCCGGATGCCAGAATCCAGCCCGAACCGCTTCGCCGGGGCGTCCGACATCAGCGCAACCAGCTTTTCCAGCGCAATGACGCCCTTTTTCACCAGATAGGTGTACAGCAGCGGGAAGGCGGTCTCCAGCCCCACGATGCCCATGGCGCTGCCGCGCAGCCCCTTCGCCTTTTCCTCGGCGGCGTGGGGGGCGTGGTCGGTGGCGATCATGTCGATGGTGCCGTCCCTGAGCCCTTCGATCAGCGCGGCCTTATCCTCCGCGGCGCGCACCGGCGGGTTCATCTTGAAGCGGCCCTCGTCCTGCAAATCCATGTCCGTGAGCAGCAGGTAGTGGGGCGCGGTCTCGCAGGAAATGTTCACGCCCTCGGCCTTGGCGCGGCGGATGATTTCGACGCTCTCCTTCGTGGAGATGTGGCACACGTGATAGCCGCAGCCGGTTTCCCGCGCCAGCTCCACATCCCGGGCGATGGGCCCCCATTCGCTCTCGGAGCAGATGCCGGGAAGGCCATGGGCCTTCGCGTATTCACCGTCGTGGATGCAGCCGCCGTGAAGCAGCGCATTGTCCTCGCAATGGGCGGCGATCAGCCTTCCCAGGTCCCTGGCCTTGGCCATGGCCGCCTTCATCATGTCGGGGTCCTGTACGCCGTGGCCGTCGTCGGAGAAGGCGACCACATCGCCCGCCATGCCCGCGAGGTCGGAGAGCTCCTTTCCCTCCTCGTTCACCGTGATGGTGCCGTAGGGGAGGACCTCGATCACCGCGTCCCGGCGAATGATGGAAAGCTCCTCTTGCAGATGTTCTACGCTGTCCGGCGCGGGCTTCAGATTCGGCATGGCGCACACGCGGGTGTAGCCCCCGCGGGCCGCGGCCTTTGTGCCGGTGGCGATGGTCTCCTTATAGGAAAAGCCCGGCTCTCGCAGATGCACATGCACATCTGTGAAACCGGGCAGACAATACAGGGGATGATCGGAAAGGGGCGCTTTGGCGGGCGCGATGGAAACAATTTTCCCGCCCTCCACGGTGATGTCCGACGGGGTGAAACGCCCGTCCACCAAGGCCATGACGCCGCTGATCGTTCTGCGCAAGGGGCTGCCTCCCATCCCGGATGCGGCGGCGGGCCACAAAAAAACCCGCCCTTCCGGCAGGACAAGCATCGCGGCGCGAAACCTTTTTCGCCCCGAATATGGCCCAATCTTGCCGGTATCCCGTACCGAATTAAAGATCAGATTTATTGTCAGATATTTTACCCGGTTTCACCGCGAATGTCAATTATGGGTGTGTGAATCATGTAATTTTAAACGTCCGCCGGCGGTGGGCGCATTTCTTCTTGACGCGCCCGCTTAAACTGGATATAATAGGAACGAACCGGCGCGGGAGAGTCCGCGCCAGCGGATGAAAGGAGAGCGCGGAACATGAGCGAGGAGCTGAACAAGGCCGTCGAGGAGATCAAGGACGAGGCCGTGGAGACCACCGAAGCCGCCAAGGACGAGGCCGTCGAGACCCTGAAGGGCCTGAAGGCCAAGGCACAGGAACTGCTGGACAAGACCGACGTGGACGAGAAGATCGTCGAGGCCGCCAAGGGCCTGAAGGCCAAGGCGCAGGAGTTGCTGGACAAGACCGACGTGGACGAGAAGGTCATCGAGGCCGCCAAGGGCCTGAAGGACAAGGCCCAGGGCCTGCTGGACAAGACCGACGTGGACGAGAAGATCGTCGGCGCCGTGAAGGGCGTTCCCGGCAAGGTGCAGGAGCTGCTGGACAAGACCGACGTGGACGAGAAGATCGTCGACGGCGCGAAGGGCCTCATCAACAAGATCGGCGGCCTGTTCAAGGGCGATAAGTAATACGAAGATCTGCAGCGGAGCCGCTTCCGACGGGAAGCGGCTCCGTTTTCATGAATGCCTGGGGAATGAGACGAGGCGGCTTGCAGGTTTCCGCGATAAACCCCAAAGACCTACCGCACCTGGCCGTCGCCGCGGATGACGTACTTGTAGCTGGTCAGCTCCTCCAGCCCCATCGGGCCGCGGGCGTGCAGCTTCTGGGTGGAGATGCCCATCTCGCAGCCCAGGCCGAACTCGCCGCCGTCGGTGAAGCGGGTGGAGCAGTTCAGGTACACTGCCGCGCTGTCCACGCCGCGCTCGAATTGACGCAGGGCTTGCGCGTCGCGGGAGACGATGGCCTCGCTGTGGCCGGTGGAATGGGCGGCGATGTGGGCGATGGCCGCGTCCACGCCGTCCACGAGCTTCACCGCCAGGATGTAGTCCAGGAACTCGGTGTCGAAGTCCTTCTCGCCCGCCGGGGTGCCGGGGATGATCCGGGCGGCGGCTTCGTCCAGGCGCAGCTCCACCGGCTCAAGCCCCCGGGCCGCGCGGTCGTCCACCAGCCGCTGCCTGAGCCTCGGCAGGAACGCTTCGGCCACGGCCTCGTGCACCAGCAGCACCTCTTCGGCGTTGCACACCGACGGGCGGCTGGTCTTGGCGTTGTCGATGATGTTCAGCGCCATGTCCAAATCGGCGGCGGCGTCCACGTAGACGTGGCAGATGCCGGTGCCGGTCTGGATGCAGGGCACCTTTGCGTTCTCCGTCACGGCGCGGATCAGCCCCGCGCCGCCGCGGGGGATCAACAGATCCACCAGGCCTACTGCGGTCATCAGATCGCTGGCGCTCTGGCGCGTGGTGTCCTGCACCAGCTGCACCAGCGCCGCCGGCAGGCCCGCCGCCTCGAGCCCCGCCTGCATGGCCTTCACGATGGCCTGCGCCGAATGGAAGGCCTCCTTGCCGCCCCGCAGCACGCACGCGCTGCCCGCCTTGATGGTCAGCGCCGCGGCGTCGCTGGTGACGTTCGGCCGGCTCTCGTAGATGATGGCGATCACGCCCATGGCCACCCGGGTGCGCTCGATCACCAGGCCGTTGGGGCGCTCCGTGCGATGAATCACCGCGCCCACCGGGTCCGCAAGCGCCGCCACCTCGCGGATGCCCTGGGCCATGCCCGCGATGCGCTCCTCCGTCAGCTTCAGCCGGTCCAGCATCACCTCGCTGATGCGGCCCTTCGCCGAGGCCATGTCGACGGCGTTCGCCGACAGGATCTCCGCCTGGTTTGCCAGCAGCGCGTCCGCCATGGCGTTCAGCGCCGCATCCTTTGCGGCCGTGTCCGCCGCCTGCAGCGCGGGCCAGGCCGCGCGGGCTGATTTGAGGATTTCAGTAGTCGTCATGTTGAACCTCCCGTGGAAGTGGGTGTGGGTGAGGAGTGAGGAGTGTGGAGTCAGGAGTGTGGAGTTGCGGCTTCCATTCACGCCTCGCTCTTTGCTCCAATGAACCGCGTTCCGACTTTCTTTCCTTCAATGATGTCGTAGATCAGCTCCGGGCTGGCGCCGTTGGCGATCACCATGTCGATGCCGCGTTCTCCGGCGATGCGGGCGGCGCGCAGCTTCGTGACCATGCCGCCCGTGCCGAGGGACGTGCCGTTGCCGCCGGCCAGGGCCTCGATCTCCGGGGTGATGGCCGTGACCACGTCGATCAGCCGGGCGCTCGCATCGGTGCGGGGGTCGGCGGTGTACAGGCCGTCGATGTCGCTCAGCAGCACCAGCAGGTCGGCCTGGACGGTGCTGGCCACGATGGCGCTCAGCGTGTCGTTGTCGCCGATCACGATCTCGTCGGTGGCGATGGTGTCGTTCTCGTTGATGACGGGCAGCGCGCCCAGCTCCAGCAGCCGGTAGAGCGTGTTGTGGAAGTGGCTCCTGCGGCCCTCGTCCTCCACGTCGCTGCCGGTCACCAGCAGCTGCGCCACCGTGTGGTTGTATTCGGAAAACAGCCGGTCGTAGGTGTACATCAGCTCGCACTGGCCCACGGCGGCGGCGGCCTGCTTCGTGGGGATGTCGGACGGGCGCTCGCTGAGACTGAGCTTGCCCACGCCCATGCCGATGGCGCCGGAGGACACCAGAATCACCTCGTGGCCGGCGTTCTTCACGTCGGAGAGCACCTTGCACAGCGCCTCCACCCGCCGGATGTTCATGCGGCCGGTGGCGTGGGCCAGCGTGGACGTGCCCACCTTGACGACGATTCGCATATCAGGTCACCTCATGGTTCATTGAATCTGGAAGCCCCGGGAGAACAGCCGGATGCCCAGCCCCGCGACGATGCCGATGGCGATGCAGCCCAGGCCGACGGCCAGGAAGATCCGCCCCAGCAGCCGGGTGACGCTGAAGCCCTCCAGCCGGAAGCAGCCGGGGTCGTCCGGGTCGTAGAGCACCTCCACGGACTGGCCCTCGTAGAAGCGCTTCCGCCCGCCGCCCTCGTCGTATTCCAGCGAGATCGCGCGGCCGTCCGCCTCGAATTCCACGATGGGATACCAGCTGGCGCTGGCGCCGTCGGAGCTGTGGCTCACCCGGCGCACCACCTCCGTCACCGTGCCCGTCGCCCGGGCGCGCAGCCGCTCCTCCTTGCGCAGGAAGGCGCGGCGCAGGCCGATGCCCACGCAGGTGAATATCACGCCCACCAGGCACCAGATGCCGGTGAACACTAGGGTGAACAGGTTGATGTCGGTCATGCGCTCATGCCTCCCAAGGGTCGATCTGCATTCATTATAGCACACAAACGCCAACGGCGCCAGCGCCATGCCGCCAGGCTGGCGATCTTGCCGATATTTTAACACATCACCGCGCTAAAAGACGATCGGCGCGGGCGGCGTCACACCGCCGCCATGAAAAGGTCGTTTGTCAGGCGGGGCGCGCTGTGCTATAATCAGGAAAAAGGGAGCGGGGACATACGGAGGTGGAGCCCATGAAGAGAATGCTGATAACGGTACTGATCGTCAGCCTGTTGACGACCTGCGCCCTGGCCGAGGGCGGCGCGTTCACCCTGCGCTTTGACGAGGGCTTTCGCCTGTCGCTGCCCGAGGGATGGGTCAGCTATCCTTCGGGCGGGGGCGCGATCCGCTATGCCCTGGGCGACGGCGCGGGCCGGTACATGTACATCCTTTTTGAGGAAACGGCGCTGGAGGACTTCGACGCCCTGCGCCAGGCCATCGACGATCACGACGGCTGGGGCAAAAGCAGCCCGCTGGATCTGAACGGGCAGCCCTTTGCGGCCTTTGTCGCGAAGGACCTGAACGCCAGCGGCTGCGCGACGCTGCTGGACGGCGAGGCGCTGATCTTCCTGTTCACCCCCCAGGACGATTCCGACTACATGCTCACCGTGGCCCGGATCATGGCGAGCTGGACAAGGCGGTGAAGCGACCAGGTCCTTTGCCTGCCCTTCGTTGATTCCACAACCATCCGTGAAGAAACAGGGGCTTTCCATAAGGAAAACCGGATTGCCGTGTCGGCCTGAGGGCACGACGGGCGATCCGGTTTTCGATGTCAGGCGATCCTGCCGCCGCGCCATGCGGCGTTACGCACTTCAGCCCGCCCTGCCTCGCGGGGCGATCAGAAGTCGCACTTGGCCTCCAGCCAGGCGGGGAGGTCCTTGATGGCGACGATCTCCTGCTGCATGGTGTCGCGGTCGCGGACGGTGACGTTGCCGGTCTCGGCGGTGTCAAAGTCCACGCAGATGCAGTAGGGGATGCCCGCCTCGTCGGCGCGGCGATAGCGCTTGCCGATGGAGCCGGTCTCGTCGTAATCGCACATGAACTTCCTGGAAAGCTGCGCGTAGAGCTCGCGGGCCTGGTCGCCCAGCTTGTTCTTCTGAAGCGGCATGACGCTCACCTTGTAGGGGGCCAGCGCCGGATGCAGGTGCAGCACGACGCGCGTGTCGCCGCCCTCCAGCTCCTCCTCGTCATAGGCGTTGCACAGGAAGGCAAGCACAGCGCGATCCACGCCCAGCGAGGGCTCCACGCAGTAGGGGATGAACTTCTCGTTCGTGGTGGGATCGAGGTATTCCATGCTCTTGCCGGAATGCTCCTGGTGCTGCTTCAGGTCGTAGTCCGTGCGGTCCGCGATGCCCCAGAGCTCGCCCCAGCCGAAGGGGAACAGAAACTCAAAGTCCGTGGTGGCCTTGGAATAGAAGGCCAGCTTCTCCGGCTCGTGGTCGCGCAGCCGCAGGCTGTCCTCCTTGATGCCCAGGGAAAGCAGCCAGTTCTTGCAGAATGTGCGCCAGTAGTTGAACCACTCCAGGTCCTCGCCGGGCTTGCAGAAGAATTCCAGCTCCATCTGCTCGAATTCGCGCACGCGGAAGATGAAGTTGCCGGGGGTGATCTCGTTGCGGAAGCTCTTTCCGATCTGGGCGATGCCCGCGGGCAGCTTCTTGCGGGTGGTGCGCATGGCGTTCTGGAAGTTCACGAAGATGCCCTGGGCCGTCTCCGGGCGCAGGTAGATCTCCGCGGCGGAATCCTCGTTCACGCCCTGGAAGGTCTTGAACATCAGGTTGAATTGACGGATGCCGGTGAACTCCTTCTTGCCGCAGACGGGGCAGACGATGTCATGCTCGGCGATGAAGCTCTCCAGCTCGCCGTTGGTCCAGCCGTCGCCGGTCTCCTCGCCCTTGGTGAAGTCCTCGATCAGCTTGTCGGCGCGGAAGCGGGCCTTGCAGGCGCGGCAGTCCATCAGCGGGTCATTGAAGCCGCCCACGTGGCCGGAGGCCACCCACACCTCGCGGTTCATCAGGATCGCGCAGTCCAGGCCCGTGTTGTAGGGGCTCTCCTGCACGAACTTGCGCCACCAGGCCTTCTTCACGTTGTTCTTGAATTCCACGCCCAGCGGGCCGTAGTCCCAGGTGTTCGCCAGGCCGCCGTAGATCTCGGAGCCCGCGAAGATGTAGCCGCGGTTCTTGCACAGTGCGACCAGCTTGTCCATCGTCAGCTTTGCCATACCATTAACCTTCTTTGTACTTTATTCGGCGTTGCCGCTCGTTTCCCATAAAGGTTAACAGATTTTGGCGCGGCTTGCAAGGTATAATTGTAAAATCTGCTCACGACAGACCGATGTCCAGCACCCAATAGCCCGCGGCGTTCCAGACGTAGTCGTCCAGGCCGGCCGGCGGCTCGGGGGCGTAGACGCCCGGAAGGGCATATCGGATGCCGGCGATCCGGCCCTCCTCCGTCCGCAGGCCGACGAGGCAATCCCCGGCGGAGGCGGGCAGGGCGGTGGCGATGTAGGTGTAGCCGTCCCCAAAGGGCGCGTCGGCGGGGGCCTGGGTGGCGAACAGCCGCCGCAGCGGCTCCGCCGGTTCGCTCCAGGGGGCCGTGATGTCCAGGCCGAGGAGCTGCGCGGCGGTCCGGGGCGCGTCCATGGCGTCGCAGGGCGCTTCCTCCGTTTCAGAGTATTCCGCCAGCACCGCCTCCGGCGACGGCAGCGGCGTCGGCGACGCTTCGACGGGCGCGGGTTCCGCGTTGACGGGGATCGCGTCGGCGGGCGCTTCGACGGGCGCGGGTTCCGCGTTGACGGGGATCGTGTCGGCGGGCGCTTCGACGGGCGCGGGTTCCGCGTTGACGGGGATCGCGTCGGCGGGCGCTTCGACGGCGCGGGCGCGGACGCTGCGATAGATCTTCACGTCGCTGTCGGCGGTCTCGTCGGGCGCGGGCAGCTCCGCGGCGGGGGCGGGCGCGGGGGCGAACAGGCGGCACACGGCCTCCTCCAACGCGGCGGGGTTCACCTCCCGGGAGCCGTTCACGTTGCCAGTGAGCACCACGGCGCAGCCGTCGTCCCCGGCGTCCGCCACCGCTGCCCAGGCGTAGGCCTCCAGGGGGCGACCGTCGATGTCCCGCGGGTCAAACGGCCATGCCAGCGTCAGCTGTCCCCGTCGGTCGCGCGTGAAGGCCCCCAGCGGCGCGGCGTAGTACTGGTCGCCCTGGCGGCCCACCAGCGCCGCCGACAGCGGCCCGGCGCCCTCCGGCGCGGTGACGATGAAGTACAGGCTGCCGGTGAGCGTGCGGCGCTCCAGCCGCGCGTGGCCGCCATAGCCCGCCGCCGCCGGGCGCAGCATGATGAACGCGCGGCGATAATCATTCTTCTGCATACCATCCCTCCTCGTTCATGGGTATGCGGGGCCTTCCGCGGGCATGATTCGGAAATCATGGGAGAGGACTCACGGCTTCAGGTGCCTCGTCCCCATGCGGTCATGGCTGCGCATCACCTCGCTGTAGAGGGCGTGGCCGCCAACGGGGCGGGGGACGGGCTGCGAAACCTTCGGCACCGGTGCGACCGGTGCGGCCGGTGCGACCGGTGCGGCCGGTGCGACCGGTGCGGCCGGTGCGACCGGCGCGGCGGACTGGGTCGGCGAGGCCGGCGCCGTGGGCGCGGGCACAACCGGCGCGCCCGTCATGTCACGCCGGATGCGCTGCCGCCGCGCCCGGTTCAGGATCTCCCTCGGATGGCTCATGGAAATCGCCTCCTTGCTCGAAATTCGATTTAATTGTATGCAAAATCAGACGGCGTTGACCATTTCAGGGGCCATTCGTAAATATTTTTAGTCATCTGTGGCCCTCCTCTTGCCACGGGCGGAAATGTTCGATATAATAGAACCGTATAGTTATGCCTGATTTACGTTTTTACTGGCATGGATGAGAGGCGGTAACGCTATGAGCAACAAACGGGATATGGAACCTTCCCTGGATTTTTTCGAGCTGCGCAGGCGGCACGAGGCATACAAGAACAACCAGCGCCAGGCCAAGCCCACCGAGGCGGCGCAGGAGGCGGAGGAGGTCGCGCAGGACGCGGCGGACTCCGCGATTGAGACGGCGAAGGAGACGGTCCGTGCCGTGACCGGCGCGGCAGAAGCCGCCGCCGAGCCCGCGGACGTCGAGGTGGAGGACACCGTTCCCGCCGCGAGCGCGGAGCTGGAGCTGGAGGACAGCGCTGAGGACGCGCCGCTGGACGACGATTATGAGGACGACGGGGACGAGGCCGGGGCCTCGGACAACCCCAACCCCTTCGATCCCTTCATTCACGCCTTCAAGGGCTTCCGCAACCGCCTGGGCAAGCGATTTGGCCGCGGCGGCGAGGAGGAGGACTACGAGGACGGGGATTACGACGACGAGGACTATGAGGACGGGGAGGACGTCGATGCAGGCGTTGCGGAGCCGGACGACACGGCCCCCGACGCGGCCCGGCCGGTGATCGCGCCCGTGGCAGCGGTGGAGGAAGCGCCCGCCGCGGCGGCGTTTGACGTGGACGAGGCCGACGTGCCCGCCCGCCCGACCATCGCCCGCCCGGCTGCCGAAGCGGACGACGCGGACCCGGATGACGAGGACCTTGATGACGAGGACCTGGACGATGAAGAGGAAGCGGACGGCGGGCCCAGCGGCTTCAAGAAGTTCCTGAGGCTGTTTGTCGTGCCCGTCGACGAGGATGAGCTCGCCGCCGACGAGGCCGATGACGAGGACTTTGACGACGAGGACATCGACGACGAGGACGATTCCGACGACGAGGAAGAGGTCGTGAAGCCGCGCAGGGGTCTGTTCAGCCGCTTCAGGGGCGCCTCCGACGACGATGAGGATGAAGATGAGGACGACGGGGACGAGGCCTGGGCCGACATTCCCGAGGGCGACGCCGCGCCGGCGGACGACGCGGTTGAGCACGCCGTCCCGACCGCGACGGATGACAGTGAAGGAGGACCTGACATGAGCGATCTGAACAACGTGAACGCGGAGCTGACGAACCAGCTGGCCGCCGAACTGGAAACCTCCGGCATGTCCCGCCGCGAGCGCCGCGAGCTGGCCCTGCGCCAGGCCGCCGAGAAGGCTGCCGCCGAGGCCGCCGCCGCTGAAACCGCCGCTGCTGAAACCGCCGCCGAGGCGAAGGACGCCGCGGTGGAGGCCGCGCAGGTCGTCGAAGAGAAGGTCGAGGCCGTCGAGGAGAAGGCCGAGACCCTGGAGGCCGACGTGATCGAGGACGTGTCCGCGGGCATCGTGAACATCGCCGAAGAGAAGCAGGCGGAGCTCGACACCGACCTGGACGAGCCGACCCGCGAGTGGAAGCCCGTTTCGAAGCAGGCCTTCGATGAGCTCGTGGAAGAGGGCAAGTCCGATTCCGACGACGAGGATGAGGACGACGAGGACGAGGAAGAGGAAAAGCCCGTCCGCCGCGGCCTGTTCGGGCGTCGCAAGCGCGTCGAGGAGGACGAGGACGACGAGGATGACGACGAGGACGAGGACGACGAGGACGAGGAAGAGGAGAAGCCCGTCCGCCGCGGCCTGTTCGGGCGTCGCAAGCGCGTCGAGGACGACGAGGACGAGGATGACGACGATGAGGACGATGAGGACGATGACGACGAGGACGACGAGGACGAGCGTCCGGCCCGCCGCCGTCGCCGCTATGACGAGGACGACGAGGACGATTACGACGACTACGACGAGGATGACGACTACGACGATTACGACGACTATGACGACGAGGACGGCACGTCCTTCGGCCACGTGCTGCTGGGCATCCTGAAGGGCTTCCTCACCGCCGTGATGGTGCTGCTGTTCGTCGTGGTGGTGCTGAACGTGCTGAACATCTTCAACGTCATCTCGCTGAAGGGCTTCGCGGATCGCCTGCCCACCCGGATGGCGAATGTGTTCCTGCCCAGCGAGGGCATGAAGCAGCGCCTGAACGTGGAGGCCGAAGCCGAGGCCGAGCCAGTGGTCACGGCGGAGCCGGTCTTTGAGGAGGCCGCGCCGGAGCTGCCCGCCGAGGAGGAGTCCGCGCCCGTCGTCGAAGCCCCGGAGGTCGAGGCCCCCGCGGAGGAAGCCCCCGTTGAGGAGGAGGCTCCCGTCGAGGAGGAAGCGCCCGAGGAGACCGGCACCGTGTCCGTGGGCTGATATCGCGCAATGAACATCAGGCGGACTGCCACTCAGGCAGTCCGCTTTTATCAGACGCAATGGAGGAATGACCATGAAGTATATCGTCGCTCTGGACCAGGGAACCACCTCGTCCCGCGCCGTGGTGTTCGACGACCAGGCGCGCATCGTGGCGGCCCACAACATCGAGTTCCAGCAGATCTATCCCCATCCCGGCTGGGTGGAGCACCGGCCGCAGGACATCCTGTCCAGCCAGATCGACTCGCTGAAGCTGGCCGTGCGCAAGGCCGGGATCGACGTGGCGGATATCCTCGCCATCGGCATCACCAACCAGCGCGAAACCACGCTGCTGTGGGACAGGGCCACCGGCGAGCCGCTGTGCAACGCCATCGTGTGGCAGTGCCGCCGCACCGCGCCGCTGGTGGAGCGCCTGAAGCGGGACGGCCTGGGCAATGTGCTGCGCGACCGCACCGGCCTGGTGCCGGACGCCTATTTCTCCGGCACGAAGCTGCAATGGATGCTGGACACCGTGCCCGGCGCGCGGGAGCGGGCCGAGAAGGGCGAGCTGTGCTTCGGCACCGTGGATTGCTTCCTGGCCTGGCATCTGACGGCCAACCACGTGCACGTGACCGACGCCACCAACGCCGCCCGCACGATGCTCTACAACATCTACGAGCAGCGCTGGGACGAGACCCTGCTGAAGGCCATGGACATCCCCGCGCCGCTGCTGCCCCGGGTGGTGGATTCCAGCCAGGTGGTGGGCATGCTGGACAGCGCCATCCTGGGCCGGGAGATCCCCATTGCCGCCATGGCCGGCGACCAGCACGCCGCGCTGTTCGGCCAGGGGTGCTTCGCCCCAGGCATGTGCAAGAACACCTACGGCACCGGCTGCTTCGTGCTGATGAACACCGGCGTGAACCCGGTCAAATCCACCCACAACCTGATCACCACCATCGGCTGGCGCGTGGACGGCAAGCCCAGCTATGCCCTGGAGGGCAGCGTGTTCGTGGGCGGCGCGGTGGTTCAGTGGCTGCGGGATGAGATCAAGCTGGTGTCCACCGCCGCCGAAACCGAGCCCGTGGCCACCTCCGTGCCGGACAACAACGGCGTGTACTTCGTGCCGGCCTTCACCGGCCTGGGCGCGCCCCACTGGGACATGTATTCCCGGGGCACGATGGTGGGCCTCACCCGCGGCGCGAACCGGGCGCACATCGTCCGGGCGGCGCTGGAATCCATCGTCTACCAGTCCACCGACGTGATCGCCGCCATGGAGAACGACGCCGGCATGAAGACCGCCATGCTCCGCGTGGACGGCGGCGCCAGCGCGAACAACTTCCTGATGCAGTTCCAGGCGGACATCCTGAACACCACCGTGCTGCGCCCGCAGGTGATCGAGACCACCGCCATGGGCGCGGCGATGCTGGCCGGACGCGCCGTGGGCCAGTGGACCGACGCCGACCTGATGCGCCTGCAGGCCACCGACCGGGAGTTCACCCCGCAGATGGGCGAGGTGGAGCGCCGCCACCTGACGCACATGTGGCGCAAGGCCGTGGAGCGCAGCAAGGCCTGGGCCGAGGAGGAGTGAGGCGCGTGGAAACAGGAGTGAGGAGTTAGGAGTGAGGAGTTAGGAGTGAGGCGTTTTGAGTGCCGTTGACGCAGAATCGGTGAACCGCGCCGTGCGAAGGATCTGTGCATTGTGAACAAGGAGGACGAATCGCGATGCAGGAAGCCATTCCTACTGCCTGCTCCCTGCTTCCTTATCCAGATACACCTCGTATCCCGCGCGGTCCAGCAGCCGCCGGGAGAAGGACGTGAACAGCGTGACGGCCGTGACGCAGCACAGCACGTCGGCGATGGGCGTGGCCCAGACGATGCCGTAGACCGGCAGCGGGCGCAGCAGCAGAAACATCATCGGGATGTCCAGCACGCCCTTGCGCAGGATCGCCAGCAGGAACGACTTGCGGCTCTCGCCCACGGCCTGGAAGAAGGAGATGATGGCGTAGGCGAAGGCCGAGAACGGCCCGCCGAGGCACAGGATGCGCAAAAAGCGCGCGCCGTAGGCCACCGATTCGGATTCATGTTGGATGAACAGGCCGACCAGCGGCTGGCTGAAGGCGAGGCTCGCAGCCATCCACAGCGCCGACAGCGCCACCGAGATGCCGGTGGAGATGCGCACAGCCCGCTTCATGCGCCGGTGGTTGCCCGCGCCATAGTTGTAGCCGATCAGCGGCAGCACGCCCTGGGCCATGCCCCGGGCCATGCAGTGGGCCAGCATGTTCACCTTCTTGGCCACGCCCAGCCCCGCCTGCATGACCGTGCCGGAGAGGCCCATCAGGTTGTCCAGCACGGCGTAGCTGATGTTTTCGCACAGCGTCATCAGGCAGGCCGGAAGGCCGGTGGACAGCACCTCGCCCGGGATGCCCCCGCGCAGGGCTGCGCGCTCCGGGCGCAGCGACAGCACCGAGCGACGCCGGTTGTGCCGGATGACGGCCAGGAAGTAGAGCGCGGCGATCAGGTTGGACAGGCTGGTGGCCACCGCCGCGCCCTCCACCTCGCGTCCCTTCGGCAGCAGCACGAACATGAACAGCGGGTCCAGCGCGATGTTCAGCGCGCCGCCCAGGGCGATGCCGAAGCCCGCCTGCACCGAGCGCCCCTCCGAGCGCACCAGGTGGCCCAGCAGCGCGTTCAGCGCCGTGGCCAGGCCGCCCAGCGCCACCGTCCAGCACAGGTAGCGGCAGGCGTCCGCGTGCACGGCCGGGTCGCTGCCGCCCAGCAGGTTCACGAACGGATGGATCAACAGCCGCGCGCCCACGGAATACGCCAGCGTCACCGCCGCGCAGCCCCAGAAGGCAAACGCCCCGGCGCGCCGGGCGCGCTCCGCGTCGGAAGCGCCCAGGGCGCGGGCGATCACGCTGGCCCCGCCCACGCCGAACAGGTTGGAGATGGCGGAGAGGAACATGAACGCCGGCATGCACACCGTCACGGCGGTGATCTTCGCGTCGCTGCCGGCCAGGCCGATGAAGAAGGTGTCGGCCATGTTGTAGACCACCAGGATCACCTGGCTGATGACCGTGGGGATTGCCAGCGCCAGCACTGCGCGGACGATGGGGGCCTGCGCGAACAGGCGCGTTTCCGCGGCGCGATCCTTCATGCGGCGTCCCCCCTTCCTCAATAGCAAGACGGCCACCGTCGCGCTGGCCGTCTGCGGTTTGCCCACCTGACATATTGTGTTTTTTATGATTTTTGATTGTATTCCCGTAAAATGATAAAGTCAAGCTATAAACGCTTAACCGGTGATAACGGGTGCTTATCGTTTCGCGCGCCGGGGCGCTGGCGGTGCGCTTCGCTCCAGAATATGCCCCGGGAGGCCGAATCAGAACCCAGAGGGCGGACGTGGCTTATCATACATTTAACAGATGATATAACAAATTGTTATCGCACAGGGGCCGATTCGCCGCCGGAAGCGTTGCAATATTAACGGCGGATATGCTACATTTGAGTCAGATGAAAGACACTGGGAGGATGCGCGCATGCACTGGATGAGCCGCGTAAAGGAATTCTTCGGCGTGCAGGATATGACCACCGGCAAGCCGATGAGCAAGCTGATACAGTTTTCGCTGCCGCTTCTGATCGGCAACCTCGCCCAGCAGCTGTACAACACGGTGGACAGCATCGTCGTCGGCAAGTACATCGGCGACACCGCCCTGGCCGCGGTGGGCACGGCGGGCCCGATCCTGAACCTGCTGCTGGTGCTGTTCATGGGCGTCGCCACCGGTGCGAGCATCATGGCCAGCCAGTATTTCGGCGCGAAGGAGCGCGAGAGCCTGAGCCGCGTGGTGGGCAGCACGATCATGCTGACCCTGTTCAGCGGCCTGCTGATGACGGTGGTGGGCTACTTTGCCTCGCCGCTGCTGATCGGCCTGGTCGCCCCGCCGGCGGACGTGGCCGAGGGCGCGGTCACCTATCTGCAGATCATCTTCCTGGGCATGGTGGGCGGCGGCGCCTACAACATCCTCTCCGGCGTGCTGCGCGGCATCGGCGACAGCTTCTGGCCGCTGGTGTATCTGATCATCGCCTGCCTGCTGAACATCGTGCTGGACATCCTGTTCGTCGCCCGGTTCAACATGGGCATCGCGGGCGTGGCCTGGGCCACGATCCTCGCGCAGGCCATTTCCGGCGCGCTGTGCCTGATCCGCCTGGTGCGCATGAAGGACATCATCGACATCAACCGCAGGACCCTGGTGCCCGACGGCCCGATCACGCGCCGGCTGTGCATGCTGGGCCTGCCCGCGGGCATCACCCAGGCGCTCTTTTCCATGTCCGCCATCGTGGTGCAGGGTCTGACCAACAGCCTGGGCACGGCGGTGATCGCCGCGAACGTGGCCATCATGCGCGTGGACGGCTTTGCCATGATGCCGAACTTCACCTTTGGCACGGCCTCCACCACCTTCGTGGGCCAGAACATCGGCGCGCGGCGCATCGATCGGGTGCGCAAGGGCGTGAAGGACCTGACCAAGCTGGCGCTGGCCACGTCCGGCGTGCTGGTGGCCTGCATCCTGCTGTTCGGCCACGGGCTGATCGGCATGTTCTCCGACACCGAGGACGTCATCACCATCGGCATCCACGGCCTGCGCTGGCTCTCGGTGGGCTACATCGCCTTCGCCGTCAGCCAGGTGCTGCAGGGCGCAATGCGCGGCGCGGGCGAGACCATGGTGCCCATGTGGATCTCCATCATCACCACCATCGTCATCCGCCTGCCGCTGGCCTACCTGCTGGCGTTCCTCACGCGCTCGGAGACCTGGCCCAAGGGCAATCCGGAAGCCCTGTTCGCCTCGCTGCTGATCTCCTGGCTGCTGGGCATGGCCATGACCGTGTTCACCTACAGGCGCGGCGCCTGGAAGCGCCGCCTGCCCCAGGATTTGCTGATGGAAAGCGAGTCGTACTAGAGTGTGTTTCTAAAACCCCCGAAGCGCATTTTCGGCGGATTTGGCTACATTTCTGCGTTGCTTTTCCTTGATTTACCGCCATCCCCGGGTTTCCGTACAGAGTCCCAAAAAGCCTTCCCCAGGGGGGGAAGGTTTTTTGGCTCTTCTCAATACGTCATCACGCAGCAGCCCGACGGGCTGTCCCTTGTGATCTCGATTGCCTTCGGCAGGCGCTTTGCCCCGGTCAGGCGTACGAACTCCGACTCGTCGGAGATGGGGAAGTGGCACCAGTCGTTGGCAAAGTGCATGGCGATGGCGCAGCGGGGCTTGCAATTATGAATGATCTGCACCGCCGCGGGGGTGTCGATGGTGAAGAAGCCGCCGATGGGGATCAGCAGCACGTCCAGGTCCTTCAGCGCCGCCTTCTGCGCCTCCGTCTCCGGCAGGTGGCCCAGGTCGCCCAGGTGGGCGATCTTCAGGCCGTCCGCCTCGATCACGAAGATCAGGTTCGCGCCGCGCTTGCCGCCGCGCGCGTCGTCGTGGAAGGCCGGCACGCCGGTGATCCTCGCGCCGCAGACCTCGTGTGTGCCCTCGGTGTTCACGATCACCGGGTCGCCCTCCAGGGCGTCGAAATAGTTGTGGTCGTGGTGGCCGTGACTGGAGAGGGCCGCGTCCGCCCGCGCCTTCAGCGGGGGATAGCCCACGGACGGGTCGTAGGGGTCGGTTACCAGCACCTTGCCGTTGTCGAGCGTCAGCTCAAAGCAGGAATGTCCAAGCCATCTGAGTTTCATGAATCTGCCTCCTCGATCAGGGTTTTAAGCAGCGCGCAGGCGTAGAGCCCGCCGCCGCGGACGGTCGATGGGATTTGGTTCAGCCGCAGGCACACCGCGGCCCGCTGGCGCAGGCGTCGCTCAAAGCGCGCGCGATCGTCCGAGCCGTCCAGCGCCCGCGCCCCCAGCGCGAACAGCGCCAGGCTCTCCGCTTCCGGCGTCCGCCCGGCAAAGCGAAGGAAGCCCGCGCAGAAGGCATCCGGCGGCTGGGGATGCCCGGCCTCCAGCCGGATCAGCCATGCCGGGGCGGGGGAGAGCCGCGCGAGGCCGTCCGATTCCGCGACCGTGAAGCCCGCGTCCGACAGGGCCGTGTGCCAGTCGCCGCCCGGGCACCGCCTCGGCGCGTCGGTGACGAACAGGCCGTCCTCCCGGGCCCGCTTCAGGAAAGCGCCCTCCGGCAGCGCGGCCCGGGCCGCCGCGCGGAGGCTTGCGGCCAGGTCAGCCTTCATGGCCCGCCAGCGCCCGGGGGAGCGCCTCCACGATGTCCAGGGCGCACATGCCCCGGGCCCCCAGCCGGCCCTGGGCGAGCTCCCCGGCCTGGCCGTGCAGCTCGCTGGCGACGGCGGCGCAGCGGGCAAGGGCTTCGCCGGTCATGGCCGCGCCCGAGGCGGCGCACTGGGCCATCAGCGATCCGGCCAGCCCGGACAGGCAGTCGCCGCTGCCGCCCTTCGCCATGCCGGCGCAGCCGCTGGCGCTGAGCCAGGCCGTTTCGCCCACGGGGATCACGGTGGTCGCGCCCTTCAAAAGCGCCTGGCAGCCCAGCTGTTTAAGGGCAAAGGCGTCGGCGATGGGGTCGGCGACTCTGCGCCCCAGCAGCCGCGCGGCCTCGCCGGGGTGGGGCGTGATCAGGTGGTGGGGCCGAAGCAGCGCCTTCAGCGATGCCTCCGCCGCGATCAGGTTCAGCCCGTCGGCGTCGAAGAGCGTCGGCACGCCGCTTTCAAGCAGCGCGCGGACCGCCTCCGCCGAGGCCCGGGTGGACAGCCCGCAGCCGCACACCGCGGCGCTCTTGCCCCGCAGGGCTTCCGCGAGGACCGGCGCGGCGGCGTCCGAAATCGCGCCGTTTGCCTCCGGCAGCGGAACGCACATGGCGCAGGGAGCCAGCGTTTGCAGGATCGGCACCGTGGATTCCGGGCACGCCACGGTCACCAGCCCCGCGCCGCTTCTCAGCGCCGACAGGGCGCAGAGCGCCGCCGCCCCCGCCATGCCCAGCGAACCCGCGACGATCAGCAGGTGCCCGTTCATGCCCTTGTGGGCGTTCCGGGGCCGGGGCGGCAGGGCGTCCAGCGCGTCGCCCGCGTCCATCAGCCGGGCCATGGACCCGGGATGAAACCCGGCGGGGATGCCGATGTCCGCCGCCTCGATCTCCCCGCACACATCCAGCCCGTCGGCCAGATAAAGGCCGGTCTTGGCGAACTGGAACGTGAGCGTCAGGTCCGCCCGGACGCAGGGCGAAAAGGCCGCGCCGGTCGCACCGTTCAGCCCGGAGGGAATGTCCGCGGCGACCACCTTCGCGCCACCTGCGCGGTCGGCGTTCATGCGCAGGATCAGCGCCTTCGCCGCCCCCTCCGGGGCCCGGGACAGGCCCGTGCCGTAGAGGGCGTCCACCCAGAGGTCCGGCGCGGTTTCCGGCGCAAGCTCCGGGATGCCCGCCGCCACTGCCCGTCGGCGGTTCTCGACGGCGTCCGGCGTCCGGGGAGGCTCCACGGGGCACAGGGCGCAGTCGCAGCCCGCCGCCCGCAGCATCCGGGCGCAGGCATAGCCGTCGCCGCCGTTGCCGCCGGGGCCGCACGCGACGGCCACCCGCAGGCCGCTGCCCCAGCGCCTGAGGATCGCGTCCGCCAGCGCCCGGGCCGCCGCCTCCATCAGGTCGATGGAGGCCGTGCCGGTCCCGGTGAAATAGCGCTGCTCCATGGCGCGCATCTGGGACGGTGTGATCAATGGTTTCATATCGGATTCCCCTTTTCGATGACCGCTGTCGCCGCGGCCAGGCCGGCCTCGTGGGTGATGGTGACCCACAGCCTGAAGTCGCCCCCGGCCAGCTCCGACGCCCGCTTGAAGGCCCCGCCGGCGAGGGCACAGCGGGGGCGGCCCAGGTCGTCCGGCAGCACCTCGATGGCGTCGGGGAAGAAGCCGACGAAGCCGGTGCCCAGCGCCTTGGAGACGGCCTCCTTGCAGGCGAACAGCCCCGCGGCGATTTCTCCGCGGCGCGCGCCCTTCGCGCCCTCGATCCGCTCGCGCTCGGCGGCGGTGTAGACGCGCTCCAGAAAGCGCGGCTTCTCTATGGCCTTTTCCAGACGGCTGATTTCGCAGAGATCCATGCCGATGCCCAGGATCATGCTCCGCGCCCCCTTTCGCTTCAAATTGGCGGAATTGCGGCATCCCAATTAATATTATAGCACATGATCGGCGATTTGGACAGTTTTCCTTGTAAACCGGCGGGAGAATATTGTATACTGTCATCAGGCTGGCATGGCCTGCCGATGGAACCGGCGCGCCCCGCGTTCGGTCCAATATCAGTTGACAGACATTGAAGGAGATAAGGGAATATGCAGGTTACACAGCGTTTCGCCCAGCTGCTGACGAAGAACGTGGGCAAGGTCATCGTGGGCAAGGAGAGCGCCATCGAGCTGATGATGGTGGCCATCCTCTGCCGGGGCCACGTGCTGATCGAGGACGTGCCCGGCGTGGGCAAGACCACGCTGGCCAGCGCCCTGGCCCGCTCGCTGGACTGCTCCTTCAAGCGCATACAGTTCACGCCGGACATCACGCCCAGCGACATCACCGGCTTTTCCATCGCCAACTTCAAGACCGGCGAGCTGGAATACCGCCCGGGCATGATCATGAGCCAGATCGTGCTGGCGGACGAGATCAACCGCACCTCGCCGAAGACCCAGTCGTCGCTGCTGGAGGTGATGGAGGAGGGCCAGGTCTCCGTGGACGGCGTGACCTACGCCATGCCCCAGCCCTTCATCGTGCTGGCGACGCAGAACCCGGTGGACTTCGTGGGCACCTATCCGCTGCCGGAGGCCCAGCTGGACCGCTTCTTCATGCGCGTGTCCATCGGCTATCCCACCCCCCAGGAGGAGGCCGACATCCTGGAGCGCTACACCACCGGCCAGCGCCCCATGGAGGAGCTGAAGCCCATCTGCACCAGCGGCGACATCATTCGCCTCCAGCAGGAGGTGGAGAAGGTGTACGCGGCGAAGGAGCTGAGGGTCTACGTCTCCGCCATCGCCGCCGCCACCCGCAAGAGCGGCGCGCTGACGTTGGGCGTTTCCACCCGCGGGGCCATCTCGCTCCTGCGCGCGGCCCAGGCCGCGGCGCTTCTGGACGGGCGCGATTTCGTGCGGCCCGAGGACGTGCAGCGAATGGCCGAGCCGGTGCTGGCGCACAGGCTGGTGCTCTCGCCGGAGGCCCGCATGCGCAACATGACCCCCCAGCGCATCCTCTCGGGCGTGATGGGGAACGTGCAGGTGCCGGTAAAGGTCAAGGGGCAATAGAGCGTGGAGTGAGGAGTTGCGGTACATATCCCTGCGGGATTTGTTTGATGAGTGGGGAATCCAGATTGCCCCGGCACTTCGTGCCTCGCAATGAAGGGGTTGGACGCAGATTCGATGGACGTCATTGCGAGGAGGCTCATGCAATGCGCCGACGTGGCAATCCGGTCCCCGGCAAACTTCAATTCCACACGCCACTCTCCACGCTCAAAACAACAACGCGATACAAGGAACCAAACGATGCAAGTTTTCAATTCCCGCCGCCTGGGCTGCGGCCTGGTGATGGCGGCGATGCTCGTCGCGGGGCTGAGCACGGGGGTGCGGTTTTACTACCTCATCTTCCTGGCGATGCTGGCGATGCTGCTGCTCGGGCTGATCGCGGCGCTGTGGACGCTGTTCACGCTGAAGTTCGACATCAAGGGCGTGCGGGCGAGGGTGAACCGCGGCGAGCGCATGATGACGGTGTTCACCGTGCGCCACGGAAGCCTGCTGCCCGTGTCGGCCATTCGCGTGTGCCTGAACGTGCCCTCGGCCTATGCGCCCACCCAGGAGGTGAACGTCTCCTGCCCGCCCTTTGCCGAGCGCACCTTTCGCCAGGTGATCGCCTGCCCCCACCGGGGCGTGTATGAGGCGGGTGTGACCCGCATCAGCGTGGAGGATGTGTTCGGGCTGATCCGTCTGAGCCGCAACCCCGGCGCGAAGCTGGTGCGGCTGGAGGTGCTGCCGAAGGCCTGGGAGACGCCGCCGCTTCAGCTGAACAGCATCGACCAGGGGCCGGAATTCGCCAGCCGCGCGGCGGAGGACAACGCCTCGCCCTCGGACGTGTGCTCCTGGCAGGAGGGCGACGAGCTGAAGAAGGTGCACTGGAAGCTGTCCCTGCGCAAGCGGGAGCTGATGGTGCGCACCTATGAGGAGAGCGCCCGCCCCGACACGCTGATCATCCCGGACCTGGCCGAGATCACGGCCCTGCACGACCAGCAGCTGACGCTGGAGGATTGCGTGTGCGAGGCCTCCCTGTCGGCGGCACAGGCCCAGCTGAACGCCGGCTATCCGGTGCGGATGCCGCTGGTGGGGGCGCGGCCGGGGGAGATCGCCGGCCAGTTTCCCGCGGACCTTCCCGCCTTCTCCGAGGCGCTGCTGCGGGTGAAGTTCGACAGCCCCTATGGCTACGAGCAGGTGCTGACGCTGATGCTGGCCCGCTTCCAGCGCACCGGCGGCGCGGTGCTGGTGACGGCGCGGCTGACCACCCGCATCGCGGACATGGCCCTTCGGATGCAGCGCAGCGGCGTGGCGACGAAGCTGGTCTGGGTGTCCGACGACGCGCGCGACGACTCCATGGCGCTGATCGAGCGCCTGCGCATGGGCGGCGTGAAGGCCGAGCGCCTGGATCCCTGGGGAAGCGGCGGCACGGACGCCCGACGCCCCGAGGCGGTGCCTGACGATGAGTACGACGGGTGAGCCCCCTCCCCATCACCTTCGGTGACAGCGCTTCCCCTCACGGATCGGGCCGGGCCTCTCCTTGACTCGCCCCGTGAGGGGGAGAGGTGCCCCGTGAGGGGCGGAGAGGGGGAAATCCCCTTATCAATCAAGCATGGCAAACAAACTGACGAAAAAAGCGAAGATCACCCGTTCGGTGATTGCGGCGGTGCTGGCGATGCTGTTCGCGGGCAGCGCCGCTTCGGTGCTGGCCTCGGCCACGCGGATGGCGGCGCCTGCCGCCGGGCTGTATGTGGCGGCGGCGCTGTCGGCGGCGCTCGGGGCGCTGGGCGCGGTGTCCGGCACCGGCGCGGCCATCGCGGCGGGCGGCTTCGTGGCGCTGTCGGCGGGGTATGCCGCCAGCCACGCGGCGGGCCTTGGCGCGCTGCGGGCGCTGTTCGCGTCCTGGTCGGGCGCGGAGGCCGACGCGGCCCGGGCGGCGCTCGGTGGGCAGACGCTTCTGACGCTGGGCGCGTTCGTGCTGGGCGCGCTGTTTTTCGCGCTGCTGAACCGGCGCGAGCTGGTGACGATGGCGATCCTGCTGCTGCTGGCGGCGCTGGTGGCCTGCCACGCCTCCAGCGAGACGGCGTCCATCGCGGCGGCGGCGCCGGGCCTGATCGCGGCGGCGGCGGCGTTTGCGCTCACCGGCGGCGTTCAGCGGGACCTGTCGGCCCTGCGGGTGCTGGTCCCGGCGGCGCTGGCGGTGGCCCTGGCGCTGATCCTGCTGCCGGCGAACCGCGTCACCTGGCCGCCGCTGGAGCGCGCCGCCGAGCGGGTGCGCGCGGTGTTCGAGCAGTATTTCAGCTTCACCGAGGAGCGCGTCGCCTTTTCCATCGCCCAGGAGGGCTATGACCACGCCGGTCAGGTGGGGGAGAACGTGGTGACGATGCTGGGCGGCCCCGCCGAGCCGCACACCGACCCGGTGATGCGCGTGCAGACCCAGGCGGAGGCGCTGCTGCGCGGGGCGATCCGCACGGCCTACACCGGGTATTCCTGGGTGGACGCCGCGCCGAAGAACCGCTATCTCTACTTTGACCTGACCCACGCCTCCATCCGCGACCGGGTGTTCAACCCGGGCTTCTCCGGGGACGGATCGGCGCTTTTGCGCACGGACGTGTCCGTCGAGATGCTGGACGCGGGCACCAGCACGCTGTTCGTGCCCTGCCGCCTGGAGCGCTTCAGCATGGACCTGTCCACTGCCGTCTACTACAACACGGCCGGAGAGATGTTCCTGACCCGGGACGTGCGGGCCGGAGACCGCTACAGCCTGCGGGCCATCCAGCCGGTGGCCGGCGACGCCCTGCGGGAGGCGGTGCTGCGCGGGGAGAGCGCCGGGGACGACCGCTACCAGGACGTGCTGGCCACGCACACCCAGCTGCCCGAGGGCATCGAGGGCGGCGTCTACGCGCTGACGATGGAGGTGATCGCCGGGGCGGAGACCCCCTACGACCGCGCCGTGGCGATCATGGACTACCTGCGCCGGGAGATGCGCTATACCCTGGACGCCGACTATCCGCCCCAGGGGCGGGACTTTGTCTCCTGGTTCCTGCTGGACAGCCGCGAGGGCTATTGCAGCGCCTACGCCTCCGCGATGGCCGTGATGGGCCGCATCGCGGGCCTGCCGACGCGCTATGTCGAGGGCTATCTCGCCCGGCCGGGGCGGGAGGTGCTCACCGGCGAGGACGCCCACGCCTGGGTCGAGGTCTACTTCAAGGGCGTCGGCTGGGTGCCCTTTGACGCCACCGGCGGCGCGACGGGCCGCGCGAACGGCTCGGAGGATGGCCGGGACGCGCCCCGGGACGAGGACGGGCGGGAGGACGAGGCCCCTGCCGCGGGCATGGAGGGCAGCGACGTCGGCGCGGAGCCCACCCCGACGCCCAGCCCCACGCCCGAGCCGGAGGGCGGCGCCGGGGACAAGGGCGAGCCGACACCCGCGCCCGAGCCGGAGTCGCCGCCCGAGGACGAGCCGCAGCCGGAGGACCTGCCGCCGGAGGCACCGCCCGAGGATACGCGTCGCGACCAGCGATGGCTCGCCTGGCTGCTGGCCTTCGCGGTCCTGCTGGCGCTGCTTGCGCTGGCGGCGCTGTGGGTGCGGCGGCGGTTGGACGCGGCGAACCCCGCGAAGCTGGCGGGCGAGGCCGACACTGCGCGGCAGGCGGCGATGATCGTCTATCGCGCGAACCTGACGCTGCTGGCCCACATGGGGCAGACGCCCGTCAACGCCGAAACGCCGGAGGCCTTCGCCGCCCGGGTTTCCAGGCAGTTCAGGAACCCCGAATACGCCGAATTCACCCGCGCCGTGGCGGAAGCCAGCTATGGCAGGCGCGCCGTGGGCCGCGACGACATCGAGAACGGTCTGCGCGCCTACGCGGGCTTTTCCGCCGCCATGGGCCGCCGGGAAAGGCTGCGCTTCACGCTGACGCGCATCTTCCGCGGCCTGGGCGATTTTGAGCAGATCCCGTGAGGCAAAAAACGGGGACGCCGCGTTGTGCGGCGTCCCCGTGGGATTCAACCGTCCGTTATCGCCGTCTGCGATCCCGGCCCTCCTGGGCGTAGAAGTCCCGCTTGGCCTGATACATCGCCTTCTCCGCGGCGGCGGTGAGGGCGTGCATGTCCAGCTCGGATTTCAGCTGGCTGGCGATGCCGGCGGAGATATAGTAATTCTGCCCGGCAAGGCGGGCGGCGATGTGGCCAACTCTGGCGTGCACGGTGTGCTCCGGCACGTCCGTCGCGAAGCAGACGAACTCGTCGCCGCCGATGCGGTAGGTGTGGGCCTGGCCGAAGGCGTCCACCAGCTCCTTCGCCACGGTTTGCAGCATGACGTCGCCGGCGTGATGGCCCTTCGTGTCGTTCAGCTCGTGCAGGCCGTTCACGTCCACATAGAGGCAGGCGAGGCTGGTGCGGCAGTCCTGCGCGTAGGCGGGCAGGCGGCCTTCATAGTGGTTGCGGTTGTGCACGCCGGTGAGCAGGTCCGTCTCGCTCAGGTGCTTGATGCGGCGGCCCTGATAGAGCATGCGATATTTCGTGCGCTGCTGCAGCGTCTCCACCAGTATGGCGACCGCCCCGAAGGACACGCCGTTCCACAGGTCGTCCCAGGCGACAAAGGCGTCCTTGCAGGCAAAGGACATCGCGCTCAGCGTCGCCACGGCCAGCGCCGTCATCGCCGCCAGGCGAACGGGCCGGTCGCAGATCAGGAAGGGCAGGGCGAACAGCAGCACGATGCTGGTCACCGCGGGCAGCTCCGGGTGGATCGCCGAGATCGCCAGCGAGAACGCGTACAGCGTCCCCGTGAAGACGTACATCAGCGGCAGCGTCAGGCCCGGGCGGCCGGGCAGCAGATAATGCGCGCAGACCCAGAGGACCAGGTTGGCCCCCAGCATGATCAGATAGTACGTCTGGTTGATACTGGTCAGATCGCCCACCAGCGCGTTGGCTACCACCAGCGCCGCGAACGCCAGTACGGCCACCAGCGTATAGGTGTTCAGGTTCTTCGCGTTTTCGGCGCGGGCGTCGTCCGCCAGCGCGGCATATTCGCTTTTTGTCAGGCCCGCGTAAAGCAGCAGGTTCGCGACTTTGTCCATGACAGTCCTTTCGGTTTCGATCGTTCCAAACCTCCGTTGAGTTGCAAATCATTATGCCACCGGATCATTAAAGGGGAATGACGGCGGCATTAAATCGCGTGGAATTCTTCGCGCAGCCATTTAACCTTTCCGGCATCCGCGCCGTATTGTCAAACGGCCGTTTTCTGTGGTATAATATGCGATAGGCTGTAATATGCCTGATTATGGCATTGCGCCGCCGAGCGCGTTCGGCGGCTTGCGGATAGAC
The DNA here is from genome assembly GCA_902799045.1 of uncultured Eubacteriales bacterium. GTDB lineage: Bacteria > Bacillota > Clostridia > Christensenellales > Aristaeellaceae > UBA2862. The sequence continues at coordinate 89,506 of CADBZH010000003.1, forward strand.
TTCGGAGGTTACTATGTTTGAATTCCTGAAAAATGTGCTGAAGCCCTCCAACGAGGGGGAAATCAAAAAGCTGCGCAAGATCGTGGACCAGATCAACGCGCTGGAGCCGGAGGTTAAAAAGCTGTCGGACGATGGCATGCGCGAGCGGATCGCCGGGCTGAAGGAGCGCGCCCGGGGCGGCGAGAGCCTGGACGCCCTGCTGCCCGAAACCTACGCGCTGGTGCGCGAGGCGGGCGTGCGGGTGTTGAACCAGCGGGCCTTCGACGTGCAGCTGATCGGCGCCATCGTGCTTCACCAGGGCCGCATCGCCGAGATGCGCACCGGCGAGGGCAAGACGCTGACGGCCACGTTCCCCGCGGTGCTCAACGCCCTGACCGGCAAGGGCGTGCACGTCGTCACCGTCAACGACTATCTGGCCAAGTTCCAGAGCGAGTGGATGGGCAAGGTCTATCGCTTCCTGGGCCTCTCCGTCGGCCTGATCGTGCACGACCTGGACGCCGCCCAGCGGCAGATCGCCTACAATTCCGACATCACCTACGGCACGAACAACGAGTTCGGCTTCGACTACCTGCGCGACAACATGGTGACCTACAAGGAGCGCATGGTCCAGAGGGAGCTGAACTTCGCCATCGTGGACGAGGTGGACTCCATCCTGATCGACGAGGCGCGCACCCCGCTGATCATCTCCGGCCAGGGCGACAAGTCCACGGAGCTGTACAACCGCGCCAACCAGTTCATCCTCACCGGGCTCACCGAAGCCCAGGAGGACAAGGAGGACCGCGAGGGCGGCCTGCTGGTGGACGGCGACTATCTGCGCGACGAGAAGGACAAGACGCTGAGCCTCACCGAGCGCGGCGTGAAGAAGGCTGAGCGCTTCTTCGGCGTGGACAACCTCACCGACCCGGAAAACCAGGAGCTGTATCACCATATCCTGGGCGCGCTGCGCGCCCACAAGATGATGAAGCGCGACGTGGACTATGTGGTCAAGGACGGCCAGGTGGTCATCGTGGACGAGTTCACCGGCCGGTTGATGGTGGGCCGCCGCTATTCCGACGGCCTGCACCAGGCCATCGAGGCCAAGGAGGGCGTGAAGGTGGAGCGCGAGAGCAAGACCCTCGCCACCATCACCTTCCAGAATTACTTCCGCATGTACCACAAGCTCTCCGGCATGACCGGTACGGCCAAGACCGAGGAGGAGGAGTTCAACGGCATCTACAAGCTGGACGTGGTGACGATCCCCACGAACCGGCCCATGATCCGAAACGACATGAACGACGCCGTGTTCGTCACGATGAAGGCGAAGTACGCCGCCATCATCGAAGAGGTGGTGAAGCGCCACGCCACCGGCCAGCCGGTGCTGGTGGGCACGGTGAGCGTGGAAAAGAGCGAGCTGCTGAGCAAGATGCTGGCGCTGCGGGGCGTGGAGCACGTGGTGCTGAACGCCAAGTTCCACGAAAAGGAAGCCGAGATCGTGGCCCAGGCCGGCAAGAAGGGCGCGGTGACCATCGCCACCAACATGGCCGGCCGCGGCACGGATATCCTGCTGGGCGGCAACGCTGAGTTCATGGCCAGGAAGGCCATGCGCCAGCTGGAGTATGACGACGAGCTGATCGAGGAGGCCATCGGCTTCAACGAGCATGTGCCCGAGGAGGTGCTGGCCGCCCGCAAGGTGTTCCGCGAGCTGCTGGAAAAGTATGAGGTGGAGACCCGGGCGGGCCACGACGAGGTGGTGAAGCTGGGCGGCCTGCACATCATCGGCACCGAGCGCCACGAATCCCGCCGCATCGACAACCAGCTGCGCGGTCGCGCCGGCCGCCAGGGCGACCCCGGTTCCAGCCAGTTCTTCATCTCCTTCGAGGACGACCTGCTGCGCCTGTTCGGCAGCGACCGCTTCAAGCCCATGCTGGAGCGGCTGTCCGGCGGCGACAGCGAGGAGGCCATCGAGTTCGGCATCGTCTCCAGGCAGATCGAGAACGCCCAGAAGCGGGTGGAGAGCAAGAACTACGATATCCGCCTGCACGTGCTGCAATACGACGACGTGATGAACCAGCAGCGCGAGATCATCTACGGCCAGCGCCGGGATGTGCTCGAGGGCGGCAACATGCACGACAAGATCATGGAGATGCGCCACACGCTGATCTCCGAGGCGGTGGACCGCCACGTGGGCGACGAGGGCGACATCGACACCTGGGACATCACCGGCCTCTCGGAATACCTGGAGAAGCTGTGCATGGACAGGGGCGGCGTGCGCGTGGTGTTCGACGCGCTCTCCGACAAGACCAAGGCGGGCCTGGTCGCCGCCATCGAGCAGCGCGCCGACCGTATCTACGAGCAGAAGGAGAAGATGTGGGCCGAGGCCAATCTGGACATGCGGGAGTTTGAGCGCGTGGCCCTGCTGGGCGCGGTGGACCGCCGCTGGATGGACCACATCGACGCCATGACCGAGCTGCGCGACGGCATCGGGCTCCGCGCCTACGGCCAGAAGAACCCGGTGATCGAGTTCAAGCGCGAGGGCTACGATATGTTCGAGGAGATGGTGCACCTCATCCAGGAGGACACCCTGCGCCGCCTCTACTTCACCGTGCTCGCCAAGCCCGTGGAGCGCAAGCAGGTGGCCACGCCCACCAGCGCCAGCCACGGCGACCAGGAGGCAAAGAAGCCCGTCACCCGCAAGACCGACAAGAAGGTCGGCCCCAACGATCCCTGCCCCTGCGGCAGCGGCAAGAAGTACAAGAAGTGCTGCGGAGCGAGTTAGGAAGCGGGGAAGGGGAAGCGGCGAGCAGGAAAGCCGGCAGGCGCGGCAGCCACTGTTCCTGCTCCCTGCTCCCTACTCCCTACTCCCTTATACAGACCATCAACATTCAGGATGTGATAATATGTTGGAAATGGATGCCTTCAAGCAGGATCTGAACGCGGTCCGAAAGATGCTTGAGGAGGCAGGGCAATCCCTGCAGATCGACCACCTGCGGGAGCAGCTGATCGAATACAACGAGGATATGGGCTCCCCGGGCTTCTGGGACGACACCGAGCGCGCCCAGAAGGTCTCGGCCAAGGCCAGCGGCGTCGAGAGCCGCATCAAGCACTACGAGAGCCTGTGCACTCGCGCGGACGACATCGAGGTGCTGATGGAGCTGGCGGAGGAGGCCGACGACGAGGGAAGCGTCGAGGAGATCAGGAGCGAGTTTGAGAGCCTGAAGGCGGATCTGGAGACGCTGCGGCTCCAGACGCTGCTCACCGGCGAATACGACGGCTGCAACTGCATCCTGTCGCTGCACGCCGGGGCGGGCGGCACCGAGGCCCAGGACTGGACCCAGATGCTCTACCGCATGTACACCCGCTTTGCCGAGCGGATGGGCTTTACGGTCAAGCTGCTGGACCTGCTGGACGGCGACGAGGCGGGCATCAAGTCCGTGACCTTCGAGGTCTCCGGCGACTATGCCTACGGCTACCTGAAATCCGAGCGCGGCGTGCACCGGCTGGTGCGCATCTCGCCCTTTGACGCCAACGCCCGCAGGCACACGAGCTTCGCGTCCCTGGACGTGTCGCCCATCATCGAGGACGACGGGGACATCGAGATCCGGCCCGAGGACCTGCGCATCGACACCTACCGCGCCTCCGGCGCGGGCGGCCAGCACGTCAACCGCACCGACTCCGCCGTGCGCATCACCCACCTGCCCACCGGCATCGTGGTGCAGTGCCAGAACGAGCGAAGCCAGGTGCAGAACAAGGAGATGTGCTTCATCTGGCTGCGGGCGCGCCTGGCCGAGCTGAAGGAGCAGCAGCGCCAGGAGCAGATGGGCGAGATCAAGGGCGAGCTCAAGAAGATCGAGTGGGGCAGCCAGATCCGCTCCTACGTGTTCCAGCCCTACACCATGGTCAAGGACCACCGCACCGGCTTCGAGGCCGGCGACGTGAACGCCGTGATGGATGGCAAGCTGGAGGGGTTTGTGACCAGCTATCTGCAAAAGCTGTGAGGAGGGAGTAGGGAGTAGGGAGTAGGGAGTAGGGAGTAGGCAGTAGGGAGTAGGAGAACGAGGGGACAGGTATAGCGGCGGATTTGATGGAGGGAAAATGGACGACGAGAAATACATGAAACGCTGCTACGAGCTGGCCATAAAGGCGGGAAAGAAAGGGTTTGATACCTTTGGGGCCGTGCTCGTCCATGACGGAGAAATCCTTGAAGAAGCGGAAAACACCGCCGATTGGAGCAAGGGACTGTTCGGCCACGCGGAATTCAATTTGGTTCACAAATGCGCGAACCGATATTCCGACGCGATTCTGAAGGCGTCTACGCTCTACACCAGCTGCGCCCCGTGCGAACGCTGCCTTTGCGCCATTGCGTCCCTCGGCATTGGGAATGTTGTCTTCGGCGTTTCCTACGAAGCGTTCTCCCGGCTGACGCCGGATGACGCTGTTCCGGTGGACCGGGAGGGGCTGCTTCGAAAGCTCGGCATTTCGATGAAACTGTCCGGGCCGGTTCTCGAAGAGGAAGGCATGCATGTATTTGAATGGTGGGGCGGGGAATACCGCCCCCTGGAAGAACTGATTGCCGAAATGGACGAGATCAAGCGGAAAAACAGATAAACCTCCATTTTGGGGATGGACGGGGTACGGACGATGATCGGGATTTCTGACCTCAGCCCGCGGTATGCCATTCGCAGGCTCGGGGAGGCGGACGCGGACGACATGCTGCGCTTCTGCCAGGGTAACGCGCAATTCTATCGGTATTGCGGCGCGGAGCCCTCGAAGGCGCGGATTCTGAGCGACATGCGCGTTGCGCCGCCGGGCGTCGATCGGGCGGACAAGTACTACGTGGGGTTCTTCCGGGACGGAGAGCTGACGGCGGTGCTCGATCTCATCGACGGCTATCCCGAGCCGGACATCGCGTACATCGGCTTTTTCATGATGAACGCCGCCCTGCAGGGGAGACAGATCGGAAGCGGGATCATCCGGGACGTGTGCGCCCATCTGAAGCGGATCGGCAAGACGGCGGTCCGCCTGGCCATCGCCGAGGACAACCCGCAGGCAAACCATTTCTGGAGGAAGAACGGGTTTCGCGTCGTGAAGAAGGTCCCGATGGACGGCTGGACGGCGCTGGTCGCCGAAAAGGCGCTGATCTGATGCTATATGAAGAATAATGTTACCGTGCCGGGATGGGAACGATGATCAATCGAAACAGGCGTACCTTTGGCGCGATTGGCCTCATGCTGGGCCTGGTCGCGCTGATGCTGATACTGATCCTGACGGCGCTGCACGCCGTGGGCACGGACGCGGGGCTGTATCATGCCGAGCAGATGAAGGCGGGTATCCTGCCGGAGGCGGGCATCTCCGAGGGCGACCTGCGCATGCTGGACGGGCGGCTGGCGGCCTATCTTTCCGGCGACGGTGCCGCGCTGAACGAGGGCGAGGGCGTGGCGATCATCCCGGTCCGGGGAGAGACGCAGCCCGCTTTCAATGAGAAGGAAATGGCCCACATGGCGGACTGCTTCCGGCTGTTTGAGCTGCTTCGCAAGGTGAGGATCCGGCTGATCCCCTGGGCGGTGCTGTTGATCGTGGGCGGGGCATACCTGCTCCAGGACCGCAAAAAGGCGCGTAGGATCGCCTGGCTGTCGCCGCTGCTCGTGCTCATTCCGCTGGGCGCGTTCGGCGTCTGGGCCGCGGTTGACTTCGACGGCGCGTTCACCTTCTTCCACCGGCTGCTGTTCACCAACGACCTGTGGCTGCTGGACCCCCGCACGGACCTGCTGATCCGCATCTGCCCGCAGAGCATGTTCGCGGGCATGGGCCTGTGCATCGCCCTCTGGTCCCTGGCGGCGCTCGTCGGCGTCCCGGCGCTGGCCACGCTGCTCACGTTCATCTGGCCCAAAAACAAGCGAGACGAGGCAAATTCATGGAACGACAATCAAGCTATGCGGCGCGCGTCCGCGCAAAGGCCCAAGACCTTCGACTTCGGTCAGAAGCGCTGATCCTTTCGGTGGAATCCAGCTGCGACGAGACGGCCATCGCCGTGGTGCGCAACGGCCGCGAGCAGCTGGCGAACGCCATCGCCAGCCAGATCGACACCCACGCCCTCTATGGCGGCGTGGTGCCGGAGATCGCCAGCCGGATGCACGTGGAGGCCATCGACCCGCTGCTGGACGCGGCGCTGGCCGAGGCGCATATCTCGATGGACGCCGTCGACGCAGTGGCCGTCACCTACGGGCCGGGGCTGGTCGGGGCGCTGCTCACCGGCGTCAGCTGGGCCAAGGCGCTGGCCTATGCCCGCGACCTGCCGCTGATCCCGGTGAACCACATCGAGGGCCACGTTTCCGCCAACTACATCGCCCATCCGGACCTTCAGCCGCCCTTCGTGTGCCTGGTGGCCTCCGGCGGCCACAGCCACATCCTGAACGTCACCCGCTACGGGGAGTATGAGCTGATCGGCCAGACCACCGACGACGCGGCGGGGGAGGCCTTCGACAAGGTGGCCCGGGTGCTGGACATCCCCTATCCGGGCGGGCCGCTGCTGGATAAGCTCGCGGACACCGGCGACGACAGGGCCTACAAATTCCCGCATCCCCACACCCAGGGGAAGTATGACTTCTCCTTCTCCGGCCTCAAGACCGCCGTCATCAACCAGGCGCATCACCTGCGCCAGCAGGGCGTCGGGATCAACGCGGCCGACTTTGCCGCCTCGTTCAGGAAGAGCGTGGTGGACCTGCTGGTGGACAAGACCCTTGCCGCGGCCCGGGACACCGGCGCGAAGCGCATCGCCGTGGCCGGCGGCGTGGCGGCGAATTCGCTGCTTCGAAGCGAGCTGCAAAGGCGCGGGGAGAGGGCCGGGCTGAAGGTGTTCATCCCGCCGAAGAACCTCTGCACCGACAACGCCGTGATGATCGGCTCCGCCGCCTTCTACCGCCTGATGGCCGGAGAGGTGGCTGACCTCGACCTCAACGCCGTGCCTGCGCTGCGGATGATCGAGGGATGATACCCTGCAAATGACGGAAAGAGGCCTTTTGCGGAGAATTGGGAACGAGCGAAAGGCAGTAAGCCCCAAATACGTACAGATCCTTCGCCGCGCCCAGGATGACATCGAACCAATGTCCTGTCATCCTGGGCGCAGCGAAGGATCTGTACATTTTGCCGGTCGCCTCGTCAGTGCAGGCGCTCCGGATAGTATTTCACGTGGGCCTCCTCCAGCAGCTGCTGGCGCTGCTGGGCGTAGTATGCGGTCTGCTTTTCGCTGAGCGCGTCGTCGCGCACGGCGGCCTCGATCTCGATGAACGGCACCTCTCCGGCGGGCACGTCGCCGATGTACTCCACCAGGTGCAGGCCGAAGCGGCTGCGCAGGGGAGAGGAGACCTGCCCCGGCTGCTCCAGCATCATCGCGCCTTGCACGTACTCCAGCGAATTGCAGTAGGAGGTGTCGGTGATGTAGAAGCCCTGGGAGCGCAGCGGCTCCTCCGCCAGCGCCTCGCTGCAGCCGTATTCGTCCATCAGGTCGGCGAAGCTCGCGCCCTCCGCCAGCTTCCGGCTGGCCTCCTCGGCCCGCTTTTCCAGCGGCGCGAACAGCGCGTCCAGCTCAGCCTGGGCTTTCTGCAGGGCGTCGGGGTCCTCGTCGATCATCTCCAGGTCGTCCAGCAGCGATTCGGCCTTGTAGCTGTCCGCCTCATTTTCGAAGGGGATCAGGATGTCGCGCACGGCGCGATAGCCCTCCGGACGCCACACCACGGCCTTGCCGGTGGTGCGGGCATATTCAAAGTCCTCCGGCGTGGCGGAGAAGTCGGCCTTCTGGTCGGCCAGCAGCGCGTCGTAGTGCGCCTGCACCTCTTCGTCGGACACGGTCACGTCCTGCACCAGGTACTCATAGAACTTCTGGGCCCACCAGCTCTGCTTCAGCTGCCCGGTGATGCTCTCCAGCGTCACACCACCCTCCTCGGCCAGGCGCTGCGCGGCGGTCTCGCGGTCGGCCTCGGGATCGACGAAGGCGACGTAGTCGTTCAGCTGGCTCTCCCAGAGCTGGGAAGCCTGGGAGTTGATGCGCTCCAGGTCCGCGTCCGTCAGTTCGGTCAGGCCCAGCGCCTCGGCGCGGGCGGCCATCACCTTGTCGCCCGCCAGCTGGACCAGCACCTCGTTCAGCGTCTCCTCGGCCACGTCCTCGGCGTTGTGGCCGGCGAAGATCCGGGTGGTCAGCATGTCGTTGTAGGCGGGGATGACCTCGGTGCTCAGCAGCTCTCCGCCGTCAAATTCCGCTACCACCACGGGTTCGCCGTCCTCCGGCAGCACGCCGGCCAGCAGCGAATCGTCGTTCCATACGTCGTCTTCGTCGTCGGCCCACACGTCGCTGCCGTCCAGGTCCGCCAGGGCGTTTTCCTGGATGTTGTTGTCATAGAGCCACTGCTCCGGGTCCGCCTCCGGGTCGTCCACCGGATAGCCGATCAGCGTCAGCGTGTTCTCCAGCTCCATCACCCGGTCGCGGGTCTCCTGCAGCTCGTGCACGTGGGGATCGGTCTTGCGGGCCACCGCGTAGCCCGCGAAGCCGCCCATCAGCAGCGACAGGATGATCAGCACGATCGCCAGCGACACCGATACGCCGCCGCTTCTGCGCCGACGGGGCTGCCTGTGCGCGTTGTCTGTATTGTTTGCCATGGGTTTTTCCTCCCATAATGATAGTATCACAGCCTGATTATAGCACGAATCGCGCCCGATCCCCGGAAAACCAAGGATTTCTCATAAAAAAGGCGAATGGCTGTCACAGTTTGCCGCGCGCTCATGCCGCCGCGCTCCGGTGCATATGCTGTCTTCGGCAGGGGGGTGCTTTTTTTGGATTTGAAGCGGGTACGGGTGCGGCGGGAGCGGCCCACGGCGCTGGCATGGGCGCTGGCGCTGTGCGTGACGATGCTGGTGGTGTACGTGCTGACGCTGAACGCCGCGAAGCCGGACGTGGTGGAGAGCGTGGCGGCGGCGCCGCGGGTGACGCGGGAGATCGCCTTCGAGGCGCTGAGGGGCTGGTGCGTGTGCATGGCCCGCTGCGACAGCGACCAGGCGGCGCGGCTGGCGGCCTCGGCCTACAGCGCCCGCGGGGCGGGCGGCTGTGTGGCGGCGCTGGACGGCGGCTGGGCGGTGCTCGGCGCGGTGTACGATTCCGAGCGGGACGCCGACCGAATCGCTGGGCGGCTGCTCAGCGAGGCCGGCATTCCCGCCGAGGCGATTTGCCTGGAGGCGGACGCCGTGAAGCTGAGGATCACCGCGCCCCAGGCCCAGATCGACGCCATCGCCGGCGCGGACGCGCTGCTCCGCCAGCAGGGAAAGCGCCTGGGAGAGATCGCGCTGCAGGTGGACCGGGGCGAACTGCGCCCGGAGGCGGCGCGCACGCTCTGTGCCGTGGCGGCGGAGGAGGCCTCCGACCTGGCCCGGTCGCTCGCGGCCGTGCCCGGCGCGACGGACAACGCCCTGTGCGCGGGGCTGATCGAGCGGCTGAACGCCCTCGCGGACATGGAAGGCGCCCTGTCCGCAACAAGCGAACAGGGCGCGTCGCTCTCCGGGATGATCCGCTGCGCCCAGATCGAGAGCTTTCTGGGCCAGAGGGAGATGCAGGCGGGGCTGAGGGATTGACGAGACTTCCCGGAGGGGTCAGCGTCCCGCTCGCTCGATCAGCACGTCGTTCCATACGTCCCGCAGGAAGGCGTACAGGGGCATCAGGCCGGTGAAGGCCTCCACCAGCGCGTCTGGCAGAGCGGGCGTGAACATCACGCCGCCGTAGCCGTGCTCATAGCCCACGGACAGGTGCTTGCGGTTGTACCAGGGGTTGAGCAGCTCCCCGCGGTCGGCCTTGAGGCGCTTGTAGGTCGGCCCGTAGAGCACGTAGGGGCCGCGGGCCTCGATGCCCCGCACGATCCCGGTGAAGCGCTCGCTCTCCGCGTCGATGCGCTGTCGCCAGTGTTCGCCGATGTCGGCGCTGTCCTCCCAGTTGCCGCAGCCGCAGCTCCAGCCGGTGCCGCCGATCTCAAACCAGAACATCGGCCCGAAGGCGCGGCGCTCGCCGCTCTGGAGGGAGAACCACAGGTGATCCTTGTAGGGGCCGCGGCCAAAGAGCCGGCGCGCGTCCCGATAGATGCGGGCGATGTGCGTCTGGAACTCCTGCTCCGGGAAGGCCGCCTGCATCCGCTCCAGCGTCTCGAAGGCCAGGGCGCGGAAGGGCTGGTTGAGGTGCGCCTCATATTCCTGGCGATGCGCCTCAAACCAGGTGCGGTCGTTGTTCATCGAGAGGCTCCAGATGAAATCGCCGGTGGCCTGGGAAAAACCTTCAAACATAGTTGACCTCTTTCATGGTCGGCAGGGGAGCGAAGCGGGCTGCGCAGCCCGCCGACAATCATACACGAATAACCCGTCCGGATATCCGGACGGGCTTCTGGCTTTTTCAAGGAAGCTCGAATTACTTCGCGGCTTCTACCTTGACGATCTCCTGGCCGTCATAATAACCGCAGAACTTGCACACGCGATGGCTCAGCTTCATCTTGGCGCAGCGGGGGCACTTCACGATGCCCGGCACAGACAGCTTCCAATGAGCGCTGCGGCGAGAATTCCTTCTAGCCTTGGAGACTTTTCCCTTGGGAGTGGCCATTGTTACACCTCCTCGTTATTAAGCACATAATCTTTCAATGCCGAAAAGGGGCCGGTAGCAACGTTGCCCTCCTGGCATGAGCAGGTTGAGTGGTTCAGGTTCGTGCCGCACACGGGGCAGAGGCCCTTGCAGTCCGGCTTGCAGAAGATCTGCAGCGGCAGCTCCAGCAGCAGCGCGTCCCTCGCGGCGTCCGTCAGCTCGATGGCGTTGCCCTCGAACGTGTAAAGATCCGGATCGTCGGGGTCCGACTCCCTGGCATAGAGCGCGTCGATCTGCGCCTCCACGGGCACCTGAACGGGTTCGAGGCATCGGCTGCAGCGGGTTTCCGCCACGGCGCGGGCATCGGCCCGCAGGCTGACGCGATGATCGCCGGTGCAGAAGAATTCGCCCTCCAGGTTCACATTCGTGAAGTGAACCGGATCGCTGAGGACCTCCATCTCCTCAAGCTCTACGCTTGACTGAAACGGATAGACCTGACCGGGGTTCTTCAAAGCCTTGCCGACATCCAGTGCCAACCCAATACCCCCTAACCCGAACTATTATAATCGTTTGTACGCGGTTTGGCAAGTTAATTTTGTAGGTGAGGAGTGAGGAGCTTGAGTTGGCCAGGGGACCGGGTTGCCACGTCAGTCCATTCATGGACTTCCCCGCAATGACATGGTTCGGGAATGGATGGCTGTACGGCATACAGGGCGCAGCGCGCTGCAGTGCCATACGACGTCATTGCGAGGCCGCAGACCGTGGCAATCCGGTTCCCCGGCCATCTGTAGCGCCTGACTCCTCACTTCAAATTCACTTCGTGGCCAGCTCCAGCGTGTCGCGGGCGATGGCCAGCTCCTCGTTGGTGGGGATGACCCAGACCTGCACTTTGCTGTCGTCGGTGGATATCTTCGCCTCTTCGCCGCGCACCTTGTTGCGCTCGGGGTCCAGCTTGACGCCCAGGAACTCCAGACCCTCCAGGGCACGGGCGCGTCCGGCGGCGTCGTTCTCGCCGATGCCGGCGGTGAAGATGATGGCGTCCACGCCGCCCATGGCCGCGGCGAAGGAGCCGATGTACTTGCGCAGCACATAGCCCCACATGTCGATGGCCAGGATGGCGTTGGGCTCGCCGGCCTCATAGCGGGCGGTGACATTGCGCATGTCGGAATCGCCGGCCAGGCCCAGCAGGCCGCTCTTCTTGTTCATCATGTTCAGAACCTCGGTGGGGGCCATGTTCTTGCGGTTGCAGATGAACTCCACCACGGCGGGGTCCAGCGTGCCGCAGCGGGTGCCCATCACCAGGCCGTCCAGAGGCGTGATGCCCATGGTGGTGTCCACGCACTTGCCGTCCACGCAGGCGGACAGGCTGGAGCCGTTGCCCAGGTGGCAGATGATCATCCGGTTGCCCTTGGGCAGCTTAAGCAGCTCCTGGGCGCGGGAGGCGATGTAGCGGTGGCTGGTGCCGTGGAAGCCGTACTTGCGGATGTGCAGCTCGGTGTAATACTCATTGGGGATGGCGTAGCGGAAAGCCTTGGGGGGCATGGTCTGGTGGAAGGCGGTGTCGAACACGGCCACCTGGGGCACGTCCGGCAGCACCTCCTGGCAGGCGCGAATGCCCATCAGGTTGGCGGGGTTGTGCAGCGGGCCCAGCGGGATGTTCTCCTCGATGGCTTCGATGCAGGCGTCGTCGATCAGGCAGGACGCCGTGAACTTTTCGCCGCCGTGCAGCACGCGATGGCCCACCGCGCCGATCTCCTTCAAATCGGCGATGACGCCGGTGCCGGTCAGGTGCGCCTTGCCGTCGTTGGCGTCGTACTCGCTGGCGGTGCAATCCTTGCCCACCAGCACGCCCAGCACGATCTCCATGGCCTTGGCGTGGGTGTCGCACTTCTTCAGCTGCTTCTGCTTGATCTTCTGGCCGTCCCACTCATAGGTCAGGTCGGTGGTGGGGTCGACGGTGCCGATGCGCTCCACGAGGCCCTTGGCGATCACGGACTCGTTGTCCATGTCGATCAGCTGGAACTTCAGGGAGGAGGAACCGGCGTTGATGACGAGGATCTTCATAATGCATTTCTCCTTATGTTTTCGCAGGGGGACAGTGCGGGCGGCGCAACGCCGCCCCTACAGCCGCCCGCTGGCTTGACGGGGGAACGGGGGCGTCAGCGCCCCGGCTTTCAATCGTTCCCGGCGGCATGTACGTTGGGAACGGGGTTTTCGCAAGAAAACCTTCCTTGCAGTTTTCGCGGCCAGACGTTTTTCGAAGAAAAACCCAAGCGAAAACTGGAGGGGGGTGGTATTGGCGGGGGAGCTTGCTCCCCCGTCCAAACTTACTGTGCCTGGCAGGCCGTGATCGCGACCGTGGCCACGATGTCTTCGGCGGAGCAGCCGCGGCTCAGGTCGTTGCAGGGCTTGGCGATGCCCTGGAGGATCGGGCCGTAGGCCTCGGCGTGGGCCAGGCGCTGCACCAGCTTGTAGCCGATGTTGCCGGCGCCCAGGTCCGGGAACACCAGCGTGTTGGCGTGGCCGGCCACCTTGCTGCCGGGCGCCTTCAGCTGGCCCACCTTCTCGACCAGCGCGGCATCCAGCTGCAGTTCGCCGTCCAGGTCCAGGTTTGGGTCCATCTCATGGGCGATGCGGGTGGCTTCCTGCACCTTGGTCACGTCGTCGTGCTTGGCGCTGCCCTTGGTGGAGAAGCTCAGCATGGCCACGCGGGGCTCCATGCCGGCCAGGCTGCGGGCGGAATCCGCCGCGCCCAGGGCGATGTTCGCCAGCTGCTCGGCGTCGGGGTCCGGGATCACGCCACAGTCGGAGAAGATCATCACGCCGTCGTCGCCGAAGCTCTTGTCCTTAAGCTCCATCAGGAAGCAGCTGGACACGGTCTTCATGCCGGGCTTGGACTTGATGATCTGCAGCGCCGGGCGCAGCATATCGCCGGTGGAATGGATCGCGCCGGACACGAGGCCGTCGGCGTCGCCCATCTTCACCATCATGATGCCGTAATACATCGGGTCGGTCACCTTGTTGGCGGCCTCCTCCTCGGTCATGCCCTTGGCCTTGCGCAGGTCATACAGGGTGGCGGCGTACAGGGCCAGCTTGTCGCTGGTCGCGGGATCGATGATCTCGATGCCCGTCAGGTCCGCCCCGTCAGCCACTTCCTTCACCTTCGCCGGGTCGCCCAGCAGGGTCAGCTTCGCCAGGCCCTGGTCGCGAACCATCAGCGCCGCCTGCACGTTGCGGATCTCCTCGCCCTCGGGCAGCACGATGTGCTTGAGGTCGGCCTTCGCCTTTGCCTTGATCTTATCGATGATTGCCATGGTCATTCCTCCATTAATTGGTCTGCCTGTGGCAGATATATTCTATCTTTCATATTATACGATAAAAACGCGGGTTTGAAAAGGCCTGTGTGTTAAGGTTTGGAAACACACAGGCCAGTTTTATCGATTTGTCGCGCTCAGCCGCGATCCTCCGGCGGCTGCCTGTCGCCCTCGGGGCGCTCCGTGCCTTCCGGCGGTTCCGTGCCGTTTGCGGGGCCGAAGCCGCCCTCCGGCGGTTCCATGCCGCTGTCGGGAGCAAAGCCGCCCTCCGGGCTCATGCCGAAGCCCGTGCTGCCGACAGAGGTCACGGTGTCGGTGATCTCAACGGCATCCGCGCCGTCGACGCTCACCGCCTCGCCATCCACATACAGCGTGTAGCTGCCGACCGCCAGCGCGTCGCTGGACACGATCAGCGTCCTGAAATCCTGGAGCGCCGTGAACCCGGCGACGGCGTTGCCGTCGGCGTCCACCAGGGAAACCTCGCTGCCCTCGGCGACGGTGTCCTCCAGCGTGAGGGCCAGCGTGAACTGGGTGGTGCCTTCGGCGGGGGTCTCGATCATGTCGGTGCCAATGGCGATGACGCTGCCGCCGGTGATGGTGTAGCCCGCGTCGGTGTCGATGCCCGCGTCGCCGCCCGCCGCGCTGCCGACCACGTAGACCGTCGCGCCCGCAAACACGGCGGAGGCGTTGGAGTCGATGCCGTCGCCCAGGGCGTTGATGGTGAACGTGCCGCCGCCAAAGGTGATGAGACCGCCCTCGTCGCCGCCCGCGTTGATGCCGTCGTCCTGGGAGGTGACGGTGTAGACGCCGTTTCCGTTGAAGGTCATGTCAGCGTCCTCGGTGCTGATGCCCTCCTGGTTGTTGCCATTCACCGCCAGCGCGCCGTCGCCGTCGAAGGTGAGGGCCACCGCGCTGTAGATGGCGGCGTCGTAGTCGTCATCGCTGCCGCCGTCCGAGACGCGGTTCTCCGTGCCCTCGGCCAGCAGGATGGTGAGGGAATCGCCGCTGACGGCGATGATGCCCGCGGTGTCGGCGCTCTCGATGGTCGCGCCGTTCAGAATCAGCGTCACGTCGCCTTCGCCGAGGTTGACCCGCACATGGCCCGTCAATGTGCCGGAGAGGACGTAGGTCCCGGCATCGTCGATTGCCAGCTCGCCGGAGACCTCATCCAGGTTGATCTGCGTTTCCTCGGCCCGGGCCGCGTTTTCTGCCAGCGCGCCGAGCATCATCAACATGGCCAGCAGCATGCAGAGCAAGGTCTTTATCGCGTTGTTTTTCATCTTCAAAACCTCCTTGGGGGTCGTTGGTGTTTTTTTGTTTGCGGGGCTATTGTAGCCCGGGAACCTTGAAAGAGCCTTGAAGAAACAGAGATTGTTTGCGCGGTTCCATGCCGTCATCGGGCGCCGGCCCCTGTTGGAATCCGCGGAACGCCCGCGCTGACAGGTTGTGGAAAAAACCGTGATATGATATACTGGTCCCGAATCGATGACAAGATTTGTGAGGACAGAGAGATGAAGAAATACGCGATGCCGGTCATTATGCTGGCTGTGTTTGAAGCGGTCGCGATCACATTGTGGCTGACAAAGGACAACCTGTTCTATCTGTTCAATTTCAGCTATATCGGCCTGTCCATATCGCTGGGCGTCTTCCTGTTTATCAGGGAATACAGGCACGCCAGGCGCGTGGTTCAACTGCTTGTCGGCCTGTACATGCTGGTCTATCTCGGGCTGATCTGCAATGAAAACATGCAGATCGAGGGATTCTGGTACTATCTCTTCACGGGCGTGTTTGAGGCGGCCACCATCCATTATGCCGTGGCCAAGATCTTCGGGCCGCTGATCTTCGGACGCGGATGGTGCGGGTATGCCTGCTGGACGGCCATGGTGCTGGATTTCCTGCCCTACAAAGTGCCAAGGCAGCCGCGGAGGCGATTGGGCTGGATCCGGTATATCACCTTTGCGGCCGCGCTCGTCTTTGTCGCGGCGTTGTTCCTTGCGCATGTCGGGAACATGGAGAGGATCATGTTCTGGGCGTTTATCGTCGGCAACATCCTGTATTATGCGACGGGGATCCTCCTTGCATATGCCTTTAAGGACAACCGGGCTTTCTGCAAATACATCTGTCCGATCGCGGTTTTCCTGAAGCCGATGAGCTATTTTTCCCTGTTTCGCGTGAAATGCGACAAGGAGAAGTGCGTCTCCTGCGGCAAATGCAGGCACGTATGCCCGATGAACGTGGACGTGACGGATAATTCAAGGAAGCGTGAAAACGGCACGGAATGCATCCTGTGCATGGAGTGTGTCAGGAACTGCCCGAAAGGCGCTCTATGACCACTCCGGTTTGCCGGAGCTGCGAGGGCGCGCCTGTCCGGGCGGTGAAGGCGCGCCCTCCTCTGTTCGACCCCGTCACAAATGCGCCAACGGCGCACATTGACACGGCGCGAGCGGGTGTATTATGATACTCCCATGGGAGGGATGGACATGATCGTACGCAAGATCCGCGAAAACGAACTGAAGCGCAGCGCGCAGCTGTCGGCGCTGGCCTTTGAATACCCGATGGAGGGCGCGGAAAAGTCGCCGGAGGCGTTCATTCGCGAGGTGCGGGAGCGCCCACGGTCGCTGGAGGACGCACGCTGGGACAGCCGCTGGGCGGCATTTGAGGACGACGATGAGACCATGATGGCCACCTTCTGCGTCCTGCCGTGGCACGCGACCTTCGACGGGCACGACGTCGTCATGGGCGGCATCGGCGGCGTGGCGACGCTGCCGCAGTACCGCCGGGGCGGGGCGATCCGCTGCTGCTTCGAGGCGGCGCTTCCGGACATGTACGCCCAGGGCATGGTGCTCTCGTATCTCTATCCGTTCTCCAACGCCTTCTACCGGCGCTTCGGCTATGAGATCGCCTGCGACGAGGCCCGCTGGACGCTGAGGCTGGCGCTGCTGCCGTCGCTGGACGCGCCGGGGCGCTGGGCGATGCAGGAGCCGGGGCGGGATCTGACGGCCGATATCCGCGCCATCGACGAGGCCCGCAGCCGCCGCTACAACTGCGCGGTGCGGAAGGGGGACACGGAATACGACTGGACGGGGGCGGACCCGTTCGTCACCCGGAACTACACCTTCGTGTACTATGAGGACGACGCGCCGCTTGCTTACGCGACCATCCAGGCCCGGCCCCATGAGGACCTGCGGTGCCTGCGCTGCGGCTTCAACGACCGGCGGGGGCTGGAGGGGCTGCTGGCGCTGCTCAGGCGCTACGCCGCGGACCACGAGCGCGCCGTGCTGCCGATGCCCGTGGACGTCGACCCGAGGGCGACCCTGCCCGAATTCAGCCTCGGCGGCGTGGAGCGCGCCGTCGTCCAGCGCGGCATGGCGCGGGTGGTGAACGTGGAGCAGGCCCTGGCGCTGGCGAAGGCGAAGGGGGAGGGGACGCTGCGCGTTCGCGTCACCGACGGCCAGATCCCCGAAAACAACGGCGGCTTTGAGGTGCGCTTTGCTCCGGGCATGAAAAACGACGTCCGCCGAACGGACGCCGCGCCGGACGTGGCACTCACCATTCAGGATTTCAGCCGCCTGCTGCTGGGCTGCTGCGCCTTTGAGCCCGAATGGCTGCCGGGGGTGGCGCTGCACGGCGACATCGAAGGGGCCCGGAAGCTGTTCTATCCGAAGCCGAATTACATCACACAGCGCTTTTGAGCAGAAGAACCGGATTGCCGCGCCGCCTCTTCGGGGAGGAATGTGGCAATCCGGTTTTACAAATACCTCTTTACAGCCGGCACTCCAGCTTTGCCAGCGCGTCGGTCACGTACTTCACGACGAAATCCCCGGCCTCGTCCACGGGCAGGATCTCCTTCATGCTCTTGTCGCGGGTGGCGATCTCGATGGTGCCGTTCTTCAGGCCCTTCGGGCTGATGACCACGCGCACCGGCACGCCGAACAGGTCGGCGTCGGAGAACATGACGCCCGCGGAGACGCTGCGCTCGTCCCAGAGTACCTCCACGCCCTTCGCCGTCAGCGCGTCGTAGAGCTTCTGGCTGGCCTCCATGACCTCCGGCTGGTCGGCGCGCAGCGAGCAGATCTCAACGTGCCAGGGGGCGATGCTGATGGGCCAGATGGGGCCGTAGTCGTCGCGGTGCGCCTCGCACACGCTGGCCGCCAGGCGGCCCACGCCGATGCCGTAGCAGCCCATGATCGGGTGCTTCAAGCTGCCGTCCTGGTCGACGTAGGTCATGTCCATGCTCTCGGTGTATTTGGTGCCCAGCTGGAAGATGTTGCCCACCTCGATGCCGCGGCTGGTGTAGATGTGGGGCTTGCCGCAGACGGGGCAGATGCCGCCGTCGAAGGCCTTCGCCACGTCCACGTATTCCACGTCGCCGACGTCGCGGGCGATGTTGAAGCCCACGTAGTGCATGTCGTCCTCGCAGGCGCCGGTGGCGAACCACTCGATGCCCTCAAGGCTCCTGTCGTACACCACGGTCACGCCCTCGGGCAGGCCGATGGGGCCGGTGAAGCCGGCGTGGATGCCGGAAGCCTCGGTCACTACCGCGGGGTGCACCTCGGCCTTCAGGAAGTTGCGCAGCTTGGTCTCGTTCACGTCCAGATCGCCGCGGATGAACACGATCACGAAGGAATCGTCGGCGTTGCGCTGGTACATCACGGCCTTGCAGGTCTGCTTCGCGTCGATCTTCAGGAATGCGCACAGGTCCTCGATGGTCTTGCAGTTCGGGGTGGCCACCTTCTCAAGCGGCGCGATCTCGCCGGGCTCGTTGGTGAGCAGGCAGGGGGCCGCCTCCATGTTGGCGCGATAGTCGCAGTCGCGGCACAGCACGATGGTGTCCTCGCCGACGTCGGTCAGCAGCATGTATTCGTGGCTCACCTTGCCGCCCATCATGCCGGAATCCGACGCCACGGCCACCACCTCCGGCACGCCGCAGCGGGCGTAGACGCGGTTGTAGGCCTCGTAGGCGCGGGCGTAGTATTTCTCCAGGTCCTCCTGGGAGGTGTGGAAGGAGTAGGCGTCCTTCATGGTGAACTCGCGCACGCGGATCAGGCCGCCGCGGCAGCGGGGCTCGTCGCGGAACTTGGTCTGGATCTGGTAGATCATGAAGGGATACTGGGTGTAGGAATCGGCCACGTCGGTCATCAGGTGGACGCTGGCCTCCTCGTGGGTCATGCCCAGCACCATGTCTGCGCCGGAGCGGTCGCTGAAGCGCAGAAGCTCGCTGCCGATGCTGTCGTAGCGGCCGGACTTGCGCCACAGGTCCGCCGGCATGGTCACCGGGAAAAGCACCTCCTGGCCGTCGATACGGTTCATCTCCTCGCGGATGATGTTTTCGATCTTGCTGGTGATGCGCTTGGTGATGGGGAACAGCGTGAAGATGCCGTTGCCCACGGGCTTGATGTAGCCGCCGCGCATCATCAGCGCCTGGGACGCGATGACGCAATCCGCCGGAGTCTCCTTGAAGCGCTTGGAAACGAGATTTCTGACCTTCATTTGGATTTCCTCCCTGTACAATCAGCAGGCGCCCCGCCGCTTTGCAGGGGCGAGGCGCTTCATAGTTCAATTATACCACAGGCATTTGATTATGCAAGTGAAGTTTTTGGGAACGGGCCCTTGCATGGCGTGCTATAATGGAGTTGAGCGAGGTGATACAATGAAACGGGCGCTGGTACTGAACGGCGGCGGCAGCCGCGGAGCCTATGAGATCGGGGCCTGGCAGGCGCTGGAGGAGCTGGGCGTGCGCTTTGACGGCGTGTACGGCACGTCCATCGGCGCGCTGAACGCGGCGCTGTTCGCCCAGGGCGACCTGGACGGGGCCGTGAAGCTCTGGTCGAACATCACGGTCCGGCAGATCCTGTCCGTGGAGGACGAGGACGACTTTGCCATTGAGCGCATGATCCACCGCAAGCGGGACGTGCTGCCCTTCCTGATGGAAAACGCCAGGCACCTGCGCATGGACATCTCCCCGCTGGAGGCGCTGGTGCGGGAGAACCTGGACGAGGGGCGCATCCGCGCCCGGGGGCTGCGGCTGGGCGTGCTCACCACCAGGGCGCCGCAGATGTCGGGCGTGGCGATGCGGCTGGATCAGATGAAGCCAGGCAGCCTGGGCGACTGGGTGATCGCCTCGGCCAGCTGCTTTCCCATCTTTCCCGCGCGTCACATCGAGGGCCAGCGCTACATCGACGGCGGCTACTATGACAACCTGCCCATCGACATGGCCCTGGCGGACGGCATGGACGAGGTGGTGGCCGTGGAGCTGCACCCCTATCACAGCCACCCGGAATACGCCCGCATGCCCTGGCTGACGACCGTCAAGCCATTGCACGATTTGGGCGGGTTCCTGGATTTCGACCCGGCCCTGCTGCGCCGCAGCCGCCTGCTGGGCTACTATGACACGCTGAAAAAGTGGGGGCGGCTGGAGGGCTTTCTCTACAGTTTCCGCCGCGTGAACGACCTTTCGGCGGCGGAGCGCGCCCGGAGATACATGCGCCGGCTCACCGCCTTTGACGGCGAGCTGATCCGCCGCGGGGCCTCGAACCTCGGCCAGCCGGTGAACGCGCCGCTGCTGGCTGCCCTGGAGCGCGAGTGCGGGGGGAAGGCGCTGGAGTGGAAGGACGTGTGGCTGCGGGGCCTGGAGCTGTGCGCCGGGGCCATGGGCTTCCGGGTGGATGCCGTCTACGACGCCGAGGCCCTGCTGAAGCGCTGCCGGGATTTCTGCGCCGCCCAGGAGTTTGCCGAGAAGTTTGACGACGCGGGCCTGCAGGCCGTGGCGAAGCGGGGCAAGCGGGCGCTGCTGGCGTTCGTGGTTCGCCGCCTTGCCTCCGGCGAGCCCTTCCCGCCGGAGACCCTCCGCCGCCTGGCAGAGACCCCTGACGCCGTCGCCGGGGCCATGGCGCTCGTGGAGTGAGGAGTGTGGAGTTGGGGTGCAGATCCCTTCGGGATCTGTTCTGATCAGGGGAGACTCGAATTGCCACGTCGCCGGAATCGCAGAGTTCCGTTCCAATAGAAAAAACAGTCTGCGCATCGTACCACGTCATTGCGAGGAGATCCACAGGCCGACGTGGCAATCCGGTTCCCGGGCATTCTATAACTCCACACTCATAACTCCTGATTCCTGACTCCTTCTCATCGACTTTTGAATAAACCGCGCAAGAATTGCCGACATTAGGAACAATTCCCAACGAAACGGAGGAATCGTTCTGAAACGTCGGCTTTTTTGTTGTTTTTTGCTGGTGATGCTGCTGGGCACGGCGGCGCGGGCGGAGCTCGGGCGGGAGGACGTGCCGGTGGAGGACTACATTCGATTGCACGTCGTCGCCAATGACGACGGCGACGGGGCCCAGGCCCTGAAGCTGGAGGTGCGGGACGCCTGCCTGATGTGCGCGCGGGCGCTGCTTCGGGATTGCGTCGACGCGGACGCGGCCTGGGAAGCCGTGAACGACAACCTGAACCTCATCGAGCTCGCGGCGCTGTTGCGCGCGCGGATCTGCGGCTGGCAGGGCAGCGTGAAGGCGGAGACGGGCGTGTTCGACTTCCCGGACCGCCGCTACGGCGGGCTGCTGGTCCCGGCGGGGGAATACCGGGCGCTCCGGGTGGTGATCGGCGACGGCGAGGGCCGCAACTGGTGGTGCGTGCTGTTTCCGACGCTGTGCCTGGATGAAAGCTGCGCCCCGGACGCCCCGGTGGCCTTCCATTCCACGCTGCTGAGCTGGCTGCTGAGCGCGTTCGGAGGCGGGGCATGAAAGCGCTTTGGCGCGCCGCGGCGCTGGCGCTGGCGGTGGTGACGCTGGCCGTGTGCCTCGCGCCGCCGGCCCTGGCGGTGCTGGAGGTGGGCTCCAGCGGCAGCGACGTGACAAAGGTGCAGAAGAAGCTGATCCAGTGGGGCTACCTCTCGGGCAGCGCCGACGGCAGATACGGCGAAAAGACCCGCCAGGCCGTCGTCGCCTTCCAGCGCAGGAACGGCCTGGCTGCCGACGGTCGCGTGGGCCCCGCCACCGCCGCCGCCATGGGCGTCACCCTCTCCGGCGGCAGCGTGACGGCGGCCTCGGCCTCGATCATCTCCGCCGACCACCGGCTGCTTTCGAAGCTGGTGTACGCCGAGGCCCGGGGCGAGACCTACAAGGGCCAGGTGGCCGTGGCGGCGGTGGTGCTGAACCGGGTGGCCAGCGCCTCCTTTCCCAACACCATCTCCGGCGTGATCTACCAGTCCGGGGCGTTCAGCTGCGTCAGCAACGGCTCCATCAACAATACCCCCGACAGCACCGCCATCCGCGCGGCGCTGGACGCGCTGAACGGCTGGGACCCCACCGGCGGCTGCCTCTATTACTATAACCCCAAGGCCACCGGCGACAAGTGGATCCGCACCCGCACCGTCAAGACCGTGATCGGGAACCACAGCTTCGCGGTATAGTTTTTGGAGTGAGGAGTGAGGAGGCAGGAATGAGTTAGGAGTGAAGAGCTGCGGTGCAGATCCATGCGGGATTTGGCGGAATGATGGGGAACCGGATTGCCACGTCAGCCCTGCGGGCTTCCTCGCAATGACGTTGCGATCGATCCATGTTTCATCGCTTAAGGAATGCCTTGATTCACTTCAAAACCACGTCATTGCGAGGAGCGGAGCGACGTGGCAATCCGGTTCCCGGGTATTTTATAATTCCACACTCCTAACTCGCTCCACACTCCTCACGCCCCGTTTTCCCAACGAAAGGAGCCTTTCAAAATGAATCCAACCTACTACGTTGCCCAGGTCCGCACCCGCGACTGGGCGCGCATATTGAACGTGGCGCTGGCGGCGCTGCTGGCGGGCGTGCTGGCCTATTCCACGGCCCAGACGGCGCGCCTGAACGAGGCCAACGCCCGGGTGAGCGCCATGGTGCAGAAGGCGTTTTACGAGACCTGCGAGCTGACGGAGGGCATGAGCGTGAACTTCCGTAAGCTGCTGGTGGCGGGCGAAACGGGCCAGATGCAGGCGCTTTTGAACGAGACCGCGCTGCAGACCCAGGGCGCGCTTTCCAACCTGGCGCTGCTGCCGCTCGGCCAGGAGACCGTTTCATCCACGCTGAAGTTCATCAACCAGGCGGGGGATTTCTCCACGGCGCTCTCCGCGCGGCTGGCCAACGGCGGCGGGCTGACCGCGGAGGACTACGACGCCCTGGAGCGCCTCAGCCAGACGGCGGCGGCGTTCTCGGTGCGCATGGGCCGCCTGCTGGATCGCTACGAGCGCGGCGAGGCCGTGTTCGACGCGGACGACTACGAGGCCACCGGCGAGGAGAGCCTCTATCCCCTCACCGGCGCGGCGGCGGATTACCCGGTGCTGCTGTACGACGGCCCGTTCTCCGACGGCCGCGCGGATGGCGAGTTCAAGGGACTGGCCGGCCTTGCGGAGGTGAACGAGTCCGGCGCCCGGCAGGCGCTCTCGGCCTTCCTGGGCGGCAGCGCGGCGCTGGAATACACCGGCACGAGCTCGATCCCCGTGGACTGCTACGAATACTCGGCGCAACTGGGCGGCTACGCGCTGACGGCGGGCGTGACGAAGGCGGGCGGCCAGGTGCTGTATATGCTCTCGGACACCCCCGTGGAGGCGGTGAACCTCACCGACCGGCAGGCCGTCGACGCGGCGCGGGCGTTTCTCATGGCGCGGGGCTACGGGGAGCTGGAGCTGTCCTATTCCAGCCGCTTCGACGGCATCCTCACCGTGAACTTCGCCGCCGTGCAGAACGGCGTGGTGCTGTACCCGGACCTCATCAAGGTGCAGGTCTCGCTCGCGGACGGGACGGTGGTGGGCCTGGAGGCCGCGAACTACCTGATGAACCACGTGCCGCGGCAGCTGGCTCTCCCGAAGCTGACGGAGCAGGACGCCACCTCGCGCATCGGCGGCGCGCTGACGCCCCTCTCGGCCCGGCTGTGCGTCATCCCCGAAAACACGTCCGAACACCTGTGCTGGGAGGTGCGCGCCAGCTCCGGCCAGGACACCTTCCTCGTCTATATCGACGCCGCCAGCGGCATCGAGCGCCGGCTGATGCAGGTGATCGAAGGGGAGAACGGAAGCCTGGTGATGTAAACGAGGGAGTAGGGAGTAGGGAGTAGGGAGCAGGGAGTAGGGAGCAGCGGCTGTCGAAGCTTTTCCCGATTCCCCGTCCCTGATCCCTCTCCTCAACAAATCAGAATTCACCCGAAGGAGCATCCTATGTCCATCACGACGACTTACACACCCGCTCGCCCCCATCCGCATAGTATGCCTCACACACTGTATGCGGAGCGTGATACTATGATTTCCCGCGGCGATCTGTTCAGCGCCTGCCTGGACCCGGTGGTGGGGTCGGAGCAGGGCGGCATCCGGCCCGTGCTGGTGATCCAGAACGACGTGGGCAACCGCCACAGCCCCACGGTGATCGTGCTGGCCATCACCGGCCAGCTGAACAAGGCGCGCCTGCCCACCCATGTGCCCATCGCCTGCGAGGGCACGGGCCTGGCGCGGGACAGCGTGGTGCTGGCCGAGCAGATCCGCACGCTGGACAAGCGCCGCCTGCGCGAGCGCATCGGCACCCTCCGACCCGAGGTGATGGCCCGCGTGGGCGAGGCGCTGAAGGTGTCCCTGGGCTTTTCCACCGAGACCCACTGAGCCCCGCCTCCCTCTCACAGGCGGACGGACTGGATCTGCCAGGGCCCCTGCGGGCCGCCGACGGCCTCGGCGCGGAAGTAGAGCGGGCGGACGACGGCCAGATGGGCGTTTTCGGCGCGGAGCAGCCCCACGCAGGGCCGGGCGTCCGGCAGCGCGTACTTCATCGGCACGCACAGGTCGCAGGCTTCGGCGACGGCGTCCAGCGGGCGCCCGGCGGCCAGCGCAGGGGAGAGGTAGCCCGCGGCTTCCTCGGGCAGCCCGGCCAGCATGGCCTCCACCGCCGCGATCATCGTCGCCCCGGCGGTCTGGGGCCAGCGGGGAAAGCCCTCGCTCCACGCGCTCTGGGAGGACACGCGCTTTGGCCCGCCGCCGTCCACCAGCCACTGCTCCAGCCGACCGTGGCCCACGCTGTCGCCCAGCGAGACCATGGCGCTGAACAGCCCGCCGTCCATCGGCTCGAGGACATCGGCGGCGATCAGCCCCGTGGCCTCGGTCAGGTCCTCCGACAGGGCGAGCAGGTACTGCCCGCCGCCCTCGATCCCGCCCAGCAGCGCCGCCGCGCCGGGCAGGCGGATCAGTCGCGGTACCTGCGCGCCTTCCGGCAGCTCGGCCCGAAGGCCGGGCAGGCGCAGCTCGGTGGCCTCCCCGCGGACGATCTCGGCGGGCAGGCCCTCCAGCAGGAAGGACGCGACGGCGGAAATGACGGGCGAAAACTCGATCTCCAGCGCTCCGCCCGGCCAGACCACGCAGCTCAGCCCGGAGGCCTCCGCGAGGCTCTCCGGCAGCGGCGTTCCCCCGGAGAGCACCAGCCGCCGCGCCAGCGCCATCCCCGCGCCGGTCAGCGGCTTGTATTCCAGATACAGCGCTCCCCCGGGCGCCACGGGCAGCGCCAGCGGCTGTCCCGACCCGGCTTCCCCGGCAAATCGCCCGTTCACGCACACCATTCCCGCCTCCTGAGAAGCGCAGATGATCGTCGGCTGCATGAAATCACCCCCCTCGTCAGCGTATGACGGGGAGGGCGCGGCGAGAAGGTGTGGCGGATGAGGAATTCATCTTCTGATCCTTCGGATTTGCCGGGCGGGTATTCCACATTTTTCATTCATCGCTATTTCATCGCCTTTCGGATATCGCAGATCACCTGCGGGATCATCTCCAGCACACGGTCGAGGGGCTGGAAGCACTGGGCGGGGAGCATGCGCGTCGAATCGCCGCTGGTGACGAGAAAGCCCAGCGGCTGCACGGTCACGCCCGCGCCGGTGCCGCCGGCGAAGGGATGCTCGCCCCGGCCCTCCTCGGCGCGGCCCGCGCCCTTGCCGTATTCGCCGCCCCCGGCCACGAAGCCGAAGCTGACCCGCGAGATCGGGATCACGGTGGAGCCGTCGGCGGCGGTGATCGGCTCGCCGATGACGGTGTTCACGTCGATCATGTCCCGTATGTTTTCGAGCGTCGTGGACATGATGTTTTCAATCGGGTGCTTTTCCATGGGTCATTCCTCCGTCAGTCTAGATTGCTGCGCGCGGCGGCGAGTATAATTTGCCCCAGCCGGACGCGCACTATCCCCCGAAGCTCGGCGCGGGGGCCGTCGAAGGCCGGGGCGACGTCCACCGCCAGGCTGTCCACGCGCCCCCGCAGGGACGCGCCCAGCGCCGAGATCGCGCCACAGAGCAGCGCCGTGGCCGCCGCGTCCGAAAGGCCCAGCCGCCCGCGCAGGCTGAAGCGCTCGACGCGCAGATGGCGCGCCAGCTTTATCAGCCGCTTCACGGGCGGCCTGCCGCGGCGCTTCTTCGGCGTTTCCCGGCGCATGTGCGCCATGGCGCGCCGGAAAGCGGCGCCGGCGCTGAACGCTCCGACGGCCGCGCCGGCCTTCAGCCCGTCCCGGCCGCTGACGCAGAACGCCACGCACACCGGCACGGCGCTGAGGTAGCCCAGCGCTTCGAGGATGGCGACGGCATAGACGAGCGGCATGGGCACCTCCGGCGGCGATTCTACCCTCACTTTTCCCCATATTGTCCATAATTATTCTTTATTCGCCGATCCATTCTGTGTTATAATGACAGGTGGAACAGTAGATCCATCGACAGCAGGGGAGGGAACGGCCTTGGCGGTGATCGTGGCGGAGCTCATGGGACACCGACTGGAGCTGGAGACGGACCCCGCGCTGTTCTCGCCGGCCCATGCGGACCGGGGGACGCTGGCGATGCTGTCCCGCGCACAGTTTTCACCGGGCATGAAGGTGCTGGACCTGGGCTGCGGCTGCGGCCTGGTGGGCATCCTGGCGGCCCGCTGCTGCGGCGAGGAAAACGTGATCCTTTCCGACATCAATCCGCTGGCGGTGGAAATCGCCCGGAGGAACGCCCTGCGCAACGGCGTGGGCGGCGTTCAGACGGTGGTGTCCGACGGTTTTTCGGCCATTGGGGAGGCGGGCTTTGACCTGATCCTCTCCAACCCGCCCTACCAGTCCGATTTTTCGGTCGCGAAGCGCTTCATCGAAAAGGGCTTCAACCGGCTGAAGGTCGGCGGGCGGATGCTGATGGTCACCAAGCGGCGCGAATGGTATCGCAACAAGCTCGTCGCCATATTCGGCGGCGTGCGGATCCACGAAACCGACGGCTATTTCGTCTTCGAGGCCGAAAAGCGGGACGCCCGCTACGCCATGAAGCGCGGCTGATCCGCCGGCGAGCCGGGGAATGTATGCGATTCGTAACAGTCGGTAATGATTTCTTTTCTTGACATGAACTTACGGTGGGTTTAAAATACTTACGTTAGTCATGTAACCTGCGACAGCTATGTGTGCATGCTGATAATTTGGAATGATCTGAGATTGTGAGAGAAAGGAGAGGAATGAAGTTTTGCTGAATTGGCCAATCGTCGCAATAATTGCGCTGATTGCGTTGGCCATTGGCCTGGTTGCCGGTTATTTCTACCGCAAGAACGGCATGGAAAAGAAGATCGGCCAGACGGAAGAATTCGTCGCCAATATGCTGGAGGACGCCACCCACAAGGCTGAGGAGAAGAAAAAGGAAGCCGTCCTGGAGGCCAAGGAAGAAATCATCCGCTTGAAGTCGGAGCTTGATAAAGAAGTTCGTGACCGCCGCAACGAAGTTTCGCGGCTTGAGCGCAGGGTGAACCAGCGCGAGGAAGCGTTTGACAAGAAGTTGGACAACCTGGAGGCCCGCGAGGAGGCGCTGAACGATAAGTATCGCGAAGCCGAGCGCCTGGAAGCGGAAGCCAATGAGATGCACGACCGACAGAAGCAGGAGCTGGAGCGCGTCGCCGGCATGACCGCCGACGAAGCCAAGCAGATCCTGATCGAACGGATCCAGAAGGACGCCTACCACGACGCCGCCGTGATGGTGCGCGAGGTGGAGGCCAAGGCGAAGGAGGAGGCGGACAAGCGCGCCCGCGACATCGTGTCCCTCGCCATCCAGAAGTGCGCCGCCGACCACGTGGCCGAGACCACCGTCTCCGTGGTGGCGCTGCCCAATGACGACATGAAGGGCCGCATCATCGGCCGCGAGGGCCGCAACATCCGAACCCTCGAAACCGCCACCGGCGTCGACCTGATCATCGACGACACGCCGGAAGCCGTGATCATCTCCGCGTTTGACCCGGTCCGCCGCGAGGTGGCCCGCATCGCCCTGGAGAAGCTGATCATGGACGGCCGCATCCACCCGGCCCGCATCGAGGAAATGGTGGAGAAGGCCAAGCGCGAGGTGGACAACCAGATTCGCGAGGCCGGCGAACAGGCCATCTTCGAGACGAACCTGCACGGCATCCATCCGGAGCTGGTGAAGCTGCTGGGCCGCATGCGCTATCGCACCTCCTACGGCCAGAACGTGCTGCGCCATTCCATCGAGGTCAGCCACCTGGCCGGCGTCATGGCCGCCGAGCTGGGCGCGGACGTCACCCTCGCCAAGCGGGCCGGCCTGCTGCATGATATCGGCAAGGCCATCGACCACGAGGTGGAGGGCACCCACGTCACCATCGGCGCGGACCTGGCCAAGAAGTTCCGCGAGAACGACCTGGTGATCAACGCCATCGCCGCCCACCACGGCGACGTGGAGCCCAAGAGCGTCGAAGCCGTGCTGGTGCAGGCCGCCGACGCCATCTCCGCCGCCCGTCCCGGCGCGCGCCGCGAGAGCCTGGAGAACTACATCAAGCGCTTGGAGAAGCTGGAGGGCATCGCCTACTCCTTCGACGGCGTGGAGACCTGCTATGCCATCCAGTCCGGCCGCGAGGTGCGCATCATCGTCAAGCCGGAGGACGTCAACGACGCCGGCACCCTCATCCTCGCCCGCGAGATCGTCAAGCGGATCGAGAAGGAGATGGAGTATCCCGGACAGATCAAGGTCAACGTCATCCGCGAGACCCGCGCGGTGGAATTCGCCAAGTAGGCCGCGCCTACAGGCAATCGCTGCCGCGCCTTCGGACCCGACGCCTGCCCCCACAGATTCAAGGGGCAGGCGTCGGCGTTTTCATGAGTTCTTCACGGGAACCCGGGAACAAGCGCAATCATGGTTCATCACGGAAGGTTGGGGAAATCGTCAGAAAACTCCCTCAGTCACGCTTCGAGTGCCAGCTGTTTTTACTCCCTCAGTCTGGCTTCCGGCCAGCCAGCTCCCTCAGAGAGGGAGCCTAAACGGGAGCCTTTCGGCGATGAAGGTGGTCATTGAGCCTCCCTCCTTGAGGGAGGTGCCCCGCAGGGGCGGAGGGAGTTGGCATTCCCCGGTTTTCCGTAAAGAGCCGCAATCATGATGCGAAAAGATCCTTCGCTGCGCTCAGGATGACAACGAGTCGAAATCCGTGTCATCCTGAGCGCAGCGAAGGATCTGTACATTTTGCCGGTCAACGGCATCGAAAGAGACATCCTGTCAGTTGCCACGTCTCACACGCTGCCTGTCATTCGAGCGGAAGCCCGCGCCTCACCGCTGCACGGCGGCCTTGCGGCGCTTCTTGTTTTCATACATCAGCGCGTCGGCGGCCTGGACGCATTCCTCGAGGCTGCGCCCGTCGCCCGCTTCCACGTCGATCACGCCCGCGCTGAGGCCCAGGCGATAGGGGTGGACGGAGTGCTCGTTGGCGGCACGGGTGGCCTCCTGGATGGCCTCCTCGAGGTTGCTTTCGCCTTTGGGCGCGATGGCGAGAAATTCGTCGCCGCCATAGCGCATCAGGAAGTCGCCCGGGGCGCAGACCCGGCGCAGCACGTCGGCGGCGGCGCGGATGGCCTCGTCGCCGATCTCGTGGCCGAACACGTCGTTCACGGGCTTCAGGTTGTCCATGTCCAGGAACACGATGCGCGCGCCGCCGCTCTGGCGCAGGAAGCCGTCGAAGGCCTGCTGGGCATGGCGCTCGAAGCCAAAGCGGTTGTACAGGCCGGTCAGCGCGTCGTGGATGTAGAGGTTGTCCAGCGTCTCGTTCAGCTGCTGGAGCAGGCACTTCTTGCGCACGTTTTCAATGGCGATCTCCAGAAAGCTGAAGATGCTCTTGTGCAGGTTCTGCTTGGCGGCGTCGCTGATGCTGTCCAGCGCCACATAGCCGATGGAATAGGTGTTGTAGTGCAGCGGATAGAACATCAGAAAGCGCTCCTTCTCCATCAGCGCCTCGGGCAGCAGCCGGCTGGTGGGGAAGCGGGTGAAGCGCAGGTGGTCTGCGGTCTCCGGCAGGTTGGTGCCGCAGGCGCAGAGCAGCATCTCGCGGTCAAAGGTATCGCAGCGCGCGGGCCACTTGTTCTTGTCATACGTGTCCCAGTAGAAGCCGTTGACGCACAGGTAGGCGCTGTCGCAGCCGAAGATCTCGTGGTTGTTCTCCACAATGCGCATCAGGTCCACCAGGCTGTCGGCCTCGAACAGCTCCTCGGCCATACGGTCCTGCAGAATGTAGAAGTTTTTCAGGAAGCTGGTCTGCTGAAAGTACATGTCGCGGATGGTGTTGGGCCGGGCGATGTTCTGGCAGCCGCAGGATTCCGAGCACACCAGCTCGTAGCCAAAGGGGATGAAATCGCGCGTGTCGGCGCCGTCGATGCGCCGGATCAGCGCGTCCAGGGCGGCGTAGTCCATCTCGGCGTAGCTGCGGTGCACGGTGGACAGGCGCGGGCTGGACAGCTTGGCGCTGTCCAGGTTGTCAAAGCCGGTGATGATGGTGTCCCGCGGCACGCGAAGGCCGTGGGCCGTCAGGATCTCCAGCACGCCCAGGGCCATTTCGTCGTTGGCGCAGACGAAGGCGTCCGGCAGGGGCTCGCCGGATGCCAGCCATTCCTCCGCCACGCGGCTTCCGTCGGTGGTGCGCCAGGTGCAGGGGATGACCCGGATGTCCGCCTCGTCCACGCCGTTGTCGCGGCAGGCGGCCAGGAAGCCGTTCAGGCGCTGCTGCGCTTCCATGCTTCCGTTGTCCAGGATGCCGGTAAGGTACGCCAGCCGCTTTGCGCCGTGCTCGCGGATCACATGGGCGGTCATGCCGTACTGGGCGCTTTCGTTGTCGATGTTCACCAGGGCGCAGCCCTCCACCGCGCTGCCGATGCTCACGGCGGGGATGCCCGCCCGGGCGATGCGGCGGCCCAGGGCGTCCCGCGCGGACTTTAGCACGATCTGGTTGCCCTGCACCAGCGCCCCGTCGAACTGGCTCAGGTCCGCCAGGTCGTAGATGCCGTATTCGCTGTGATCCTTGGCGCTCTCCGTGTCCTTGCCGAAGCAGTCGAACACGCACAGCTGCACGTTCTCATGCTCGTCCACGTATCGCTTCAGGCCTTGCAAGGTGGCCTCCACCAGCGCGTAGTTCCAGTCTACGGTGAAGAACGCGATTCTGTAATTCCTCATGCTCTCGCTTCCCATGTCTGGTAAAATACAACTCCACTATAATAATATCCGTTTGCGCCAAAAAATCAAGTGCCTTCGAAAACTTTCGCGCTTCATGGAAAGTGGGGGGGCGTTCTGCAAATCGCTCAGCCTTCCGAGAAGAAGCGGGGTTTTGTCGTCGGCATGACGGCGATGCGATCCGCGCGGTGAAAATGTCAGGTCGATGTCATGGCCGCGTCACCAGAGTCAGCGGATAATATGCTAGAATGGCAGTATCACCGATAAGGGGGAGAGGGTATGTTCAAGCGATTGCGCGCGATTCTGTCAGTGCTGCTCACACTGGCGTTTCTGCCCTGCGGCCTGGCGGAGGAGGCGGAGATTCTGGAATTGCCGGAATTCGAGCTTGTGCCGGAATGGACGGGTGAGCCGGAGACGAAGAGTGAAGCCGCGTATGCCGCCGACACCGAAATCGCAGCCCCTGCCGATGCGGGCGAGGGCGCGTGCGGGCATCTGAACGCCGCCTACGAGGTGACCGGGACCCGGTATTACAAGTACAACGACAGGCAGCACCGCAAGGGCGCGTGGGTGTCAGAGAAGATGCATTGCCCGGATTGCGGCCGGGACGTGACGGCGGAGGACCTGGACGCGCAGGCCCTCTACGACGAGGCCGCGCCGCTGGCGAAGCAGGCCGGGGAGGCGCTGGAACTGGCGAGCCAGGCGGACTTCGTCACGGAGGCGGAGATGGAAGCCTACTCGCTGATGAAGGGCCTGTACTACGCCTATCTGCGCGGCCCGGAGGCCTATGTCAACTGGGCGACCGAGGCCTCCCGGGAGCTGCTGGAGCGGGGCGAGCTGGAGCCCCACAGCTTCGGGCTGGACGGCGTCTGTGCCTGTGGCGTGAAGATCGCAGACGTGGCCCGCATGATCTCCGAAAACGACAAGCTGACCGTCAATCTGGGCGATACGGTCCAGATCGGCCTGAAGGGCGCGTCGCCCAAGGGCTGGAAGGCAAAGAACGGCAAGATCGTCGCGCTGTCGAAGGATGGGAGGATCACCGGGAAGAAGGAGGGCAAGACCACCGTCACCATCACGCTGACGAACAAGAAGAAGTGGAAGCTGGCCGTGACCGTGGTCGATCCCTACAAGCCCACAAAGATCGGCATCAATGGGCTGAACCCCCTGGGCCTGAAGGTGGGGGAGCAGGCCCGGCTGACGACCTGGATGAAGCCCGCTTCCGCCCGGACCACTTATACCTGGAAATCCTCCAATAAGAAGGTGGCCACGGTCGACCAGTACGGCATCGTGACGGCGAAGAAGAGGGGCTCCGCCACCATCACCGTCAAAACCGCCAACGGCAGGAAGGCCAGCATCAAGGTGATCGTGGGGAAGTAGGGGGATTGGTTTGACACGGATGGTTGAGGGATTGGCGGGACGCAGTCTCTTGACGCTTTGCTTTGTTCGATCATAAGAACCGGATTGTCGCGTTGGCCCCTCCGGAGCCTCCGCGCAATGACGTATTCCAAATCGCTGGCATACAGCGTCATTGCGAGGAGGACCCGAAGGGTTCGACGTGGCAATCCGGTTCTTCAAATGTTTTCGCTGGTTTGAAACCGCTCCATTACGCCTTCTTCACCAGCTTGTGATAGCTCTTCTTGCCCTTGCGGATGAGCAGGCCGTCGCCCTCGAGCATTTCGGGGGTGATGCGATACTCCGCGTCGGTGACCTTCTCGTCGTTGACGGTGACGGCCCCGGCGGCGATGTTCTGGCGGGCCTCCTTGTTGCTCTTGCAGAGGCCGACCTTCGCGATCCAGGCCAGCAGGCGGTTTTCCGCCGCCAGCTCGGCGGGGTCGATTGCAGTGGTGGGCACGGAGCCGCCCGACGCGCCGCCGCCGAACAGGGCCTCGGCGGCCTGCTGGGCCTTGCGGGCCTCCTCCTCGCCGTGCACGTTCTTGGTGACCTCGTAGGCCAGCACGCGCTTGGCCTCGTTGATGGCGCTGTCCTTGAGCGCGCCGAGGCGGCGCACCTCGTCCATCGGCAGGAACGTCAGAAGGCCCAGGCACTTCTCTACGTCCTGGTCGTCCACGTTGCGCCAGTACTGGTAGAAGTCGTAGGGGCTGCACTTGTTCGGATCGAGCCACAGCGCGCCCTTTTCGGTCTTGCCCATCTTGCGGCCGTCGTGGGTCAGCAGCAGCTGGAAGGTCAGCGCGAAGCTCTTGTGCTTTTCGGCCTCCTGGCCCTTGTAGTAGCGACGGATCAGGTCCGCGCCGGCCAGCATGTTGCTCCACTGGTCGTCGCCGCCGCACTGCAGCGACACGCCGTAGCGCTTGTCCAGCTCCAGGAAGTCATAGCTCTGCATCAGCATGTAGTTGAACTCCAGGAACGTCAGCCCCCGCTCCAGGCGCTGCTTGTAGCACTCGGCGGTGAGCATGCGGTTGACGGAGAACATCGCGCCCACGTCCCGCAGGAAGTCGATGTAGTTCAGCGTGCGCAGCCAGTCGGCGTTGTTCACGATCTGCGCGCAGTTGGGCTTGGAGGCGTCGAAGTCCAGGAAATGCTCCATCTGGGCCCTGATGTGGGCCACGTTGTTGTCGATGTCCTCCACGGTCAGCACCTTGCGCAGGTCGCTCTTGCCGCTGGGGTCGCCGATCATGCCGGTGCCGCCGCCCATCAGCGCGAAGGGCTTGTGGCCCGCCTTCTGCAGGTGCGCCATGGCCATGATCGGAATGTAGTGGCCGATGTGCAGGCTGTCCGCCGTGGGGTCGAAGCCCACGTAAAAGCTCACCATGCCCTTGTCGAAGGCCTCGTATAGCTCGTCCTCAAAGGTGATCTGCTTGACAAAGCCGCGCTCTTTCAGGAGGTCCAGTGCGTTCATATCGGTTGCATCCTTTCTTTTCTCGTCGATGATGTTCGTGGCTTTCGATCCATGAATCCCGGAGGAATCTGAAACGCGGCTCCACACGCCGTGCTGGCCCGCCGGCATCACAGGTTTGAAATGACCCCTCCGAGCCGTTCCATGCCCTCGTTGATCGTGGGGATGTCGCACATGGAGAAGTTCAAACGCAGGGTGTTCAGGTGGCCGCCGTCGGGATAGAAGTGGGTGCCGGGCACGAAGGCCACGCCCGCCTCCACGGCGCGGTTGAAGGCCTCCAGGCCGTCCGCGCCCTCCGGCAGTTCCGCCCACACGAACAGGCCGCCCTGGGGCACCGTGTGCTTCGTGCCCGCGGGGAAGCGGTCGAAGCCCGCGAGCATGGCGTTCAGCTGGCGCTTGTAATCGCCGCAGATGCGCTCGAGGTGCGCGGGCATCAGGCCCTTGCGCAGGTAGGCGTCCACGATGGCCTGGTTCAAAAGGGGCGAGTGCACGTCGGCGCTCTGCTTGCCGATGACCATCTTCCGCAGCAGCAGCGGGTTGCGCACGGCCGCCGCGCCCAGGCGCATGCCGGGGGCGATGTACTTCGAAAAGCTGGACATGTACACCACCCAGCCCTCCTCGTCGAAGGACTGGATCGGCGGCAGGGCCTCGCCGGCGTAGCGCAGGTCGCGGTAGGGGTCGTCCTCGGCGATCACCACGCCGTATCGGCTGGCCAGCGCCGCCAGCGCCTTGCGGCGCTTGAGTGCCAGCGTGATGCCGGTCGGGTTCTGGAACGTGGGGATCACGTACATCAGCTTCGGATGGTGCTTCTGGATCAGCTCCTCCGCCGCCTCGACGATCACGCCGTTTTCATCGGTGGGCATGGCGACGAGCTTGGCGTTGTATTCCCGCATGGCCTGGATCGCGCCCAGGAATGTCGGGCTTTCGCAGAGCACGACGTCGCCCGGGTCCACCAGCGCCTTCAGCAGCAGGTCGAAGGCCTGGGAGCCGCCCTGCACCGGCAGCACCTCGGCGGCCTCACACCGAACTCCCTCGGTGTTCAGGAAGGCCGCGGCGCTCTCGCGGAAGGGCGCAAAGCCGTCCGTCGCGCCGTATTGCAGCAGCGTCGTGCCGTACTTGTCCAGCACCTCCCGGGCCAGGTCGGAGATCACGTCCGGCTCCAGCGCCGTGTTGGAGGGGTTGCCGCCCGCGAAGGAGATCATCCCCGGCCGGGCCAGCAGCTTGAAGATCTCGCGGATGGCGCTGCCGTTGATCGGCCGCATGTGCTTCGCGAATTGTTCCTCGGTGAATTGCATGTTGATTCCCCCAATGCTTGTTCGATATAAAAAGCGCCTTCCCCCATGGGGAAGGCGACTGTGTATCGCGGTACCACTTCCGTTCGCCGCGACGGATCGCGGCCTCGCGTGCGCTGTCACGGGCGCGCCCGGACGGCCTACTGCGGCATGGCCGCGCGTTCAGCCGCCGGCTCCGGAATGTATTCGCCCGCGCGCCCGATGCCCCCTCTCACCGCCCGGAGGCTCTCTGGATCCGACAGTCGCGGCCTACTTGTTTCCATCATCGCCGATTGATCGATTGTAGAAAGATGATAGCATGGCGGGCGCGGGTTGTCAAGCGCGGCAGGGTAAATTTGCTGGACGAACGCATGAGTTATGTTGCCAATCCCCCATGTTGGGGTCGCAATGTGGCGCCCGCCTGAGGACGAATCGCATCGTATGGAGAGAACGACCTCATCCGTCTTCCGACGAAATTGCAAGCGATTTCGCCGGAATCCACCTTCCCCATGGGGGAAGGCAAGGACCCGGATTGCCACGTCGCTGCGCTCCTCGCAATGACGTGCTTCGCACTACGTCATTGCGAGGAGGCCTTCAGGCCGACGTGGCAATCTGGTCTCTTTTTTCTCCCCGGCAGGCGGCCCGCGAAGCGGGTCGGATGAGCTCGCCTCATGCGCATGAAAGCCAATGCCGCCCCCGCAAATCCGCGTTTGTATTTTCGGCCGATCTATGCTATCATATAAAATAGAAATCCATGCACAACAACGGGGTTCGCCCAAGAGGTACGCTATGGCCACTTTCAGCTTTGCCGAGGGAGGAGCGATGTTCGACTCCACGCCCATCGAGAACCTGTTCCTGTTGGAATACCTGCCCGCCGCGCCGGACGCTTTTTTGCGGGTCTATCTCTATGCGCGGATGCTGGCGCTGCACCCGGAGCTGGGCGGCGACCTGTCCCAGATGGCCCGGGCGCTGCGGCTGGACGAGGACGCCGTGTACGAGGCCTTCGCCTACTGGGAGCAGCAGGGCCTGGCGCGGCGCGTCAGCGATCACCCGCCCACGTTTGAGCTGATCCCGATGCGCTCGGCGGATTATGCCGCCGTGAACCCAATGGAGCGGGATTACTACGCCTACCGGGATTTCAACGCCTCGCTGCAGGCGCTGTTCGGCGCGAAGGCCATCGAATCCCACGAGTATCGCATCGCCAATGACTGGCTGAACGTGCTGGGCTATGAGCAGGACGCGGCACTGAAGCTGGCGGAGTACGGCATCCGCACCTCCCGCGTGAAGGACCCCAACCCCCGCAGCGTGTTCAAGCGGATGGACAAGCTGGCCGTGCAGTGGGCGGACCGGGGCCTGCGCTCGCTGGAGGACGTGGAGCGCGCCATCGCCGAGGCCGAGGGCGTCTACCCCGTGGCCCAGGCGGTGCTGAAGGAATTCGGCCTGAGCCGCAAGCCCTCCAGGCCGGAGCTGGAGTGCGTGAAGCGCTGGACGGGCGAGTGGGGCTTTTCCCGGGAGGAGGTGCTCGCCGCCTGCGCGGAGACCACGAAGGCGAGCAAGCCCACCTTCGCCTACCTGGATGCGGTGCTGAAGAACCGCCGGGGCGGCGCGGACGGGCACTGGCGCGAGCTTGCCGACATCCTGAAGGAGCTGGACGCCGCCCGGGCCCAGCCCACCCCGGACCAGCTGGCGGCCTACGCGGAGCTGCTGGACAAGGGCTTCGAGCCGGGGACGGTCCGGCTGGCGGCGATACAGTGCCACAGGCGGAATCGCAACCGCTTCGAGGACGCCGCGCGAATGCTGGAAAAATGGGGGGAGCAGGGCATCTTCACCGCGACCGCGGCCGAGGCCTACATCCGCGATCTGCAAGTCAAGGACCGTCGCCTGCGGGCGATCCTGGAGCTCTGCGGCCTGGAGCGCCGTCCCACGATGGACGACCTCGCGCTCTATGAGGAATGGCGCGAGACCCACGACGACGCCGTGATCGACTGCGCCGCCGCCTGCGCCCGGGGCATGCAGCTGCCGATGAAGTTCATGAACAAGCTGCTTGCCGATTGGCAGGCCGCGGGGGTCAGGACCGTGGCGGAGGCCGAGGCCCGGCGGGACGCGACCCGGGCCAACCGCCCCGCGGGCGGCCAGGGCGCGGCCAATCCCGCGCTGGATTACGCCCAGCGGGAGTATAAGGAAGAGGACTACGGGGACGACTTCTTCTTCGACGTCGTCAAGGAATATGGAGACGGGGGCAAAAACGCATGACACGTTCGGAGCATATTCGGGAGCTGCTGGAGGAATACGCGCAGCAGCGTGCGCGCAATGATGAAGACTTGCAGGCCCGCACGGAGGAAGCGTTCGCAAAAGCGCCGAGGATAGCGCGCTTGCGCGAGGAAAGCGCAGAGCTGGCTCTGGAAGCCATGCGCAGTATCCTGACGCAGCAGAGCGTTGAACAGCGCGCTGCCCTGGCGAAGAACCTGAAGCGCCAGGGACAGGGCATCAATGCCGAAATCAGGGAGCTGTTAATGAAGGCGGGGCTTCCGGAGAACCAGCTGGAAATGCGCTATCGCTGCAATAAGTGCAAGGACACCGGCTACGTTGGCGAAGCGCCGTCGCGGTTCTGCGATTGCTTTGAGACCCGACTGAAGCTGCGCCAGTATGAGGACGGCTCCATGGCGGGAACGGATGAACAGAACTTCGAGACGTTTGACGTGAATCGGATCCCGAAGGAGAACGGGCAGCTTGAGCAGATGGTTTCCACGAAAACCATGTGCGAGCAGTATGCGGACGCCTTTCCGGACACCGGCTTTCGGAACATCCTTCTCACTGGCGCGGGCGGCCTGGGCAAGACCTTCCTGCTGAACGGCATCTTCGAACGGGTGACGGCTCGGGGCTATTCCGCCGTGCGCATCACGGCCTTCCGCATGTTCGAGGCCATGCGCCAGCAGCACGTGGGCAACGACGGCGAGTTCGACGGCTTTTCCTCGCTGATCGAGGCGCCGCTTCTGCTGATCGACGATCTGGGCACCGAGCCGATGATGCGCAACATCACCGTGGAATACCTGTTCACGCTGCTGAACGAGCGCATGGCCGCCAAGCGGCACACCGTCGTGGCCACGAACCTGACGCCGATCCAGATCAAGGAGCATTACGGGGAGCGCGTGGCTTCGCGCCTGCTTGACAAGAGCAATTGCCGCGCCATTCTGCTCAAGGGAAAGGATCTGAGGAGCCTGTGAGCGCCGCGGACGAGGTGTTCGCCTTCCTGGACGGGCTGGGCATCGCCTACCGCCGGGCGGAGCACCCGGCGGCCCACACGATGGCCGACTGCGCCGCCGTGGACGCCATGCTGGGCGCGCTGACGGTGAAGAACATCTTCCTCACCACGAAAAACGGCAAGCGGCACTACCTGTGCCTCACCCGGCCGGACGCGCGCTTTCGCACCGCCGACATCTCCAAACAGGTCGGCTCGTCCCGGCTCAGCTTCGCGCCGGAGGCGGCGCTGTACGCCGCGCTGCGCTGCCACGGCGGCTCCGCCAGCCCCATGGGCCTCATCTTCCCCGAGGCCGCGGGCGTCGGCCTGATCGTGGACGGCGCCCTGCGCGGGGAGCCCGCGCTGGCCTTCCATCCCTGCGACAACACCATGACGCTGGCCATGGCGGGGGAGGACTTCTTTGAGCGGTTCCTGCCGGCCGTGGGCGTTCAGGCCGTTGACGTGGCGATACACGATTTCCTGAGCGAGGCGTGAGGCGTTCAGCCGGCCGTTTCAATTCCGCCTTCCGAATTCAACAAAACCACCCTTGTTTTCTTTACCTTCCGCCACTATACTCTTGCGGAGCGCCGGAAAGCGCGGCGCACAGAAATCCTGAATGACAGGAGCGTGAGACCATGATGGGTGAAGAGGCCTATGCGCGGGCGCGCAAGTCGGGCTTGAAGGAATATCACAATCGCATACAGAAGCGGGCGAACCCCTATCTGCCGGTGCTGGAGGAGATCGACGAGCGGCTGAACGCCCTCAGCCACGTGCCGGTGGGCCTGGTGCAGATCCCGCTGAAGAAGGTGGTGGGCACGGCCTCGCGTGGCCGCACGAACGCCTTTGCCGCCAATTTCATGCCGATCCTGGACCCCGGCAGCGAGTTTTCCGCTAAGTGGGGCATCCTCTACGAGGGCATCGTGGACCAGGGCCTGATCCAGCCGGTGAAGGTGCTGGAATACCTGGGGCTGTACTATCTGGTGGAGGGCAACAAGCGCGTCAGCGTGATGAAATACCTCGATTCCATCGACATCGAGGCGGAGGTCACGCGGGTGCTGCCCGCCCGGTCGGACGCCCCGGAGAACGTGCTGTACTATGAATTTTTGCCCTTCTACAACGACAGCCAGATCAACTACCTGTGGTTCTCCAAGCCCGGCAGCGTGGCCAGGCTCTACGAGCTGACCGGCAAGACCCCCGGCGAGAAGTGGACCAGCGAGGAGCGGATCGACTTCCAGGCGGCCTTCATGCGCTTCCGCGCGGAGTACAAGCTGCGCGAGGCGACCAGCGACCCGAAGAAGCTGCCCGCCACCACCGGCGACGCCTTCCTGATCTACCTGGAGGCCTGCGGCTACGCCGACGCGCCGAAGAAATACGAGCCGCAGCTGCGCGGCGAGGTGAAGGCGCTGTGGGGCGAGTTTGAGAAGGACAAGGAGGAGGAAAACGTCGCGCTGATCATGAAGCCCGACGAGGTGAAGGGCGGTGGCGGATTGCTGAACACGCTGTTCGGCCCGTCCAGCGTGAAGGTGGCCTTCCTGTATTCCTGCGACCCCGGCAGCAACGGCTGGACCTACTGGCACGACCTGGGCCGCGTGAACCTGGAAAACCACATGGGCGTGCGGGTGAAGACCACGGTCTGCGTCTGCGAGGACCCGGCGAACTATGAAGCGGAGATCGAAAAGCTGATCGAGGCGGGCAACAACCTGATCTTCACCACCTCGCCGCTGATGCTGTCGGCCTCGATGAAGGCCTCGGTGAAGCATCCGGAGGCGAAGCTGCTGAACTGCTCGCTGCTGGCCAGCTGGCAGCGCGTGCGCAGCTACTACGTGCGCCTGTACGAGGTGAAGTTCCTGATCGGCATGATCGCCGGCGCCCTCTCCGAGAACGACAAGATCGGCTATATCGGCGACTATCCCATCGTCGGCGCGGCGGCCAACATCAACGCCTTCGCGCTGGGCGCGCGGATGGTGAATCCCCGGGCGAAGGTGATCCTGGAGTGGTCCTCCCGCAAGGACTTCAACCCCGACGATCCCTTCGGCGACAGCTCTGTGCAGATCATCTCCAGCCGCGACGTGGGCGCGCCGAGCCACCACGCCGTGGAATACGGCCTGTATTCCGTCCAGGGCGGCGAGGCCCAGTCCATCGCCATTCCCGTGCTGGACTGGAGCCGCATCTATGAATCGCTGGCCCAGAGCGTGCTCAACGGCAGCTGGGCCGCCGCTGCCGCGGGCCAGAGCAAGGCCGTGAACTACTGGTGGGGCTTGTCCTCCGGCGCGGTGGACCTGGTGATGAGCCAGCGCATGGACATCGGCCTCAAGCGCCTGGTGGAGCTGGTGAAGGAGCACATCCGCGAGGGCGTGTTCTGGCCGTTCGAGAGCATCATTCGCGACCAGGCGGGCGAGATCCGCTGCCCCGTGGACGGGCGGCTGACCCCCGCGGACGTCATCGCCATGGACTGGCTGGCCGACAACGTGGTGGGCGGCTTCCCCGCCAAGGACGATCTTATGCCGCACACACGCGCGCTGGTGGAGCTGCAGGGCATCCGGGAGATCTCCCTTCCCTCGACCTCGGCCTTCAGCTGGAAGGCGGAGGAGAGTCAGTAGGCGGTCACGACGGATTAGAGTGTGTTTCTAAAGTCGAGGATGTGCAGTTTCGAGGGTATCAGGCTGCATTTCAAGGCGATTTTCCGAAGGCTTACTGGTTGCAAGTCGAGGAAAAGTCTGCTTCGCAGACAGCTCCCCTTGCACAGGGGAGCCAAGGAATGTGCGGCATGGCAAAGCCTCCCCTGTGCGAGGGGAGGCGGCGAGCGCAGCGAGCCGGAGGGGTTGTCGTAAGATGTGAATGGCGGCTGCATACGAAGCAGCAGGGAACGGGGGAGCCGCCGAGGCTTTCGTTCCCCCGGGACGATTACAAAAGGGGCGTGGGTCATGAAAATCATGGTGCTGTCCGACGTGGCGGACAAGGCCCTGTGGGACTATCTGGACCGGCGGCTGCTGGAGGGCATCGACCTGATCCTCTCCTGCGGCGACCTGCCCGCGGAGTACCTGTCGTTTCTGACCTGCTTCACCAACGCGCCGATCCTCTACGTGCACGGCAATCACGACAGGCACTATGACAAGAAGCCGCCGGAGGGCTGCATCTGCGTGGACGACGATATCTTCGAGGTGAACGGCGTGCGGGTGCTGGGCCTGGGCGGCAGCATGCGCTATCGCCCGGACGAGCCCTACATGTTTTCGGAAAAGCAGATGGAAAAGCGCGTGCGCCGGCTGTGGTGGAAGCTGCGGCGGAAGAAGGGCTTTGACATCCTGCTCACCCACGCGCCCGCCCGGGGCCTGGGCGACCTGGACGACATTCCCCACCGGGGCTTCGAGGTGTTCCTGCGCCTGATGGACCGCTGGCACCCGAAATACCTCGTCTACGGCCACGTCCACCAGGAGTACGGCGCGATGAACTTCACCCGGGAGCGCCGCTACGGCGAAACCACCGCCGTAAACGCCTACAAGCGGTATGTGATCGAGATCTGACGGAGGTTCTGCCATGTCCCTCAAGCCCTACAAGACGCTGCTGAAGGCGGCGAGCGACGAATTCATCGTCAACAAATCCCGCTTCATCGGCCACGGCCGCCCCTGCGAGACGGAGGCGGAGGCGCTGGCCTTCCTGGCGGAGATGCGCGCGAAGTACAAGGACGCCACCCACAACTGCTACGCCTACATCATCGGCCACAACATGGGCGTCATGCGCTACAGCGACGACGGCGAGCCCGGCGGCACCGCCGGCATGCCCATCATCGAGGTGATGAAGGCCCGGGGCGTCACCAACGCCGCCGTGGTGGTGACCCGCTATTTCGGCGGGGTGCTGCTGGGTGCGGGTGGCCTGGTGCGCGCCTACACCCAGGGGGCGGTCTGCGCGCTGAACGCCTGCGGCGTCGGCGTGATGCACCCCACGGCCCGCTATAGCATGGCCATCGGCTATCCGATGCTCAACCGCGTGGATTTCTTCCTGAAGGACGAGCCGGTGATCGTGGAGGACAAGGCCTTCACCGAGGCCGTCGCCTACACGCTGGTGGTGCGCTGCGAGGACGAGGACGCGTTCCTGGGGCGGCTTCGCAACATGAGCGACGGCACCGTGCGGCCCGAGCGCGTCGAGGAGCTGTACCTGGCCTGGCCGGAGGAGGACGCGCTGTGACCGTCCATGCCGTGCCGGCCGGCGTCCCGCCGATGGCGCTGGAGAAGTATCTGCGTCGCGCCTGGCCGCTCGTGCCCGGGCGCGTCTTTCGCGAGGCGCTGAAGAAGCGCGACGTGCGCGTCAACGGCGTCCGGTCCGGCGGGGACGCTGTGGTTCGCGGCGGGGACGCGCTGACGCTGTATGTCGACGCGAGGGATCTTGCGCCCGAGCCTCAGATCCTGTTCTCGGACGACCGGCTGATCGTGGCCGTGAAGCCCCAGGGCCTGCCGGTGGACGTGGACCAGGACGGCGTCGGCGCGGACACGCTGCTGACCCGGTTGCAGGG
This sequence comes from uncultured Eubacteriales bacterium, assembly GCA_902799045.1. Taxonomy (GTDB): domain Bacteria; phylum Bacillota; class Clostridia; order Christensenellales; family Aristaeellaceae; genus UBA2862. Next base: position 132,696 of record CADBZH010000003.1, read on the forward strand.
GCGCTGGCCCGGGGCGCGGCTGTGCCACCGGTTGGACGCGGCCACCGGCGGCATCGTGCTGGCGGCGGCGGACGAGGCCGTCTGGCAGCAGGCCTTTGAGGCTTTCAAGAACCACGGCGTTCAGAAGCGCTACCACGCCCTGGCCTTCGGGCGCTTTGAAAGGCCGGAGGGCACGCTGAACGCCTGGCTCGTCAAGGACGCGAGGCGATCCACCGTGCGGGTGCTGCGCACAGGCACGCCCGGGGCCAGGCCCATCACCACGAATTATCGGGTGGGGGAGGCCGCCGCGCCGGGGCTGTGGCACGTGGCGCTGGAGCCCGTCACCGGGCGCACCCACCAGCTGCGCGCCCACATGGCCGACTTCGGCCACCCGCTGTTGGGCGACGACCACTACGGCGACCGCGCGGCCAACCGGCGCTATCCCGGCGTCCGGCTCTGCCTGTGGCACGAACGGCTGGCCATTCCCGCGGACAGCCCGCTGGCCGACTATCGGGGCAGGGTCTTCGAAGCGCCCGCGCCCGAATGGCTCAAATAAGAGACTTCCCATCACCGGAGGACACCGCATGAACGACATACGCCTCATCGCCACCGACGTGGACGGCACGATCCTGCCCCGGGGCGGCGTCATTTCGCCGGCGACGCGCCGCGCGGTGGAGCGCTGCCGGGCCAGGAGCATCCCCTTCGTGATCGTCAGCGGCCGCTGGATCGGCGCGCTGGGAGACGTGATCGCTCAGGCGGGCACGGCGGACATGCCGGTCATCATCGTCAACGGCAGCGCCGTGCTGGGCCCCGGCGGCGAAGTGCTCTACGAGCGCTTCATGGAGCCGGAGCATGTGGCCAGGGTCTACGACATACTGTGCCGCTTTGACGTGCAGATCAACAGCTATGTGCCGAACGGCCTGTTCTGCCTGAATACCGGGGTGCTGAAGCGCCCCTCGACGCTGCTGACGGCCTATACGGGCGAGGGCAGGATGGTGTTGGACGACCCCGCGACCTTTGAACGCGAGGGCCTGAACCGGGTCTACAAGCTCGAGGGCCTGACCGAGGACGCCGCCACGATGGCAAGGCTGCGCGCCGCCCTGGCCGAAACCGGCGCGCTGGTGACCCATTCCTCCCCCCGCAACGTGGAGCTGATGTCCCCCGGCATGGGCAAGGCCGCGGCGCTGCGCTGGCTGGCGGCGCGGCTGGGCGTGGACATGGCCGACTGCATGGCCTTTGGCGACAACGCCAACGATCTGGACATGCTGGCGTGCGTGGGCTGGCCGGTGGCGGTGGGCAACGCCGCGGAAGAGGTGAAGCGCGCCGCGCGGATCATCGCCGATACGGACGCCAACGACGGCGTGGCGAAGGTGATCTTTGAAAGCGTATTGGAGGAAGAAATCCCATGATGCACATTGTGCTGGTCAACCCGGAGATCCCCCAGAACACCGGCAACATCGCCCGCACCTGCGCCGCGACGGGGGCCAGGCTGCACCTGATCGAGCCGCTGGGCTTCGAGCTGAGCGACAAGTATTTGAAGCGGGCCGGGCTGGACTACTGGCACCTGATGACCTACGAGGTGCATCCCGACTGGGAGGCCTTTTTGCAGGCCAACCCCGGCGCGGTGCTCCACTTCGCCACCACCAAGGCTCCGCGCGACTACTGCGCCGCCGCCTACGGCCCGGACGATTTCCTGGTGTTCGGCCGCGAGACGAAGGGCCTGGACGAGGACCTGCTGGCCGCGAATTACGACCGGTGCGTGCGCATTCCGATGCGCGAGGACTCCCGCTCGCTGAACCTGTCGAACTCCGTGGCGATCCTGCTGTACGAGGCTCTGCGCCAGCAGGGCTTCCCCGGCCTCAGCGGCACGGGCCGCCTCCATCACGCCGAGCCGCCGGCGGGGGATTGGCGCGATTACGTCTGACCGCCCCCGCAGAAGGGGCCTTTGCAGAAGCAGGGGGCAAAGGCCGCCTTTTTCGATGGGGAACAGCGATAGAGGGACGATCATTCCCGTAGGGGCGGCATCTCGTGCGCACCGCTTCCCGCGCCTGCCCAATGAAGCACATACATTTATCAGCTCAATGGCATCTCTCACGCCTTCCGCCGCGTTCGCTCCCTCGGCTCCAGCCCCGCCAGCGCCCGCAGCCTGGGGTCGCGGGCCAGGTGCGCGTTCGCGCGGAAGGAGAGCTGGTAGGCCTGGCTGACGCTGACCCCCAGGCGCTTCGCCACCTGCTGATAGCTCAGCCCCTCCAGCTTGCACAGCTCCACCACCCGCCGCTGGTCCGCGTTCTTCAGCCGCTTGACGGCGGCCCGCACGCCCCGGCGGATCTCGTCCTGGATCAGCGCCTCGTCCGCGTTCGGCAGCGTCTCGTCCGGCAGCTGGTCGATGATCGTCGCGCCCTCCGCGTCCTCCTGCGTCAGCGGCCGGTCCAGCGGCGCGGCGCCGGTGTGGGCGCGGGTGAAGTGGCCCCGCCGCAGCCCCAGCACGCTGCAGAATTCCGTTTGGATGTGCCATCGCGCCCAGCCAAGCCAGCCCTTGCCCGCGCCGGGATCGTAGGTGTCCGCCGCCTTCATCAGCGCCATAAAGCCGACCTGCTTCAGGTCCTCCACCGAGACAGCCCGATCCAGCAGGCAAATCCCCGCGTACCGCTGCGCCATCGACACCACCAGCCCCTCGTTCTGTTCAAAAACCTTCTCGTACACGATTTCACCCCCTAGATAATCCGCAATGATAGAACAAACGTTCGATTTATGGGCATTATACCATAGATCATCCCGTTTTGCAAGGGGAAAATCGAATAAATGTTCGATAAAAAATGGGGCGCTATTGACCCCGTCTCTCAAGGGGCAATGTCATAATGACAGGCAACGACCATCCCTCCGCCCGCTTCGCGGTGCACCTCCCTTTACACAAGGGGGTCCCGGATTCAGAAACACACACCAGGCAGCCGCTGATTCATTCCCGCACCGATTCTGCGGCGCCTTTTCCGGCATCTGTCTCTTGCAAATTTCTCGATTTAGGCGAAGAGGACAATTTGCATATTATAACACATTCAATTTTGCCCACCAAAAACCAAACTACCCCTAGTTCATAGGGGTAGTTTGGCCGATACGATTGTATCGTTATTGCTCAAAAAGCTGGCGGAGGCGGTGGGATTCGAACCCACGAGGGCTTTCACCCTACCTGATTTCGAGTCAGGGCCGTTATGACCACTTCGATACACCTCCACGGCGAGACATATTATACCCCACGGAGGGCGAAAATGTCAAGGCGCGACAAGGCAAAGGGGTGAAAGTTCGGAAAAAATAACAGCAGCGGCAGGGACAGGGCTTGCCGCGTGGGGTATAATGGAAGCGACAAAGGAAGCAAAGGAGAACGTCTATGCAGGACTATGGCCTGAACGAGCATCCGCTGGTGAACTATCACACCCACACCTGGCGCTGTCAGCACGCCAGCGGCACGGAGGCGGAGTATGTGCGCGCGGCAGAGGCGGCGGGCTTCAGGGTGCTGGGCTTCGCGGACCACACGCCATGGCCCTACGAGAGCGGCTTCGTCAGCGGCATGCGCATGCGGCTGGACCAGCTGGACGGCTATCTGGCCACCGTGGCAGGCCTGCGAAGGGAGTACGCCGGCCGGCTGCGCATCCCGGTGGGGCTGGAGTGCGAGGCGTTTCCGCAGTACATGGGCTGGCTTCGCGACCTGAAGGCGGAGAAGCTGGATTACCTGATCCTGGGCAACCACTACGACCTGACCGACGAGGGCGATCACGCCGCGTTCTCCGATGCCGGCGGCTTTTACTTTGGCCGCAGCACCCAGCCGGAGCACATACGCCGCTATGCCCGGCGCACCATCGCGGGCATGGAGACGGGGCTGTTCGACTACGTGGCCCATCCGGATCTGTTCTGCCACACCTACCGGACGTTCGACGCCGATTGCGCGGCCGTCAGCCACGACCTCTGCCGGGCGGCGGAGGCGCTGGGCATCCCGCTGGAATACAACCTGCTGGGCATCCAGTATCACGAGCGGATGCAGGAGGCGGGGCTGCTGGGCTATCCCTGCCGGCAGTTCTGGGAGATCGCCGCGCAATACAGGGTGAAGGCCATCATCGGCTTCGACGCCCATCGGGCGGATCACCTCAGGCGCACGGAGCTGTTTGCGCGGGGGCTGGACTTCATGTGGAGCCTGGGCATCGAGACGCTGCCCTGCCTGCCGGGGCTGGGGCCGGAAGACTGATTGACAGTAAGGAGAATGAACATGGATACGATCATCAGGCGCGCGCTGATCATCGGCGCGGGCGGCGGCGTTGGCCGCGAAATTGCCGTTCAATTGGCCGGGGCGGGCATGAAGCTGGCGCTGACGGGGCCCGACGCGGCGGACCTGATGCGCACGGCGGCGCTCACCGGGCGGCCGCTGGACATGCTGGTGCTGCCCGCGGACATCGCCGCGAAGCGGGGCCAGGACGACATCCTGCACATCATGCAGGGCCACCTCAAGGGCCTGGACGCGTTGGTGAACTGCGCGGGCGGGGCGGCTCGGGAGCTGTGCCGCCGGGCGCTGCCGCTGCTGGAGGCGTCCGACCGTCCGGTGGTGCTGGAGCTGGGCGGGGAGGCCGCGCTTTCCACCGGGGAGGCCGCCGGCATCCGCCTGGAGGCGCTGGACGGCGGCGCGACGGATGAAAGAGCGATCCGGGCGCTGGCCGAAAAGGCCGTGAGGATCGTCCTGGGAGATTAGAGTGTGTTTCTAAAATCCTGAACATGCATTTTCAGCGTCTAAGGCTGCATTTCTGTGTTGCTTTTCCTCGACTTGCAACCAGTAAGCCTTCGGAAAATCGCCTTGAAATGCAGCCTGATACGCTCGAAACTGCAGACCTGTGCCGATGAAACGTACAGATCCTTCGCCGGGCTCAGCATGACAACGGATCATAATCCCTGTCATCCTGGGCACAGCGAAGGATCTGTCCTGTTCTCAATGAACTGCGCTTCGCACGTCCGCCGGCTCTCCATGGCCAGAGCCAATCATCCCTCGAAATACGCCTCCGCCACGGCGATCGCGTGGGCGACGGTGCTCAGGTCGAGGGGCTTGAAATCCCACACGAGGTTGGCGTCGCCGCGGCGGCGCTGGGTCTTGAGCAGCGGGTTTTTGGAAAGGGTCGTCTCCAGCCAGCCGTTCAGCCCGGCGACAAAGGCCATGCGCAGCTCGCTGCCGTCCGCGCGGGTGATGACGAACTCCGCACCCTCCTGGCCCTTCTTGCCGAAGCCGAAGATGCCGCCCATGCCCTCGGGTCGCACGTGCACCAGCGCCTTGGTGAAGCTCGGCGCGTCATAGCGCTCCAGCGCGAATTCCTCGTCGCCGCCGAAGCTGGGGGAGACGATCAGGCAGAATTGGCCTCCCTCGCGGCACACCGCGATGAAGCCGCCCTGCTGCGTCTGGGAAAACAGCATGCGCTCCGGCGCGAAGCCCTCGCGGGCCAGCCGCTGGGCGAAAGCCACGCGCTTGTCCTCCAGCTTTTTCAGGTTTGCCTTGCGCTCCATGTCCTCCGTGCTGTTGAAAATGCCCATTCAAGCGCCTCCCGTTTCCGTTTTCCAACACTATATCATAAGCCCGCGGCGGCTGTCAATTCGACGCCGGCGCTCATTTCATAATTGTTTCAAACATATTACAGACATAATTCAGACCTATTTTTTTTGAATTTCATTTTGGCAGGAGATGGGCAGGAGACGTCGAATTTTATACTGCACGGGCAATAGCTATGCCCATACGAAACTGACGATTGTCGAACAGCGATAAAATCGACGCGGCCCGCCGGAAAGCGCGGCGGGGCCCGGGAAACCTGAGGAGAAATTGCGATGAACGGATTTGGAAGTGCGAAAAAGAGATGGATCGCGGCGCTGCTGGCGACGGTCCTGCTGCTGCTCACCTGGACGGTGCCGGCGGTGGCGGAGACCTTCTCGGCCGTGGTCACCGCCGATTCCATGGCGGTGTATGCCGAGCCCTCGATGAGCCGCCAGCTGGGCACCCTCGAAAAATACACCGTGGTGCGGGTCACCGGCTATTCCACCACCGTCGCGAAGATCACCTATGGCGGCAACACCGGCTACGCGAGGATTTCCGACATGAAGCGGGTGGACGCGGTGGCGAAGAGGGCGGTGGTGAACGCCGCCGCGCCGGTCTACCGGCAGCCCCAGGCCGACGGCGCCAGCGTCAAGGTTCCCGCGGGCACGCGGCTCTACGTGCTGGCGGAGTCCGGCGAGTGGGCCATGGTGGAGAAAAACGGCGTCGTGGGCTACATGAAGAGCGCGGCGCTCACCCAGGCCGACGAGAACTGGACCACGCCCTCCGCCGCCCCCACCGAGGCGACCACCACCAACGGCAACGGCATCACCATCCGCGAATACAGCGCCGTGGCCACCCAGAAGACCAGGGTCTACAAGGCCGCCAGCACAAAGAGCAAGTCGCTGGGCACCCTGAGCGCGGGCCAGCAGGTGACCGTGCAGGCCACCTCCAGCGATGGCTGGGCCTACATCACCCTGGCCGGCAGGCACGGCTACTGCCAGCTTGCCAACCTGCAGGAGGGCACCGCCAGCGCGACCCTCGCGCCCGAGCCCACCGCCACGGCCCCGCGGGGCCAGAGCGGCTCGGTGACCCGTAGCAAGCTGCCGGTCTACAAGTCCGCCAGCACCGCCAGCAAGAAGCTGGGCACGCTGAAGAAGGGCCAGATCGTGAACGTCATCCAGGTCCGGAACGGCTGGGCCTACATCGAGCTGAACGGCAACTACGGCTATTGTGCCGCCAAGGGCATCGCCACCGACGACAGCGAGGTGCCCTCCGGCTTCAAGCTGGCGGGCAACGTCTCCGCCACGGTCATTTCCAGCGAGGCGCGGGTCTACGCCACCCCGGGCACCGGCTCCGAGAGCGCGGCCGTCAAGCTGGGCGCCGAGGTGGTGGTCTACGCCTACAGCGACAGCTGGGCCTGCGTGGTGCAGAACGGCAAATACGGCTTCATTCCGATCAAGCTGCTGAGCAAGAAGGAATACGCCGCCATCGACAGCGACGGCAGCGCCCTGCAGACGCTGCTCAAGGCCCTGCTGGTCGGAGGCTACTATGACGCCGTGCCCTCCACCAGCTACAACGCCGCGGCCATCGCCGCCATCAAGCGCTTCCAGAGCGCCTGCGGCCTGGAGCAGAGCGGCGTGGCGGACCAGACGCTGCAGCGGATCCTGTTCGGCGGCTATGCGCCCGTCAGCGGCATGCTCTACAAGGCGCTTTCCAGCGGCGACAAGAGCGACAGCGTCAGCCGCCTGCAGGCCCGCCTGTACGCGCTGGGCTACCTGAGCAAGACCACCAGCCTCGACGGCGAATACGGCACGACCACCGTCAGCGCCGTGAAGCTGTTCCAGAGCGCCAGCGGCATCACCGCCACCGGCAGCGCCGACACGGCCACTCTGAAGGCCCTCTATTCCACCGAGGCCAGGAAGCTGCCCGACGGCTCCAAGCCCGCCGACGGCACGACCACCAGCACCACGACGACCAGCAACAGCACCTACCTGGACAGTGTGCCCAACGGCCTCGCCTCCACCACCAGCAGCTATTCCGAGAGCATGTCCCGCGCGGAGAAGCTGGAGTATGTGATCTACCTGGCCCAGAGCAAGCTGGGTCGGCCCTACGTCTACGGCGCCACCGGCCCGGACAAGTTCGACTGCTCGGGCCTGACCACCTGGGCCTTCAAGGCGGTGGGCGTGTCGCTGAAGCGCAGCGCCTACGCGCAGGGCTACGACGAGACCTTCACCAAGATCGAGGGCGCGTCCAACCTCAAGCGCGGCGATATCGTGTTCTTCAACACCATCTCCGACAGCGACCTCAGCGACCACGCCGGCATCTACATCGGCAGCGGCTACTTCATCCACGCCTCCTCCGGCGGCCACCGCGTGGTCGTCAGCAACCTGACCACCGGCTACTATGCCCGCGTGTTCAGCTGGGGACGGAGGATACTGTAGGAATTGCCTGCGCGCCTTTGCACCCCCGTTCAAGGCGCGTTCATAACGAGACGAACAGATCCTTCGCTGCGCTCAGGATGACAAGCGACGCTTTTCCTGTCATCCCGAGCGCAGCGAAGGATCTGAAAGTTTAGCGGAGGGCTTACCGGTGTCAGTCGCTCGCGTCCACGTCCAGCGACACGGCGACGTTGTAGCCGGGGTACTTCGCCTCGATCTCGGACACGATCCCGCGGTATTCGCCGAGGCGGTCGGGGGCGGCGAAGTCGATGATGACGTCGAAGCGGATCTCCTTCGCGGCCTCGTCGATGTAGAAGCCGTGCATCTGCAGCACGTGGTCGTGGGCCATCACGGTGCGGCGCACATCCTCCTGGATGTGGGCCGCCTTGTCGTTTTTGGTGTTTCTGGAATAGACGTTGATGCCGGTGAGGATCACGCCGTGCTCCGCCAGCACCTTCTGGGTGATTTCGCGCTCCAGCGCGTCCAGCCGGTCCACGGTCATGGTGTCGTCCACCTCGATGTGCACCGAGCCCATCAGCCGGTCCGGGCCGTAGGCGTGCAGGATCAGGTCGTAGGCGCCGTGCACCTCGTCAAAGCTGTTGATCGAGGCCTTCACGCCCTTCGCCAGGCCCGATTCCGTGCGCTCGCCCAGAATGTCGGACAGGCTGTCGGAGAGCATCTCCAGGCCGGACTTGATGATCACCAGCGAGATGATCGCGCCCAGCCAGGCCTCCAGGCTCACGTGCCAGAGCAGGTAGATGCCCGCCGCCGCCAGCGTGGAGGCGGAGATGACGGAATCCAGCATGGCGTCCTTGCCGGAGGCGATCAGCGAATCGCTGTTCACCTTTTCGCCCACGCCCTTCACATAGCGGCCCAGCAGGATCTTCACCACCACCGCCACCGCGATGATGATCAGCGCGACGGGGGAGTAGTCCGGGGCCTCGGGATGGAGGATCTTCTTGGCGGACTCCACCAGCGACGTGACGCCCGCGTAGAGCACGATCACCGAGATCAGCACGGCGCTGATGTATTCGATGCGCCCGTAGCCGTAGGGGTGCTTCTTGTCCGGCCGCTTGCCGGCCAGCTTCGTGCCGATGATCGTGATGACGGAGGAAAGCGCGTCCGACAGGTTGTTCACGGCGTCCAGGATCACCGCGATGGAGCCGGATATCGCCCCGATCACGGCCTTGAAGCCCGCCAGGAACACGTTCGCCAGGATGCCGATGACGCTGGTGCGCACGATGATTTTGTCGCGTTGCATGGAGACACCTCCCGGTTGGTATGAATTGACAGAATTATAGCACAGGTTGAAGGAGATGGCAACGCCGCCCCTACAGGTCACCTCTCAAAATGCTCATCGGCGCCGGACGGCTGGATTTCAGCCATCTTCGCCTTGCAAAAACCTTGACTGCCCGCCGGGGGTATTGACATAGAACCGTAACTCATGCGTTTGCCGTGCCGCCCTCGCGCAACAAGAAATTATCTTGCAATATCCCTTCCGATATGCTATACTGCCCTTGTCTGTGGGTGATGATGGTTGGGTCCCGTGCGGCACCATGCTGTGAATCTTGTCAGGGCCGGAAGGCAGCAGCAATAAGCGGATGTTGGCGCGCGCCGCGGGAGAGCCTGGCTTGAACCCGCAGGCTTTTTGTTTTGCGGACTATGGGAACACACTCTGACCTATCGCCATAAAAAGGAGAGAGAAAACCATGCGAGTTGTCATTCAGGAGAACTATGAGAAGATGTGCAAGTGGGCGGCGGATTACATCGCCGCGAAGATCAACGCGCACAGCGAGGATCGTCCCTTCGTGCTGGGCCTGCCCACCGGCTCCTCGCCCATCGGCGTGTACAGGGAGCTGGTGAAGAAGAACCAGGCCGGCGAGCTGTCGTTCGCCAACGTGGTGACCTTCAACATGGACGAATACCTGGGCCTGCCCCACGAGCACGACCAGAGCTACTGGTACTTCATGCATGACAACCTGTTCGATCACCTGACGGACATGAAGCCGGAGAACATCAACATCCTCAACGGCATGACCGACGATCCCGAGGCCGAGTGCGCGGCCTATGAGGCGAAGATCGCCTCCTACGGCGGCATCGACCTGTTCATGGGCGGCATCGGCGTGGACGGCCACCTGGCCTTCAACGAACCCTTCACGTCCCTCTCCAGCCGCACCGGCCTACGCGCCCTGACCACCGACACCCGCATCGTGAACAGCCGCTTCTTCGGAAACGACCCGGAGAAGGTGCCCGCCTACGCGCTGAGCGTCGGCATCGGCACGGTGACGGACTCCAAGGAGGTGCTGGTGCTGATCAACGGCCACAATAAGGCCCGCGCCCTGGCGGCGACGGTGCAGGGCGGCGTCAGCCAGCAGTGGACCTGCTCGGCGCTGCAGCTGCACAACGCGGCGATCATCGCCTGCGACGAGGCGGCCTGCGGCGAGCTGACCGTGGACGCCTACAAGTATTTCCTGGACATCGAGAAGGAAGAGAGGCTGTAAGATGGGCAAGTATTTCGGCACCGACGGCTTCCGCGGCGAAGCCAACAAGACGCTGACCTTTGAGCACGCCATCAAGATCGGCCGCTTCCTGGGGTGGTTCTATGGCGCGCGGCAGGGCAAGAAGGCCCAGGTCGTCATCGGCAAGGACACCCGCCGCTCCTCCTACATGTTCGAATACGCGCTGTGCACGGGCCTGATGGCCTCCGGCGCGGATGCCTACATCATGCACGTCACCACCACGCCCTCGGTGGCCTACATCACCCGCGTGGACGATTTCGACTGCGGCATCATGATCTCCGCCAGCCACAACCCGTTCTACGACAACGGCATCAAGCTGCTGAATGGCAGCGGCGAGAAGATGGACGAGGAGACCATCCTGAAGGTGGAGGAGTACATCGACGACAAGCTTGAGATCCCGGTGTCCACCGGCGCGGAAATCGGCCGCACCGTGGACTATGTGGCGGGCCGCAACCGCTACATCGGCCACCTGATCTCCATGAGCCGCTACAGCTTCAAGAACGTGCGCGTGGGCCTGGACGTCTCCAACGGCGCGGCCTGGCAGATCGCCAAGGGCATCTTTGACGCGCTGGGCGCCAAGACCTACGTCATCAACGACGAGCCCGACGGCACCAACATCAACATGGACTGCGGCTCCACCCACATCGAGCATCTGCAGCAGTTCGTCCGCGAGAAGAAGCTGGACGTGGGCTTCGCCTACGACGGCGACGCGGACCGCTGCCTGGCCGTGGACGAGAAGGGCAACGTTCTCACCGGCGACCACATCCTCTACATCTACGGCCTGTACATGAAGGAGCGCGGCAAGCTGCTGAACAACACCATCGTCACCACCGTGATGAGCAACTTCGGCCTCTACAAGGCGCTGGACAAGGTGGGCATCGGCTATGAGAAGACCAAGGTGGGCGACAAGTACGTCTACGAGAACATGGTCCAGAACGGCCACCGCATCGGCGGCGAGCAGAGCGGCCACATCATCTTCTCCAAGTATGAGACCACGGGCGACGGCATCCTCACCAGCCTGAAGCTGATGGAGGTCATGCTGGCCAAGCGCAAGCCCATGAGCGAGCTGGCCGCGCCGGTGGTGTTCTACCCGCAGGTGCTGAAGAACGTGCGCGTGAAGAGCAAACCCGACGCCCAGAACGACCCGGACGTGCAGGCGGCGGTGAAGCGCGTGGCCGAGGCCCTCGGCGACGAAGGCCGCATCCTGGTGCGCGAGAGCGGCACCGAGCCGGTCATCCGCGTGATGGTGGAGGCCACCAGCGACGAAATCTGCCAAAAGTACGTGGACGACGTGGTGTGGCAGATCGAGAAGAAGGGGCATCTGGCCTGATCGCGTTAATTGCGCAATGAACAGGGGCGCCGCATCGGCGCCCCTGCGTTTATATAGACGAAACCTCACCCGGCCTTGACGCGGATGTTCGTCAGGGCGCACTGATCCCCGGTGAGGGCGACATAGACCTTCCGGCCCGCCTCCAGGGTCGTCGTGTTGACGATGGCGATGCCGCGGTTCTCGGTGGTCAGCGTGAGCCGGTTGCCCTTCCTCTCAAACGTGACGACGCAGTCGAAGCCCTTCTTGTTCTCTTCCTTCCAGGCGTCCCAGCCGAGGAAATCCGGCCGTCGCTCGACGGTCAGCTCGTTGATGATGCCGTCGTCCTTGTCCTCCCAGGTTTCGCCGTCGAGCCGGACGAGCGCGAATTCCCGAAACCCGCGGCCGTTGACCTGGCCGTCCTCCGAGGTGAAGATGCTGATGAACGGGCAATGCCAGATCAGCCGCGCCGTCGGCAGGCTCATGGTGTGGAAGCGAAGCTCCAGCCGGTCGGCGATGGGAACGCCCTGGGTCGCGGCGCTCCGGAAGTAATCGACCTGCACGTTGGGCACGTCGCCCTGCGGAGCGTCGATGAAGCTGATCAGCGGCGCGATCCTCTCCACGGCGCTCTCCTCGAGGACCTCCTCCGTCTTCTCGATGGAGACCTCCTTCACGTGGCAATGCTCGCCGGTCAGCGCGATGTAGGTGTAGCGGGAGCTGTCGGGCAGCGCGATCGTCACCCGGATCGTCTGCGCGCCGTCGTCGATCTCCATCAGCACGTGATCCCGAACGCGCGCGATCCACGCACTGTAGGTCTGTTCGCCGGCCTTTGCGGCGTGCTCCACGGCCGCGTGGGGGCGCTTCTCCGTTCGCGCCTTGCGCGCGCCGGTGGTCGTCACCGTGCCGTCGAAGCGGATCTCGGCGTATTCGAAGTAGTTCAGGTCGCGGATGGTCTTCTCCTCGTCGTGAACGCGCCCGTCCAGCGAGTCGAAGAGGATGAGGGTCGGGATCTGCCGGTCGGCTTGGGCCGCATCCTCGGAAACGGACCGGAAGCGGAACCTCGTGATCGGCGGCAGGATCAGCACGCCCTCCGAAATCTCGTTCCGGTATTCCGTGCAGACCAGCTCGTTCTTGCCCGCCAGCTCCTTCACCTCCGCGCGCTCCTTCATCTCGTAGTCGACGTCGACGTCGATCAGGTGCTGCATCGCCCGGGCGATCTCCGGGTCAAACTGGGTGCCCGCGCCCTTCACGATCTCCTCGCGCACCAGCTGCTGGGGCATGGCGGCGCGGTAGCTTCGGTTCGAGGTCATGGCGTCGTAGGCGTCCGCGACGGAGATGATCCGCGCGATTTCCGGGATGTCGTTGCCCTTCAGCTTGTCCGGGTAGCCCTTGCCGTCATAGCGCTCGTGATGGGACTGGGCCGCGATGCTCAGGTAGGGATAGGCGGTGATGCCGGACAGGATCTGCTTGCCGATGGTCGAATGCTGCTTGATGGCCTCGTATTCGTCCGGCGTCAGCTTTCCGTTCTTCACCAGCAGCGTATACTTGATGCCGATCTTGCCCACGTCGTGGAGAAGGCCCGCGTAGTAGATCTGGTTGCACTCCTCCTCGCTCTTGCCCAGCTGGGCCGCGATGCGCCGGGCGTATTCCGCCACCCGCAGCGAATGGCCCCGGGAATAGACGTCCTTCGCCTCGATGGCGTTCACCAGCGCCGTGGCGGTCTGTTCGAACAGCAGCTCGGCGCCCTTCTGCCGCGCCTTCAGGGCGTCCATTTCGATGGTCTGGTAGCGGTCGATCGCCTTGCCCCTCTGGTAGATGATGAAGAGGGCGATGATCACCAGGATCACGCTGAACAGGCCGGCCAGCGCGGAGGGGTTCTTTCCGATAAACAGCCCGATGAGCAGCACGCCCAGCTGCGCCAGCTGCAGCAGCAGCGCGGTGACGAAGCCCTTCTTCCTGAAGTAGCTCGTCAGGAAGAAGGCGCACAGGCTGCCCAGCGTCGAGACGATGCCCGCCAGCGAGGCGATCTGTATCGTGTTGCCGAAAACCTGGACGGTTTCCCGGGAAGAGCCTATCCTTACGATCAGGGCCAGCACGGCCAAATAGAGGGCCAACAGCACCCAATACAGCGCATCGTGCCGCCGCTGCCTCCTGGAAACCGCGTTCTTGTTCATCGTTCAGAGTTCCTTCCTGCATACCCTCTCAGGGCGCGTCCGCCCGTTGCCGGCGCATGCCCCGAGAAAGTGCCATCCTTTGCCACCTTAAAGCAGTATAATTCCAAAAATGTTAAGAAACAAGAGAACCGGTAGGTTTTGGCGTTTAATCGACCTCTTTTCGCAAGGATTGTCACTTTTGGCGGGCCTCGCGCAGCGCCGCCACCACAAAGCCCCATTCCCGCCCACGGATGCTTACAGTGGCGTCAACATTCTGTGATAGTATGAATCCGTATGGGATTCACCCCGCAGGAGGATGACATCATATGAAGAAGAGAGTGTTCTGCGCGCTGCTGATCGCGGCGCTGCTGCTGGCGCTGCCCATGGGGGCGCTGGCGAAGCAGGCGAAGCCGGGCATCCGCTTTCCCGCGAAGGTGGGGCTGATGCTGGAGGGCGACGAGGTGACGCTGACGCCGAAGCTGAAGCGGACGACGCCGGACGCGCTGATCTGGGAGAGCAGCGATGAGGCCGTGCTGACCGTCTGGGGCGGCAAGCTGACGGCGGTGAAGGCCGGCAAGGCCGTGGTGTCGGCCAGCGCCGGCGGAGCGAAGGCCCGCTGCGGCGTGGTGGTGCTGCCGAAGGCGCTGGCGCTGGAGGTGGGCGGCAGGGCGACGCTGCCCCGCGGCGGCGTGGAAAAGTATGCCGTGCGGGACAAGAAGCTCCTCTCCGTGACGAGGAAGGGCGTCGTCACCGCCAAGGCCGAGGGCCAAACCCAGCTGATGGTGTACTACGGCAAGCAGAAGGTGCTGATCGACGTGACCGTCGGCGCGCCGCCGACGGCGGACAACCCGTCCCTGGGCGACGTGGGCGACGCCACCCAGGTGGTGCTGGTGGAGTATACCGGCGGCTCGTCCGCCACGCTGACCTGCTATGAGAAGCGAAACGGCGCCTGGCAGGCGCTGCACAGCTGCGGGGCCTATGTGGGCTCGAACGGCATCGACAAGGCCGTGGCGGGGGACCGGCGCACGCCCACCGGCGTCTACAACCTGACCACGCCCTTCGGCATCAAGGACGATCCCGGCGCGGGCATGCCCTACACGAAGGTGACGAAGTATCACTACTGGTGCGGGGATTCCTCCAGCCAGTATTATAACCGGCTGGTGGACGAGCGCACGGCGGACCGCAAGCACACCTCCGCCGACGAATACCTCATCAACTACAAGGGCGTGTACAACTACTGCCTGTTCATCGACTACAACGCCCAGGGCACGCCCGGGAAGGGCAGCTGCATCTTCCTGCACTGCACCGGCTCCAAAAAGAGCACCGCCGGGTGCGTCGCCATCCCCGAGAAGGACATGCTCCAGGTGATCCGCTGGGCAAAGGCCGGCGCGAAGATCGTGATCCGGAGCAAGTGAGATTTCCGCAATGGGAGACCGGATTGCCACATCGGCCGGAATGGAATCCTCCGGCGAAGCGACGACGCGGCAATCCGGTCTTTTCCACCTAAAAGTTAATTAAAGTTAACTTGACACAGTTAGTTAAACGATATAAACTGTATATGCTTCAAGGGGAGCGCATATAGTATGCCGCGAAGCGCGGCGACGGAACGGGGCGAATAGCGATGACGCTGAGAGATTTGAAGGTGGGCCAGTGTGCCCGCATCGAGGCCGTGGGCGGCGAGGGAGCGCTGCGCCAGCACTTCCTGGACATGGGCGTGATTCCCGGCGCGGAGGCGATGCTGGTGAAGCTGGCGCCGATGGGCGATCCGATGGAGCTGCGCGTGCACGGCTATGAGCTGACGCTGCGCCTGGCGGACGCCGAGCGGATCGAGGCGACGCTGATCCCGGCGCTGACGGACCGCACGGCCCCCGCGGACAAGGGCCGCGAGGCGCCGCACCTGGGCCTGGGCGAGGATGGCAAGTTTCACCCGAAGGGCAGCGGTACGCCCCTTCCCAAGGGCGAAAGGCTGACGTTCGCGCTGGTGGGCAACCAGAACAGCGGCAAGACCACCCTCTTCAACCAGCTGACCGGCGCGAACCAGCACGTGGGCAACTTTCCCGGCGTGACGGTGGACCGCAAGGACGGCGCGATCCGCGGCCAGGCGAACACCTCCATCACCGACCTGCCGGGCATCTACTCCATGTCGCCCTATTCCAGCGAGGAGCTGGTCTCCCGCGATTTCGTGCTGCGGGAGAAGCCGAAGGCCATCATCAACATCGTGGACGCCACGAACATCGAGCGCAACCTCTACCTGACGATGCAGCTGCTGGAGATGGGCATCCCCACCGTGGTGGCGCTGAACATGATGGACGAGATGAGCGGCAACGGCGGCTCCGTGGACATCAACGGCATGGAGGCGGCGCTGGGCGTGCCGGTGGTGCCGATTTCGGCGGCGAAGAACCAGGGCGTGGACGAGCTGGTGAAGCACGCCATG
The DNA here is from genome assembly GCA_902799045.1 of uncultured Eubacteriales bacterium. Taxonomy (GTDB): domain Bacteria; phylum Bacillota; class Clostridia; order Christensenellales; family Aristaeellaceae; genus UBA2862. The sequence continues at coordinate 149,079 of CADBZH010000003.1, forward strand.
CACATCGCGTATTATCAGGAAAAGCCGCTTCGCCAGGATTTCTGCGATTCCACAGAGAACGGCGGCGCGGTGCACCGGGCGCTGCACGCCGTGGTGCACCTGATCGAGGACCACGCCGAGGCCGCGGGGCTTCCGAAGCGCTTTGCCGCCAGCAAGCTGATCGAGGGTGACAAGCTGATCCTGGAGCAGCTGAAGCTGGATGAGAACGAGGTGGAGCTGCTGGAGCACATCGTGCTGCAAATGGAGAAGGAGCGCGGCCTGGACCGCAGCGCCGCCATCGCGGACATGCGCTTCGCGTTCATCCGGCGGGTGTGCGACCAGTGCGTCACCCATCCCCGGGAGAGCCGGGAGCACCTGCGCAGCCAGCGGATCGACAGGATCCTGACGGGCAAGTACACGGCCCTGCCGATGTTCGTCGGCATCATGGCGCTGGTGTTCTACCTGACGTTCAACGTCATCGGCGCGTGGCTGCAGGAGCTGCTGGAGCAGGGCGTGGGCGCGCTGACGGAGCTTGTGGATGGCTGGCTCGCCGCCGCGAACGTGAACGAGACCATCCACCGGCTGATCATCGACGGCATCTTCGAGGGCGTGGGCAGCGTGCTCAGCTTCCTGCCCATCATCGTCACGCTGTTCTTCTTCCTCTCGCTGCTGGAGGACAGCGGCTACATCGCCCGCGTGGCCTTCTTCATGGACAAGCTGCTCCGGAAGATCGGCCTGTCCGGGCGCAGCATCGTGCCGATGCTGATCGGCTTCGGCTGCACGGTGCCGGCGGTGATGTCCACCCGGACGTTGCCCAGCGAGCGCGACCGCAAGATGACCATCCTGCTGACCCCGTTCATGAGCTGCACGGCCAAGCTGCCCATCTACGCCTTCTTCGTCCAGGCCTTCTTCCCGAAGCGGGGCGGGCTCATCATGACGGAGCTTTACGTACTGGGCATCGTCATCAGCATCGTGATGGCGCTGGTGTTCAAGAGCACGCTGTTCAAGGGCGAGGCTGTGCCGTTTGTGATGGAGCTGCCGAACTATCGCCTGCCCAGCCCCCGGAGCGTGTTCCAGCTGCTGTGGGAGAAGGCGAAGGACTTCCTCCAGCGCGCGTTCTCGGTGATCCTGATCGCCACCGTGGTGGTCTGGTTCCTGAAGAGCTTCGACATGCACCTGAACCTGCTGGCCGAGGAGGAGAGCGCCGAGAGCATCCTCGCCACGCTGTCGGGCCTGCTGGTGCCGGTGATGCGGCCGGTGGGCCTGGGCGACTGGCGCGTCGTGTCCGCGCTGATCAGCGGCTTCATGGCCAAGGAGAGCGTGGTGTCGGTGCTGAAGGTGCTGTTTGCCGGCGGCGTCACCTCCGCCATGACCTCGCTCGGCGCCGCGTCACTGCTGGTGTTCAGCCTGCTCTACACCCCCTGTGTGGCCGCCGTCGCCTCCATCCGGCGGGAGCTGGGCCGCAAGTGGGCCGTCAGCGTCGTGCTGTGGCAGTGCGCCGTGGCGTGGCTCGCCGCGCTGGCGGTGCGGCTGATCGGGTCGGTTTTGTGAGGGCGGAGCGGGCCGCCGCATGAATCAAAGGAGCGACGATTATGAATGTGGTTGATGTCATTCTCATCGCGGCCATCGCGCTGGCCGTCGGCCTAGCGGCATGGCGAATGATCCGCAACCGGAGGAAGGGCAAGTGCAGCTGCGGCTGCGACGTGTGCACCTGCGGCTGCGGCAGGAAGAAGGGATAGCCTTCAGCCCCCTCCGTCCGCCAGCCAGCCCACCAGCGCGGCATAGTCGCCCCGGGCGGGGCTGAGGCGGGGAAGGCCGCCGGCCGCGCCATGGGCGAGGGCCTCGCCGCCGGAACACCGATAGACCTGCGCAAGCGGGTCTTTCATTTTGTCCCGCATCCGCTGCCAGGCCGCGCCGTCGGCGTTCAGCAGCAGCCCCATGGCATAGCGCAGCGCCCACAGCCGCGCGGAATCCGCGAACGCGCCGCCGGCGTCCATGCAGCGCCGCCACGCCAGGATGTTCGCCGCGCCCTCGTCCGCGACGCCCTGCAGGTGCGCCAGCTCGTGCACGGCGGTGAAGGGGATGAGCGCCGGGGAGGCCGTGGCGTCCACGATCGCTTCGCCGGTCAGGGGCACGAACAGGCCCGATACGGCGGCCGCGCGCATCCACTCCGGATAGCGGGCGGCCTTCACCGCGCCGCCTGTGAGGCCCGCCGCCTCCGGCGCGAGGCGCGCGCTCTCTTCGGGAGCGGGAAAGGCGAGGGGCGAGGCGTTCAGCGCGTCGATCAGCTCCCCGCACAGCCATTCCAGGCGGTCCGCATCGGGAACCGGCGGGGTCTCCACCGGCTGCGCCATGGCCGGGAGCCAGGTCAGCGCCAGCGCCGCGGCGAGGAGCAGCGCCGTCCAACTGACGCCCCGGAGCCAGCGCACAAGCGGCGCGAGCAGCCGCTGCCGCGCGGCGCGAAGCAGCGCCGCGGCCAGCGCCGCCGCCGTCAGCAGCGCCAGCGCGAAGGCCAGCGGTTCTGCCACCGGGAAGGGGATGCGGGCGGTCCGGGCGTGCAGGGAAAGGAGCAGGGGACGGGTCCAGTGCTTCAACATCCATGCCATTCTTCGTCCCTCCACACATGTGCTTTCATCTCATTATCACATATTCCTTTCCCCAAAATCAAAGGGAATAGATGGAAACGGTGATTGCACCGCGGGCCGACATGGGCTATAATAGTAAAAAGCCATGCAAGGACGACGGGGACTGAACATGCTGAAATACCTGAAGAAGTACAGAATGGAATGCGTCTGCGCGCCGCTGTTCAAGATGCTGGAGGCGGTGCTGGAGCTGTTTGTGCCGCTGGCGGTGGCCTCGATCATCGACCGGGGCATCGGCCAGGGCAGCGCGGAGCACGTCTGGCGCATGACCGGCCTGCTGGGCCTGCTGGCGGCGGTGGGCCTGGCGGCGGCGGTCACGGCGCAATACTTCGCGGCCAGGGCCGCCACCGGCTTTGCCGCGGACGTGCGCCACACGCTGTTTGAAAAGCTGGAGGCGCTGGCGCACCCGGACGTGGACCGGCTGGGCGTTTCGGCGATGATCACCCGCATGACCAGCGACGTGAACCAGGCGCAGACCGGCGTGAACATGGCGCTGCGGCTGCTGCTGCGCTCGCCCTTCGTGGTGATGGGGGCCATGGTGATGGCCTTCACCATCGACGTGCGCTGCGCGCTGATCTTCGCGCTGGTGATCGCCGTGCTGGGCGTGGCGGTGGGCGTCATCATGGCGGCAAACATCCCGATGATGCAGGGCGTGCAGCGCCAGCTGGAGGCGGTGCTGGGCGCGACCCGCGAGAGCCTGTCCGGCGCGCGGGTGATTCGCGCGTTCCGCCGGGAGGACGCCGAATACCAGGCCTTCCGGGCGAAGAACCGCGAGCTGACCGCCCGCCAGCGGCGGGCCGGACGGGTGTCGGCGCTGTTGAACCCCGTCACCTACGTGGTCATCAACGCGGCGGTGGTGCTGCTGGTGCGCCAGGGCGCGATCCGCGTGGATTCCGGCGCGCTGACCACCGGCCAGGTGGTGGCCCTCTACAATTACATGAGCCAGATCCTGGTGGAGCTGATTAAGTTTGCCTCGCTGACGATCACGATCAACAAGGCCTGGGCCAGCTGGAAGCGCATCGCCGACGTGCTGGCGACGGAGCCCTCGATGGCCTGGCCGGACCGGTCCGCCGCGCCGGCGGCGGACGCCCCGGCGGTGGCCTTCGAGCACGTGACGCTGACCTATCCGAACGCGGCCAGCCCCGCGCTGGAGGACATCGACTTTGCCGTTGGGCGCGGCCAGACCGTCGGCGTCATCGGCGGCACCGGCTCCGGCAAGAGCTCGCTGGCGCGGCTGATCCCCCGCTTCTACGACGCGACCGGCGGCGTGGTGCGGGTGGACGGCGTGGACGTGCGCGATTATGCCAAGGCGGCGCTGCGCGGGAAGATCGGCGTGGTGCCCCAGCGGGCGCAGCTGTTCAAGGGCACCGTCCGCGACAACCTGCGCTGGGGCAGGCCCGACGCGGACGACGACGCGCTGCTTGTCGCGGCCGAGGCCGCCCAGGCGCTGGACGTGCTGGCCGCGAAGGGCGGCCTGGACGGCGAGCTGGAGCAGAACGGCGGCAACCTTTCCGGCGGCCAGAAGCAGCGGCTTACCGTCGCCCGGGCGCTGGTCCGGCGGCCGGAGATCCTGATCCTGGACGACAGCGCCTCGGCGCTGGACATGGCGACGGACGCGCGGCTGCGGCGGGCGATCGCCCATCTGGACTACCGGCCCACCGTGTTCATCATCTCCCAGCGGGCGGCGTCGATCATGGCGGCGGACCTGATCCTCGTCCTGGACGACGGCAGGATCGTGGGGAAGGGAAGGCACACGGAGCTTATGGAGAGCTGCCCGATCTACCGGGAGATCTACGATTCCCAGTTCGGCGGGGCGAATGCCGCCGCCGTCGGAGAGGGGGTGGGCGCATGAAGCTTGCCTCCCGGGATCAGCTGGGAACGCTGAAAAAGGTATTGAGGCACATCGGTCGCTATCGCTGGCTGGTGCTGTTATCGATCGCGCTGTCGGCGGCCACGGTGGTGCTGACGCTGGTGGTGCCGATCCTGGTCGGACGGGCCATCGACGGCATCGTCGGCGCGGGCGAGGTGCGCTTCGACCTCATCTGGCCGCTGCTGTGGCGCATCGGCGTGTGCGTGGGGCTGACGGCGCTGGGCACCTGGGTGATGAACGTGGTGAACAACCGCATCACCTTCGACGTGGTGCGCGACCTGCGCGAGGAGGCGCTGGCCCACATCCACCGCCTGCCGCTGTCCTACATCGACGCCCATCCCCACGGGGAGATGGTGAGCCGGGTGATCGCCGACGCGGACGCCTTCGCCGACGGCCTGCTGATGGGCTTCACGCAGCTGTTCACCGGCGTGCTGACGATCGTGTTTACGCTGGTGTTTATGTGCACCCAGAGCGTGCTGATCACGCTGGTGGTGGTGGCGGTGACGCCGCTGTCGCTGTTCGTGGCGCGGTTCATCGCCACCCGCACCTACGCCATGTTCCGCCTGCAATCGCAGACGCGCGGCGAACAGACCGCCTTTATCGACGAGCGGATCGGCGCGCTGAAGGTGACCCAGGCCTACGGGCGGGAGGCGGCGGAGCTGGAGCGCTTCGATGAAATCAACGAGCGCCTGCGGGATTGCTCGCTGAAGGCGACGTTCTTCTCGTCGCTGACGAACCCCTCCACCCGCTTTGTCAATTCGATGGTCTACGCGCTGGTGGCGCTCACCGGCGCGCTGGCGGCCCTGCGCCCCGGCAGCGCCATGACGGTGGGCATGCTGACGGCCTTCCTCAGCTATGCGAACCAGTACACGAAGCCCTTCAACGAGATCTCCGGCGTGGTGACGGAGCTGCAAAACGCCATCGCCTGCGCCGCGCGGCTGTTCGAGCTGATCGAAGCCCCCGCCGAGACGCCCGACCCCGCCGGGGCTGAGCCGCTGGAGGACGTGACGGGGCACGTGGAGTTTGACGGCGTGGCCTTCGCCTATATCCCCGACCGGCCGCTGATCGGCGACTTCAATCTGTCGGTGCGGCCCGGCCAGCGCGTGGCCATCGTCGGCCCCACCGGCTGCGGCAAGACCACGCTGATCAACCTGCTGATGCGCTTCTACGACGTCGATTCCGGCGAGATCCGCGTGGAGGGCCGCCCGATCCGCGGCATTCCCCGGCGCAGCCTGCGCGAGGCCTACGGCATGGTGCTGCAGGAGACCTGGCTCAAGAGCGGCACCATTCGCGAAAACCTGACCATGGGCTGCCCGGACGCCACCGACGAGGCCATCGTCGCCGCCGCCAGGGCCAGCCACGCCCACGCCTTCATCCGCCGCCTGCCCCAGGGCTACGATACCGTGATCGGCGAGGACGGTGGCCAGCTCTCCCAGGGCCAGAAGCAGCTGCTGTGCATCACGCGGGTGATGCTGCGGCTTCCGCCGATGCTGATCCTGGACGAGGCGACCAGCTCCATCGACACCCGCACGGAGCTGCGCATCCAGTCGGCCTTTGCCCGGATGATGCAGGGGCGCACCAGCTTCATCGTGGCCCATCGACTGTCCACCATCCGCGAGGCGGACGTGATCCTCGTCATGCGCGACGGCCACATCGTCGAGCAGGGCACCCACGAATCGCTGCTGGCGCAAAACGGCTTCTACGCCGAGCTGTACAACAGCCAGTTCGCGCAGAGCGAATAGAGGGCGTTTCCCTGCGCAGGGGGGATGACCGCAGGCCTTGCCCCAAAAAGGGACCCGGATTGCCACGTCGATTCGCTCCTCGAAATGACGTACAGCATAGCTCTATCGCACTGTGTCATTGCGAGGAGGCCTTTGGGCCGACGTGGCAATCCGGGTCCTTATACTAAACTCAATCTAAAAGTGAACATATGCGGAGCGGATTTTTCGTTCTGCCTAAGCAGAGCGGAGGGAGGCGATGCAGCGCATCGTTGACCGCCGGTTAAACCGGCCTCGCCTCGATGTCGCCGGAGACGGTGCGGATGTCGATCTTCGGCTTTTCGGGGTCGCCGGCGTCGGCGGAGGTTCCGTCGTCAAAGTGGATGCTGCCGCTGACGGAATGGGCGATGATGTCATAGCCGCAGGGCAGGGGCTCCAGGCGGAGGTCCACATCGCCGCTGGCGGTCTTGACGCGGGTTTCCCGGGCGATGCAGCGGGTCAGGTCCACGTCGCCGCTGGCGGTGTCCACGGCGAGGGTCGGGTCGCTCTCCACCTCGTCCAGGCGCACGTCGCCGCTGGCGGAGCGAATCACCGTCCCGGCCGCGCGGCAGCGATCCGCCTCGATGTCGCCCGACGCGGTGACCGCGGTCAGCGCGCCGCAGCCCACGTCGCGCAGCTCGATATCGCCGCTGGCGGATTCCAGCCGGAGCTGGCCGGAGAGACGGAGACGCTGGGCGGTGAGGTCGCCGCTGCCGGTGTGAACCATCAGATTGGCGGCACTCACGTCCGTCAGCTTCATGTCGCCGCTGTGGGTGTTCAGGTTGATGCCGATGCCGCCCTCGCAGGCCACATCCTTGAGGGTGATGTCGCCGCTGGCGGTGATCAGCCGGGCCTTGGCGAAGGCCACGCCCTCCACGCGCAGGTCGCTGCCGCCGCCCTCGAAGTCCAGCGCGTCCGTCAGAGCCTTCGAAAGGGCGATGGTCACCCGCAGGCCGGACTCGCTGATCATCTGCTTAAGCCAGCGCAGCCCGTATTCCAGGCCCCGATGCTTGTCCTCCGGCCTGCGCTCCTGCACCAGGAGCGCGTCCCCGTCCATGCGCCACTCGAAGCGCTCCGGGTCGGAGAAGCGCAGCTGCGCCGCCGCGCCGCTGTCCAGCGATTCGCCGACGATCTTCACGTCCGCGTTCGCCACCCTGACGCGAAGCGAGCGCAGGGCTTCCACGGTCTCGGAGCCGCCCGCGGCGGATGCCTGGGCGTCCGCGGGGGCAAATTCCAGGGCGATGTCCGCCGGGTTGCCCAGCGCCGCGACGGCCTCCGCCTCCGAAACGCCTTCCTCCACGCGGTCCTCGATCATTTCGCGATAGTAATCCACCAGCCGCGCGCGCTCCGCCTCGCCAAGGCCGCCCGTCAGCCGGTTCAGCTCGTCCAGAAATGCCTGTTTTGTCATCTTCCCTCAACCTCCGCTTCGATTTGGCTCAGCGCCCGCAGCAGCTCCCGCCATTCATCCAGAAAGGCGTGGATGCGCCGCTCGCCGGCCTCTGTGATCCGGTAGTACTTCCGCAGCCTGCCGTTGTGCTCCGCCGAGCGCACCGTCACCAGCCCGCCCGACTCCAACCGCTTGAGGATCGGATAGAGCGTGGATTCCGACACGGCGACGATCTCGCTCACGTCCCGCACCAGCTGGTAGCCGTAGGATTCGCCCCGCCGCAGCACCGTCAGCACGCAGGCGTCCAATATGCCCCGCTTCAGCTGGACATCCATGCAAACACCCCCTTGACACGTAATATAATACACCACATAGTATTATGTGTCAAGGGGGAAATTGATGGGTTCCTCACGGAAACCCGGGGAGTAAGCGAAATACAGATCCTTCGCTCTGCTCAGGATGACGGCAAGCCGCAGTTCCTGTCATCCTGAGCGAAGGGAAGGATCTGTACGTTCCGTTGGCTTGCAGCGTTGAAAGAGAAAACCGGCAAGCCTCCTCGCCCTATCCCAGAAGGAGCCGTGAAGAGCCGATTCATGGAAGACGGCGATGGGATTTCTCACTCTCCGCTGTTTCGCGGCTTCGTCAGCCAGTGGGCCCAGATGCGCCGGAAGCCCGCGCCCTTTGCCGCCACGTCCTCGCTGGCGACGACGGGAATCTCGGCCACGGCGCGTCCGTCCACGTTTACGATCACCTGTCCGACCACGTCCCCGGCGCGTACCGGCGCGCTCACGGACTCCGGCAGGGCGGGGGAGAGGTCCACCCGCTGCTCGTCGCCCTTGTTCACCAGCAGGGTCAGGTCGCCGTCCAGGGCGAGGGACACGCCGTCCGCCTCGCCGCCGGTGACGGGCAGCCGGCCCCGCACCTTCGTGCCGCGGCGGGCGACGGGATACTGGCGGTAGTTGGCGAAGCCATAGTCGAACATCTCCCGGGCCAGGGCAAAGCGCTCCTTGCCGCTGGCGGCCCCCAGTACCACGGCAATCAGCCGCATGCCGCCCCGCTTTGCCGTGGCGGCCACGCAGTAGCCCGCCTCGTTGGTGGAGCCGGTCTTGCCGCCGTCGCAGCCGTCGTACAGGCGCAGCAGCTTGTTCGTGTTCACCAGCTGGGTCACGCGGCCGTCGCCATGGTCGATGTCCTCCATCCAGACAGAGGAATAGTCGAAATAGGCCTCGTGGGCAAACAGCTGCCGGGCCATCACGGCCACGTCGCGGGCGGTGGTGTGCTGGCCCTCCACGGGAAGCCCCGTGCAGTTGACGAATCGGCTGCCCGACAGGCCCAGCTCTGCGGCGCGGCGGTTCATGGCCTCGGCGCACAGGGCCTCGCTGCCGTACAGCGTCTCCGCCAGGGCCACGGCGGCGTCGTTCGCGCTGCCGACGATCATGGTCTTGAGCAGCGTGCCCACGTCCTGCCGCTCGCCCACGTCCAGCAGCACCTGGCTGCCGCCCATGCCCGCGGCGGTCTCGGAGACGGTGACGACGTCGGAAAGGGCGATCTTGCCCGCTTCCACGGCCTCCAGCGTCAGCAGGATCGTCATGACCTTCGTGACGGAGGCCACGGGCCGGGGCGAATCGGCGTTCATTTCGAATATGATCTGCCCGCTGTCCGCCTCCATCAGCAGGGCGGAGGCGCAGTTCAGCCGCATCGGCGCGCTTTCCAGCAGCGGCGCGGTGGAGATGGGAGGCAGCGCGACGGGGGCGGCTTCCGTGGGCGCGGGCGTGGGGGAGAGGTCGATCTCCTCTGCATGAGCGGCGATCACCAGCATCAGGGCGATCAACAGCGCGGCGATTTTTCGGATCATGGCGTAAACCTCCGGCATCAAGAATCCATCGGTTCATCATGTGCGCGCCGGGACCAAAACATGACGGCGCGACCCGGCGGGCTTCCGTTTTCCGGAAGAGGGAAACCGTTTTCGGCGCCGGAGAGGCCCTGACGGAGAAAACGATTTAGTAATTTCTGTTATTTTTTCTGGTTTGTTATGGTTAAAAGCGGCAAAAAACCACCCAATTTTATCTGACTATCGAAGTTGATAAAATAAAAATGGGAAATTTGTGCAAAACATACTTGCAAAGCGGAATTGGATGTGATACAATTCATACGGATTTAAATTTTGAATCGTGAGATTGCGATCCGGGCGCAAGCCGATCAGCCGTCTCCGATGCAAGAGAAAGGTGGTATAACCGGCATGAGCGTTGGAACCCAAGCCAGTCAAAACGGGAAGCAGAAAAAGCTGGCCGATTCCGGCAAGCGGCAGGGCGCGTACCTTGCGATGGTGCTGCCGGGCGCGCTGTTTTTGCTGGCGTTTGCCTATCTGCCGATGCCCGGCATCATCCTGGCGTTCAAGAAGTATCAGATGGCGGTGCCGACTGCGGGCTCGTTCTTCCAGAACGTGTTCCTGAACAGCCTGGTGACCAGCGAATGGAACGGCCTGAACAACTTCACCTACCTGCTGAAGGACGCGCCGATGCTGATCCGCAACACCGTGGGCTACAACCTGCTGTTCATGGTGGTGGGCGTGGTGCTGCAGGTGGGCCTGGCGGTGCTGATCAACGAAATGCGCAACCGCCGCACCGCGAAGGTGTATCACACCATCCTGTTCATGCCCTACTTCGTCAGCTGGATCGTGGTCATGTACGCGCTGTACGCCATGATCGCGGCCAACGGTTTCTTCAACCAGATCAACGCGGCCATGGGCAAGGAAGCCATCAAGTTCTACGCCCAGAAGAAGTACTGGCCGTGGATCTTCCTGATCGCCAACGTGTGGAAGTACACCGGCCAGGGCTCCATCATCTACCTGGCCACGCTGACCGGCTTTGACGAGCAGCTGTACGAGGCCGGCGCCATCGACGGCGCCAGCAAGTGGCAGCAGTTCAAGTACATCACCCTGCCGCAGCTGATGCCCGTCGTGGTGATGCTGCAGATCCTGGCGGTGGGCCGCATCTTCAACGGCGACTTCGACATGTTCTACTCCCTGCCCAACGGCTCCGGCACGCTGCGCCAGGTGACCAGCACCATCGACACCTACGTGTACGACATGCTGAAGAAGGGCAACCTGCGCAACTCCTTCGGCTATGCCGGCGCGGGCGCCTTCTTCCAGTCGGTGGTCGGCTTCATCCTGATCCTGGTGACCAACGGCATCGTGCGCAAGTCCCATCCCGACATGGCGCTGTTCTGATGAAGGGAGGAAGCGAAAGATGACTGCTATTGACGTCAAGAAATTAAAGAAGGCGGAGAAGGAGGCGGCGCGCCACAGCGCAGCCCGCAACCAGATCTCACGAGGCGCGAACGCGGCGTTCAACGTGCTGCTGATCGTGGCCTGTATCCTGACCATCTTCCCACTGTGGATCATCCTGGTGTCTTCGTTCACCAGCGAGGTGGCGCTGACCACCTACGGCTACCGCCTGTGGCCGCTGGAGTTCTCCACGATGGCCTACACCTACCTGTTCAACGGCGGCTCGATCATCATCACCGCCTACAGGAACACCATCATCGCCACCGTGTCGGGCACGATCATCTCGGTGATCACCGTGGGCCTGTACGCCTACGCGCTCAGCCGACCGGACTTCAAGTACAAGAAGTTCTTTACGTTCTTCTCGTTCTTCACGATGCTGTTCGGCGGCGGCATGGTTTCCTACTACAACATGACCCGTTCGGTGCTGGGCCTGAAGGACACGGTTTGGGCGCTGTTCCTGCCCATGAGCTTCTCGGCCTACTGGGTCATCATCATGCGCACGTTCTATCAATCGTCGGTGCCCGAGGCGATCATTGAGTCGGCCCGTATCGACGGTTGCGGCGAGTGGCGCACGCTGATCCAGATCGTGGCCCCGCTGGCCCTGCCGGGCTTTGCGACGGTGGCCCTGTTCAGCGCCATCGGCGTGTGGAACGACTTCCGCAACTGCCTGTTGATCAACGACAGCGCGCAGTACTACAACCTGCAGTACACTATCTACCAGACCATGAACAACCTGCGGTTCATCAAGGAGAACGCCAGCCGAATGGGCGGCGTGAACGTGGCGAACCTGCCGGCGGAGACGTTCCGCATGGCCATGGCAGTGGTCACGGTGGGCCCGATCATCATGGCGTACCCCTTCTTCCAGAAGTACTTCGTCAAGGGCCTGACCGTCGGCGCTGTGAAGGGCTAAGACGAGTGAGGAGTTAGGAGTTAGGAGCATCGGCAAGCTTTCCCTAATCCCTAATCCCTAATCCCTGGTCCCTGGTCCCTATTCTCTATCATGATTTCAAGGGCGTACGCGGCCCTCGAAATAAAGACAACCAAGGAGGGAAAACAAATGCGTAAACTGGTAACTCTGCTTCTGGCGCTGGCGATGGTTCTGTCGCTGGTCACTGCCGCTGTGGCTGAGGACGTTTACACCCTGGACATCTACTGGGTGGGCAACGGCGACAACGAAGCCGTCCGTGCTGGCGTTGAGGCTGCTGTCAACGAGTACATCGAGCCGCTGATCGGCGCGAATGTCTCCTATCACATCATCGGCTGGGGCGATTGGAACGACAAGGCCATCAACGCCCTGCAGTCCGGCGAGAAGATGGACCTGATCTTCACCGCTGACTGGGAAGGCTACGGCATCGAAGTGGCCGGCGGCCTGCTGCTGCCACTGGACGACCTGCTGGCCGAGTATGGCCAGGGCATCACCGAGACCCTGCCCCAGACCTTCCTGGACGGCGTCCGCGTGAACGGCGTTCTGTACGGCATCCCCACCAACAAGGAGCTGTGCGTGCCGGAAGGCTTCATCATCAACAAGACCGCCGCTGAGGCCATTGGCTGGGACGTCACCGCTGACGATCCTTCCATCAAGACCACCGCGGATCTGGAGCCCTGGCTGCAGAAGTACAAGGAAATGTTCCCGGACAAGTACCCCTATCTGATGGATGGTCAGAATGGCCGCTGGGCCGACGAGCCCTGGTGCCCCGACTGGGCCGGCATGACCAACAACTCCATCGCCATGAAGATGGCGCAGGACGCTGACGGCAACTTCGACGAGACCGTCTACAGCATCTTCGAGACTCCCGAGCAGGAGGAGCACATCCGCCTGATGTATGACTGGGCGCAGAAGGGCTACATCGATCCCGATGCCGCTCTGACCTCCTTCGACTACAACGGCACCTTCGGCCGCGGCGACTTCCTGGCCTTCTCCCAGCCCCTGAAGGGCAACAACATCAAGGCTGTTGAAATGATGAACGCCAATGCGACCGCCGAGTTCGAGTGCGTTGAGATCACCATGCAGCCCAAGTACGTCGTGACCACTCACGCCGGCGGCTCCATGTTCGGCATCCCGGTGACCTCCCAGAACCCCGAGGCCGCTATGAAGTACCTGAACCTGATGCACAGCGACGCGACCCTGATCAACCTGATGTGCTACGGTGCTGAAGGCGTGAACTACGAGAAGATTGATGACGCCACAATCAAGCTCACCGACCAGAACTGGTACGGCGTGCACGGCGGTGCTTGGATGGTTGGTAACACCAAGCTCCAGTACGTCACCGAGGGCGAGGATCCCCAGAAGAACGAGCTGCTGCAGTCCTATGCGGACGATGCTATCCCCACCGCTTCCCTGGGCTTCCGCTTCGTGAAGGACAACGTGGCCGATCAGATCGCGGCTGTTGACGCGGTTGTGACCGAGTACGCCAATCCTCTGATGTGCGGCGCCGTGGATCCCGACGATCCCGCTGCTGGCATCGAGGCTCTGAAGACCGCTCTGAATGACGCCGGCATGCCCGACATCATCGCTGAGGTCGAGGCTCAGTACGCCGATTGGAAGGCCGCTCAGGAATAATTCCTGAAACGCCGACCATAGGTTGAGCAAACGAGGGGGCTGTCTCTTTTGAGACAGCCCCCTTTGTTGTTGCAGGTGGGTTGACGGCGCATTGCAGGGGCGGCGTTGCGCCGCCCGCCGGGCAATATGCGTCCGCAAGTCCCTGCCAGGAAACCGGATTGCCACGCCACCCCTTTGGGGTCCCACGCAATGACGCTCGCTGTGCGCAAGGCAATGTGTCATTGCGAGGAGGCCTTCAGGCCGACGTGGCAATCTGGTTCTCATTATTCTCTGTGGGTCGATTATTCATCCGCTTCAACGATGTGAAACGCAGCGGCGCGGCCCAGCCGGTTCATCACGGCCAGCCCCACGCCGTCCGCAGCCACCGCCTCGGAGAACAGCGCATCTGCGCCGATCTCGTCCGCGTCCCGCAGACGGGCGAACAGCGCATGGGCCATCCCGGCAGCGTCCGCGCCCAGGGACAGGGCCTTGCGGTCTCCATAGGCGGGTAGGTGCCCCTCCAGCGCCAGGATCAGCGGGCGATTGCCCACCTCAAGCGCCGCGTCGTACAGGTCGCAGATCTTCCGGATCACAGCCCCATCCGCGCCTTTGACGATGGTCAGCGCGCCGGTGGGAGCGTAGTGGCGATACTTCATGCCCGGGCTTCGGGCCACCTCGCCCTCCTTCAGCGGGCGCATCACGGCGGGGTCCACCCCGGCGCTGCCCGCCACCTGGGCGATCATCTCCGGCGTCACGCCGCCGGGCCGCAGGATGCGCGGCTCGCTCCCGGTCATGTCGATCACCGTGGACTCCAGGCCCACCTCGCAGGCGCCGCCGTCCAATATCAGCGGGATGCGCCCGTCCATGTCTTCCATGACGTGCGCCGCCGTGGTGGGGCTGGGCCGACCGGAGCGGTTGGCGCTGGGCGCGGCGATGGGCCGCTGGGCGGCGTCGATCAGCGCCTGGGCCGCCGGGTGCGCCGGGAAGCGCACGGCCACGGTGGAAAGCCCCGCGGTGACATCCATGGGCACCACATCGGACTTGGGGAAGATCAGCGTCATCGGCCCCGGCCACCAGGCGTCCATCAGCGCCTTCGCGGCAGGGGAGGGCTCCCCGGAGATCAGCGGGGCCAGCTGGTCGATGCGGCTGATGTGCACGATCAACGGGTTGTCGCCCGGGCGGCCCTTGGCCTCGAAGATGCGCTTCACCGCGTCCGCGTCCAGCGCGTTGGCCCCCAGGCCGTAGACCGTCTCGGTGGGGAAGCCCACCAGCTGGCCCTGGCGGATCAGCTCGCCGGCCCTCTGGATAGCTTCCGGGGTGACAGAGAGAAGTTCGGTTTGCAAGAGAAAGTCTCCTTACGCTCGTTTTGACTCCCCCGAAGAGGGGGAACTGTGGGCCGGGTTTTCAATCCAGGCGTCGGATGAACGCCGTCTTTTCCCCGTCGTCAAAGCCGGTATGGCGGTAGAAATCCAGCGTGGCCGCGTCCTTCGCGCCGGTCAGCAGCATGATCTTATAGCAGCCGGCATCGGCGGCGATCTCCCTGGCCCGGTCCAGGCAGGCGGTGGCGTGGCCCTTTCCCCGATGGTCCTTGCGGGTGACGACGTTCTCGATCAGCGCGTAGGGCCGGGCGTTCCGCGTCAGATTGGGGAGGACGGCGCAGACGCAGGAGGACACGATCTCGCCCTTCAGGTCGCAGACCAGCACATGATGGTCCGGGTCGGAAAGGATTTTGCGCCAGGCCGCGTCCGCGCGTTCGGCGTCCGGCAGGCGCGTCTCGTGCAGGTCAAGGTACAGGTCAAGCAGCGCGGGCAAATCGGCGGCGTTGGCTTCGCGAATCACGTCAGACGCTCCTTTCGGGGAAGGGTTGGGGAAGCCTTACAGGATCGCTTCCATGCCGACCCTGTAGGGCGTCATCCCCAGCTTTTCATAGAACTTTATCGCGCCGGGGTTGCAGGTCCACACGTTGAGGGTGACGTTGTAGCACCCGGCGACGCGGGCAAAGTCCAGGATGTGCTGGTACAGCGCCCGTCCGACGCCCCTGCCGCGGGCGGCTTCGTCCACGCAGATATCGTCGATGTACAGCGTGTCGTGCGCCTCCATCAGCTGGCCGCCGGCGTGCTGGAACACGCAGAAGCCGTGGCCGAGCACGCGATCCTCCTCGTCGGCGCAGACGAACACCGGCGTGGCCTCGTCCGCGAGGATCGCGCGCAGCTCGTCCTCGGTGTACTTCGTGGTCGGGCCCTTGAACAGGTCCGGCCGCCCGTTGTGGTGCACCATATTCACCTGCAAGAGCAGCGCCATGATGGCCGGGATGTCGCGCCCGGCGGCGCGGCGAACATGAACCATTTCAACACCTCATTTGAGTTGGCAGGGCGATGGGGCGGAATGAGGAGTGTGGAGTGAGGAGTTGCGGAGCAAATCCCATCGGGATTTCTTCCGCAGTTTTTCACCCCTCACTGAACCCAAACGGCATCAGCCGTTTTCGTTCAACAAGGCCGTCTGTTCCGCCAGCGTCAGCGCGTCGATGATCTCGTCCAGGTGGCCCTCCATGACCTCGTCGATCTTGTAGAGGGTCAGGCCGATGCGGTGGTCGGTGACGCGGCCCTGGGGGAAGTTGTAGGTGCGGATGCGCTCGCTGCGGTCGCCGGTGCCCACCTGCAGGCGGCGGCGGCTGGCGTACTCGCCCTCCTGCTGCTCCCGCTGCAATTCATAGAGACGGGATTTCAGCACGCGCATGGCCTTTTCGCGGTTCTGGATCTGGCTGCGCTGATCCTGGGACGTGACCACCAGGCCGGTGGGCAGGTGGGTGATGCGCACGGCGGAGTCGGTGCGGTTGACGTGCTGTCCGCCCGCGCCGGAGGCCCGGTAGGTGTCGATGCGCAGGTCGTTCGGGTTGATCTCCACCTCCACGTCCTCCGCCTCCGGCAGCACCGCCACCGTGGCGGTGGAGGTGTGGATGCGGCCGGAGGATTCGGTGACGGGCACGCGCTGCACCCGGTGGACGCCGGATTCAAATTTCAGCTTCTGGAACACGTTCTTGCCCTGGATCAGGATCACGCTCTCCTTCAGGCCTCCCAGCTCCGTTGAGCCGTCCTCCACCATCTCCACCTTCCAGCCCTGGCTGTCGGCGTAGTGGGTGTACATGCGCAAAAGCTGCGCGCCAAACAGGCCGGCCTCGTCGCCGCCCGCGCCCGCGCGCACCTCCAGCAGGGCGTTCTTGTAGTCGTCCGGGTCCTTCGGCAAAAGGGCGATCCGCGCCCGCTGCGTGGCCTCGTCCAGCTGCTTTTCCAGCTCCGGCAGCTCCTCCCGGGCCAGCTCCGCCATGTCCGGATCGTCCAGCATCTCCCGGGCGGCGTCGATGTCGTCCAGCAGCTTTTTGTAGGCCGCGGCGATCTCGTTCAGCTCGCCCAGCTCGCTGTGTTCGCGCATCAGCTTCGTGAACGTGGCCGTGTCGGCGATCACCTCCGGCAGCGTGATGCGGATGGACAGCTCCTCATACCGGCCCTGGATGGCTTCCAGCTGGGCCGCGATGCGCTCCTGTTCGTTGAATGATGTTCCCTGCATAGCGTTCTCCTTATATCTTCGCGAACACGACCCGCTCGATGCCGTTCAGGTCCCGGATCGTCCCGGCCTCCACGCAGGGCAGGCCGGCCTTGAGCAGCGCCAGCACCGCTTCGGCCTGGCCGATGCCCACCTCCAGGTAGATCGACCCGCCGGGGTTCAGGTGCTTCGGGGCGTCGGCGGCGATGGCGCGATAGAAGTCCAGCCCGTCCGCGCCGCCGTCCAGCGCCAGCCGCGGCTCAAACTGCACCTCGCGCTGCAGGTCGCCCAGCTCCCGTCGGGGGATGTAGGGCGGGTTTGAGGCGATCAGGTCGAAGCGCTCGCGGCCCACGGCGCGAAACAGGTCGCCGTGCTTCAGCTCCGCCTTCACGCTCAGCGCGTGGGCGTTCCTGCGCGCGATCTCCAGCGCCTCCCGGCTGATGTCCGAAAGCGTGACCCGGGCACCGGGCGCCAGCGAGGCCAGGCTGAGCCCGATGCAGCCGCTGCCGGCGCACAGGTCCAGCACCGACGGGTCGTCGGACCGGCCCTGCAGGTCGATCATGGCCGCCTCCACCAGCGTCTCGGTGTCCTGGCGGGGGATCAGCACGGCGGGCCCGACCTCAAACTTCAGGCCCATGAAGTCGGCGCTGCCGAGGATGTATTGCACCGGCTCCCCGGCGCAGCGGCGGCTGAGCATGCCCTCGAGGCGGCTCAGCGCGTCGGCGGGGATGGCGCGGTCCGATTCAAATTTCAGCTCCGTGCGCGTCATGCCCAGCGTATCCTCCGCCATCCAGCGGGCGTCCACCTGGGGATCGGGACAGCCGGAGGCGGTCAGCTGGGACTCGGCGCGCGCGAGCCATTCAGAGATATTCAATAGGTAGCTTCCTTTCCGTAGGGGAGTGGGGAGCGCGACGCTCCGTCATCGGTCGTTCTCCAGCGCCGCGTTGTAGGCGCAGAGCGCGACCTCGATCATCTGGGGGTGGGGTTCGCGCACCAGCAGGCGCTCCAGGCCCGTCTGCGGCGCGAGCAGCGCCCGGGCGACGGGGTTCGGCCAGGCGATTTCCAGCCAGTGGACGATCTCGCCGAGCACCGCCGCGACGATCAGCACGATCAGCACGCGCACCAGCAGCTGCACCGGCAGCGTGAACGTGCGCACCAGCGCGAAGGCGACGATGGACAGAAGCAGCGTCGTCACCGCGAAGGCGGCGTCGCTGCGGTGGCTGAAGCGGCTGGCCTTTTCGGCGGCCTCGCGCTTCACGGGCTCCGAGCCGTCCGCGGCGTTCAGCACCTTGTTCAGCGCCCCGCGATACATGCAGAACCGGCTCACCACCCGCAGCCGCGGCACGAGCGCCACGCAGATCAGCCCGGCCAGCACCCGCGTGGCACAAGCGACGGCGTTGATGCCGGGACGCGACAGCTCCAGCTGCGGCAGCACCCAGCGCACCAGCGCCCACGGGCCGAAGAGGAACAGCCCCGCGACCAGGAACACGATCGCGATGGCGCTGCCCGCCGCCACCAGGCTGGTGGGGTTCACGCGAAACAGCTCCGCGAAGCGCTGCTCGAACCGGCTGCCCTTCACGATGGGCTGCGGCTCCAGCTGGGCGGATTCGGCCACGCCGTCCAAGAAGTCCGCCACGGAGCAGACCAGCCGCAGGATGCCCCGCAGGAAGGGAATGCGCTCCATGGCGTTTCGCGCGGTGTGGTATTCGCGGCGGATGCGCAGGGAGATGTCCTTGCTCTCCCGCCGCACCGCGAAGGCCGTGGCGCTGCCGATCTGCACCCGCGTTCCCTCGGCGACGGGGGAAGCGTGGACTCTGGTTTCGTTGGACATGATAACCACCTGCTTTGAGTGTGGAGTGTGGAGGGATTATACCGGGTGAGCGACGCGGGCCACAGGACAAACAAAAGCCTGGCGCGTATCCGCCAGGCTTTTGGGATTCTACGCGCATATAAACGGCAAAAGCATCGACAAAGGCGTGCTTTGCCGATGCTTGCGGTTTGCCTACATGCCGTAGCGCTTCTTGAAGCGATCCACGCGTCCGCCGGTATCAACCAGCTTCTGCTTGCCGGTGTAGAAAGGATGGCACTTTGAGCAAATATCAACGCGCATCTCCTTCTTCACGGAACCGGTCTCGAAGGTCTCGCCACAAACGCAGCGGACCACTGCCTTGCCGTAATTCGGATGGATATTCTCCTTCATGGTTTTCACCTCACTCTAATCGGACTGTCGGCTCTCCGGCGGAACCGGCATCTGATTAATCACGCAAAAGATATTATAGCACAGAGCGCACATAACGGCAAGGGGTTGCGGGAGATTTTACATTTATAGAGGAAGAAGCTGATTTTCTAAAACTTTACAATCAATCAAATCCAAAACCCATTGACAAAAATGGCCCTTGGTGGTACATTATGTTCAGCCGTTAGCACTCGATTGTGTTGAGTGCTAACAGGCCAGATCGAAAGGGGGAGTGTTCAGATGCAGCTGGACGAGAGAAAGTATCTGATCCTGCAGGCCATCATCGACGACTACATCCTGACGGCGATGCCCGTGGGCTCCCGCACGATCTCCCGCAAATCCGGCGTCGGCTACTCGCCCGCGACCATTCGCAACGAGATGAGCGACCTGGAGGAGCTGGGCTACCTGGACCAGCCCCACACTTCCGCCGGCCGGGTGCCGTCCAACAAGGCCTATCGCCTGTATGTGGACCACCTGATGAAGACCGTGAAGCTCACCAATGACGAGCGGGAGAAGATGCACGAGCATTTGATCTCCAAGTCGAAGCAGGTGGAAGGGGTGATCCGAAGCGCCGCGGGCGTTTTGAGCGACGCGACGAAATACACCTCGGTGATCGTGGCCCCGAAGCTGGGCACGCTGCGCATCAAGCACGTGCAGCTGGTGCCGGTGGCGGAGCGCACGGCCCTGATGGTGATCGTCACCAACGTGGGCATCGTCAAGGACGCGCTGATCCGCGTGCCCGACGGCATGGACGCCGACGAGCTGTACGCCATCTCCCGCATGCTGACGGAAAAGCTGGCCGACAAGCCGCTGGAGGCCGTCCGACAGGCGTTCTCGGAGCTGCTTCGAAACGCCGAGACCAACCGGAAGCTGCTGGGCGAGACCCTGCAGGTGATCGAAAAGCGGCTGGAGTCCGGTGGCGACGCCTCGGACGTGATTGTGGGCGGCCAGACCAACATGCTGGAATACCCGGAGTACAGCGACGTGAACAAGGCGCGCAGCTTCCTGTCGGTGCTGGAATCGAAGGATACCCTGCGGAACCTGCTCAACCGGGACGGCGGCATGGAGATCTCCATCCGCATCGGGCCGGAAAACCAGCTGCCCGCGCTGAGCGATTGCTCCATCGTCACGGCAAGCTACCGCGTGGGCGATCATTCCAACGGCACGCTGGGCATCATCGGCCCCACCCGCATGAACTACAACCGGGTCATCTCGGTGCTGGAATTCATGGGACGGGCGCTGAGCGACGTGCTGAGCGAGTATCGTTGATAAGGAGACAGTGAAATGAAGAAGAAGGACAAGACGACCAACGCCGAGCCTGTGATCGAGCAGGCGCAGCCCCAGGCCGAGGCCGAGCCCATGGAGAGCGAGGTTTCCGAGGCGAAGGAGGCCACTGTCGAGGAATGGCAGGCCGCTCTGGAGCAGGCCGTGAAGCAGCGGGACGAATTGAAGGATTCGCTGCTGCGCGCCCAGGCCGATTTCCAGAACTTCAAGCGCCGCAACCAGACCGCCCGCAGCGACGGCTATGAGGACGGCGTGCGCGAGGCCATCGCGGCAATGCTGCCCGCCATCGACAACCTGGAGCGGGCCGTCGAGGCCGCCGAAAAGACCGACGACGACGGCGCGAAGGCGCTGGCGGAGGGCGTGAAGATGACGCTGAACACCCTGTTCGAGGGCCTGAAGCGCTTCGGGTTCGAGGAGGTGCCCGCCCTGGGCGAGGAATTCGACCCCGAAAAGCACAACGCCGTGATGCGCGAGGCCGCCGACGACCCCGGCAAGGTGCTGGAGGTCTTCCAGAAGGGCTACAGGGTCAAGGACAAGATCATCCGCTATGCGATGGTGAAGGTCTCGGTTGAAGAATGAGCCAGGGGTGAGGGGTTGAGATGGCAGAACGCCATCCCCTCGCGACTGATTTGCACCTGAGCTCCTGATTCCGGACTCCTCACTCCTCACTGGGTTGAGGGTTTATAATACGCAAACAACGAACATTTTCGACAAAATAGGAGGTTATCATTATGAGCAAGATTATCGGTATCGATCTGGGCACCACCAACAGCTGCGTCTCCGTCATGGAGGGCGGCGAGCCCGTCGTCATCGCGAACGCTGAGGGCGCTCGCACCACCCCGTCCGTCGTGGCGTTCTCCAAGAACGGCGAGCGCCTGGTCGGCCAGGTCGCCAAGCGCCAGGCCGTCACCAACCCGGACCGCACCATCATCTCCATCAAGCGCGACATGGGCACCGATCGCAAGATCGCCATCGACGGCCACAACTACACCCCGCCGGAGATCAGCGCCATGATCCTGCAGAAGCTGAAGGCGGACGCCGAGAGCTATCTGGGCGAGAGCGTCAGCGAGGCGGTCATCACCGTGCCGGCCTACTTCTCCGACGCCCAGCGCCAGGCCACCAAGGATGCCGGCCGCATCGCGGGCCTGGACGTGAAGCGCATCATCAACGAGCCCACCGCCGCGGCGCTGGCCTACGGCCTGGACAAGGGCGACGCCCACAAGATCCTGGTGTATGACCTGGGCGGCGGCACCTTCGACGTGAGCCTGATGGAAGTGGGCGACGGCATCTTCGAGGTGCTGGCCACCGCCGGCAACAACCGCCTGGGCGGCGACGACTTCGACCAGCGGCTGATCGACTACATCGCCGAGGAGTTCAAGAAGGAGAACAACATCGACCTGCGCCAGGACCGCATGGCCCTGCAGCGCCTGAAGGAAGCTGCCGAGAAGGCCAAGATCGACCTGAGCGGCCTGATGAGCACCAACGTGAACCTGCCCTTCATCACCGCAGACGCCACCGGCCCGAAGCACCTGGACGTGACCATCAGCCGCGCCAAGTTCAACGAGCTGACCAGCGACCTGGTGGAGAAGACCGTGGGCCCGATGACCCAGGCCATGCGCGACGCCGGCGTCTCCAGCAAGGACATCGACAAGGTGATCCTGGTAGGCGGCTCCACCCGCATCCCGGCGGTCCAGGAGGCCGTGCAGCGCATCACCGGCAAGGAGCCCTTCAAGGGCATCAACCCCGATGAGTGCGTGGCCGTGGGCGCTGCCATCCAGGGCGGCGTCCTGGGCGGCGACGTGAAGGACATCGTGCTGCTGGACGTCACCCCGCTGTCCCTGGGCATCGAGACTCTGGGCGGCGTGTTCACCCGCCTGATCGAGCGCAACACCACCATCCCCGTCAAGCAGACCCAGGTGTTCTCCACCGCGGCCGACGGACAGACCAGCGTGGACGTGCACGTGCTCCAGGGCGAGCGTGAAATGGCGGCCTACAACAAGACCCTCGGCCGCTTCCAGCTGACCGGCATCGCGCCAGCGCCCCGCGGCGTGCCGCAGATCGAGGTCACCTTCGATATCGACGCCAACGGCATCGTGCACGTGTCCGCCAAGGACCTGGGCACCGGCAAGGAGCAGTCCATCGCCATCACCGCCTCTTCCAACATGAGCGAGGAGGAGATCAAGAAGGCCGTGGACGAGGCCGCGCAGTTTGCCGCCGAGGACAAGAAGAACAAGGAGCAGGCCGAGACCTTCAACCAGGCCGACAGCCTGATCTATCAGACCGAGAAGACCATCAAGGACCTGGGCGACAAGCTGGATCCCGCCGACAAGGCCAAGCTGGAGAGCGAGCTGGAAAGCTTCAAGCAGACCCGCGCCGGCAACGACGTGGAGCAGATCAAGAGCGCCATGGAGAGCTTCAGCAAGGCGACCTACGACGTGTTCGGCAAGGTCTACCAGCAGCAGAACGCCGCTGGCGGCGCGAACCCCGGCGACGCGGGCTTCAATCCCGGCAACGGCGGCGCGAACGTCAACGACGACGGCACCGTGGACAGCGAGTTCACCGACGGCAACTGAGACGGTTAATCAGTAAACGGAAGGGGCAAAGGATCTCCGGACCTTGCCCCTTATTGAGGCAATAGGGAATAGGCAATAGGCAATAGGAAATGCTGCTGCTGCCTGTTCACATGAAATCATGGATTCAGAAAAGGCGGCAGCCACTGCTCCTATTGCCTATTCCCTATTGCCTATTCCCTCATTTTGATACAACCCATCCGAGAGGATGATGCAGCATGGCAAACAAACGCGATTATTACGAGGTCCTGGGCGTCGACAAGGGCGCGGACGAGGCGACCATCAAAAAGGCCTATCGGACGCTGGCCAAGAAGAACCACCCGGACGCGAACCCGAACGATCCCGGCGCGGAGGAGCGCTTCAAGGAGATCAACGAGGCCTATCAGGTGCTCTCCAATCCCCAGAAGCGCGCCCAGTACGACCAGTTCGGCCACGACGGCCCCCAGGGCGCCGGCTATGGTGATTTCAGCGGCTTTGGCGGCGGCGGGTTCGGCGGCTTTGGCGGGTTCGGCGGCGTCGAGGATATCTTCAATATGTTCACCGGCGGCGGCTTCGGCGGCGCGCGCTCCAACGGCCCGGTGCGGGGCGACGACCTGCGCTATGACCTGACGATCACCTTCGAGGAGGCGGCCATGGGCTGCGAGAAGGAGATCAACCTGGTGCGCGACGAGGCCTGCCCCACCTGCAACGGCTCCGGCGCGAATCCCGGCAGCAAGGTGGACAACTGCCCGAACTGCCACGGCACCGGCCAGGAGCGCGTGGTGACGAACACCATCCTGGGCCGCATGACCAACGTGCAGACCTGCTCCCGCTGCCACGGCACCGGCAAGATCATCACCGAGCCTTGCCAGAAGTGCCACGGGCGCGGCAAGGTGCGCGTCAGCAAGCGCCGCACCGTGAAGGTGCCCGCCGGCATCGACAACGGCCAGGTGCTGACGATCCGTGGCCAGGGCGGCCTGGGCGAGCGCGGCGGCCAGCCCGGCGATCTGCTGATCGTCATCACCGTGAAGCCTCACAAGCTGTTCCGGCGGCGGGACGACGACCTCTACATCGAAATGCCCCTCACCTTCACCCAGGCGGCCCTCGGCGCGGAGCTGGACGTGCCCACGCTGACCAAGCCGGTGAAGTACAAGTTCCCGGAGGGCACCCAGCCCGGCCAGGTGTTCCGCCTGCGCGACCAGGGCGTCACCCACCTGCGGGGCGGCGGCAAGGGCGACCTCTACGTCACCGCCGTGGTGGAGATCCCCAAGAAGCTGACCAATCAACAGAAGGAGCTGCTGCGCCAGTTTGACGATTCCACCAGCGGCAGCCAGTATGAAAAGAAAAAGTCGTTCTTCGACAAGCTGAAGGACGCGTTCAGCTGAGCGAGCCGGAAAAAACCCGGATTGCCACGTCGGCTCCAACGAAAACCGACGTGGCAATCCGGGTTTTTGACACAGCCTGCGGCATTGCCCCCAAGGGGTTGTCTCAAAATGAATATGTACGCATAATAGATGCGCAGGGGCGCTGTTGCGGCGCCCGCCTTTGTACGATTTGCATCGTTGTACCCGGCGGGCAGCGCAACGCCGCCCCTACACGTGCATACCTGTTGTATGATTATGCGTTTTGAGACAACCCCAAGATTAACATACGCCGCTTGTCGAAGAAGGGGATTCATGCTATAATCAGGGCGGCAAGGCGGGTGATGGGCATGAGTATCGATGCGGTGGGGCTCTGGCTGGGCCGTCTCGTGATGGCGGGCTACGCGGCGCTGGTCGTCTGCGAGCTGCTTCGCTATTTCAAAACGGCGCTCACCGGGCCTGTCGAGCCGCGCCCAGGCGACGGACGGACGCCGCTGAAGCGCGTGCTGGCGGAGACGCTGATCGCCTTCGTCGCCTCGCGACTGCTGGTGGCGCTGACCTTTGCCGCCTGCTTCGCCATCGAGAACCACTCGCTGGAGGGCCTGTGGGGCGCCTTCGGCTATCGCCTGAAGCCCTGGGACGCCAACCACTATCTGGGCATCATCGAAAACTGGTACGTCACCGAGGGCGATCCGCGCCTGCACATCGTGTTCCTGCCGTTCTACCCGGCGCTCTGCCGGGGGCTGCATCTGGCGACGGGAATGTCGGCGCTGGCCGCGGCGGAGGTGGTTTCAAACCTCGCGCTGGTCGGCTGCGGCATGGCGATGTACCGGCTGGCGGAGCTGGACGGCGGCGCGACGATGGGCCGGCGGGCGATGCTGCTTGCGCTGTTCACGCCGATGACCTACTTCTATTCCATCGCCTACACCGAATCGACGTTTCTGCTGGCAACGCTGCTGGCGGTGCTCTTTGCCCGCAGGCGGCGGTTTGTCTGGGCCGTGGCCTTCGGCGCGATGGCGGCCAACGCCCGCATCGTGGGCATGGCCGTGGCGATCCCGATCTTCTGGGAGCTTTTGAGGGCCGAGCGGGAGCGGCGGGACGGGCCGCCGGACTGGAAGCGGGTGGCGCTGTGCGTCGCGAAGGTGCTGCCGGTGGGCCTGGGGCTGGCGCTGTACCTGTTCGGCAACTGGCGGCTGTTCGGCGATCCCCTGCAATTTCTCACCTTCCAGCGCGAACACTGGTCCCAGAGCTTCGGCAGCATGGCGAACACCTTCCGCTACTGCCTGGCCAACGCCGTCGGCTATGACGACAACCTCTACCGCCTCGGCGTCTGGATCCCCCAGGTCGCGCTGCTGCTGGCGGTGCCGGCGGTGCTGTTCTGGCGGCGAAGGCGGGAGAACGTGGCGGACACGGCCTACCTGCTGGTGTTTCACTATGTCAGCTTCGCGCCGACCTGGCTTCTGAGCGGCGCACGCTATCTGTCCGCCGCCTACGCCGTCTATCCCATGCTGGCGCGGATCCCCCGGGGCAAGCGGGGCTTCGCGGCGCTGCTGGCGGGGGAATGCGCCCTGCTGGCGTTCATGACGGTGGTCGGGCTTTGGCACGGCAAAGTATACTGATGAGAGGACGACGCACATGGACTGGATGGAATACACGATACTCACCACCACCGAGGCCAGCGAGCTGATCTCGCAGGTCCTGCTGGACGCGGGCAGCACCGGCACGATGATCGAGGACAAGAACGATGTGGCGGCGAACCAGCGGCCGGAGGGCCAGTGGGACATCATCGACGAGGCCATCGCCCAGCGCATCGGCGACGACGTGAAGGTGACGGGCTACTTTGAGGTGGACGGAAAACTGGCAGACCGGCTGGCCTTCATCGAGGGCGAGCTGCGCCGCCTGCGGGGCATGGAGCTGGGCATGGACCTGGGCAAGCTGGAAACCCTGCGCCACGACGTGGCCGAGCAGGACTGGACGGAGAGCTGGAAGGCGGCCTTCAAGCCCTTCCGGCTGGGCGAGCACATGATCGTGAAGCCCAGCTGGGAGAGCGTGGAGACGCGCCCGGGCGACCACGTCATCGAGATCGACCCCGGCATGGCCTTCGGCACCGGCACCCACGAGACCACCGGCATGTGCGTGAAGCTGGTGGAGAAGTACGTGAAGGCAGGCAACCGGGTGATCGACATCGGCACCGGCACCGGCATCCTCGCCATCGCGGCGGCCCACATGGGCGCGCAGCCCGTGCTGGCGACGGACCTGGACGCCGTGGCCGTGCGCGTGGCGGCGGAAAACGTGAGGATCAACGGCTTCGGGGGCGTGATCGACGTGCGCTGCGGCGACCTGCTGGACGTGGTGGAGGAGTCCGGCGACGTGGTGATCGCGAACATCATCTCCGACGTGATCGTGATGCTGGCGGAGCCCGTGAGGGCGCGCATCGTCGACGGCGGCATCTTCATCTGCTCCGGCATCTCCGTGGAGCGCCGGCAGGACGTGCTGAACGCCCTCGACGCGGCGAACTACGAGCTGCTGGACGCCCTCGCCGAGGGCGAATGGTGCGCCATGGCGGCCAGGAAGAGGTAATATGCACTGCTTTTACATCGACCCGCCGGAGGGCGGCTTTGCC
This sequence comes from uncultured Eubacteriales bacterium, assembly GCA_902799045.1. Classification (GTDB taxonomy): domain Bacteria; phylum Bacillota; class Clostridia; order Christensenellales; family Aristaeellaceae; genus UBA2862. The sequence goes on from CADBZH010000003.1 coordinate 176,132, forward strand.
AGGCTGCTGCCGGAGGAGGCCCGGCACGCCGAAAAGGTGCTGCGGCTGAAGAAGGGCGACGAACTCTGCGCCATGGACGGCGCTGGCGGGCGCTGGCGGGCGGAGATGGATGAAGGCGGCCGGGTGCGGCTGATTGAGGCGCTGCCCTCGAACGAGAGCCCGACGCGCATTACCGTGTACGAGGGCCTGCCCAAGGCCGACAAGCTGGATTTCATCGCCCAGAAGCTCACGGAGCTGGGCGCGGCGGCGCTCGTGCCAGTGCGCATGAACCGCTGCGTGGTGAAGCTGGACGCCAGGGACGGCGACAAGCGGCGGGAGCGCCTTCAAAAGATCGCCCGGGAGGCCGCGAAGCAGTGCAACCGGGGCCTGCCCCTGGAGGTGGCCGCGCCGATGGACTGGAAGGCGGCGCTTTCCGCCATGGGGCGGCACGACGCGCTGCTGATCCCCTGGGAGGACGCCCGGGGCGTTCGGATGAAGGACGTGTGCGCCGGGCTTCCGGACGCAAGGGACATCGGCATCGTCATCGGCCCGGAGGGCGGCATGTCCCCGGAGGAGGTCGCGGCGATGACCGCGATCGGCGGCCGCGCCGTCACCCTCGGCCCGCGCATCCTGCGCACGGAGACCGCCGCTGTGATCGCCGCCGCGCTGGCGATGCAGCTCTGGGGAGACATCTGAGTTTGGAGTGCGCAAGACACCCACGAGGGAGGATCCATGAGGACGATTGCCACCTATACCCTGGGATGCAAGGTGAACCAGTATGACACCGAGGCCATGCTGGAGGCGTTTGAGCGCGCGGGCTACGCCGCCGTGGATTTCCGCGAGGCGGCGGACGTCTACCTGATCAACACCTGCACCGTCACCGGCACCGGCGACCAGAAGTCGCTGAAGACCATTCGCCGCGCCGCCCGGGAGCATCCCGACTGCGCCATCGTGGTCTGCGGCTGCCTGGCCCAGCGGGAGGCGGAGCGCATCGCCGCGATGGACAACGTGCGCCTCGTCGTCGGCGTGCAGCGCCGGGGCGAGGTGGTCGAGCTGCTGGAGCAGGCGCTTACATCCGGCGGGACGATCAACGCCGTGGCCCCGCTGAAGGACGCGCCCTTCGAGAGCCTCGCCATCACCCGCCACGAGGGCAAGACCCGCGCGACGATGAAGATCCAGGAGGGCTGCGATCGCTGGTGCAGCTACTGCATCATTCCCGCCGTGCGCGGGCCGGTGCGCTCGATGGCGCTTTCCGAGGTGGCCGCCGAGGCCGCGCGCCTGGGCGCGGCGGGCTATCGGGAGATCGTCGTCACCGGCATCCACCTGGCCAGCTACGGCCGCGGCACGGAGCACGGGCTCCTCGACGCCCTGCGCGCCGTGCACGACGCCCCGGGGGTGCGCCGGGTGCGTCTGGGCTCGCTGGAGCCGCTGATCGTCACCGGGGAATTCGCCCGCCGGCTTTCCGAACTGCCGGGGCTGATGCGCCAGTTTCATCTGTCGCTGCAATCCGGCAGCGCGTCGGTGCTGAAGCGGATGCACCGCCGGTACACGCCGGAGGAATACCTGGCGGCGGTGGACGCGCTGCGCCGGTTCATGCCGGATTGCGCCGTCACCACCGACATCATCGTGGGCTTCCCCGGCGAGACCGAGGCGGAGTTTGAGGCAACGCTGGCCTTTGCCGAGGCGGCGCGCCTCTCCCGCATCCACGTGTTCCCGTATTCCCGGCGCAGCGGCACCGTGGCGGACCGCATGGAGGGCCAGGTGGACGAGGCCGTGAAGCACGAGCGCGCGAAGCGGCTGATCGAGCTGGGGAACCGGCTGGAGCGCCGCTTCGTCTCAGAATTGCTGGGCACCTGCCAGGAGGTGCTGTTTGAGACGCCCGCGGGGGAGGGCCTCGCGGAGGGCTACACCGGCCAGTACGTGCGCGTTCGGGCCGGGGCGCGGCCGGGGCAGATCGCCGTCGTGCGCCTGGATCGGGCCGAGGGCACGCTGGCCATCGGAACCGTCATCGAAACCAAGGAGGTTTAGAATATGAAGGATTGCCTGTTTTGCAAGATCATCGCCGGGGAGATTCCCGGCAGCAAGGTGTTTGAGAACGACCGGGTGTTCGCCTTCCGCGACATCCATCCGCAGGCCCCGGTGCACGTGCTGATCGTGCCGAAGAAGCACATGGCCAACGTGCTGGAGTGCGACGGCGAAACCGCCGCGGCGCTGGCGGAGGCCGCCGGACAGATCGCTCGGCAGGAGGGCGTGGCCGAGAGCGGCTTCCGCCTCATCAGCAACTGCGGCAGGGACGGCGCGCAGTCCGTGAACCATCTGCACGTGCACCTGCTGGGCGGCGTCCAGCTGACGGAGAAGATGAACTGACGATCCCTTCGGGCGCCGTCAAGTTTGTCAAATCCGCGTCGATCGTTCAAAGTTTTGTGAAAATCTTGGTTTATTTGCTCTCAAGGCTTGACGAGTACACAGTCTTTGGGGTATAATAAACGATGTGGCGAACCCCATGCTACATTGGCATATGCCATTCAATCGCGAGGGGAGGGAAAGCACATGTCCGAGGTACGCATTCGGGAAAATGAATCATTGGAAAGCGCGCTGCGCCGTTTTAAGCGCAAGACTGCTCGTGATGGCATTCTCGCAGAAGCTAGGAAAAGGGAACACTATGAAAAGCCCAGCGTAAAGCGTAAGAAGAAGGCCGAAGCTGCTCGCAAGCGCAAGTATTAAAGCCAATGAAAGCCCCTCTGGTCGCCCGGAGGGGCTGTTTTCAGATTTGCAGGTTGGTTGTCATCATTCGTATCACACAGACATAATGATATACAGAAGCGCGCTCGTCTTGTTTGCTGCGCTTGTCTTCCGTTGTTTGGAGAAAACTCTATATGCGATACATCATGCTGCTGTGGCCCCATGCCAACGCCCGCTATCAGAGCGAGACGGTGAATTTGGCGCGCGCGGAATTGAGGCTGATGCTGGACCGGTTGGCCCCCGAAGCCGAAATCGCGGCGGAGTCGGGGCTGGACATGCCCGCCCTGGCCATTGATTTCCCCGCCGCGCCGGAGGCGCAGGTGCTGAGCGCCCTGCGGGGGCATTCGCTGCTCTACGCGCTGTTTGAGGCCCGGGACGGGCTGCTCACGCCGGTGGCGGGGCGCGGGGAGGCCAGGGTGGGCGGCGATCTGCCCGCCATTCTCAAGTACAAGGGCAAGACCAACGAAATGTTTTTGCAGCTGCTCGTCAACGCGGCGCTGTATTCCGGCGCATACTGGCGGGATGCGGGCGCGAGGCTGGCGTTCTTCGACCCCATGTGCGGCCGGGCGACGAGCCTGTTCGTGGCGGCGAACCTCGGCTGGGACGCCACCGGCGCGGACGTGGACCGCAACGATTTGAAGGAGGCGGAGCACTTCTTCAAGCGCTATCTGGAGTATCACCGCTTCAAGCACGCCCTGTCGCGGGAATCCCGCACGCTGAAGAAGGGCCAGGCGCAGGTGTGCCGGTTTGAGTACGCTGCCGACCCCGCTGACTTCAAGGCCGGTCAGGCCCGTCGGTTGAGCCTCGTCAACCTGGACGCGACCCAGACCGAGGCGGCCCTTGGCAAGAACGCCTTTCACATCATCGCCTGCGACCTGCCCTACGGCGTGCGCCACGATGCCCAGCTGGCCCGGGGCACGGAGCGCAGGGGCAACTGGCTGGAGACGCTGCTGACCCGGGCGCTGCCGGGCTGGAAGGCGGCGCTGAAGGCCGGAGGCACCGTCGCGCTGTCGTTCAACGCCCAGAACCTGTCGCTGGCCCGGATGCGCGCCCTGATGGCGGACGCGGGCCTGGAGGTGCTGGCGGGCGGGCCCTATGACGGCTTCTCCCACTGGGTGGAGCAGGCCATCACGCGGGACATCGCCATCTGCAAAAAACCCGAATAGTGATGCAAAAACTGATATCCCCCTGAAACGGAGGTTTATATGGATTATCAATCGCTGCACATCAAGACCGTCGTGGAGCTGCGCAAGCTGGCGAAGGAGGCCGGGGTGCGCGTGCCGGCGGGAACGAACAAGAGCACGCTGATCGCGATGCTGTTGGAGGCCGAGGCCGCAAAGCCCGCGCCCAAACCCGCCGAGGCAAAGAAGCCCGAGCCCAGGCCCGCCGAGGCAAAGGAGGCTTCGCAGTCGCCGGAGGCCAGGCCCGCCGAAGCGCCGAAGAAGCGCAGCCCGGGCAGGCCCAGGAAGCAGCGCACGGAGGCGGAGCCGCAAAAGCCCGCCGAGGGCAAAAAGGCGGAGGACAAACCCGCGCCGCAAAAGCCCGCCGAGGGAAAAAAGGCGGAAGCCAAAGCCGCGCCGCAAAAGCCCGCCGAGGGAAAAAAGGCGGAGGCCAAACCCGCGCCGCAAAAGCCCGCCGAGGGCAAAAAGGCGGAGGCCAAACCCGTGCCGCAAAAGCCCGTCGAAGTGCCGAAGCCGGTGGCCCGGGTGGAAAAGCCCACCGAAGCGCCGAAGCCGATGCCCCGGGTGGAAAAGCCCACCGAAGCGCCGAAGCCGGAGCGGCCCGTGCCGACGCAGCCGCGTCCGATGCCGCGCAACAGTTACAGCCGCGCGGCCGTGCGCCCCCAGGCGATCCGCCCGGAGGCCGTGTACGGCAACGGCGAATACCGCACCTCGAATCCCCAGGCCGGCGAACTGCTGGCAGCGGGGGAGTGCGGCGAGGGCGCGGGCGTGCTGGAGATCCAGCCGGACGGCTACGGCTTCCTGCGGGCGGAGAACTGCCTGCCCGGGCCGAACGACGTGTACATCTCCATCGCCCAGATCCGCCGCTTCAACCTGCGCAACGGCGACCTGGTGGCCGGCAAGACCCGTCCCCAGCGGGAGGGCGACCGCTACAGCGCCATACTCTACATCACCGAGATCAACGGCGAGCCGCCGGAGAAGGCCGCGGAGCGCCCGCGCTTTGAGGACCTGATCCCCATCTATCCGGACCAGCGCCTGCGGCTGGAGCCGTCGAATGGCCAGGGCGACCTGTCGCTTCGGCTGGTGGACATGCTCGCGCCCATCGGCAAGGGCCAGAGGGGCATGATCGTCTCCCAGCCCAAGGCCGGCAAGACCACCCTTTTGAAGAAGCTGGCCAACGCCATCACCACCCAGTATCCCGACGTGCACCTGATCGTGCTGCTGATCGACGAGCGCCCCGAGGAGGTCACCGACATGCAGCGCTCCATCCAGGGCGAGGTGATCTACTCCACCTTCGACGAGGAGCCGGAGCACCACACCCGCGTGTCGGAGATGGTGCTGGCCCGGGCGCAGCGCCTGGTGGAGATGGGCAAGGACGTGGTGGTGCTGCTGGATTCCATCACGCGCCTAGCCCGCGCCTACAACCTGACGATCACGCCCACCGGGCGCTCGCTGTCCGGCGGCCTCGACCCGGGAGCGTTGTTCCGGCCCAAGCGCTTCTTCGGCGCGGCGCGGAACATCGAGGGCGGCGGCAGCCTGACCATCATCGCCACGGCCCTGGTGGAGACCGGCAGCCGCATGGACGACATCATCTTCGAGGAGTTCAAGGGCACCGGCAACATGGAGCTGCACCTCGACCGCAAGCTCTCCGACCGCCGCGTGTTCCCGGCCATCGACCTTTTGAAGTCCGGTACCCGCCGCGAGGAGCTGCTGCTCTCCGAGGAGGAGATGAACGGCGAATACCAGGTGCGCAAGATGCTCAACGGACGCCAGCAGGAGATGTACGAGCAGCTGATCGGCCTGATGACCAAGACCAGCAACAACGCCGATTTCTTCACCCGCCTCAAGGGCTGGCTGGCGGTGTATGAAAAGGACGGGTATTCGCTGGGAGGACGGTAGGCTTCCAACAGGACGGCGACGCGATGGGTTTCCATCGCGTCGCCGGGTTTTTGGAATGGTACATGATCAGGGGACCGGATTGTCACGTCGGCCTGCGGCCTCCTCGCCATGACGCGGCGGGGAGCGGGGGCATTCCTCACACGGAATGAGGTGTGGCGATCCGGTCCCCTTCGCCTCACTCGATCAGCATCGCGTCGCCGAAGGAGAAGAAGCGATACTCATCCTTCACGGCCTCCTCATAGGCGGCGAGGATGTGTTCCCGGTCATAGAGCGCGGAGACGAGCATCAGCAGCGTGGAGCCGGGCAGGTGGAAGTTGGTGATCAGCGCGTCCACCAGCTGCCAGGCATAGCCGGGCTTGATGAAGATGGACGTGTCGCCGCGCCTGGCGACGAGGCGGTCATCCTCGGCGGCGGATTCCAGCGTGCGCACGCTGGTGGTGCCCACGGCGATCACGCGCCCGCCGCGCTCGTGGGCGGCGTTGACGCGGCGGGCGGCTTCCTCGGTGACCTCGAAGTACTCCGAGTGCATCTGGTGCTCCTCGATGTTTTCCACCTTCACGGGCCGGAACGTGCCCAGGCCCACGTGCAGCAGCACCGGCACGATGTCCACGCCCTTGGCGCGGATGCGCTCCAGCAGCTGAGGCGTGAAGTGCAGCCCTGCGGTGGGCGCGGCGGCGCTGCCGTCCTGTTTGGCATAGACGGTCTGATAGCGGTCGCGGTCGGCCAGCTTTTCGTGGATGTAGGGCGGCAGGGGCATCTCCCCCAGGGCGTCCAGGGCGGCCTCGAAGCTGCCCTCGCACTCAAAGTCCACGATGCGGCCGCCGTCCTCAGTGGTCTCGGCAACGGTGCACTTCAGCCGCCCGTCGCCGAAGATCACCTCTGCCCCCGGGCGCAGCTTCCTGCCGGGGCGTACCAGCGTCTCCCAGCGCTTCGGGCCCAGCTGCTTCAAGAGCAGCACCTCGCAGGCCCCACCGGTAGGCCGCTCTCCGTACAGCCGCGCGGGGATCACCTTCGTCTCGTTGATCACCAGGCAGTCGCCCGGGTTCAGGTAGTCGATGATGTCGTAGAAATGGCGGTGCTCGATGGCATGGGTGTCGCGATGCAGCACCATCAGGCGGCTGTGGTCCCGGGGCTCCACCGGCGTCTGGGCGATGCGCTCCTCGGGCAGGTCGTACATAAAATCCGATAGCTTCATACTCTCTCCTGATTGAGATGAGGGGACGGTTCCGTTTCTCATTTTTTTGGGATAAGGAACCGTCCGCATATCTCGCTTTACTGCAGCGCCGCCTTGATCTGCTCGATCAGCGCGGCGTACTCCGCGTCGGTGCGGGTCACCAGGCCCGGGTTCATGGCGAACACGCCGCCCCACTCGTACCCGTCCCTGTACTTGGGCACCAGGTGATAGTGCAGGTGGATGCCGGTGTCGTTGTAGGCGCCGTAGTTGATCCGGTCGGGGTTGAAGGCCTTCTGGATGGCGCGGGACACGCGGGCCACGTCGGCGAAGAAGGCGTTGCGCGCCTCGTCGGACAGGTCGGTGATGTCGCGCACGTGGTCCTTGTTGGCCACGATCACGCGGCCCGGGTGGCTCTGCTCCTTGAACAGGTACAGCCTGGTCTGGGTCAGGTCGCAGATGTAGATGCCGAACTTCGCAAGGGCTTCGCCGTGGGCGCAGTAGGCGCAGTTGGGATCGTAGTGCTCCATGTAACAATCCTCCTTGTGGTATATGGATCAGGATCTGTAATCCTTGAACAGATACGCGCTCGGGGTCCAGCGCCTCGTCCCACGGCGCTTCGCCATAGGCGGCGATATAGACGGCGGCGCAGGCGTCGATTTCGTGGGCAGCGATGGGCTGTACGGTCTGCGCCATCAGAAATCCATCCTCGTCTGGCCGTTGTCGGATGCGGGAGCGGCGGGTTTTGCGGGCATGCGCAGGCCCATGTGGTCGTAGGCCGCCTGGGTGCAGACGCGGCCCCGGGGGGTGCGCATCAAAAAGCCCAGCTGCAGCAGGTACGGCTCGTACACGTCCTCGATGGTCGAGGCGTCCTCGCCGGTGCTGGCGGCCAGCGTGTCCAGGCCCACGGGCCCGCCGCCGAACTTCTCCATCATCGTGCGAAGCATCGTGCGGTCCACGTGGTCCAGGCCCAGCTCGTCCACCTCCAGCATGTTCAGCGCCTCGCGGGCGATGTCCACGGTGATGGTGCCATCGCCCTTCACCTGGGCGAAGTCGCGCACGCGGCGGATCAGCCGGTTGGCGATGCGGGGCGTGCCGCGGCTGCGGCTGGCGATCTCCAGCGCGCCGTCCATGTCGCAGTTGATCTTGAGGATGGAGGCCGAGCGCTGCACGATCACGGCCAGCTGCTTTGGCTCGTACAGCTCCAGCCGGAAGGTGATGCCGAAGCGGTCGCGCAGGGGGCTGGTGAGCATGCCGGCGCGGGTGGTGGCGCCGATCAGCGTGAACTTCGGCAGGTCCAGGCGGATCGAGCGGGCTGCGGGGCCCTTGCCGATCATGATGTCCAGGGCATAGTCCTCCATCGCGGGGTAGAGCACCTCCTCCACCTGATGGCTGAGGCGGTGGATCTCGTCAATGAACAGCACGTCGCCCGCGTTCAGGTTGGTGAGGATGGAGGCCAGGTCGCCGGCGCGTTCGATGGCCGGGCCGCTGGTGACGCGGATGTTGTGGCCCATCTCCGAGGCGATGATGCCGGCCAGCGTGGTCTTGCCCAGGCCCGGGGGGCCGTAGAGCAGGATGTGGTCCAGCGGCTCATGCCGCGCGATGGCGGCCTGCATGTACACGGTCAGGCTCTGCTTCAGCTTGTCCTGGCCGAAGTATTCCGCCAGCGAATGAGGGCGCAGCGAAAGCTCCGCGTCGTCCTCCTCCTCGCGATAGCCGGTGGTGATGATCCGTTCCTCGTCGTTCATGGGTCAGCCTCCTGTGGAATGGATTGACGTAGCGTATACATGATAACAGGGCTGTCCATTGCAGACAGCCCTGCGTTCAAGCTGTTCTCATTGCTCCGGGACGCGGGCGAAATACATCGTCAGGGCGACCATCGTGTCCTGCACCTGGGTGTCCATGGTGGTGGAGACGGTACCGTCGTCGTTCAGCACGAAGACGCCGGTGCTGCCGTCGGGGTCGGTGTACTGCAGGGTGCCGTCCTCCAGAAGCACCCAGTGAGAGGTGCCGCTGTCGTCGCCGAAGTTGATCGTGATGCTGTTTTCGCCGACGACCAGGTCCGCGGTGGAGCCGAGCTCCTCGGCGGTGAAGTAGATGCTGCCCAGGATGGAAGCGCCGCTCAGCTGCCACTTGCCGATGAAATCCTCCTTGCTCTGGGCGGGAACGGCGTTGGGGAGCACGGGCGCGGCGTCGGCCAGAGCGCCCACCATGCAGGTCGCGATCAGGAGGGTGGCGAGGATCAGCATGAGTCTCTTCATGTGGTTTAACTCCCTTCTTATATAGGTAACATTATTGTATCACAGGTTTTTACATTTGTACAGCGAAATCGCCCGCAATTTTCACAAAAAGGTCAGCCCCGGCGCAGGATCTCCGCCGCGAAGGTGTGCAGCGTCCTCACCCGCAGAACCACGCAGGCGGCGAAGTAGGCGACGAAGCCGCCGCCGGCGCAGAGGGCCAGGCGCAGGAACACCCGCCCGGTGCCCATGGCCTCGGGCAGCGCGCGGTTCAACAGCGCGCAGACCCCGCCGCAGGCCAGGGCCGCCACGGCGATCTTCAGAAGCTCCGGCACGATGGCCTTGAAGCCCAGGCCGCCAAAGCGCTTGCGCAGCAGCGCCAGCTGAACCAGCATACCGGTGGAGGAGGCGATGGAGGTGGCCAGCGCCAGGCCGTTCGCGCCGAAGAAGACGCGCAGGATCAGGTTCAGCGCGATGTTCAGCGCCACCACCAGGCAGGAGACCCGGAACGGCGTCTTCGTGTCCTGCAGCGAGTGGAACACGCGACTGAGGAAGTCGCGCAGGCCGAAGCCTGGCACGCCCACCACGTAGCAGACCAGTATGCCGGCGGTCACCCGCACGGAATCCATGCCGAAGCGCCCGCGCATGTAGGCAAACTTGATCACGTCGCGGCTCATCACCACGGCGATGGCGACGATGGGCAGCGCCACCAGCGAGATCACCAGCACGCAGCGCCGCAGCACGTCCAGCATGCCCTTTTTGTCATGCCCGGCGGCCAGGCGGCTCAGCTTCGAGAACATCACCGTCGTCAGCGGCACCATCAGCACGCCCAGCAGGAACGTGATCAGCCGGTAGGCGTAGCTCATGGCGCTGATGTCGCCGGGGTTCAGGCCGGAGGCCAGCGCGTGGTCGATCATGTGGTTCAGCTCGCTGATGCCCATCGAGAGCATCGCCGGGCCCGCCAGCGCCACCAGCCGGTGGAAGCGCCTGTCGGAGAAATCGATCACCGGCGAATAGCGGAACCAGCCCGCCAGGAACGGCACCAGGATCACAAATTGCAGCACGTTCGCGGCGAACACGCCCCAGCCCACCGCCTCGATGCCGTAGCGATGGGAGAACAGCACCGACGCCAGGATCACGCACAGGCTCAGCGGGAAGCCGGTCAGCTGGGCGGCGATGTACTTCTCCGCCGCGTTCAGCAGGCTCGCCAGGCTGATGGAGGTGATGTTGAACACCAGGCTTAGCAGCATCGTGCGCACCAGGCGCACCGTCAGCTCGGCCTTTTCCGGCTCGAAGCCCACGTAGATCACCCGCACCAGCGGCCGGGCCAGCAAATAGAACAGCGCCGCGATGACCAGCGCCGCCAGCGCGAACAGGTTCAGCGTGTTGCTGGCGAAGTGGTTCGCGCGCCGCAGGTCGTGCTGCTCGCGCTCCTGCACGTACAGGGGGATCAGCGTGGCGGAGATGCAGCTGTTGAACAACAGCACCGGCAGATAGAACAGGCTGTAGGCCGACACGTAGGCGTCGTTCGCCATGCCCGTGCCGAAATAGCCCGCCAGGATCATGTCCCGCACGAAGCCGAAAACCTTGCTGAGTATGATGACCGCCGTCACTGCGATCGTGGTCTTGAATACGCGCTGGGTTCGTGCCAAGGGTGAGGACCTCCGATCAGGCAATAGGGGAACGGGCGTTGTCTGCCCATTCCATAATCAAATCTAGTATAGCACGGCAGGGTTAAGAACAGTAGTACCTGGCAAATCCTGCTGCTTCATCCTTGATGCGAGTATTCTGCTCCCTGCTCCCTCATCCCGGCTGCCTGCGCATCCGTCCCCGACGCACACGTGTTTTTCGAGTATAGACACATTTAACGAACTGTACCTCATTTCCTCACATTGAGGTACTATAATAAAGCAGGGCTGAAACCGGCCCGACACCAATCCGAAAGGATGATACGCATGAATCGAGTTTACAATTTCGCTCCTGGCCCGTCCACCATGCCCCAGGAAGCGCTGGAAACCGCGGCGCGGGAGATGCTGGACTTTCAGGGCACCGGCATGTGCGTGGCGGAGATGAGCCACCGCTCCAAGCAGTATCAGGCCATCTTTGACGAGGCCGAGGCCACGCTGCGCGACCTGATGCACATCCCGGACACCTACGCCGTGCTGTTTTTGCAGGGTGGCGCCACCGGCCAGTTTGCCGCCATCCCGATGAACCTGATGACCGGCAGCGGCAGCGCCGACTATGTGGACAGCGGCAACTTCGCCCACGGCGCGCTGGTGGAGGCCAAAAAGTATGGCAACGTGAACGTGGTCGCCTCCTCCCGGGACGATAACTACGCCTATATTCCCGAGCTGGATCCGGCGAAATTCGATCCCCGGGCGGATTACTTCTATATCACCACCAACAACACCATCTACGGCACCCGCTATGCCACCCTGCCGGAGACCGGCAGCGTGCCGCTGGTGGCGGATATGTCCTCCAACATCCTCAGCGAGGTCTACGACGTGAACCGCTTCGGCGTGATCTATGCCGGCGCGCAGAAGAACGTGGGCCCGGCGGGCCTGACCATCGTCATCGCCCGCCGCGACCTGCTGGGCCGCGCGATGCCCATCACGCCGAAGATCATGGACTGGAAGATCATGGACGAGAAGGGCAGCATGCTGAACACCCCGCCCACTTACGCCATCTACATGGCCGGCCTGTGCATGAAGTGGCTGAAGAAGCAGGGCGGCGTCGAGGGCATCGAGCAGGTGAACATCGAAAAGGCGAAGCTGCTGTACGACCTGCTGGACGAGAGCGACTTCTACCGTCCCACGGCGCGCGTGGAATCCCGCAGCCGCATGAACGTGACCTTCACCACCCCCTCGCCGGAGCTGGACGCTGAGTTCGTCGCCGCCGCGGCCAGGCAGGGCATGGTGAACCTGAAGGGCCATCGCGTGGTGGGCGGCATCCGCGCCAGCATCTACAACGCCATGCCCATCGAGGGCGTCAGAACCCTGGCCGAGTTCATGAAAGCGTTTGAAATGGAGCATAAATAATATGTATAACATCAAGAAGCTGAATTCGATTTCCCCGGTCTACCACGGCATCCTGTCCAACAGCGACTTTGCCGTCTCCGGCGACGTGGAAAACCCGGACGCCATCATCGTGCGCAGCGCGTCGATGCACGATATGCCCATCAACGAAAACCTGCTCTGCGTGGGCCGTGCCGGCGCGGGCGTGAACAACATCCCGCTGGACAAGATGGCCGAGCAGGGCGTGGTCGTGTTCAACAGCCCCGGCGCCAACGCCAACGCCGTGAAGGAGCTGGTGCTGGCGGGCCTGCTGCTGTCCAGCCGCAAGATCGCCGAGGGCATCGAGTGGTGCAAGGGCCTGTCGGACGGCGAAACCACCGTCGAAAAGCAGGTGGAGGCCGGCAAGAAGCAGTTCATCGGCCCGGAGCTCGCTGGCAAGACGCTGGGCGTCATCGGCCTGGGCGCCATCGGCCTGCAGGTCGCCAACGCGGGCGTGGCCCTGGGCATGGACGTGCTGGGCTATGACCCCTACATCTCCGTGGACAACGCCTGGCGGCTGTCCCGCGCCGTGCGCCACGCCATGAGCCTGGACGAGGTGATCGAGAAGAGCGATTACATCACGCTGCACGTGCCGCTGACCGACAGCAACAAGGGCATGATCGACGCCGGCGCCATCTCCCGCATGAAGAATTCCGCGGCGCTTCTGAACTTTGCCCGTGGCGGCCTGGTGAACGTGGAGGACGTGAAGGAAGCGCTGGAGAACGGCCAGCTGCGCTGCTACGTTACCGACTTCCCGGAGGCGGCGCTGATCGGCGCGAAGGGCGTCCTCCTCACGCCGCACCTGGGCGCTTCCACGCCGGAGAGCGAGGACAACTGCGTGCGCATGGTCGCCAGGCAGATCAATGATTTCATCCTGTACGGCTCCATCGTCAACAGCGTGAACTATCCCAACTGTCCGCTGGGCAAGCCCACGATGCCGCGCATCACGATCCTGCACAAGAACGTGCCGAACGTCATCGGCGCGATCACGCAGCTGATCTCCGGCGAGGGCCTGAACATCGAGAACATGGTGAACCAGTCCCGCGGCGCCTACGCCTACACCGTGCTGGACGTGGATGCCAAGCCCAGCGTGCTGCTGCGCACCAAGCTGCTGGCGCTGGACACCGTGTATCGCGCGAGGCTGCTGATGCCGTAACCTTCAAATTGGAATAAGAAATCGGGAATGAGGAAATGGAGACAGCGGCCAACGCTCAGGCTTTGATGCTGCGTCGGCGGTTGGCTGCATGCCTCATTCCTTGTTATGGAGGCATGTCGATGAACAACGCTCTGAAAACCGCCGAGATCCTGCTGCCGAAGCACGGCGCCGACCTGTCGAAGTGGGCCGTGGTGGCCTGCGACCAGTTCACGGCCCAGCCGGAGTACTGGCGCGAGGCGGACGCCGCGGTGGGGAGCGCCCCCTCGACCCTTCGGCTGGTGCTGCCGGAGGCGTGGCTTTCCGAGGGCGAGGCGCGCATCCCGGCCATCCACCGCGCCATGACGGCCTATCTTTCGGACGGCACGCTCGTCCCCGCGGTGCGCGACGGCTTCGTGCTGGTGGAGCGCGCCACCACGGCGGGCGTTCGCCCGGGCCTGATCGTGGCGCTGGACCTGGATCAATACGACTTCAACCCCGGCTCCACGAGCCTCATCCGCGCCACCGAGGGCACGGTGCTGGAGCGCGTGCCGCCCCGGGCCCGCATCCGCGCCGGCGCGCCGGTGGAGCTGCCCCACGTGATGATGCTGATCGACGACCCGGAGGACACCGTGATCGGCCCGCTGATGGCGCGGCGGGAGGCGCTTCGCCCCCTGTACGACTTTGACCTGATGCTGGGCGGCGGGCATCTGGCAGGCTGGGCCGTGGAGGGCGCGGACGCGAAGGGCGTGTTCGAGGCCATCGACGCGCTGAACGAGAGGGCTGAGGGCCTGCTCTATGCCGTGGGCGACGGCAACCATTCGCTGGCCGCGGCGAAGCAGTGCTGGCTGGATCTTCAGAAGACCCTGACGCCTGAACAGCGGCAGGACCACCCCGCCCGCTACGCGCTGGTGGAGCTGGTGAACCTGGCCTGTCCGGCGCTGGAGTTCGAGCCGATCCACCGGGCGCTGTTCGGCGTGGACCCTGCCGCGCTGATGGAGGAGTATCGCGCGTCCCTTGGCACGGACGCGGGGGAGGGCGACGACCTCGTGGCCTTCGACGGCGAGGGCCGTGAATGGCGCTTCCGCTCCGAAGAGCATCCGCTGCGACACCTGCAGGCGTTCCTGGACGGCTGGCTGGCCCGCCACCCCGAGGCTTCCATCGACTACATCCACGGCGAGGCCGCCCTGCGGGCACTGGTGAACCGGCCCGACGCGCTGGGCCTGATGCCGCGGGCCTTCGACAAGGCGGAGCTGTTCGGCTACATCCGCCGCTACGGCGTGCTGCCCCGGAAGACCTTCTCGATGGGCGAGGCCACCGACAAGCGCTACTACATGGAGGCACGGCGCATCCTCTGATCCCGCTCGCCGCCCCGGCTGATCCATGATCGGCCGGGGCAGCGTTTTTGGCTCTTTACGGAAACCTGAGGTTTGCATGGTTTGTATATGCCAGCACACCGCCCTGAATGCCGCAAAATGACGCGACGTAACATTCTGCAAATCCCTCAACGATCCGTGTTGAACGGCATTTTTGCCCAAAATATTCCTGTCAAAACCCTTTTCAAATCCGAAATGATATGTTATAATTACAAAGTGGTTCTGTGAAATCAGTTTTAGATAGGGCAATCGCTTCGGGATGGTGAGAGCGTGACGCGCGCGGTCTATGTGTCCAACTATACGCCGGTCGGTGACCTGATCGTGGTCTCGATCTGCTATGTCATGCTCGTGCTTATGCTCTTTTCCTATATCAACAAGAACCACAGCTTCAAGGTGTTCTTTTCCACCGTGCTGCTGGTGATGGCGGCGGCGCTGACGGACGTGATCTACCACAAGCTGGGGGAGACCGGCAACGCCGATAACATGCAGACGATCTACATCCTGCGATGTCTGTACCACGCCTTCCTGTTCATGGTCTTCCAGATGTTCACGGTCTATATCACCGTGGTGACGCGCCTGGGGCGGCGCATGAAGCTGCTGTTCTGCGGGCTCGGCGGCCTGATCTTCATAGCCGTCGTGGGCCTGGATATCGCCGACACGGTGCGCGGCATCAGCGTCTCCATGAGCGACACGGGCCTGGTGTTCCAGAGCCGCGGCGTGTTCACATACGGCTACGCAGCCTATCTGCTGGTAATCATCTGCGAGCTGTTCTACGTGCGCAAGCGCCTGTACCGGCGGGTGATGCTGGGCTTCTACGGCACGATGGCCATCTCCTTCCTGATCCTCTTCCTGGCGGGCCGGCGGGGCCAGCAATCCTTCACGGTGGTCACGTTCCTGTATCCGGTGATCGCCATGTTCTACATCATGCACTCCACGCCCTATGACGCGACGCTCGGCGCGATCGACAGCCGCGCCATGCAGGACCTGGTGAAGAACTATTATGAGCGCGGGCGGGACTTCATGTTCATGAGCCTGTACATGCGCGCCCTGGACGAGGAGGGCCGGACGCTGCCGGAGGGCATGCGGGCCGTGGTGCGCCGCTTCTCCACCGATTTCTTCAAGGGCTCCACGCTGTTCCAGCTCAACAACGGCCACGTGCTGCTGCTGTTCCCGCTGAGCCGGAACCCCGACTATGAAAAGCGCATCCAGAACATATTGATCGCCTTCCAGGCGGAATACCACCGCTTCCGGTTTGACTACAAGATCGTCATCGGCCAGTCCATTGACGAGGTGAGCCGCAAGAACGAATACGTCTCGTTCATCCGCGACATCCATCGCGGCATGGAGGAGAACTCCATCCGCCGCATCGGGCCGGACGACGTGAAGCGCTTCAATTCCAACGAATACGTGCTGCGCGAGCTGGAGGACATCTACAACCAGCGCGACCTGGACGACCCACGCGTGCTGGCCTACTGCCAGCCGGTGTTCAACATCAAGACCGGCAAGTATGACACCGCCGAGGCCCTGATGCGCCTGAAGCTGGAGAAGCAGGGCTTGGTCTATCCGGACCAGTTCATCCCGCTGGCCGAGGAAAACGGCTACATCCACATCCTGACGGAGATCATCCTGAACAAGACCTGCAAGGCCGTGCGCAAGCTGATCCGCCAAGGCTACGCCGTCAGCCGCGTCTCGGTGAACGTCTCCGCGGTGGAGCTGCGGGACGACAAGTTCTGCAACGACATCACCCGCATCATCGACCGCAACGACATCCAGGGCGAGAAGATCGCCATCGAGCTGACCGAGTCCAAGACCGACAACGACTTCATGCTCATGAAGCGCAAGATCAGCGAGCTGCGCGAACGGGGCATCAAGTTCTATCTCGACGACTTCGGTACCGGCTATTCCAACATGGAGCGCATCATGGAGCTGCCCTTTGACATCATCAAGTTTGACCGCTCCATGGTCATCGCCTGCGGCGTGAACGAGCGCTCGAAGAAGATCGTGCTGAGCCTGGCGAACATGCTCTCGGAGATGGATTACGCCGTGCTGTTCGAGGGCGTGGAAAGCGCCTCCGACGAGCAGATGTGCACCGACATGTCCGCCAGCTACCTCCAGGGCTACAAGTATTCCAAGCCCGTGCCCATCGAGCGGCTGCAGGATTACTTTGAGCAGACCGTGGCGTAAATACCCTTTTTATCGGTGGACAATGCCCCGGCAAAATGGTATAATATTCCCGCGTGAAAGAGTCGGACGGAATCACGTCCGGCTCTTGTCTTGACAAATTCAACCGAAGAGGAAGCCTATGCTGAATTAAAGGGACTTGAAGGAATACTCCGTGACGGAGATCAACGGCGTGCTGGACCAGCTGCGCGAGATCTATGACCGGATGCAGCTGGTGGACGTGGAGGAGTGCCGCGTGCTGGAGGTGCAGCCCGACGGCTCCATTCGCTACGGCCAGGAATGTTTCCGCATCTGGGATCGGCACATGCGCTGCGCCAACTGCTCCGGCTATCAGGCCTGCATGACCCACAGCGCCATGGACAAGGTGGAGCATCTGCACGGCGACCGGCAGGAGGCGCACTCCATTCCCATCTACCTGAAGATGCGAAACGGCGAGCTGGAGCTGTGCGTGCTGGATTGCATCAAGCTCTGCGGCCCGGAGTCCGGCGGGGAGGACGACGACCACGACAACGCCGACTACATCTCCACCCACGACGTGCTGACCCGCCTGTACACCCAGGAGAAGCTGTTCCGGGAGATCCGCCGGCAGCTGCTGGCCGACCCGGGTTCCCCCTACCTGATGATGATGGGCAACATCCGGAATTTCCGCCTGGTGAACAAGCTCTATGGCATCGAGGGCGGCAACCGCATCCTGGTGGGCATCGCCGACCTGTTGCGGGAAACGTGCACCCACGAGGAGGTGTACGGGCGCTATCGCGACGATCGCTTCGTGGTGCTGGTGCGCCGGGACAAGTTTGACGAGGCGGCCTTCCTCGGCCACCTGCAGCGGGCCGCCGGCCTGGTGCAGAGCCCGGTCTACTCCATCAGCGTCCAGCTGGGCGTCTACGCCATCGACGACGCGAACATGCCCATCGCCACGATGCTGGACCACGCCGACCTCGCCCTGAACGCCATCCGCAATTCCCGCCAGAAGCTGATCGCCTGGTACGAGCCGGGCATGATGGAGCGCAAGCTGAAGGACCAGCACATCATCGAGGAGTTTGAACAGGCGCTGCAGAGCGGCGATTTCCAGATCTACCTCCAGCCCCAGGCCCGTGCCGACGGCCATATCTTCGGCGCGGAGGCGCTGGTGCGCTGGGTGCGCCGCGGCCAGGTGGTGCCGCCGATGGAATTCCTCGGCGTGCTGCACCAGTCGGAGCTGCTGAGCCACCTGGACGCCTGCGTCTGGAACCAGGCGGCGGCGCTGCTGGGCCGCTGGAAGGGCACGCCGCTGGAGAGCCTGTACGTGTCCATCAACGTCGACCCCTCGGATTTCTACTACTTCGACGTGCCGGACCTTCTGAAGGGCCTGTGCGCCGAACACGGCATCGACACCCACAAGCTGCGCGTGGAGATCACCGAGACGGCGCTGGTGGAGGACGTGGAGCGCCAGAGCCGCATCGTGGAGCAGCTCCACGCGGCGGGCTTCATCGTGGAGATCGACGACTTCGGCAAGGGCTCCAGCTCGCTGAGCATGCTCAAGGACATCCACACCGACGTGCTGAAGATCGACATGGGCTTCATTCGCGGCGAGAACAACCGCGACCGCAGCCGCGTGATCCTCTCCTCCGTGATCGACATGGCCGGCCAGCTGAACATGGACGTCATCACCGAGGGCGTGGAGACCTTCGAGCAGGTGCAAAGCCTGGCGGACATGGGCTGCGACAAGTTCCAGGGCTTCTATTTCTCCCGGCCCATCCCGGTGGCGGACTTTGAAATCGTCGCGCGGCACAACCTGGAGCGGGAATAAGAGTTACATGAAAATGTTACACCGTATTGGTTTACACGAATTTACACGGATATCATGGACAAAGGCCTCTCATTTTGGTATAATCCTTTTATATCGTGATGAAAATAATTGGCACTTTGCGGCCGCCCCAAGGGGGAACAGGATGCCGTGAAGCCGCGTGAAAAGGCGGTTTTCCATGACACTGAAGAAGAAAGAAGACCGGATCCGGGGCATTTCCGCAAACCGGCTGCTGATTCCCATCATCGTGGTGCTGGTGCTGCTCCACGCGGTGATCGTCAGCCTGATCTTCATGATCAACAGCTCGAGTACCCGGCTTTCCGAGATCATGCGCGACGCGGGCGTCTACAACCAGGAAGCCACGTCGCTGCTGGCGGGCTCCAGCCTGCTGTCGGAAACCTCCTCCAACTACATTCTGATGCCCGTCGATGAAAACGGCGAGCCGAATGTCGCCCCGTTGATGGCCTATGTGGCCGAGCTTGGCCAGGAGGAGCATCGCGGCGCGGCGGTGCTGGCCCGGTTTGAAACCTACGACCTGAACCCGGATACGCTCGCCCTGATCGCCTCCGCGGCGGAGAGCGCCGACAACATGATCCGCGCCCAGATGCACGCCATCGCGCTGGTGCGCTCGGTGCACCCGCTGCCCCTGCTGGAGCCGCTGGCCGTGCTGGAGCAGGTGGAGTTGACGGAGGAGGAGCAGAGCCTGACGGCGCCCCAGAAGATCGCCGCGGCGCATGCGCTGGTGCTGAACACCGAATATGGCCAGAACAAGCAGAACGTGTCCCAGAGCGTGAACCAGTGCGTCGGCCGCCTCCAGGCGGGCTCTGGCGACATGGCGGCGAAGACCGGCCGGCAGCTTGGCCGCTATCGTGCCATGATGTGGGCGGTCACGGTGTCCATCATCGTGATCCTGGCCGCCACGTTCCTGGCGCTGTACAGGCAGCTGATCTCCCCGCTGGCCAGCTTCACGAAGCTGATCCCGGAGGACCAGCCGCTGGACGAGGACAGGGGCTTCCGCGAGGTGCGCCTGGTGGCGTCGGCCTACAACGGCGTGCTGAAGCGGCGCAACGCGCTGGACGACATCCTGCGCTCCGCCGCCGAGACCGACGCGCTGACCAACCTGCCCAACCGCTATCGCTTCGAGCAGTATCTGCTGGAATCGGAGGACAGCGACGGCTCGATGGCCGTGCTGCTGTTTGACATCAACTACCTGAAGCTCACGAACGACACGATGGGCCACCTGGCCGGCGACCAGCTGATCCGCAACGCGGCGGAGTGCATCTCGGCCTGCTTCGGCGACAACGAGGACAGCAACTGCTTCCGCTTTGGCGGCGACGAGTTCGCGGCGGTGTTGAAGAATTGCACCCCGGATTCCATCGGCGGCATGATCCGGCGCTTTGAAAAGGAACAAAAGGAGCGCAAGGTCAGCATATCGCTGGGCTACGCCTACGCCGAGGAGATCGGCAACACCACGTTCCGCAAGCTCCTGGACGAGGCGGATCGCCAGATGTACGCCTACAAAAAGGCGGCCCACAACCAAAAATAGGGTTCTTCACGTTTTTCTGGGGAATGCCCCTCTCAGTCAGCCTTCGGCTGCCAGCTCTCCCCCTCACGGGGGCGAGCCAAGCGCTAAATAAACCTTGCCTCGCCCCCGTGAGGGGGAGAGGGTTCGAGCGCCCGGAAAACAGTCCTGTGGACTGTTTTCAGCGAGAACGGGCCGGCAGGCCCATGGAGCCGGCAGGCCCATGGAGCCCGTAGGGCGGAGAGGGGGATCTTCTCAATTCCCCAAATTTCCGTGAAGAGCCAATAATAGACGGCCTGCCAGCCGGAAAGAGGCTGTCTCAAAAAGCCCGATTATACAAGGAGGCATTCATTTGCAGGGGCGGCGCTGCGCCGCCCGCCAGGCAGAACGATTTGATTCGTGCCTGGGCGGGCGCTGCAACGACGCCCCTGCTGCTGTGTATCGGCTAAAAGCATGCGCAGGGAACGAAGGGGGACCAGATTCCCACGTCGTCGCTGCGCGCCTCCTCGGAATGACGTATAATGGCTTCAAATCTGCATAACGTCATTGCGAGGAGGTCGGGGCGAAGCCATGACCGACGTGGCAATCCGGTTTTCCAAAGCAAAGAACAGGTTGATACCAAACACTTCATCTGTCATAAACACGCATATTCATTCTGCGGCAGCCCCTTTGCAGCACAAAAACCCCGAAGCCTTTCGACTTCGGGGATGTGGTCTGGGTGAGAGGATTCGAACCTCCGGCCTCTTGAACCCCATTCAAGCACGCTACCAAACTGCGCTACACCCAGATATTCAGCTTGTTGCGGGGGAGCTCCCCTCGACAACATCAGATATTATACTACCCTTTGCCGGTTTTGTCAAGGCAAAAATGCGCGGAAGGGGCGGGATGGGCTGTAAAGTTTGGGAGAATCAGTGTCGATGACAGCAGATTAGTGGTCCACCTCCTCATTCATATGCCGCAGTTCATCCGCGATGCGCAGGAGCGACTGGACTTGCACGTCCGTCAATCCATTTGTGGAGATGGCGGGAGTGTTGGACACCCCAAGCAGGTAATCGCAGGACACGCCAAAGATGCCGGAAATGTGGACCAATACGTCATAAGGTGGAAGGTGG
Organism: uncultured Eubacteriales bacterium; assembly: GCA_902799045.1. Taxonomy (GTDB): domain Bacteria; phylum Bacillota; class Clostridia; order Christensenellales; family Aristaeellaceae; genus UBA2862. The sequence goes on from CADBZH010000003.1 coordinate 197,503, forward strand.
ACGCCGTTTTCATAAGCACTGATGACAGACTTGGACACACCGAGCATGCTGCCCAACTCGGTTTGCGTCAAGTGACGTTGAATACGCAGTTCCCGTATATGTTCGCAGACGACGGAATAAATCATATGCACCTCCAGATAAGGACCTTGAATGCAAAACCAAACCTGTGACTGAAATATCGAGAAAACACTACAAGCGAAAATCGGTGCCTTCCAGGCCGTTATACGAGGTCTGTAGTTGA
>CADBZH010000004.1 GCA_902799045.1 uncultured Eubacteriales bacterium
TTCTGCGGCGCCTTTTCCGGCATCTGTCTCTTGCAAATTTCTCGATTTACCTCCAGTAAACCTTCGAAATCTGCAAGGCCACCTGCCGAAAAATGCACTAGCAGCCTCGATGCTCGAATTAATCATCGTCTACCTAGGGGCTACTTCAGCCCCAGGTACATATCCCAGAACGCGCGGGAGGTCAGCGTGGCGTAGGCCTCGCGATAGCTCTGCCCGGCGGCGTCATAGCCGCGCACCAGGCGAACGCACATCCCCAGCCCCTTGAACACGTAGGACAGCGATTTCAAGACGCTGCGCCGGGTGACAAAGCCGCGCTCGCTCAGCTCGTTGTAATTCAAAAGTGCCTTGCGGCGGTAGCAGGCCCAGGGCGGCGAGAGGAAGGCGTCCACGACGGTCGGCCCCTTCGGCGGCAGGAACAGCCCGTTCAGGAAGTAGAGCCGCAGGGTGTGGATGCCGCCCTTTTTCTTTTTCAGGTTCTTGCGGTAGGTCTTTTCGTCGAAGCGAAGGTCCAGCTCGCCCAAGGGGACGAACTTGTCCGAGGCGGCCATCACCTCGGCGTGCAGCGCTTCCGGGTCCCGCCGCATCAGCCCCTCCGCGCCGGCCAGATAGTCCCGGACGCCCCGGAGCACCAGCTCGCAGTCCTTGTAGCGATAGCGCACCAGGTTTGCCAGGATCCGGTACAGCAGCTGGGCGGACATGCGCATCCAGTTCACATCGGGGCGATGGATGGCGTTCATCATCATCAGATTGCGGATCTCATAGTATTCCATGCTGGAGGCGAACTTGTAGGCGAAGGGCTCGTGCCACAGGCAGATGCCGTTCAGGGCCAGCACGTCGCTGCCGGTGCGCAGGCCGAATTCCACGTCGTCCATGCGGATGAACATCGGCATGGGCAGGCTTTCGTTGGAAATCTTTGACATGGGGATGCAGCTGTACCACCAGGCGTTGAAGTCGAAGGGCACCTCCACCTCGTTCGCCAGCACGTTTTGGATCTGGCGCAGATCCAGGTTGAACTTGCCGCACTCCACATAGCGCCCGTTCCAAGCGCCGCAGCATTCGTGCTGCCGCCAGCGGTTGTCCAGGCGCAGCATGGCGCCCGCGATGGTCTTGCCCTGGTATTCGCGCTTCATCAGCCGCAGCAGGCGGTAGTTGCGCAGCAGCGCGTCCGTGTTGATCAGAACGTCGTCGTCCATCACCAGCACGTGGGTGAACGGGCGGCGGGGGGCGCAGTCCAGGATCTCCATCATGCCGCGGGCAAAGCCGCCGGAGCCGCCGGTGTTCCTGTTGGGCACGATGTGCACGCGGTCGCTTTGGAGCCTGGGGATGTCCAGAGTCCGGCCGTTGTCGGCGATGAACACGTCCAGGTGGCCGTGCAGGTCGCACCCGGGGTTTTCGATGATCTCCCGGTTGATCAGGGCGATGTTGCGCTCGATGAACGCCTCCCGCCGGAAGGTGCAGATGTCGATGGCGATGTCCACCGGGTTCAGCTGCCCCTCCGCGACCCGCGTCGTGTAGGCGCCGCCATACAGCGCGCAGCGCTCGCTGATGGCGTACAACGAACAGCAGACGACGCCGCGGTCGGAGAGGCCCACGGGGATCTCAAACTCAAAGGCCTGCCGCTCCCCGGCGCAACACACCTGCTCCGCGAACACGTGGCGGAACGTCTTCTTGCCGATGATCTCCCAGTGCACCAGCTGGACCTGGAATTCGCCGCTCAGCTCCAGCCGCAGGCTCAGGTTGTCCAGCCGGGTATACTTGCGCCACTTGCCGAGGGAAAAGCTGTTGAAATAGGTGTCCAGGTCCAGGTGCGTCCACTGGGGCAGCCTCATCGCGCCGGCTTCGGGATCGCGCCAGGGGCTGTGTTCGCCCTCGCGGGGCCTGAAGTACATTTCCAGCGTCGAACAGGTGTCCGCGTTCGGAAACAGCAATTCCTGCAGGATCATTCAGTTTTCCTCCTGTTCTTTCATCCAGGCGAGGTAGGCGTCGCAGACCTCCGCGGAGGGCCCGTCGGCCATCACATGGCCCCGGTTCAGCCAGATGGCCCGCCGGCAGAGCTTCTTCACCTGGTTGATGTCATGCGACACGAACAGCAGCGTCCGCCCCGCGCCCAGCATCCGGTCCATGGTCCGGTAGCACTTCTGCTGGAAGTTGTAGTCGCCCACGGCCAGCACCTCGTCCACCACCAGGATGTCCGCCTGGACGTGGGTGGCGATGGAAAAGCCGAGGCGGGCGATCATGCCGGAGGAGTAGCTGCGCACCGGCACGTCGATGAACGGCTCCAGCTCGGCGTATTCCACGATGCTGTCAAAGTTCTCCTGCATGTACCTGCGCCGGTGGCCCAGCAGCGCGCCGTTCAGGTACACGTTCTCGCGGCCGGTGAGATCCGGGTCAAAGCCCGCGCCCAGCTCGATCAGCGGCGCGATGCTGCCGCGCACCCGCACGCTGCCCTCGGTGGCCTCCATGACGCCGGCGATCAGCTTCAGCATCGTGCTCTTGCCGCTGCCGTTCTTGCCGATCAGGGCCACGCTCTCGCCCCGTTCGATGGAAAAGCTGACCCGGCTCAGGGCCTCGAAGCCGGAGAAGCGCAGCTTCCGCCGCACCAGCTTGACCATGTATTCCTTCAGGGTGTTGGTGCGTTCCTGCTCCATGATGAACCGCATGGAGACGTTTTGAATGTCGATCACATTGTCCATATTTCGCTCTCCGCACGGTCAGATGTAGAAGATGAAGTTCCGGCGCATCCGGTCAAACAGCACGGCGCCGACGGCGAACATCGCCAGCGACGTTCCCGCCGCGTAAAGCCACGCGCCGACGGCGGGGATCCGCCCGTAGAGCATCAGCTCCCGGAACAGGTAGATGATGGTGTAGATCGGGTTCAGGCGGATGATCCGCGCGACGCCCTCCGGCACGGCCTCGATGGGGTAGAAGATCGGCGTGGCGTACATCAGCACCATCGTGAACACGCTGTACAGGTGCGTCACGTCCTGAAACTTCACCGCCAGGCCGGAGAGGATCATGCCCATGCCGCCGGCGAAGAACAGCAGGAAGATCAGCGGCACGAAGAACAGCAGCATCGAGAAGTGGAACTGCACCCGGGTGAACACCATGACGATCAACACCGCCACCAGGCTCAGCGCCATCGTGGTGAAGTTCGAGAGCACCTTCGCCAGCGGGAACACGCACGTGGGCACGTAGACCTTCTTGATCAGGATCCCGTTGTCGACGATCGAATACATGGCCTTGTTCGTGGACTCGTTGAAGAAGTTGAAGATGGTCTGGCCGCAGATCAGGTACAGCGGATAGTTTTCGATGTCGAAGCGGAACATGTAGCTGAAGACGACCATCATCACCGTCATCATCATCAGCGGGTTCAGCAGGCTCCAGAAATAGCCCAGGAAGCTTCGGCGGTATTTCAAGCGCAGGTCCCGCTTCACCAGCTCGCCGATCAGGTGGGAATACCGGATCGTCATGATCACTTCGTGCTTCATTCGTCCAATGCCCAAAGGTTTCCACGCTCCCGCGCCATGCGGCGTATAATCACAAATATCCATTTATATTGTACAATGGATGCATGGGCGGGTCAACCGGTTTTGCCGAAAATTCCTGTGACATTTGGCGAAGCGGGAGCCTTTGCGGGAAGCGCGGGGAGGGGGCCGCGCCCGCGCGTGTAAACAAAGGGTCATGATATTGGAAATAAACGTTACAATCTGTTGTGAGTTTGCAAAGGCGATTGACTCGGCGTGAGAATTCAAGTATAATGATGATGTATATTCAGGTGAAATGGGGACTCAGGCACAGGACGGGATGGAGGCGGCACCGGCTGGATTGGCGGGCCGTGAAAACCCCGGACACAGCGAAGATGCGCGCGGGACAAAGGTCCGGCGCGGGGCGAAGCCGTGCCGTTTGACAGAGACGATTTGGGAGAAACGAGCCCAATACGACGGAGGATGGAATATGCGAATCAACAAGAATTACGACATGGAAATCGATCTCAGGGATTTGTTTTTTGAGCTGCTCTACAAGTGGCGCAGCCTTGTGGCTGCCGCGCTGATCGGGGCGGTTCTGCTGGCGGGGCTTCAGTACTACTCCGTCTCCAGCACGCATGCCAAAGGCAAGCAGACCAAGGAGGAGAAGCAGTTCGAGATCGACCTGGAGAACTATCGCGACTCCGTCAAAAACGCTCAGAACAACATTCGCACCTATAACAAGCTGATCAAGGAGAAGAACGACTATCTGGAGCAGTCCGTCTACATGACGCTGGATTCCCAGAACGTGTGGTCGGCTGCCAAGCGCTTCTACATCAAGATGGACCAGTCGGTGCTGGACGCGCTGCCCCAGGGCATCCAGGAGGACCCGGCGGATTACGTCGCCTCCGTCTACACCTCGACGCTGAAGACCAACCTGGACGAGGCGGAGATGGAGGCGCTGCTGGGCACCGGCAAGCGGGAATACATCGACGAACTGGTGACCATCGGCAGCGACAACGCCAGCAACACGATAACGGTTCGGGTCTACGGCCCGGACGAGGCAACGGTCGCGAGCCAGCTCGACTACTTCGTCGACCGCATGGAGACGGTTTGCCAGCCCATGGCGCAGGAGGTCGGTGCGCATACGCTGACGCTGGTGGGCGAGAACGTGAACGCCCGCACGGACAGCAACCTGTCCGCCAAGCAGGACGAGATCAACAAGCAGATCGCCGGCTGGCAGAAGGCCCTCAAGGATCAGCGCGAGGAACTGAACGAGCTGGAGGGCAAGAAGGAGCCGTCCGCCCCCGGCATGCACCTGGTGCGCTACGGCGTCATCGGCTTCCTGCTGGGCGCGATCCTGCTGGCGGCCATCTACCTCGTGAAATACGTGGCGGCCAAGAAGCTGCGCTCCGGGCGCGAGCTGAATGACCGCTTCGGCGTGCAGGTGCTCGGCGAATACGCGCATTCCCGCGCCCGCCGCCCCGGCAAGGGCCTGGACAGGCTGTTTGAGAAGTGGGAGTTCAAGCACGCCGTCGCCGATCCCAAGGTGGTCGAGGCCAACCTCGGCGCGCTGATGACCGAGCGCTTTGCGGGCAGGAAGCTGCTGCTGACGGGCACCTGCGCCCAGCAGAAGCTGGACGCGCTGGCCGGCAGCCTGCGGGGCCGGATGCCCGGCGCCTGCGAGATCGCCGCGAAGGGCGATATCCTGGTCAACGCCGACGCCATTTCGGCGGTGAAGGACGCCGACGCCGTGATCCTGGTGGAGGAGAAGCACGCCTCCCGGATCGCCGATATCGAGCGTGCGGCGGAGCTGCTCATCATCAGCGAGGCCGACGTCGGCGGCAGCATCGTCCTGTAGGGCGTCGGTTATCGCTCCGTTATGGCGACTGAAAACACGCTCCGCGGCCTGGCCGACCGCAGGCGCATCGCCGCGCGCATCGCGGATTTCCTGGAATACCTGCTGATGCTGGCGGTGCTGCTGGAGTGCAACTCCATGTACTGCTACGCGGTGGAAACCGTGGGCCGCGTGGACATGTACATGCTGTTCTACCGGCTGTCGATGGGGCTTGCGGCCGCGGCGCTGGCGATTCGGCTCTGGCTGAATCCGAAGCCCCTTCGCCGGTGTCTGGAAGAGCTTGCGCCCTTCGGGCTGCTGATCGTCTGGGCCGTCGCGTTTTATCTGTTGAACGTCCGGCTGCAGGAGGCGTGGAAGCGGCAGAGCTATGTCATGAATTTCCTGCTGTTCCTGCCGCTGATGACGGCCCTCTTCAAGGCGAAGCAGCGGGACGGGCAGGGGCTGGATCTGCTTCTGAAATATTCGGACATCGTGTGCGTGCTGGCGGCCCTGAGCCTGGCGGTCTATCTGGCCAGCGTGCTGCGGCCGGAGAGCGTGCAGGCGGATCTGATCTATTCCCGCTGGAACAACCGGCGCGCCACCACCGCCCAGCTGAACCTGCTGGACGTGTGCCAGGCGGTGCTGCGGGCCAAGTGGCAGATGCTCGGTGTCTCGCTGCTGAGAAACCGCAGCCTGTTCACCGAGCCGCTGATGTTCGCGCTGCCCCTCTTGATCTCGCTGAACGCGGAGCTGTTCTTGCGGGACGAGCACGACCGCTGGCGGGTGCTGCGCTGGGCGCTTCTGTCGGTCGCGCTGCTGGTCGTGAACGCCACCATCGGGTTGATGCTGGCGGCGGTGGCCTGGGGCCTGAAGGCGGTTTCGGCGTGCCTGACCCACCGCAGGCGCTGGCTGGTCATCCCGATGCTGGTCCTGGCCGTCGGCGTGGTCGCGTTCATGTTCCTCGAAAAGGGACGGTCGTCCTACCTGAACACGGCCATCTCGGGAAGCTCGATGAGCGACCACCTGGACGACTACAGCGCCAGCTTCAAGGCTTTCGCCACGAGCCCCTGGCTGGGTGTCGGCTTCCTCAACGAGGAGGGCATTTTCGCCCACATGCAGGCCTTCCGCCTGAACAATCCCGGCCTGAGCAACACCGCGGGCACGGTTCTCGCCGAGGGCGGGGCGATGCTCGGGCTGATGTGCGCGCTGCCGTTTTTCGTCTGCTGCCTGTATCTGTTCCGCCGCAGGAACTGGCGCGTCGCCTGCTGGGCCGTGGGCATGCTGGGCGCGGCCGTCGGCATCATCTTCAAGTATCACCTGCTGCTGATGCTGCTGATCGCCTTTGGATACTCGCTTCTGGAGGTCCGCCGGGAAGGCGGCAGGCTCCGGCTGGCGCTGGCGGATGTCAGGGACCGGCAGGCGGAGCCAAAGGCCGACAAAGCCGGGAAATGGCTGCCCGTGCTGGCGGCCGCCCTGGGCATCGGACTGGTGAACGGGGCGCTGGCGCTCTTCGGCGCGCCGGTGTGGAGCGCGCTGCGTGCGTTCCTCCGCGGCCATCAGTTCAGCGTGGGCCAGTCGCCGCTGCGCGCCTTCTGCCTGGCAATTGCGCTGCTGCTGAACGGCGTCGGCGTGCGCCGGGCGCTGCGCGGCGAGGCTTCCTGGGCGCGGGTCGCCGGGCTGCTGGCTTGGGACGCCGCTTATCTGCTGCTCTATCCGGCGCTGTTTTCCTGGGTCAACACCCTGCTGCCGATGCTCGGCCTGTGGGGAGAGCTTCGGGAGTGCGTGCTGCTGCTGGCGGCCTGGATGCTGCCGACGGCGCTGCTGCTCCTGTGGCCGGCGCGCCGACTGAACCGCAGAAACGCGGCGGCTCTGGGCGCGACGGCGGCGGTGATCGCCGCGATTGTCTGCGCCGGGAGCCTGTACATCGACCGCCATGCCGGCGCGGAGGACGCGCTGGCGGCGGAGCTGAACGAGCTGACACAGTGCGCGACGGGCAGCGTGTACGTCAACGATATGCCGCTGAAGTATCGCCGCCTGGCGAAGGGCCTCGCCCTGCCCGCGACGCGGGACAGCGGCTACGAGGTCGAGGAGAACGCCACGGTCGTCTTTGAGGCGGGCGCGGAGCGGCGCGAGCTGATGGAATACGGCTTCCAGGTGGCGCGGCTTCAGGACGGACACCTGGTCTACACCACCGATCCGGCGGTCATCGCCCGCCTGGCGGAGCGGGGAACGGCGGTTTACCGCTACTATCCCTTTGGCCGGGAGGTGGATCTGGCCTCCCTGGCGGAGCTGAACGCCCTCCAGGTGACGGACGAAGGCGCCGTGATCGTGGACGGGCCGATCGAATCGCTGGCCTCCGGGCCGTATGACACGCTCTATCCCGGTGAATACAGCGCCGTCTACGCGCTGCACATCGATCCCGAGCGCCGCTCGGAGCTGCCCGCGGACGCGACGGTGTGCCGCGCCGCGCTGACCTGGGATTACGGCCAGTCGTCGCTGGCGCAGCATCCGGTGGCGCTGGATGCCTTTGACGCGAACGGGGACGCCGAGGTTTCGGTGCCGTTTGCGCTGGTCGGCATCGCCGACGGCGTGGAATACCAGCTGTTCGGCGAGGCGGACGTCCGCGTCGAGGTGCGGTCGATCGACGTTCGGCAGACGCCGAGCTACATCACTGTCACCGACTACAACAGCCATCGGGACGTGATCCGCGAGAGCTACTTCAACCTGGACGGCACGCCCTGCGACATGGGCGGATACGCCGTGCTGGAGCAGGAGTTCGACATGGCGGACCGGCTGATCGCCCAGCGCTTCTGCGACGCGGACAGAAACCCGGTGCTGGTGCGCAGCGGCTACGCGGAGCTTCGGTACACCCACAACGCCAAGGGCTCGCCGGACAGCGAGTCCTATATGGGAACGGACGGCAAGCCGATCATGATCGCCTATGGCTATGCCTCCCAGCACTGGGAGTACGACGCCTACGGCAACATCGCGGTGACCCGCTATTACGATGTAAACGGCGATCCGGTGAACAACGCCGCGGGATACGCGGTGCTGGTGCGAGAATACGACGACCAGCGCCAGATCGTCCGACAGGAATACCTGGACACCGACGGAAACGCGGTGGAGCCCGCCTCGTGACCGGGCGCCCCGCGCAATAAGACAGGCAGTTTGACGACGGGAGGTACGGCTTTCAATGAGCAGTAATCCGCTGAACGGCAAGGCGGACGAGATACAGAAGAACAGGCACAGGATCGCCCAGTGGCGCATCGTCGCCTTCTTCATGGCGCTGTATGATTTCGTGGCGGTTTGCGGCGCGTATTTCATGGGGCTGTTCCTGCGCTTTGACGGGGTGTTCAGCAACATACCGCTTCAGTATCTGGAGCCGTTTGAGAAGTTCATCTTTCCGTGCGCCGCGGCTTCCATCGTCGTGTTCTTCCTCTGCCGCATGTACAACGGCATGTGGCGCTACGCCAGCTTTGCCGACTTCATCCGGACCTTCGTCGGCTCGATGATCTCCTCCGTGCTGCACACGGTGCTGATCACGGTCATCTTCTCGAGAATGCCGCTTTCCTACTACATCCTCGGCGCGGGCTTCCAGTTCGTGCTGCTGGTGGCGGTCCGGTTCGCGGCGCGCTTCCTGAACATCCTCCGCCGCCGCCACGAGCCGCAGCAGGGGGAATCGAAAAACGTGATGCTGATCGGGGCGGGCAACGCGGCGCAGATGATCCTGCGGGACATGACCCGCGCCAACGAAATCAGCGACCGCGTGGTCTGTATCATCGACGACGACCCGAACAAGTGGCACCGCACGCTGGACGGCATCCCGATCGTCGGCGGGCGGGACGAGATCCTGAACGCCGCGAAGCAGTACAAGGTGGACAAGATCTTCCTGGCCATCCCCAGCGCCACGATGCAGCAGAAGCGCGACCTGCTGAGCATCTGCTCGGAGACTGGCTGCGAGCTGCAGCAGCTGCCGGGCATGTTCCAGTTCATGCTGGGCCAGGTCTCCGTCAGCGACCTGAAGAAGGTCTCGGTGGAGGACCTGCTGGGCCGCGAGCCGATCAAGGCCGACATGGAGGAGGTCTATTCCTTCATCAACGGCAAGACCGTTCTGGTGACCGGCGGCGGCGGCAGCATCGGCTCGGAGCTGTGCCGCCAGATCGCGGCGCACACCCCGAAGCAGCTGATCATATTCGATATCTATGAGAACAACGCCTACTCCATCCAGCTGGAGCTGCGCGAGAAATACCCGGAGCTGAACCTGGTGACGCTGATCGGCTCCGTGCGCGACAGCCGCAGGATGTTCGAGGTGTTCGAGGTCTATCGCCCGCAGATCGTCTATCACGCGGCGGCGCACAAGCACGTGCCGCTGATGGAGGACAGCCCCTGCGAGTCCATCAAGAACAACGCCATCGGCACCTACAAGACCGCCTACGCCGCGATGATGCACGGCTGCGAGCGCTTTGTGCTGATCTCCACCGACAAGGCCGTGCACCCGACCAACATCATGGGCGCCTCGAAGCGCCTGTGCGAGATGATCGTGCAGTCCTTTGATCGAAAGATCAAATCCGGCCGGGCGGGGGAGATCTCGCAGCTGTTCACCCACGAGGGCCTGGAGAACGCGGACAAGGTCGGCGACGGCCGGGTGTTTGAGGGCATCCGCACGGAATTCGTGGCCGTGCGCTTCGGCAACGTGCTGGGTTCGAACGGCTCCGTCATCCCGATCTTCAAAAAGCAGATCGAGAAGGGCGGCCCCGTCACCGTCACCCACCCGGACATCATCCGCTATTTCATGACGATCCCCGAAGCCGTGAGCCTGGTGATGCTGGCGGGCACCTATGCCCGGGGCGGCGAGATCTTCGTGCTGGACATGGGCAGCCCCGTCAAGATCGACACGCTGGCGCGCAACCTGATCCGCCTGTCGGGCCTCAAGCCGGACGTGGACATCCAGATCGAATACACCGGCCTGCGCCCCGGCGAAAAGCTCTACGAGGAAAAGTTGATGGCGGAGGAGGGCCTCCAGAAGACGGACAACGACCTCATTCACATCGGCAATCCCATCGCCTTCGACGAGGACGCCTTCCTCACGGGGCTGGAAAAGCTGATGGAGGCCGCCTACGCCAACCGCGAGGGCGACATCCGCGGCCTGGTGAAGGAAATCGTTCCCACCTATCATCCGGAGGATGGGGGCCACTGACAAGGAGGAATACCCTTGAAAAAGCTGTGGAACAACCTGGCGCGAGACCTGTGGATCGTGCTGATGGACATCATCGCCGTCAACTTCGCCTATTTCCTGGCGGTGCTGGTCCGCTTCTATATCAAAAACTTTGAGTTCCGGCCTGTGATGGGCACCTATATGAACGCCTGGGCGACCTTCACGCCCTTCTACACGGTGCTGTGCGTCGCGGTGTTCGCGCTGTTCAAGCTCTATGGCGGCATGTGGCGCTACGCGGGCATCAACGACATGAACCGCATCATCGGCGCGAATGTCGTCACGCTGATTTTGCAAATCGTCGGCACGTCGCTGTTCGTCATCCGCATGCCCATCGCGTACTATGTGGTCGGCGCGGCGGTGCAGTTCGTGCTGGTGGCGCTGATCCGCTTCGGCTATCGCATCGTGCTGGTGGAAAAGAAGAACATCGCCAGCCGCCGGACGCCCGCCGTACCCTCGCTGGTCATCGGCGCCGGGGAGACCGGGCGCCGGGCGATCAAGCACCTGGAGGACACGACCGCCTTCCGCCCGGTCGCGGTGGTCGACCCCAAAAGCGCCGGCAAGGCGCTGGACGGCGTGCCGGTGGTGGCCGAGATGGACGCGGCCCTGGGCGGCGTGCAGGCCGTGTTCATCGCGGACCCGTCCCTGACCCGCGAGCAGCGCGAGGCCATTCGCGCCCTGACCGAGGAAAAGGGCATCGACCTTCAGGATTACACCGGCTATCTCAGCAACCTGGGCGGGCGCGTGCCGCTGTCCTCGCTGCTGGAGCTGGCGGACGGCCCCGTGACCGTCGCCATCGAGGGCCGCGAGCAGACCTTTGAAAGCGGCGACGCGGCGCTGAAGGCCCTGAACGGGCGCTATGACATCGCCCGCGTGCGGAACCTGAAGCTGGATTTGAAGCAGCCCAACGCGCAGGCGTATGTGGGCTACGAGGCCTGGGCGAAGCAGCACCAGGAGGAGACCGGCGAGGAAGTCAGCTTTTTCTGATTCGGACCCGAGGGGATTATCTGAGGCATGAAGAACATACTGTCAAAGCTGAAGGGCAGCCTCTGGCTCATCGTGATGGACATCATCGCGGTGAACGCGGCGTTTGTGCTCGCGCTGCTGCTTCGCTACTACGTCCATTCGGAGCTGGTCACGGCCGCGTGGCGGTTCGTGAACAACTACGTGCGCTTTGCCCCGTTCTACACGCTGTTGTGCCTGGCGGCCTTCTACGTCTGCGGGCTCTATGAGGGCCTGTGGCGCTACGCCGGCTTCAACGACTTCAAGCGCGTGCTGCTGGCGAACGTGCTCACGGCGGTGCTGAATGTGGTGGGCATGAAGCTCTTCTTCGAGGGCATGCCCACGACCTACTACGTCGTCGGCGGGCTGCTGCAGCTGCTGTTCGTCGCCGCGATCCGCTTTTCCTATCGCTTCATGGAGATCAAGCGGCGCCAGGACGCGCGCGACAGGACCTGGACGATCCCGACGATGGTGGTTGGCACCGGCGAGTGCGCCCGGGCGTTTGCGCAGCATCTGGAGGCGGCCAGCCCGTTCCAGGTGGTCGCGATGGTGGGCGAGGGCAGCGGCAAGACGATGGACGGCATTCCCATCGTGAACCGCGAGGCCATCCCGGTGCAGATCCGGTACCACGACATCCAGGCGATCTTCCTGGCCGACGAGGCCCTGGAGGCGCGCGAGAAAGAAGCGATCCGCCGGGAGGCCGGGGACGTCGAAGTGCGGGACTACATCGAGTACCTCAGCGACATGGCGACCGGCATGCCGCTGACCGCCCTGCTGAAGGTGACGGACGGGCCGGTCTCGGTGACGCTGAACGGCGAGGAGCGACAGTTCTCCAGCGCGGCGGAGTGCCTGCTGGCGCTCAAGGGCCGCCATGAGGTGAAGCGCGTCCAGGGCGCGCGGATCGAGCTGGAGGAAGCCGTCCGCCGGGATGACGAACAAAATCAATAACGCGGCGCGCCGATCGGGGCGCGGCCGCAGGGAGTAACAGAGATGCACGATTTTATATCTGACCCCAGGTTCAAGGGCATCGCGCCGTTTGACCGCAAGGTTTGGCTCTCCTCTCCGACCATGCACGGCGACGAGCAGCGCTGGGTGGACGAGGCGATCCAGACCAACTGGGTCTCCACCGTCGGCGCGAACATCGACGCGGTGGAGAAGCAGATGGCGGAGTATGTGGGCGTGAAGTATGCCGTGGGCCTCTCCGCGGGCACCGCGGCGCTGCACCTGGCCACGAAGCTGGCGGGCGAGCGCCTCTACGGCCAGGCCCGCCCGAATCACGGCACGCTGGAGGGCAGGCGGGTGTTCTGCTCCGACGTCACCTTCGACGCCAGCATCAACCCCGTGGCCTATGAGGACGGCGAGGCCGTTTTCATCGACACCGAGCGCGACACCTGGAACATGGACCCGGTGGCGCTGGAGAGGGCCTTCGAGCTCTATCCGGACGTGCGGCTGATCGTCGTCGCCCACCTGTACGGCACCCCCGGCAAGATGGAGGCCATCAAGCGCGTCGCGGACGCCCACGGCGCCCTGATCGTCGAGGACGCCGCCGAGAGCCTGGGCGCGAAGTACCGCCTGAACGGCCAGTGGGTGGAGACCGGCGCGCTGGGCGATTACAACTGCATCTCCTTCAACGGCAACAAGATCATCACCGGCTCCGCCGGCGGCCTGTTCCTGACCGATTCCAAGGAGGACGCGGACAAGGTGCGCAAGTGGTCCACCCAGAGCCGCGAGGCCGCGCCCTGGTACCAGCACGAGGAGATCGGCTACAACTACCGCATGTCCAACATCATTGCGGGCATCATTCGCGGCCAGATCCCCTATCTGGACGAGCACATCGACCAGAAGCGGGCCATCTACGAGCGCTATCGCGAGGGCTTCAGGGGCCTGCCGGTGCGGATGAACCCCATCGACTTTGAAAACAGCGTGCCCAACTACTGGCTCTCCTGCCTGATCATCGACGAGGACGCCATGGCGCCCCAGGTGCGCGGCGAGCAGGACTACCTCTACCAGAGCGTGCCCGGCAAGAGCTCCCCGCAGGAGATCCTCGAGGCCATCGCCGCCTTCCGCGCCGAGGGCCGCCCCATCTGGAAGCCCATGCACATGCAGCCCATCTACCGCACCCACGCCTTCATCACCACCGAGGGCAACGGGCGCGGCCGCAGCAACGCCTATATCGCCGGCTCCGGCGTCGATGTCGGCGCGGATATCTTCCGCCGCGGCCTCTGCCTGCCCAGCGATAACAAGATGACGGCCGAGCAGCAGGATATGGTGATCGAGATCGTGCGCAGATGCTTCAGGTAGAGGGGAGAGTATGAACAAAAGGCTTTGGCATTCGCTTCGGATCGCGCTGATGCCGCAATCCGATCAAAGGGTGGCTTATCTGCGCAGGCATCACGTCTTTGGGCATATCGGCAAAGACAGCATCTGGCGGGACAGGCTGGTGCCGCTGTACGCCGAGAGGATTTATCTGGGGGACAACGTGCGCTGCGGCTCCAAGGTGCTGTTCATCACGCACGATGTCATTCATTCGATGCTGAACCATCGCGAGGGAAATGATTTCCCATTCGAGGAGAAGGTCGGTGATATCCGCGTCGGCGACAACGTCTTCATCGGCACGAACACGACGATCCTCTATGACGTCACCATCGGCTCGAATGTCATCGTCGGCGCCGGGAGCCTGGTCAACAGGGACGTTCCCTCGAATTCCGTGGTCGCGGGCGTGCCCGCAAGATACATATGCTCGTTTGACGCGTTTGTGGAGAAGCGGAAACAGGCGCAGATCGACGGGACCAAAGGACAGGTAAAATGAAGCATCAACCATACGGGCCCTATGAAAAGTTCATCAAGCGGCCGCTGGATTTCCTCTTAGCCCTCTTCGCGCTCATCGTGCTGTCGCCGGTTCTTCTGGTCACGGCGGTCCTGGTTCGCGTGAAGCTCGGCTCCCCGGTGCTGTTCACGCAGCGGCGCCCCGGGAAGGACGGCAGGGTTTTCAAACTGTACAAGTTCCGCACGATGCTTCCGCCCGTGAAGGGCAGGGAGGACCCCCGGTATGACGCCGAGCGCCTGACGCCCTTCGGCAGGAAGCTGAGATCCACCAGCCTGGACGAATTGCCGGAGCTGATCAATATCCTCAAGGGGGATATGTCCATCGTCGGGCCGAGGCCGCTGCTGGTCCAGTATCTGGAGCGCTACAATCCTCGTCAGCGCAGGCGGCACGAGGTGAGACCGGGATTCACCGGACTGGCGCAGGTTCACGGCCGAAACGCGATCAGTTGGGAAGAAAAGTTCGAGTGGGACGTTCAGTACGTCGACCACATCACTTTCCTGAAGGATTGCGGGATCATTCTCGCCACCGTGAAAACGGTGCTCCGGCGGGACGGGATCAACTCGGAAGGCGCCGCGACGATGGAAGAATTTATGGGAGGGTCATGAGTGGCAATGAAGGAGAGTTACCGTGCTGCGGTTAAAATCCGGGCTTTCGAAGAACTGATCTTGGATCTGTTCGGGCAAAACAAATTGTCCGGCACCACGCATACCTATATCGGCCAGGAAGCGACCGCCGTCGCGATCATGAAGTACGTCAAGGACGGCGATTTCGTATTCAGCAATCATCGCTGCCACGGGCACTACCTGGCATACGGCGGCCCGGAAAGGGCGCTGCTCGCCGAGATCATGTCGAGGGAATCGGGCCTCTGCCACGGAAAGGGCGGCAGCCAGCATATTCACTATAAGAATTTCTTCACCAACGGCATCCAGGGGGGAATCGTGCCGAATGCCACCGGCGTCGCGCTGGCGGGCAAGCTGAGACACCAAAAACACAATACGGTGGTCTTCCTGGGCGACGGGACGCTGGGACAGGGTGTTGTCTATGAATCGATGAATATCGCCGCGGTATACAGCGTTCCGATCGTCTATGTCGTCGAGGACAACGCCTATGCCATGAGCACCCGGAGGACCGATGTCATCGCGGGGGATATCCGCGCGCGGATCCAGGGCTTTGGCGTGGAGACCTTTGAGATCGAGAGCACGGACGTGGATGCGCTTGAGGCGTTCTTCGCCCGGGTGTTTGACTATGTCGCCTCGGAGGGAAAGCCGGCCTGCGCAGTGGTGCACAACTATCGCCTGGGCGCGCACAGCAAGGGCGACGACACGAGGGACCCGGAGGAGGTCAACGAGCACCGGAAGAAGGACCCCATCCTGCTGATCCGGGAGAAAGCGGACCCGGAAGAGGTGGACGCGGCCTATCGCGAATTCCGCGCCGGCTTTGAGAAGATGGAGCGGGAGCTTGAGCAGGAGCCGGTCCTTCGGGTGAAGATCCCGACTCTGAAGGCGGCGGGCGTAAAAGAATCGCTCCTGTCCTCCGGGGAGAGGCGCTATGTGGAGGGGATCCGAAGCGCCTTCATGGAAAAGCTGAAGGAGGATGAAACCGCCGTCTTTCTGGGAGAGGACATCCGCGATCCGTATGGCGGGCCCTTCAAGGCCACCAAGGGACTTTCGGAGGCGTTTGACCGCCGGATCCTGAACATGCCGATCAGCGAGGCCTGCATGACGGGCCTGTGCGTGGGCCTGGCGATCAACGGGATCCTGCCGGTGATGGAGCTGATGTTTGGCGATTTCATCACGCTCGGATTCGATCAGCTGCTGAATCACGCCTCCAAGTACGGATGGGTGTATGACGTTCAGGTGCCGATGATCCTGCGCGTGCCGAGCGGCGCGAAGCGGGGCTACGGGCCGACGCACAGCCAGTCGCTTGAGAAGTTCCTGATCGGCGTTCCGGGCGTGAAGGTGCTGTCCGTGTCGCAGGCCGTTGATCCGGAAAAGCTGTACAGGACAGTCTTTTCGACGATCGGCGAGCCCACGGTCATCGTGGAAAACAAGAAGCTGTACGGGCAAAAGTCCTGCGGGATCCAGGACGGACGGTATGGCGTCTTCTCCGTCAGGGAGTTCCGGGATCAGGGCTATTCGACGATCCTGTTTACCGTGGACGAAAACACGAAGCCGGATTGCGTGCTGATCACGTATGGCGGCATGCTGGAGGACGCGCTGTCCGCCGCGGAAGCGCTGATGCTGGAGGATGAGATCCAGGTCAACGTCATCCTGCTGACCCAGCTGAATCCCCTGCCGATGGAGGACCTGAAGAAAGCCATCCGCTTTGATGTGCCGGTCCTCGTCGCGGAGGAGGGCACGCGGACGGCCGGCATCGGCGCGGAGATCATCGCGCAATGCGCCGAGCGGGGAATCGGCAGAAAGTTCGGCCGCATCGCAACGCCGGATATGCCGATCCCAAACGGCATCGCGCTGGAATCCCAGGTCGTGCCGGATTGCGAGCGCATCAAGGCGGAAATCCGATCGGCTCTATGAGGGGCCTGTTCTGCCGGTCGGAAAGCCTGAATCCGTACGGGAACCTGGCTTTGGAGGAATACCTGCTGTCTTCGGGCCGGCCGACTCTGTATCTGTGGCAGAATGACAACACGGTGGTCATCGGAAGAAACCAGAACGCCTATACGGAATGCGACATGGACTATGTCAGGGCGAGCGGCATCCGCGTCGTCAGGCGGCTGACGGGGGGCGGAGCGGTCTATCACGACCGGGGCAACCTGAACTATTCACTGATCCTGCCGCGCGGCCTACATGATATCGCGCGGTCGACGGCGATGATCGTCAGCGCGCTGAACCGTATCGGCATCCCCGCGGTCACGAGCGGGCGAAACGATATCCTGCTGGACGACAAAAAGATCTCCGGCAACGCCTATTACTCCAACCGGGAGGTCGGCCTGCACCACGGAACGCTTCTGTATCGCGTCGATCCGGAGAAGATGGAGCGCGCCCTGTCCGTGCCGGCGTGGAAAAAGACGAAGCACGGAATACGCTCGGTCAGGGCGCGGGTCACTGATATCGCGTCCCGCTTTCCGGAGATCGACATGGCGCGCATTCAGGACGCGCTGCGGGAGGCTTTCTGCGGGGAATATGGCGTGGATCGGCTGGAAGCCGTGCTTCCGGACGAACAGCGGCTGCGCATGCTTGAGGATAAGTACGCTTCAGACGACTGGAATTTTGGCCGTATCAACGAATACGACGTCTTTCAGGAGGCCACTTTTCCCTGGGGAACGGTGAAGGTATCGGTCAGCCTTGCCGGCGGACGGATTCAAAGCGCCGAGATTTCCTCGGATTCGCTGGAGGCGGACCTGATCGACCGGGTGAGGGAAATGATCAGGCGGAACGATAGGACCGCGGCGGAAGGCCATGGCGTCGTTTCGGACATACTGTCGGTCTATCAAAATCTGATGATGAAGGAGTCTCTGAATGGAAAAGAGCATGAAAATGCCACGCCTGGGTGTGAATGATGAATATGTGACGCTCGTCGAATGGAAGGTGACGGACGGAGCCTATGTGAAGCAGGGCCAGACGGTCGCGGAAATCGAGACGACCAAGGAATCCAGCGAGCTGGAGGCCGAGGCGGAGGGATACATTCACCTCCTGGCAGCGGCGGATACGGAAATCCGCGTGGCCGAAACGGTGGCGGTGATCACGGATGCCCCGGAATACCGGGTTATGAAGGAGAAGAAGGACTTCTCCGGCATCAAGATCACGGAAAAGGCCAGGGCGCTGATCGAAAAGTACAACGTGGATCTGGCCGCGTTTGGGGGATGCACCATCGTTCGCGAGAAGGACGTTCTCGCGTTGGTGAACCGCAGCGAGACGGTCGAGAGGAGCAGGGCCAACGACGTGGTGATCGTTTGTGGCGGCGGGCTTGCGAAGATGACCATCGACCTGATCAGGCTGAACAAGGCCTACAATATCCACGGCTTTGTGGACGACAACCCCAGGGTCGGGCCGGAATTGATGGGCGTTCCGTATCTGGGCGGCCTGGACAAGCTGAAGGAGATCCGCTCGGAGGGGTACAAGACGGCGGTCAACGCCAACGGAAGCATCGCGATCGACAACCAGGCGGACGCGTTCCATCGAAGGGAAAGGATCTATGAGCAGATCTCGCAGAGCGACTATTTCCTTCCGACGCTGATCCATCCTTCAGCCCAGATCGCGCCTTCCGCGCAGCTCGGAGAGGGCGTGCTTGTGTTTGAAAACGCGGTGATCGGCAGCGACGCCGTCGTCGGCGACGACTGCATCATCAACACGGGCGCCATCGTGTCGCACGACTGCGTCATCGGGAATCACACGCGCGTCTCGCCCGGCGCCATCCTGGCGGGCGATGTTCATGTCGGTGAGAATTCGTTGATCGGCATGGGGGTTACGATCTATCTGGGCGTTCGGATCGGCAAGAACGTCATCATCTCCAACGGCCAGAATATCATGGGGGATATTCCGGACAATACGGTGGTCAAATAAGCGCAAAGGAAAGAATCATGATGGGATCCTCGTACGATGTGACGGTTATTGGCGGCGGCCCGGGCGGATACAAGGCGGCCGAACTGCTGGGTGAAAAGGGGCTGCGCGTGGCGCTCGTGGAAGCGTCCGAGATCGGCGGCACCTGTCTCAATATGGGATGCATTCCCTTCAAGACGTACCTTCACGCCTCGAGGATCAACCGCGACGCCGCGCTGCTGGCCGGGCGGGGAATCCTGGACGCGAATCCGGGCCGGCTTCATCAGGCGCAGATCCTGAAGGAGAAGGACGGCATCGTCAGGGGCCTCCGGCAGAGCGTGGAGGCCGGGCTGCGCCAAAGAGGCGTGACGCTTTACCGAGGGACTGCGGAGGTGCTCGGGGATTCGGATTCTGAATTCACAGTCCGCGCGGAGGGCGAGCTGCTGAAAAGCACGCGGCTGATCATCGCGACCGGCTCGGAGGAGAAGCGGATCACGGTGCCCGACGGGCTGCCCTATCGGGTGATCACCAGCAAGGAGATGCTGGAGCTGGACGCGCTGCCGGAAGAAGTGGATATCATCGGCGCGGGCACGATCGGGCTGGAGGCCGCCAGCTATTACCTCGACGCCGGGTGCCGCGTCACGCTCGTCGAAGCAGCGGAGAGGATTGGCGGACACATCGACGGCGAGATGGCGAAGGCGCTCGCGAGAATCCTGGAGAAGCGGGGTGCGACGATCCTGACGGAGACCCGGCTCGAGCGCTTTGACGCGGACGGCGTGGCGTATCGGAATCGGGAAGGGGAGATCAGGCGCAACCCCGACACGGTGCTCATCGCGGTGGGAAGGCGGCCAAAGGTCGACAGAAACAGCGTCGAGAGGCTTCAGCTGAGGCTGGACGGCGATGGGATCTGGATCGACGAGATGTGCAGGACTTCCCATGAAAACGTATACGCCTGCGGAGACGTGACCGGCAAGCTGATGCTCGCCCATACGGCGTACCGGCAGGCGAAGGTCATCGCGGACGCCATCTGCGGCACGCCCTGCGCGATGGATTACAGCCTGGTTCCCCGCGTGATTTACACCAACCCCGAGGTCCTGACGATAGGCGCGACCGAGGAGGACTGTGTCAGGGACGGAATCCCCTACAGGGCAGACGCGCTTCCGATGACCTACAGCGGCAAGTATTTCGCGGAAAATGGAAAAGACGGCGCGAAGGCAAAGATCATCGCGGACGGGGAAGATCGGCTGATCGGCCTTCACGTGATCGGAAACGGTTTTTCGGAGTTTTCGATGGCCGCGGAGCTCATGATCGCCAATCGGATGAAAATCGAGGAGATTGGCAGGCTGGTGTTTCCGCATCCCACTTACGCGGAGATCTTCTCGGAGCTGACCGCGATGCGCCGATAACGAACTGAAAGAAGAAGGAATGGGCGGATGGACGACAGACAGATGAAGCAAAAGCAGCTGGAAATCCTGCATGAGCTGGACCGGGTGTGCAACGAGGTCGGCGTGCGTTATTACCTGGCCTACGGGTCCTGCCTCGGCGCGGTACGGCATCAGGGCTATATTCCCTGGGACGATGATATCGACGTGGTCATGACCGTGCCGGCCATGAAAAAGCTGCTGGAGAACCGGGACAGGTTCAGGGACAACTATTTCATACAGTGCAGGCAGACCGAGCCCAACTGGACCAATATGATGTACAACCTGCGCGACTCGAATACCTCCTATTTCTCCATCGAAGACGGTCAGAAGGATATCAACCACGGCATGAAGGTCGATATCTACCTGCTGTTTCCCTATCCGGACAATCCGTTCGTGGCCCACAAGCTCATCATCGATACGTTTATCCTCCGGCTTCTGTACATGCGCAACAGCGGGGAATTGCCGGAGCACCATGGCCGATTCGTCAAGTGGGGCTCGAAGGTCGTCAAGGCGCTGTACCCCGGCAAGCGGGGCGACAGGAAGATCCGCGCGGTTGAGGACAAGCTGGTCAACAACGGGGGAAAGAAGTATGTGTCCGTCTTCTTCGGGGACGACATCACGCCTTTTTCCGCCTTCAAATTCCCGGTTGAACTGTTCCAGGAGCCGAAGCGCCTCAAGTTTGAGGACTATATGGCGCCCTGCCCCAGCCAGCCGGAGCTGATGTGCGAAATGTGCTACGGAAAGGACTACATGGCCTTTCCGCCGGAGGAAAAGCGGCAGTCCCGGCACGACACCTATTTTGTCAGCTGTGACGAACCGTATACGAAGTATGAAGGAATCTACTATCATTCCGGGAAACTGACCAGAGAATAGAGGACGCATTCGATGAAACCGTTGAACAGGCGCGAATTGCAGATCGGAGAGATTCATGAGATACTCTACGCGATGCTGCAATATCTGGACGAAGTGTGCCGGGAGAATCATATCACCTACTTTCTCTCCGGCGGGACGGCGATCGGCGCGATTCGTGAAAAGGGCTTTATTCCCTGGGACGACGATCTGGATATCATGCTGCCGAGAGGGGAATACGACAGGCTGATCCGCTGCCTGGAGGAAAGAAATCACCCCGCGTACAAGGTTTACTCCCTGCGGGACAGCACCTGGAACCGCCCTTACAGCTGCCTGGTGGACGAGACCACCGAGGGCAGGCACGAGCTGGTCAACTATTCCCACATCGGCGTCACGATGGATATCCTTCCGATGGACGGGCTGCCTGATTCCTTTGAGAAGGTAAAGCGCTACTACAGAATCCTTCGCCTGAAATACGCCTTCTACTATTCCTCCATCAAGGAGGACTACGCGGAGGGCGAGAAGCTGCTGTGGGCCAAAAAGCTCATGGGCGTTCTGGCCAGGAGGATCGGCGCACATCGCATATCGGAACACATTGACCGATGCGCCCGGAAGATGGATTACGCGACGGCGAATTACGTGGGCTGCTCCGTGCTGATCCACTTCATGGAGAAGGAACGCTTCGACAAGGATTGGTTCAAATCCCAGGAATACGTGGCGTTTAACGGCGGAGCATTTCCGGTGATGAATGGCTATGACGAATACCTGCGCGCCCTGTATGGCAATTACATGAAGAGGCCGGAAACGGAGTCGGATCCGGATCATCACACACATTATTACCGGAAGAACGGCAAAGGGGATTGAGTATGGCAAACATTGCGTTGATAATCGCGGGCGGAGCGGGAAACCGCATGCACCAGGACATTCCGAAGCAGTTTCTGACCGTGAATGAAAAGCCTGTGATCGTGTATACGCTGGAAGCATTTCAGTCTCATCCGGAGATCGACGCGGTGGCGGTGGTTTGCATAGAGGGCTGGGAGCAGGTGCTCTGGGCCTATGCCAAGCAATTCAACATTTCAAAGCTGCAGATCGTGGTGCCCGGCGGAAAGAACGGCCAGGATTCCATTCGCAACGGCGTGATGGAGCTGGAGAAGCATTATGCTGCGGACGATCTGGTTTTGATCCACGACGCCATTCGTCCGATGGTCAGCGCCGACATCATCTCTGACAACATTCGCGTGGCCCGCAAATACGGCAACGCGATCACCGTGATCCCGTGCGCGGAAGCCATGATGCAGACGGAGGACGGCGTGGTGTCGGTCGGCTCCTATCCGCGCGACCGCCTGAAGCGGACGCAGACGCCGCAGGCCTTCCGAATCGGGGATATCTGCGATTTGCACAGAAGGGCTCTGCAGGCAGGCATCACCAATTCCGTGGCCTCCTGCACCCTCAAGATCGAAATGGGCGAGCCGGTCTATTTCTCCTCCGGCTCTGAAAAGAACATCAAGCTGACCACCGTGGAGGATATCGATATCTTCAAGGCGCTTCTGGCGGCCAAGCGGTCTGACTGGTTGAAGTAGGAGGACGCATGCTATCCAATCATTCGCTGTGGATTTCCGACATGGACAGGGTCATCGACAGTCTTCCCGCGCTTTCGGAGCTGGAAGGCAGGTCGGTGTTGATCACCGGGGCTTCCGGGCTGATCTGCTCCGCGATCGTCCATCTGCTGATTCGATACAACGAGACGCACACGGGGCAGATCCGGATCTACGCCGCGGCGCGCAACCGGGAGAAGCTGGCCGGCATGTTCGGCGACTGCATGGACAGGCCCTGTTTCACCTATGTTCCCTATGAGGCCACCGCCAGGGAGGCGTCGTTTCTGTTTTCCTGCGATTACATCATTCATGGCGCGGGCAACGCGTATCCGGCCATGATCACCAGGGAACCCGTCGAGACCATGGCGGGGAATTTCCTGGGGCTGCTGGGCCTGCTGGAGTACGCGAGGCAGCGCGAAGTCAGGCGCGTTCTGTATATCAGCTCCAGCGAGGTATACGGCAGGAAGGACGACACACTGCCCTACGACGAGGGCGAATACGGATACATCGACCTGCTCAACGCCAGGAACTCCTATTCTGTCGGGAAGCGGGCCGCGGAAACGCTGTGCGTCTCGTATGCCGAGGAGTACGGCGTGGATTCCGTCATCGTGCGCCCCGGGCACATCTACGGGCCGACGGCCTCCGCCGGCGACAACCGCGTATCCTCCGCGTGGGCGTATGCCGCGGCCCGCGGAGAGGACATCGTCATGAAGAGCGCCGGGTCTCAGCTCAGAAGCTACTGCTATTGTCTGGATTGTGCTTCCGCCATACTGACGGTTCTGCTGAAGGGCGAAAGATCCAGTGCCTACAACATCTCAAACAAGGCCTCCATCGCGAGCATCCGTCAGATCGCGGAGATCCTGGCGGAATCGGCGGGCGTGTCACTGAGGCTTGAATTGCCGTCGCAACAGGATATCAGCGGCTTCAACCCGATGAGCAACTCCTCGCTGCGGAGCGACCGCCTGGAGGGATTGGGCTGGAGAGGGCTGTTTGACGCACCCGACGGCTTCTCCCACACAGTGACGATTTTGAGGGACGAATTGAACGGCTGACCGTGAAAGGGATGCCGTCTCACAGATCGCGATAACCGGCGAGGGAATGCGATGACAAGGGTATTGATGATTACCAACAGGTTCATATTTGGGGGAATCGAAAAGCTCCTGCTGGACGTTTTTGAGAACCGGAAGGACCCCGACCTGCAGTATGACCTGTTGATGCTGACAACTGAAAAGGATCCCGCGCTGATCGACCGGGTCAAGGCCGCGGGCGTGAACTGTTACAGCCTGGAGCTGGACAGGCACGGTTCCCTGGAGCGGCAGTGGCATCACTACCGGGCGCTGTATCGCTTCCTGAAGGAGCATCGCTACGACGTGGTCCATGTCAACATCACGAGCTACGCGCGGGTGCTGGACATGCTGACGATCCGGCTGGCGGGCGTGCCCGTGCGGATCATCCATTCCCACTCCGCGGACGAGCATGATCCGCTTTCCAGAAGGATCATCCGCCCGCTGAGAAAGCTGTACGACTATACGGCGACCGATTTCCTGGCCTGCTCCGACGGCGCGGCCAGGCATCTGTTCAGCAAAAGGATTTGCAGGGAAAAGAGATATGTGGTTATCAACAACGGGATCGAGGTCGACCAGTACCGCTTTTCCGAAGCGGACCGGGCGGCGGTCCGGGACCGGCTGGGCGTCGGCGACGCGCTGCTGATCGGGCATGTCGGCCGGCTGACCGAAGCCAAGAACCATGGATTCCTGCTGGAGGTGTTCAAGGCGCTGCATGAGATCCGGCCGGACAGCCGGCTCCTGCTGGTGGGGGACGGCGAGCTTCGACAGGCCATAGAGTACCGGATAGCCGAATTTGGGCTGGGCGACAGTGTCATACTGTACGGCGCTTCGGCGGATATCCCGATGTTGCTTTCGTCGATGGACGTGTTTTTGTTTCCGTCGGTCTGGGAAGGATTGGGTATATCGGTCATTGAGGCACAGTGTAACGGCTTGCCGTGCTACATATCCGACAATGTGCCGCGAGCGGCAATGATTACCTCAAACGTTTGGCAATATGACCTCAGCGAGGGCGCTGAACGATGGGCCAGACATATACTGGACGCGGAGAACAAAAGAGTGGATGAGATGGAAAAAATCAAACAGGCGCATTTTGACATACTCGATTCCGTCCGCCAGCTCGAAGGGATCTATGCGAAAAAGGGTTAGAGCGTGTTTCTAAAATCCCGAACGTGCATTTTCGGCGTCTCAGGCTGCATTTCTGTGTTGCTTTTCCTCGACTTGCAGCCAGTAAGCCTTCGGAAAATCGCCTTGAAATGCAGCCTGATACCCTCGAAACTGCACATCCTCGACTTTAGAAACACACTCTAGTTCAACATCATTCTGGAAGGTTGTCTCATGAAAAACACGATTTCAAAAATCTTCGCAATACTGCTGTTCACATTCCCGCTGGTGTGCAATTACGATGTGTTTCGGTTCACGCCTTCGCTGCTGTACTGCGTGATCGGCTTCCTGCTGCTGGCGCTGTATCTGCTGGAGGGGAAGAAGCTGTCGATTGACCTGCGGGCGATGCCGTACCTGGTCTACATCGTGATATCGGCCACCATCGGCATCGTTCATTCGAAGGACAATACGGTATACACGCTGTTCATGAAGCTGGCGCTGTATGTGCTGACGCTGATTGTGTTCTATCTGTGCTACTGGCAGGTGATGGATCAGAAATTCGCGATGCGCCTGTATACGGCAATCACAGTAATCGTCACGGCGATCGTCATCGTGCAGTATGTCTTCGCGGCGATGGGGAGGGGCTTTTGCCTGGTCGTTCCCGGCATCCCGGTGGCCGGCGTCGAGGATTTGATGACGGATCAGATCAGATCCAACCAGCTGGTGGCCAATCGGTATTCCTCCTTCTTCTTTGAGCCCGCGCATCAGGCGCAGTTTGTGCTGCCCTGCCTGACGCTGATCCTGCTCGGAAAGCCCCAGGCGAGCCGCAAGAGCCTGGCCCTGGCGGTTTTCATCACGATCGGCCTGCTGTGCACGACATCCATGATCGGCATCCTGGGCGCGGCCATCATCTGGCTGTTCTATGTCTATGTGTCGCTGAAATCGAAGAAGGCCAGGCAGTGGTATTTCCTGCTGATCCTGCTTCCGCTGCTAGCCGGCGGCGTGCTGTACTACATCAGCCGGGACGATCTGATGCGCGTGCTGAACGACAGGCTGGGTTCGCTCAACCTGTTCAGCCAGGATCGCTCCGAGGGCTTCAGGCGCATGAAGTACGGGTGGTTCTGCTATGGCGAGCTCGACGGCGTGCGAAAGCTGCTGGGCGTGGGCTATCAGAACATCGGCGATTATCTGTCAAACTCCGGCATCGGCTACAAGCTGCTGGGCACGAACGATCCCCAGTATCTCTCCTATACCAACGGCATCACGAAAATGCTGATCGGCATAGGCCTGGTCGGGACCGTCATGAACCTGAACCTGTTCTTCTTCGACGCGGTGCGCAGCAAGGATAAGTGCGTCTATGGCCTGCTGCTGGTATGGGGCATCGTCATGTTCACGTCCAATGCCTTCGACGATCTGGGCAATATCAACCTGCTGGTGCTGATCATGTGCAAGGTGTATGGAGAGAAGAAGATCAAAATGAAGCACACGCTGTCCATCGCCATACGATAGGGCGGATTCGGGACAGAGCGACGGGCGGAGGTAGAGCGAATATGAACCTGATTCCCCAGAAAGATCAGCGCAGGATACAGCTGAACCTGCTGAAGTATTTCGCGGAGATCTGCGAACAAAACCACTTTCGATACTACGTGATCGACGGGACGCTGCTGGGCACGATCCGGCACAAGGGCTACATTCCCTGGGACGACGACATCGATGTCGCGATGCCCAGGGCCGATTACGACAGGTTCCTGAAGGAATTTTCCAGGATCAACCGCGACGAAAACATGAAGCTGATCAGCCGGGACACTAACCCCCTGTATCACCTGGCCTTCGCGAAGCTGTACGATGGAACCACGACGCTGCGGGAGAGAAGGGTGCGGAAAAAGTTCCAGTTCCTGTATGGGATCTACATCGACATCTTCCCGCTGGACAGCGTTCCCTCCGATCCCAAGGCGCGCAAGCGCTTTGTGATGCGGAATTACTACCTGTCAAAGACCATCTCCATGAACGTGATCGGGCTGGAGGTGCCCCACAAGAGCTGGGTCGGCAAGGCCCTGTATACGACGCTCTACTACCTGCAAAAGCCGTTTCCGATCAAACAGCTGACCAAACTGCAGGAAAAGTGGATCAAGGGCTGCGACGAAAAGAACCGGGGCAGCGGCCTGATCAAGGAACTGGCCTTTCAGGACGCGAATGCCGAGCTGTATTTCTTCGAAGAGGACTTCCGGGAGTGCGTGGAGATGCCCTTTGAAAACCTGATGGTCCGGGTGCCGAAGGGATACGACAGGATCCTGACGAATACGTATGGGGATTACATGCAGCTGCCGCCGGAGAGCGAAAGAATCAACCATGGCATTGAAGCGTATACAATCTGATGCGCCGGTTCGTCGGAGAGATTGCAAGCGCAGATATAAAGAGGAGAAAGTATGGAGAAGGTATTATTGAGCGTGCTGGTGCCCACCTACAAGCGCTATCAGTATCTGAAGGGATGTCTGTCGTCCATCTCGCGCATCAAGTCGGACCGGTTTGAGGTCATCGTCCAGGACAACACCGTCGAGAACGAGGAGATACTGCCGTTCATCGAGGGCCTGAACGATCCCAGGATCAAGTACTTCCACGAGGTGGAGCATGTCAGCCAGAGCGAGAACAGCGATCTGGCCATGAGCCACGCGACGGGAAAGTATATCGTGATGATCGGCGACGATGATTCGATATGCGACTGCCTGATCGACGCGTGCGAGTTCTGTGACAAAAACGGCATCGACGCCGCCAATTACCTGATCCCGGGATTCAACTGGCCCGACATGCAGTTCATCGGCAAGGCCAGCGAGCCGAACTTCTTCCTCGACGACAAGGCGGACGGAACGGTGGTCATCCAGAATGAAAAAGCGGAGCTGGAAAAGGCGATCAGGTCGGCGGTCGGCCTGCCGGATACGATGCCGAGGGCCTATCACGGGCTGACCTCCAGGGCCTGCATGGAGGCGATCCGCGCACAGACGGGCGCGTACTTCCCGGGGCCGTCGCCGGACATGGGCAACGCCGCGGCGGTGTGCCTGGCCGCGAAGAAGACGGCGTTCATCAATGATTACCTGATCGTGTCCGGGTATGGCTACAACAGCGCCCGCGGAGAAGGCAACCGCAAGAGCCATTACGGCGAAATCAAGGACAAGCCCTGGCTTCCCAAGGATATCCTCGAGAGATGGGATCCGGAGATCCCCAGGATATTCTCGGCCGAAACCATCATCGCCACCTCGCTGACGGAATCGCTGAAGCGAATGGGGCGGGTGGACCTGGCCAGGAAATACAACTACGGCGTCCTGTACGCGCTGTACATCCGAAACCATCGGCAAGACCTGTCCCGGGTGCTGGCGTTTTGCCTGAAGAAGCCGACCCGGCTGTTCAGGCTGGCCAGGGGCATCGTCGAGAGGCTCCACACGAGGCGGCAGATCCTGAAGAACAGGGTGATCCAACCCCGGTTCTTCGAGGACATGGGCATCGACTCTCTGGAGACGGCCCAGGATACGATCGCGCGCGTGAGGCGCGAGCTTGGCATCAATGGATTGAAAATGGCGGACAATAACCGATAAAGGAGTAAACAAAAGATGGATAAGCTCGAGAATTCAACGCTGCTGATCACCGGGGGTACGGGCAGCTTCGGCAATACGGTGCTCAAGCATTTTCTGACGACCAACATCGCGCAGATTCGCATTTTCAGCCGGGACGAGAAGAAGCAGGACGATATGCGGCATGAGCTGCAGGCCCGGTATCCGGATTACGCCAGCAAGGTGAAGTTTTATATCGGCGACGTGCGGGATCACAGGTCCATCGAGGACGCGATGCCGGGCGTCGATTACGTCTTCCACGCGGCGGCCCTGAAGCAGGTTCCCTCCTGCGAGTTCTTCCCGATGCAGGCTGTCAAGACCAATATCGAGGGCACCGACAACGTGTTGCATGCCGCGATCGACGCGGGCGTGAAGCGCGTCGTCTGCCTCTCCACCGACAAGGCGGCGTATCCGATCAACGCCATGGGCATTTCCAAGGCGATGATGGAGCACGTGATCTATGCCAACGCCCGAGTGGCCGCGGAGCGCGGCGGCACGGTCATCTGCTGTACCCGCTACGGCAACGTCATGTGCAGCCGGGGATCGGTCATACCGCTCTTCATCGACCAGATCCGGGCGGGAAACCCCATCACCATTACAGACCCGAACATGACCCGCTTCCTGATGAACCTGGACGAAGCGGTCGATCTCGTGCAGTTTGCCTTTGAGAACGCCGAGCCCGGCGATTTGTTCATCCAGAAGGCGGATGCCAGCACCATCGGCGATCTGGCCAAGGCGGTGCAGAAGCTGTTTGGCGATACCGGGACCAGCATCATCGGCACGCGGCACGGAGAGAAGGTCTATGAAACGCTGATGACGCGGGAAGAGCGCATCCGCAGCACGGATATGGGCAACTATTTCAGGATCGTCGCGGATAACCGGGATCTCAATTACGACAAATACCTGGTGGACGGCAAGGTCAAGGAGGTTCCCAACGAAGAGTATACCAGCAGCAACACCACGCTGCTCACCGTCGATGAGATCGTGAAGAAACTCCTGACGACCGATTACGTTCGACAGGCTTTGGAGGTGCAGTGATGCGTTTTTTGGTTTTAGGCTGCAACGGCATGGCGGGTCACACGATCAGCCTGTATCTGAAGGAGCGCGGCCATTCGGTTCTGGGCTTTGACCGCCGCCTGTCCCAGCTGGTCGATTCGGTCACCGGGGACGCCAGGGACGCGGCGTTCATCAAAGAGCTGGTCGGCACGAATAAGTTTGACACCGTGATCAACTGCATCGGGATCCTCAATCAGTTTGCCGAACGCGACAAGGCGGGAGCGGTCTATCTGAACGCCTATTTTCCGCATTATCTCGCGGAGCTGACCGAGGGGACGGATACCCAGGTCATCCACATGAGCACGGATTGCGTGTTCAGCGGGGAGCGGGGCATGTACACCGAAGAGGACTTCAAGGACGGCGAGACGTTTTATGACCGATCCAAGGCCCTGGGAGAGCTGGACGATGGCAAGAACCTCACGCTGCGGAATTCCATCGTGGGTCCGGACATCAACCCCAGGGGAATCGGCCTGCTGAACTGGTTCATGCAGCAGCATGATAGCGTATACGGCTTCACGGGAGCCATGTGGACGGGCCAGACGACCCTGCAGCTCGCAAAGACCATGGAAGCCGCGGCGAAAGAGAAGGCGCACGGCCTGTACAACACCGTTCCGGATCACAGCATTTCCAAGTGCGACCTGTTGAAGCTGTTCAACCAGAGCATCAGGAAGGAACCGGTGGAGATCATCCCGCAGAACAAAATGGCGGTGGACAAGTCCCTGAAGCGGACGCGGTGGGAATTCGGCTACAGGATCCCGGACTATGATCAGATGGTCGCGGAGCTGGGAGACTGGATGCGGGCGCACAGGGAGCTCTATCCGCATTATCAGCTGTAATTGGGCATGTCGTCATGAAAAAAACGATCAGAGTCAATGCCGTACTGAATACGATCAAGCAGTTGATGCAGATCGTATTCCCGATCATAACCATCCCCTATGCGACGCGCACCCTTTTGCCGGAGAACTTCGGGAAGGTCAACACGGGCAACTCGATCATCAGCTATATCACGCTGCTGGCCGGGCTGGGCATATCCACCTATGCGGTGCGGGAAGGATCGCTGGTCAGGGAGGATCGCAAGGCCTTCAACGACTTTTCCAGCCAGGTATTCTCGATCAACATTGTCTCAACGCTGATCTCGTACGGGCTTCTCGCGATGCTCATGCTGCTCGTCCCGCACTATCGCGAATACCGGACGCTGCTGATGATCCAGAGCGTATCCGTGCTGTTTGCGACGCTGGGAGCCGACTGGATCAACACCATTGAGGAAGACTATCTGTACCTGACGCTCAGGTATATCGTCCTGCACATCGTGTCGATGGGCCTGCTCTTCACCCTCGTGAAGCAGCCGTCGGATTACCTGCTGTACGCCGCGATCTGCCTCGTCACGTCGGCGGGCGCCAATATCCTGAACATCTTCTATATCCGCAGGTATGTCAATATCCGCTTGACGTTTCAAATCGACTGGCGCAGGCACCTTCCCCCGATCCTGATCCTGTTCGGCAACGCGGTGGCGATCACGATCTACGTCAGCTCGGACATCACGATGCTGGAGATCTACAAGGGAGCTCAGGACGTTGGAATATACAGCGTTTCCTCCAAGATCTATTCCATCGTGAAGCAGATCCTCAACGCGGTGATCGTCGTGGCCATCCCGCGCCTGTCCATGCTCATCGGCGCGAACAACCGGGAGGATTTTTCAAGACTGGGCCGCAAGATCATCGGCGCCCTGGTGACGCTGATGTGTCCGCTGATAGCGGGCATCATCGTCTTCCGCGAAGAAGCTGTGTTCTTCGTCGGGGGGGAGGACTATATGAGCGGCACGGGAAGCCTGCTGATCCTGTCCTTTGCCGTCGCCGCGTCGCTGCTGGCGACCTTCTATTCCTCCTGCATACTGATGCCCTTGCGCGAGGAAAAGCATATCCTGATCGGCACGATCCTGTCCGCGATCATCAATGTGACGCTGAATCTGGTGTTTATTCCGCTGTGGGGCGGCAATGGAGCGGCGATGACCACGCTGATTTCGGAGCTGTTCGTTGCGGTTTTCTTCTGGTATCGCGTCCGAAAAGAGCAATTCCGCCTGTTGGACAGAAGGATCGTGTTGCTTTCGCTGCTGGGCAGCGGGGTCGTCGCGCTGTTTTCCATGTTCATGAAACGGCTGCTGAACCCGTTTGTGCTATACTTTGGCATCTCGGTGATCGGCTCGGGCATTCTCTACGGCCTGATCCAGATCGTGGGCAAAAACCGATTGGTCACGGAGCTCATGCACACGTACATTAAACCGCGCAAGTAATAGGGAAAGGAACCAACGATATGACGCTGAACAAGAAACAGTTTGAGGTATTGGAGACGCTGGCTGAAGAAGACAAGCACCTCACCCAGAGACAGATGGAGGAGTGCACCGGGTATTCCCTGGGCCTGATCAATAAAACCATCAAGGAGCTCACCGAAATGGGAGCGGTGGAGAAGGGCAGGATCACGAAGGTGGGCCTCGACGCGCTGGAGCCCTACAGGGTCAAGAAGGCGGTCATCGTCGCCGCCGGCTTTGGAACGCGCATGGTGCCCCTCACCTTCAACACGCCTAAGCCGCTCATACGCGTTCACGGAGAGCGCATCATCGACAGCCAGATCGACGCCTGCCTCAACGCCGGGATCGACGAGATCTACATTGTCCGCGGCTATCTGGCGGAGCAGTTCGATCAGCTTCTGTACAAGTATCCGATGCTGAAGTTCATCGAGAACCCCGCCTACAACGACGCCAACAACATCAGCTCCGCCATGTGCGCCCGATACCTGCTCCAGGGGGCGTACGTCTTTGAGGCGGACATACTGATCCACAATCCCAAGGTCATCAAGCGGTATCAGTATCAATCCAACTTCCTGGGCATCTACAAGGAGCGGACCGACGACTGGTGCTTCGACGTGAAGAACGGCGTGATCGCGGAGCAGAGCGTCGGCGGATTGAACTGCTATCAGGAAGTGGGCATTTCCTATTGGAGCCTGCAGGATGGCGCGCATCTGGCCGAGGACATCAAGAAGGCCTACGAGCTTCCCGGAGGGAAGGAGCTGTACTGGGACCAGGTGCCGTTGAAAGTGTTCAAGGAGCACTATCAGGTGGCCGTCAGGGATTGCAGGCAGGAGGACATCGTGGAGATCGACACCTTCAAGGAGCTGAAGGCCATCGACCCCACCTACAACGTCTGATGGTTCATGATTTGCAGCGGCCAGCTTAAAAACGAACGAATAATGTGTTAAACATTGCATATGTACCGCAAATGCGCTCCCTGCCCGTTGACAACTGTTCAGAATGATGGTAGAATGAAGCTGTTCGTGAACATACAATTTCAACTGGAGGGTGAGTGCTATGAAGAAGCTGTTTGCTGTATTGCTGATCATGACCCTGGTGCTGTCCTGCGTTGCCGGCGTTTGCGCGGAAGGCGTTTCGGGCAAGACCTTTGAGGCACCCGCGATGCCGGAGGGCCTGGACGACAGCAGCAACAAGGTTGTCATTTACTCTGGCGCCGAGGAGTACCGCAACGAGTATTTCCTCAAGAGAATCAACGAAGCGTTTCCGGACTACGACGTGACCATCGAGTACATGCCCACCGGCAATCTGGCCGCGAAGCTCGCCGCCGAGGGCACGGATACCGACATGGACATCTTCTACGACCTGGACTTCAGCTATGCCGGCCTGGTGGAGCAGTATCTGGCCGACGTTTCGGCCTATGACCAGTCGATCTACGTGCCGGATTGCCAGATCGAGAACGCACACTATCTGGCGGCCACGCGCAACGGCGGCGCGATCATCGTCAACCCCGACGTGCTGGCCGAGAAGGGCATCGAAGAGCCCACCTGCTATGAGGACCTGCTGAAGCCGGAGTTCAAGAACCTGATCTCCATGCCCAGCCCGAAGTCTTCCGGCACCGGCTACATGTTCGTCAAGAGCCTGGTCAACGCCTGGGGCGAGGACAAAGCCTTTGAGTACTTCGACGGCCTGGCTGAGAACATCCTCCAGTTCACCGAATCCGGCTCCGGCCCGGTCAACGCGCTGGTTCAGGGCGAGGTTGCCGTTGGCCTCGGCATGACCGCTCAGGCGGTGACCGCGATCAACGACGGCGCGAACCTGAAGATCCTGTTCTTCGAGGAAGGCTCTCCCTACTCCCTGTACGGATACGCGATTCCCGAGGGCAAGCAGAACCGCAAGGCCGTTGTCGACGTGTTCAATTTCTTCTACACCACCCTGGTTCTGGAAGACAAGGAGCTGTATTATCCGGAGCAGGTCTTCGTCGATCAGGTCAACAACATCGAGAACTATCCCACCGACATCCAGTATGCCGACATGCACGACAATACCACCGAGGAAAAGGCGCGCCTGCTGGACAACTGGGAATACTGATTTCCGGTCGGGGCATGCGAACAGGGGAGGAAGGACGAGCTTCCTCCCCTTTCTAAACGAGATTTAAAGGGGCTGTAGCTATGGAGAAAATAACGGTTGAGCATTTGTCAAAGGCTTTTGGACAGGCTGGGGTTTTAAAAGACGTTAGCTTCTCCGTGAATGATGGGGAGTTTCTCTCCATCCTTGGCCCCTCCGGCTGCGGAAAGACCACGATCCTGCGCATTCTGATCGGCCTGGAAACGGCGGACGCCGGCCGGATCGTCATGGACGGCAGGGACATCACCAGCGCCCCTTCCGCCCAGCGGCGCATGGGGATCGTTTTCCAGAATTACGCCCTCTTTGAGAACATGACCGTTCTCAAAAACGTCACTTACGCGCTCTTGAACAGCGCGACCTCGAAGAAACAGTACAGCAAGGCGGAGGCTGCCGCGAAAGCGAAGGAAATGCTCGAGCTGGTCGGCCTGTCCGAGCACCTGGACAAAAAGCCGAGGCAGTTGTCCGGCGGCCAGCAGCAGAGGGTCGCGATCGCCCGGACGCTGGCGCTGAAGCCGGACGTCATACTGTTCGACGAGCCCATGTCGGCCCTGGACGTCGACACGAGGCTGACCCTTCGAACGGAGTTGAAGGAGCTTCAAAAGCGGTTCGGCACGACCATGATCTATATCACGCACGACCAGGAAGAGGCGTTCGCGATGTCTGACCGGATCATGGTCATGGATTCGGGCTTGATCCATCAGCTGGACACGCCGCAGAACATCATCGATCATCCCGCGGACGACTATGTCGAGCGCTTTGTCATCAAGAATATCAACACGAAGATCAACAGCCTGATCCAGTTCGCGAGGGTTTCCAAAGCGGGCGTTGAAGCGGAGGATGCGAAATGACGCGGACGGGGTTTGCAATCAAGAAGTGGACGCCCTCCACGGCGTTGAAGGTCTTTCTGTGCCTGTTCTGGCTCGTGGCCATCATCCTGCCGCTGGCGAGCATGCTTTCAACGATGGCGTCCGTCGATGTCCTGGGCGTGATGCAGACGCGGAAGTTTTCCAAGGCGCTGTCCCAATCGCTCGCCGTGAGCCTCACTGCCACGCTGATCTCGGTCTGCCTGGCGGGGTTGCTGTCCTGGGCGGTGGTCAGGACCAGAATTCGCCACAAGACGATATTCAATACGCTGCTGACGGTGCCCATGCTCATTCCCTCCATTTCTCACGGCATGGGCCTGATCATCATTCTCGGGGCCAACGGCTGGCTTTCGAAGATCATGGGGCTGCAGGCCGGGATCTACGGCTTCTGGGGAATCGTCATTGGGTCTGTGATGTATTCGTTCCCGGTGGCGTATCTGATGCTCTACGACGTGCTGCGCTATGAGGACGGCACGCCCTACGAAGCCGCGGAGGTCATGGGCCTCTCCGCGAAGGACAAGCTGTTCGCCATCACGCTGCCCTATCTGCGCAAGCCCCTCATCTCCGTGGTGTTCGCCACGTTCACGATGATCATCACGGACTACGGCGTCCCGCTGATGGTCGGGGGCAAGTACATGACCCTGCCGGTCATGATGTACCAGGATGTCATCGGCATGCTGGATTTCGGCAAGGGCTCTGTCATCGGCATGATCCTGCTGGTGCCGGCCCTGATCGCCTGCATCCTCGATATGATCAACCGGGACAAGGGCAACGCCTCGTTTGTGGGGAAGCCCTACGGAATCAAGAACAATGTGCTCAGGGACAACGTCGCCAGGCTCTGCTGCATGGTGGTCATCCTGCTGGTTTTCCTGCCGATCGGCTCGTTCGCGGTGCTGGGCTTCGTGAAGAAATACCCGATCGACATGACGCTGTCGCTTGAAAACATCGCTCAGACAGTCAACATGGGCGCGATGCGGTATCTGCGGAATTCGCTCGTCATCGCGGTGACGGTTTCCCTCCTCGGCACGGCGCTGGCGGTGGTGAACGCCTATATGACCGCCAGGAACAAGACGAAGCTGAGCTATGTGCTGCATTTGATGTCCATCACCTCCCTGGCGATCCCCGGCCTGGTGCTGGGCCTTTCCTACGTGATGTTCTTCAAGTCCACGCCGATCTACGGGACCTTCGCGATGCTGTTCCTGGTGAACTCCATGCACTTCTTTTCATCGCCCTACCTGATGGCCTACAACACCTTCGGCAAGATCAATGAGAACCTGGAGGACGTGGGCGCCACCATGGGCATCAGCCGGTGGAAGGTGGTCCGCGACGTGCTGCTGCCGCAGTCGGTCGGAACGATCATGGAGATGATGAGTTATTTCTTCGTCAACTGCATGATGACGATTTCGGCCGTCTCCTTCCTGGCCAACGTGGGCAATAAGCCGATCGCCCTGATGATCACGCAGTTTGAGGGACAGATGCAGCTGGAATGCGCCGCGTTTGTGTCCCTGATCATACTGACAGTCAATGTCGCCATGAAATACGTGGTGTTTGTGATCAAGAGAGCCATCGCGAAATAACGACAGGAGAAACGAACTATGAAAACGGTATACACGTGCTTTTGCACCGATGTGATTCACGACGGGCATCTGAACATCCTGAACCATGCCAGGGAATACGGCAGGGTTGTGGTCGGATGCCTGAGCGATAAAGAGATGATCCGATGCACCAAATTCCCCACGACGAGCGAGGAAGAGCGCATCGCGCTGTATCGGTCACTGGAGGGCGTCGACGAGGTGATCCTCCAGGACAGCATGCTCTATGACGATGTGATCGCCAGGCTCCATCCGGATTATGTGGTGCACGGCGACAACTGGAAGGAAGGCGCGGAAAAGGTCGTTCGGGATCACGTGGAGCAGCTGATCGCGCCCTATGGCGGCGAGATCATCGACGTGCCCTATACCTACAGCGAAAGCGTCAAGAAGGTCGACCAGAGGCTGAAGGAGAAGCTGGCCATGCCGGAATACCGGAGGAAGCGCCTTCGCCAGCTGATCGACATGACGCCGGTCGTGAAGGTCATGGAGGCGCATTCCGGGCTTACCGGGCTGATCGTCGAGAAGACGGTGGTCGACAGCCACAACGGAAAGCTGGACCAGTTTGACGGCATGTGGGTGTCCTCCCTGTGCGACAGCACGGACAAGGGCAAGCCGGATATCGAACTGGTCGACATGACTTCCCGCCTGCGGACGATTGACGACATCATGGAGGTCACGACGAAGCCGATCATCCTGGACGGCGATACGGGCGGCCTGACGGAGCATTTCGTCTATAACGTCCGAACCCTGGAGCGCATGGGCGTCAGCGCCGTGATCATCGAGGACAAGACCGGCCTCAAGAAGAACAGCCTGTTCGGCACGGAGGTCGTGCAGACCCAGGACAGCATCGAGAACTTCAGCGCCAAGATCGCCGCCGGCAAGAAGGCCCAGCTCTCCGACGACTTCATGATCATCGCCCGCATCGAGAGTCTGATTCTGGAGCGGGGCATGGAGGACGCGCTGGAGAGGGCCTTTGCCTTCACGGCTGCGGGCGCCGACGGCATCATGATCCACAGCCGCAAGAAGGACCCGGCGGAGATATTTGAGTTCTGCGACAGGTTCCGCGAAAAGGACGCCAAGACCCCTATCGTCGTCGTGCCTACGTCCTTCAACCAGGTGACGGAGGAGGAGCTGGC
Organism: uncultured Eubacteriales bacterium; assembly: GCA_902799045.1. Taxonomy (GTDB): domain Bacteria; phylum Bacillota; class Clostridia; order Christensenellales; family Aristaeellaceae; genus UBA2862. The sequence continues at coordinate 37,553 of CADBZH010000004.1, forward strand.
GGCCCACGGCGTGAACATCGTGATCTATGCCAACCAGCTGATGCGCGCGGCGTTCCCCGTGATGCAGAAGACGGCGGAGAACATCCTGAAGGCGCACCGGGCGAAGGAAGTGGATTCCGCGCTGATGCCCTTCAAGGACATCATCCGGCTGATCGACGAACTGTAAGGCGGCCAGGCGGTTCGCGGTGAGGAGAATATCCGTTGGATAACAAATATCTGATTCTCTCTGACATTCACGGCAATGTCAGCGCCCTGGACGCCGTGCTGGCGGACTGCCGGGGCGAGACGTTCAAGGGGATCCTGCTGCTGGGAGACTGCATCGACTATGGGATGCGGTCGAATGAAATCATCCAGACGCTGAAGACGCTGATCGGAAGCGAATGGAAGGGCAGGGTGCTCGTCAATCTGTGGGGCAACCACGAAAAGCTGGTGGTGGACCGGGATTTGGAGCGGCTCTCGTCCGATCGGGGCCGCGTGATGGCGAATTACACGGCGCGGCAGCTGTCGCCTGAATCCGTCGACTACATCCGCTCGGAGATGAACCGGGAGGGGCTCGAGGCGTTTGAGATGGGCGGGCTGCGCTGCCTGGCGGTGCACGGCTCGCTGGAGGATCGCTACTGGAAGGCCATCGGCCCGGACAATCTGCGCGGGGATTACGCCGAATACGACATGGTATTCGGCGGGCATTCCCACTACTCCCACTGCTTCACCCACTTCTATCCGGCGGACGCCCCGGAGCTGCGGAACAAGAAGGCCGTGACCTTTGTGAATCCGGGCTCGGTCGGGCAGCCGAGGAACCAGAACCCCTGCGCCCAGTACGCGGTGGTCAGCCTGCCTTCCAGGCGGGTTGAGCTCAGGGCGGTGCCCTATGACGTGGCGTTTGAGCAGGCGCTCTATCCGGATGAGATCGACGCGTTTTACAAGACGAGACTTACGCGAGGCGTTTAATGAAAGGCGGTAACCATATGAGCAAGCTGTACGCGATCAGCGGTGTGACGGGTATGACGGGAAACGAGCTCGTGCGGCAGATCCTGGTGGAGGGCAGCACGGACCACATCCTGGGGTTTGACAACTTCTATGCCTCTTCCATCGAGACGGTATCGGACCACATCGACGACGAGCGCTTTGAGTTCTTCGAGTACGACCTGAACGACGCGGCGCAGATGGAGGACTTTGAGAGCCGCGTCAGGGCGCAGGCAGGCGACTACGACGAGGTGATCTACATCAACTGCGCCGCGGTGGTGCACACGGAGCACTTCTACCACGTCTATGAGACCTTTGAGACGAACGTGGAGGGCATGAACAACTTCCTGCAGCAGGCGATCCGCGTCGGCGCCGGCAAATACATCAATTGTTCCACTTCAGAGGTCTATTCCATGAATTCCTGGAATGAAAACGGCGGCGTGAAGGAGAGCGACTACCTGACCATGGCGGTGGCCGAACACAGTCAGAGAACCAGCTATGCCACCGGCAAGCTCCTGACGGAGTTTTTCATGAAGGACGCGGTGGACGAGGGCAGGATCAAGGGCTGCAGCATTCGCTTTGCGAACGTCTACAGCAAGGACGAGCGCTATCCGAAGCACATCATACCGTTTATCATCAACAGCTTTCGCGACCACGGCAAGGTCGTCCTGCTTGAAAACAGCCGCAGGAACCGGCGAACCTTCCTGAACAACTATGACAGCTGCAGCGCCGTGCTGGCGCTGGCGGCCACCGATTCCGCGCTGGACGGTACGGTCTACAACGTCGCCACGGACGAGGAGATTTCCATCATCGATCTGGCGAAGCTGTGCGCGAAGAAGATGGGGATCGACGATCCCGTCATTGAATTCAGCGGCTATCGCGCGTCCGACCCCGAGAGAAGGCTTCTGTCGACCGAGAAGATTCGCACCCGGACCGCATGGAAGCCGGCGGTGACCCTCGAAAAGGGACTCGACGAGTGCATCTCCAACTATCTGAAGCAGGCGTGAGATTCCATGAAAGCAGCAATCATCACAGTCGCCGGCATTTCCAGCCGGTTTAACGCGGGCGTACCGACGCCCCAAAAAGAGCTGAAGGCGATCTACACCGAGAAGGGCGCCGAGGATACGCTTCTGTATCACTTGCTCGTGAAGTGCGCGTTTGCGGATGTCATCGTCATCGTCGGCGGGTATAAGTATGAGGATCTCGAGCGGTACTGTGCCGCGCTGGCGCCGGCGCTGCGGGACAGGATCGCGCTGGTTCGCAACGACCATTACGAGGACCTGGCCTCCGGCTACAGCCTGTATCTGGGCCTGCGGGAGGCGTTCGGGCGCGGCGCGGACGAGATACTGTTCGTCGAGGGCGACCTGGACGTGGACGACGCCTCCTTCCGGAGGGTGGTCGACGCTGAAAACAGCGTGCTGACCTACACGTATGAGCCGATCTACGCCAACAAGGCGGTCGTGCTGTACAGGGACGCGGAAGGGCGCTACAAATACGCCTTCAACAGCAGCCACGGCCTGCTGAAGATCGAGGATGCCTTCTCCTGCGTCCTCAATTCCGGTCAGGTCTGGAAGTTTACCCGGGCTGACCTGCTGCGGCAGGCGAACGACCGCTTTTACGCCGAAACAAGGGACGGCACGAACCTGCGGATCATCCAGAATTATCTGGAAGCGGGCGCGGAGGCAGAGCTGGTGCCGCTGGTGCGCTGGACGAATTGCAACACGAAGGAAGATTTCCGAAAAATCATGACATACTGGGAGGCGGAAGAATGAAGACGATGCAACAGCGGCTCGCGGTGGTGGAGAGCCACGTCAATGCCGGCAATGTCAAGGTGATGATCATCGGCCTGGGCAGCGTGGGCAGCTATTTGCTGGACTATCTGATCAGCAAGAACGATCCCGCGATCAGCGTGGTCGTGGTGGGCCGGGACGCGGCCAAGATGCAGACGAAGGTGAACATCACCCGGGTGGCCGGGCTGATCCGCGGCGTGAACAAATCCCGCATCGAGGTGGAGGGCGGCGTGGACCTGACGGATATCGACGCGATCCGCGGGGCCATCGCCAGGCACCAGCCGGATTTTATCGTCAATTCCAGCCGCGCCTATCCGGGCCTCAAGTATGGCAGCATCTCCTGGGCGAATGTGCGGGCTTATGGCATCTGGAGCCCGCTGGCCATCCGCTTCACCAAGAACATCATGGAGGCCTGCGACGCGGCGGACGCCGACGCGATCGTCATCAACACCTCCTATTCCGACGCGGTCATACCGTGGCTGAAGAGCGCCGGCAAGGCCTATCCGGACTTTGGCTCCGGTAACCTGAACCATCTGGTGCCCCGGATGAAGTTTGCCGTGGCGGACAGGCTGGGCGTTTCGGATTACTGGAACGTGGACGTGATGTTCGCGGCCGGCCATTTCCACGACGTCTGCATCAGCAAGGAAGGCCAGGCGGAGGGTGTGACGCTGCCGCTGAAGGTCTACTACAAGGGTGTGGAGCAGGACATCCCCCAGGACGATATCTTTGCCGCCTGCAGGATCCCCATGCCGGTGGACCAGACCCGGAACATGATGAACGCCTCGTCGAACTACCAGATCATCACGGCGGTCATCGACGCCATTCGCACGAAGGAGAACCAGCGGGTGTTCACCCCCGGTTTTGACGGCAACATCGGCGGCTATCCCGTGCTGGTCGGCTACAGGGCGGGCAGGCTGGACGCCTGGATCGACGAATCCGTGTTCAGCTTCGAGGAGATGAACCGGGCGGACCGCGCCTCGATGGCTTTGGACGGGGTTGAGGACATCGTGGACGGGAAGCTCGTCTACACCGACGCGCTGATCGAGAAGGCCCGGAAGGCGTTTGGCGCGGAGCTGCCGAAGACGGTGGCGTTTGAAGACATCGAGAAGACGGCGAAGTTCATCATCGATGAGATCATACTGCCGCAGACGCAGAAATAAGGAGTATCGCTTTGAAAGTACAAAAACTTGTTGAAATCATAGGGGCCGACTTTTACACCGGCGTTCCGGACAGCCAGCTGAAGGCGCTGTGCAATTATCTGATGGCTGCATACGGCATTGATCCGGCGCACCACATCATTGCCGCCAACGAAGGCAATTGCACGGCCCTGGCCGCGGGCTATCACCTGGCGACGGGCAAGGTTCCCGTGGTCTACATGCAGAACAGCGGCGAGGGGAACATCATCAATCCGGTGGCGAGCCTGTTGAACGACAAGGTCTATGCCATTCCCGTGGTCTTCATCGTCGGCTGGCGGGGCGAGCCCGGCATCCACGACGAGCCCCAGCACATCTATCAGGGCGAGGTCACGGTCCGCCTGCTGGAGGATATGGGGATCCAGCCCTTTGTCATCGGCAAGGATACGACCGATGAAGAGGTTGAAGCGGCGATGGAGGCGTTCCGATCCATACTTGCGGCGGGAAAAGACGTTGCTTTTGTGATTCGCAAGGGCGCCCTGACCGACGCGCCGAAGGTTGAATACAGGAATGAAAACCGCATGGTGCGCGAGGAGATCATACAGCATATCGTGAAAGCCAGCGGCGAGGACCCCATCATTTCGACCACCGGCAAGGCCAGCCGCGAGCTGTTTGAGACGCGCGTCGCGAACGGACAGAGCCACAAGTACGACTTCCTGACGGTGGGCTCGATGGGCCACAGCAGCTCCATCGCGCTGGGGGTTGCGCTGAACAAGCCCGGGCAGCGCGTCTGGTGCGTCGATGGCGACGGCGCGGTGCTGATGCACATGGGTTCCATGGCGGTGCTGGGCGCGAACCGGCCCGGGAACCTGATCCATGTGGTCATCAATAACGGCGCTCACGAGACGGTGGGCGGCATGCCCACGGTGGCCGGAAGCATCGACCTTGTGGCCATTGCCAGGGCGTGCGGCTATCCCAACGCGGTCTGCGTGGATTCCTTCGAGGATCTGGACAGGGAATTGATGGCGGCCAGGGAGCGCCATGAACTGAGCCTGATCGAGGTCAAGTGTTCGATCGGCGCGAGGGAGGACCTGGGCCGCCCGACGACCTCGGCACTGGAGAACAAGAACAGCTTTATGGAGTATCTGAAGACGCTGTAAGCGCTCTCGGCATTCGACAAAAGAAGCCGGTTCTTCACGGAAAGCGTACAGATCCTGCGCTTCGCTCAGGATCTGTACGCAACGTCTACAGACTACGTTATTCCAATCCCACAACATTCCGTAAAGAACCAAAAAACTGACCATCCCCGGGGATGGTCAGTTTTCTTTTGTCGGGAGGGCGCCCTTGAGCTTCGACCAACCCTGCGTCCACACCTCCGCCGCGATCTCGTCCTTGCGCCAGAGCATGAACAGGCCGTAGGCGCCGAAGAAGCAGAGGGCGGAGAGGAGGAGGGAGGCGAACGGGCCGAGGGGGAGGAGCTTGACCCAGCCGCCCGCCGCGGCGGCGACCGCGAGACCGGCGAGCAGGCGCGGCCAGGGATAGGCCTTGAAGAAATCGGCGATTTCGCCGCGAAGGGCTCGGTACTGCACGATCAGCACGGCGGCCTCGGCGGCGAGGGTGCCGATGGCGGCGCCGGTGGCCCGGAAGCGGGGGATCAGGAGGGCGTTTAAGATCAGGTCGACGATCACGCCCGCGATCTCGGATTTCAAAACCAGCTTTTCCCGGCCCAGGGGCACCAGGATCTGCATGCCCAGCACGTTGGAAAGCCCGATGAACAGCACCGTGGGCATGATGAAGCGCATCGGCGGGATGGAGCCGAGGTAGGCCTCGCCGGAGAGGAACAGCACGCATTCCGGCGCGTAGAGCATGAAGTAGAGCGAAAGCGCCGAGGCGAACATCAGCACGAAGCGCAGGGCTTTGCGGGCCATGCGGCGGAATTCATCCATCTGGCCGTGCTCCACGTAGTAGCTGAACCGGGGCAGCAGCACCGCGCCGAGCGCCGTGACGACGCTGACCAGGATCGTCTTGATCTTTACCGCCGCGTTGTAGTAGCCCACGTCCACGTCCGTGGTCATGAAGCCCAGCATCAGCGCGTCCAGGTTCGTATAGATCGTCGCGGCGCAGGACATGCCGAAGAAGATCATCACCGGCCTGACGTGCCGCCGCCAGTCGCAGTCCCGGGGCCGCCGCAGGTCGATGTAGCGGCGGGCATTGGCGAAGTTCAGCAGGTTCGAGGCCGAGGCGGCGAAGATCGACAGGCCGCCGTAGATCACATAATCCCCCTCGGCGCGCACCAGCATAAACATCGCCGCCAGCGCCACCAGCTTGAACGCGATGGAGCGCACGGTGATGTAGGTGTACTGCTCCAGCGCTTTGTAGAGCCATTCCATGCCGATGGAGTTCAGCAGCACCGTGGCGCTGATGATGATGAACAGCGTCCGTTCGGCCCTCAGCTTCGGCACGAACAGCAGCGCCAGCGCCAGCAGCAGATAGGACAGCGCGTCCATCGCCAGGTTGATGCCCAGCAGCTCGTGGGCCGTGCGGGACAGCGCCTCGCGGTCGTCGCGCACCTTCGCGCAGGCGCGGATGCCGTAGGTGGGGATGCCCAGCTGGGCGAACATCGAGAAATAGGCGATGACGGACGTGGCAAAGCTCACCTTGCCCGTGCCCGCCGGGCCGAGCACCCGCGAGATGTAGGGGAAGGTGATGATCGGGAACACGAAGCCGGACATCGCCAGCAGCGCGTTCATGATGAAGTTTTTCTTGACGGACCTGCCCTTTGCGGCTTCGCCCGCGCTCATTCTCTCTCGCATATCGCCCTTGGTTTCCTTATGCTCGCAGCAGCGCCTCCGCCCGCTGCAGCGCCCGGGTCAGGTACGCGCCCCGGCGCACTTCCTTGCCAATCGTTGCCGCGTTGCGGCACAGCTCGTCATAGCGCTCCTCTGAAAGCCCGTTGAGCGCGTTTCCAAGCTCATCCAGGCTCTCGATTGCGATGCCCACGCCGTTCTCCCGCGCGAAATCGGCCAGCGCCGCGTCCTTCCAGATCACCGCCGGCAGACCCGCGGCCATGTAGAGGGAGAACTTGTGCGGGTTGTTGACGCGCAGGTATTCGCCGGCACGATCGGCGCAGGCGTCGGCGGAGGGCCCGTCCCACACCAGGCCGAAGCCGCCCGTCAGCGCCGCGGGCAGGGCCTCCGGCGGGAACGCGCCGTGAAGACGGACGTTCTCCGGCAGCGCGCCGGTCTCCAGCCCCTTGCCGTAGAGGTGCAGCGGCAGCGGCTTTCGGATCAGCCCGCCGATGTAGCCGCACTTTTGCGGCGACAGGTTCCCAGCCACGGCGACGCCGTCCGAAAGCCGGTGCGCTGAACCGGGCCTGTCAGTCAGATAGTCGAAGATGCCCAGCGGCACCAGCTTGTCGCCGGGCATTCCCTGTTTTTTGAGGTGGTTTGCCATCTGCCCGTTGTGGCAGATGACGGCGTCGAACAATGGCAGCAGCTTCTGGTCGCTGTAGACTGCCGCCCGGCCGTGCAGCCCCCGCAGCCCGTCCAGATCGTGCACCAGCGCGATGAACCGCAGGCCCTTGCGCCGCGCCTTCGGCAGCATCCACCGGGCGAGGAAGGCGGACTTCATCGGATAGTGGGGGTATTGGATCAGCACGAGACTGCCTGCCTCCGCCTCGCGGATCAGCCGCCGCCAGTTGTTCAGCCCGTCCAGCGCCAGCCGGATCGCGCCGGTCAGCGAGCCGTCCGCCGTGCGCGCGCCGCGAAACCCGAACGGCTCGTAGCCCAGCCGCACCGCGATGGCGTCCGCGTCCCGCCGGGCCTTGGAGGCGGCGTTGAAGGCTTCGCCCTCGCCCGTGCGCACAATGTACTTCTTCATCGCTCAAACCCGCACGGCTTCGGCAGGATGGCCTCAAACGCCGCTTGCAGTTGCCGCCGGGCCGCCTCAAAGCGCTCCGGCTCCAGCGCGCCGTCGTTGACGCAGATCATCTTCGCGGACTGGCCGCGGATCGCCTCGGCGGCGCCCGCCGCGTCCACGTCCAGGTCGAACACCCGGCCAACCTTCGGCGAGCGCGGCATGAACCGGCCCTCGGCCAGCTGGCGCTGGCGGATCAGCCACTGGTTCACGTCGCGGTCGTTGCGGATGGCGCGGCGGGACGTGGCGTCCAGTACGTCGAAATCCTGCTGCCAGGCGGCCTCGAAGGAGGCCTTCAGGAACGGCTGGGGCAGGTGCGGCTCGTCGAAGCCCACGAAGCGCGGCCAGGTCATCAGCGCGAGGTTGCGCAGCAGGCTCTTGCCGTAGCGAAGGTTCAGCCACTTCAGCGGATGCGCCTTCACGCAGGCCCTGAAGTCGTAGTCACGGTTCAGCACCTCCACGTCGTTCAGCGGGATCGTGAACACGATGGCCTCCCTGCCGCGGCCGCGCAGGTCCGTGGTGGGCACGGGATTCAGCAGCGCCGCGTCCACCGGCAGGCCGTTTTTGAAGAAGTCGCCCTCCGCCGCCGGCTTCAGCAGGAACATGTCGTCGTTGAAGAACACGAAGCGCTCGGCCAGGCCGGGAAGGCGGTGCATGTTCAGCTCGATGGGGTTGGCGCTGAACGCGGGGCGGTAGGCCTCGGGGATGAAATCCTCGTGGCGCGCGATCCGAAGCCGGGGATGGGCGGCGTTCAGCCAGCGGGGCGGCTCCTGGTCGCAGACGAACCAGACCTTCCGCACCCATGGCGAGAAGGCCTCCACCCCGCGGAACCAGTAGCGCAGCAGATCCCAGTCCCGATAGCGGTGTTCGCGGTCGTCGGACAGGCGCTCGCCCAGGCAGGCCGCCTTGCGCCGCTGCCAGTCGGGGTCGCTGCCGTCCACCCACGCGATGACAAAATCAATTTCAGCCATCGATATATCTCCTTAATCAGTTCTGGCCCTGGCGGCGGGCGTTCTGCGCCTGGCGCAGCTTCACCGCGGCCCACACCGCCGCGTACAGCCGCGCTTTCAAGCATGCGAGCGTTGCGCGCTTCGCGAAGCCCATGCCCCGCAAATGCGCCTGTCTGAAGGCCGCCGAAAAGTTCGGAAGCTCCCTCAGCCGCCTCGCTTCCTGAAACCGCGCCCTGGCGCCGGCCGGATTGGCCGGGTGGAAGGTATCGTGCGTCAGGATCAGCAGGAGCGTCGTCAGCACGTACAGCGGCCAGTTATCCTCCCGGCTCACCGGCGACGAGGCGATTGCCTCCAGCATGTCCAGGTAGGCCTCGGTTTGCCCGGGCTTCCAGCGATGGATGGACGATTCGCCGGACAGGGTGTAGCGATACACCGGCGCGCTGACGAAGGCCGCTCCCCGACAGGCGGACAGATAGCGCAGCACCCAGTCGCTGTCCTCGCCCAGGCGCAGAGCGGGATTGAACCACACGCCATGCCGCAGGCATATGCTCCTGCGGAACAGCCAGCCGTGGATCGTCAGGCGATCCGTGGGTTCGGCCAGGGCAAAGTTCAGAAGATCATGCCTGTCCGTCTTGAGAATCGCTGGCGCGGCTACCGGCCTTGCAGCGTCCTTCCCGCGAATGATTCTGCCGCAGCAGGCATCCGCGCGCCCGTCGAGGCTGGCGCAGAGCGCCTGAATCGCGCCTTCGCACAGGGCGTCGTCGGCGTCCAGAAAGAGGAGCCACTCACCGCGCGCTTCCCGGATCCCCAGGTTCCTGGCTTCGGAGGCGCCGGCATGGGGTTGCCGCAGGCAGCGCACGGCGGGAAACCTTGCGGCGAGCGCTTCCGCGCGTTCGAGGGTGCTGTCCGTCGAGCCGTCGTCGATGAGCAGGATTTCCGAAGGGTCGCCTCCGGAGGCGGCGCACGATTCCACGCAGCGCTCGATCGTGTCCGCGGCGTTGTACATGGGGACAATCACAGATAGCTTCACAGCGTCACCCCCACAATCTACGCCACTCGCCGCCAGGCGATTTCGTCCACGCAGAGGGTCACGCCCTCAGCGGCGATGACGCGGTATTCCACGCGGGGCATGAACGGGCTGAAGTAGGCCAGCGTCAGGGAACAACGGCCTTCCCGGTCGAACTCCTGCCGCTGCACCTCCCGCGTCAACAGGGTCTCTTCGCCCTTGTTTCCGAGGACTTGCAGCTGGCAAACGGCGTCCCCGTCCCGCAGGTCGCTTTCCTCCATGTCCAGCGTCAGGGAGAAGCGAACCTCATAATCCGTCTGAAGCTGATCCAGATAGCGGTTCTCGGACAGCGAGTGATCCGGGCCTTCGAGGATCAGGCTTCCGCTTTCGCTTCGGCGCAGATGGTTCAGCTCGGCCAGATCCTGCAGGTCGCAGGCCCGCTCCGAGCTGTAGAAGCCCGCCCACTCATAGCCGGCCGCCGCCATGGCTTCGATCATCGCGGGATCGAAGCTGTAGACGCCGCTTTGCTCGGAAAACTGCACATATTTCGCGCCCAGGCTGGTCGCCCATATCATCTCCCGGGACTTGTCGGTGAACAGCGTTCCCCGCTTGTCCCGGCAGATATCCTCCGGCGTCATGACGCGCTCGTCGACGCAGCGGTATTCCCGCTGATAGAGCGCGGCCTGCTCCATGGCGAAGATCGGCTGCTCCGCGGAAGCGCAAATCAACTGAACGGCCTCGGCCTCGGCGTTCAGCGCATCCGCGTGGGAAGCTGCGTATTGCGAGACGCGCTGGTTTGCCAGCGCCCCGCCCAGGATCAGCGCCAGGACGGCGGCCGCGGCGCAGGCGAGGCGGCGCGCCCTGCGGTCAGCGAGAAAACCGGCCAGGGCCTTGCAGAGGGCGACGACGGCGAGCGCCAGGCCGACGCAGATCAGATACGCGCGTCCGGCCCGCATTCCGTGGTCCCATCGCTCGATGTAAAACAGCGTGCGGAGGCGGGACAGCAGCCCGGGCAGCAGGAAATAGCCGATCCCGAGGACGGCGAACGTGGCGAGGGGAGCCTGCCAGCCTGTCTGGGCGCGATTGCCCGATTGGTCGGTCGTGCCCAAAGACGCGGTCGCTTCGGCGGGGGCATCGAGCCGTGAAAACGGCAGTATCAGAAAGAGGCAATAGTTGATGTTGACGAGCTGGCTCTCCGACAGGGCGTAGAGCGCCAGCACGCCCATGGCGTAGGCGACGGCCCGATTGCCGCGCCGGATCGCCCGGACGGCCGTCCAGACCCAGAGGGCGGTGATGACCGCCGTGACGGCGACGCCGTAGCGAATGAGCAGGTACGCGAAGCTGCTGTCCAGGAAATCGTAGACCCCGCCGCTGCGAAGGAGCGACGCGCCGTTGCCGTGCATGGTAAACTGCGCGCCGAACAGATGGATCCCGTGCGCTTCGTAGCTCTCCCGGATCGGCATGATGCGCCTGGAGAGCAGCGTCTCGTCCAGGTTCACGACCCACGGGTTATTCCGCGCGTAGAGGAAGACGCCGACGCCCAGGACGATGAACATGAGGGGGAAGGACGCGACGGCGAACCGATCCGAAAGCCAGGCGCTTCGCTGAAAGAACGGATGCCTTTGAGACAGCCTCGGAAGGAACGCCGCCCAGAGGCAGGCCAGCGCGGCCAGTGCGCAGCAGATCAGCGCGGTCCGGCTTTCGTTTATCCTGTAGAGGAAGACGCCTGCGACCGCCATCGCGGCGGCGAGGCCCGCCGAGCCGAGAACGCTGCCGCGCTTTCGGCACCACACGTAGAGGAGCAGGAAGAGGCAGTAGGAGGCGAAATCGGTGCTGTTGAGAATGCCGTAGGCTTCCTTGAAGCGCCCGTTGTAGAGGCTGTTGATGTTTTGCACCGCACCCGCCAGGCAGCACAGCACCGTCGCGGCGAGCATGACGCCGATCACGCGCACATACCACTTGAAGACGAGCTCGGCCCGAAGGTCGTAGAGGCACATCCAGCAGATGGGGATGAATATGAGGACCTTATAGTCGTGAAGATAGGCGACGATGACGAAGGGCAGGGCGAGGGCGCAGGCGCCGACGAACCGGAGGAAGCGCCGGATCTGCGCCTTTTCGTCGGCGTCGGCCCAGAGCTTGCGGGCGAAGAGATAGGCAAAGCGCGCGCCGCCGAAGACGACCAGCGACATCAAGGTGGCCGTCTTGTAGAGCTCGGAATAGATGAACTCAAACATGGTGGTCTGGAGGAAGCGGTAGCCCACGTACTGCATCACCGCCGCCAGCGACAGCGCGTCCAGGCAGCGCTCCAGGCGACGCTTCGCCACGGGGTGCTTCGCGTCCCAATCCTCGAAGAACCACCTTTTGCACAGCGCGTTCAGCTTTGGCAGCAGCAGCGCCGCGGCGAGGCCGAGGGCGATGCCGATCAGGTCGATCAGCGTGTCCTGCCAGCGCCCGTAGCGCCCCGAGAGGCTTTGGTGCAGCTCGTCCAGAACGCCGTAGAGGTAGGCCGAGCCGGCGGCGATGAGCAGGCGATGCCTGACGCCCGCGAAGGCCTGAAACGCGCAGAAGCCCAGCGCGGCAAACAGGAAGATGTGCGCCAGCTTCCGAAGCGTCAGCCCGAAGAGGATCGACTGGTTGGAGACGCGCGTGGCCAGGTCCTGCTGCTCCATGCGCAGAAGGCCGGCAAAGGCGTCGCTCGCCTCCTCCGAGGCCAGGGACGTCTGGGACGAGAAGACAAAGATCACCGCCATCACCAGCACCGCGGCGATGGCCCACAGGAGGCGCTTTTCCGTTCTCGCGCTCATATTCGTCAAAACCGTCGGCGTCTTCATCTATCCCTTCACTTTCCTGAGCAGGAACGCCCCGCCCTTCTTCAGCCAGTTCACCTTTTCGGTGTGGTAGACCGGCAGCTCCCGATAGGGCAGGCCCTCCGTCTCGATCCAGGCGTCCAGCAGGCGCTCCGCCAGGAAGCCCATCATCCGGGGCTGAGGCGCGCCCAGCCGCCGTTCCGTCTCAAACAGTATGCCGAAGAGCCACTCGCAGTAGGCGTCCAGCTGTGCTTTTCGCATCACGAGCATGTTGAACCGGTGGCCCTTCGTCCGGGCCATGCTGCGGTCGAAGGCGGGCAGAAAACGCGGCTGCCTTTCCCGGAGCACCGCCCTCAGCGCGTCCAGCGGTTCCTGCCCGTGGGCGTGCACGAACTGGCTCGTGCCGGTCTCGATGAAGTAATCCCGCTTCTTCGGCAGCAGCACCGGCGCTTCCTTCAAAAGCGCCTCGAGCGCCGCGGCGTCGGCGGGGCGCTTTGCGCCCGGCTGCTTGAAGTAGCGGCGGTAGTGGCACAGGCCCACGGCGTCCGCGTCCAGGTTTTTCCAGGCCCAATAGAGGGACGTCAGCTCGCAATACTGGTCGTTGCGGGCGCTGATGTTCACGCCGCTGTCGTCCCCGGCATAGTCCAGGCGCGGATGCAGCGCGGCGCCCGCCTGCACCGGCAGGTAGACGGCGTCATCGGGCATCGGATACGCCTTGTGGGTCGCCACCACGATCTTGATATTCAACGCCTACACCAGCTTTTCCGAATTCTTCATGCCGCCGAAGGCCGTGCGCAGCAGGATGCGGATGTCCAGGCCCAGGCTCCAGTTCTGGATGTACCAGATGTCATAATCCACGCGCTCCTCGATGGACGTGTCGCCCCGCAGCCCGTTCACCTGCGCCCAGCCGGTCATGCCGGGGCGCACCTGCTGGCGCACGAGATACAGCGGCACCTCTTCCTTGAACCGCGCCACGAACACCGGAAGCTCCGGCCGCGGCCCGACCAGGCTCATGGAGCCCATCAGCACGTTGAACAGCTGGGGCAGCTCGTCCAGGCTGAACTTGCGGATGAGGCTGCCGAAGCGGGTCTTGCGGGAATCCGCGTCGGTGGTCCAGCCGTTGTGGTCGATGTCGGTGCGCATGCTGCGGAACTTGAGCATCACGAAGGGCTTCTTGTTCTTGCCGACGCGCTCCTGCCGGAACAGCACCGGCCCCGGCCCGGACAGCTTCACGCCGATGGCGATGGCGATCATCAGCGGCGAGAGCATGACCAGCAGGACGGCCGAGCCGACGAGGTCGCCCGCCCGCTTCACTGCCGCCAGCGCGATGTTGTCCAGCGGGGTGGCGCGCAGGTCCACCAGCCGGGTGTTGCCCACGGACTCAAAGGTGGGGTGGGTGGGGTAGTATTCGCTGTACATCGGGATCATCTCGACCCGCGTGCCCTCCTTCTCCGCCGCGCTGAGGATCAGCGGCATGAAGGAGATCTCGTGGGGCTCCAGCGCCACCACCATTTCGTCGTAGTTGCCGTTTTCCAGGATGGAGCCGATCTCCTCATAGCTGCCGAGGCTCACGCCCAGGCCCTCCTTGGGCTTGCCGCTGACGTAGCCCTCGACGCGGATGCCCAGCTCCGGATGATTCTCGATCTCCCGGATGTACTGGGCCGCGCTCTTGCCGTTGCCGACCACGACGACATGCAGAAGATACTGCTCCTTCATGCGCATCGTCTGGCGGACGCGCGCCACCAGCGCGCGCTTGAGTATGACAAGCAGCGTGGACACGCCCCAGAAGATGACGATGGTCCAGCGCGAGATATCGATCAGGCGGAACGTGAACAGCAGGGCCATCAGCACCAGGGCGCTCAGCGTGTTCACCAGCAGGATCACCCCGGCGTCCCGGCCCAGGCGCGTGTTGCCGAAGGGCTGGTACAGGTGGCAGGCCGCGTAGATCAGCACGATCAGCGCCGCGTAGCCCCACATGACCGCCTGCGCGCCGAGGCTGTCCATCGAGACGCTCACCACGCCGCTGAACACCCGGAACCGCAGCTCCACCGCCAGCAGATAGGCAAGAAAAGTGAGCACGACATCCAGTGCCGCGCTGACAAATCCTATGATCGTTTGATTGGTTCGTCTCATGTGGCTTGTCCTGCGTGTCTTCAGGTCTCCCGCGGGGCTGTGTGCTGTGCGGGCGGGCAATTATATACAATTACCCATCGTATAGTATCTACGATTAATATAGCACCGGCGCGGGGGAATGTCAATACGACGGGAACGAGGCCGCGGCGGCGGCGCCAGCCGCGGGCGCGCCGCGTCGACGCTTCCGCGATGGCGGGCATTCCCTTAAGCGCCGATGGCTTTGTTGACGGCAGCTTCCGCACGAAGCCCGCGCAGGCCGAAGCTGACGCTACAGAGGTTGGAGAAGCGGTTCCTGCGCCCCGGCACGGCGTACAGCCACTTTAACGCGTGATTATTCATGCTTCTTTTTACTCAATATCGCTTTCAACTCCGTCATAACGATCTGGTTGTACTGGAAGAGCCCTCTCAGCAGCCGCAGTACCCAGAACACGGGGTACAGAAACGGAGCCTTTTTCAACACTGGATACAGCACCGCGAGCTTCTCGGGAGAAAAGCTGAGTTTTGAGAAGAAATAGCCCAGACGACCCTTCTGGCGAATCTCATTGTTGGCATGGTTGACCGTCGTTCCATAGGCGCCTGAGGAGACGATATAGTCCAGCATCGCCTGATCGTCGTCCGAAAGAGCCTCCCCGTCAAACAAGTGGAATGAGAGACGCCGGTTTTTTGGCTCAAATTCCGCTATCCCGATCTTTTCCGCCTCTCGCCGCACATATTCCATATCAAGGCTTTTATCCTTGAGATAGACATAAGTATCCAGAAGGGAGCGCAGGCCGGTTCCGCCGGACGAGTAATGCGCGTGCTCGTGGGCGATGACGTAGAGATAAAAGTCCTCATCGGTGAAATGATAGCTGAAGCGCCCCTCCGCGTCCGGGATCAGCTTTTCCTTTATGTTGACGTAGTAGCGATGAAGCTCCGGATGGAAGGCATTGAGAAACAGATCCTTGTGCATCTCGAAATTGCTCACCGGTGGCTTCATGTAATCATCGTCATTGCGTTTGCCATAGGACTTAATCGTAAACCCCAGGCTCTCCATGATGCCCTTGACGTCCTCGGCGCGGCTCTTGTCGAACAGAATGTCAATATCCGACATTTCGCGCATGCCGAAGCGGGGGTACAGGTCCTTCAGGATCGCGCCCTTCAGCGGCATATGCCAGATGCCGGCCGCCTCCAGCCTCTCGAGCACGGCGGCTTTGTCGGCGTCCAGCAGCGCGGCCTTCCGCTGGGCCATCGCCACGGCCTGCACAAAGCGCCCGTTTACGACGCCGGCCAGCTCCAGGGCCATGCCCACGGCGGCGGCCAGCTTGTGCCGCTCCGCCTCTTCATAGACGAGCTCCAGGTTCATCGCCTCGACCCTCTCCCGATCCGGCGCTTCCTGCCGGATGGCGCAGCGCAGCAGGTAGACGATGTCGCCGGTCACGTTTCGCTTTTCCCGAACGTCCATACAACCACTCCCGTGAAATGAATTCCTACTACTTTATTATACCGTTCGCCGGGGCTAAAAGCAAGGCACGCCGCTCACATGCCGGGAAAATAACAAACGCCGGGCAAAGCCTTTGACAATTATTGGAAATTCCGGCCCGTCCCGCCGAGTTTCCGCCGCAATTGCTCCCTATTTATTATAGGTTAGTTCAAAAAGTTACAAATCGCTCACAAAAATCACAAAGCTTGTCCACATATTTCGTGAGCGATACGGGTGGGGGGTATTGCAATAGACACCGGAATTGACATATAATAACCATGGCTTGTTGTCATAAAGTAGGTTTTCTGGCAGCAGCTGACAGACGAGGGAGCGAACAGGAATGCCTTCGTCCTTTGATCGATGAACGAAACAGAGAAAGGAGGATGGGTTTAAGT
>CADBZH010000005.1 GCA_902799045.1 uncultured Eubacteriales bacterium
AAATAAATCTGATTTTGGAGATATTCGATGTACGGCAGCAAGTAGTTGGAACGGACACGCTCGGCGGTATAGGGATCCATGCGGTGCATCATATCGCGGCTGATGCGGTTGTTCACCGAGATCAGACCCAGCGCCGCCGCCACCGCCGTGAGCATGTCGCCGGTCTGGTCCCACACAGAGGTATTGCCGGACTCCCAGTCGCGCCAGCCGGTGCCGTCGTAGACCGAGATCTCCATGCCGTACTCCGAAAACGCCTGCGCCAGGTAGCGCGCCTGGGCGTCGTTCAGGCCGCGGGCCACCGTGATCGGCGCGCTGTCGACGATCAATAGCGCCTCGTCCGCCCCGTAGCCGCAGATCTGCTGCAGCAGCACCGCCGCCGTCGCGCGGGAGCAGTTGCCCAGCGAGAGCAGCATCACCATGTTGCCCTGAACCGGCGCGGGATTGGCCGCCACCGGCGGTACGACGGTCACCTTCGTGCCGCAGTTCGGGCAGAAGTTCACGCCGTTTCCAAGCTGTGTTCCGCAATTCGGACAAAACATCTGTGTCACCCTTTCCTGTGCGGAGCGGCCGAAGGAAGCCGCCCCACAATAATGCTGAGTTCAGTTTACACCACAGATGTGTCCTTAATGTTAACACATTTTCAAATAAAAATTAATACTACTCTCTGGGGCAAAGTCAAGGAAAAGCAACACGGAAATGCAGCCTGAGACACCGAAAATGCACGTTCGGGATTTTGGAAACACACTCTAAGTTGAGAGGAGCATATTTACCGTTCGCTCGACCGCGACAGGAAGTCGGCCTCGATGTCGGCCTTCCAATTCGCCGCCACCGGGCGGCAGGCGCGGACGTCGGCAATCGTCGCGGAGACGGCCTCATAGTTCAGCCGCGTGCCCGCGCCGTCCGCGTGGTAGTTCACGGCGCGGGAGGCGTCGATGCCATAGTGGGCGGCGGTCTCCACGGCGTCGATGTTCGCGCCGAGGAACAAGAACTCCCATCCGTGCTTCTCCTTTTCGCGCTCGATCATGGCCTTCACCTCGTCCGAGGAATAGCGGCGGCTGGCGTTCTCCAGGCCGTCGGTGGTGATGACGAACAGCGTGTGGGCGGGCACGTCCTCCTCCCGGGCGTAGCGGTGGACCATGCCGATGTGGTGGATCGCGCCGCCGAGCGCGTCCAGCAGGGCCGTGCAACCCCGCGCCCAGTATTCGCGCCCGGTCAGCTCCGGCACGCGGGCAATGGGCACCCGGTCATGGATCACTTCGCATTCGGTGTCAAACAGCACCGTGGAGACCAGGGCCTCCCCCGCCTCGGCGCGCTGCCTCTTCAGCATGGCGTTGAAGCCGCCGATGGTGTCGTTCTCCAGCCCCGCCATGGAGCCGCTGCGGTCCAGTATGAAGACCAGTTCGGTGAGATTCCTGTTCATGATAAAACCTCCTGTAATGTCCTGTGGTTTCGGTTGACAGGATCATTATAGGAGGTTTTGAAGGCCATTGGGTCGCTTCGCAGGCGACAAATGCTCAGTAGCCCAGCGGCTGCAGATCCAGGCGGAAGAGCACCTGGTTGATCTCGATGAGGTTGTAGTTGCCGGTCTTGATGCAGTATTCCACCACGATATCGGCCTTGCTGCTGTGGGTGAGGGCGTAGCCGGCCTTCATCAGCAGTTCTCGTGTCTCCCGCATCGGCAGCTCCAGGGCGATGGCAAAGGCCAGGGCAGTCTGCTTGCTGGGGCGATAGGCGGGGTTGTTCTTGATCTTGTTGAACAGCCGCCGGTCGACGTTCGCGCGCTTGTAGCAGGAGGCGTCGGTGAGGCCCTTCTCGTCGATCTTGCGCAGCAGCATCTCCGAGAAGCTCTCGTCCACGGTCTCCAGCATCTCCTCCAGGCTGGCCTTCGGCTCGGGCATCGCCAGCTCCCGATCGTCCGAGAACAGGGTCTCGTTGCGGGCGGTGTCTTCGCGGTGGGTGCGGCGGAAAAGGCCCTTCGCCGCGGCCGGGGCCGGCGCGTTTTCCATGAAGCGGCGGCTGCGCTGGGCCTCGTAGTTGGCGTCGAAGTGCTCCGAGACATAGACGTCGTCGATATAGGCGGCGACCTCCTTGAACAGCTTGCCGCCCAGTTCCACCGTCTCGCCGGTAAACACGACGATGTAGACCGTCATTTCGTTCTCCATCAGGAAGCGGCTGATCTCGTCCACCGCCAACTGCATGGCCTCGCTCTTCGGATAGCCGTAGGCTCCGGCGGAAATCAGCGGGAAGGCCACCGATTCGCAGCGGTATTCCTTCGCCAGCGCGAGGCTGTTCCGATAGCAGTCGGCCAGCAGTTTGCGCTCGCCGTTCGCGCCGCCCCGCCATACGGGGCCGACGGTGTGGATCACGTACTGTGCGGGCAGGTCATAGCCCCGCGTGATCTTTGCCTGTCCGGTCTCACAGCCGTTCAGCGTCCGGCACTCCTCCAGCAGCCGGGGTCCCGCGGCACGATGGATGGCCCCGTCCACGCCCCCGCCGCCCAAAAGCGTCTCGTTGGCGGCGTTGACGATGGCGTCCACCTCCATGCGGGTGATGTCATTTCTCACGATTTCAAGCGGCATGGGAACCTCCTATGGGTCGTTTGTGGGATGATGTGCTGCCCCCATTATAACACATCGCCGGGAAGATGAAAAGTCCCCCGCCCCACTTTGATCGCGGGGCGAGGGACAGCTGAAAGCGCTATTTGCTCACCTTGATCTTCACCTTCGCGACCTTGCCGTTGGCCGTGCGCACGGCGATGGTGGCGCTGCCCTTCTTCAGGGCGATCACGTTGCCGTTCTGGTCCACGGCGGCCACCTTCGCCTTGGAGGACTTCCAGGTATAGGTGGTGGTGGCGGTGGTGGGCAGGATAGCGGCCTGCAGCTTCATCGTCTCGCCCACCTTCATCTTCTGCGTGCCCTTCTTGTTCAGGTAGACGCCGGTGGGCACCGTGGGATCGATCACCTTGACGGTGACGGTGGCCTTCTTCTTGTTCTTCGTGGCCACGGTGATCTTTGCCTTGCCCACGCGCATGGCGGTGACGAGCCCGCTTTCGTTGACAGCGGCGATCTTCGCCTTCGAGCTCTTCACGCTCTTCAGCTGCCAGCCGCGGCTGACGGCAAAATCGGCGGAGAGCTGCAGCTGTTCGCCGAGGTTGAGCACCACGGTGCCGTTGCCGCCGGTCCGGGTCAGCGCCTTCTGCTGGATGGGCTTCTTCACCGTGACGGCGCAGGTGGCCGTCTTGCCGCCATCGGTGGTCTTGACGGCGATGGTGGCGGTGCCGGCCTTCAGGCCGGTGACGACGCCGCCGGACACGCTGGCGACAGCCGCGTCGCTGCTGGCCCAGGAGACGGTCTGGTCCGCTGCGTTGACGGGGGCGACGGTGGCCTTCAGGGTCACACTCTCGCCCACGTTGACGGTGATCGAGGTGTCGCTCAGGCTCACGCCGGTGACAGCCGTGCCGCTTCCGTCCTCGGAGACGGCGTTGGCGGGCAGCGGGCTGGCCCCGGGCCACTTGATGTACTTCACATACGGGAAGGTCTTCCAGGCGTTGCAGAAGCCCTGCCAGGAATAGAAGCGGGTGTGCTGGGAGTTGGAATGGCTGTCCATCGTGAACACGCCGTCGGCGTTCTTGTCCACCACGATCAGGCTGTGGCCGCTGTGGCCGCAGCTGAGGCCGTCGTTGTTGAAGCTTTTGCAATCGGAGGTGCAGCCGCCCACACGGATCGTCGCGCCGGGCGTGGTGTTGGCGATGAACACCTTCAGGTGGGCCGGGGTCAACTTGCGCTGGGCGTCGTTCAGGTTGGCCAGCAGGTTCAGGCCGGTCTCCTCCTTGCCCTTGAAGGTCTCGGAGAAGCGGCAGCCCCACACCAGCTGATAGATGCCCTGGGCCCACTTCCAGCAGTTGCCGGAGCCGGTGTCCGGCACCATGTTGGCGTAGATCTCCTTGCCGTTCATCTTGAACACGCGGTCGTTGCCGAGGTCGCTGTAGTTCGACGAGGCCAGCACCTCGCGGCCATCGCCATAGGCGACGTTCGCGATCGGCAGAAGCGGCCAGTCGAGGTCTCCCTCATAGAGGGTCGCCGTGCCGGCCGTCGCCGCGGCGTCGAGGTAGGCGGACACGGCATCTTCGTTCATCGGCAGCAGGTCGGAAAGCTCCATGTAGCCCGCCAGCACCTCGCCGTCGGCGTAGAACGCCACGGAGGCGCGCCCTTCGGCGCTGCCGGTCACCAGCACCACGTCGCCCGCGTGCAGCAGCGCCGCGGCCTCCCATGTGTCGCCCTGGCTGTAGACGGCGATATCGTTGCCGCCGACGGCGAAGTAGCTGTATTTCGAGGACGCGGCGGCGGCCATGGCGTAGTCGCCTTCGCTCTCCTGAACGGGCGCTTCGGGCGTCTCGGCCACCGGCGCTTCCGCGCTGCCGTCGTCGATGACCAGGCCGCTGTCGCCTTCAATGCTCTCGGCGGGGGCCACCTCCGCCTCGACGGTCTCCATCGGTTCGATCGTAAGCTCGGCTTCCGCGAGGCCGGGAACGGCGGCGGACAGGAGCAGGCAAAGCGCAAGGATCAGCGCGATCAGTTTGGCAGGTTGCATAGGGTGTTCCTCCAGATTGTTCCATTTGGATTGACATTACAATACTATTGTAATATTATGTCAGAAATTTGTCAAGATCAGTTTGTTTGTGCGATTATTTCATTAAAATGTGACCGAATTGTGGCTTGGCCTTTCAAATGTGCGTGAAGTTTGTGTAACGCCGGAAAAACGCATTGACAAGCGCCACGCCGATGTTCTATACTTTTGTTCAGCGGCGCAAAAGCGCCCATTCTACGAAACGGAGGTGTCAACTATGAAGCTGCGTAACGCATCGGTCGCACAGTTTTCTTTCACCTGCCGTCGTCATGGAGGCTGTTTCGCCTGAGGAGTATCAGGCTGATTTGCGCCGGACACGCGGTTGTCCGGCGCTTTTTATATGCAAAACACCCACATTCGGAGGTGGATCATGGAAATTCAAAGGCAAAACGCCGTGAGCGAACGGGGCGTGCTGAGGCGCTTCGGCGAGTTCATGAAGGGCAGCGCCGCGCGGTATCTGGGCAGCGTGTTTTCGGTGGCCGTGAGCGTGCTGGCCGGCTTTCTGACGCCCCTTTTGATCGCCGGCGCGGTGGACGCCATCACCGACACGATGAATGGCGCGGGAGGGAACCCGGTGAACCTGCCGGGGTTCCTGGCGGGCTGGTTCAACGCGCGGGGCGGCGCGGAATACCTGGCCCGGCACGTGTGGATCGTGGCGGCGATGGTGGTGGCCGTGAGCCTGGTCGGCGGCCTGTTTCAATACCTGCGGGGCAAGTGGAGCGCCGAAGCCAGCGAGGCCATCGCCGAGCGCATGCGCACCCGATTGTACAAGCACCTGCTGGACATGGATTACGACTATCACGTCAAGGCGCAGACCGGCGATTTGATCCAGCGTTGCACCACCGACGTGGACACCGTGCGACGCTTCCTCGCCAGCCAGGTGATCGAGATCTTCCGCACCGTCATCATGGTGGTGCTGGCGCTGTGGCTGATGTCGTCCATCCACGTGAAGCTGACGCTGATCTCGCTGATCCTCATCCCCCCGCTGTTCGGCCTGGCCTTCTGGTTCTTCCACTGGGTGCAGAAGCTGTTCCGCGAGGCGGACGAGGCGGACGGCCAGCTCGGCGCCATGCTGCAGGAGAGCCTGACCGGCGTGCGCGTGGTGCGGGCCTTCGGGCGCCAGCGCTATGAGAGAGACCGCTTCGACGCCCGGGCCGACGACATGCACGACAAGAACCTGCGCATCAGCGAGGTGATGGCGGTGTACTGGTCCGGCTCGGACATGCTGAGCATGCTGCAGACCGGCATGACGCTGCTGTTCGGCATCTGGTACGCCACCCGGGGGGAAATCAGCACCGGCAACGTGCTCACCTTCGTCAGCTACATCTCCATGCTGATCTGGCCCATCCGCCAGCTGGGGCGCATCCTGCAGGACCTGGGCAAGTCCATGGTCGCCATGAGGCGCTGCTATGAGGTGCTGGACGCGAAGGCCGAGAGCGACACCGAGGGCGCCGGAGAAGCGCCCCTCTACGAGGACATCGAGTTCCGCCACGTCGCCTTCCAGTATGACGGCAAGCATCCGGTGCTGAAGGACGTGTCCTTCACCGTCAGGGCCGGACAGACCGTCGCCATCCTGGGCGCGACCGGCAGCGGCAAGAGCACGATGATGAACCTCCTCCAGCGGCTCTACGACGTCAGCGGCGGCGAAATACGGATCGGCGGGTGCAACATCAACACCATCGAGAAGAAATACCTGCGCTCGCGCGTGGGCTACGTGCTGCAGGAGCCGTTCCTCTACTCCCGCTCCATCCGGGACAACCTGGGCATCACGCAAGCCGAAGCGGACATGCCCGCGATCGAGCGCGTGGCGGACATCACCCAGTCCTCCGGCTTCATCGCCCAGTTCAGGGAGGGCTATGACACGATGGTCGGCGAGCGCGGCGTGACGCTCTCCGGCGGGCAGAAGCAGCGCATCGCCATCGCGCGGACGCTGCTGCGGGAGAACGACATACTGATCCTGGACGACTCCCTCTCCGCCGTGGACACCGAGACGGACCGCGCCATCCGCGAGGCCCTGAAGGAGGGCCGCAGCGCGGGCAGCCGCGTGCCCACCACGTTCATCATCTCCCACCGGCTGACCACACTGGCCGACGCGGACCTGATCCTCGTGCTGGAGGACGGCAAAATCGCCCAGCACGGCACCCATGAGCAGCTGGTCCGCCAGGAGGGCCTGTACCAGAAGGTCTATCGCATCCAGGCCGCGCTGGAGGACGAGTTGAAGCAGGAAGTCGGATAAGACGAGTTGGGACTGCCTTGCAGCGATCCCAAACGACCTCCCTCAAACGCTTCCCTAGTTACCACGAGGTGATTTCATATGCAATACCAGCAGGAGCAGGACTACACAAAAAAGCTGGACGCGGGGCTGTGGCGGCGGCTGATCGGCTACATGAAGCCGTATCACAAACACCTGATCGCCATCATGGCGACGATGGCCGTCAGCGCCCTCTGCGATACCCTGTTTCCCCTCCTGACCCGGGAGGCCATCGATACCTTCATCGGAGACGGCGCGCAATCTGGCCGCCTCTGGTTCGCCGTGCGCTATATCGGCACGGTGCTGCTGCAATCCGCCTGCATCTTCACATTCTGCCGCATCTGCGGCAAGGCGGAAAACGGCATCAACCGCCATATCCGCAAGCTGTCGTTCAAGAAGCTGGAGGAGCTCTCCTTCTCCTACTACGACCAGACGCCGGTGGGCTTCATCATCTCCCGCATGACCAGCGACACCGCCCGGCTGGGCGAGACGGTGGCCTGGGGCCTGGTGGACCTGTTCTGGGCCTCGGCCTACATACTGATCACCGCCGTGGCGATGTTCCTGCTGAACGCGCGGATGGCGCTGCTGGTGCTTTCGGTGATGCCGATCATCGCCGTGGCAGCGGTGTGGTTCCAGAAGCGCATCTTGGCCAGCTACCGCGAGGTACGCAAGACCAACAGCCAGATCACCGGCGCGTTCAACGAGGGCATCATGGGCGCGAAGACCAGCAAGACGCTGGTGCGCGAGGAAGCCAACTGCGCGGAGTTTTCCGTGCTGACGGGCAAGATGCGCACCTCGTCCATCCGGGCGGCGGTGTTCAGCGCGCTGTTCTTCCCCATCGTCAGCTCCCTGGGCTCGGTGGCCACGGCGCTGGTGCTGTGGCGCGGCGGCAACGGGGTGTTCAGCGCGCAGGGGCTGGTCACGGTGGGCACGCTGGCGGCGTTCGTGCAGTATGCCACCGGTATCTTTGAGCCCATTTCCAGCATCGCCCGCATCTTCGCGGACCTCCAGGCCAGCCAGGCCGCGGCTGAGCGCGTGTTGAGCATGCTGGAGACCGAGCCGGAGATCGTGGACAAGCCGGAGGTGATCGAGAAGTTCGGCGACAGCTTCAATCCCAAGCGGGAGAACTGGCCGGACATCCGCGGCGACGTGGAGTTTGACCACGTGTCCTTCCACTATTCCACCGGCGAAGAGGTGTTGCAGGATTTCTCGCTGAAGGTGAGGGCCGGACAGACGGTAGCGCTGGTGGGTGAAACCGGCAGCGGCAAGAGCACCATCGTGAACCTCGTCGGCCGCTTCTACGAGCCCACCAAGGGCGTGATCCGCATCGACGGCGAAGACTATCGCAACCGCAGCATCCTCTGGCTCCAGGCGCACCTGGGCTACGTGCTGCAGCAGCCGCACCTGTTTTCCGGCACGATCCGCGAGAACGTGCGCTTCGGCCGGCTGGACGCCACCGACCAGGAGATCGAAGCCGCCTGTCGCGCCGTGGACGCCGAGGACTTCATTCTGAAGCTGGAAAAGGGCTACGACACCGAGGTCGGCGAGGGCGGCAACCGCCTGTCCACCGGCCAGAAGCAGCTGATCTCCTTCGCCCGCGCGCTGATCGCCAAGCCCGCGATATTCGTGCTGGACGAGGCCACCAGCTCGGTGGACACCCAGACGGAGCAGAAGCTGCAGGCGGCGATCGCCGTGGCGCTGACAGGCCGCACCAGCTTCATCATCGCCCATCGCCTCTCCACCGTACGCAGCGCCGACATCATACTGGTCATCAAGAACGGGCGCATCATCGAGCGCGGCACCCATTCCGAGCTGCTGGCCCAGAAGGGCTACTACTACACCCTCTACGCCAACCAGTTCCGCGAGGAGGGCGAGAAGCGGATGTGGGAGGAGATCGCGTAATACCAAACTCAAACACGATATCGACAATCCTGATTGAGTTCAGAGTGTGAATAAAAAACCTGAAGAGCATCTTCGCATCGCAATGACAATGAGGCCGAAATGAGTCGGACATATGCCGCTTATTTCGGCCCCATCACCTGTCCCGCCTTCCGCTTCAATGCCCCCGCATGTTCTTTTCCTTCTCGTAGAAGGCGCGGCAAAGCATCCGGAATTCCTCCGGGCTGTCGCAGGCGGCTTCGCATTGCCGCTTTTTCGCCTCGGAGCGTGCGAAGGTGTCCCGCACCCTGTCGCATTCAAACGCCGGGCAGTCACGGCAGGCGCTCACGCCGTGCGCCCGGGTGCAGGGCAGCAGCATAAAGCTGCAGGTCGGTCGGCAGCCGCAGCCGGTGCAGCGGATCTCGTCGTTGCTGACCACGTGGTCCCGCCAACTGGCGCGATGCCAGAACACGGCGGTCTCGTGCAGCTCCTCCTCCGTCCGCGCCAGGAAGCGCGGGCACACCGCGCAGTCGTCCCCGCAGGCGGAGAGGATCGGCTCCGCGCCCTCCAGCGCCTCCAGCCTCTCAGTGTACCACTTCATATCGTTCACCCTCCCCCGTTCATTGGCAAAGCCAAGTTTCCCAGGCTTCTCCGTTCAATACCCCGCCAGGCGGAACAGCCCGTGCCGGTTGCAGCAGGCGTAAAGGCACCTCACGCGGCTGCGCTTGAACCACGCCTCCGCGCCACCCTCCGGATAGAGCTTGACGAACTGCGCGCCCTGATCCGACACCGCCGCCAGGAAAGAGATGTGATGCTCCTTGGTCATGGGGTGCTCCGAAGAGACGTAGAGCTCGTCCTCCACCGATTCCACCCGGAACGGATGGTCCTCATCCGCCGCCTCCGCCTCCAGCGGCGGTAGCACGATGCCGCAGCAGCTGATCACCGCCTCCCCCGTCGCGCAGACCACATTGCCGCAGGCAGGGCAGACATACCAGACGCTCTTGAGCATGTTGAAGGCGCGGTTTCGGTTGCGGATATCCTCCCCGGACAGCAGCTCGATCACGGAGATGTCCAGCGCTCTGGCCAGCGGTTCGAGCAGGCTGATGTCGGGAAAGCCCTTACCCGTCTCCCACTTGCTCACCGCCTTGGCGCTCACGTGAATGCGCGCCGCCAGCTCCTCCTGCGTTAGTTCCTTTTGCTCTCTCAGGTTCCGAATCGTTATACCGGTCACATAGTTGTCCATCGCTTTCGCCTCCTTGCGGAGATAACGCTATCACAGATTCACGGAGATGGCAACCTACGATGCGTAGACCGGCCGCCGCTTCCTTGCGTGGATGCTCCCGCCCTCAACAAAAGGTAAGTGACCTTTCGTTCTCATAGTATAGTGAACGAAAGGTCACTTGTCAAGCATCACTCGTTTCCCGTGCGTTTGACGCGGGCGACCCCCTTGAACCACAGCCACGAGAGCTTGCGGTTTCCCTCCGAGATCCCCCACGCCGTCAGATAGCCGCAGCCGTAGACGAACACAAACGCGGCAAGGAACACGCCCCATCCGTTTTCCTTGTAGTTCAGGAACGGGTACGGGATCAGTTCCGGCGGCAGCCATCCCGCGACGATCAGCGTCAGGATGTTCACCGCGTAGTAGGTCACAAACCAGGTGCCCCACCAGCGCTGCTTCGGCCTCAGCTTGCCGATAGGCGGATCGTTGATCAGGAAGGATTCGACGCATAACAGCGGAACCAGCACGTGCATCACGAAGGAATCATACCGGTCAAGGACCGGCAGGTGCTCCGGGAAGAACGGGAGCTGGCTGAACAGCACGACGACGAATATGACCGATTCCGCCACGGCGGAGGACAGCCGGAGATAGTAGACCGTCCGCCGCGTCAGCTCCGTGTTCCTGAGCGCCTCCACCAGGTTGACGGCGATGCAAAGGATCGCGCTGACCGTCGTGAAGACCGTGCCGTCCACCGTCAGCCAGCGAAAGATCGTGCGGATCGACTCCAGGCGCAGGCCGTAGAGAAACGAAGTGACCCCCAGCACGGCGATCAGCGCGGAGATGATCAGGTTGGCCAGCTTCTTCTTGCGGTACTGCCGGTCAAAGGCCGCCTGGATCTCATCGTAAACGCCGATATCCGCGTGATTCCCCATGGCGCGTCACGACATCGCCTTCGCGATGGTCATCTCCACCGTCCTGCCCAGGATGCTCACCTTCACGTTGTCCGCCACGCGCGACACGACAGACTTCTCCAACTCGTCCCAGGCCTCCTGGCTGCCCTCGACGTTCTTTTCGCGGTACTGGCGCAGCTGGGCGCGATAATCCTCCATGGACCACTCATAGCTGCCGTACATCTGCGGCCCGCCGACAGTGAAGCCGGAGGCAAAGACGGGAGCCTCTCCCGTCGGCTGGAAGAAGGCGCGGATCTTTCCCATGAAGCCTCGGGTGGCTTCATTTTTGCCGGTGGAGGAGGCGGAAAGCAGCTGTTCGCGCGTCTGGGCGTCGACCAGCGTTTCGACCTTCAGGTGAAGCTCGTACACGCCGTCCTGATCCTCAATCCAGAATTCGCCGTCCAGATCGCCGGTGATGGCGCGCATCATCGCCATGGTCTCCTCCGCCAGCAAGCGAAGGTGCATCGCGTTCTTCGGGGAAAGCGCCTTGTAGGTCGCCAGGGCATCCACCTGCCCCAGCACAGCCTCCATGTTGTCTCCATTGCTGGAAATGACGATGACATCCGTTTTCATAGCGCTCTTCCTCACATGATCGTCAGTATGTCGGAGAAGCCGGTCACTTCGAACACCTCGTTCACCACTTCATTGACGTTCGTCACCCGCATGCCGCCCTTCTTGCTCATCGTCTTGTGGGCGGACAGCAGCACGCGCAGGCCGGCGGAAGAGATGTAATCCAGCTTGGAGAAATCCATGATCAGCTCCGTGGCGGCGTCCAGGCTGCCCTTCAATTCCTGCTCCAGCTGCGGCGCGGTCGTCGTGTCCAGTCGGCCCTCCAGGGCGATCGTCAGGGTGCTTCCGTTCTGATTCTTGTTGATGGTCATGATTCTTCCTCCACTTCATATCGTTCATTGCGGCATGAACGTCGTATTGATGCTATCATTGTAACAGAAGCTTTGCCGATATGCAAGGGCTTTTGAATAATTGCAGTCACCGTCGTTCAATTCTCCGCCGGCAGCGACGCCTCCAGCGCATCGGCAAAGGCCGTATAGTCCGCGTTTCCCGCCGCCTCCGCCCACGAGTTTCAATCCTCGCTCCCGGCCAGGCGAATCTCCACCCGGTCCTCCGAGAGAAATATGAATCGAACGGCGTCTTCCCGGGCCAGCCACGCTTCCTGGAGCACCGCCTGCGTCAGCTCCGGCACCTCGACGGGAATGGACCCGCCGGCGGTGATCTCCATGATCTGCCTGGCGCGAAGCCGCTGCAGCGCCGTCCCCTCCCGCCGCATCCTCTCCCAGCGCTCCTTTCGGCGGCCGCTTTCCGCGACGAGCCGGTTGAACGCCGCGCAGAAGGCCGCGCGGAGCAGCTCCTCGTCGATCCTCCCTCCGCACGCCTTGCATTGCCAGTACGGTCTTCGGACGCGCCGGTGGAAGATCCTCTGCATCGCGGCGCCGCATTCCTCGCAGAACAGCCGCGCATAGAACGGCGAAGCCACGCCCCCGCTCAGGCCGCGCAGCGCGTGTTCATGGCGGAACCTGCGCCTTCGGGCCGTCTCCTCCTGCGCCGCGTCCCACTCCTCCCGCGGGATGATGGCCGGGTGGTTTTCCTCGATGAAATACTGGTTCAGCTGCCCGGTATTGCGCACGTGCTGCCGGGTCAGGTAGTTGACGGTGAAGGTCTTCTGCATCAGCATCGCGCCCTTGTACTTCTCGTTTTCCAGCAGGCGGCCGATGGTCGTCGCGCACCACTTCGCCTCGCCGTGAACCCCGGGCACGCCGTCGCGGTTGAGCGCTGAAGCGATGCCGTTCAGCGAGAAGCCCTCCAGGTACAGCCGATACACCCGTCGGACGGTTTCCGCCTGCTCCTCGTTGACGACCAGTCCGCCGTCCGCCCCGCGGTCATAGCCCAGCAGGACCTCCGTGTTCAGGTGCGGGATCCCCTGCTGGAACTTGCTTCGGATCCCCCACGCGGTGTTTTCGCTGATGCTGCGCGATTCCTCCTGCGCAAAGCAGCTGAACAGCGTCAGCAGCAATTCCCCGGAGGATTCCATCGTGTTGATGCCCTCCTTTTCAAAGCAGACGCCGATGCCCCGGTCCTTCAGCCTGCGCGTATAGTTGAGCGAATCCTGCGTGTTCCGCGCGAACCGGCTGATGGACTTGGTGATGATGAGGTCGATTTTCCCGGCCTCACAGTCTGCGATCATACTTTGAAAGCCCTTCCGGCTCCTCACGCTGCAGCCCGAGATGCCCTCGTCGCTGTAGATGGCGACCAGCTCATACTTGCGATTCTCCGAGATCAGCCGCGTGAAATAGTCGATCTGGTTTTCAAAGCTGCCGAGCTGCCGTTCTTCGTCCGTGGACACCCGGCAATACGCGGCCACCCTCAGCTTGCCTTCCGGCTTTCCCGCGTTGGCGTGGACCTGCTCCGCCGGGATGACAACCACCCGTTCGTTCATCATGCCCGCTCCTTCCCGCGCGGCATGGCGCGCTGGTCGGACCGCCCGTACAGCCTCCCCAGGAAGACGCCCCGGGCCGCCTCGTACTCCGGGCCGATCATGCCGATGGCGTTCAGCCACGTGCGAAAGGCGTATTTCCGGTTTCGCGCGTTCTCCGTAAAGGGCTTCACCCAGCGCTTCGTCCGCGCCGCCTCCATCATTCGCTCGGCCAGCTGGCGGTGCAGGGGCGCTTCCTCCGCTCGGCCCTTTGTGAAGCCCGTGAAGCGGATCCAGTCGCGGCTGAAGGCCACCCCGCCATATTCCCCGTCCCGCCCGTACAAGGCCTGCAAAAAGGCCGGGAGCGTCTGCGGCGGGTGGGCCAGCAGGTCCTTCATCAGCGCCTCCGACACGTAAAACGCGCCCCGCGCGTCGATGGCCTGGTTCAAAAGCCGCTGGCGCGCCGAGACGATGCCCATGAGGTTCATCAGCGCAAGGCTCGTGCACCCCGCCATCGGATACGCGATCGTCCCCTCGTCCGGGGGCTGAGGCGCGCACGGCAGGTCGCAGAGCCCCAGCGCCGCCAGCGCGGCGAGGACGGCGGCGTCCCCCTCCTCCGCCACGATGGTGCCGTCCCTTTGCAGCCTGCAATGCCCGACGACATAGGCGAACTCCGGCGACGGACAGTAAACCGCCCGCTCGCCCAGCTCCGCCTCCAGCACGCGCAACACCGCGCTCCTGTCGCTGCCCAGCCACTTTACCTTCATGAAAAAGACCTCCTTTCGTTGGTCCTTCCATTCTAGCAGATGGAGCGCCTTTTCGCGCGAAGCCGTGCTGGTTGCCGTTGCTATCCCGGTTTTCACTACCCAGTTGGAGAAGAGCCGTGATGCTGTAACCGAGTCCAATGTCCGTGCTGCGTATGCTCAGGCTGCTTCTAAGTATCTCACTGATGGCAGTTCCTCTGATACTGCGGAAGAAATCACCATTACTGGTGTTGTCGTTAAGGGACAGCAGGCCAATGGCTTCTTTGATTCTACCGAACTGCCGTTTACTGTCGCTGATGGGCTAAAGTCTTCTCTGGATAAGGCTACTGGTACCGCATCTACTGATGGCATTTCCGTCAAGTTTACATGGACACTTGATGCCAAAGGCGAAGTTACCGCTGTTACGGCTTCTGCAGCCTAATAGTTATTATTAGTACCATAATCGCTACCCTTCCTCTCCGGGAAAGGGAGATCGGTGGCAACAAAGCCCTGTCCCAGCAAGCGGGACAGGGCCTTCATAATATGCGAAAAGGCTCCACCCCGCATGCTGGGGAGGAGCCTTAATTCCGGGAATACCGCCGCCCTCATCCCTTCCCGGAGAGGAGGGGCAGCAGCAACTATAATTCGTATTAGCCCAGTGTTTTCAGTTCAGCGGCACCGGTCGCAAGTGTAAACTCGAAAGTCGCAGTGACGGTACCAGGAGTTCCACCGGCTGTAGCAGTCATACCAGTCTTAGTAAAGGACAATTCAGTATCCATGTCGCTCCAACCTTCAACTTGGCCTTTGAGTACAACGCCAGAAACCGTTACAGTTTGCTTTCCGTCTGCGGCTTTAGCTGTCGTGGCGTTACCCATAGTGATAGCCTTACCATTAGCAGTAAGGACAGTGCTTGCGGCTTCCGCATAGGCAGCACGAATATTAGATACACTTACAGCGTCACGGCTCTTCTCCAACTGAGCTGTGAATACCGGGATGGCGATAGCTACCAGCACGGCTCAAATAGAAATGGGCATCTCTTCAATAGCTGGAGAAATGCCCATCTTACAACCTGGGAATACCACCGTCCTCATCCACTTCCCGGAGGGGCAGAGCGGTGGAGACACTTTATTAGCCAGCAGTTACAGTAGCAGCATTGGTACCCTGAGTATAGGTGACTGTAATGGTCTTGCCGGAGCCGACTTCTGTAGGAGGCGTCTGTCCAGCAATATTGTCGATGCTGGTATTCTGCCAACCCTCCTGCTGCTGCTTGCAAGGAATTGTTGCTGTGTAAACAAGGGAACCTTCGGTACCGCTTGTTGCGGCGATCTTGTAGGAACCTCTGTCAACGGCGGCTGTAATCTTCTCGCCGGTGATAGCCATAGACATGATCTCTGCATAAGCGGAACGAGCGTTTGCAGCATCAGTGGACTCGCGGCTCTTCTCGAGCTGGCTTGTGAAAACCGGGATGGCGATAGCCACCAGCACGGCGATGATCGCAACGACGATCAGCAGCTCGGCCAGGGTAAAGCCCTTCTTGTTATTCCTCTTCATGAATTCGTCTTCCTTTCTACATGTAGATTGTCGGAGTCCGGGCGGTTCACGGCCGATCGCCGTCCGAACCGGAATCTGATTCTTGCTCCCCCCACGGAGCGGGCGTCATTCACCGGCTGCCGGGAACAGCCGGAAACGCATTCGCGCAACGCGCATGGTGGTTGCGCTCTTGACTGTTACAGTGTAACACAACTGGGAGGATTTGACAAGGGGTTTTGGCAAACTTTTTTAACAAAATTTTTCAACGCCCCTTTTGGCAGGATTGACGATGGGGTTTTGGCTTTTCCCCTGATGGGGAAGGCCCTGAAAGAACCAGATTGCCACGTCGGCCGTTGGCCTCCTCGCAATGACGTGGCGCGACAGCGTTTTGCAGTACGTCATATCGAGGAACGCACCCATGCGGCAGTCCGGCCTCCCCTGCGCTCAGCTGTTCGCCGCGGCGGCGTCGACGGGCAGGCCGGCGTCAGGCGTGCCCTCCACCATGGTCTCATAGAACGTGGCCTGGGCGGTGACGGTGGTGGTGCCGACGAGGCCGATGACGCACTGCACGTCGCCGACCAGGCAGCGGTTTTCACCGGAGCGCAGGCGCTCGATGATCTCACGCGCGGGGCGGAAGCCGCCGGTGGTGTAATTCAGCTGGAAGCTGCGGCGGATCTGGTTGCCGTTGCGGGTGACGTTGGCGAAGGTGATCGAATAGGTCAGCGTGTCCTTCAGCACGTCGTTCAGGAAAGCCACCTCGGCCTTGCTGCCGTTGTAGCTGGACATCCAGGAGAGGGTGCCCTTGGCGGACATCTCGTCCAGCGTGCGCTGGAGGGTGGTCAGCTTCATGGCCTGGGCCTGGGCGACGTCGATCTGCGTTTGCAGGGACGCGGCCTCGGCGTGGGCGTTTTCAACGGTGGTGCGCACGTTCTTGTCGACGAACTGATAGTAGGTCAGCGCCAGCAGGATCAGGGCCAGCACGGCGATCAGGATCTTCTCGGTGCGGGTGAAATCGCGGCTGAAAACCTTCATTGCGCGGTCGCCTCCTCTCCCTCGGCCGGCTCTTCCGGCGGCAGAACCAGGTAGACCTGGAACGCGCCTTTCACGCCGGTGGGCAGGCCCGTGATGCGCATGGTGTAGGCGTCCTTGTTGGCGGTGGAGAGGGTGCAGCTGTCCACGATGGGGCTCTGCTCCACCTTGCGGGCGATGCTGTTCATGCTGGAGAGGGACTTGCCCGTCACCTGCACCTGGAGCGTGTTATCCCGCACGTTCCAGGAGAGCACCTGCTCGCGATAGGCGGCGACCTCCTCTCCCAGGGCGTTGAAGTTCGTCCGGAAGGTGTTGATGGCGTAGACCGGGGTCGCGCCGTTTTCGTTCAGCTGGACCAGCAGGTCGCGGAAGCGGGCGTTGTAGACGCCCATGTCAAACAGGTTGTCCTGCTCGCGAATGATGGTGCTGATCAGCTCCACCACGTCGGCGCGGTCCACCAGGGCCATCTCCGCGGCCGTCATGCCGTCATAGGTGTAGTGGGCATAGACGGTCTCCACCTCGCCATAGTCCTGCACGGCGTCCAGCGTGTCGTCCAGCTGGTCCTGCAGCTGGGATACGCGCGCCTGGGCCTGGGACACCTCCACGAGGCGATCGTAGACCAGGAATTTGCTGAACGCGACCGCCAGCGCCACGATCAGGATGATGCCCAGCGCCGCCTTGACGGGATTTATCTTGTTTTCATCAACCACTACCAGGTTGATCGAGCGCTTTGTCGGCATGCGCCCGCCAATGCCTTTCTTGGGGCGCGCGCCGAGCAAAGGCTTTCCCTTTGCCGCTGCCACAGTTCGTTTTTCCTCCGGGTTATTCTTTGCTCTTCTTTGCCTTCGGCGGTTTGCCGGTCTTGCGCGCGGCCTTCGGCTCCTCCAGGGCGATGCCGATGGCCTGGGCGTAGGTGTTGCATTCGCTCACGCCCGCGCCGCCGGGCACCAGCTCGGCCGCCGGGTGCAGCTGGATATTCAGCATGTCGGAGATCGTCTCCGCCAGCGGCTCGATCACCGCGCCGCCGCCGCAGAGCCACATATGCTCCAGGGCGCTGTCCGGGTTGCTGAAGCGATAGAAATTCAGCGCGCGCATCAGCTCCACGGAGATGTTGGAGTAGGCGTTCATGCACTCCTCGCGATGCTGGCAATCCTCAAAATTGCTCATCAGGTAGGTGTGCGCCAGATGCACGTCCACGCCGTAGACATCCGCCAGCACGTTGTCCAGCGTGGCCATGCCGGTCTCCAGCAGGCGGGTGGCCACGTGCCGGTCGCCGCGGAACATATACATGCGGATGGCCTCGTAGCCCAGATCCAGCACGCAATATTCCTCCGCGACCTGGGAAAGCGCCTCCTGCTGGGCGCGGATCAGCCCGATATAGGCGCTGATGGCCGGGGCCGTGCGCACCAGCTTCATGCCCGCCTTGCGCATCATGCTCCGGGCGTCCTCCACCAGGCTCTTCAGCGTGCCCACGGCGAGCAGCTCCATCGTGGGGGTGCTGCCCTCGTTCTCGCCCTCCGCGGCCTCGCCGGACGCGGCGACATCCGACACCATGGCGTAGTCAAACACGTATTCGCGAAGCTCGCCGGTGATGTAGTCGTTGAATTCAAAGGGCAGATTGTACTCCAGCTGCTCCGTGTTCATCACGGGCATTTCCACGTTCTTGACGAACACCACGTCGTTCGGCAGCACGATGGCCGCGTGACCGGCGCGCAGGCCGCCGCTCTTCATGGTGGTCTTGATCAGATCGCTCATGGTGTCCAGGCTGGTGACACGCCCCTGGCGCATCAGGTTTTCGGGCATCGGCGCGGAGACGGCCTTCACCACCTGCCTGCCGCGCACCAGCGCCAGCTTCAGCTGGTCATGCCCGATATCCACGCCCAGTATCGTCTTTGCCATTGCTCAATCCTCGATATTATGATAGAAGGCCGCCATACCACGCGATCAGCGGCGCGCCATACAGCAGCATCGCCGCCGCGGCGATGGCGATGGACGGGCCAAACGGGAACGCGCGGTCGCCGCCCTTGCCGCGCAAAACCGCCGCCAGCGCCAGCCCCAGCACGCACGACAGCAGCAGCGCGAACAGCGAGCCGATGAAGCCCAGGTAGAGCCCCACCACGGCGAACAGCTTGATATCGCCGCCGCCAAGCGATTCGCGGCCCAGCAGCCTGTCCATGGCCAGGGAGACGAGCAGCAGCCCGCCGCCGAAGGCCACGCCCGCCACCACGTGCATCAGCGCGTCGCGCCAGCCGGGAAACGGCAGAAACGGCAGCGCCGCCAGCCACGCGATGACCGCCACGATGTGGCAGCCGTCCGGGATCGTCATGTCCTCCAGGTCCGTCAGCGTCAGCACAAATAGACAGCAGAGAAACACGTAGTTGCGAAGGCACTCCACCGTCAGGTCAAACCGCAGCAGGCACAGCACCGTCAAAAGCCCGAAGCCCAGCTCCGTCAGCGGATAGCGGATGGAGATGCGCTCGTGGCAGGCCTTGCAGCGCCCGCGCTGGATCACCCAGCTGAACACCGGGATCAGCTCCAACGGACCGAGGACGTGCCCGCACTTCGGGCAGCGGCTGCGGCCCTTCAGGAACGATTCGTCCCGCACCGAGCGAAACGCCGCGCAGTTTAAAAACGAGCCCATGATCGCGCCAAAGCAAGCCGCCACGACCACACAGAACACGAGAACGGGCCGGTATTCATAGATGGACATCTCCATTCACCCTCCAAGCCCGTCATTATTCGCGCCTGCGCACAGTTTGGCAAGGATTACTTTATACCAATCACAGGCAAATGTCAAGGCAATTGTTTCTTATTTCCTTAACATTTTGCAATTGTATGAATTTTGTTACATTCTCGATCAAGTGTAGGCGTCGCCAGTCCAGCCGTCGTCCAGGCGCCAGGTGGCGCAGTAGTTCTCGTCGGCATAGATGAAATAGCACACCGTGCCGCTCTTGGCGTCGACGTCGGCGAAGTCGCCCTCCCCCGCCAGGCCGTAGAAGGCGACGACGCCCTCAAAGCCGTTGGTGGTGGCGGTGCCCCGGCGCAGGCGCGGCTTCTTTGCCACGCGCTCGATTTCCAGCTTCTGGCCGTTCAGCGTGATCTTCACCGAATCCGGCTCCTTCGAGGAGCGCTTGCGCGCCGTGTTCAGCGCCTCGGTCATCAGCTCCATGGCCCGGCTGGCATTCAGGCGCGTGCGGCGCTTGACGTCGGTGTCGTGCAGGCCGCAGATCGGCTCAAAGATGCGGTTCGCGCCGCGAATGAGATAGACCGTGCCGCCGGAGGGGCAGATGTTCGCCCGTGCGGGCATCACCTCGTCCAGCGTCAGCATCGCATCCTCCACGCTGCCGGCCTCCCAGTTGTCGAAGAAATCGATGATGAGGCCGTCGCGGGCGGTCTTCATCGCCTGCTCACAGGCAATGCGCTCCGAGCGATCGCGGAAGGAATCCCAGCTGGGCATGGCGATGAGCACCAGCATGATGGCGATCAGCACGAGCAGTATCACGATGACGCGGTTCACGCCGCCGCGGCTTTTGTGGCGGAATAGTGCGAGTAATCTGTTCATGGTCGCGCCGCCTTACATCGCGCTGTACATGCCGAACATGGCCATGTAGATGGCGATGACGATGAACCCGGCAAAGCCCGCCAGGAACACCAGGATCGTCGGCTCCAGCTTGGCCAGGGCCGCGGCCGTGGCCTGCTCCAGCTCGGTATCGTAGTAGTCGGCGGTCATGGTGAGGGTCTGCTCCAGTTCGCCGCTCTCCTCACCCACGGCAGCCATGTCCACCAGGATCTCCGGCAGGCAGCCCGCCTCGCGCAGGCTGTGGCCCAGCGTGTGGCCCTCCTCCAGGCGCGCGGTGATCTTGCCGACCTCCTTGCTGATGTGGTAGTTGTCCAGCACGCGGCTGGTGATCGTCACGGCCTTGGTCATCGGCAGGCCTGCCTGCATCATCATGGCCATGGTGTTGGTGAATTGGCTGGCGGCGTTCAACACGCCGATGTTGCCCAGCACGGGCAGCTTCAGCTGCAGCTTGGCGAGGTTGATGCGACCCTGCTCCGTGTTGCCATAGAGCTTGTAGGTCAGCGCGAAGGCCACGCCGATGCCCAGCAGCACCATCCAGTAGTGGGTGAAGAAATCGGACATGCCGATCAGGATCTGCGTGGGCACGGGCAGCTCGGCGTCGTAGCTGTCAAAGATGGCCGTGAACGTGGGCACGACCTTCACCATCAGCACCACGACGACCACGATGGCCACGATCAACACGAACAGCGGATAGATCAGCGCGCCGCGCACCTTGCCCTTCATCTTGCTCTGCTTGGCATAGTGCTCGCTGACGGATTCAAAGGCGGTGTCCAGCGTGCCGGCCTCCTCGCCGGCGTTGACCGTCTCCAGGAACGTGACCGGCAGCATCTTGCCGCCGCGGTCTGCGAAGCTGGCGGACAGGGAGCGGCCGCCGTCGACGTCGCTCGCCACCTGCTCCAGGATGCGCTTGAGGGGCTTGTCGGTCATCTTGTCGGCGATCAGCTCCACCGTGCGGCGGATGGGAACGCCGGCCTTCAAGATGACGGAGAACTGGCGGCACATCAGCATGAACGCCTTGTCGTTCAGCTTGTTTCCGCCGAGGTCCATGCTCAGGAAGTTGGCCGCCTTGCTCTTTCCCTGGACGGGGGCGATCTGCACGACGATGGAATAGCTCTCCTTGATCTTCGCGGCGGCGTCCATCTCGTTGAAGGCTTCAATCACGCCGGAAACGCGCTTGCCGTCCTTGGAGACGGCGGTATACTTGTAAGAGGCCACTGCGTCGCCCTCCTCATCTTAAGGATATGCAGAGATCAATCAAACGTTCTTCTTCATATAGTCCGCGTCGTGGCTGTAGCGCAGGGCCATGTCGCGGGAGATCTGGCCGCCGCGCACCAGGCGGATCAGGGCCTGGTCCATCGTCTGGCAGCCGATGGCGGCGCTGGTGGCGATGGTGTTGGCGATCTGCGGGGTGTTGCCGTTGCGGATCAGGTTGCGGATGGCGTCGGTGACGATCATCATCTCGCAGGCCAGGGCGCGTCCGCCGGCCTTCTTCGGGATCAGCTGCTGCGTGAGCACGGCCTGCAGGCACATGGACAGCTGCAGGCGGATCTGGGTCTGCATGCCCTCCGGGAACACCTGCACGATGCGGTCCACGGCGTCGGAGGCGCTACCGGTATGCAGCGTGCCGAACACGAGGTGGCCGGTCTCGGCGGCGGTGATGGCCGTCTCGATGGTCTCGCGGTCGCGCATTTCGCCGATCAGTATGACGTTCGGGTCCTCGCGCAGGGAGGCGCGCAGGCCCGCCGCGAACGACAGGGTGTCCTTGCCCACCTCGCGCTGGTTGATGGCGCACTTGTCGGGGGTGTAGACGTATTCCACCGGGTCTTCAAGGGTCACGATGTGGCTCTTGCGGGTGTGGTTGATGTAATCCAGCAGCGCCGCCAGCGTGGTGGACTTACCGGAGCCGGTTTCGCCCGTGACCAGCACGATGCCCTTGTGCAGATCCGGTAGGTTCATCGCCGCCGGGGGCAGGCCCAGGGTGTCCAGCTTCGGGATGTGGTCGGACAGCAGGCGCAGCGCCACCGAGGGCAGCCCCTGCTGGCGAAAGATGTGGATACGGCAGCGGTTGCCCGCGTAGGTTTCCGCCGCGTCCAGCTCGCCGGTTTGCAGGTAGATGTCGTAGGCCTCCGGCGTGCCCGCCAGCTCACGGGCATAGGCGATGCATTCG
The DNA here is from genome assembly GCA_902799045.1 of uncultured Eubacteriales bacterium. Classification (GTDB taxonomy): domain Bacteria; phylum Bacillota; class Clostridia; order Christensenellales; family Aristaeellaceae; genus UBA2862. The sequence goes on from CADBZH010000005.1 coordinate 22,402, forward strand.
TTGGAGGTCAGCGGGGCGTCCGCCATGTCCTCCAGCTGGCCGTCCTTGCGATACTTCGGCGGCAGGCCGCAGATCAGGTGAATATCGGAGGCGTGATCCTCCCGGGCCTTGACAACGAGTTGCTCAATGGTCATCGTCTGTTCTCCTTATCTGGTTTGTATTGAATGGTCAGATATCCTCGTAAATCACGCGCAGCAGCTCGCTGGACGTGGTCGTGCCGTTTTCGACCAGGCGAATGGCGTTCTCGCGCAGGGAGACGAATCCGCTGGAGGGATCCTTCAGCAGGGCCTCGATGTCCTCGCGGTTGGCGCCCTTGGCGATCAGCCGGCGCACCTGCACGGACAGCGGGAAGATCTCAAACACGGCGGTACGGCCGCGATAGCCGGTGTCAAAGCACTCCGGGCAGCCCGCGCCGCGATAGAACGTCCTGCCCGGCACCGGGTCCATGCCCAGCTCCTGTTGCTCCTCGTCGGAGGGTTCGTAGGGCTTGCGGCAGTTGGGGCAGATGCGGCGCACCAGCCTCTGGCTGAACACGCCCTTCAGGGCGCTGGCGACCAGGTAGGGCTCCACGCCCATGTCGATCAGGCGCTCCACGGTGCCCAGCGCGTCGTTGGCGTGCAGCGTGGACAGCACGACGTGGCCGGTGATGGCCGATCGCATGGCGATCTCGGCGGTCTCGCCGTCTCGGATTTCGCCGACGGCGATGATATCCGGGTCCTGGCGCAGGATGGAGCGCAGGCCGCTGGCGAAGGTCATGCCGATCTTTTCGTTGATCTGCACCTGGTTGACGCCGTCGATGTTGTATTCCACCGGGTCCTCCAGCGTCACCAGGTTCACGTCGCGGGTGTTCATATCCCCGATCATGGTGTACATGGTGGTGGACTTACCGGAACCGGTGGGGCCGACGATCAGGATCACGCCGTTCTTGATCTTGACCAGGCGCAGGTATTTCTCCAGGTCGTCGCCGGTGAGGCCGATGGAATCGCGGCTCAGCTTCCTTCCGGACTTGTCCAGCAGGCGGGCCACGATCTTTTCGCCGTAGACCGTCGGCAGCGTGGAGACGCGCAGGTCGATGTCCTTGTCGCGCACCTTCACGTTGAAGCGGCCGTCCTGGGGCACGCGGCGCTCGGTGATGTCCAGGCCGGACATGACCTTCACGCGGCTGATGACGGCAGATTGCAGCTCGCGCGGCACCGTGAGGATGTCGCGCAGCAGGCCGTCGATGCGCATGCGGACGGAGAACTCGGTCTCCCGGGGCTCCATGTGGATGTCACTGGCGCGCTCGGTGACGGCGCGCTCAATGATGGCGTTCACGAGGCGGATGGCCGGCGCCTGGCTGACGCTGTCCTCCCCCACCTGATTGCCGGAGAAGGCGTTGTCCACCGCCGCGGTGGTCTCGCCGGAGACGGCGGCCTCGCGCTTCATCTCCTCGATGGCCTTGGCCGCGCCCTCGTTGCCGTAGAGCACCTGGATGGCGCGCTCCACCGCCGCGGACATGGCCACCATCGGCACCACCTTGCGTCGCGCCGCCTTGCGAACCTCCTCGATGGCGTAGAAGTTCAGCGGGTCGCTCATGGCGATGTACAGCTCGTCGCGGGCCATGCGCACCGGCACCACCTGGTACTGTTTGGCGATGTTCTTCGGCACCACCTGCACCAGCTCCGTGGGGATGTTCACCTTGCTCAGGTCGATGAACTCGATGCCCAGCTGCATCTGTAGGGCTTCGATCAACTCGCTCTCGGTGATGAAGCCGTTCTCCTGCAGCACGGTGCCCAGGCGCTTGCCGCTGCCCTTTTGCAGCCGCAGGCCCTCCTCCAGCTGTTCCTCGGTGATCAGGCCCGCGGAAATCAGCAGGTCGCCCAGGCGCAGATAGCCCTTGCCCGCCGGCTTCTTCGGGGCCGCGCCGCCGTTATTGGTGTTGTTTCCGAATGCTACCAATGCAATATCCCTTCATTTCTATGAAGTGTGTTCGTGCGGATGCTTCCTGTCTATTCGTTATTATTCGTTCACCACGAAGATCTCCGGCACCGGCCAGTCGCCGTAGTGGGTGGTGACGAAGGGCATCGGCTTGCCATCACCAGTGTCGCTGTCGCTGATCGCAATAGCGCGAAGCGGATAAGCCGCCACCGTCGGCGCGTCGTCCTGAGTCTTGCTGTAGTAATTCGCCAAGGCAGGGCAATAGGGCTGAGCCTCAGCCCAGTTCGCCGGCGCATCCACAAAGGATTCGTATGTAGTCGCGTCATAATCCAGCGGCTTCAGATACTCGTTCTGGATAAATCCGTCAATGGTCGACTGATTCATTCCGGGAACAGGCGGCATATAGGTGATCACGCCGTCGGTATCGATTGGGTTGATGATCTCGTAGTAGTAGCAGCCGTCGGGGGCAACATTGTTCAGTTCTCCAGCGAACGCGCCAACTATCGAACTATTATCTTTACCCAACACCAGGCCCGTGCAATAGCTGGTATTGATCTTTATAGTGGCCTTACCCACGAGACCGCCCGCCGTCGTGCCCTTGACAGAGCAGGTGGAATAACAATTCGTAATTGCCGTCTGTTCAGCGTCACCGATCAAGCCGCCGGCCATGCCATTGTCTGAATTGACGTTCGGAGCTGCCGGGTCATACTCGATCGCGCCGGTTGTAGCGTCGGCCGTCGACTTGGTATGACCGCCGGAATAGCTGTTGGAGACGGCGCTTGAGCCGTGAGCTTCGCCCACGAGGCCGCCAGCATTTCTGTTCGTCGCCGTAGTGGCCGCTTTGCTGGATACCACAAGTGCCGCGGCGCACTTTTCCACTGTCGTTCCCGTCATGCTGCCAATCAGGCCACCGACGCTTCCGGAAGTCGAGACGATCGTGGCTGTCGCATTAGCTGTGCTGTTGTAGGCGACGACGTTGGTGACAGAGGAACCGCTCGGCAGGGTCCCCGCCAGAGCGCCCGCGTTGCCGGAGGCGTTGATGTCGAAGTCGATCAGCGCCAGATTCTCCACGGTCAATGCTGCTGTGGGCGCGCCAAACAGACCGCCCGCGCCAGCATAAGGGGACTCCGCGCTCGTACCGACCTTCACGCCGGTGATGGTGTGGCACTTCACTTCCTTTGTGTTTTCATCCTGTGAATCTGTCGTTGAAATCGCGTCCCCCAGATCCGTGCCTTCATCAATCGTGAGCAAGCCGCTGTACTTCAAAGGATAGGTCGGATTGACAGGCAGATAGCAGCCCTCCGCCGTTCCAGCGGAATCGTCTTTCTTATAGACTCTGACCGACGCGGCCTGAACGCCCTTTGCCGCGGCAATCCTGCTTGTAAAGGCAGAAGCATCCGTCGTCGCACTGGCCCACACCAAATCTGCGATCTGCGCGGCTGTCTGGATTCCCAAACCGGGTTCCAAACCAGAGACTGCGGTGTCAAGGTTCTCCAAATGGCGGAAGTTTGAGATCATCGCGGTCGGGGTTACATCTGTTTTATTGATTGTAATCTTACCGGTAGTGGTATCAATAGTTTCTTTACCGGTATAGACATCGGCAAACAGGCTGTTGGTGGTCTGACCGCCGCTGTATGCGATGCTGGCCAAGGCATCGTTGCTGAACGCCACAGCCTCAACGGTAATGTTTTCACCCGGTCTGAACGTTAGGTTATCATCCATATACCAAATGCCATCCGCAGGTGTCAATTCGGCAAAGTGCAAACCCGCGCCGGTAATGTCATCCAAGACAATGGTATACTTATTCGTAGTGCTGTCGTATTGAGAGCGCCTTGTGTTTTCAGTAAGAGAAGCGCTCTTCAATACAATGACTGCCTTGGCAGCATTGCCTTGCTCGTCTCGCGGCTCTCCAGTGATGATCAACTCCAGTGTGGTGTTTATTGTCGTACCATCCGTATTTTGAAGGGATGGGTTACTCGTTATTGTATTGGTATCCGTCACCGTGACGACCAGGCGCTCGGCGTTCTCGATCTCAACGATGGGAGCGTTCAGCGTCACACCCGTTTCCACCGCTTCCGCGCCGCCATACCAGCCAACGGGAGGATTGCCGTTGCGGCGGTTATCGCTATTCCGATAAGAAAACAGAGTGTCATAGTCAATCGTATTCGGCGCACCGTTCTCGTTCTTCCAGTAGAACACGTCCAGCACGCGAGCTGGTTTCTTTTGGTAACGAATAACGTAGTGTCCGCCTCGTACCCCCTCCTCGATGGAGCCGAAAGGCAGCATCAGATTCAGTATGCCGGTGTTCACCGCAGTACTGGAGACATAATATATATCTTTGTATTCTTCACTGCTACCCTCCTGTGCGGGATGATAACTCGCATCCTCAGGAGTACCGAAGGAACTATCAGACAGGCCGGGATAACCCTGGCTCTCCGCCAGGATGAGATGGTTTTGCGCAGCGAAATAAATCTCCTTGGCAATGGTATCGCGCTCCGCCATATCCAGGTTTTTCTGGTGTGTCTGCACCGCTATGAAGCTGACGGCGCTGAGCACGCCAATGATTGCCACGACGATCAACAGCTCCGCCATGGTGAAACCGTTTCTATTCCATTTCCTACGCATATCTGAACCACCTCAAATCGGTCAGGGTGAAGGAACCACCATTTAAGAATTAGTAGTCACTGCCGATGCTATATCAATCTGAATGTTGATCGGCTTGGTCAGCAGTGTTCCACCCGCAGTCTTGACTACCAGATTATTGATTGTGACGCTCTTGTCTCCGTTTGTATAAGCGATCGGATCGCATGTCGCGTAAAGGGCGGCTACGCCTCCCTTGTCGCTGTCCTGAACCAACAGCCGTGCCTTGCCCAGGGCAGTTCCGGAATCCGTCGGCAGCAGCGAGCTTTCAATATAGTTGTCCTGAACCAGGATCGCGTCTGTCGGTTTTTCACTGCCGACTTTGTATGCGCCCAGGCAAAGCCTGGTCCGGGCGCCGGTCGACGCGCTGTAGTAAACAATCGCATTCGCATTCTCTGGGTCGCATTTCACATCCCAGGCTGTGCCAAGCTCTTCTCGCAGGGCTGAAACCGCCGAGGCGAGCATCGTCTGCGCGTTCGCGCTGAGCACCACCTTCTCGTAGGCATCTCGCGCCACGGGGACGCCGGTCGCCACGATGGTCGACACCAACAGCAGGATCAGTATCGCCAGAAGCGTCTCCGCGAGGGAAAAGCCCTTGCGGTTCTTTATTCTATTCACAAGTCTCACGACGCCTCACCTCCCCCGAAACCCCATTTTCAGGTCATTCATTTTATGTTGTCTGCCGCAAGTGGTCTCCAATACCCCGGCATTGAAGTCGTATCGGCATATCTCTGCTCGATGGCCGTATTACTGCGGTTGATGATACCCGTAGCCGAGGTGATCGCCGCGGCCAGCATTACCAGCGCCAGCGCGGAAATCAGCAGTGCCACGAGCGTCTCGCCGATGGATTCGCCCGACCGGCTGCGCAGCTTCCTAAACATTTTCTTCATACTCACGCATCCCCCTAAACCGTAGGGACATATTTTTCGATCTTGTTCAGCTTCCAGGTAACCGTCGCGTTCATGATGCCGTTCTCGCTGTCCACTTCAGTCGTCTTGACGGTCGGCGCGAAGGTGACGACCAGGTTATATGCATCGGTAATGCTCTTGCCGTAGGCCGATATTTGAAAAGCCACCATGTTGCTCGATTCAACCTTCCTTGGCAACACAGAACAAGTATACGTTACATTATGCGCTTCATCCTTATAATCGTACTGAATCGGATAACTGTCAGGATCCAACGGTGTGTCAGCAATGAACATAGAGGTCACATCTGCCATAATACAGTCTTCCGGATCAATAGTCTCCACTGTGATGGTACTGATCTCATCACTTGGCATCAGGTAAGTGACGATCGCCGACTTTCCATCGAACAGCTTGCACAGCCGTTCCTCCGCGGTGGTCACCGCGTAATAGCGCATGTCCATTTCGTCCAGGCTGCTGAAGCGGCCGCCCGCCGTGGAAGCGGCGACGACTACGACGGTGCTCACCATCGCGCATACCAAAAACAGCAGCAGCGCGAAGGTGATGGACGCGCCCCTGTTCGAGCGCCATTTCATCATCAATCGGTTCATCGCCTTCGTCGCCTCCCTGGAATGGTATAATTCGTCTACCTTATCATCGCAATTATAATATAAATTGAGCAATTTGTCTAGGAATAATTTCATATATTTGCGGACGTGGCTGTCCATATTTCGTCATACTGCTCAGCAAAGCCTATTCCGGTGGGCGGCAAAGAAGTCGGCGAGGCGGGACGCAGGGATCTGAGAGGAGATCCATTATAATATAGTAGGTTTCGCGGCGCACATGCAGAGGAATCCGCTTCGGTTTCGCGGTGCCGGCGAGGTACGTGACCCGCTCAAAGCGTGCTTTGTTGATGCTTTGCGCGGCGGCCTCTGTGCCGCGCGGCTGCGCCAGGCGCAAAACAGACCGTAGTCTTGTATAAGCATTTATAAAACAGACCAAAGTCTGTGACGGTGTGGTGACCGTCTGCGGCCGGATCTCTTCATCCTTATGACAATTGGTGATAGGTCTCGGGGCGTGCATGACAATTCCTGCTATTTTTTTAACGCTGTAACGCAAATTTTGAGCAGAAATCGTTTTTTGTGGGGTTTACAAATCTGTCATAATGTGCTATGATGGGTCCAGTCAGTGTGAATTACATTGTCTCAATGTTTCACACAGATTGCACGACTAAGACGCGAGCCGCTGCATGTCGGCGACCTTGCGTTAAAGCAATTAAAGGAGGAAGTACCCATGAAGAAACTGTTGGCTATCCTGCTGACCGCTCTGTTCCTGCTGACCGCCGTTTCCGCGCTGGCCGAGGAGCAGATCACCCTGCAGCTGTGGTCCATCGCCACCGAGAGCGACTCCAGCCACCAGGCGTATGTCGACGCCATCGCCGCTTTCGAAGCCGATCATCCCAACATCAAGATCGAGCACACCCCCACCGAGAATGAAGCTTACAAGACCAAGATCAAGGCCGCTATGAGCTCTGGCGAAGAGCTGCCCGACATCTTCTTCACCTGGGGCATGGGCTTCCTGAAGGATTTTGTGGATGCCGGCCGCGTGGTTTGCCTGGACGATTACTATGGCGCCTATGCCGATGAGCTGCCGCAGGCCATGGCCACCAACGTGACCTATGACGGCAAGATGTTCGGCGTGCCCTACACCATGTCCCTGGTCACCCTGTATGCGAACCTGGACATCCTGGCCGAGGTTGGCTACGATGACATCCCCGCCACCTACGAAGACATGATGGACTGCTGCGACAAGCTGGTCGCCGCTGGCTACATCCCCTTCGGCGTGTCCGGCAAGGAGCTGTGGTGCCTGTCTGAGTATGTCGAGCCCCTGGTCATCAAGTCCGTGGGCGGCGAAGCTCTGAAGGCCATGTACAATGGCGAAGAGTCCTGGAACAACGAGAACGTGATCGCCGCGATCGCCGCTTTCCAGGATATGAAGAACAAGGGCTACTTCGATCCCAGCGCGGATGCCCTGGGCAACGACGAAGTGAAGAACAACTTCATCGCCGGCAAGTACGCCTTCTATCAGAACGGTTCCTGGAACAACGCCGACATCGGCAGCCAGGCTCAGTTCGCCGTCAAGGCCGGCACCTTCCCGGTGCTGAACCCCGACGTCACCCTGTATCAGATGATCGGTGGCCCGAACAACACCCTGGCCGTCACCGAGACCTGCGAGCACAAGGAAGAGGCCATAGAGGCTGCCTTCTATCTGGCCCGCTTCTTCTCCGACGCCGACTACAAGTCCGGCGCGAACCTGCCCTGCTGGGCGGCCGATCCGGACGCTGAGGTCAGCGACCTGGTGAAGTCCGCTGCTGACATGGCCTCCAAGGCTGACAGCATGGTCCTGTTCGGCGACAACTTCCTGAGCGCCGACGCCGCCAACACCTATCTGGATTACATCGGCCTGGCCTGGGCTGGCGACATCACCCCCGAGGATTACGCCGCGGGCCTGGATGCCGACCTGCACTAATTCAGGTTTCGACATCTGATCCGAGTAAGTTAGGTTGATGAGGAGACGCCCCTACGGGGTACACCCTGCGGGGCGTCTCCTCTTTTTACCGTAAAGGAGCACAGACCATGAGAAGACCGTTTAGCTACAAGCTGAATATATTCCTGTTTCTGCTGCCTGCGCTGATCCTGTTCATCGGGGTGCTGATCGCGCCGATCATCCTGTCGGGCTACTACAGCCTCACCGAATGGAACGGCCTCCTCACGCCGGAATTCATCGGCCTGGCGAACTACAAGGAATTGTTCACCAGCAAGTCCATCAACATCATGCGCGCGCTGAAGAACGCCATGCTGCTGGCGGCGCTGTCCACCTGCATTCAGCTGCCCTTCGCGCTGTGGCTGGCTTTGAAGCTGAGCAAGAAGCCCGTGGGCGAGCGGGCCTATCTGTCCATCTACTTCATGCCCGTGCTGATTTCCACGGTGGTCATCGGCCAGCTGTGGATCAAGATCTATAACCCGGACTATGGCGTGCTGAACCTGTTCCTCAGGTCGCTGGGGCTTGAAAGCTGGACGCGCGTCTGGCTGGGCGACAAGACCACGGCCCTTTGGGCGGCGTTCGTGCCGATCCTGTGGCAATACGTGGGCTATCACATGCTGCTGATGTATGCCGGCATCAAGGGCGTGCCGCCGGAGCTGAACGAGGCCGCCATGATCGACGGCTGCACCGAGGGCCAGGTGAACCGCTATATCATTATTCCCTACATCAAGCCGATCCTGCGCGTCAGCGTGATCTTCGCGGTGACCGGTTCGCTGAAATCCTTCGACCTGATCTACGTGCTGACGAACGGCGGCCCGAACCACGCCACGGAGGTGCCCAGCACCCTGATGATCAACCTGCTCTTCCTGCGCAACCGCTACGGCATGGGCAGCACTATCGCCGTGATGTTGATCGTGCTGTGCTTCGTGTTCGCCATCATCATCAATATGATTTTCAAGGAGGAGAAGGGACGATGAATACAGCGACTCTCAATAAGAAGTATCCTCCTATGAGGTCGAAGAAAAAGCCGAAGAAGACCGTCGGCCAGATCGCGTCCTATTGCGTATTGGTGCTGTGGGCGTTCATCAGCCTCTTCCCCGTCTACTGGATGCTGACCTTCTCCCTGAAGAACAACGCTGAAATCTTCGGTGAGAACGTCATCGGCCTGCCGAAGTACTGGGTGTGGGAGAACTACACCCGCGCCATGAACACCGGCAACATGCCCCAGTACTTCCTGAACAGCGTCATCGTGGCCGTGTCCACGATCCTGATCACGCTGCTGGCCGCCGTGATGGCCACCTACGCCATGACCCGTTTGCAGTGGAAGCTGAGCAAGACCATGCACAAGTTCTTCATGCTGGGCCTGACGATCCCGATCCACGCCTCCATCGTGCCGCTGTACACCACGCTGGCGCGGCTGAAGATGCTGAACAGCTACTGGGCGCTGATCATCCCCTACTCCGCGTTCTCACTTTCGATGGGCATATTGATCTCCGTCGGCTTCATGGGCGACATTCCCTATGACCTGGACGAAGCCTGCTTCATCGACGGCTGCGGCGTGTGGGGCACGTTCCTGCGCATCATCGCGCCGTTGATGACGCCCGCCGTGGCGACGGTAGGCATCTACACGTTCCTGCAGTGCTGGAACGAGCTGATGTTCGCCAACGTGTTCATCAGCAAGGACGCACTGAAGACGCTGCCCGTCGGCGTACAGGCCCTGTCCGGCCAGTACACCACCGACTGGGGCCCCATCGGCGCGGCGCTGTCCATCGCGACAATCCCGACGCTGCTGGTGTATGTGTTCCTGAGCAAACAGATTCAGGACAGCTTCATCGCCGGCGCCGTCAAGGGATAATCCCACCATGTTTCAACCCCTTCCGGATGGAGGGGGTTGATTTTTTCGCCGTCTGCAAATTAATTCTTCGGCAGATATTGACATTCGGTGGAAAACCTGCTATAATAATTTTCGCTGGTTTGGTTCAGGAGAGATGGCCGAGTGGTTTAAGGCGCTGGTCTTGAAAACCAGTGATGTCGAAAGGCACCGGGGGTTCGAATCCCTCTCTCTCCGCCAAGTTCATATTCGTGGAGAAGTACCCAAGAGGCCGAAGGGGCTCCCCTGCTAAGGGAGTAGGGTGGGATAACTGCCGCGAGGGTTCAAATCCCTCCTTCTCCGCCACAAGCCCGGAAACCGTAGAACGGTTTCCGGGCTTCTTGCGCAAGTATGAACCGGATGTCAGAAGGTCGCCTTGAACTGAGCCAGGGTGTCGCGGAAGGCGTCCATGGCGTGGCGCAGGGCGTCCGGCTTCGTCATGTCCACGCCGGCGATCTTCAGCTCCTCAATGGGATAGTCGCTGCCGCCGGTAGTGAGGAACCTGAGATAGCGGGAGGCGTCGCCGCTTTCCAGGATGCCGTCGGCAATGGTGACGGCGCTGGAGAAGCCGGTGGCGTACTGATAGACGTAGAAGGCGCTGTAGAAGTGCGGAATCCTGGACCACTCCACGTCCGCGAACGCGTCGATTTCAGCGCCGGCGTAGTACAGCGCATTCAGCTCGCGAAAGGCGGCGTTCAGCGTCTGGGCCGTCAGCGGCGTGCCGGACTGGTAGAGGGCGTGGGCCTTGCGCTCAAATTCCGCGAACAGCGTCTGGCGGAACACGGTGGTGCGGAAGCCCTCCAGGAAGTGGTTCAGCACGTAGGCGCGGCGCTTCGGGTCGGTCTCGGTCGCGAGCAGATGGCGGGTCAGCAACACCTCGTTCACCGTGGAGGCCACCTCCGCCACGAAGATGCGGTAATCGTGGTTGGCGAAATCCTGCGCCCGGTCGGAGAAGAAGCTGTGCATGGCGTGGCCCAGCTCATGGGCCAGGGTGAAGGCGTCGTCCAGCGTATCGGTGTAATTCAGCATCACATAGGGATGCACGCCGTAGACGCCGGAGGAAAACGCGCCGGTGCTCTTGCCGGTGTTCTCATAGACGTCGATCCAGCGCTCGGCAAAGGCCCTGTCCAGCAGCTGCTGATACTCCTCGCCCAGGGGCTTCAGGGCCTCCTTCACCAAGGCCTGGGCGCGCTCATAGGGCATATCGAATGCCACATCCTCCACGATGGGCGCATACAGGTCGCACAGGTGCAATTCCTCCAGCCCCAGCGCCTGGCGGCGCAGGTCGAGGTATTCCCGCATGATGGGCAGGGCGGCGTGAACGGTTTCGACCAGCGTGTCATACAGGCTGACGGGAACGTTGTTGCCAAACAGCGCCGCCTCGCAGGCACCGGCAAAGCCGCGGGCGTCCGCGTAGAAGCAGTCCAGCTTCACCGCGCCGCCGTAGATGCTGGCGAGGGTGTTGATGTAGTCGCCAAACGCGCCGAAATAGGCTTCGAAGGCCTCGCGGCGCACCCGGGGATCCCGGCTCTCCCGCAGCACGGAAAAGCCGCCGTGGGTCAGCTGCACCCTCTCCCCCGCCTCGCCGGTGACGGCGGGCAGCTTCATGTCCACGCTCTCGAACATGTCGAAGGTATTGCCGGGCGTCTGGGCCGCGTCGCCCAGCATCGCCAGCAGCCGCTCGCCCTGATCGTCCAGGGTATGGGCGCGGCGGCGGGTCACGTCGTCGATGAAGTGGCGATAGGTGCGCAGGGCGTCGTCCCGCGTCCAGGCGTCCAGCGTCGGCTCCGGAATCTTCAAAAGCTCCGGCTCCAGGAAGGCCGTGGCCGTCTGCAGCCGCACCGCAAGGCTCACAGCCCGGGCCTCCATCTCCTGGGCGGCCGGGTCGCCGTTGTCGCCGGATTTCTTCAAAAAGGCGTACTCATACACCCGCTCGACGATCTGCTCCGCGGCGGTGACGCGATTCAGCGCGGACGCCAGCGCCTCCGACGACGCGCCGAGGGTGCCCGGCAGGTCCGCAAGGGCGTTCACGGCGGCCTCTCCCTCGGAAAGGGCGCTCCGCCAGGCCTCGTCGCTTGAGTAGATCGGGGCCAGGTCCCACTGGAATTCGGGGTTCATCTCGTTTCTGGCTTTTCCTTCCACAGTCGGTCCCTCCATGTTTATTCCTTTTTCAGTGTAAACGTGAATTCCGAGCCCTTGCCGGGTTCGCTTTTGACGGAGATATCGCCGCCCATCAGCCGCGTCACCAGCTTGGCGATGGACAGGCCGAGGCCGGTGCCGGTGGTGCGCATGCGGGAGCGATCGGCCTTGTAGAAGCGCTCCCAGATCATCGGCAGGTCCTTCGGCTCGATGCCGCAGCCGGTGTCGCGAACGCCCGCGGCGATGTGGCTGCCCGCGTCATAGGCAAACACGGTCACGCTGCCGCCGGTGGGCGTGAAGCTGAGCGCGTTGTCGATCAGTATCACCAGCACCTGCATGATGCGATCCTCGTTGCCCAGGCACGACAGTCGCGAGCCGTCCGTCTCGACGGTCAGCGCCACGCCCGCCTCGTCGGCGATGCCCTTCATGCTCCTCGCGGCGGCCTCCAGGATGCCCGGCAGCTCCATTCGCTCCAGCTCCACCCGGAGGCGCCCGTCCTGCAGGCGGGACATATCCAGCATGTCTCCCACCAGCTTTTCGAGGCGTATGGTTTCCCTCAATATGACGGCATAGCTCTCCTGGCGCTCCTCTTCGGTGTCCATGCAGCCGTCGATCAGCGGCTCCACCATGCCGCGGATGCCCGTCAGCGGGGTGCGCAGCTCGTGGGAGATATTCGCAACGTAATCGCGGCGCAGCTGCTCCATGCGCAAAGCCTCGGAGACGTCGCGCAGCAGGCACACCGTGCCGAGGATCGCGCCGCCCTCGTCCTTCAGCGCCGTGGCGGCGGCGTGGATGGCCCGGTGGGAGGCGTTCTCCCACTCCAGCTCCTCGCTCTCGCCATTCTCCATGCAGCGCTGCAGCAGCGCCTTCAGCGGGTCAAACATCGCGTCCGACGCGCCGCCCGCCAGGAAATCGGCGGCGCTGTCCAGCTCCGCCAGCTCCAGAAACGCGGCGTTGGCGTGCACCACGCGCCAGTCGGTGTCCACGGCGATCAGGCCCTCGCCGATGCCGGACATCACCAGCTCCAGCTTGTCGCGCTCCTTGCGCAGGTTCTTGATGACGTCCATCAGCCTGCCGGACATGCTGTTCAGCGCGTGGCCCAGCTCGCCGATCTCGTTGTCGGGCAGGGCCGGGATGCGCTCGGCATAGACGCCGTCCTCCATGCGCCGGGCCGCGCGGGTGATGCGCTGGATGGGCTTGACGAGCATACGCGTCTGCTGCATGGCCAACAATATGGCCAGCAGCACCGAGATGCCCACCACGATCAGCAGCATGATGCGGATCATCCGCGACAGGCTGTGCAGGCTGGCCATCGGCTGGGCGAGGATCACGCCGCCGCGCACCGCGCCGGAATCGTCCACGATGGGCGCGCCGGCGAATATGATGGTGTCCTGCGCGAATTCAAAGCGCCGCACGGCGGAGACGTTCTCCCCCGCCAGCACGCGCTCGGCAAACTCGCGGTCGATGGAATCCGCCACCTCGACCCACTGGAATTCCCCGTCGCCCGCGTCCGGCTCATCGTAAAACTGGCTCATGCGGATGATCTCGTTGTCCGAGGCGAGGTAGAACACCTTCGCGTCCGTCAGCTCCTCGAAGGTGCGCACCGTGCGCCGCTTGGGCAGGATGTCGCCCTCCGGCACCTCCCGGCTGCCCTCGGCGATGCGCTCCGCCTTCGTGGCCAGATCCCGCACGCGGCTCTGCCGGATATACTGGGAGGAGAGCGTGTAGCTGATGGCGCTGGCCAGGGCGATCACCACCACGGCGAGTGTGATGTGGCTGAGCAGCGTCTTCGCGCCAATGCTCAGCGATTGTCTCTTGATCCTGTTGCCCATGGGCTATACCCGCGCCCCGCCTTCCACTTCAAATCGGTAGCCGATGCCCCAGACGGTCTTGATGTCCCAATCGTTGTTTTCGTTGCACAGCTTGGCGCGGATGCGCTTGATGTGGCTGTCCACGGCGCGGGTATCGCCAAGGAAATCGTAGCCCCAGATGCTCTGGAGCAGGTGCTCGCGGCTGAACACCATGCCGGGATTGCTGGCCAGCGTCCAGAGGATCTCCGTCTCCTTCGGCGTGCAGGGCACGCTCTGGCCGTCCAGCTTCACGGTGAAGGCATTCATGTCGATGTCCAGGTTGCCCACCACCAGGTGAGCGGACTTATCCTCCGGCTTCATCTCGTGCATGCGGCGCAGCACCGCCTTCACCCGGGCCAGCACCTCGCGGGGGCTGAAGGGCTTGGTGATGTAGTCGTCCGCGCCCATCTCCAGGCCCAGCAGCTTGTCAAACTCCTCGCCCTTGGCGGTGAGCATGATGATGGGCAGGCTGGATTCCTTTCGGATCTCCCGGCAGACCATCAACCCGTCCATGCCGGGCATCATGATGTCCAGTATGGCAATGTCCGGGCGCATGCGGTGCACCTGTTCCACGGCCTGGTTGCCATCGTAGGCGGAAACCATCTGATAGCCCTCGCGCCGGAAATAGGCGTTCAGCGACTGATGCACGTTCGGGTCGTCGTCGGCTACGAGAATTCTGTAACCACTTCGATTCTCTTCCATGGATTCATACCTCCCTATGGGTATACATATATAAAGTATAGCGTAAAAAATTGTCAAAAGCGTGGCGATTCCACATATTGATACATCCATTGTACCACAGCGCGTCCATTCGCGCAATGCGACAAATTTTGCCGCGCAAATGCCATCGCGTTTCGGTCGATAATAGCGTTGCCGGTTCACGGCGATTCGGAGGCGAGGCCCATGCGCAACGTGCGCGGTTTGATCGGCATGCCGGTGGTGTGCGGCGGCAGGCGTTTCGGGCGCGTGCTGCGCGCGGAGCTGGCGGACGACCTGACCCGCCTGGAGGGCATCTGGGTGGGCGCGGGCCTGCGAGGCGCGCGGTTCATCCCCGCCGAGGGGCTGGAGCTGATCGGCAGCGTGGCGATCCACGCCGACGGCCCCGGCGCGCGAAGGCGCATGGGCGGAACGCCGCCGCTGCGGCGGGCCATCGCCAGCGACGGACGGCGGCTGGGAGCCGTCACCGGCGCGGCGGTGGACGAGCTCAGCTTTCGGGTGACGGCGCTGGAGGTGTCGGCGGGCCTGTGGGACGACCTCGTTCACAGCCGCCGGTACGTGCGCCGCTACACCGTGAACCGGGCAAGCGGCGAGGTCGTGATCGACCCGACGGACTATGAAAGGGAGGCGTTTTTCGATGAAGAGCGGATTGATGAAGGGATTTCTGACGGGCATGCTGATCGGCGGCTCGGCGGCGACGATCTTCGGGGTGATGAACTGGCAGACGGAGAAGAAGTGGAACCAGCAGGCCAAGCGCACGGGAAGCTGGCTCAGCGACAAGGCGGAGGCCATAACGAAGAAGCTGTGAAAATGCGGAAATGAGGGGGCGACGGCATGCAGCACTCCATCGACAGGCTGCGCGGGCGGCCATGGTGGGCCTGGGCGATCCTCGCCGCGCTGGCCGCCGCCGCCCTGCTGCTGTGGCGTCCCCTGCTCCAGGTGCTGGGGCTGCTGGCGGGGGCGGGAGCGATCTGCTTCGTCGCCTCGCCGCTGGAGAAGCTGTATGAGCGCCGGCTGAAGCGGCCGCTGGCGGCGCTGGCGTGCCTTCTGACGCTGGCGCTGGGAATCGTCCTTGCGCTCTGGCTGCTCTTGCCGGCGATGCTCCGCGAGATTTCGGAGCTGGGCAGGGCGCTGCCGGCGTCGATCGCCCGGGCGACGGCATGGGTCGGCAGGGCGCGGGCATGGCTCGCGGGGCAGCTCTCGGGCGTGCGGCTTCCGGAAATCGACCTCAGTGCCCTGCAGGGCGCGCTCTCCGGCCTCGCCACGGGCACGATCGGCATCGCCGCGAATCTGGCGGACATCGCCGGGCGCGTCTCGATGATGCTGGTGCTGGCCTATTTCTTCCTGAGGGATCGGGACGTGGTGCTGCTGCGGCTGGAGCTGCTGCTGCCCCAGCGGACGCGGGCCACGGCGG
Source organism: uncultured Eubacteriales bacterium (assembly GCA_902799045.1). Classification (GTDB taxonomy): domain Bacteria; phylum Bacillota; class Clostridia; order Christensenellales; family Aristaeellaceae; genus UBA2862. Next base: position 38,395 of record CADBZH010000005.1, read on the forward strand.
TGCGCATGGCGGGCGCGGCCTGTCGGGAGCTTCGGTTGTACCTCGAAGCCCAGCTGATGATCGCCGGCGCAGTGGCGGCGCTGTCGCTGGCGGTGCTGTCGCTGGTGGGGGTGCGCGGCGCGCTGGCGCTGGCGCCGTTGATCGGCATCCTGAACATGATCCCCTACTTCGGGCCGTTCATCGGCGGCGTCCCGGCCGTGCTGATCGCGCTGACGGACGGATGGCAGAAGGCGGCGCTGACGGTGCTGGCGCTGACGGTGGTGCAGCAGCTGGACGGCTCGTGGATCTCGCCGCGGGTGATGGGCAGCCTCACCGGCTTCTCCCCCGCGCTGGTGCTGGTAGGCATCTACGCCGGGGCGCGCCTCGGCGGCGTGGCGGGCATGCTGCTGGCCATGCCCTCGATGCTGGTCTTTCGCGCATTCTACAGAATTTTTATGCAAAAATATGAAAACATTTGATCTTTTGGGGTTTATGTGTTATAATGATTATGAGTGTAAATGCTGTGCTCGAAAGGCGGTGCGCTATGAACAGCAAATTGGATGAAACGAGGCACTTCCGCAGCCTCGCGGACGTCCCGGATTCGGCTGCCGAGATCATCGAGCTGGTCTATCAGGCGCTGAAGGCCAAGGGCCACGACCCCATCATGCAGATGGTGGGCTACATCATCTCCGGTGATCCCACCTACATAACCAGCTACAACAACGCCCGTTCGCTGATCCGTCGGCTGGAGCGGGACGAGCTGCTGGAGGAGTTCGTGCGCTTTTATGTCGTGCAGCACGACAAGGATCTGACCTGACACAGACAGCATTTGCAGCATCGCCAAGGCTTCGACAGGGCTGGAAATACGGGTATTTCCAGCCCTGTGACGTATCACGGACCCCACACCGGTAAACACTATGCAGATGAATTCACTGGGCCGCAGCGGCCTGACCGTTTCAAGGATGTGCTTCGGCACGCTGACGATGTCGCCCCTTCAGACGAACATGACCCCCGAGGCGGGCGCGCGGCTGCTGATCCACGCCTACGAAAAGGGCGTGCGCTTCCTGGACACCGCCGACCTCTACGGCACCTATCCCCACATCGCCCTGGCGCTGAAGGAGGCGCCGGACTACGTCGTCAGCACCAAGGCCTACTGCTGGGACGAGCTGACCGCGCGGGAGGCGCTGGAGCGCGCCTACCGGGGCCTTGGCCGCGACTATGTAGATCTTTTCATGCTCCACGAGCAGGAATCCCTCTACACCCTCAGGGGCCATGAGGAGGCCCTTCGATACCTGGCCGACCAGAAGGCGAAGGGACACATCGGCGCGGTGGGCGTCAGCACCCACTTCGTGGCCTGCGTGAAGGCCGCGCCGAGGTTTCCGATGATCGACGTGATCCACCCGCTGATCAACGCGGAGGGCATCGGCATCCAGGACGGCAGCCGTGAGGACATGGAAAGCGCCATCGCCGCGGCCCGGGCGCGCGGCATCGGCATCTTCGCCATGAAGCCGCTGGGCGGCGGGCATCTGATCTCCGGCAGCCGTGCGGCGCTGGAATACGCGCTGGGCAGCCCGCTGCTGGACGCCATCGCCATCGGCATGCAGAGCGTCGAGGAGATCGACGCGGACGTGGCGATGTTCGAGGGCGACCCGACGGCCTTTGACCGGCTGGAGGCGCTGCGGCACCGGCAGAGGCGCGTGATGGTGCACGACTGGTGCGAGGGCTGCGGAAAGTGCGCCGCGCGATGCCGGCAGAAGGCCATCGAGGTCGTGGACGGGCGCGCCCGGGTCGATTCCGGGAAGTGCGTGTTCTGCGGCTATTGCGCGCGGGCCTGCCCGCAATTCTGCATAAAGGTGGTGTAGGGATGCGGGTAATCTGCCTGGACATCGGCGAAAAGCGCATTGGCGTGGCCGTGACGGACCCGCTGGGCCTCACGGCGCAGGCGGTGGAGACCGTCTGGACCAAGGGCTTCACGAAGGACGCGGAGCGGGTGCTGGAGCTGTGCGCCCGCTATCAGACGGACCGCGTGCTCTGCGGATTGCCGCTGAACATGGACGGCAGCGAGGGCTTTCAAGCCCAGCGCTCCCGGGCGTTCGCGGAGCAGCTCGTCCAGCGGGGCCTGAACGTGCGCTTTCAGGACGAGCGCCTCTCCACCAAACAGGCGCGAAGCGTGCTTCTGGAGGCGGACATGCGCCGCAGCAAGCGCAAGGACTACATCGACCAGCTGGCGGCCACCTACATCCTTCAGGGCTTCATGGACGCGGGCGGCTGGCGCGAGGAAGACGAGAAAAAACCAGAATTAAAGGGAGTATGGCATATGAGCGAGAACATGAATCACGATCTGGACATGGAGCGCGAGGACATCGTGGAGCTGGTGGACGAGGACGGCCAGGCCGTGCGCTTTGAGCACCTGATGACGCTGGAGCATGAGGGCAAACCCTACATCTGCCTGGTGCCGGTGGACCCGATGGAGGACGTGGGCGAGGACGAGCTGGTGATCCTGCGCATCGAGACCGACGCGGACGGCAACGACGTGTACGCCACCGTGGAGGACGACGCGGAGCTGGACGCGGTGTTCGAGAAGTACCTGGAGATTGCCGAGGCGGACGAGGATTGACAAAGGATACCGGTATAATGTCAAACGGGGATTGACCTTTCGGTCAATCCCCGTTTTATGATAAATTGTGAGAGACGTCTGTAAGCCGAGTTCTGTATTGGACGATCATCTGTCTGGGCCTGCGGTTGCCAGCAGGCTCTAGCGATTACCCGAAAGCGCGGCGGGCCACCGCCGAGCCGCCCCGAGGGGCGCTCCCGCTTTCCTATCAATCTTGCACCAGGTGGGGTTTACAGCGCGGACCAGTTGCCAGGCCGCGGGTGAGCTCTTACCTCGCCTTTCCATCCTTGCGTCTCCCCAGGGGGAGATTCGCGGTATATCTCTGTTGCACTTTCCTTGAAGTCGCCTTCACCGGCAGTTAACCGGCACCCTGCCCTGTGGTGCTCGGACTTTCCTCAAGCGCTTGCGCGCCTGCGATCGTCTGGCGTCCTCACAATTCTATCCTATGTAAGGCGTCAATCCCCGGCGTCGTAGAGGATGCGGCCGCAGTTATCGCATTCCACGATCCTGTCGCCGCTGCGGATATCCAGCAGCGTGGCGCTGGGCAGCGACATGAAGCAGCCGCTGCACTGGCCGTTCACCAGCTTCGCCATCGGGGGCGTGCAGTGCTGCTTGATGCTGCGATACTTCGCCAGCAGCCCGGCATCCACCTTTTTCGCCTCCTGTTCGGTGTGGGCGCGCATCTCCTGCAGCTTCGCGGTGTCCTCCTTGAACTCCTTGTCGTACTCCACCTTCAGCTGGTCGAATTCCATCTTGGTCTTGGCAGCGCGAACGCGGATCTCCTTCTGCTGGCGATCCTTCACGTCGGCGTCCTTGCGCATCTTGGCCAGCTCAGCCTCATAGCGCTGCAGCGTGTCCAGCAGCTTCGCCACGCTTTCCGCCTGCTTCTGGGCGTCCTCGGCGTTGGTGGGCGGGTTGTTGTTGAACGCCTCCGTCGCGCTCTCCAGCGCCTTCTCCAGCCGCGCGGCCTCGTCCTCGACGGCCTCCAGGCGATCCTGCATCACGGCCACGTCGTTTTCCAGCTTCTTCATATTGGCCTGCTGATCCTTCAGGAAATCGCGGGCCTTCACCAGCTTCTGCCGGTTGGGCGACTGGCGCATCTTCGCCTCAAAGCCGTCCGCTTCCATATCCACCTGCATGAAACTCCACAGGGTATCCAACTGCATAACCTTTCCCTCCATCAGAAAAACAGTTCCGCCTCGCTCTGTAAGACGCATATATCATATTGTACCGCATCCGCGGCGATTTGTAAACCTCTGCGCAGCGCGGAAATGGCGGGATTTTCCGTCGCGGCATGGCCCGCCTCCATGATCATCAGGCCGTTGTCCACGGCGTCGAGGGCCTTGTGATAGGCCATCTCGCCGGTCAGGTAGACGTCCGCGCCGCCCTCGATGGCGATGCGGGCATAGTCCTCCCCCGCGCCGCCGAGCACCGCCACGCGGCGGATCGGCCGCGTCGCCTCGCCGTAGCGGCGCACCGGCCCATGAAGCACAGCCTCCGCATGGTCGGCAAAGGTGCCGAAATCCGCCTGGCTGGGCGTGCCCACGCGCATGCCGCCCTCCAGAGCGCGCACGTCCCGCAGGCCCAGCGCCGCCGCCAGCGCGTCGTTCACGCCGGGCCGGGCGTTGTCAAAATTGGTGTGGGCGGCGATCATGGCGATGCCGCTACGCACCAGCGCGCACAGCAGCCGCCCCTCCCCGTCCGTCTCGTTCAGGTTCTTCCGCCCCCGGAACAGGATCGGGTGGTGGGTCACGATCAACTGGGCGCCTCGCGCGATCGCCTCGTTCAGCACGTCCATGTTCAGATCGAGGGCGCACAGCACCGTGTCGACCTTCGCGTCCGGACTGCCGGCCAGCAGGCCCACGTTGTCCCACTCCTCCGCCAGCTCAAACGGCGCGAGCTGATCGACCAGCGCCAGCATCTGCGCTACCGTCGCGGACATGCGAGGACCTCCTCCCAAATGGCAATTTCCCTCTCCAGCGGCTCGATCTGCGAGCGGTCGCCGGAGGCCGCCGCGCCCGCCAACGCCTTCTTCGCCACCCGTAGGCGGAAGCTCGCGTAGGGCGCAAGCTCATCCGGGCGCTCCCTCAGCAGCACGGGGCCGACGATCCTCTCGCGCTCGTCATAAGCAGAAGGGCCGGGTCGGGCGCAGAGGATGACATAGTTTCTGCGGCCGTCCTGGGCCACGCGCTCGTCAAAGATCGCGTAGCCGCAATCCGACAGCGCTTCGCGCAGCTGGGGCGCGGCGACGTTCGGCTGCAATATGAGCCGCGCGTCCGCGAGCTTCTCACGGCCCTCGCGCACGATCCGCGCGATCGTCGCGCCGCCCATGCCGGCGATCACTGCGGCGTCCACCGGCCCGTCAAGCGCCAGCGCGCCGTTTCCCACCGCGAAGGTGACGCGGTCGGTCAGGCCCAGGCGGTCCATCAGGGCGCGCGCCTTCGCCAGGGACGGCTCTGATATATCGGTCAGCACCGCCCGCTCACACAGCCCGCGCTGGAGCATAAAAGCGCCGAGCCTGCCGTGATCGCATCCAATATCGGCATAGCGTTCGCAGGGGCCGACGAGGCGCGCGATCATCGACAGGCGCGGGTCGAGTGCAATTCTTCCGGTGCCGGTCATCAGTCGATGGAATCCTTCAGCTTGCGGGAGCGGCTGGGATGGCGCAGCTTGCGCAGCGCCTTGGCCTCGATCTGGCGGATGCGCTCCCGGGTGACCTTGAATTCCTTGCCCACCTCTTCCAGCGTCCGCGCCCGGCCGTCCTCCAGGCCGAAGCGCAGCTTCAGCACCATTTCCTCCCGGGGCGTCAGCGTGGAGAGCACGCTCATCAGCTGCTCCTTCAGCATCGTGAACGCGGCGGCCTCGGCGGGGGCGGGAGCGTCATCGTCGGGGATGAAGTCACCCAGGTGGCTGTCCTCCTCCTCGCCGATGGGGGTCTCCAGCGAGACCGGCTCCTGCGCGATCTTGATGATCTCGCGCACCTTGTCCTCCGGGATGCCCATCTCCTGGGCGATCTCCTCCGGCAGCGGCTCGCGGCCATATTCCTGCAGCAGCTGGCGCGAGACGCGGATCAGCTTGTTGATGGTCTCCACCATGTGCACGGGGATGCGGATGGTGCGCGCCTGGTCCGCGATGGCGCGGGTGATGGCCTGGCGGATCCACCACGTGGCATAGGTGGAGAACTTGTAGCCCTTGCGATAGTCAAACTTTTCAACGGCTTTGATCAGGCCCAGGTTGCCCTCCTGGATCAGGTCCAGGAACAGCATGCCGCGGCCCACATAGCGCTTGGCGATGGACACGACCAGGCGCAGGTTGGCCTCGCACAGGCGGTGCTTGGCGTCCTCGTCGCCCTCCTCCATGCGCTTGGCCAGCTCGATTTCCTCCTCGGCGGTCAGAAGCGGCACCTTGCCGATCTCCTTCAGATACATGCGCACGGGGTCGTCGATGGAGATGCCCTCGGGCACGGAGATGTCGATCTCCTCCTCCTCGACCTCGTTCATCAGCTCGGCCTCCGGGATGGCGTCCTCCTTGATGACCTCGATATTCAGGCCCGACAGCGTGTCCAGCACGCGGTCGAACTGCTCCGGGCTCAGCTCCACATCGCCCAGCGTTTCGACGATTTCCTTATAGGTCAGTATTCCCTTTTGCTTGCCGGTCTCTATCAGCTCGCGCACCCGCGCGGCCATCACATCTTGATTCGCGTTCGTCTTGCTCAATCCTGGCCACTCCTTTCGACCGGTCAACTCTCTGATTCCCTGTTGGCGGCGTCGATTTGCCGCAGGATTGCCAGTTTTTCCTCCTGCGAAAGCGCGTCGACCTTCTGTTTGTATTCGTTTTGCCTCTGTCGTCTTCGCGTGTCCCGAAGGGTTCGCAGGTCCTCCTGCGCCACCTCCAGGGCTTTTTCGCGCTCCTCGGGCAGCGGCGCGAAGTTCAGCGCCCGCATGGCCCGCGCGCGTTCGGCATCGTCCTCGATGCCGCTGATATAGGCGCCAGCGGCATTTCCGGCGATCAGCCACTCGGCCAGCCTTTGATGATCATCGTTTGTAAAATCCTCCGGCTTCAGGAGCTCCGCCGGGATCAGCCCGGCGGCCAGCATGGAGATCAGCTCCTGCTCGGCCTTTTCGACGCCCGTCAGCTCCGATTGGTTCCGGCGGGGGCGTCGCGCGACGGCGCCGGTCGACTGCGCGGGGCTGACGCCGATCTGGCGCAGCAGGATCTCGCGGTCATAGCCGGTCTCGTTCACGAGCTGCCTCAGGTGGTTCTCCATCTCCACGGGGCTCTTGACCTGCTTCAGGATCGCGCAGCAGCGCAGCGCGTACTGCGTCATGCCGTCCTGGGTGGCAAGGTCCAGGTCGTCCTTCGCGCGAAGCATGCGGTAGCTGGTGGAATCCAGCTTCACAAGCGCCTCGAAGCCGCCGAGGCCCCGGGCCTTGATGAAGTCGTCCGGATCCATGCCGGCGGGATAGTCGATCACCTTCGCCGGAATCCCCTGCCGGTCGAAGATGTCCAGCGCCCGGAGCGCGGCTTTCTGCCCGGCGGCGTCGCCGTCGTAGCTGATCCAGACCTCCGGGGCGTAGCGCTTCATCAGCCGCGCCTGCTCCTCCGTCAGCGCCGTACCCAGCGTGGCGACCACGCCCTGCACGCCGTGCTTGCGAAGGGAGACGGTGTCCATGTAGCCCTCCACCAGCACCAGCCGTCCCACCGAGCGCTCCTTCTGGGCGAAGTTCAGCGCGTAGAGGCCGAGGCGCTTGTTGAACACGGGCGTCTCCGCCGTATTCAGATACTTGGGCTGGGCTTCGCCCATGGCGCGCCCGCCAAAGCCCAGCACCCTGCCCTGGGCGCTGATGATGGGAAACATCACGCGGCCGCGGAACATGTCATACAGGCGATCCTCCCGCCGAACGACCAGGCCCGCCTTTTCCAGAAGGCCCGGTTCGAAGCCCTGGTCCTCCAGATGACGCAAAAGGCCGTCCCAGCCCTTCGGAGAGGCTCCGAGGCCGAAGCGGCGGATGTCCGAATCGTTCAGGCCGCGCCCATAGAGGTAGTTCAGCGCGTCCGCGCCCTCGTCCGTCCACAGAAGGCTGTGGAAGTAGCGCGCCGCCAGCCGATTCGCCTCGTACATCTGCTCCCGCTCGTCCCGTGTGACGCGCGCTTCCCCGGGCTGGGCCGTGCGCTCCGGCAACTCCATGTGGGCGCGCTCGGCGAGGAATCTCACCGCGTCCATGAATTCCATCCGCTCCAAATCCATCACAAAATTGATGACCGTGCCGCCCTTGTGGCAGCCGAAGCAATAGTAGAGCTGGGATTCGGAATCCACGCTGAACGAGGGGGTCTTTTCGTTGTGAAACGGACAGCAGCCCCAAAACCGTCGGCCCTTCTGCTTGAGGGGTACGTATTCGGAGACCACTTCCTCCAGGCTGACGCGGCTTCTCAGCTCCTCCAGCCAGGCATCCGACAATCTTCCGCTCATACACGCCCCCGATGCTACGATTCACAATGGCCCGTTTTGACGACTGTTCAGCATCTGTGATACTACATTATTCGCCAATCCCGCCGTTTTTCCTGCATTCATTCCGCAAATTCCGCAAGAATTTCACGGGGCCGTCCACATCGCTGTTTCGCGCTCCGGGGGACTGACGATTATAATACTATATACAACATCTGCGCGAAAAAATCCTTTTTTTCATATATTTTTAATAATGCGCTTCATTTTCGTCACACCCGCACCCTCCGCGGCGAAATACATAGTATACGGTGAAGCGCCCGGGAATGTGGCGCTTGCAGCAATTGCATGAATCCGCAATGGAGGTTTTTGATATGCCCACCCTGGTTTCCAAGTTCGGCGGCAGCTCCACGGCGAACGCCGATTGCTTCAAACAGGTCTGGAGGATCTTCCGCGCCTCCCCTTCCCGCCGCTGCGCGGTGCTCTCCGCGCCGGGCACCGACGCGCGGCATGAAAGGAAGGTGACGGAAGCGCTGTCGGAATGCTGGCAGAATAAAAGCGAAGCGGCCGTCGACGCCGTCGCCCGGCGCTTCGGCGAAATCGCGAAGGCGCTCGGCGTCCCGGGCTTTGAGCGCGAGGCGCGTCTGGAGATCGAGCGCGCGCTGGGCGTCTCCGAGGCGGCGACGCTCAGCCGCGGCGAATACCTGTGCGCGAAGCTGTTCTCGCGGTACGCGGGGCTTGCGCTGGTCGACGCCGTCGAGGTCGTGCGCTTCACCGGGAACGGCGACCTGGACGTCCCGGCCACGATGGCGGGCTTCATCGCCCTCTCCCGGAAGCACGAAAAGGCGGTCCTGCCCGGGTTTTACGGGGCGGACGCCTGCGGATGCATCCGCCTGTTCCCCCGGAACGGCTCCGACATCACCGGTGCGCTGGCGGCGGCAGGCATGGGCGCGGGGCTCTACGAAAACTGGACGGACGTGCCGGGGCTGATGACCGCCGACCCCGCCGTCGTCCCCCAGGCGCAGCTGATCCGGCAGGTGAGCTACCGCCAGATGCGCGCGCTGGCCCGGGCCGGAGCGCAGGTGCTGCATCCGGCCTGCCTCGACCCGGTGGCCATGGCGGGCATCCCAACGCGCCTTCGGTGCACGTCACGGCCGGATCAGTTCGGCACGCTGATCGACGACCGGGTGACGGACATCGCGCCCTGCATCGCGATGCGGCGCGGGCCGGTCGCCGGGATCGCGGTGTTCGGCATCCCCGCCGGGCGCGTCCGCCGGGCGGCGGATGACCTGGCGTGCGAGAGCATCGAGGACGAGGGCGACAGGGTCACGCTGCGCGTCGACGGCGATTCGCTCGAAGCGGCCGTCAGGTGGCTTCACAGAAGGCTGATAGGGTAAAGAATCAGTTCTTCGCAGAAAGGCGGGAGATAACAAAACACACAGATCCTTCGCTCAGGATGACAGTGAGTCGCAATCCCTGTCATCCTGAGCGTATCGAAGGTCTGTACACAGCGAAAGGATCGCCGCGTCGCCTCCTGTTCGGGGGCGGCGCGGCGATCCCATCTCTTCAGGGCTCGCTGTTCCTTTTACCTCAGGCTCTCCATCTCGACGATGCGCGCCTTCAGCTTTTCGAGCAGGCCCTGGTTGGTGGCCAGCTTTTCCTTCTCGTTCGCCACCAGCTGGGCCGGGGCCTTGCTGACAAAGCCGGGGTTATCCAGCATCTTCGTGGCGCGGGCGATCTCGTTTTCAAGGCCCTTCAGGTCCTTGTCGAGGCGCTTCAGCTCCTTCTCCACGTCCACCAGCTCGCCCAGCGGCATGAAGAACTCGCCAGCCTCCGCCACGAACGAGGCGGACTTTTCCGGGTTCGGCTCGCCGTCCAGCAACACCATGCCACTGGCGTTCGCCAGGCGCTTGAAGTAGCCCTCGGCGTCCGCCAGAGCGTCGCGCCAGCCCTCGTGGGGACGGGCGATCAGCGTGGCCCTGCGGCCGGGCTGCACGTTCATCTCGGCGCGCAGGTTGCGCACGGCGCGGATGACATCCATGATGCCGTCCATCCGGGCGGCCTCCTCGGTGAAGTCATACTCCGGCCTGCACTCGGGCCACCTGGCGGCGATCAGCATGCCTTCCACGCCGGGCAGGTAGCTGTACACCTCTTCGGTGATGAAGGGCATGTAGGGATGCAGCAGCTTCAGCATACCGGTGAGCACGTAGAGCAGCACCTCCTGGGTGGCGGCCTTCACGTCGGCGTCGGCGTCGTACAGGCCCTGCTTCGCAGCCTCGATGTACCAGTCGCAGAAGGTGGACCACACGAAGTCATAGAGCTTCGTGGCGGCCAGGCCCAGGTCGTAGTTCTCCAGGTTGTCGGTGATGCCGCGCACGGCCTCCTGATAGCGGGTCAGGATCCACTTGTCCGCCAGGGAGAGCTTGTCGATCTCGATGCCCTTCGGCTCGAAATCCTGCAGGTTCATCAGCACGAACCGGCTGGCGTTCCAGATCTTGTTGGCGAAGTTGCGGAAGGATTCGATCTTCTCCTCGCTCATGCGGATATCGCTGCCGGGGGCAACGCCCATCACCAGCGAGAAGCGCAGCGCGTCCGCGCCGAACTTGTCGATGACCTCGATGGGGTCGATGCCGTTGCCCAGGCTCTTGGACATCTTCCGCCCCAGCGCGTCGCGCACCAGGCCGTGCATCAGCGCCACCTCGAAGGGACACTCTCCGGTCTGCTCCAAGCCGGAGAACACCATGCGGGCCAGCCAGAAGAAGATGATGTCATAGCCGCAGGAGAGCACGGTGTTCGGGTAGTAATACTTGAAGTCGTCGGTCTGATCCGGCCAGCCCAGCGTGGAGAAGGGCCAGAGCGCCGAGGAGAACCAGGTGTCCAGCACGTCCTCGTCCTGGTGGACGGGCCTACCGCACTTCGGGCAGGCGGTGATGTCCTCGCGGGTGACGAAGGTCTCGCCGCAGTCGTCGCAGTAGAACGCGGGAATGCGGTGGCCCCACCACAGCTGGCGGCTGATGCACCAGTCGCGGGTGTTCTCCATCCAGTGCAGGTAGGTCTTTTCAAAGCGCTCCGGGATGAAGCGCAGCTTGCCGTCGTACACCACCTGGCAGGCAGGCTCGGCCAGAGGCTTCATCTTCACGAACCACTGCTTGGAGACCATCGGCTCCACGGTGGTGTGGCAGCGATAGCAGGTGCCCACCTCGTGGTTCAGCGGCTCCACGGACTTGAGCAGGCCCAGGGCCTTCAGGTCCTCGACGATCAGCTTCCGGGCCTCCATGGTGGTCATGCCGGCATACTTGCCGCAGTCCAGCACGGTGGGCTCGTCCACGGTGGCGCGGCCGCTGGCGATCAGCTCGGCGTTCTCCTGCGCTTCCTTCGCGCCGGTCATGTGGCCGTCGTAGGTGAACACGCGCACCATCGGCAGGTCGTGGCGCTTGCCCACCTCGAAGTCGTTCGGGTCGTGGGCGGGGGTGATCTTCACGACGCCCGTGCCCTTCTCCATGTCGGCGTGCTCGTCGCAGACGATCGGGATCTCCTTGTTGATCAGCGGCAGGATCACATGGCAGCCGTGCAGGTGGGCGTAGCGCTCATCCTCCGGGTTGATGGCCACGGCGGTGTCGCCCAGCATGGTCTCCGGCCGCGTAGTGGCCAGCTCCAGCAGCTCGCCGGTCTCCTTCACCGGATAGAGGATGTGCCAGAAATGGCCGTCCTGGCTCTCATACTCCACCTCGGCGTCGGAAAGGCTCGTCTGGCAGCAGGGGCACCAGTTGATCATGCGGCTGCCGCGATAGATCAGGCCCTTGTCGTACAGGCGCACGAAGGTCTCGCGCACGGCGCGGGACAGGCCCTCGTCCATCGTGAAGCGCTCGCGGCTCCAGTCGCAGGACACGCCAAGCTTGCGCAGCTGCTTGACGATCCGGCCGCCGTATTCCTTCTTCCACTCCCAGGTGCGCTCCAGGAACTTTTCGCGGCCGATCTGCTTCTTGCTCAGGCCCTCCTTGCGCAGGGCATCCACCACCTTCACCTCGGTGGCGATGGCGGCGTGGTCCGTCCCGGGCACCCACAGCGTCGGGTCACCCTTCATGCGGTGATAGCGGATCAGCACGTCCTGGGGCATTTCGTCCAGGGCGTGGCCGATGTGCAGCTGGCCGGTGATGTTCGGCGGCGGCATGACGATCACGAAGGGCTTTTTGCTCTCGTCCTTCACCGGCTTGAACGCGCCGGAATGCTCCCACATGTCATAGATTCGGCTCTCCACCTGATTCGGCTGGAAAACCTTTTCCATCGTGAATTCCTTTCTGGTTTCCATGTATCTATCCCCCTTGCATTATAGACAAATCACCATGATCGCGCCCACGCCGCAGACCAGCACGCCGGCGAGCTTCCACAGGTCGCGCTTTCTGAGCGCCACGACGCCGACGAGGCCCGCGGCCATCAGCGCGAGGCCGACGTAGTTGACGGGCTTCAGCGATACGGCCGTCAGCGTGCCCTGCCGCATGGCGTTCAGCAGGAAGTACGCGCCCACAGCCACGACGATCACCGGCAGAAGCCAGCCGCCGAAACGCCTGTTCTCTCCCGACATGATATCCCCCCTCACCGGTGGACAAATAAATACGCGAAGCCCCGCCACAAAGGGCGGATTGCTCCGCGGTACCACCTTATTTCGTTGAGACGCCGCGCGTCTCAACCTCTCTGCGCTCTAAGGGGCGCACCCCGCCGGGTTACTCCGTTCGCCCGACCGTCTCGGAAGCGACCTTCGCCCGTCAGGGTTCCGGGCGGCCTTTCAGCCAGTGAACCGCCCTCTCTTTGGAATTGAACAGGCTACTCCTCTTCGTCATCGACGCAATCATTATAGCATCCCCGCCCGGTTTCGTCAAACGGATTGGGGCGCATGACACGATTTTAACACTCTATAACACGCGGTCCGCCACCAGCGCCGTCCAACCGTCCATCTCCACCGACTTGACGACCTGAAAGCCGTTCTTCTTCCAGAAGTGATTCGCCTGTGGATTGTCGCTGGCGATGGCCAGCCGCAGCCGCCGCACCCCCATGGACCGGAAGCAGTCCGCCGCCCCGGCGATGATCGCGCTGCCCAGGCCGCGGCCCTGGAGGCGGTGATCCATCATGAAGAAGCCGATGTAGCAGGTCTCATCGTCCGGATAGACCTCGATGAAGTCCATGACCGCCACCATCTCCGCCCCGTCGAAGAAGCCGAGGTAGTGCTTCTGTTCCGGCGAGACCCCCTCCGGCAGGAGCGCCATGTCCCGCCGGACCTGCTCCAGGCTGGGCTCTGCAGCGCAGTAGAGATAGTAGTCCCGGTGCTGCCGGCAGAATTCAAATACGGCTTCGGCATCCCTCTCGCCCAGGGCGCGGACGGCATAGCGGGAACTGAGTCTTTCGATCTCCATTCGCCGCCTCCTCAGTCAAACTGGTTGCGCGGGTCGTTGCTCTTGCGGGTCCTGCCGTCGTCCTCCAGGAACTCGATCTCCAGCCGCTGGAAGGGCACGTCCTCGATGAAGTGCTCCGGCAAAAACTGCGTCCGGCGGAACTCCTCGAACTCGCGGTAGTGCTTGTTCAGCCACAGCGGACGCGGGATGTCGAACCCGTGGCACAGCTCCGTCAGCGCGTCCTCCACGCCCTCCCAGGCGCAATCCGCCGTGGCCTGCCGCTCGATGCGGTGCTTCCTGATGATCTTTGCCCATAGTCTCGGCATGGGGCATCCCTCCGTAACGCGTGCTGGGACTATTATAGCGCATGGGTGGTGAATTGGCAAACGGAAAGTTCGGCGACAGCAGGGTAGCACGTGAGTTACAATGGTATTGCAACGGTATGAATCCATGTTGGTGTAGGGGCGGCGTTTCGGCTCGCCTGAGCACAAATCGCCGGGTTGTACCCTGCGGGCGGCAACGGCGCTCCCACTGGGGTATTGGCAATACAATTAGAGTGTGTTTCTAAATCCCAGGAGATGCAGTTTCGAGCGTAGTTGGCTGCATTTCAAGGCGGTTTTCCGCAGGTTTACTGGTGGCAAATCAAGGAAACATGCGTTCGCCGTGTCTGCGACTGGTCCCGTCCAGGTTCTCACGTCCGGGTTCCCGTCCTCATTCGTCAGCCGCCTTCATCCGCTCCTCAAAATCCGCCGGCGTCCCGTCCAGCGTCAGCTCGAAGTGGACGTGCGGGCCAAGGTCGCCCTCGCAGGGCACGGACGGCGCGACGGCGCTGATCACGTCCCCGGCGGCGACGGTCCGGCCCACCTCCACCAGCTTCAGCGTATTGAGCCCCCGATAGACTGAGGCGAGGCCGTCGCCGTGGTCGATCGCGATCACATTCCCCCACAACCGGTCGCTGTAGGCGTCCGAAACCACGCCGTCCCGGCAGGCATAGACGGCCTCCCCCGGCATGCCGGCGAGGTCCAGCGCCGGGTGGGTCTGCCACTGGGAGAGCGTGCCCGACCACACGGGCGCGTCCGGCGAGTACGCCCCGACGACCTCTCCCTCCAACGGCCAGACCCAGCGGACGGGCTCGGGCGTCGGTTCAGGCGTGGGCTGAGACAGAGCTGCGCGCACCGGAAGGGCGCTCTCCACCGGCGTAAGCGCGTCGGTTTCCGCCGTCCGCGTCCGATAGGCGTCGGAGGCCGTGCCCAGCACCGCCAGGAGCAGCACCAGTCCCGCGTACCAGGCCACCCGTCCCCACTGTTCGCGGCTGAGCCGGCCCGCCTGGCGCTTCACTCCGGCCCATGCGTGTTTGATCCTTTCCTGCATACAAAAACCCCCTTTTACCGTGAGTATCGCCGGTAAAAGGGGGTTTATACAGGGGACTTCGATCAATCGTAATCGTCATACTCGTCGTCATCGTCGTCGTCCCGATGGCGGCGGCTCCGGCGATGCTTCTCGTCGCGGCGCTTCTGGGCGCTCATGCGGCGCATGTACTCCAGCCGACGCGCCTCGTAGATGCGCCTGCGGCGCTTTTCCTTGCGCCTGCCGCGCACCGCCGCCGCGACCAGCAGCAGCACGATCAGCAGGATCAGCACCGCCGCCAGCAGCACCACCAGCGGGTTTTCGAAGGCGCTGAGCCAGGGGAAGATGTCCGTCAGCTCGGCCTTGGGCGGCTGCTCCGCGATGGAGCGCTCGGCCACCAGCAGCGCGGTGATCTCCTTTCCGGACTGGTCCACATAGCGCAGGCGGCCGATGATCTCGCCCTCGGAGATGGGCGCGACCATGTCGCTGGTGACGGTCATCTCGCAGCGTGAGACGAAGTCGTCCACGGCTTCGGCCATGGCCTGGTCGTTGTTGTTCTCCACCATGCGGGTGTAGTCCGGGTCGCTGATCTGGGCGATCTTCAGCCCAAGCATGCCGCCCTGGGGGTCCGACTCGATGGCGTTGGATACGCGCAGCGTCGCCAGCTGCCTGCCCGCGTAGCCGAACATCTGCTCCATGGTGTAGGCCGTGTAGCAGGTGAAGCCGTAGTTGAACATGCGGATCGTGTCGATCCACTTCTCCTGGGCGCCCTCGCCGTGCAGGTCCACGGTCACCAGGCGCACGCCGTCCCGCTCCGCCGCGCCGACGAAGCACTGGCCCGCCATGCTGTGGAAGCCGGTCTTGATGCCGATGCAGTCGGGATAATAGTAGGTGTTGTCCTTCTTGAGCAGCGAATTGGTGTTGACGATCCGCACCTCCTGGGGCGCGTTGTAGCGGGTGATCGTCATGGTGTAGCTGGGCGCGGAGGTGATCTGCCGGAAGGCATCCAGCTTCACGGCCTCGCTGGCGATGCGCGCCAAATCCAGCGCGGTGGACCAGTGGTTTTCGTCGTGGTAGCCGTGGGGATTGGCAAAGTGGGTGTCCTCGCAGCCCAGCTCCTTCGCCCGGGCGTTCATCCGGTTGACGAAGTTGTCCACGCTGCCGCTGACCAGCACGGCGATGGCGTTCGCGCCGTCGTTGCCGGAGGTGAGCATGAAGCCGTAGAGCAGGTCCCGGAAGGGCATCACGTCGCCGGGGAACACCGGGATCAGCGAGCTGTCCGCCGGGATCTCGTTGGCCTGCTTGGGGATGACGATGGTGGTGTCCATGGCGATGCCGCTCTCCAGCGCCAGCAGCAGCGTCATCACCTTGGTGGTGGACGCGGGATACATGCGCTGGCGGGCGTTCTTGGCAAACAGGATATCGCCGTTGCTGGCGTCCACCAGCACCGCCGCCTGGGCATAGAGGTGCCCCTCGTGCAGCAGCTGCGGCACGTTTCGGTTGTAATCGGCGGGCGTCTCCTCCGCCTGCGCCGTCGCGCCCATGAGCGCAAGCAGCGCGGCGAGCAGCAGGGCCAGCCCTTTGAACCGTCGAAGCATTTCCAACCTCACCATCGAATCAAAGAAGTATCGCGTTCATTATACCACCGACGCCGGGATTTGTACAGCGCGGGCCGGGAATCCTAACAATGGGCGTCATCGCGTTTTGACCGTCTTTTTGCGCTTCCGGTTCCGTCTGCGGCGGCGGCGCTTCTGCTCGATGACATACCAGGCCGCGCCGGCGCAGACGATCAGCAGCACCATAAGCGCCAGCACCACGGCGAAGGCCGGGATGCCGCGCTTTGGCGTCGGTTCCGGCATGGCCTGAGGCGCTTCGGTCCGCGGCGCTTCGGCGGGCGGGGCCGGCGCTTCGGTGATGACCGGCGCTTCGGTGGGCTTCGCGGCGACGTCCGCGGCGGCAACCAGCTGCGCGGTCACTTCGCTGCCGTTCGGCAGGGCGCAGCGCACGCTGCCCATGATCTCGCCCTTGCCGACCGGGGCGACGTCGGAGCGCGTCCAGCGGATCTCGGCGGCCATGGCCATCTGGGCGGCCAGCTCGTCCAGCGAAGCCTGGCTGCCGTTTACGGCCTTCACCGTCGCGCCGCCGTCCTCCACGTTGTAGAGGGTCAGCGGCAGGGTCTCCTCGCCCGGGGCCGCACCTTCGATTTCGACCGTGTTGAACGCGGCGGCGGCGCGCTCCATCAGCTCCGCGCCGGAAACGTCGCGGTACTGCGTGAAGCCGTATTCGAACAGCCGCGCCGCGTCGTACCACTTGTCCATCTCCCCCGCGCAGTTCAGCACGACGCAGAGGACCCGCATGCCGTCGCGCTCGGCGGAGCCCACGAAGCACCAACCCGCCTTGCCGTGGTGGCCGGTCTTGATGCCGGTGCAGTCCGGGTAGTAATACTTTTGGTCCTTTTGGAGCAAAGTATTGCGGGAGATGATCTCGGCAGACCGGGTTGCATCGCCGCGGGTGACGGTGATGGTCCAGGAGGGCTGCTTCACCACGTCCCGGAACGTGGGATCGAGCATGGCGTAGCGGGACAGGATCGCCAGGTCCTGGGCGGTGGTGTAGTGGTCGGCGTCGTGGTAGCCGTGGGCGTTGACGTAGTGGGTACCCTCCAGGCCCAATTCGGCCGCCCGCGCGTTCATGTGCTGGACGAAGGCCTCGATGCTGCCGTCCACCAGCACGGCCACGGCGTTCGCGCCGTCGTTGCCGGAGGAGAGCATGAAGCTGTACAGCAGGTCTCGCCAGGTCATCACGTCGCCGGGCTTGACGGGGATTACGGAGCTGCCCTCCGGCACGTCGCCCGCCTCCGCCGGAATGGTGACCGGCTCGTCCAGGGAAATGCCGCTCTCGATGCCCAGCAGCAGCGTCATGATCTTGGTGGTGCTGGCCGGGTACATGCGCACGCGGGCATTCTTCGTGAACAGCGTCTCGCCCGTGTCCATGTCGATCAGCAGCGCCGACTGGGCATAGAGATGCTCCGGCGAAAGGTTCTGCGGCGCGCTCATGTCGTAGGGCGCGACCTCGGCCGGGGCGGTTGCGGGCAAAAGCGTTATCAAAGCGGCGATCAGCGCCGCGAGGACTTTCCTTGAAAGCGTCATGCGTGTCTCCTTAGTGTATCCGGGCGTTTTGATGGCAAACGTCCCGTACCTTATATCTTATCACCAGATGCGAAATTTGTACAGCGCGACTATAAAAACCTAACATTTAAAAAAAACAACTTGAAATCATGTCAGGAATCGTTTATAATAATAACAAAAACATGAAAATGGTTTGACATACTCATTCGATTTCATTGTTACAACGGCCTTAGAGGAGGATCGACCATGCCCAAACGGATCTTGATTGTCGACGATGAGCCTTTGATCGTAAAAGGTTTGAAATATTCACTGGAGCAGGACGGCTATGAGACCGACTCCGCCGCGGACGGCGAGGAGGCCGTGGAGAAGTTCTTCAACGGCAACTATGATCTGGTGCTGCTGGACGTGATGCTGCCGAAGATCGACGGCATCGAGGTCTGCCAGCGCATCCGCGAGCGCAGCAACGTGTCCATCATCATGCTCACGGCCAAGGGCGACGACATGGACAAGATCCTGGGTCTGGAATACGGCGCGGACGACTATATGACCAAGCCCTTCAACATCCTGGAGGTCAAGGCCCGCATCCGCACCATCTTCCGCCGCACCACCATGATGCAGCGGGAAACCGGCCAGCGCATCATCACCGTGCGCGACATGCAGCTGAACGTGAACAACCGCTCCGTGACGGTAGGCGGCCGTGAGGTGAACCTCACCGCCAAGGAATTCGACCTGCTGCATCTGTTTGCCACCAACCGCGGCAAGGTGTTTTCCCGGGAAAACCTGCTGGAAACCATCTGGAAGTACGACTACTTGGGCGATCTGCGCACCGTAGACGTGCACATCCGCCGCTTGCGCGAGAAGGTTGAAAAGGTGCCCAGCCAGCCTGAGTACATCTTCACCAAGTGGGGAGTGGGCTACTATTTCACTGACAAGGATTAAAGCCTTCATACATTCCATACGCTGGAAGATCACCATCGCCTACCTTCTGATCATCGTCGTGGCGTTCACCGTCATCGGCTTTTCGCTGATTCAGCTGGTGGGCGAATATCTGTTTACCCAGCGCAGCCGGGACGACCAGAGAATCGCCGACAGCCTCGCCGAGGGCTTCAGCGATTATTTGGTCGCTTTTGATGCGCGGAGCATGTATGAAAGCGCCCGGGAGACGGCCCGCGCCCAGCAGAGCCGGGTGCTGGTGCTGGACGCGCTGTGCGTGGTGCAGGTGGACACAGCCTCTGAGCTGAACGGCCAGCGCTTCATCACCGCGGAGATCGACCGCGTGCTGAACGGCTCCGGCGGCGACTATGGCTTTTACGACGCCAGGAACTCCGCCGGCGGCTTCTTTTTGCTGGCGGCGCTGAACGGCTTTTCCCGCGCCAACGCCATGACCGGCGTCTACGCCAGCCCCATCCGCCAGGGCGGAACGCTCATCGGCGTGCTGGTCTACATCAGCCAGGTGCAGGAGATCTACGAGAGCCTGCGCGATATCCAGATCCGCATCATCTCCTGGATGGCCATCGTGCTGGTGGCGGTGCTGCTGATCAACGCGCTGGTGCTGCGCACGATCACGCGACCCATCGGCGAGCTGAACGAGGGCATTTCCCGCATGAGCAAGGGCGACCTGTCCGCCCGGGTGCGCGTGCGCGGCAACAATGAATTCGCCGGCCTGGCCCGGGCGTTCAACAGCATGTCCGAGCGCCTGGAGCAGCTGGACAAGTCCAGGAGCCAGTTCGTCTCCAACGCCAGCCACGAGCTGAAGACCCCGCTGAGCACGATGAAGATCCTGATCGAGACGCTGATGTATCAGGACCCGCCGGACCCCGCCATGACCAAGGAATTCCTGACCGACGCCAACCAGGAGATCGACCGGCTGAACCGCATCGTGTCCGACCTGCTGACGCTGGTGAACATCGACAACGGCATGAAGCTGAACCTGGCGGAGCTGGACATCGGCGCGCTGCTGCAGGAGCAGGTGAAGCGCCTGGCCCCGCTGGCGCGGGAGAACGGCGTGGAGCTGGATTGCGCGCTGAAGGAGACGCTGGAGGTCAACGGCGATCAGACGAAGCTGCAGCAGGTGGTGTACAACATCATCGACAACGCCATCAAGTACACGCCCCGGGGCGGCGAAGTGCATTGCGCGCTGAACCGCTCCAGCAAAAAGGCCGTCATCCGCGTGACGGACACCGGCGTGGGCATCCCCGCGGAGGACCTGCCCCACATATTCGACCGATTCTATCGGGTGGACAAGGCGCGCTCGCGGGAGACCGGCGGCACCGGCCTGGGCCTGAGCATCGTGAAGCAGTTCGTGCTGCTGCACGGCGGCACCATCGACGCCAGGAGCGCCCCCGGCAAGGGCTCGACGTTCATCATCGAGCTGCCGCTGGCGGAAAAGAAGAAGGAAGCGTAATCGGAACGATTATGGGAAGCGATGCGCGAAGGGAGGTTGATTTCGTGCGCAAGGCATTGTCGCTGCTGGCGCTGCTGCTGGCGCTGTGCGTTGGGGTCGGCGGCTGCGCGCTGCGCGGCCAGGAGACGGAAGCCGCTGGTGAGATCAGCCTGCCCCAGCCCTCCGACGAGCCGGAGAACATGATCCTGGGTGAATCCGCGGCCGGCGGCATGGTGGAGGCGGCCCTCTACCACCCCGCCAGCGATTTCTCAGGCTTCTCCACCGTGAACCAGAGCATCCGGGCGGAGGTGGGCCAGAGCCTGCCGGAGGCCGCCGTGGAGGCGCTTCTGAACTCCGGCATCCGCGCCGCCGCGGACGTGCGGCTGCTCTCCTGTGAATACGCCTGCGGCACCGCCACGGCGAACCTGTCCATCGACGCCCGCAACGCCAACTCGCCCCAGGAGCTGCTGGCCCTTGAGACGGCCATCGGCAACACGATGCTGGGCATCGAGGGCGTGCGCGCCGCGAACGTGCTGATCGCGGACCGAAGCGAGAGCTGCTGCCAGCTGCCGGTGGGCGTTCAGACCGCGATTCTCCCCAGCGTCACCGCCGCCTACGCCCAGCTGCAGGCCGAGCGCGACCGGCTGGCGCAGGCCGGCGCCGCGCCGATCGCGCGCACGGCGCTTCTGTACTTCCCCACCGAGGGCGGCGAATGGCTGGTGCCGGAGCTTCGGAGCCTGTCGGTGGCGGACGGGGCCTTCGTCCCGGCGCTGATCGACGCGCTGAAGGCCGGGCCGCGGGACGAGCGCTGCGCCATCGCCTCGATCCCCGAGGGCGCGGAGCTGCTGGAGGAAAACCCGGCGGTGGCGACCCTCTCCACCGGCGAGCGCGTGCTGACGCTGAACTTCACCTCCGCCCTGGCCAACTACCTGGCCTTCTCGGGCCTTGAGGTGTGGGAGCTGGCCGGGTCGATCACGATGACGATGTGCTCGTTCCTGCCGGAGCTGGACGGCGTGAAGGTGATGGTGAACGACGAAGCGATCTCGATGTGCGCCATCGGCGAAACGATCTTGCAGTTTGAAGGCGGGCTGATGCGCCGCCGGGATTTCGCCAATCGCGTGGGCAGCGTGGCGACGCTTTACCTGTTGAACGGGGGCGACGAGCTGCAGGGCGTGGAGCGCGCCGTTTCGACGCGCAGCGCCCTGTCCCCCAAGCGGCTGTTGACGGAGCTGTTCGCCTACTCGGGCCTCGAGGACGCGCCCTATCGCCTGCCGATCCCCGGCGCCGTGTCGGCCGAGGACGTGCTGGGCGTCCAGGTGGTGGGCGGCATCGCCCGAGTGAACCTCTCCGCCAGCTTCTATCGAAGCTGCCAGACGCTCAGTCCCCGCGCCGAGCGCGACCTGGTGTACGCCATGGTGAACACGCTCTGCGCGCTGGACGGCATCCGCGCCGTGCGCTTCTACGTGGAGGGCCGCGCCGCCGACACCCTCGCCGGCAGCGTGTACCTTAGGAGCCCGCTGATGCCGAACCCCGGGCTCGTGGCCGAGCCCGCCGGAGCGGCTACAGCCGCACCGTGACGTTGCGCTCCGCCATCCAGCGGTTCACCTGCCAGAGGTAGCCCAGCAGCTGCGGCCCTGCCATCAGCTGGCCGAACCAGGGCGTATCGGCCGGGTTCAGGTCGGACCGGGCGATCTCCAGCACCCGATCCCGATCCACATAATGGAATATCGGCGCGTCCCCATCCGAGACCAGGCGCTCCGCGAGCGTGCGCGTCAGCTGCGCGAAATGCGGGCTGCAGGTCTTCGGATAGGGGCTTTTCTTGCGCTTCAGCAGCTTTTCCGGCAGCAGGTCGCGCACCGCCGCCCGGAACAGCCCTTTCTCCTGCCCGTCCATAAACTTCATGGTCCAGGGCACGTTGTAGACGTACCGGACCAGCCGGTCGTCACACAGCGGCGTCAACACCTCCACCCCCGCGCCGGCGCACATCCGCACGGCGCGCTCCTGCAGGTTCGGCATGAAGTATTCAAAGCACAACCGCTGCATCGTCCTCAGGCGGCGCTCGTCCGGGGCAAATTCCGCGCCGGGGTCGGCCGCCGCGCGGCGGGTCTCAAACACGTCGCGCACGTATTCCGTCAGGCGCAGCGCCTCGCGGGTCTCCGGCCTCAGGATGCGCTCCCGCAGCGCCAGCGACCCCGACCAGGGAAAGCCGGTCAGCGGCGCGTCGTCCCGGAACCAGGGATAGCCGCCGAAAACCTCGTCGCCGCACTCGCCGGAGACCACGCTGCCGTCAAAGCGCGCGATCTCCCGGGCCAGCAGCATCAGCGACACGTCGATGTCCGCCATGCCGGGAAAGCCGCGCAGGGACATCGCTCGCCCCATGCCCCGCGCCAGCGCCTGGGCGTCCAGCGTCACGAAGCGGTGCTGGGTGCCGAACGCGCCGACGGCCAGCTTCACATAGGGCGCGTCCGCCTCCGGGCGAAAGGCGTTGGGTTCGAAATCCCGCTCGTTGCCGAGGTAGTCCACCGAAAAGGTGCGCAGGTCGCCCTGGTATTGCGCCAGCAGCGCCGTGAGCGCCGTGGAATCCAGCCCGCCGGAGAGCATCACCGCGCTCTTCAGCGGCGCGATCTCCGCCACGGCGGCCTCGAGCAGCTCCCGCACCGTTTGCACCGTCCGGGCGGCGTCGTCCTCGTGCGGCGCGTCCTCCAGGGCAAAATAGCGGTCCACGGAGGCCCGGTTCCGACGGATGGCAAGGGCGCAGCCCGGCTCCAGCATGCGCATGTCCCGGTAATACGTGCGGCCGGGTGTGCGGGCCGGGCCGAGGCCGAACAGCTCGCGCAGGCCGTCGCCGTCCACCACCGGCTCCACCCGGTCGGACTTCAGCAGGGAATCCGGGTGGTCAGAGAAGGCGGCGCAACGCTCATCCAGCGCGTAGAACACCGGCTGCTCCCCCATGCGGTCGCGGCTCAGCACCAACGCGTCGGCGTCCGCGTCCATCACGCAGGTGGCGACGGGGCCCTCCATGTGGCGGGGATAGTCCGCCCCCCAGCGCCGGTAGGCCTCGAGAGCCAGCAGTGCGTCGGAAGCGCCTCCCGCCTGCCCCAGCGCGGCGATCAGCGCCTCCCGGTTGCGCAGGCGCCCCCGGGTCATGGCGATCAGCCCGTCCCGGGAGGCCGTGCCCCGGGCGCAGAGCGTCATCCGCCCCTTGGTGATGCAGGGCGCGTCCATGACGCCGCTGACGGGACGGTTGTAATCCGAGTGGTACACGCCGAGATAATTCATAGCCTCACTCCTTCGCTCAATCTGCCCAATTCTATGTGATTTCGCGCGTTCGCATGACGATTCGGGGGGATTGTGGAATCGTTACAGAAACTCAGAGGGACAGGCGGAATAAACCAGCTTGCGATGCGGTGCATTTTGCCGGTTAACTGCGTGGAAGCGGAAAACCCGCCGGCTGCCTCGCCTCATTCCCCGGTTTTTCGCGCGGAGCCCTTTATTTTGGTTGTGCGGCGGCGCACATTCTGGTATAATGAAGGCACCATCCAACGAAAGAGGAGCGCTTGCCATGCAATTGACGATCCTGGGCAACAACGGCCCCTTCCCCGCGCCGAACGGCGCCTGTTCCGGCTATCTGCTGGAGAGCGACAGCGGCGAGACCTGCGTACTGATCGACTGCGGCACGGGCGTACTGAACCGGCTGATGGCGCTGGGCGGCCCGGCGGCGCTGGACGCGGTGCTGCTGTCTCACCTGCACTACGACCACATGTCGGACATGCTGCCGATGCAGTACGCGCTGCAGTTCAACCCCCGGCCAAAGCCGCTGCCGGTCTACGCGCCGGACGCGCCGGAGGCGGTGTACGCGCTGCTTCAGGCCCCGTGCTTTGACCTCTGGGAGGCGAAGGATACGGCCATCGGCGAGATGCGTGTCTCCTTCACCCCGGCGCGGCACCCGGTGCCCACAAACGCCATCGCGGTGGAATGCGACGGCCAGCGCTTCGTGTTCACCGGCGATTCCAACCAGGACGCGCTGGTGGAGCTGTTCTGCGAGGGCGCGGACCTGCTGTTGGCGGACTGCGGGCTCCCGGAGGCCGACCACAAGTTCACCGCGCCGCACTACTCCGCCAGGCTCTGCGGGGAGCTGGCGAAGAACACCCGGGCCAAGCGGCTGCTGCTGACCCACCTGAACCCGAAGTATGATCCCCAGGCGCTGCTGGAGGAGGCCCGGGCGGTCTATCCCGCAGCGGAGCTTACTGAGCTGGGCGCGACCTACTACCTCTGACGCGCCATGGCCCGCCCCGAACCGTTTCTGCCGCGTCAGGCGCATGCGCGACCGCTGGCGACGTTCGCCTCGGCATTCCTGCTGGGGCTGATCGCAGGGAAGGCGCGGCCCGCGCCGATCCTCGCCTGCGCCGGGGCGCTGGGTGGGGCGGCGCTGCTGTGCGCCCTGCTGCGGAAGAACCGGAGGGCGTTTGCCGTCTGTTTGCTGCTGGCGGGCTTCGCCGCGGGCCTGTGCCGGATGACGCTGGCGCTGGACGCCATTCCCACGGTCGAGACGCAATACTCCGTGGCCATGACGGGCCGCGTCGTCTCCGAGCCCTTTCAGAACCCTGACACGGGCCGCCTGATCAGCCAGTTCCAGTTGGAGACGCTGAACGGCGAGGCCTCGGACCTTCGGCTGCGGCTGTACCTGCGCGACGAGGCGCCGGTGCCGGAGGACGCGGTTTGCTATGGCCAGCGGCTTGCGCTGACGGGCCACATCTGGCAGGCCGACGCGGTGACGAATCCCTATGAGTTCGACTTCGGGGATTACCTCACGCGGCAGGGCCTCTCCGCCTATGCCACGGCCAGGCTTTCGGACGTGACGCCGCTTGAGACGCGCCGCGACCTGCGCTCGCTTCTGATCGACACCCGCAAGGGCATCGCGCGGCGCATCGACGCGCTTTTCCCTGAAAACGCGCCGCTGGTGCGGGCGCTGGTGCTGGGCGACAGGAGCCTGCTGGACGAGGAATTCCGCGAATCGCTGAACCGCACCGGCACGGCCCACCTGATCAGCATCTCCGGCCTGCACGTGACGGTGCTCGCGGCACTGCTGGCCTTCGCGCTGGGGCGGTTCCTGCCGAGGCGGTGGGCCAACCTGTTCGCCGTGCTGCTGCTGATCCCCTACGGCGCGCTGATCGGCTTCAACGCGCCCTTCGCGCGGGCGCTGATCATGTTCGCGCTGGTCTGCCTTGCGCCGACGACAGGCCATCCCAGCGATTCCGTCACCCGGCTGGCCGCGGCCATGCTGGGCTATCTGCTGGTGAAACCCCTGGCCATCGGGGACGCGGGCTTCGCGCTCTCGTTCACGGCCTCGGCGGGCCTGCTGCTGCTGTCGCCGCCGCTGGCGCGACTGGTCGGCATCGAAGGGCTCCAGCATCGGCGCTACCTCGGCCCGCCCCGGAGGCGCCTGGCCCGACAGGCGGTCTACTATTTCGCCTCGCTGCTGTGCGCGTCGCTGGCGGCACAGCTGGCGACCCTGCCCACCGTGGTGGCCTGGTTCGGCGTGCAATCGGTGATCTCGCTGCCCTTCAACCTGGTGTGCGTGCCCCTCTGCATGCTGGGATACATCCTTTCGGTGGTCGCACTGCTGGTCTCATGCGTCTCAATGCCGCTGGCTGCGCTTGTGGCGCGGCTGCCGGACGGGCTCTTCGCGCTGCTCGCCGCCGCGACGCGCCTGAGCTTCCGCCTGCCCGTCTCCGGCGTGCGCTTCGGCCGCTATCCGTGGCCGCTGGTGGCGCTGCACTGGGCGCTGGTGATCGCCGCGTCGGACCTGACGCTCATTCGCCCGCGCCTGCGCAGATGGATGCCGCTGGCGCTGGTGCTCGTCGCGGGGCTGTCGGCGCTGGTCGCCTTCGTTCGCGCGTATCCGTTCAGCGTGATGTTCATGGACGCGGGCCAGGCCGACTGCGCCATCGTGCGCACGAAGGGACACACCTATCTGTTCGACGCGGGCGACACCTACACCCCGGCGGCGGATTACCTGAACGCCACGGCGCTGGGCGTGGACGCGGTGTTCCTCTCCCATCCGCATCAGGACCACGCCGGCGGACTTGCTGACCTCCTGACCAGCTTTCGCCCGGGCAGGATCTACGTCCCGGCGGGCTGGTTTGAGCCGGAGAATATCTCCCCCGCCGTCACAGAGGCCATCGACCTGGCGAAGGAGATGGGCGTTGAGATCGTGGAGCTGGCCGCGGGCGACGCGCTCGAGCTGCCCGGCGGCGCGACGGTTGAGGTATTCTCCCCCGACGGGATCGCGCTTCCGGGGGAGGTCAACGATATGTCCATGCTGGCGCTTCTGACCTGCGAGGGGCAGAAGGTGCTGTTCACCGGCGATTTGAGCGCAGGTGGCGAGCCAGAGGTGATCCCCGACGCGGACGTGTTGAAGGTGGCCCACCACGGCTCCGCGAAGGCGACCAGCGAGCGCTTTCTCGCCGCCTGCACGCCGGAGCTCGCTGTCATCAGCGTCGGCGAAAACAACTTCGGCCACCCCGCCGAGGAGACGCTTCAAAAGCTGGATGCCGTCGGCGCAAAGACCCTGCTCACCCGCGATTGCGGCGCGATCACGCTGACGTGGCACGGCGGCTGGCAGATCGACACCTACCTGGAGGCAGGCCATGACGTGGAATGAATTCTATCAGGCGATCAAGGCGAACGACATCGCGCCGGTCTACCTGTTCACCGGCCCGGAGGCCCACATCAAGCGCGAGGCGCTGGACGCGCTGCGCCAGAAGCTGCTGCCGCCGGGGCTGGAGGCCCTGAACGACGCGACGCTGGAGGGCGCGACGGCCCAGCAGATCACCGACGCCTGCGAGACGATGCCGATGATGTGCGATAAGCGCGTCGTCACCGTGCGCGACTGGGCTCCCCTGATGACCGGCAAGGCCAAAAACGAGGAGGCCGAGGCGGCGTGGATGCTGAAGTGGCTGGAAAACCCGGCGGAGAGCTGCGTACTGGTGTTCTACATGCGTGGCGAGATGGACGGGCGCAAGAAGCTGAGCGCGGCGCTGAAGAAGCAGGCCGCGGTGGTGGACTTCCAACTGCTTTCGGACGCGGAGCTTTCGCGCTGGTGCGCGCGGCGGCTGAAGCCGCTGGGCAAGCGCATGTCCCCCGCCGCGCTGAACACGCTGACCTACATGGCGGGGCGGGAGCTGACGCGCCTGTCCGGAGAGGTGGACAAGCTGGCGGACTACCTGGGCGAGGGCCGCGAGGAGATCACCGAGGCAGACGTGCGCGCCATCGTGCCGGCGTCGCTGGAATACAATGTGTTTGAGCTTTTGAACCAGCTGCTCTCGGGCGATCTGCGCAGCGGCCAGCAGACCGTGAACAGCCTGTTACAGGGCGGGCAAACCCCGATGGGCATCCTGGCGATGCTGACGCGGCAGGTGCGGCAGTTGGCGCACATGAAGTGCGCGCTGGACGCCGGAACGCCGGTGCAGACCGTGCAGCAGCAGCTGAAAATGCACCCCTACGCCGCGAAGCAGACGGCGAGGCAGTGCGCGAAGCTGAGCGCGGAATGGCTGACGAAGCTGTATGAGGGCTGCGTGGAATCGGACTATGCCGTGAAGAGCGGCAGGCTTCGGGACCGGGACGCGCTGGACGCGCTGGTGCTCAAAATCGCCCTTGCGGGGAAAAGCAAGCGGTGATATAATGGTAACAGGAATTGTCAGGGAACCTTTTTCGGCCCCGCTTCATCTAAAGGACGAAAGAATTGCGCCACCGGAGGTGGTTTGAATGAAGAAGTGGATATGCGCTGTGCTGGCGCTGATGCTGATCGGCGCGACGGCCCTGGCCGCGCCGCAGCTGTCGGACAGCCTGTTTTCCAGCGCCAAGCAGGCCGTGGGCTATCTGGCCTCCGGCGAATACGAGCGGCTGGTGACGCTGCTGCCCTTCTCGGACGTGGCGCCCAGCGCCAGCGAGTGGGAGAGTTTCGCCGCCAACTATTCGAGCCTGTCCGGCGTCCAGTCGGACTATGCCGTGGCCTTCTACACCGGCAGCGTCTGGGTGGTGGCCGTGCCGGTGCAGGTGCCGGACAGCGGCTCGGTGGAGGTGCTGGCCCTGTCCAGCGACGACGGCGTCAGCTTCAACGGCTATCGCTACGCCACCTGGAGCCAGGTTGAATCGGCCTGCCAGCAGAGCGACCACGTGATCTGGAACGAGGAGTACGTGGGCGGCACGCCGACAGTGGTGGCGGACTGATACACGACAAAAGCGGCGGGCGAAATTCGCCCGCCGCTTTTATTTGGATCTCAGTCGTCCTCTTCCTCGTCCTCGGGAAGCTCGGCGTCGTGGTACACGTTCTGCACGTCGTCGTGATCCTCCAGCCAGTCGAGCAGCTTGGTGACCTTCTGGATGCTCTCCTCGTCGGGCAGCTCGGTGGTGGTGGTGGGCACCATGGCGCGCTCAGCGGACAGGAAGGTGCAGCCGGCGGCCTCCAGGTTGTCGCGCACGGAGGAGAAATCGTTGGGCTCGGTGTAGATGATAGCCTCGTCCTCGCCCATCTCGACATCCGCCGCGCCGGCGTCCAGGGCCAGCATCATCAGCTCGTCCTCGTCCATGCCCTTTGAGTTGTCGATCTCGATGACGCCCTTGCGCTCAAACTTCCAGGCCACGCACCCGGAAGCGCCCAGGGAGCCGCCGCACTTGTCGAAGATGTGGCGCATCTCGCTGGCGGTGCGGTTCAGGTTGTCGGTCACGACCTCAACGATCACGGCGATGCCGCAGGGCGCGTAGCCCTCGTAGGTGACCTCCTTGTAGTTGGTGGCCTCGCCCTCGCCCGCGGCCTTCTTGATGGAGCGCTGGATGTTGTCATTGGGCATATTGGCGGCCTTCGCCTTGGCGATGACATCCTTCAGCTTGCTGTTCAGGTTCGGGTCGGCGCTGCCGCCCGTCTTGACGGCGATCACGATTTCGCGGCCGATCTTGGTAAAGATCTTGCCCTTCGCGGCGTCCGTCTTGGCTTTTTTATTCTTGATGGTTGACCATTTGTTATGTCCCGACATGGACAATCCCTCCCAGTAAATCAATACAATTATTGTAACACAATCGGGCTAGACACGTCAAGACAAACCTTGTATATTTTGAATAGTTGCAAGGACGGGAGGCGCAAAAATGGCCGTCGTATCGGATATTCGGGAGAATCGGGGCATCGTGGAGGTCGCCTGCGAAGGCGTGACCGTGCTGCGCGTGCGCAGAGCGCATTTTCAAAAGTGCCCCGTGGAAATCGGTGCGGAGATCGACGTGGAGGCGTACCTGGACAAGGTGGCCGCGGCGCAGTTTGCCGACGGCTATGAAGCCGCGCTGACCAGCCTCGATTTTTGCGCCCGCTCCTCCCGGGAGATCGCAGGCGCCCTGAGGCGCAAGGGCTATGTCGAGCCCTGCGTGGAGGCGGTGGTGGCGCGCCTGACGGAAAACGGCCTGATCGACGACGCCCGCTATGCCAAGCGCATGGCCGAGGTGCAGTCGGGCAAGGCCGTGGGCCTCTATGCCTTCAAGCGCAGGCTGCGGGCCAAGGGGATCTCCGACGACGACGCCGAGGAGGCCCTCGCCGCCTTTGACGACGCCCAGCAGCAGGCCGCCTGTCTGGAAGCGGCGCGCAAGCTCTGGCGCAAGTACGAGGCGCTGCCCTCGCGGGAGGCCCGGGCGAAGCTCGGACAGGCCCTCGCCCGGCGCGGCTTCGGCTGGGACGCGATCGAGAGCGCGGTGGAGGAAATCGCGGAAGAGTGAGGAGCAAGGAGTTCAGGAAGAAATCCTGACGGATTCCTTTGATTCCAGGAGACCGGATTGCCACGTCAGCACTTCGGGCTTCCTCGCAAGAGGGGATCTGCACGTTTTCTCATTCCATGCTGTTAAAAAACGGAGCGAAGGATCTGTACGCAAATGAACCAAAAAAGCCAGGTACCCCTTCTATAGCAATGATGGGCTGCGTTTTCATGCCACGTCATTGCAAGGCCGCAGGCCGTGGCATCCGGATCTCCCTTCAATCGAACAAATCCCACAGGGGATTTGTACCGCCACTCATCATTCCTGATCCCCCATCCCCGTTTCCCTTCATCCAAAGAACGCCGTTGGCGCTGCAATCGCGTCAACGGCGTTCTTGTCGTCAAATCCTCTCGCTGGGCTTGCCGCAGCTCATTCTGCCCTCCGGGCAGGGACCGAAGCGGCAGCTGGGGCCGTACATGCCGAACAGCGCCGGCAGCGACTGCTGCAGAAGCAGCAGCATCTCCCCCGCCACGCCTCGAATCTCCCACTGGGCGCGGCTGCAGGTGCGCAGCTTCATGAAGTGCATCAGCTCCCGCGCGTTCATGCCCAGCAGGATATCCAACTGGTGGCCGCTCATGGCGAAGTAGCTGACGTCGGCGGGATCGGTGCCCAGCGCCAGCGCCTTGCGGGCAGCCTCCGCCTGGCTGGCGAACGCGGCCCGGAACACCCGCTCCGCCTCGGCGTTGGCGCGCACGGTCTCCGGCAGGACATAGCTGCCGCCCGCCAGCGCCGCCATCACCGGCGGCACGATGGGCGAATCCACGCGGTGGCGCACGAAGTGGGTCAGGCAGGCCAGCGAAATGTGGCGCACGCCGAACACATAGTTCAGCAGCTCCAGCTCCCTCGGCCGCGCGTCCAGCATCAGCCTGCGCAGGTTCTTCTGGGTCAAAAACGCGCCGTATTCCGGCTCAAAGCGGCCGGAGAAGCCCATGGCCGCCTCCAGCAGCATCAGCTCGTTCGGCGGGGTGGACAGCAGCTCCGCGCCGCCGACGGCGTCGGTGGGGTCCTCGATCTCGGTGGGCAGCTCGGTGGGGGCGCAGCCGGGATAGCGCTTCAGCTCGCCGTCGATCACATTGGGATAGATCGCGTCGAACTGAGCCTTCAGCTGAGCGCCCAGCGACTCGATCTCCTTGAAGCCCTTCCCCCGCCCCGCGATCATGGCGCAGACCAGCGCGATCAGCTCGCGGGCGTTGACGGTCATGAAGAAGTTGCTGCGCAGGCAGTAGGGCAGCACGAACCGCGCGTCCTCCTTCGGGACGCCCAGCGCCATCAGCTTTTCATAGTCGGCGAAGCGGGCCTCCATCGCCTCGCGGAAGGCCTCGGCCTGGGGCGCCTCCAGGCCCTCCGGCACCACGTAGCCCGCGCCCGCGAAATCCACGTACCGGCGGGACTTGACGGTATAGGAGGCCAGGCGAGCCTCGATGACGAACTGCTCCACCAGCACGGAAACGTTGTCGAACGCCACGGAGAAGGTCTGGTGCTCGATCACCGACTTGTGGCCGGAGGACAGCACCTTGTCGATCAGCTTCAGGTCCTTCTCATCGCCCTGACTGCGGGAGAAGACCTCCAGCGCCGTGCCCTGCTGGGTGGATATGCGCGCGGCGGACGCCGCCACGCGAAGCGCCTCGGGGTTCTTCACGATGAGGATGGCTTTACTGTTGTTCATTCGATCACCCACAGATATAGATTGATGCTATTATAGCACAAGCGGTGACTTCCGTCACCGCCTGCTCGTAATTCTTTACAAAAACATTATTCCGCCTTTTCACTGTTGCCCAGGGAATCGCGAGCGGAGACGACCACCTTCTTGTCGTAGCCCGCGAACACGAAGTTCACCAGATCCTTGTCGGGCTTCGGCGTGAACAGGCTCACCAGCGGCACGATTACCAGGCCCGCCAGCATCGCGAACGCGCCGCAGTTGATCGGGCTCTGGAGGAAGGCCGGGAACGCGCTCTTGAACAGCATGTTGGCGACCATGATGCCCGCGCCGAAGATCATGCTGCACCAGGCGGAGGCGCAGGTGGCCTTCTTCATGTACAGGCCGTACATGAACGGGGCCAGGAACGCGCCGGCCAGGGCGCCCCAGGAAATGCCCATCAGCTGGGCGATGAAGTTCACCGTGGTGGAATACTGTATGATGGCGATGACGACGGAGATCAGTATGAACACCACGATCAAAAGCCGCATGGTGAACACCTGCTTCTTCTCGTCCATATTCTTGATGATGTTGCCCTTCAGGAAGTCCAGCGTCAGCGTGGAGGACGAGGCCAGCACCAGCGACGACAGCGTGGACATGGAGGCCGAGAGCACCAGGATGACGATCACGCCCAGCAGCAGCGGCGACAGACCCTCCAGCATCGTGGGCACCACGGCGTCAAAGCCGCCCACGGGCGTGCCGGTCAGGCTCGGGTCGATCCTGTCGTAGAACAGGCGTCCGAAGCCGCCCAGGAAGTAGCAGCCGCCGGCGACGATCACGGCGAACACCGTGGAGATGATCGTGCCCTTGGCGATGGCGTTCTCCGACTTGATGGCGTAGAACTTCTGCACCATCTGGGGCAGGCCCCAGGTGCCCAGAGACGTGAGAATCACGACGCCCAGCAGGTTCAGCGGGTCCGGCCCGAAGAACGAGGCGAACTGGCCCTTCATGCCCTCGTAGGGCACCTCGGTCAGCCCCTGATAGGCCGCCATGAAGCCGCCGTTGGTCTTCAGCACCGCCGCCACCACGGCGATGATGCCGCCGATCATGATGATGCCCTGGATGAAGTCGTTGATGGCGGTGGCCATGTAGCCGCCCGCGATGACGTAAACGCCGGTCAGCACCGCCATGAGGATGATGCAGACGGTGTAGTCGATGTTGAACGCCATGCCGAACAGGCGGCTCAGGCCGTTGTACAGCGAGGCGGTGTAGGGAATCAGGAAGATGAATATGATGGCCGAAGCGCCGATCTTCAGCGCGTTGCTGTCATAGCGCTTGCCCAGGAATTCCGGCATGGTGGCGCTGCCCAGCTGCTGGGTCATGATGCGGGTGCGGCGGCCGAGGATCACCCAGGCCATCAGCGAGCCGATGAAGGCATTGCCCAGGCCGATCCACGTGGAGGCCAGGCCGTACTTCCAGCCGAACTGGCCGGCATAGCCGACAAATATGACGGCGGAGAAATAGCTGGTGCCGTAGGCGAAGGCCGTGAGCCACGGGCCGACGGAGCGGCCGCCCAGCACGAAGCCGTCGACGTTGGTGGCGTGCTTGCGGCTGTAGAAGCCGACGCCGATCATGATGCCGAAGAACACCACGAGCATGAGGAGCTTGATGAACATGGAAACGCCTCCTTCTTTGGTGTGCGAAGGGCAGCATAAAGCCCTCCGCATGGTGTGCATGCAGAGGGCGGAATTCCCGCGGTACCACCTCTGTTCAGCGCCGCCTCGCGACGGTCGCCCTCGTCGGGTACTGGCCAGGCCGATACCCTATTGCTGTAACGGGCAAACCCGGACTGCGCCTACTGGGGAAAGCCCGTTCAGCGAGCGGCTATCGGAAGGTAATTCGGTTGAGCGCCGCAGACTGCCTCGCACCGGCCGGCAGCTCTCTTGCCGTTGGGACGCCAACCTACTTGTTTCCGGTCATCGCCTTTTTCGGTGCATAGTTTATCACTTTATCAGGGTGATGTCAAGCCTTTTTCTGAAAATTATCCCAGCCGCATCGCAAACTGGATCAGCATGATGCCGATCATGTGCGCCGGATAGAACAGGTAAAACACCCACTTGTTGATCCGGAGGTTGGACCAGGTGGGAATGTAGATGAAGAACAGCGCCAGCACCGCGAAGATCTGCAGGCCAAAGGACAGGCCGAACATGTGATAGCTGCCGCCCTGCATCCCCCACCAGATCATGTAGCTCAGCACCACCGGCAGCGACAGCCACAGTCGGTTGATGAACAGGTAAAACAGCACGATCAGCGCCACGCCCTTCCAGCCGTAGTTGACGCTGCCCTGCACCTTCCAGACGATCAGCGCCAGCGCCAGGAAGCATGGAATCTGCCTGTCGCGCAGCGCCCAGCACATCAAAAGGCCGAGCGCCAGGGTCCACATGATGTTCGGCGTGGCCCAGCTTTGCAGGTAGAAATTCAGCGCGGACGCCAGCGGATTGTCCGCAAAGCGGATGGCATACATCTGCGGGGTGGAATGGGCCAGCGCCACGGCGTAAAACGGCTGGGAAACGAGGCCCATCAGCACGATGCGCGACAGGTACTTCATGCGGTTGCGGGAATAGACGCAGCCCACCGCGATGCAGTAGGCGAAAATCGGAAAGGCCAGCCGCCCGATGACGCGCATGAAGTGATACTGGGCGAAGAACATCTTGCCGGTGTGATCGATCAGCATCGTGATCATGGCGATCAGCTTGAGCAGGTTGGTGTCCTTGTTCAGCGCGACATCCTTCGGCGCGAAGGGCCACGCCAGCGCCGAACGCTTTCTGGGTGCCATAGTGGGTTGGGTTCCTCCTGTTCTGTGCGGCCTTTCCTGAAACTTCTGCGTTTGCGGGCTTTGACAGTGGGCTGAGCGGTCGCAAGCTGCGACCGCTTCACATTTCGTCCTCGAAAATGGTTTCCTTCTCGGGGTTTTCCTTCGGGGCCAGGGGCAGCGTGATCAGAAACTCGGTGCCCTCGCCCAGCTTGGAGTGGACCTCGATCTCGCCGTCCATCGAGCGAACGATGTGCTTGACGATGGCCAAGCCCAGGCCCGTGCCGCCCATCTGGCGGGAACGGCCCTTGTCGACGCGATAGAAGCGCTCAAACAGCCGCGGCAGGTTCTCCTCGGCGATGCCGATGCCGGTGTCGGAAATGGTGACGTTGGCCTCCTTGTCGCTCTTGAACACCTGCACCGTCACAGAGCCGCCGGGCTTGTTGTACTTGATGGCGTTCTCCGTCAGGTTGATCAGCAGCTGCTCCACCCGGTCCGGGTTGCCGATGATGTTCACCGGCTCGCTGTTCATGCGGTAGTTCAGCGTCACTTCCTTCTCCTGGGCGTGGATGGACAGCATGTCGCACACGTCGCAGGCCTTCTTGTCCAGGCGGATGCGCTCGGTGGCCACCTCGTCGTTGCCGGACTCCAGCTTGCTGATGGAGAGGATGTCGTTGATCAGGCGCGTGAGGCGCTCGGTTTCCATCTGGATGATGTTCAGGAACTTGTGGGCCATTTCGGGCTTGTCGATGGCCCCGGCCTGCAGCGTCTCCACAAAGCCGCGGATGGAGGTCAGCGGCGTCTTCAGCTCGTGGGAGACGTTGGCGGCGAAGTCCGTGCGCACCTGCTCCAGGCGGCGCAGCTCCGTGATGTCCTCGACGATGGCCAGCGCGCCGACCACCTTGTCGTCCTGCTTCATGGGCGACACATAGAGCCGCAGCGGCCGGTGTCCCCGGCCCACGGCGGTGCGGGCCGCCACCTCGTTGGTGTAGACGCCGCCCTGGCGCATGGCCTCGGTGAACACCTCGTCCAGCTTCACGTCCTTGGAGACATCGTTGACGTTCTTGTATTCCGGGTTGCCCACGATGCCCAGCAGCTTCTTCGCCACGGAGGTGATGAAGATGACGTTCATGCCCTCGTCCACGGCAATGATGCCGTTTTGCATCTGGGACATGACCTGGCTCAATACGTGGTTCCTGTTTTTCTGTTTGAAGATGCGATCCTGAATCCGCGCGATGATGGCGTTGTACTCCGCCGCCTGGGGGTCGCTCTCGGAGAAGCCCTCGACGCGGGCGTCAAAGTTGCCGTCCGAGAAGCGATCCAGCGCCGCCATGACCTGATTCACGCGCCGTTCGCGCTTGACGACGCTCGTCAGCACCGCCACGAACAGCACCATGCTCAGCCCGAAGATCACGGCCAGCAGAATCAGCCCGCGATTGTTTCCCAGCAGCGTCCAGACGTTCGCCTCGCGCTTGGCATAGGCCAAAAAATTGCCATCCTCATACTGATAGATGGCGTAGGCGGCCAGCTTGCCCTCCGGATTGGCATGCGTAAAGACCACGGCTTCTCCCACCGCGGCCTTGGAAATCGCCTCGTCGCTGAGCCTGGGGTAGCCGTCCCGGGAAACGTAGATGGCCTCGCCATCGGCGTCGAACAGCCCCTTGACCGTCCCCTCGCTCACCGTGAGGGCCTCCAGCGTCTTGACGCGATCCTCCATCGTGTCCTTGCGGCTGAAATTGCCGGTGACATAGCACACGATCTGGAGTTCCTTGCGGAGCTGGGTGTTTTCCCCTTCGGCGAGCTGAGAACAGTTATAGGTGAACAGCAGCGCGAGAACAACCAGCGAAATCAGGGTCACAATCAATGTAACCCTTGATTTCATAGGCGATTCTCCTGACGGTCATTGAATTTATAGCCGACGCCGCGGATGGTTTCGATATAGTGCGCGTCGTCGCCCAGCTTCTGGCGGATGTGGCGGATGTGCACGTCGACGGTGCGGGTCTCGCCATAGAACTCATAGCCCCAGATGCGATCCAGCAGGAAATCGCGCGTGAGCACCTTGCCGCGGCTGAGCACCAGCAGCTTCAAAAGCTCGAACTCCTTCAGCGTCAGGCTCAGCTTTTCGCCGTTGCGGAAGGCTTCATAGTTGCCCACGTCGATGGTGAGGCCGCCCACATGCAGGATGCCCTCTTCCTCGTTCTGCGGGGCCGCGCGGCGCAGCAGCGCCTTCACGCGGGCGATCAGCTCGCGCACGGAGAAGGGCTTGGTAATATAGTCATCCGCGCCCAGCTCCAGGCCGAGGATCTTGTCCACCTCGTCGCCCTTCGCGGTCAGCATGATGATCGGAATGTCCGCGGTGGTCGGCGCGCTCTTTAAGCGGCGGCAGACCTCCATGCCGTCAATGCCGGGGAGCATAATGTCCAGCAGAACCATCGCCGGACGCTCATGCGCACATACCACCAGCGCATCTTCGCCTGTGGCGGCAGTGACAACTCGATAGCCGGAAGCCTCAAGGTTGAACGAAAGCAGTTCAAGAATATGAGCTTCATCATCAACGGCCAGAATCAATTCATTTGCCATGTGCGTATCCTCTCTCTCAATGTATTTGGTTATCTGGCGGCGTCGCCGTCAGCAGTACCCCTGTCAAAGTCGGAAAGCAGCTTGTTCAGCTCGTCGCGGAAGGTCTGGATATCGCGGAACTGGCGATACACCGAGGCAAAGCGCACATAGGCCACCTCGTCCAGCTTCTTCAGCCCGTCCATCACCAGCTCCCCCACCACCTTGCTGGGGATCTCCGATTCCGGATAGCTGTTCAGCTTTTGCTCGATCTCCCGCACCAGTGCGTCGATCTTCCCCATGGAGACCGTGCGCTTCTCACAGCTCTTCACGATGCTCGAGCGCAGCTTCTCCACGTCGAAGGCCTCCCGCGTCTGATCCTTCTTGATGATCATCAGCGGAACCAGCTCGACGCGCTCGTAGGTGGTAAAGCGCCGGCCGCAGCTTTCGCATTCCCTGCGCCTGCGGATGGAGGTGCCGTCGTCGTTCTGCCTGGAATCGACCACGCGGCTCTGCGTACAGCCGCAATAGGCACACCTCATGCTTTTATCACCTCTTATACTCTATTATACACAAAAAATAACGTAAAGTCCAGCCCCTTTCTTAAATTATTTGCACAAAAACGCTTGAAAATTTAGCTTATTTTACGCTCCTGCTACAATTGTCATGCCTTCGGCTCGCGGCAATCGGCGGACACCTCCACCAGGATCACGTCGTCGCCGATGCGGCGCACGCGGTTCCACGGGATCACACAGCCCTCCCGATCCGGCCGCAGAAAGCCCAGCAGCCCGCCGCTTCGCCCCGGCACCACCAGCGCCTCGGCGCAGGCCGAGTCGTTCAGCAGGATGTCGATGGGCCGACCCAGCTTCTTGCCATCGATGATGTTCACGACGTCCTTGCGGCGGATTTCCGAAAAGCTCATGCGATCCCCTCCCCTGGATCAGTATATGCCCTCGGCGGCGCATCCGTGCGGAAAAATGCCGTCGAACGGCGCCGTTCGGCGCGAATTGCGGCGGGATCGATCGAAATGCTTCGACAATCTCCATACCCTTCGACGCCGCGGCGAAAGGGCGTCCCGACAGGCCCGGGCCGGCACTTCCGGCGTATCTTCGCCGTAGATCCGCGCTCTGGCGGAACAGCCGGGCCGCGAAGGCCTGTCGAATGGGCCGTCGAACGCCGCGAAAGCGGCGACATTCCGTCGAACTTTTACTCGCCGCCTTCGACACCAAATCCTTGAGATGGCGCCTCGCTTTTCGCTATGATGGTTCGGCGGGGTGAGGCGGATGAGCATCGAGCTGTTTGTGCTGGTAAACCTCGGGGCGGACCTGATGCTGCTGGGCGCGGTGGCCCGGGCGATGGGCCGCTTCGACGGGCGGCGGGTCCTGCTGTCGGCGGCGCTCTCCACCGCCCTGTCGGTGCCCGCGGTTGTGTGCCCCGGGATCTGGACGCGGCTGCTGGCGCTGCCGGTGCTGCCGCTGGCGCTTATGATCGGCAGAGCCTCCCCCGTGATCCACGTCAAGGCCGCGCTGCTGCTTGCGGGCGGCGCGTTGCTCTCCGGCGGGTTGAGCCTGCTTGCCCCCTTCGCAGCCCGCGGCCCGTTGGGCGCGCTCTGCGGCATGCTGGGCGGATGCCTGCTGGCGCTGATGCTCTCGGCGAGGAGCCCGCTTCGGGGCGACTGGCAGGTGCGCCTGCGGCTCAGCGTCAACGGACGCACGGCCCGCTTCACCGCGCTGATCGACACCGGGAACCGCCTGCGGGAGCCACTTTCCGGCCAGCCGGTGCTGATCGTGGAGCGGGCGCTGCTGCGTCAGGCGCTTCCGGAGGCCGGCTGGCGGGAGCTGCGCTACGGCGCGGTGGGCGGCAGCGGAAGCATGGCCTGCTTCAAGCCCGCGCGGCTGGACATCGAGCGCGGCGGCCGGCGCACCCGCGCCCCGGACGCGTGGGTGGCCGTGTCCCCCACTCCGCTGCCCGGCGAGGCCCGCGCCCTCGCCCCCTCGGAATTCAGCGCCTACGCGCGATAGATCTACATAAAGGAGGAAGCTCTCATGGCTATGAAATCCGTTCGGCAATCCATATTCGGCCTCATCGTGCAGATCCGCCGCGGCTCGGTGTGCTACATCGGCGGCAGCGACCTGCTGCCCCCGCCCCTCTCCCGCGAGGAGGAGATCGCGATGATGCGCCGCGCCAATCAGGGCGACAGCGCCGCCCGGGCCACGCTGATCGAACGCAACCTGCGGCTGGTGGTGTACATCTCGCGCAAGTTTGAGAACACGGGCATCAGCATCGAAGACCTGATCTCCATCGGCGCCATCGGCCTCATCAAGGCCGTGAACTCCTTTGACCCGGACAAAAACATCAAGCTGGCCACCTACGCCAGCCGGTGCATCGAAAACGAGATACTGATGGTGCTGCGCAAGACGAACCGGCTGAAGCTGGAGGTGTCCTTTGACGAGCCGCTGAACACCGACTGGGACGGCAACGAGCTGCTGCTGTCGGATATCCTGGGCACCGAGCCGGATTTGGTGAGCAAGGATCTGGACGCGGACATCGAGAAGCAGATGCTGCACACCGCCATCCAGACGCTGAATCCCCGCGAGAAGTACATCGTCGGGCTGCGCTACGGCCTGGGCGAGGACAAGGAGCACACACAGAAGGAGGTGGCCGACCTGATGGGGATCAGCCAGAGCTACATATCCCGGCTGGAGAAGCGCATCATCGGAAAGCTGCGGGATCAGCTTCAGAAGATGGCATAGCCAATGCCGCCGCGCGAATCGCGCGGCGGCCCGGCTATTATCAGATCACTTGATGACCTTCAGGGCCTTGCGGTCGATCGTGAGCGCCACGAAGATCAGGAAGATGACGCCCTTGATCAGCTGCTGGGTCTGCGGGTCGTAGCCCAGGATGGACAGGCCGCTGTTCAGCACGGCGTACATCAGGGTGCCGACCACGATGTTGGAGAAGCGCACCTTCGCGCCGCCGGTGATGGGCAGGCCGCCCAGCACCAGGGAGATCAGGATCTGGGTCTCCAGCTGGTTGCCGGCGGTGGCGGTGATGGAGCCGACCTTGATGACGTTGACAAACGCCGCCAGGCCCGTCAGAGCGCCCGCCGCCACGAAGGCCAGGAACTTCACCCGGTCGGTGTGCACGCCGGAGAAGCGCGCGGCGGTCTCGCCGGCACCCACGGCCTTCACGTCGTTGCCGATGCGGGTGAACTTGAACAGGAAGAAGGCCACGATCAGCACCGCCAGGGTGATGCCGATCTTCAGCTCGTTGATGTCCAGCGCCTTGATGGCGGCGCTGGCGGGCACGGCGGTCTCGGTGGTGAAGTAGGCACAGACGCCTCTGAAGAGGTACATCGTACAGATGGTGACGATGAACGATTGCAGCTTGAACTTCACGTGGAAGAAGCCGTTGATGGCGCCGATGGCCGCGCCGCAGAGGATGCCGCCGAGGATCGCCAGCGGGATGCTGTAGAAGCTCAGCGCGCTGACGACCAGCGAGGCCACGCCCAGCGTGGAGCCCTCGGTAAAGTCGATGGAGCCGAGCGTCATCACGAAGAAGACGCCGACGGCCACGATGGTGGGATAGTAGATCTGGCTGAGCAGCAGGCGCAGCTTCTTCGGGGTCAGGATCTTGCCCTGGGTCATGATGTTCAGGACGATGATGATGATCGCGAAGCCGATCAGCGGCAGCAGCGCCTTGAAGGTATCTCCGGTCAAAAAGGCGCGGAGCTTGGATTGTTCGTTGTCTTTGGTTTTCGTCTTTTCCATGTTCCTCGCCTCCTTAAACCATTTTGGCAATCAGGTCCTCTTCGCTGAGGCCCGGGTCGCGCAGGAACTCGCCGTTGATGCGCCCGTCCTTCATCACGAAGATGCGGTCGGACATGCCCAGCAGCTCCGGGATTTCCTCGGAGATCATGATGATGGACTTGCCCTGCTTCTTCATTTCCGCCATCAGCGCGTAGATGGCCTGCTTGACCTTCACGTCGATGCCTCGGGTCGGGGAATCCAGCACGAGGATATCGCTGTTCTTGCCGATCCACCGCGCCAGGACCACCTTCTGCTTGTTGCCGCCGGACAGGTCGGAGACGAACTGGTTCACGCCCTGCATCTTGGTCTGCATCTGTTCGGCAAACTGCTGGGCGAAGCGGGTCAGCTTGCGTCCGCTGAGCAGGCCGCGGTTCGCCAGGTCGTCCAGCGACGGCAGCACCACGTTGTTGCGGATGGACTCGTTGATGATGATGGACTCGTTGTCGCGGTCCTTGGAGGTGTAGGCAATGGAATGCTTGATGGCGGTGGGGATGCTGTCGATGGCGGTGCCGTCGGCCAGCGTCACGCTGCCCTTGCGATCCCAGGAGGCGCCGAAGATGGCCTTGCCCACCTCGTGCATGCCGCACTCGGACAGGCCGCCGAAGCCCAGGATCTCGCCGCGATGCAGCTCAAAGCTCACGTCGTTGATCTCGCCGGGCACGCTCACGCCGCTGACCTTCAGCACCACCTCGCCAGAGATGGGCGTGCCGTAGTCCGTGCGGTAGTAGGCGGTGCCGATCTCGCGGCCCACCATCAGGCGCTTCAGGTCGTCCTCGGTCACGTCGGCGGCGTTCACGGTGTCGATGTACTCGCCGTCGCGCAGGATGGACACGGTGTCCGAGTGGGTCAGCACCTCGCCCAGGTCGTGGCTGATGAAGATGACCGAACGCCCGTCCGCGCGGACGGCGTCCATGATCTTGTACAGCTCCAGGCGTCCGTTCTGGGACAGGGCCGTGGTGGTTTCGTCGATGACCAGGATCTTGGGCTTGGTGTAGGTCGCCTTCACGATCTCCACCAGCTTGCGGTCCTCGAAGTTATAGCGGTCGATCATCGCGCCGGCCTTGATGCGGCCGAAGCCGTATTCGTCCAGCAGCTTCTGGGCCTCGCGGTTCATGGCGCGGGTGTCCTTCACGCCCATGTGGACGAAGGGGGTCTCGTGGCCCAGATAGATGTTCTCGGCCACGGTCAGGCCGGACAGCGTGCCCATCTCCTGCACGATGATAGAGATGCCGGCGTCGTTGGCTTCGACCTGGTTTTTGATGTGCAGCTGCTGGCCGTCCAGCGTGAACGTGCCGCCGCCGATGGTGTAGATGCCGCACAGCATCTGGCAGAAGGTGCTCTTGCCGGAGCCGTTCTCGCCGATCAGGGCGCGCACCTCGCCGGGGGCGATGGTGAGGGAGACGTCGTTGACCGCGTGGGTCATGCCGAAGCGCTTGTCAATGTGCTCGGCCACGAGCAATGCTTTCTTATCCATGTGCCCGCCCCCTTACTTCACGACGCTGCCCTTGCCGCCGCGGGCAGTCAGCGTAACGATGATCAGAAGGGCCGCGCCGGTGACCACGTTCTGGATGGTGGTCGGTGCGCCGAGGGCCACGAAGCCGCTGAAGATCATGGAGATGATGAACTCACCCACCACGATGGCGGTGATCGGCACACCGTACTTGCGGAAGGCGACGCCGAAGAACGTGCCCATCAGGGGCTGGAAGTTGCGGCTCATGGTGCTCATGCCGGTCAGGGCCGTCATCGTCGTGCCGTAGGACACGGAGAGGATCGCCATCACGCCCACGAAGAAGTGGAGCAGCATGAAGCCGATGAGCTTGTACTTCTTGACGTTGATGCCCATGTTCCGGGCGGTGAACTCATTGCTGCCGATGGCGGCGCAATAGGTGCCGATGCGGGTATAGTTCAGGATGAAGTACATCAGCAGGAAAGCCAGGACCGCCAGGATGTAGTTGCCGGGCGCGCCGCTGAAGAAGCGGTAGGCCGGGTCCAGCGTCTGCTTGTCGCCGCCGGCCACGAACACGGCCACGCTCTCGAACACCAGCATCACGCCCACGGTGACGATCATCGAGGGCACGTTCAGCTGGTTGTAGAGCATGCCGATCAAAAGGCCCAGCAGCGTGCCGCAGCCCAGGCAGCCCAGCACGAAGCCGACATAGCCGAACTTCTGGGACAGTATGACGCCCACAATGCTCGACAGCACCACGTTGGAGCCGACGGCAAAGTCAAACAGGCCCATCACGACGATGAAATAGAGCCCGCAGCCGCCGACGGAATAGATGATCGAGGATTGCAGGTAGGATGAAAGGTTATTGATTGAGCCGAAGTTGTGGGGCGTCAGGATCTTGAAGACCCCGTAGACCACCAGCACCATGACGGCCAGCAGGACCAGGCCATAGTACTTGCTCCGCTTCAGCTTCTCCATTCTTTGGGACATAGCTTCGCTTCCTATTCTTGCGGCTTTCTGCGGGCGCAGCACGCCTTATTGGTGAATAACTTGGGAAAAGCGGGCTCCGCCGCGCCTGACGGCTGCCCGCTTTTCATGGGTGAGGATCAGATCTTACTTCGCGTGACGCGCCACAACGTCCTCAACGGACAGGGCAGCGCAGGCCGCGGCCAGGTCGTCATAGGACATGCCGGCCAGGTTCACGATCTCGTCCGCGTAGTAGGGCAGCTCCTCGCCGGTGAAGTACTCCGCGTAGTTCGCGTAGTCCTCGGGGGAAGCGACGTACATGTACGGGAAGACCATGTCATAGAAGCCATCGGTGCTCACTTCATAGTTGCCCTTGACGGCATTGTAGACCATCAGGAAGGCGAAGAAGGGATCGGCATAGTGTCCGCCGGACTCAGCGGCCATGGCGCCGGTAGGTCGGGCAGGAAGTCGGTGGAGACCACGGCGATCTTGCCGGTCAGGCCCTTGGCCTCGATGCCGGCGATGGCGCCCAGCAGGGTGTCTCCGCCGCCGCCAGCGACGATCAGAGCGTCGATGTCGGGATTGGCGTCGATGATGGCCTCGGCGGTGGCGCGGCCGGTGTCAGTGGTGGTGCGGCCGTACTGGGGCTCGAGCATCTCCATCTGGTCGTCGGGATGGGCTTCGTTCCAGGCTTCAACACCCGCCTGATAGCCGGACCAGCGGCCCAGGAAGGTGGCGTCGCCGGGCTCCCAGCCCTCAAGGCCGATCTTGCGGCAGCCCTTCTCGCCCAGGATGGTGACGAGGGTGTAGCCGTTGTCGAACTCGGACT
Source organism: uncultured Eubacteriales bacterium (assembly GCA_902799045.1). Classification (GTDB taxonomy): domain Bacteria; phylum Bacillota; class Clostridia; order Christensenellales; family Aristaeellaceae; genus UBA2862. Next base: position 82,523 of record CADBZH010000005.1, read on the forward strand.
CATGCACCGCGCCCACATAGTAGGGGGAAGCGCAGGCCTGAGCGTACTCATCGGGGTTGGCTTCCGGATCGATCACGCGGAAGAACTGGGCGACATACATTTCGTTGTCATCGCAGGTCTTGATGACGGAACCCATCTCGGCGGAAGCGGAATTGCAGATGATCATGCCGTCGCAGTCCGCCATCGCCAGGGACTCGGCGGAAGCGGTGACCTGCTCGGAGATGTGCGCCTGGTCGACATAGACGACCTCGACATCGCCCAGAGCCTCGGCGGCCGCGTCGATGATGCGCTTGCACTCGCTGCCCAGGGTGTCGGTAGAGCTCCAGATGGAGACGCCAATCTTGATTTCAGCGCTCGCCGCCAGGCAGACGCTCATCAGCATCGTCAGCGCGAGAACCAGCGCCAGAATCTTCTTCATATCTTTGTTTCCTCCTCACAATTTCAGGCCGACCGGGACGCGACCCCTGCGGTAGGCGCACCGAACGAGGCCTTCCCAATCCCGCCTTTTAATCCAGTATATCATTATTTCGCCATCTGTCAATATAATATTGTACGAATTTGGTGTGTTTTCATTCGATCGGCGCGCAAATGTAAAGACAAATGGAAGGGACTGTCTCAATATGAATATGTGCATAAAGCAGATGCAGGGGCGCCGTTGCGGCGCCCGCTCAGGCACGAATCGCTTCGCTTTGCCCGGCGGGCGGCGCAACGCCGCCCCTGCAAGTTGGTTATGCGTTTTGAGACAGTCCCTCCATTCCGGGCATGCCGCGATTACTTCTTGGCGATGTACTTGCGGATGTCCAGCGCGACCGCCAGCACGATGACGAGACCCTGCACCACGTAGTTGTAGTAGGGGTTCACGCCCAGGAACTGGAGGATGATCTTCAGAAGCTCGAACACCAGCACGCCGATGAGGATGCCGGGCACGGTGCCGATGCCGCCGGTGGTGGAGACGCCGCCGATGGTGCAGCCCGCGATGGCTTCCAGCTCATAGCCCTGGCCCATGGAGGCCGAGGCGCCGCCGGACTTTGCCGCCAGCAGGTAGCCCGCCAGCGCGTACATCACGCCGGCCGTGGCGTAGATGCGCACGAGGGTGAAGGTCGTGTTCACGCCGGAGACCTCCGCCGCGACTTCGTTGCCGCCGATGGCGTACATGTACTTGCCGTGGCGGGTCTTGTTGTAGATGAACCAGAACAGAAGCCCGAAGACCAGCGCCACGAACAGCAGGTACGGCAGGTGGAAGCTGCGCGTATCGCCCAGGCGGCCGTTGATCAGGCTGGTGTAGATCTTCTGGAAGCCGCCGATGGGCTGCGCGTCGGAGATCACCAGGGAGATGCCGTAGATGATCGTCTGGGTGCCCAGCGTGGCGATGAAGGGCGGCACGTGCAGCTTGGTGACGATGAAGCCGTTGATCAGGCCCCAGATCAGGCCGATGACCAGCACGATCAGCAGCACCAGGCCGATGCTCATCTCCGGCGCCCACTTCCACATCTTGTTGGCATAGTCGCCCTTCTGGCACAGGATGCCGGCGATGACCGCCGCGAAGCCCACCTGGCGTCCGGCGGACAGGTCGGTGCCCTTCGTGATCAGGCAGCCGGACACGCCCAGCGCGATCAGGAAGCGCACGGCCGTGTTGCTGACCAGGTTGGAGAAGTTGGCCCAGGAGAAGAAGTTATCCTTCAGGCAGCCGACGACGATGGCGGCGACCACCAGCAGCAGCGCGATGGGGTTGCCCTTGATGAATTTAATGGCCCGCTTGCCGAAGCTCTCTTGTCTGTTTTCCATTTTCGTACCCCCTCGTTATTCAAACTGCGTGGCGAGCGCCATGATGTTCTCCTGCGTCGCCTCACTGCCGTTCACAAAGCCCGTGACCCTGCCGTCGCACATCACCATGATCCGGTCGGACATGCCGATCAGCTCGCTCATTTCGGAGGAGATCATGATGATGCTCTTGCCCTCCTTGGCAAGATCCGCGATGATGCAGTAGATCTCGTACTTCGCGCCCACGTCGATGCCGCGGGTCGGCTCGTCCAGGATCAGCACGTCCGGATTGTTCGCCAGCCAGCGCCCCACCAGCACCTTCTGCTGGTTGCCGCCGGAGAGGGATTTGATCTGCGTCTTGGAGGAGGGCGTGCGGATGTTCATCTTCTTGACGTTGTCCTGCACCAGCTGCTCCACCTTTTTGCCGTTGATGGCGATGCCGTGATCCAGATACTTGTTCAGCGAGGAGATGGAAATGTTGTCCGCCACGCTGAGCACGCCCATGATGCCGCTGCCGCGGCGGTCCTCCGTCAGCATGGCCACGCCCTGGTCGATGGCGTCCTTCGGGCGGTCGATCTTCAGGGGCTTGCCCTTGTAGGTCACCTCGCCGGCGCTGTGGCTGCGGATGCCGAAGAGGCCCTCCATCAGCTCCGTGCGCTGGGCGCCCACCAGGCCGCCCACGCCGAGGATCTCGCCCTTTCTCAGCTGGAAGCTGACGTGGCGGAAGGAGCGGGGGTTGATAGACGTGAAGTCCTTCACCTCGAACACCACCTCGCCGGGCACGTTCTCCCGGGGCGGATACAAGTTGTGCAGCTCGCGGCCCACCATCTGGGTGATGATCTTGTCGGTGGTCAGCTCGCTGGCCTCCCAGGTGCCGATGTACTTGCCGTCGCGCATGATGGTCACTTCATCGGCGATGCGCAGGATCTCATCCATCTTGTGGGAGATGTAGACCACGGCCACGTTCTCGGCCTTCAGGTCCTCCACGATGCGGAACAACGCCTCCACCTCGTTGCTGGTCAGCGAAGAGGTGGGCTCGTCCAGGATCAGCACGCGGCAGTTCGCCGAGACGGCCTTGGCGATCTCCACCGACTGCATCTGCGACACGCTCAGCTCGCCCACCTTCTGCTTGGGGTCGAAGGTCATGCGGACCTTCTTGAGCAGCTCCGCCGTGTCGTCATACATCTTCTTGTGGTCGACGATGGGAATGAAGCCCAGCGCCTTTTTCATCGGATAGCGCCCCAGGAAGATATTCTCCCCCACCGTGCGGGCGGGGATGGGCTGCAGCTCCTGGTGCACCATGGCGATGCCCTTTTGCAGCGCGTCCATCGGGTCGGTGATGGTGACGGGCTGTCCGTCCATGCGGATCTCACCCTCATCCATCTTATAGATGCCGAACATGCACTTCATCAGCGTGGATTTGCCCGCGCCGTTTTCTCCCATCAGCGCGTGCACCTTGCCGGGCCGCAGCTTCAGCTGCACGCCATCCAGCGCCTTTACGCCGGGGAACGACTTGCTGACGTTCGTCATTTCCAGAACGTATTCGGACATATTTGGCATACCCCCTTTCTTTTGTCTGCTGCCGGTGCGCTTCACATCGCTTCCGTTGCCTCCGGCCGCAATGGGAAATGTACCAACCTATTTAATTGGCGTCCAACTGGCAAAGGTGGATGGGCACGAAGCCCACCCACCAATGCTGCTCAGGTCCAGAGCCTATCGCTTTGGCGGTTACTGATTAATAGTTCGCCTCGGCGTAAGCCTTGTCAACCTTCACATAGTCGACCCAGTAGTAGTTCTGGATCTCTTCGCCGTTCAGCAGCGCGATCGCCACGTCAACCGCCGCGTGGGACTGGCCGATGTGGTCGTTCAGCACGGTGCCGGTCATCTCGCCGTCCTTGATCAGGTCGATGGCCTCGGCCAGGGCGTCGACGCCCAGCAGATAGATGTCCTCGCCCACAACGCGGCCGGCGGTCTGGATGGCCGTCGCGGCGCCCAGCGCCATGGCGTCGTTGTTGCAGAACACGACCTCAACCTGGTCGCCGTAGCTGGTCAGCGCGTTGGCGCACAGCTCCTGGCCCTTGGTCTGGTCCCAATTGCCCACCTGGTCGTCCAGGCACTCCACCTCGTAGCCCGCGTCGGTCAGAGCTTTCACGGAGAACTCGGTGCGATACTGGGCGTCGATGTTCTCGGGGTCGCCCTCGATCATGATGTAGGAAATCTTGCCATCGCCGTTGATGTCGCCATGGTTCTCCAGCTCGGCGACCATCTCACCCTGGAAGGTACCGGACTGACGGGCGTCAGCGCCGACGTAGCAAACCTGCGGGTTGTCCAGGATGCCGGCATAGCTCTCGTCGCCATTGTCGCCGAGGGGCTCGCGGTTGATCAGGACCAGCGGGATGCCGGCGGCCACGATCTCGTCGATCACGGCGTCCGCGGAGGAGGTCTGCACCAGGTTCAGGATGATGACGTCCATGCCCTGGGTGATGAAGTTGCGGATCTGGTTGGTCTGCTCGGCCATGTCGTTCTTGCCGTCGGCCATGGTGATCTCATACTTCACATCGTCGGTCTCGAGGGAGGCGAAATAGGCCTCGATCTCATTGCGGTACAGGGTCATGAAGTTGTCGGTGAACTGGTAGATGGAAACGCCGACCTTGTAGGTCTTGGCTTCCGCCGAAGCGACGCACAGGGTGCCCAGCGCCAGCATGGCTACCAACAGGATTGCGAGGATCTTCTTCATGGTTGAAAACCTCCTAAAATATTATATTCAGCGCTTGACGCGCCAAACATCTACATAATAATAACCTTTAAAAAACGCAAAATTGCAATCACATATCATATGCATTATAGCACTTTTTTGCTCATTCTGTCAATACGAAGGCGAAATCTTTTGCATTTGTTGCGTTTTAACCCGTCCGTATGACGTTCATCCGGTCCGGCGCCGATTCCAGATTTGTCCAATTTCAGACATATTTTTATGTTTTTTCCGCCCAAATGTCTTTTCAAACGACAATTTTTCTGTTATAATCGTGATGGAGCATATTGTACATGCTTACGCAATAAGGAGGAATGCACCATGAAAAAGCTCGTATCCATCCTGCTGGCAGCGCTGATGCTGCTGTCCGTCGCGGCGTTCGCCGAGGGCGACTACCGCGTGGCGATGATCACCGACTACGGCGACATCACCGACCAGTCCTTCAACCAGACCACCTATGAAGCCTGCAAGGCCTTCTGCGAGGCCAACGGCATCGACTTCACCTACTACAAGCCCAACGTGATCGTGATGCCCGGCTACGCCTTCGGCGGAACCATCGTTGAAGTCGCTGAAGAGTATCCCGACATCAGCTTCATCGCGCTGGATGTTGCCAAGGGCGATCTGCTTGAGGCTGCCGTCGGCAATGCCGGCCAGGAGTATGACTACAATCCTGACAATTGGAATCTGGATGACTATGTTGACATCTCCAACGTGTATTGTGCGGTCTATCACGAAGAGCTGTGCGGCTACATGGCCGGTTACGCGGCCGTGAAGCTGGGCTACACCCACCTGGGCTTCCTGGGCGGCATGGCCGTTCCCGCCGTCGTGCGCTATGGCTTCGGCTTCGTGCAGGGCGCCAACGCCGCGGCCGAGGAGCTGGGCAACGCCTCTGACGTGGTCATCGAGTATGTGTACGGCAACCAGTTCTACGGCGATGCCGACATCACCGCCTACATGGACAACTGGTATCAGAACCTGGGCGTGCAGGCCGTGTTCGCCTGCGGCGGCGGCATCTTCACCTCCGCCGGCGAAGCTGCCGCGAAGGTGGGTGGCAAGGTGATCGGTGTGGATACCGACCAGGCTGCCATCATCGACGGCCAGTATGGCGAGGGCATCACCGTGACCAGCGCCATGAAGGGCCTGGCTGCCACCGTGGACACCCTGCTGGCCAAGACCATCGCCGGCGAGTTCCAGGGCGGTGTGATCGAAACTCTGGGCCTGGTGGGCGAGGATCCCGCTGCCAACTATGTGCAGCTGGCCGGCTCCACCCAGTTCGGCGACGGCTTCACCGAGGACGACTACAAGGCTCTGGTGGCCGCCATGTTCAACGGCGACGTGACCGTGTCCGACAGCATCGACGCCATGCCGGAGCACGCCATCACCGTGAACGATCTGGGCACCGTGAAGTAAAAATCCACTGCTTCGGAGGAGCGTTTCGCTCCTCCGAACTTTGACAAAAGCCCCTGGACAACCCCTCAGTCGCCTTCGGCGACAGCTCCCCTTACACAGGGGAGCCATCGTCCGCCATAGCCTCCCTTGTGTAAAGGGAGGCGGCCCGCGCGGCGGGTCGGAGGGATTGTGGTAACCCGGAGGCTTTTGTCAGGGATAATCTGTGAAATACCACAGCATTGGAGGGGAGCGGAATTGGAGAACCAGTATGCCATTGAAATGCTGCACATCACGAAGCGTTTCCCCGGCATCATCGCCAACGACGACATCACGCTTCAGCTGAAAAAGGGCGAGATCCACGCCCTGCTCGGCGAAAACGGCGCGGGCAAGTCCACGCTGATGAGCGTGCTGTTCGGGCTGTATCAGGCGGAAGAGGGCACCATCAAGAAGGACGGCAAGGAAGTCAAGATCAACGACCCGAACGACGCCAACGACCTGGGCATCGGCATGGTGCACCAGCACTTCAAGCTGGTGGAATGCTTCACGGTGCTGGACAACATCATCCTGGGCGTGGAGCCCACGGGCAAGCTGGGCTTCCTGCATAAGGCGGAGGCCCGCAAGCGCGTGGTGGCGCTGTCCGAGCGCTACGGCCTGCAGGTGGACCCGGACGCGAAGATCGCGGACATCACCGTGGGCATGCAGCAGCGCACCGAGATATTGAAGATGCTCTACCGCGACAACGAGATCCTGATCTTCGACGAGCCCACCGCCGTGCTGACGCCCCAGGAAATCGACGAGCTGATGCAGATCATGAAGAACCTCGCCGCCGAGGGCAAGAGCATCCTGTTCATCAGTCACAAGCTGGCCGAGATCATGGCCGTGGCCGACCGGTGCAGCGTGCTGCGCAAGGGCAAGTACATCGGCACCGTGGAGACCAAGGACGTGACCATGGAGCAGCTCTCCGCCATGATGGTGGGCCGCAACGTGAACTTCCACGTAGACAAGCCGGAAAAGACCCCCGGCAAGGTGATCCTGGACATCCGGGATATGAGCGTCAAGAGCCACAGCCACTCCGGCGACGCCGTGAAGCACGTGAGCCTGCAGGTGCGCGAGGGCGAGATCGTCTGCATCGCCGGCATCGACGGCAACGGCCAGACCGAGTTCGTCTACGGCCTGTCGGGCCTGGAGCCGCTGTCCGGCGGCAGCATCACCCTGAACGGAAAGGACCTGACCAAGACCGCCATTCGCCAGCGCTCCCTGCAGGGCATGAGCCACATCCCGGAGGACCGGCACAAGCACGGCCTGGTGCTGGACTACACCCTGGAGGACAACATCGTGCTCCAGACCTACTTCGAGCCCCGCTTCAACAACAAGGGCTTCCTGAAGCGCAAGGACATCCGCGCCTACGCCAACAAGCTGATCGAGCAGTATGACATCCGCTCCGGCCAGGGCCCGGTCACCATCGCCCGCAGCATGTCCGGCGGCAACCAGCAGAAGGCCATCATCGCCCGCGAGATCGACAAGGACCCCAACCTGCTGATCGCCGTTCAGCCCACTCGCGGCCTGGACGTCGGCGCCATCGAGTACATTCACAAGCAGATCGTCGAGCAGCGCAACCAGGGCAAAGCCGTGCTGCTGGTGAGCCTGGAGATGGACGAGGTACTGGACGTGTCGGACCGCATCCTGGTGATGTATGAGGGCGAGATCGTGGGCGAGCTCGACCCGAAGAAGACCAATCCGGAAGAAATCGGCCTGTTCATGGCAGGCGCGAAGCGAGAGGAGGTCCCCAGCTATGCAGGCTAACAACACCCGCGAGCCCCTGCTGAAGAAGCCCGGTGTGCAGACGCTGCTGGCCAGCCTGATCTGCATCCTGCTGGGCCTGCTGGTGGGCTACATCGCCCTGCTGATCATCAACCCCAGCGGCGCCACCGAGGCCATCGTCGGCGTCATCAAGAATTTCTGGGCCTACTCCAAGCCCGAGAAGCAGCTGAAGAACTTCGGTTGCACGCTGGTCACCACCGCTCCCCTGCTGATGTGCTCGCTGTCGGTGCTGTTCGCCTACAAGGTGGGCCTGTTCAACATCGGCGCCGCGGGCCAGTATGTGGCCGGGGCGGGCGCGAGCCTCTACTTCGCCCTGACGCTGCATATGCCCTGGTATGTGTGCCTGTTGGCCGCCATGCTGGCGGGCGCGCTCCTCGGCGCGATTTCCGGCTTCCTGAAGGCCTATCGCAACGTGAACGAGGTCATCAGCTGCATCATGCTGAACTGGATCTCGCTGTACCTGGTGAACACGCTCCTGGCCCCTGCGAAAAACCCCACCGGCAAGGACACCTTCACCGTTGCCTCTCAGAACGCGAGCGCCCTGCTGCCCACCCTGGGGCTGGACAACCTGCTGAACCAGAAGAACGTGACCATCGCCATTCCGCTGGCGATCCTGGTGTGCGTGGCCATCTGGGTGCTGCTGAACAAGACGGTGCAGGGCTATGCCTTCAGGGCGACGGGTCTGAACAAGAACGCCGCCAAGTACGCCGGCATGCAGGACAAGAACAACATCATCGTCTCCATGGCCATCGCCGGCGCGCTGGCGGGGCTGGGCGCGGCGATGCTGTACCTGTCCGACTTTGAGCAGTGGGCCGTCACCCAGGCCTCCGTTCCCGCCATGGGCTTCAACGGCATCGCGGCGGCGTTCCTGGGCGGGCTGAACCCCATCGGCGCCATCTTCTCCAGCTACTTCATCCAGCACATCACCCGCGGCGGCGCGAACGTGGACATGAACATGTACTGCGCGCAGATTTCCGACCTGATCTCGTCGGTCATCATCTATATGTGCAGCTTCGTGCTGTATATGAAGCTGTTTATGAACAAGCGGCTGGACGAAAGGGCCCAGCACAAGAAGGGGGGCAATGCCTGATGCTGCTGCTTTTGCAATACACCCTGATCTTCACCTCGGTGCTGATGCTGGTGGCCTTGGGCGGCTGCTTCTCGGAGCATTCCGGCGTGATCAACATCGGCCTGGAGGGCATCATGGTATTCGGCGCGCTGGGCGGCGCGCTGGTGATGAAATACATGCCGGCGGACACCGCTCCCCTGGTCATGATCTGCATAACGGTGCTGGCCGCCATGCTCACCGGCATCCTCTATTCGCTGCTGCTGGCGGTGGCCGCCATCAACTTCAACGCGGATCAGACGCTGGTGGGCACGGCCATGAACCTGCTGGGCACCGCCGCCGCCACCGTCATCGTGAAGGCCATCAACACCTCGGCGGATTCCTCCAACCCCTCGTCTGAAATCATGTATGTCGGCCCGAAGAAGAGCTTCATCATCGCCGAAGGCACGGAGTTTTCCTGGTTCATGCTGCTGGCGCTGGCGCTGCTGATCCTCTCCTATATCGTGTTGTACAAGACCAAGTTCGGCCTGCGGCTGATGGCCTGCGGCGAGCATCCCCAGGCGGCGGACAGCGTGGGCATCAACGTGTACAGGATGCGCTATGCCGGCGTGATGATTTCCGGCCTGCTGGGCGGCCTCGGCGGCCTGGTGTATATCACGGCGGGCGTCTCCGCCTGGAAGTTTGAAAACGGCGTGGCCGGCTTCGGCTTCCTGGCCCTGGCGGTCATGATCTTCGGCAGCTGGAAGCCCCAGCGCATCGCCCTGGCGGCGCTGCTGTTCGGCCTGTTCCGCTCGCTGTCCAACGTGTACACCGGCTTTGATTTCCTGAAGAACCTGAACCTGCCCAGCACGGTATACAACATGCTGCCCTACATCATCTCGCTGGTGGTGCTGGCGTTCTTCTCGAAGAACTCCGCCGCGCCGAAGGCCGAGGGCATCCCTTACGACAAGGGGTCGAGATAGGCTCCCATTCCCGGGCAGGCCACGGCGCAACTCGCCGTGGCCTGCTTATTTATCGCGCTGTCGTGACAATATTTGCGCTTTTCATTGAACCCCCTTTATTTTCCTTTCGCCATGTGCTATAATAGCAGCGTGGTAAAATTTTCGTTTTTACGAAAGGGAGGCAATTCAAATGGGAAAGATGCTTAAGGAATTCAAGGATTTCGCCATGAAGGGCAACGTCGTGGATATGGCCATCGGCGTCGTCATCGGCGGCGCGTTCGGCGCGATCGTCACCAGCGTGGTTGAAGACCTCATCACTCCGCTGATCGGCGCTATTTTCGGACAGCCCGATTTCTCCGGCATCATGGTCGGCCCCGTCGCGCTGGGCAATTTCATCAACGCCGTGGTCAACTTCCTGATCATCGCCCTGTGCCTGTTCGCCGTGGTGAAGGCCATCAACAAGATGAAGAAGCCCGCTCCGGCCGCCAAGCCCGCGCGCGTGTGCCCCTTCTGCAAGAGTGAGATCGCTGACGACGCGACCCGCTGCCCGCACTGCACCTCGGAGCTTTCGAAGTAAAGCCCGTTTTTCCGCAACCGTATCGGCGTCGATCTGCGATTGACGCCGATATTCCATGTATGGATGTTTTTATGAAGAAGACGCTGCATGAAAAGCTGAATGTCCGCAAGGCGGCCCGCTTCGCGGTGATCATCAACGGCCTGCAAATTGCCGCGATGGTCTCCGTGCTGCTGTACGCCATCCTGCGCGCCAGCCCCGAGGGCCGGACCGTCGAGATCGCGGTCATCGCCGCGGCGCTGGCGATCGTTTCGTGGGGCGCGGTACTGGACATTCGCGAGGCCCTGGGCGCGGGCAGGATCATCGAGCAGGCGAAGATGCTGGAGGAGGCCTACGGGCAGCTTGAAGCCCTGAACGGCACCCTGCGCAAGCAGCGGCACGACTTCATGAACCACCTGCAGGTGGTGTTTTCGCTGCTGGAGCTGAACGACCCGGCCGAGGCCATGAAGTACGTGGAGAACGTCTACGGCGATATCCAGAAGACCGGCAGCGTGCTCAAGACCGCCATACCCGCCGTGAACGCGCTGATCGCCGCCAAGCGCCAGGATTGCGCCGAGAAGGGCATCGCGCTGGACATCGCCATCGCGTCCGCCTGGAAGGATCTACCCGTTCAGGGCTGGGAGATGTGCCGGGTGCTGGGCAATCTGATCGACAACGCCCGGGACGCGCTGACGGAGGACACCGGAAACGCCCGCAAGCGCATCTGCCTGCGCGTCGACGAGACCCCCGGCACCTACGGCTTTTCCGTGGAGAACAACGGGCCGGCGATTCCAAAAGCCCTCCAGCGCAGCATCTTTCAGATGGGCTTCACCACCAAGAGCGACGGTCACGGCTCCGGGCTGAGCATCGTGGAGGACATCCTTCGCTCATACGGCGGCTCGATCCGCGTGGAATCCGACGAGGGGCGCACGGCCTTCATCGGCAGCATTCCCAAGCGCACAGGCGGATCGGACCGGGCATAAAACAGACCATGTTCTGTTTAGAACAGACCGAAGCCTTTTATAGACTTCGGTCTGTTTTTATTGATTCCGGGCGAATTCCCGCAGAGCCGCGAGCACCGCTTCCCCGCTCTCCAGCGCGTTCACCGTCTCCCGGAAGCGGGAAGCGCCCCGCATGCCGTGGACATACCATGCGATGTGCTTTCGCATTTGCAGCACCGCCAGCTTTTCGCCGTAGAGCTGGCGCTCCAGCTCAAAGTGTCGCACGGCCATGCCCACGCGCTCATCCGGCGTCGGCGGATCAATGCGCTCACCCCGAAGGGAGGCGGCGATCTCCCGGAAGATCCAGGGGTTGCCCTGGGCCGCCCGGCCCACGACCACAGCGTCGCAACCGGTTTCGTCGATCATGCGCAGGGCGTCCGCGCCGCCGCGCACGTCGCCGTTTCCAAAGACCGGTATGCTGACCGCCCGCTTCACCTCGGCAATCACCCGCCAGTCGGCCTCCCCGGCGTACTGCTGCATCCGGGTGCGGGCGTGCACGGTGATGGCGGACGCGCCATTCTCCTCGCAGATGCGCGCCACCTCCGCAGCGTTGATGTGCCCCTCGTCCCAGCCGGATCGTATCTTCGCGGTGACGGGAAGGGGCGTGGCGTCCGCCAGCGCCCGCACGATGCGGCCGATTTGCGCCGGGTCGCGCATCATGGCGCTGCCCTCGCCGTTGCCGGTGATCTTCGGCGCGGGACAGCCGAAGTTGAGGTCAAAGAACTGGAAGCCCCTTCCCCACAGCCGCCGCGCGGCCTCGGCGATGGTTTCCGGGTCACTGCCGAACAGCTGCAGTCCCACGACGCCCTCGCCGGGAAGCCGGGCCAGCAGGTCATTCGCGGCGCGGTTTTTCCCGCCGGAGAACACCCAGCCCTTGGCGGAGAGCATCTCGCTGACGGCCCAGGCCGAGCCCTGCTCGTGGCAGAGCAGGCGCATCGCCGCGTCCGTCACACCCGCCATCGGGGCCAGGCCCGCGCCGTTCGCGGGCAGCAGTTCGTTGATTTGAAACGCCATGACACGCCTCCGTGTTTCTGATCCCTGCCAGTATACCAATTCACGGGGGCGGTTGTCAAACGCTTGCATCAATTTCCACTGCGAACGCATGAGCGACGTTTCAATGTCAATGGCATTGCCAATCTCCCTTGCAGGGGCGGCGTTGCGCAACCGTGTATTCATACCCCCGCAATACCATTTGTACCTCATGCATTTGCCCCGCATCAATTTCCTGAACTGCTTGCATTTACCATGCACAATCGTGTATAATAAGATAGCATAGTTCTGTACCCGCCGCATAAGGTGAAGGGAATGCCTTGCTGGAAGCGGAGGGATGGACATGAGAAATGCGCGAAGCGCGAGCGCCATGGCGCCGGCCCGACGGCCGCGGCGCGGCCACAGGAGCCCGCCGGCGCTGGAATGGGTGGAGGACGCCGCCGGCCGGTGCGCCCGGGCGACCGTCGTCGGAAGCCGCAGCCTGCTGGTGGAGAACCACACGGGCATCCTGGAATTCTCGGACGAGCGCGTGCGGCTGGACACCGCCCGGGGGCCGATGCGCGTCACAGGAAACGGCCTGACGCTGCAGGACGTGCGTCCCGGCGCGCTGATCGTCCGCGGCAGCATCGCGCGGGTGGAGCTGCCCTGCCCGGGAGGTGACGCGCCCGATGAGGGGTGAGTTCACCGTCCGCGTGGAGTGCCTGATGCCGGAAAAGCTGCTGGAGCGGGCGTTGGAAAAGGGCGCGCGGTTTTGCGAGGTGCGGCGGGAAGGCGCGCGCAGCCTGATCGTCGCCTGCGACGCCGCCAGCGCGGAAATCCTGCTGAACGCCTGCGACCGGTTTCACATCGACGCCCGGGTGCTCTCCCGCAGGGGCCGGAGCGCACTGAAGGGCTATCTGAAAAAGCGCGCGACGCTGCCGGTCGGGCTCTCGGTGTTCGCAGCGCTGTGCTGGCTGTTTCTGGGGCGGATCTGGCTGATCGACGCAACCTTCTCCGGGGAAGCCGCTTCCCTGGGCGACGCGAACGCGCTGCTTCAGGCCGCGAATGCCGCGGGCATCCATGCCGGCATCCCTCGCGACGTGGACCTGAACGCGCTGGAGCAGGCGCTGATGGCGGGCGCGGGCGATTACAGCTATGTGGGCGCACACCTTCGGGGCGTGCGGCTTCGCATCGAGGCCGTGCCGGAGGTGCCCGCGCCGCCGGTCTACGACGTAGCCGCGGCCCGCGACCTGGTGGCCGACCGGGACGGCATCGTGCTTTCCGCCACCGCGCGCAGCGGCGCGCTGTGCGTCGGGCCCGGGGACGCCGTACGCCGGGGCCAGCTGCTGATCCGCGGCGAGGAGCAGGCGACGAAGGAGGAGACGCGACCCATCGCGGCGCTGGGCGAGGTGATCGTCCGCGCCTGGTTCGCCGGGGAGGCCTCGATGGCCGTCACCGAGCGAGTCGCCCGCCCCACGGGCGTCCAGAGCGCCGCCGCGTCCCTCGTGACGCCGTGGTTTCGCCTGCCGATCACCGAGGGCGAAAGCTTTGCCGACGAGGCGGCGACGACGGAGCTCCTGCCCGTCGGCGGGCTGTTCGTGCCGTTGGCGATCGAGCGCGTCACCCGGCGACAGCTGGCCTTTGACGTCGTCTCGCGGGACATCGAAGCCCTCAGGGCGCGTCTCTCGCCGCTGGCCTTCGCCGACGCGGCGGCGCGGCTGGCCGCGGAGGGACCCGGAGAATATGAGATACGCTCGCGCTGGGTCGACTTCGCGCGCTCGGGCGACCGGCTCACGGCCCGCGCCGTGATCGAGATCAGCGCCGACGCCGCGGTGACGCGGGAAGAACTGTACAGACATTGATTTACTGGGAGGCAGACCGATTTGGAGCACACTTCTGAGACCTACACCGAGCGCATGAGCGTGGACGCGCCGGAGGAATTCATCGGCATGTTCGGCATCCGCGAGGAGAACATCCCCCTCTTCAAGGAGGAGCTGGGCGTGGAGATCTACGCCCACGGCGGGGAGATTACCCTCAGCGGCGACCCGGAGAAGGTGTCGCTGGCGCGGCAGACGCTGGAAAAGCTGGACGAGATCGTGCTGCGGGGCGAACCCGTGGACCGCACGCGCATCCGCTACGCCATCGAGCTGGCCGCCGAAGGCAAGGCCGACCGCATCGGCGAGATCATGCGCGACGTGATCGCCATCACCTACCGGGGGCGCCAGGTGAAGTGCAAGACCCTGGGGCAGAAGCAGTATGTGGACGCCATCAAGAATAACACCGCCACCTTCGCCGTCGGCCCGGCCGGCACCGGCAAGACCTACCTGGCCATCGCCATGGCCGTAGTGGCGCTGAAGAACAAGGAGATCGAGCGCATCATACTCACCCGCCCCGCCGTGGAGGCCGGCGAAAAGCTGGGCTTCCTGCCGGGCGACCTGGCCCAGAAGGTGGACCCGTACCTGCGGCCGCTGTATGACGCGCTGCACGAGATGCTGGGCATCGACGCCTACCAGCGGCTGCTGGAGCGCGGCGCGGTGGAGGTGGCCCCGCTGGCCTACATGCGCGGGCGCACGCTGAACGACGCCTTCATCATCCTGGACGAGGCGCAGAACACCACCAGCGAGCAGATGAAGATGTTCCTCACCCGCATGGGCATGGGCTCGAAGATGGTCATCACCGGCGATATCACCCAGATCGACCTGCCCGTCGGCAAGAAGTCCGGCCTGGTGGAGGCACTGGAGGTGCTGAAGGACGTGAAGGACATCGGCATCGTGCAGCTGAGCCACCGCGACGTGGTGCGCCACGAGCTGGTGCAGGCCATCGTGCGCGCCTATGAAAAGCACGCCCAGAAGAACGAGCGCAGCGAGCGCAGGCCCCGCGTGTTCCGCCCGTAGGGTCCCGCCCGCAGAAGGGAGTTCTTTCCCATGAAGAAGAAAAACAGGATAAAGAGCCCGTCCAGCGCCGCGCGATTCGCGCCGGTGTTGAGAAACGCGCTGATCCTCGCCGTCACCTATATCATCCTGACGGCGATGCTGGTCGTGGGCGCGACGCCGGAGCAGCACGACATACAGGTCGGCTCCCCCGCCCCGATGGACATCCTGGCCACCAAGGATGTCGCCGACACGGTGACCACCGAGGAGCACCGCGAAGCCGCCGCCGCCATGGTGGAGCCCAGCTACAAGAGCATCGACTTCTCCGTGGTGGGCACAGTCTCCTCGAACATGGAGGCCATGTTCAACCAGCTGGTGGCCCTGCGCGAAACGCCCCACGGCGAGCCGGAGTCCATCTCCGAGGAGGAGCTGAGCGCGCTGAACGCGGTGCTGCCGGTGAGCATCGGCCGCGAGGAATACGAGGCGCTGATGATTTGCGACGAGGACAATCTGAGCCACCTGGTGAACGACGCCATCATCGGCGTGCGCGACACGCTGAATTCCACGCTGCTGGAGGGCCAGGAGGGCGCGGCAGTGAACCGCCTGTCCCGGTCGCTGGCGGCCACGGGCTATCCGCTGCCGCTGGTTTCATTGGCGACGGACGTGATCAGCACCTGCATCCAGCCGAACATGCTCATCGACGAGGAGATCACCGAGGCCAACCGCCAGAAGGCGCGGGAGGCCGTGGAGACGGAGATGTGCGTGAAGGGCGAGGTCATCGTGCGCCGGGGCGAGATCGTCACGCTGGCGCAATATACGATGCTGTCCTCGCTGGGCCTTTTGAAGGAGGACAAGCTGGACGTGCCGATGCTGGCCGGCATCGCGCTGATCGTGCTGCTGATGATGGGCTGCGCGGCGCTCTATCTGAAGCGCTACGCCAGCCATCAGCCCACCTCGAAGGAGGTGCTGATGCTGTGCCTGATCGCCGTGCTCGTCACCGGGCTTTGCCTGGCGGTCAGCCGCTTCAACGCCTACATGATGCCCATTTCGCTGGGGCTGATGCTGGTGGCGCTGCTCTACGACCAGCGCATTGCCCTCTACTTCAACATCGCCCTCGGCTTCCTGGCCTCGCTGCTGATGGATGCGGGCGGCGGCCTGTTCACCGTCACGATGTTCTCGGTGATCCTGATGAGCATGGTGGCCGGGCCGATCGTGCTGGCGGTGTTCAGCCGCAGCATGCAGCGCACCAGCACGCTGCTGGCCGGCGTTTTGGTGGGCATCTCCAACTTTATCTGCACCCTGTCCGTCGGCCTCATCAACAGCGCGGAGCTGGGCAGCGTGGCGACGAACGCCCTGTGGGCCATGTCCAGCGGCATCATCAGCGCCATCCTCTGCATCGGGCTGCAGCCGCTGCTGGAATCGATCTTCAACCTGGCCACCAACGCCAAGCTGATCGAGCTTTCCAACCCCAATCAGCCGCTGCTGAGGCGCCTGCTGCTGGAGGCCCCCGGCACCTATCACCACTCCATCATCGTGGCAAACCTGGCCGAGGCCGCCACCAACGCCGTGGGCGGCAACGCCCTGCTGGCACGCGTGGGCGCCTATTACCACGATGTGGGCAAGCTGAAGCGTCCCGTCTATTTCAAGGAAAACCAGCTGGGCGACAACCCACACGACCGCACGGACCCGCGGGTCTCCGCCGCGATCCTGACGGCCCATCCCCGCGACGGCGCGGCCATGGCCCAGAAGGCGCGGGTGCCGGAGCCGGTGCTGGACATCATCCGCCAGCACCATGGCGACGGCGTCGTGCTGTGGTTCTATGACAAGGCCGCCAAGCTCTACGGCGCGGAGAACGTGGACATCAACGCCTTCCGCTACGAGGGCCCGCGCCCCCACACCAAGGAGGCCGCGGCGGTCATGCTGGCGGACACCATCGAGGCCGCCGCCCGCAGCCTGCCCGATCCCAGCCCGGAGAAGATCGACGCGCTGATCCACAAGCTGGTGCGCAACAAGCTGAACGACGGCCAGCTGGACGAGTCTGATCTGACGTTCGGCGATCTGGAAAAGATTTGCAGCGCGTTCTCCACCGTACTGACCGGCGTATTCCACGAGCGGATCGAGTATCCCGACGTGAAGCTGCCGCCGCGCACGGAAGCCGCCGAGCCCGCCAGGCCGACCGCGGAAGACAAGCCCGCCGAAGCAGAAAAGCCCGCCGAGCCGCCGGCCGTCCAGGAGGGCGCGAAGGCGGAGGCGGCGGAGCCTTCGGCGGCGGAGGCCGCGCCGGTCCGTCCCGACGAAGCCCCGCAGGCGGAGACGGTTCCCCCGCAGCCCCGGACGGAGGAGGTCAGGCCGCATGGCGATTGAGCTTCAATGGGAAGTGCCCATGCCCGACGAGCTGTCCGGGCTGGAGGCGCTGCTGGAGAGGGTGGCGGGCGCCTGCCTTGAGGCCGAGGGCGTCGAGGGCGCCGGGTTCGGTATCCGGATCGTCGACGACGAGGCCATCCGCGAGCTGAACCGCCAGACGCGGCAGATCGACAGCGCCACCGACGTGCTGTCCTTCCCCACCGTCGCCTATCCCCCGGGAAAGACCGCGCGGAGCTGCCCGAAGCGCCTCGCCCGGGAATACGATCCCTCCTTCGGCGGCGTGAACCTGGGCGACTGTGTGATCAACCTGAACCGCGCCCGACAGCAGGCGGCCGAATACGGCCATTCGCTCGAGCGGGAGCTGAGCTACCTCGCCGCCCATTCCGCGTTTCACCTGATGGGCTACGACCACATGAACGAGGAGGAGAAGAAGGCCATGCGCGCCATGGAAGAAAAGGCCCTGGGCGGTCTCGGCATCACTCGCGAGGGCGTGGAGGTTTCCTATGACCGGCTGTTCGAGCTGGCCTGCGAGGCCATGCAGATGAGCTACAGCCCCTATTCCCACTTCAAGGTGGGCGCATGCATCCTTTCAGAGGACGGGCGCACCTTCCTGGGCTGCAACTTTGAAAACGCCTCCTACGGCGCGACGATCTGCGCCGAGCGCTGCGCAGCGGGCAATGCCGTCGTAAACGGCGCGCGGCGCTTCAAGGCCATCGCCGTGGTCGGCTCCACTGCCGTGGCCTGGCCCTGCGGCATCTGCCGGCAGGTGCTGCGCGAGTTTTCCGATACGAGCCTGCCGGTGATCGTCGGCGAATTCGGCAAGGGCTACACCGTCAGGGCCCTCGGCGAGCTGCTGCCGGAGGGACTGAGCCCGGAGGATCTGGGCGTGGATGTCCGTTCGTAGGCGAACGGCTTCCGGTTTCGAATGAAATCAACCCATGTGAAACGCGCTTTGCCGTCGCGGCGTACAGTTCATTTGGAATCGGACCTGTCATCCAGCGCTTCCCCCCTTTTGACTTGAAACACTGTCATCTGTATCGTTGTAAAGAACACGGAGGAATCATACTTGACTACCGAAAAGAAGTTTCGTTCCGGCTTCGTCGCCATCATGGGACGGCCGAACGTAGGCAAATCCAGCCTGATGAACCGCTTTGTGGGCGAGAAGGTCGCCATCATCTCCAACCACCCCCAGACCACGCGCAACAAGCTGCTGGGCGTGGCCACGGGCGAGGATTGGCAGATCGTCTTTGTGGACACCCCCGGCCTGCACAAGCCGCGCACCAAGCTGGGCGAATACATGATGAAGACCGCCGAGGAGGCCAAGGAAGGCGTGGACGCCGTGCTTTGCGTGGTGGACGGCCAGCACATCGGCGCGGGCGACATGGCCATCATGCAGGACCTGGCGAAGATGCGCTGCCCGAAATTCCTGGCGGTGAACAAGATCGACATCGTGCCGGAGGAGAAGCTGTTTCCCCAGCTGAACCAGCTGCACGGGATTGGCTATGACCAGATCGTGTCCACCTCCGCCCGCAGCGGGGAAAACTGCGACCTGCTGCTGAAGCTGCTGATCGAGGCCATGCCCGAGGGGCCGAAGTACTTCCCCGACGACATGATCACCGACCAGCCGGAGCGCGTGATGTGCGCGGAGATCATCCGCGAGAAGGCCCTGCGCAACCTGCGGGACGAGGTGCCCCACGGCGTCGGCGTCGAGATGCTGCAAATCAAGAAGGTGTCCGACACGCTCACCGAGATCCACGCGAACGTGTATTGCGAACGCGCCTCCCACAAGTCCATCATCATCGGCAGGCAGGGCGCGATGCTCCAGAAGATCGGCAGCGAGGCCCGCGCCGACATCGAGCGCCTGCTGGGCACGAAGGTGATGCTGAAGCTGTGGGTGAAGGTGCGCGAGGATTGGCGCAATCGCGCGGGCGACCTGCGCGCGCTGGGCTACGAGGACTGACATGCCCACCTTCACCACTCCCGCCATCGTCATCCGTCGGGCGGACTACTCCGACTACGACCGGATGATCACGCTGTTCTCGCCGGAGCTGGGCCGCGTGGAGGCCATCGCCCGGGGCTGCCGGAGGCCGAAATCGCCGCTGGTGAACGCCGTCGAGCCCTTCACCAGCGGGGAGTTCCAGCTCTACAGCCATCGGGACCGGAACGCGCTGGAGCAGTGCCAGATCTCCGAAAGCTACTATGAGCTGCGGTCGGATTACGACCGGCTTTGCCACGGTGTGTACTGGCTGAAGCTGCTGGACACGGCCATCCTGCCGGACACCCCGGCCCCGGAGCTGTTCATCATCACGCTGCGGGCGCTGGCGCATCTGAATTACGGAGAGCTGCCGCCAGCGCTGGTGACGTTCGCCTTTGAATGCCACTTCATGCGCCTGATGGGCCTCTCCCCCCGGATGGACGGCTGTGTGCGCTGCGGAAGGCCCGTCGACGGCGAGGCGCGCTTCGACGCAGAGCTGGGCGGCACGGTGTGCCTTGACTGCGCGGGCAGCGCGCCGGGGATCTCCAACGGCGCGCGTCGCATCCTGATGAAGACGCCCCGCACCCAGTTCGATAAATTCCAGCTGCTGGCCGCCCGGGAAGAGTGGCCGGAGGCCGCGCGGCTGATGCGCAGCTATGTGAATCTGAAGATGCACCTGGACCGCTTCGCTCCACCGCTGGTCGAGTCCGATGCGGTCCAACGAGAAAATTAGTGTATACAAATTCGGCTTTATCGTTTATAATGGATGTAGCTGAAAGGCATTGAAATACCGACCATTAAAGGAGGATTCGATTCATGAAGAAGTTTGTCTGTTCCGTCTGCGGTTATGTGCATGAGGGCGACGCCGCGCCCGAATTCTGCCCCGTCTGCAAGGCTCCCGCCAGCAAGTTCATCGAGCAGTCCGAGGAAATGACCTGGGCCGCCGAGCACGTGGTGGGCGTGGCCCAGGGCGCTCCCGAGGACATCATCGCCGACCTGCGCTCCAACTTCACCGGCGAGTGCAGCGAGGTGGGCATGTACCTGGCCATGAGCCGCGTCGCCTATCGCGAGGGCTATCCGGAGATCGGCGAGTATTGGAAGACCGCCGCCTTTGAGGAGGCCGAGCACGCCGCGAAGTTTGCCGAGCTGCTGGGCGAGGTGCTCACCGACAGCACCGAGAAGAACCTCAAGATGCGCGTGGAGGCCGAGAACGGCGCCACCGCCGGCAAGACCGACCTGGCCAAGCGCGCCAAGGCCCTGAACCTGGACGCCATCCACGACACCGTGCACGAGATGGCAAGGGACGAAGCCCGTCACGGCAAGGCCTTTGCGGGGCTGCTGAAGCGGTATTTCGGGAAGTAAGCACATCCTGTCTCACGATTAAATTTTTGGAGGAGAATACAAATGCTGTCCAAGAACCCAATTCTGAACGGTATCCTGACCTTTATCCTTGGCGCCGCAGGCGTCGCGTTGTTCAATTTTGTGATGAGTCTGATCAAGAAGACCAGCTTTATGGCAGAGATCGGCAGCCGCGCGGATTTGGTCATCGATGTGATCATCTGCATCGTCTGCGGCGTTCTGGGTTATATGCAGGCGAAGAAGGCCGCGAAGTAGCCTTCCGCAGCCGGGCCTTTGCGGGGCTGCGGAAGAGCTATTTCGGGAAGTAATACTAGAGTGTGTTTCTAAAATCCCTGAAGCGCATTTTCGGCGTCTCAAGCTGCATTTCTGTGTTGCTTTTCCTCGACTTGCAGCCAGTAAGCCTTCGGAAAAGCGCCTTGAAATGCAGCCTGATACCCTCGAAACTGCACATCCTCG
>CADBZH010000006.1 GCA_902799045.1 uncultured Eubacteriales bacterium
TGCCCGTAGGGCGGAGAGGGGGATCTTCTCAATTCCCCAAGTTTCCGTAAAGAGCCCTTATTTCCAACTGCGCGCACGGCATGACTGCCACGAGTCATAATTAATTGTAAGATATTTATTAATAAATGTCAACTATTTCTTCAAATACTGGGGCGACACCGGGAATTCAAAGTAGGTTTCCGGATACGGCTCATCCTTCAGGGAGAAGTGCCACCATTCACAGTCGATGGGCTGGAAGCCGTTGCGCGTCATGGCCCGCTGCAGGAACATCCTGTTTTCAAACTGCTCGTCCGTCACCGCGCGGGAATCGGGATGCGAAAGCTCGCTGAACAGGTCGAAGGGGCTTCCCATATCCATTTCCCGGCCGGTGCGCATGTCCAGCAGCGTCAGGTCCACCGCGCTGCCGCGGCTGTGGGAGGACTGGCTGGCGATGTAGCCCTGCTTGAACAGCTCCTGCTTTTCAAGCTCCGGATAGAAATAGGGCTTCATGCGCAGGTCGAGGTCCTCGATGCCCCAGAGCACGAAGTGCTTCACGGCGCAGGCCGGCCGGTAGGCATCGAACACCTTCAGGCGATAGCCTTGGGCGTTCACCTCCCCCGCCACCGCCTTCAGCGCCCGCGCCGCCTCGATGCTGAGGAGCGCCACGGGCTGCTCATAGCCGTCGATGCGATCGCCGACGAAGTTATAGGTGGAAAAGTATCGAATCTCCTGCACAATGGAGGGCACAAAGTCCGCCAGGAGCACAAAGCCGGAGGCGTCCATCGTCACCTGACGCTTGTAATCCATCGATCTTCAATCCCTTCTCGGATAATGTCAGCGCGCGACGCGCTTCCTGGAGGGCGTGATGGCCCTCTGGGGGCAGACCAGCAGGCAAAGGTGGCACCCGACGCACTTCCTGCCGTCCAGCACCGGTTGGCGCGCTTCGTTCAGGCGGAGCGCCTGGTGCCCTCCGTCGGCGCAGGAGATCACGCAGCGGCCACAGCCGACGCATCGCTCGCGATTAAACCTGGGGAACACGACCGTGTCGCGCTCCAGCGCGTCCGTCGTGGGGTCGAGCGCGTCCAGGCCCAGCCCGACCGCCTGCTTGACGCCGGGAAAGCCCTTCTCCGCGAGGTAGAGGTTCAGGCCCTCCTTCAGATCGTCGATGATGCGATAGCCGTACTGCATCACGGCGGTGGTCACCTGGATGGAGCCGCCGCCCAGCAGGATGAACTCCAGCGCGTCCTGCCAGGTCTCCACGCCGCCCATGGCGGTAAGGTGCATGCCCTGAAGCGCGGGGTTCTTGCCAAGCTCCGCGATGAAGCGCAGGGCGATGGGCTTCACGGCGTTGCCGCTGTAGCCGCCCACGGCGCTCTGGCCGTGCACGGCGGGCTGCGCCACGAAGGTGTGCAGATTGACGCCCGTCACGGACTTGATGGTGTTGATGGCGGCGATGCCGTCCGCGCCGCCCCGGCGCGCCGCCTCCGCCGCGGGGCTCATGCTCGCCACGTTCGGCGTCAGCTTTGCCAGCACCGGGATGTGGCAGGCCCGCTTGGCCGCAGCGGTGAAGCGCTCCACCAGCTCCGGCACCTGCCCAATGTCCGACCCCAGGCCGCCTTCGGCCATGTTGGGGCAGGAGAAGTTCAGCTCGATGGCGTCCGCGCCGTTTTCCTCGCAGAGGCGGGCCAGCGTTCCCCACTCGGCCTCGTCCTGACCCATGATGGACGCGAGGATGAACTTGTTCGGATACTTCGCCTTCAGGCGGCGGAAGATCTCCATGTTTTCCGCCACGCTGTGGTCGGAGAGCTGCTCGATGTTCTTGAAGCCCACGATGCTGCCGCCGTCGCCGGTGAGCGCGGAGAAGCGCGGCGAGGCCTCATGGATGTCCATCGAGCAGATAGTCTTGAAGCAGGCGCCCGCCCACCCCGCGTCGAAGGCCCGGGCGCACATGTCATACGTGCTGGCCACCACGGAGGAGGAGAGCAGGAACGGGTTTTCCAGCGGGATGCCACAGAGATCGCACTTCAGGCGCGCCTCGTCCTCCGGCAGGGGCGTTTCCGCCACGGGAAGCACTTCGTCGCGCAGCTTTCGGATGAGGCCGCGTATGGGTACCTGGCCCGGACGCACACACGCGCGTTCACAGGGCGCGTCGCAATCCGCACAGCGATCCGCCTCAAGCCGGTGCGCCGCTCCCTGCTCGTTCCGAAACCAGATGCTGCGCAGCAATCCGGAGGGGTTCAGCGCTTCGCAGGCTGCGTCGCAGGGCGCGTCGGCGCACAGGGCGCATCGGATCATATCGCTTCGTTGAATGATGGGAGTGTTCTGAATCATCTGTCGTATCCCTCCTGTCGTCGCGTCGAAGCTTGATTGGGTTTCCAGGTAGCGGGAAATGCTGTATGAAGGTCATCAGGCGGCACCCAATGCGCTTCTGGGCCTATCAGAAGCACGCTTTATAAAGGAAACGCCCGCATCCAGGCACGGTCCGGCTGCGGGCAATCGGTCATCCGTTGTTGGAGGAGGACGAGGAATAGGAAGAGGAGGACGCTGCCGCCTCGCGGTCCTTGACCATATGCTGGAGCGTGACCAGTATGGCGACGACCTTGTCCTCGAACTCCGGCCGATAGATATCGATGCAATACTTGTCGTGGATCGAGATCGCCTTCTGTCCGATGACGGCGATGACGCTGTCGTCCACGTCGTAAAGCTCGAAGTTCAGGCCGATGATGTTTCCGCGCAGCTGCCAGCCGAGGCCCTCGATGTTGTTGATGTCCTTCACCAGGTGCAGCAGCTCCGTCGACACCTCAAACACCGTGCCGTCCGCCATCGTGATGAAGTGGCGCTGGTGCAGCGTGAGGATCTTCCGCTCAATGTGGGCCACGTGGCTCCCGTCCGCGCGGTTGACGTCCGTCTTGTCGTGCAGCGAGGGGAACTTCGTATTCGCTTCATAGACCACGCGCTCCTGGGCGTCGGTGATGTCGATGTGCTTGTGCAGCGTGAAGACCTTCGACGTGGTGAACAGCGAATGGGACGGTTCACCGAATCGGGCGACATTGTTCACGTTCGCGGATTCACCTGCTTCCCGAAAGCGGTGATACTTGGATAAAGAACCCATATCCGCGCCTCCCCCTGTCGTTTCAGCCGATCAGAATCGCTTCTTGATGATCATGTCGATCCGGTCGCCCTTGACGCCCACGACCACGTCGTCCGCGATCTTGCCGACGATGGATTTTTCCAGCTCGTCCCAGGCCTCTTCCGCCGCGCCGTTTACGCCGCGGGCCTGGTCCAGGCCGTTGCGGTAGGTCTGCAAGGTCCAGATCGTCATCATATCGCTGTTGGCGGAAAGCACGGTCGGCGTATGCACGATGCCATAGTGCATGGTCTCCTGCCCATAGGCGTCCATCGTGCGGCTGGCGCTGCGCAGCGTGCCGGTGATCACCTCGCCCAGCTTCGCCATGAAGCCCTTGGTCGAGGCGTTTTTGCCGCTGCTGGACACGGAGAGCAGCTCGTCCTTCTTGTCCGCGTTCATGTCCGCCGTGGCCTCGAAGTGGATCTCGCAGGCCTTGCCGTCAGCCACAAACCAGATCTGGCCGTAGAATTCGTCCAGCATGGTCTTGGCCATGCCCAGTGTCTCCTCCACCAGCAGTTCCAGGCGCAGGGTGTCCCGCGCGTCCAGTTTGGCCTTCGAGGCAAAATCCTCCGTGGCATAGCGCGCCGCGGCCATGCGCTCGGCGTCGCTGTTGAGCATGAACTTATCCGATACCATCATATTGGGTTCCTCCGGTTGTTATTTCGCCGCAAATAGTTTGTCGGTGTTGATCGCGTAGTTCTCATCCAGCTCCGGAAGGTCCACGGGGAGCACGCCGTTCGCCTCGCCCATGCCGAAGCAGGCGCACAGCGCCGCCGGCAGGTTCGGCGCGCAGGCGCTGCCCGCGCCCGTCTCCGGGGGCACGGCGCGCAACGGTGAGGCGCCGTAGGTCAACAGCACGGCGTCGGCCTCTGGGAATCGCGCGGCGTCGTAGGGCAGCTGGCAGGACACGAGGATCACGGGCTTGCCGATGGCGTGCCGAGCTTCGATGATCTGGTCGAAGATCGCCGTGGAGAAGCCGTCGCTGCTGTTGGGGTCGAGGCAGGCCGCCTTGTACATCCGGTGCACCAGCACCACATGATCCGCCTTTGAGGCAGCCTGAAGGCATTGCTCGCCATTTTCGGCGTCGTTCGTCATCACGGTGATCGACTCGCCGACATCGCCCAGCATCTGCTTCGCCCATTCGCCGGTACCGGCGCGGCTGGCGCAGGAATCGGCAAACAGGACAAGCGCTGTCTCGCCGTCGCCCATATGAATCGGGAACGCGCCGTCTTCATTCTTCAGGAGCGTGTTGGCCCTTTCGGCCAGCTCCCAGGCCGCCTGGCGGTGCGCGTCGCTGCCGCAGCCGTTGACCGCTGCCTCGACCTGCGCGTCCGTGACGGTGAAATCAATCCGATCCAGCAAACCGTACTTCTGCTTGAGTGTCAGGATCTGCCGCACGGATTCGTCGATGCGCGCCTCGTCGATTGCGCCGCTTTGAACCAGGCGAACCGCCGCGTCCACCATGGCCTTGTTCCTGCGGAATTGGTTGGTGTCCGAGATTTCCGGCAGGATCAGCATGTCCACGCCGGCGTTGATGGTCAGACGCAGGATATCCTCGTCGGTGAAATGGTCGTGGATCGCGGCCATGTCCAGCGCGTCGGAGACCACTACGCCATTGAAGCCCATGTCGTCCCGGAGGATATCCTTCAGGATCGTCCGGCTCATGGTGGCGGGCAGACAGATCTCCTCCCCGGTGGAGACGGAGGTGTAGGTCTCCTTCTCGATCTGGGGATACTGGATGTGCGCGGTCATCACCATGTCCGCGCCCGCGTCGATGGCCGCCTGGAAGGGCACGAGCTCGAAGGCCTTCAGCGCTTCATAGGTGCTGTCGATGCGCGGCAGGCCAGTGTGGCTGTCTGTGTCGGTATTGCCGTGGCCGGGAAAGTGCTTCACCGTGGCAATGGCGCCCTGGCTGTGCAGGCCTTCGATGTAGGCGACGCCGTATTCGGACACCGTCTCCGGCACATCCGAAAAGGCGCGTACGCCGATGATCGGGTTGTTGGCGTTGTTGTTCGTGTCCATCACCGGCGCGAAGTTGGTGTTGATGCCCACCCATTTAAGCTCCTCGCCGTAGATCGCGGCCATCGCCCGGGCGTTTGCGGGGTCGCCGGTGGCGGTCAGGGCCATGTTGCCAACGCCGGTGGTGCCGAAGCGGAGGCGGGCGACGCTGCCGCCGCCCTCCTGATCGGCGGCCACGATCATCGGAAGACCGCCGCCAGCCTGGTTCTCCGCCTGAAGGTCCGCCACGAGACGCAGCGTCTGTTCGGCATCCTGGCAATTCTCCGCATACAGCAGCGTGCCGCCGAAGTGATAGTCGTGCAGGCAGGCGCGAATATCGTCGTTCAACTCCGTGATGTTGATCGCTTCGGGCGCTTCGGCCGCTTCAGCATCCTCCGGCGCCTCCTCGGGCACTTCCTTCCAGATCCTGAAGGAGACGATCATCATCTGGCCGACCTTTTCCTCCAGCGTCATGTTGCCGATCAGCGCGTCGATCTCCGTGGCATCCGCGGTTTCGCCGATCGCCGCGGTGGGCAGCAGCGCGGCGGCCAGCACCAGCGCAAGAAGCAAAGCAAATCCGCGTCTCATTTTCTACTCCTCGATGTTCAGTGGATTATTCGATATTCAGGATGTCGATGAAGCCGGTCACATCAAACACCTCGCGGACGATATCGTTGACGTTCGTCACCTTCATGCCGCCCTTGGGAGCCATGACCTTGTGGGCGCTCAGCAGCACGCGCAGGCCTGCGGAGGAGATGTACTCCAGCTTGGCAAAGTCCATCGTCAGCTCGGTGGCGGCGGGAAGCAGGTCCTTCATTTCCTTTTCGAGTTCCGGCGCGGTGGTGGTGTCGAGGCGGCCCTCCAGGGCGATGGTCAGGGCGGTTCCGTTCTGAGTCTTGGTGATGTTCATGGTTTTTCCTCCTTAATGAATTCTGTTGTCACATGGCCTGAGCGGCCGGTTGCAGAGGTGGCGTTCGACAGGTATCCCGAAGCACCTCATCCAATTTTCTTGACGATCGTCAGTACGTTGCGGTCATTCTCCCGGCGATAGACGACGTCGTCCATCGTCTTTTTTACAAGGAAGATGCCCAGTCCGCCGATCTGGCGCTCCTCCGCCGAGAGCGTGACGTTCGGGTCCGGCTTCGCGAGCGGATCGAACGGCGCGCCGGCGTCGATGAACGTGATGGACGCCATGTGCGTGGCTTCGTCATATTCAAAGCGCACGACGGCGTCGCCCACTTCACCGGAGTAGGCATAGAACGCGATGTTGCCAAACAGCTCGTCGATGGCCACATCGATTTGCGTCTGAGCGCGGAGCGGGCAGTCCAGGGCTTCCAGCTCCATGTCGATAAACTCTGTCACCTGCGGAATGTTTTCTACCATTGCCTTGACGGTGATTTCCTTCAAGACCTCTCCCCTCCCCTCGTTATGATTTCTGTATGGCCGTCATTCACCGCTATAGAACTCGGTGGTGGTCGGATTGGCCTGGATCAGCACGGAGCTCTGGTTGAATACCTCCAGCAACTCGTCCGCCGCTGCGTGCACCGCGTCCAGCGTGGTATCGGACAGGGAGATCACCAGGGTGTACTCCTGGTAGGCTGTGCCGTCGTCGCCCAGCCAGCCGCCCTCGGCATCCTGGATGGTGTAGCCGCCGAAGTGGTTCAGCAGGATGGTCTTCGCCTGCTCCATGGCCTCCGCCTGGGTGAACACGGGCTTGTTGGTGTCCTTGTCGTTGGTGCCGAGGTACATCACGTACTGCACGTCGCCCTCGCTCTCCGCCTCCGCCTCCGCAGCCTCAACGGGGGTGATGTTCTCCGCGAGGTCGTCCAGCCAGTGGAATTCGTTGGTCTTGACCACGTCCTCGCCGTAGATGGTCTTCCAGTCGTCATGCATGGAGATCACGGTAAAGCCCATGCCCTCCCACTTCTCGCGCAGCTCGGGGCCCTTGTCGGGATTGCCGTAGTCGCGCTCGCCGTCGTCGGCGATCAGCTGGAAGGCCGCGCTCCTGTACTCGTTGTTGTAGAGCGCATAGTTGTGCATGCTCACGTCGCCGGAGCTGTTGCCGAAGGAGAGCACCGGCTGGCGGCCGATCTCCTGGGCGATCTGCAGCACCTTGTTGGTCTTCAGGTTCTTGATGAGCAGCCTGTCCGTGCGCACCAGCGTGTCATTGTTGGCGTACACGTAGTTCAGGCCGTCGGCGTCGCCCTGGTGGGTGGCCTCCAGCGCCACGTCCATGCCGATGATCTGATCGTAGGGAATGTCGATCATGCCCTCGATGAACGTGCGGCAGATGAAGCGGTCGCTGCCGGAGCAGATGTAGCACTTGAAGCCGTTGTCCTGCAGGTATTCGATGACCTCAATCATGGGCAGATAGAAGGACTCGGCGTAGGTCATGCCGTCAAAGCCGTCCGCCTCGCGCACGATCTGGCGGGTGACAAAGTCCGCAAACTCATTGACGGTCATGCCCGAGTAGGCCTTCGCCGCGTGGGTGGCGTGCAGCATGTCCATGCCGTCCGGGAACGACCGGTCCAAAGCGCAGTCGCGCAGCATGCGGCCAAACTCCAGCATCTCCGCGTCCGGCGCGTAGGTCGGGTCCGCCAGGATGCGGCGGGCCAGCAGATAGTACTCAAGATACGTGGGGTTCAGCTCGGCACAGAGCGTGCCGTCCATATCGAAGGTGGCGATGCGATCCTCCCGGGGGATGTAGTCGGGCGACTCCTCGTCCGTCACCGCCTCGACATACTCGATCAGCGCGTTCAGCGAGGGCGCGTCGGAGTTCCACAGCTCAAACGGTGCTTCCCCGTCGGCTTCCTCGGCCAGCGCGAAGCCGGACAGCGCGGAGACCGCCAGCAGCAGGGCAACCAGCAGGGCCAGCAGGGTCGTTCCCTTGTTCTTCATCATTCGAAGTCCTCCTCACAATGCTTTGTCCAACAGGGCCGTCTGCCGTTCGCGACCGATGGATCGGGGCGCGGAGCCGGTGCGGTACCCATTTATACCATTATACAATATTTTGCCGCCCGTGTCGACTGACTGCGGCCCAAAAATCAAAAAATATTTCACCGCATCGGGAAACGGCGACGCTATCGCGTCGCCGCCCCCATGCTCTTGAGGAGCTGTTTCTCCTTGTACATCAGCGCGTCCGCCCTTTCAAACACGCTGCGCAGGCGCGCGTCCTTGCCCGGTTCAAATTCCGACAGGCCCGCGGAGATGACCACGTCGCCGGTGGCGATGTTGGCGACGGACAGCTCGTGCAGCGAATCCATCAGGTCTGCCCGCTCTTCAAAATCGCTGCCGGACAGGTAGACCACGAACTCATCGCCGCCGTTCCGGTAGACGGGGCTGTGGGAGAAGATGCGACAGATCACCCGGCTCGCCTGCTTCAGGCGCTCGTCGCCGGCCTTGTGGCCCAGGGCGTCGTTGATGAATTTGAGGCCGTTCAAGTCGCAAACGGCGATGGCAAATTCCGCGGCGGTGCCGCCGGCAATCGCGCTGTCCAGCTCCTTCTCCTTCTCGGTATAGGCGTGGCGGCTCTTGACGCCCGTGAGGGAATCGCGGCTGGCCAGCTCCTGGACCGCGCCCAGTCTGGCCTCGTTGAACCGCGCGCGCTCGCTGATCATGCGGAAGTTGCGGATCAGCATCGTCAGCGAAAGCGCGATCAGGAACACCACCACCGTCACGGCCCCGCCCGTGGACAGGCGCGCCCGCTGGATCTCACCGGCCACCGCCGCCGTCGAGGCGTCGCCGACGCCGTTTTCAGCGAAGAACAGAGCGATGTTCGTCATGCCGGTGCCCATCGCGGTGAGGAAACTCTGCACCAGGAACACCAGCGACACGAACAGCACCATCGTGAACAGTGCGATCCACACGACAATGGACTTGCCGAACCGATGCGCCCCGTCCGCCTTTAGCAGCCGATGGAAGTAGATGAAGCCCAGCACCGCCCAGACGATGAAGAAGAAATAGGATTCCCGCGCCATGGAGCCGGCGTCATAGAGGTTCGGCACCAGCAGGTAGATGCCGAAGCCGATCATGATGATCACGCCCGCGACGCCCAGCCAGCGCTCCCGGTGATCCCTGCGCTCCTTTCCCAGCCGCATCGCGGAGGCGGAAACCAGGCCGTAGATCAGCGTGGCGCCGATGGTCGTCACGTCCACGATCCAACCGATGGCGGTTCGTCCGAGGAACGGGAAAAACGCCGATACGCCGCCACCAGCAGGATGGCGCTTCCGGGGATCTGGCGGCTGTTCAGCTTGCCAAAGCGCCCGGGAAGGACACCGTCCCGCCCCATCGCGTAAAAGAGGCGGCTGACGGCAGTGATGTTGCCGATCAGGCTCGTGACGATCAGCGAAAGCAGCACCAGCATCAGCGTGACGACGCCAAAGGAGCCCATGTAGTGCTCCGCGGCGTAGAAGGCGGGCAGGCCCTTCAGGCCCTCCAGGTTGTCGTGGTCGCGGATGTAGTCAAGCCAGGAGGCGTACTCCGGCGGATAGGCCGTTGCCGAAAGCAGCGTGACGAATATGTGCAATACCGTGGTCGAAATGACGGAGATGAGCAGGATGCGGAAGAAGCGCGTATTCCTGAACCGGGTCTCCTCCGTCGAATGGGAGATGTTCTCAAAGCCGATGAACGCCCAGGGCGAAATCACCGCGATCTTCACGACCTGCGAAAACGCGGAGCGGTCCGGTACATAGGACGGCTCAAACCGCAGGCCGTTTTGCGCCGCCGCGAAGGCGAAGCAGATCACGATGCCCAGAGTGAAAACGATGGCCAGCACCGTCATGGACACGGCCATGGCGTGCTTCCAGCGGGCGCAGAGCAACGCCACGATCAGCAGGCAGGCGATGGAAAGCAGCGCCTCCCCCAGGTAGACGTCGTAGCCGAAGAGCGTATACAGGTGCCCGATTTTGAAGATATCCCCCAGTAAATAGCGCGCGAACAGCGGAATGGAGGTGGCGTTCGCCCAGAGCACGGCCAGGTAGGTCAGGCTGAGGAACCAGGCGGTCAGGAAGCCATAGTCGTGGCCCAGCGTCTCGCAGGCATAGGTGTACGCACCGCCGGAGCTGGGATAGACGTTCATCAGGTAAGCGTAATTGGCGGTGATGATCAGCATGATCAGGCCACCGACGATCATGCCGATGGCGCTGCCCCACGGCCCCGCCTGCGCCAGATAGGTATTGCTGGTGACGACCAGGGAGCCCCAGCCGATACTCGTGCCGATTGAAAACGCCCATGCTGCCGTCGGCGACAGATTCCGGGTCAGCTTTCTTTCGTCCTGCACGTGCCCAGCCTCTTTTCAACGGAGGATACCTCTCGCCAAGCGCGAGGCAAACGTGATCGCTGGATTCCATCCAAATCCATTTTTATCATACCATATTCTCCCGCGGTTGGCAACTGTTTTCCGCACATCAGGTTACACACATGATTACATATAAAGCAAAATCGTCTCACACTTTTTTCGCTTTTCGGGAAATACAAGGGGTGCATGAAGGCATACGGAAGAACACCGCCCTCATTGCCGAAGGATCTGTTCGTAACGTCAAGAGGTTGCATTCTGCAAATCTCCCAGTTTTCCGTGGAGAACCGTTTTTTGCGCTTTTCGGGGGATTTGCGCGAAAAGCATTGTAACATTTTGAATTTTGGATTATTATGGTTGAATTAATTATAAAAGAATGCTATAATGGAGCCACAACCGGCGCTGGGCGCGGTTGGCCGGGTCGAAAGCTGCATTTCGCGCGACCACGACGATCAAGCGAGGTTTGGTTATGGACACCTATCAATTCAGCGACGCCGAACGCCGGGTCCTGGAGCGGATGAGCGCTCCGCTGGGCGTCTATCAGTATGTCAACCAGCGCGTGGTGGCGCTGGTATTTTCCGAGGGCTTCCGGCGGCTTTTCAACTACGCGGATCTGGACGAGGCCTATCGCGACATGAACAGGGATATGTACAAGGATACGCATCCCGACGACACGGCGCGCATCTCGGAATCCGCCTGGCACTTCGCCACCGCGGACAAGCCCTATGACATCATCTACCGCACCCGCAAGTGCGGCGGCGGCTATCACGTCATTCACGCCACCGGGGAACACGTGTTCACCGACACGGGCGCGCGCCTTTCCTACGTCTGGTACATGGACGAAGGCGCCTATGTGGAGGATTCGGACGCCCATGGCACCCGCCTGAACCAAAAACTGAACGCCGCCCTGCACGAGGCGAGCTTCCTGAAGGCCAGCCGATACGACTATCTGACGGGCCTGCCCAGCATGACCTGGTTCTTCGAGCGGGCCGGGAGCGGCAAGGACGCCATCCTCCGGGAGGGCGGCAGTCCGACCCTGCTGTATCTGGATTTCAGCGGCATGAAGTATTACAACACGCGCCACGGCTTTGCCGAGGGCGACAAGCTGCTTCAGGCATTCGCGAAGCTGTTGGCGCGCACCTTCACCAGCGAAAACTGCTGCCGCATCAGTTCCGACCACTTTGTCGCCATCGCGCCGGAGGAGGGGCTTGAGGAGCGGCTGCAAAGCCTCATCGCGCAGAGCGAAGGTCTGAACGAAGGCCGTTCGCTGCCCGTCCACATCGGCATCTATCCCTCGCGCATCGAGCCGGTGCCCGCTTCCACCGCGTGCGACCGGGCGAAGGTGGCCTGCGACGCGCTGAAGAAGAACTACGCCTCCTGCTACGGCTTCTATACCCTGAAAACGAGGGACAGCGCCGAGCATCGCCAGCACATTCTCTCAAACCTCGACCGGGCCATTCGGGAAAAGTGGATCCAGGTGTACTATCAGCCCATCGTCCGCGCCGTGAATGGCAAGGTGTGCGACGAGGAAGCTCTGGCCCGCTGGATCGATCCGCAGCGCGGCTTCCTTTCCCCCGCCGACTTCATCCCGGTGCTGGAGGAATCCGGGCAGATCTACAAGCTGGATCTGTACGTGCTGGAGGAGGTGCTCGACAAGCTGAAGCGGCAGGAGAAGGCCGACTACTTCCTGGTGCCGCAGTCCGTGAACCTCTCCCGCTCCGACTTCAACGCCTGCGACATCGTCGAGGAGATTCGCCGCCGCGTGGACGCCGCGGGCGTTCGCCGCGAGCTGATCACCATCGAAATCACCGAGAGCACCGTCGGCAGCGATTTTGAATTCATGAAGGAGCAGATCGCCCGCTTCCGGAAGCTGGGCTTCCCGGTCTGGATGGACGACTTTGGCAGCGGCTATTCCTCGCTGGACGTGTTGCAGAGCATTCCCTTCGACCTGCTGAAGTTCGACATGAGCTTCATGAAGCGGCTGGACGAGGGCGAGGGCGGCAAGGTGATCCTGACGGAGCTGATGCGCATGGCCACGTCGCTGGGCGTGGATACCGTCTGCGAGGGCGTGGAAACCGAAGCGCAGGTGCGCTTCCTGCGGGAAATCGGCTGTTCCAAGCTTCAGGGCTATTACTTCTGCAAGCCCATTCCCATGAGCGAGATCCGGGCGCGCTATGAGAAGGGCGTCCAGATTGGGTTTGAAAACCCGCAGGAATCTGCCTACTACGAATCCATCGGCCGCGTGAACCTCTACGACCTGACGGTGATCGCCCAGGAGGACAGCTTTCGCCTGGAGAACGTGTTCAACACGCTGCCGATGGGCATACTGGAGATCCGCGGCGACCGTCTGCGGTTTGTCCGGTCAAGCCACACCTTTCGGGACTTCATTCGCCGCTTTTACGGCCTGAACATTTCCGACGGAAAGACCGAGGTGTCGGCCACGAGCGAGAAGGTGGGCAGCGCGCTGCTGAGCCTGATGCGCTGCTGCTGCGACAGCGACAGCCGCGCCTTCTTTGACGAGCCGATGAGGGACGGCTCCGTCGCCCATGCCTTCGCCCGCCGCATCAGCTTCAATTCCGTGACCGGCGCGTCCGCGGTGGCCATGGCGGTGCTCTCCATCACCGAGCCAAACGCGGGCGCCACCTACGCCGGGATCGCCCGCGCGCTGGCCGCCGACTATTACAACATCTATTACGTGGACCTGGAAACCGACCGCTTCATCGAATACACCTCCCCCGTCGGCGGCGAGGAGCTGGCCATGGAACGCCACGGCGAGAACTTCTTCGACGCCTGCGTGCGGGAAGCCCATCGCATCTACGAGCAGGATCGCGAGGCCTTCTACGCCGCATTCTCCAAGGAGCAGATCATCCGCGCGCTGGATGAGCAGGGCGTCTTCACCATGACCTATCGCCTGGTGGACACCGGCAAGCCGGTCTACGTGAACATGAAGGTCACGCGCATGCAGCCGGACAAGCGGCACATCATCATGGGCATCAGCATCATTGATTCCCAGATGAAGCACGATCGCGGAGGAGAATGAAGCCATACAATGGTTCTTCACGTTTTCCTGTGGTATTCAGTCAACTCGCTCAGTCGCCGTCGGCGCCAGCTCCCTCAAAGAGGGAGCCATTACGGGAGCCAGAACGGGAGCCCTTTGGCGATGACGACAGGTGTATGAGCCTCCCTCACCGAGGGAGGTGGCAGCCCGCAGGGCTGACGGAGGGAGTCGGCATCCCTCAACATTCCGTGAAGAGCCCAAAAAATCCACAGAGCGTCTCTTTCGACGCCGGTCGCCGCACAACGCACAGATCCTTCGCCTCGCACGGGATAACGGGCCTATTGGCGTCATCCCGGGCGAAGCGAAGGATCTGCTTGCACGGTTGGGCATCATAATTCAGTTTGCGTAATAGATCTGCGCGAGGCCGCCGTGGCTGGTCTCGCGATACTTTTCGTCCATGTCCTTGCCGGTGCGGTACATCGTGGCCACCACCTCGTCGAAGGAGATCTTCCGGGTGGAGAACAGAAAGCGCGACAGGTTCACGGAGCTGATGGCCCTCATGGCGGCGACGGCGTTGCGCTCGATGCAGGGAATCTGCACCAGGCCCTTCACCGGGTCGCAGGTCAGGCCCAGGTTGTGCTCCATGGCGATCTCGGCGGCGTATTCGATCTGGTCGATATTCAGCCCATACAGCGACGCCAGCGCCGCCGCGGTCATCGAGCAGGCGCTGCCGATCTCAGCCTGACAGCCGCATTCCGCGCCGGAAATGGAGGCGTTGGTGCGGATCACGTTGCCGATCAGCGCCGCCACGGCCAGGGCGTCGAGGATCTCCTCCTCCGGGAAGCCGCGATCCGCGTACATGTAGTACATCACGGCGGGCAGCACGCCGCAGCTGCCGCAGGTGGGCGCGGTGACGACGATGTTCTCGTCGGCGTTCTCCTCGCTGACGGCGTAGGCATAGGCGGCGATCACGCGGTTCATGGTCACGTCGGCGCTCTCGTTGTAGCAGCGCTTTTCAAACAGCGTCTTGGCCTTGCGCGCCACGCCCAGCCCGCCGGGCAGCGTGCCCTCGGCGACAAGGCCCCGCCGGATGGAATCCTTCATGGCTTCCCAGACGGTCTTCAGGCCGTCGCGCAGGCGATCATCCTCCATGCGATAGATGAACTGCGCCAGGTTCAGGCTGCGGCGCTTGCAGATTTCCAGGATCTCGGTAAAATTCCGCTGGGGATAGACCTCCACCTCGTCCTCGGAGGCCTCGCCCTCGATGCGAATGGAGCCGCCGCCGATGGAGAAGATGCGGTTCTGGCCGATCCGCTCGCCGCCCTTGAAGGCCTCGAACAGCATGGTGTTCGGATGCGGCAGGTCCTGCTCCTCGCGGTCGAACACCACCTCCGCCCCCGGCAGGCCGGACACGATTGCCTTGCCGGTGCCGTGGCCCTCGCCGGTGAAGGCCAGCGAGCCGTACAGCGTCACGCGAAAGCGGTC
Source organism: uncultured Eubacteriales bacterium (assembly GCA_902799045.1). Classification (GTDB taxonomy): domain Bacteria; phylum Bacillota; class Clostridia; order Christensenellales; family Aristaeellaceae; genus UBA2862. The sequence continues at coordinate 14,881 of CADBZH010000006.1, forward strand.
CGCCTGGGGATAGCGCGCGCCGAAGATCTGCGCGGCGTGGTACGGGCCGACGGTATGCGAGGACGAAGGCCCGTTGCCGATCTTGTAGACACTCTTGATCGTTTTCATGGCAGGCCCTCCTTACAGCGGCAGCTTCCTGCCCTGCTTCTTCCAATCGTGGAATTCCGCGGTGGCCGTGAACAGCACGTCGCCGGACGAATTCAGCGCCGTCTCAAGCGAATCCTGGATCACGCTGATGATGAAGCCGACGCCGACCAGCTGCATGGCGATGTCATTGGAAATGCCGAACAGCGAGCAGCCCAGCGGCACCAGCATCAGCGAGCCGCCCGCCACGCCGGAGGTGCCGCAGGCGGAGAACGTCGCCACGATGCTCAGGAAGATGGCCATCGGCAGCGTGACGTTCACGCCGGTGGTGAAGGCCGCGGCCAGCGAGAAGATGGTGATCGTCACAGCCGCACCGTCCATGTTGATGGTGGAGCCCAGCGGGATCGAAACGGAATACAGGTCCTCGTCCAGGCCCAGGTCCTTGCACAGCTCCATGTTCACGGGGATGTTGGCGGCGGAGCTGCGGGTGAAGAAGGCGGTGACGCCGCTCTGCCTCAGGCAGCGGAACACCAGCGGATAGGGGTTGTGCCGCAGCACCAGGAACACGATCAGCGGATTGATCACCAGCGCGGTGAACAACATCGTTCCCACCAGCAGGGCGATCAGATGGCCATAGGTCCTGAAGATATCCACGCCGCTGGTGGCGACGGCCGTGTACATCAGGCCCAGGATGCCGAGCGGGGCGCAGGCGATCACCCAGCGCACCACGGTGGACACCGCGTCGGCCAGGTTCTCCATCATCTGCTTGGTGGCGGGAGCGGCCAGCTTCAGCGCGATGCCGAACACCACGGCCCAGAACAGTATGCCGATGTAGTTCGCCCTGGCGAGGGCGTCCACGGGGTTGGCGATGATGCTCCTGAGCAGGTTCTTCACCACCTCGGCCATGCCCTGCGGCGCGGCGGACGCGTCAGCGGCGTCCAGGCCGGTCAGCGGAATGGTGACCGGGAACAGGAAGCTGGTGAAGACCGACACGATGGCGGCGCAGAGCGTGCTGAGCAGATACAGCACGATCACCGTGCGAAACTTTTGCATGTTGCCGCCCTTGGAGTTCGCCAGCGACGAAGCCACCAACACGAACACCAGAATCGGCGCGACGGCCTTCAGCGCGCCGACGAACAGCTCGCCCAGCTCGCCGATCCACGTGAGCTTCGGCGCGATAAAGCCCAATGCTGCGCCGATGACCAGCCCGATCAGTATGCGCACGATCAGGCTCATTGAGTTCCACTTCTTGATGATACCCATGTTTTCTTCCTCCCATCAACCGACCATCCGGCCGGTTCGTTTCCCCCCTGCGTCGTCAAACATATCGATCGATATCAGCCATTCTGATTCATGCGCTCGACGATAAAGCGGTCGAATTCCTCCGGCGGCACGGGCCTGGAGAAGTAATAGCCCTGCACCAGGTCGCAGCCCAGCTCCCTCAGGGCCAGGTACTGCTCCTCGGTCTCCACGCCCTCCGCCGTGACGGGCACGTTCAGGTATTTCGCGATATCGATGATCAGCTCGATCATGCGCACATCCTTCTTTTCGCCAAAGGCGCTGCGCACGAAGCTCATGTCCAGCTTCAGCACGTCGATGGGCAGATGAGAGAGCATGCCCAGCGAGGAATAGCCGGTGCCGAAGTCGTCCATCTCGATGCGGAAGCCCATGCCCACGCTGCGCAGCTCCCTGGCCATCAGGATCACTTGGTCGGAATCGCCGGTATAAGCCGATTCCGTGATCTCCAGCATCAGGTCCTGCGCGGTGAGCTGATAGCAGTCCAGGATCTCCCTGAAGATGTTCTTCAGGTTCGGCGTGAGCATGTCGATGCGCGAAACGTTCACCGAGACGGGAATGGAGAAGCTGTAGCGATCCTTCCAGGCGCGCACCTGCGCCGCCGTCCGCCGCCAGACGTACTGGTCCAGCTCGAGGATCAGGCCGTTGTCCTCCAGCAGCGGGATGAACACGCCGGGGCTGATCAGGCCCAGCTCCGGGTGGTCCCAGCGCACCAGCGCCTCCGCGCCGGAGAGCACCGGCTTCTCGGGGCGGATGTCAAACTTCGGCTGGAGGTACACCTTGAAGCAGTCGCTCTTCAGCGAGCCCCGGAAATCCTCCAGCAGGCGCGACTTGTACAGATCCGCCTTGTGCATCTCGTCGTCATAGATGCCCACGTTAGTCAGGTAGCCGGCCTTCACGGTGTTGGCCGCCGTGCGGGCATAGTCAAAGCGGCGCTCGATCTCCAGCGTCTTGTCCACGTTCATGTAGACGCCCATGCGCAGCCGCACGCGGTTCGAGGCGGCGTCCTCCTCGCTCAGGCCCCCGGCGATGCTGCTCAGCAGCGCCTCGTAATCCTCGCGATGCGGGCAATAGATGAAGAAGGTGTCCGCGCTGCGGCGACAGGCGACGCCGCCCAGGTCGCGCGCGATCTTTCGGATGCCGTTGCCGATGCGCCCGAGCACGCCGTCGCCGTACTGCTTGCCATAGCGCTCGTTGATCATGTGGAAGCGGTTGATATCCACCACGATGGCGTCCATCGGCATATCCATATAGTGCCGGTCATAGAGCCGCACGTAGCGCAGGAAGTAATCCAGGTTCAACAGCTTCGTCAGGCTGTCGCGCTCGGTGGAATGGATGATGTTGCGCTTTTCGGAAAGCTCGATGCAGCGGGTGGCGCGCGCCCGAACGATCTCCCAGGAGGGATAGGGCTTGGGGATGAAGTCCATCGCGCCCAGCTTGAGGCATTCCACCTCTGCGCTCTGATCCGCCGTGAGCACGATGACGGGGATGTCCCGTATCTCCTGGGATTCCGCCATCACCTTCAGCACTTCCATGCCGCTCATGCCCGGCATCTGCAGATCCAGCATCACCAGGGCCAGCTCGCCCTTGTGGGTCTTCATCTGCTCCAGCGCCTCGGAGCCGTCGGAGGCGTAGAGCAGTTCATAGGCGTCCTGAAGCATGTTGCCCAGCATCATCAGGTTCACGGCCTCGTCCTCGACGATGAGGATGTGGCGCTTGAGGTGCATGACCTCGGATTCCTCCACCATCGGGATGATGGCCTTCGCCTCCTCCTCGAGGGAGTCGCGGGTCACCGCGCCGAGGCCCTTGAGCAGCTGCTTTTCCTCATACATGCGCTCGTCGGCGCGCTCAAACACGTCGTGATAGCTCTTGTCCTCGCCGGGCCGGTAATCCGACAGGCCGCCGGACACCACCACGCCGCCGCTGCCGATGTTGGCGACCGAACGGTCATGCAGCGCCAGCAACAGCTCCTTGCGGATGATGAAATCGCGTCCGGTCATGATGATGACGAACTCGTCGCCGCCGATGCGGTAGACCGGGCTGTGCTGGAAGATATCGCAGATCATCTCGAAGGCCTTGCGGATGTACTCGTCGCCCGCCTTGTGGCCCAGCGTGTCGTTGATCTTCTTCAGTCCGTTCACGTCGCAGACCACCACGGCGAACCGCTCGGGCGTCCCGTCGCCGATCTTCTGGTCGATCTCCTTTTCGTGCAGCATATAGGCGTGCTTGCTCTTGGCGCCGGTCATCGGGTCCTTGAAGGCGGTCTCCCGGGCGGCGTCGCGCTCCTGCACGGCTTTGTTCTCCCACTTCTGCATCGAGAGGTGGTTGATGAGCATCGCGCCGAGCGCCATGACGAACAGGCCGATGATCAGGAGCGTGTTCATCGTGTTCGTGCGATGGATCTGCTGGATCTGATCCTGGATGAACTCCGATTCAGCCTGCGGGGAGTCGGCTTCGTCCGACTCGCCGGAATAGTATTCCTGCACAGCGTAGATGGCGTCGTTCGTGGTCTGCTCGTCCACGCGGCCGGACCAGATCATCGCCATGAACACCACCAGCGCCAGCAGCACGATCCACACGATGATGGCCTTTCCAAAGCGGCGGGTGTGGTCGCGCCTGACTATCTGCCGGAAGTAGAAGAAGCCGGCCACCGTCCAGACCATGAACAGGATGTAGGTCTCCGTCGCGAGCATCGCGTCTCCGAACAGGTTCGGGAACAGCAGGTACACGCCGAACACCAGCATCACGGCAAAGCCGATCAGGCCGGTGACGGTCTCGCGGCGCCTGTTTTGCTTCTGCGCGGTCTTCAGCGCGGCGGCGGAGACGAAGCCGTAGAGCATCGTCGCGCCGAGGGTGGTGACGTCGACGATCCAGCTGATGGCCGTGCGGCCAACGAACGGGATCAAGGCGCTCACCGCCGCCACCAGCAGCATGGCGTGGGCGGGAATGCCCTTGTCGTTCAGCGCGGCAAACCGCTGCGGCAGGATGCCGTCGCAGGCCGTGGCGAAGAACAGCCGGCTCAGCGAGCGCAGGTTGCCGATCAGGCTGGTCACGACCAGCGAGAGCAGCGAGGCCATCAGCACGGCCACGCCGAAGCCGCCCAGATAGTGATGGGCGGCATAGAAGGCGGGTAAGCCCTCGATGCCGGAATAGCTGTCCAGGTTGCGGATGTAGTCCAGCCAGCTTTCGCAGCCCTCGGGATAGGCCGAGATGCTGAGCAGCGTGACGAACAGGTACAACGCCGTAGACGTCAGCACCGAGATCACCAGGATGCGGTGCAGCTTGTCGCGCTTGAAGCTGAATTCCTCCGCCGAGTGGGTGATGCTCTCAAAGCCGATGAACGCCCAGGGCGAGATGAACGCGATCTGAAGCGTCTGGGAGAAGGCGTTGCGATCCGGCAGGAACGCCGGCTCCCAGCTTCCCCCGCGCTCCGCCACCGCGACGACGAAGCACAGCGCGATGCCCGCCGTGAACAGCAGCGACAGGCCGACCATCATGTGCGCGGTCAGCCGGCTGCTGCGAACGCTCAGCCAGGTCACCGCCGCAATGGCCGCCAGCGTCAGCAGCGCCTCGCCGAGGTAGACCTCATAGCCGAACAGCGTGAACAGGTAGCCTGTCTTGAAGGTCTCGCCGATGAAGAACCGGGCGAACAGCGGCAGGCTCGTGGCGTTGGCCCAGAACATGGCGATGTACGTCAGGCTCAAAAACCAGAACACCAGGAAGGCCTGGTCGTAGCCGAACACCTCCTTCGTGTAGTCGTAGATGCCGCCCGCCCGGGGATACTGGCTCGACATGAACGAGAAGTTTCGGCAGATGACCAGCATCAGCGCCATGCCAATGAGCAGGCCGAGGATGCTGCCGAGGGGCCCTGCCTGGGCCAGGTAGGTATTGCTGGTGACGACCAGCGATCCCCAGCCGACGCTGGTGCCCACTGCCAGGGCCCACGCCGCCGCCGGTGAAAGATGTGGTCTGAGACTTGTGTTCGGGGTTTGATCTGTCATGGGCTTGCCCTTTCCCCTGTTCGGTGTCGTCACTGCTCACCATGCCGCGCGATCAGTCGCGCCATCGTCTCGTAGAGCCTGTCCGGCTCAATGGGTTTGGAAAGGTGCGCGTTCATGCCGGACTGGAGGGAGCGCTCCACGTCCTCGTCGAACACATTCGCCGTCATGGCGATGATGGGGATCGACTTCGCGTCCGTATGATCCAGCGCGCGGATCGCCCGGGTGGCGGACAGGCCGTCCATCACCGGCATGCGCACGTCCATCAGGATCGCGTCGTAGTAGCCCGCCGGATGCTCTGAGAACAGCTTCACGGCGATCTCGCCGTTGGCCGCGTGCTCGCTCTCCACGTCCTCCAGCTCCAGGAGGTCCGCCAGGATCTCGGCGTTCTGCTCCACGTCCTCGGCCATCAACACCCGGCGTCCCGCCAGGACGCCCTCCGCAGCGGGCAGCTCCGCCGCTTCTTCCGGGTCCGGCGCGACGCCGCTCTTTTTCAGCAGCACCGCGTGGATCTGCCTGAGCAGGCTGTCTGAGAACAGCGGCTTGGCCATGATGCCGTCCACGCCGTTCGCCGTGGCCTCGTCCTCGATGATATCCCAGTTGTAGCCGGTCAGCATGATGACCGCCGTCTCGCCACCGTCGAAGGCGCGCACCCGGCGCACCAGCTCCAGGCCGTTCATCCCGGGCATCCTGTAGTCCGTCAGCAGCAGCCCAAAGGCGTTCCCGGCGTCTCGCGCCGCGCGGAAGCGGCGCAGCGCCTCGTTCGGGTCGGTGGCGGTCTCGGCCTCGATGCCCAGGCTGTTCAGCACCACCTGGGTTTGCTCGCAGGCGATCTCGTCGTCGTCCACCACGAAGGCGCGCAGGCCTTCCGGCAGCACCAGGCCGTGCTCCTGCGGCGCGCTGCGCCCGGAGGCCTTCAGCGTCACCGTCACCGTGAAGGTGGAGCCCACGCCCTTTTGGCTCTTGACGTCGATATCGCCGTTCATCATCTCCACGAAGCTCTTCGTGATGGACATGCCCAGGCCGCTGCCGCCGCAGCGGTTGGTGCTGGTGGCGTCCTCCTGGCTGAAGGCCTCGAACAGCCTGGGGATGAATTCCTCGTCCATGCCGATGCCGGTGTCCTTCATCGTGAAGCGCATCGTGCACATGCCCTCGAAGCTGGCGATCTGCTCCACGGTGAGGGTCACCTCGCCGGGGGTGTCCGTGAATTTCACGGAGTTGCCCAGGATGTTGATCAGCACCTGCTTCAGCTTCATGTCGTCGCCGCAGTAGAAGTCACAGACGTTGCCGACGATCTGGCACTCATAGCGCAGGCCCTTGTCCTGGCACTGGCCGTTGATGATGATGTTGATCTGGTCCAGAAACTCCCGGAACGAGAATTCCTCGTTCTTCAGCACCATCCTGCCGGATTCGATACGGCTCATGTCCAGTATGTCGTTGATGAGGCCCAGCAGGTGCCTGGCGCTGGCACCGATCTTTTCCAGGTGATCCCGGGTACGGGGCGTCAGGTCCGGGTCCCTCAGGGCGATGTTGTCCAGGCCGATGATGGCGTTCATCGGCGTGCGGATCTCGTGGCTCATGTTGGAGAGGAAGCTGGTCTTGGCGCGGCTGCTCTCCTCAGCCAGCGCCTTTTCCACCTCGACCTGCCGCTCGCGCTTTTGCATCTGGGTGTAGATCTCCAGCAGGATCAGCAGCGCAACGACGATCAGCACGATCATGATCAGGCTCGAATTCCCCAGCGAACGGTCCACCTGGTCCAGCGTCTCCTGGATATAGGTGAGGTCGTGCTCCTCCGAAGCGACGGCCAGGTCCACGCCCGCTTCCTCAAGCCTGTCCATGTAGTATTCCTGGACCGGCGTGATGGCGCGCTCGATGCTCGCCTCCGTCGACTGGCGCATCCAGACGCTGGAGGTGAATATGATCAACCCCAGCAGCACGACCCAGGCCACGATGGACCGGCCCATGCGCCGCTGTTTGTCGCGCCTGAGCAGCTGCCGGAAGACCACGAAGCCCAGGATGCCCCAGGCCGCGAGGATCAGGTAGGACTCGGTGGACAGCGTCTTCACCGAGGTCAGGTTCGGGATCAGGAATTCCAGCGCGAACAGCACCGACACGACGAGGCCCATTAGGCCCATCGCCGCCATGCGCCCGTTCTTCTCCTGCCGGGCCGTCTTCCACGCCGAAGCGGCCGTGAAGGCGTAGGCGATGGTCGCGCCGACGGTGGTCACATCCACGATCCAGCTGATGGCGGTGCGCCCGAAGAAGGGCAGCGCCACCGACACGGCCAGGATCGCGAGGATGGCGCGCCGGGGCACGCCGCGGTCATCCAGCTCGCCCATCCGGCCGCCGATCATGCCGTCCTCCGACAGCGCGCGCAGCAGGCGGCTCAGGGCGATGTAGTTGCCGACGAGCCCCGTGAGGATCGCGCAGAGGGAGGCGACGCCCAGAAGCGCCGCGCCCGCGCCACCCATGGCAGTCTGAGCCGCGAAGAAGGCGGGCTGGGAGGCGACGCCTGAATAGTCGCCCAGCCTGGTCACATACGCCGTCCAGTCGGAGACGTCCTCCGGCTGCGCAGACGCGGCCATCACGCCCAGGGCGATGTAGGCGATCGCCGCGGTCACGAGGCCAGCGGCCATGATGGCGAAGGATCGCTTCATTGGGAACTTCGCCTCGGCGGCGGAGTGGGAAATGGATTCAAAGCCCACGAAGGCCCAGGGAGCCAGGGCGAAGATCGTAAACGTGCCGCCCAACGCGGAATGCTGCGGCGCAAACGCCGGCGCGAGCGCCGCGGCGGAAGAGCGCCCCAGGGCGGCGACGAAGCAGACGATGACGCCGCCCAGCAGCAGCACCGCCGCGACGATCTGCACCCGAACGGCGAGGCTCCTGCGCAGGCAGAACAGCGCCGCGATCATCAGCGAGGCGACGGCCAGCAGGATCTCGCCCATGTAGATTTGGTAGCCCGCGATCTCATATTCAAAGCCGAACTGGAACGTGCCGCCCAGCAGCGTCCGCGCGATCAGCGGCAGCGCCGTGGCGTTGGCCCAGATGATGGCAATATAGGTCAGGATCAGAAACCAGGCGCTCAGAAAGCCGTGATCGTAGCCGAAGCACCGACTGGTATAGGTATAGGTGCCGCCGCCGTCCGGGTAGCGGTTCATCAGATAGTGATAGTTCACCCCGAGGATCAGCATCACCAGCGCGCCAACGCCGATGCCCAGGGCCGTCCCCGCCGGGCCGGCGATGGGGAGGAAGGTGGTTCCGGGCATGACAAACGCGCCCCAGCCCACGCTGCAGCCAAAGGCCAGGGCCCAGGCGCCCAGGGACGACAGATAGGGGGCAGGCTTGCGCCCTCTGGAATGATCCGGCGATCGATTCAATCTGGGTCAGTCTCCTTTCAACGGCCGTTCACGGGAAGGATCAGAGGGCTTCATACCTGCGGATGCCCGCCTCGGCCCGTCGGTACGCCTCCGCGATTTCATCCAGCTTCCGGCGAACCTGTTCGTCGGTCATCCGGCGGGGGTTCCCGGGGCGATACTCCTCGGCCAGCTCCGAAGCCATTTCGGAGAGATGGCTGAGGCCCAGGTTGCCGCACACGCCCTTGGCCGCGTGAGCCGCTTCAAACAGCCGGACGGCGTCCATGCTCTCCCCCGCCGCCAAAAGCCGGTCCACGACGCCGCTCTGCGTCAGCCTCCGAATGTGCTTGTCGATCAGCTTTTCCACGCGAAGCACGCGCAGGGCCTGGTCATAGTCCCCGCCGATTTCCTGATACAACTCCCGAATCGTCATATCCCTATCCCCTTTCGATGGTCATTTCCCTTTCGATCAACGCCTCAAACGCCTCCGGCGGCAGCGGGCGGGAGAAGTAATAGCCCTGCACCAGGTCGCATCCGGCGTCCCTGAGCAGCTTCAGCTGGCCCTCGGTCTCCACGCCCTCGGCCACCACGCGCAGCTTCAGGTTCCTGGCGATGTCCAGGATCAGCTTCACGAGGCGGAGGTCTTTTTCGTTGTTCTCGATGTTCCGCACGAACTTCATGTCCATCTTCAGCACGTCGATGGGCATGGCGGAGAGCATGTTCAGCGAGGAATAGCCGCTGCCGAAGTCGTCCATCTCGATCTCAAAGCCCAGCTGGCGCAGGTCGTGCACCACCTCCAGCAGGTCGTTGGCCTTGTCGGTGTAGGCGGATTCGGTCACCTCCAGCTTCATATCGCTGAAGCTCAGGCCGTTGTCGCGGACGATGCGCTCCAGCCGGTCCACCAGCGTCGGGTCGAAAACGTCCGCCCGGGACAGGTTCACCGACACGGGGATCCGGCGCCCTAACTTCTCCTCCCAGCGGCGGATCTGCGCCGCCGTCTCGTGCCAGACGAAGGTATCCACAATGCTGATCTGCCCGTTGCGCTCGAACAGCGGCACAAAGTCGCCCGGCGAGATCATGCCCAGCTCCGGATGGTTCCAGCGGATCAGCGCCTCCGCGCTGCCGAGGCGCGGCGGGTCGCACTGTATGTCATACTTCGGCTGGTAGAACACCGTCAGCTGGCGGTTTTCCACCGCGCTGCGCAGGTCGTTCAGCAGCCTTTGGTTCAGCAGCTCCCGCTTGCGCATGTCCTCGTCATAGATCATCAGCGGGTTCTGGTAGTCGCCGCGCACCATGTTGCAGGCGGCCCGGGCGCAGTCAAACATGAATTCCGGCTCCACGCCATCCTGCCAGGGCTTCACGCCCATGCGCAGGTGCACGCTGACGTTTTGTGACAGGCCGTTCACCTTGCTCTGGATGCGATCCAGCAGGGCCTGGTAATCCGTCTGGGGGGCGCAGTACATAGCGAACCGGTCGCCCTCGAAGTGGCTGGCGATGCCCTCTGTCTCCAGGAGGAAGCCGCGGATCTCCCCGCCGATCGTCCGGATCACCTCATCGCCGAAATCGCGGCCGTTCACGGCGTTGATGGTGTGAAACTGCTCGATGTTCATCACGATGGCGTCCATGTGCAGCTCCGGCGAATAGTGGAACAGCCGGTGGGCGTATTCAAAGAAGAAGTTGCGGCTGTAGAGCCCGGTCATCCGGTCGTGCTCGGCGGCGGAGATCAGCTGGCGGCCCTCGCTGAGCTCGATGATCCTGGCCACGCGGGCGATGATGACCTCCGGCACGTCGAAGGGCTTGGTGATAAAGTCCGCCGCGCCCATCTCCAGCGCGCGCAGCTCCGCGTTCTTCTCGGCCGTCAGCACGATGACGGGGATGTGGCGCAGGTGCTCCTCCGCGTTGACCCGATTCAAAACCTCAAAGCCATCCATCACCGGCATCATCAGGTCCAGGAGGACGACGGACAGGCGGTCTGCGTTTTTTTCGATCTGTTCCATCGCCTCGAGGCCGTTGGAGGCCTGGATGATCTCATAGTCCTCCTCCAGGGTCACTTCGAGGGCGTCGCGGTTGATTTCCTGATCGTCCACCACCAGCACGAGCTTCGGTCTCTTTATCAATTTGGATTGGATCATTTTTCCTCAATCCTCTTTTCATTTGCCGCATTGATCCACCGATTCAGCGCGGCGTACAGCCGGTCCGCGTCCACGGGCTTCGGCAGATGCTCGTTCATGCCCGCCTCCAGCGTCTTTTGCAGGTCGGTTTCGGCGTCGTTGGCCGACAGCGCAATGATCGGAACGACCTTCGCGTCCTCCCGATCCAGCGCGCGGATCCGCCGCGCCGCCTCCATGCCGTCCATCACGGGCATGCGCAGGTCCATCAATACCGCGTCGTAATAAAAGCTGCTGGACTTTTCCACCATCTCCACGGCGATTTGGCCGTTCGAGGCGGTGTCGCTTTCCACGTCCTCCAGCTCCAGAAGGTCGGAGACGATCTCGGCGTTTTCGACCATGTCGTCCACCACCAGCACGCGGCGTCCCGCCAGGGAAACGGGCGCCGGCGGCGCCTCCTCGGCGCTGGCGCAGCCTCCGCAGCCGTTGTAGCACTCGCATTTGCCGATGCAGGCCTTTTCGCCCGGGCCTGAAGGCGTCATCGGCAGGATGACGGTGAAGGTGGAACCCTCGCCCTTTTTGCTGACGACCTCGATCCTGCCGCCCATCTTCCGGACGATGCTGTTGGCGATGGGCAGGCCCAGGCCGCTGCCGCTGAAGCGGTTGGTGTAGCTGGCGTCCTCCTGGGCGAAGGGCTCCATGATCTTCGGCAGGAAATCCTCGTCAATGCCGATGCCGGTGTCCGAGACGATGAAGCGGATCTCCGAGCAGACGCCCTCGGCCTTCGAGCTGGCCACCGAGAACCGCACCGTTCCTGGCGCGTCCGTGAACTTCACGGCGTTTTCAAGCAGGCATATCACCACCTGCTTCAGGTGCAGCGCGTCGCCGGTGTATTCCCGGGTGGTGCACTGGGCGAAGGCAGTCTGATACTCCAGGCCCTTCTTTTCACAGGCCATGGAGACGTAGGCGTTCACCTGCTCCAGCGCCTCCTTCAGCGAGAAGGATTCCATGTGCATCACCAGCTCGCCGCTCTCGATCTGCTGCATGTCCAGTATGCCGTTGATGAGCCTGGAGAGGTAGCGGGCGCTGTTTTCGATCTTCTCCAGCTGTTCCCGGGTCTCTGTGGGCAGATCCGGGTTTTTCAGCGCCAGCGTGCCCATGCCCTGGATCACGTTCATGGGCGTGCGCATCTCGTGGCTGACGCTGGCGAGGAAGCTGGTCTTGGCGCGGTTGCTCGCCTCGGCCGCCAGCAGCTCCGCCTCCAGGTGTTCGATCTCGATCACCCGCTCAACGATCATGCTGAACAGCTTGACCATGACGAATACGAACACGCTGCCGCCGAAGAGTATGCCGGCGACGAGGAGATCGGGCTTGCCGAAGATGCCCACCATCAAATAGCCCAGCAGGAAGGAGACCAGCAGGACGATCGGAATATACAGCATGCGATAGCCCCAGCGCCACATCTTCATGCCGCGGATGTTGCGGGTAAACCTCAGAAAGCCGATGATGTTGTAGACCATCAGCGCGCTTCCCAGGTAGACCATGGCGTAGACCGCCCATCGAACCAAGCATACCCCTCCTTCCCCTTTTATCCTATATTAATTTATTTTACCACAAAAAGGTTGCATTGACAATACGCGCAGGCCGAAAAACGCCGGAATTCAGGCCTTTCGCGGGGTTTGAATCCCCCCCATTGACGAAAGCTGCCGCATCGGTTATAATAAAAGTTAACAAATCATCAACAAATGAAAGGGAAGTCTGCGATATGGCGGGTACGATCGCGCGATTTGCCAAGGAACACCCCGAATTCCCCCTCGTGGAGTTTCTCGAACACTCCGCGTTTGACGAGTTGATTTCCATCGACCTTCAGCGGGATACCTATCAATTCATATTCAACGTGGAGCAGAAATACTGGTCACCCTCCATGGAAGGCGTCTACAGCACGTTCTGCGACTACGTGGTCAATCGCATGGTACACCCGCAGGACCAGCCGCTCTACCTGGACATGATGAGCCCCAAAGCCCTGCCCATTCACCTGGAATCCACCGACGGGATCCTCGACTTCGAGTTTCGCGTGCGCAATTCCAGTGGCGGCTGGCACTGGTGCGAGCAGTACGTCGTCAGCGGCGCACAGCACGGCGTGCCCGAGGGTCTGGCCTACTGCTACGTATTTGACATTCAGAGCCGCAAGGATCGCGAGGAGGGCAAGACCCGGGTCGCCTACAAGCAGAACGTCCTGCTCGACCCGCTGACCGGCCTGCCCCGGGAGAAGGATTTTTACGCCCAGGCTGAATCGATGCTGGCCAATACCGAGGTCAGTTGGCTGTTGGTGGCCATCGACCTGCAGCACTTCAAGCTGTTCAACGAGTGGTATGGGCGCGATCTGGGCGATCACATTCTGGAGGATATCGGGCGCGAGCTGGCCCGGACCGCCGAGCGCCACGGAGGCGCGGCCGGCTATATCGGCGGGGACGACTTCGCCCTGCTGGTCCCGGCGGAAACCTTCAGAATCGAAGCCCTGTACCAGCGCCTTCAGGAGATCATCAACGAGCACGGCGTGTCCATCGGCTTCCTGCCCGCCCTCGGCGCCTGCCATTCCAACGGCTCGACCTCCATCTACACGCTGCACGACGAGGCCTCCCTCGCCTGCCAGGAGGCCAAGAAGGACTATCGAAACCGCGTGGTCTTCTATTCCACATCGCTGGTGGAGCAGACGGCGGAGGATTATCGCACGCTCTCCGCGTTCAAGGACGCGCTGGCCAACGGCGAGATCACGTTCTTCCTCCAGCCCCAGTGCCGCGCCATCAACAGCCAGATCGTTGGCGCGGAGGCTTTAGCCCGCTGGATCAAGCCCGATGGCACCATGATCCCCCCGTTCCGCTTTGTGCCCACGCTGGAGCGCTACGGCTTCATCCCGGATCTGGACCGATACATCTGGAACGCCGTGTGCCAGTGGAGCCGGCGGTCGCTGGACGCGGGCAACCCGCTGATCCCCGTTTCCGTGAACATCAGCCCCGTGGACATCTTCACGATGGACGTGCCGCAATACTTTGAGGAGCTGATCGCGAAGTACGGGCTGCCCCGGTCCGCCGTGAAGGTGGAGATCACCGAATCCGCCTACGGCGAGGACTCCGAACGGGTGCGCGAAACGGTGCAGACCTTCCGCGACATGGGCTTCATGGTGCTGATGGACGACTTCGGAAGCGGCTTCTCCTCGCTGAACATGCTGCGCGAATTGAACGTGGACATGATCAAGCTGGACGCCTACTTCCTGCGCATGGACGAAGCCACCGAGAAAAAGGGCATGCACATCCTCGAATCCGTGGTGAACATGGCCAAGACCATGTCCATGCCGATCATCGTCGAGGGCGTGAAGACGACGGAACAGTGCGCCTATCTGATGAGCCTGGGCTGCCGCTACATACAGGGCTATTACTTCTACAAGCCCATGCCGAAGGAGCAGTTCGAGGCGCTGATCGCCGATCCCACGAAGGTGGATCCCAAGGGCTTCACGTTCAAGTTCAACGAGGAATTCCACATCCGGGAGTTCCTGAACGACGATGTGTACTCCGATTCGATGCTGAACCACATCATCGGCCCGGCGGCCATCTATGCCTGGCACGGCGACGACGTGGACATCACCCGCTTCAACCAGCAGTTCTACCAGGCCGTACACGTGACGGACTTCACCGACCGGCTGCTCCGAATCCAGCAATTCATGCCCAAGGGAGAACCCCAGGCCCTGGTCGACGTGCTGCAGCGCGCCTTTGACGACCGGCTGAACGGCGCAAGCGCGGTGCTCTCCTTCAATCGCACGGACGGCACCCGCGCCCGCTTCCTGATCCACTTCTACTTCCTGAACACCGATGGCGAGACGCGGCGCTTCTACGGCTCGGCCCGCGACATCACCGATATCGCCTATCTCCAGCAGCAGATGGAGCTGCTCTCCCGCTTCGTCTCGCGCACCGTGCTGTTCCTCGTCATGCACGAGGAGAGCTACACCTTCGAGGTGGTGGCCAACGGCCTGGAGCAGGCCATGGGGCTCAATCGCGCCGAAATGGAGAATGAGCTGAACACCGGCCGGTTCTACAAGCGCCTGATCCCGAAAAATGAGAGCGTGCTGTGGAAGATCGCGCTGAAGTGTGTGGAGACGCGCCAGAGCGCCTCCCGGACGTTCAAGATGATCGGCGCCGACGGTTCGGAGCTGGGCCTCGTGGTGGACGCCGACTTCGTCGACGACCCGATGAGCGACGTCAAGTGCATCCTGGCGATGCGACGGGAGAACGCCCTGCCGTGAGCCGGAATACAGAGGCTCGTCACGGATGCCCGGAAAACAAGCGCACAGGTCCTTCGCTTCGCTCAGGATGACAAACGACGCAATTCCTGTCATCCTGTGCGCAGCGAAGGATCTGTACGTTTTTTCAAGAGACTGTATTCTGCAAATCCACCGGCGTTCCGCAATGAGCCAAAGGCTCATCGCGGAAGCCCCGTCACGCCCGCTTCGGGGGACGGTTCTGGGCCATGACGCCCGCCAGCGCGTGAGGCACGTAGTGCTCCTCCAGGAACGCGATCTCCTCATCGGTCAGCTCCAGCTCCACGGCCTTCGCCGCGCCTTCAACGTGGCGGAACTTCGTCGCGCCCACCACCGGAGCGGTCACCTTTGTGAGCAGCCACGCCAGGGATATCTCCGTCATGGAGACGCCGCGCTTCTCCGCCAGCTCTGAGACGCGATTGATGATGACCTCGTCCTGCTCCTTCGTTGCGTCATACTTGAATTTGGCGTAGGCGTCCTTCTCCAGGCGGTTGCTGGTCTCCCCCGGCTTCCTCGCCAGGCGGCCCGCGGCCAGCGCGCTGTAGGGCGTCAGGGCGATGTTTTCCTCATTGCAATAGGGAACCATCTCGCGCTCCTCCTCGCGGAAGAGCAGGTTGTAGTGGCCCTGGATGGAGACGAACTTCGCCCATCCCTCACGTTCGGCGATGGCGTTGGCCTTGGCGATTTGCCAGGCAAAACAGTTGGAAATGCCGATGGCCC
Organism: uncultured Eubacteriales bacterium; assembly: GCA_902799045.1. GTDB lineage: Bacteria > Bacillota > Clostridia > Christensenellales > Aristaeellaceae > UBA2862. The sequence goes on from CADBZH010000006.1 coordinate 30,752, forward strand.
GCGCCTTGCCGGCCCTGACCTGTCGGTTCAGCCCGTCCAGCACGTCCTCGATGGGCGTGTTCCAGTCCCACATGTGATAGATGTACAGATCCACATACTCCATGCCCAGGTTTTTGAGGCTCTGGTTCAGCATGTTTTCAATGTGCTGCTGGCCGGTGACGCCCGCTTCGATCTCCTCCCGCGTCCGGGGCAGGAATTTCGTCGCCAGCACCACCTCGTCGCGCCGCGCGAAATCCCGCAGCGCCCGGCCCACGTACTGCTCGCTGGTGCCGTTTTGATAAGCGATGGCCGTGTCATAGAAGTTGACGCCCAGCTCCAGGCCGTGCTTGATGATCTCCCGGGAGTGCTCCTCGTCCAGGGTCCAGCCGTGCTGGCCCTGCGCGGCTTCGCCGAAACCCATGCAGCCCATGCACACGCGGGAGACCTTCAGGTCAGAGTTGCCGAGTTTCGTATACTTCATCCTCTTTCCTCCCCTTCAATCCGCTGTTCAAACGATCCTGCCGCTTCGATGGTCCATATGCCGCGCGTCAGCGTCAGCTCCGCCGCCTGCGTGGGCTTGCCGTTCACGCGAACGATGCGGCTGCCCTTCGGCGCAACGAACCGCGCCTCGGCGTCGAAGGGCACCGCGACGGTATAGACCGTCCCGCCCTCCCGGCGCTCCCAGCGCGCTTCGTAGCGGCCGGACGCGGAATCATAGGCGCACGCCGCCCAGTCCAGCCGCGCGTCCGGCTCCGGCGCGATCACCGCCCGCTTGAAGCCGGGCGCCGCGTCGTCCGGGCGCAGGCCGGTCACGGTCTGGTAGATCCACTGCACGATGGAGCCGTAGGCGTAGTGGTTCATGCTGTTCATGCCGGTGTCCGAGACGCTGCCGTCCGGCAGGACGGAATTCCAGCGCTCCCAGATGGTGGTCGCGCCGAGGTTCACCTCGTACAGCCAGCCGGGGAAATCCTCGTTAAACAGCAGCGTGTAGGCCACGTCCGTCATGCCGCATTTGCTGAGCGTCGGACAGAGCTGGTAGGTGCCCACAAAGCCGGTGTCCAGGTGATCGCCCTTCGCCCTGAGCAGCGCCCGAAGGCCTTCAGCCACGGTCTTTGTCTGTTCGGCCGGCAGCAGTTCAAGGTTCAGGGCCAGCACGTGGGCGGTCTGGGTTGGGATGGCAAGCGTGCCGTCGCTTTTCAGGTATTCCCTTCGGAACGCCTCCCGGATCGCGTCGGCCAGCGCGGCGTATGCGTCGGCGTCGTCGGCGCGTCCCAGCGCCCTGGCGGCCCTTGCCACAAGCGTGGCCGACAGGTAGTAATAGCAGGTGGCCACACAGGCGCTGTCCGTGCCGCCCAGCGGACTGTTCGCATCCGGGTTGTCCAGCGCCAGCCAGTCGGCAAAGTGGAAGCCGCTCGACCAGATGTGGCTGCCGCCGCACTTTGACTCGTCCTCGCGGCGGATGAAATCCACCCACCGCTTCATGTTCTCGTACTGCTTCTCCAGCAGCGTCGGATCGCCGTAGTAGCGGTACAGGTTCCAGGGGATCACCGTGGCCGCGTCGCCCCAGGCGCAGGAGCCGTCGACCACGCCAAAGTCGCCCTCCTGCACGCCGTATTTGTCCAGGCGCACCTTTAGGGCGTCCGGCACCACAAAGGGCACGCTGCCGCCCCGATGCCGCTGCTCGAGGAGCATATCCGACAGGAATTTGCCGTAGAACGCCGGGGTGTACATGTTGTAGGAGGCCGTCTCGGAAAACACCTGCGCGTCGCCGGTCCAGCCCATGCGCTCGTCGCGCTGGGGGCAGTCGGTGGGAATGTCCACGAAGTTGCCCCGCTGGCTCCAGAGCGCGTTTTCGATCAGGCGGTTGATCCTGCCGTCAGACGTGCGCAGCGTGCCGGTGTCGTCCAGCGCCGACCAGATGGCCTCGGCCTGAAAGCCCGCCGCGCGGATCTGCGCTTCGGTCATGCCCTCCACCTTTACGAAGCGAAAGCCGTAGTAGGTGAACCGGGGCCGCGCGATCACGGGCCTGCCGCCGGAGATACAGGTGTACTCCGCCAGGGCTGAGCGCAGGTTTTCCCGGTAAAAGCAGCCGTTTTGCAGGAGCTCGCCGTATTGCAGGCGCACCTTCTCCCCCGCCGGCACATCGCAGGTGAACGTCGCCCAGCCCGCCATGTTCTGGCCGAAGTCCAGCACCCACTCCCCGGCAGGGGTGTGGATCAGCTCATAGTCAGCAAAGATCTTCAAGACCTTCACCGGCAGGCCGATGCGCTCGATCAGCCTGCCCTCCGGGGCTTCATCGCAAATGGCCTCGAAGGCGGGCTCTGCGCCCTCCAGCCGCGCGTCATACGTCTCGCCGTCGTAGAGGTTTCCGTCGGTCACCGGCGCGACGCCGCAGCGCCACGTATCGTCCGTGGCGACGACCGTTTCCGTGCCGTCCGCGTATTCCAGGCGAAGCTCGGCCAGCAGCAACAGGTGGTCGCCGTACAGCTTGTCGGTGGACTTGCCGAAGCCGTAGCGGCCCGCGTACCAGCCCGGCCCCAGCATCACGGACAGCGCGTTTTCACCCGCCCGCAGCCCGTCGGTCACATCATAGGTCTGGTACTGGATCTGGTATTGGTAGCTGTCATAGCCCGGCGCGAGGACTTCGTCGCCGATCCTCTTCCCGTTGAGGCCGGCCTCGTAGAGCCCCAGCCCGCAGATGTACAGCCGCGCCCGCTTCACGGGCCGGTCGGCCTCAAACCGCTTTGAAAAGACCGGAAAGCCCTCGAAGGGCGCGCGGATCCAGCTTCCCTGCCAGGGCTCATCCCGCTTGGCGGTCTCAAACCAGGCAACCCCGGAGACGCCGCTGTCGCCGTCGTCCGCCGTCACCGCCACCTGCCAGTAATAGCGCGTGCGCGGCTTCAGCGGCAAATCCACCGGCACCGCCAGGGAGGAGATATCCGCCCGCTCGCCGGAATCGAACAGCGTGTCCGTCATGCCCGCGTCCGACGCCACGCGCACCCGCGCCGTCCTCTGCCTGACGCCGGACGAATCCGCCACGACCCAGGAAAACACGGGCTTATCCATCTGAAAGCCAAGTGGATCGGTCAGGTGATTGGTCCTCAATTTCTCAATTCTCATGCGCGTCTCCTCGTTTCTGTCTTAAATACGGGCAGCGGCGCATCCTCACAGCTGGAAGATGATGATCTCGTTCCGATAGGTCTTGACCGCGGAATCGTAGTATCGCCGCCCGTAGCAGGCGACCTGCACCTTCCCGCCGTCCTTGCGGCGGATGGCGTGCCTGAGGTAGGCCATGTCGCCCTGGGTGAACTGCCGGTTCACCTGGAGCATGTAGTGGGCGCGATCCTCCTCGGGGATCAGGTCGAACTGGGTCATGCGGCCCACCGCGTCCCCGCGGGAATAGCCGGTGATCACCTCGAACCGGTCGTCCACCTCGATGATGGTCTCGTTCAGATCCAGCTTGTACCGGCTGTAGGCGATGGGCACCGTGGCGCCGGTGGCTTCCGCGTTCGCCGGAGGCACGCCGTCGCGCCGTTTCTCCGCCTCCGGGCCGACCTTCTCGCCCCGGGCGATCTCCGGGTGTTCGTCCAGCAGGCTCAGGAATTCCCCGGCCAGCACCGGGTCAAACTGCGAGCCGGCGTTCACGCGGATCTCCTCCCGGGCCTTCTCCGGCTTCAAAGCCTTCCGATAGCTGCGGTCGTTCACCATGGCGTCGTAGGCGTCCACGATGGAGATGATCCGCGAAAGGACGGGAATCTCCTCCCCCTTCAGGCCCTTGGGATAGCCGCGGCCGTCCCAGCGCTCGTGGTGATAGAGGATCATGTCCGCGATGGTACTCAGCTCGTCGGTGGACATGGCGATCTGATAGCCCTTGTCCGGATGCGTGCGAAGCACCTCCCACTCCTGGTCCGCCAGCTTGCCCGGCTTGTTCAGGATCTCCAGCGGAATGCCGATCTTGCCGATGTCATGCAGCAGGCACAGAAGCTCCAGCTGGGCCAGCTGCACGTCCGTCAGGCCGATCCTTCTTCCCAGCAGCGCGCCCATCTTCTGGGTCCGGCGCACGTGGTCCTCCGTGTCGGCGTCCGCCTCCTTCAGGGCGCGGACGAGCGAGGCCAGCGATTGCGAGCGCAGGGAGCCGGAACAGAGCAGCTTCTTGACCTGGATGCCGCGATACGCCGTCCTCAGCGCCTCGGAGAGCGTCTGTTTGCCGGTCGTACACATGGCGAAAATGCGCTCTCCGGGGGCTTCGGCGACGATTTCCTCCGCCATGGCGGCGACGCCCGCCTCGTCCAGGCCCGGGCAGATGGCGATCAGGTAGGCCTCGAATCCGCGAAGCAGCTTCGCGTCCTGCGGCAGCACGCCGCGCATGCGCTTGGCCAGCGCGCGGATGAGCCTGTCGCCCCGGTCCCGTCCCTGAACGCGGTTGATCTCCCGCAGGCCGATCACGTCAAACACGATCACCGTCGTCGGCGCGGGATAGTCTGCGGCGTGCCGGTCGGTATAGGCATAGTCCTTGGCGTATTCAAAGCCGGTGGTGAGGTCGGTGTCCCTGGTGATGTCCGTGAAGGCGTAGAGGCGTCCGATGACGCCGTCGCGCTCATCCTTCAGCGTTCGATAGTCGCAGCGCATCGGCGCGCAGCCCTCGATGTCGCACTGGGCGCTGTAGCGCTCGGCGTCTTGGGCGGGAAGGCCGATGGCCTCCAGGAACCGGCCGACGGGCATCCCGTTCGCCAGCGGCACGCCCTTCAGGAGCGCCTCCGCGCGATGGTTGACCATGATCAGCTCGTCCATGTAGTCAAACAGCACGATGCCCTGGTTGACGTTCTCCACCACGGTCTTAGACAGTGAGTTCAGCATGTCGTTGGGCTTGTAGTCATAGGCCGTCCAGTACATCAGGTATAGGCCGATGCTGTAGCCCAGGGTGGAGCAGTCCACCTTGGTAAAGAAGGAGTCGCGGTCCTGGAACAGGAAGATGGCGTTGATCAGCACCACCACGCCGATGGCCGCGATGATGAGCAGGTATTGGTTGCGGTACTTCCGGGGCGTGTGCGCGCTCTTGTGAATGAGCACGATCAGCGTCACGACGACGAGGAAATAGTTGAACACCAGATGGACGATGTAGGGCGTCTTCATCTGATAGCTGACGCCTACCGGCGACTGAAGCGCAAAGGTGACGGCCACGCCGGTGAAGAGGTTGGCGATCAGCATCAGGATGTCCAGGCTGGCAAAGATGCGGATCAGATTATTGACGGTCACGCACCCGCGCAGCCTGTTGATCCCCGTAACCAGGAAGGCATAGTACGCCAGCGACACGAGCATGCAGTCGATGCTGATGAAGGTGATGTTTGAGCACAGGGAGACCAGCGCGGCATTGGCGGTGTGCACGCTGCCCAGATAGGCCAGCGTGATGATGCCCGCGAACGCCGCCGACCAGCTCACCACCCGGCCGACCTTGTCCCCTCTCCTGAAGGCCTTGACCGCAAAGTAAAAATCCACGAGTGACAGCAACAGGGCGATGATCGTATACCCACGGAAATAGATATCAGTCATGTCCATGCCCTCCAGTCTTCGCAATGGAAAAAGTCCTTCATAGCGATGGCCTGCATCTATACTATAAAGGACTTTGTTATTTTTGTCAATTACACAGACTTAATCCATTATAAAATGATGAGGGAAGCCCTCCTTGTAAAACGCAGTTGGCAGCCAACGCGCACAGATCCTTCGCCGCGCTCAGGATGACATAGAAGAATCCTGTACACAGCGTCAACCGTCTGCATGACGCCGGTGGCGGGACGCACCGCGACGATCCTCTCGATCATTCCACGGTGAATTCCGTCCACTCGATGTGGTTGTACTGCATCACGTCGTCGGCGCGCTTCATGCCCAGCTTTTCATAGAAAGGCACGGCGCCTTCATGGGCGATGAGATAGACGGCGATGTCCTTCTCCCCGCCCGCCAGCTCGAGCGCACGCCGCATCAGCCGCCTGCCGATGCCCTGCCGGAGGCAGCTCCGATCCACGCCCAGGTCGGTGACATACAGCCAATAGGCGAAGTCGGTCAGCCCCAGCAGCACGCCCATCAGCTGCCCGTCCGCATCCCGCGCCGTGAGGCTGATCGAGGCGTTCTGCAGCAGCCTTGGGATGCGCGCCTCAAAGCGCTCTCTGGGATACTGCGCGCCCAGGTCGGTGCGCTTCAGAAAGTCGACGTACGCCTCGGGCGAGAGCCGTTCGCTTGCGATGCGGATCATGATTGATCTCCTTATCGTCGGTCGCTGAAATGCAGTTCTATCGGATGATCCCGATCAGCTGCTCCCGCGCGCCGTCGTAGTGGGGGTCGACGAGGCCGAAATCCTTGCGCTTGTAGTTCCACATCGCCCGGCCGATGCCGTGCCGCTCGAACACGGCGTTGATGTCCGTCAGCCAGCGCAGCGCCGAATCCACGGGCGCCTGGTCGATCACGCCGTATTCGCCGCAGTACAGCGGCGCGCCGTTGCGCCCGGCGGCCTCGATGGCCGAAGCGAACAGTGCCTCGAAGAAATCCGGCCCCATGGCGTCCAGCGGCTGGCCCTCGATGGCCCCGGCCAGGTCAAAGGAGAGCTGCTTTGAAAGCGCCTGATAGGTCTCCATGTCGCCGGGATACTCAACCTCCAGGTCCCGTGGCATGTTTTCGACCCAATAGGCCTTCTGGTGGGTGAACACCATCGGCTCGTAGCAGTGGAAGTTGTACACCACGCGCTCGTCCAGCGGCGGGTTCAAAAGCGGCACGCTCTTGACGTTGTTGTAGCAGACGCCGCCCACCACAACCCACGCGCGGGGCGCGAATTCCCGGATGGCCTTAATGGTGCGGTCCGCGATGCCGTTCCAGGCGTCCGCCACCGTGGAGGGCACCACCTCGTTCAACAGCTCGAAGGCCACGAAGTCATATTTTCCGTAGCGCTGCGCGAGGCGTTTCCAGAGGGCGATGAAACGCGCCTGCAGGGCCTCGTCGTGGAAGAAGATCTCGCGGTCGGCGTTCACCTCCAGCGGGTCGAACGTGTAGCCGAAGGCCTTGTGCAGATCGATCAACAGGTTGAGCCCCGCGGCCTTGCACCAGCGCACGCTGTCATCGATGTGCCGCATGCCGGCCTCGATGGGCTCGCCGTCCTCGGTCTCGATCCAGTTGTAGTCCACGGGGACGCGCACGTGGTCCATGCCGATCCCGGCGATGTAACGGATGTCGTCTTCGGTGATGAAGGTATCAAAGTACTCCTCGGTGGTGCCGTCGGCCTGGGAGAGCCAGCCGCCCAGGTTGAGGCCGTGCCTGTAGCCGGTGAATTCGCGCATATCGATTCCCTCCTGATTGATGTTTGAAGCGCTTCGCGGGTTCCTGCCATCATTGTACTATAAACGGGCGGTTTGTCAAGGCGGCAAATGACCCGTTCCGGGGCAGACGCATGCGTGACAATAAGGACCAGGACGCCGATGCTACAGCGTAACAGCTGATCGTACCCTTTCAGGGAACGACCTCTTCCGATTGTGGAAGGGCTTGTCATTTGAAGAAAAACGTTGTATGATAGTGTCAGCTCAGTGATCGCAAAGCGAGGGATTCAAGGCATGACGAAGCGATTCTATCGGATGACCGCGTTCGTTGTGACGGCGGCCTGCCTGCTGTTGGGCATCGCCCGCGCGGAGGAGGCGGACGCCTTCCATGGTCTGTGGGAGGCCGACGGCGTCGAGGTGGAGATCTGGAGCGAGGCGGATGAGACGCGCTGCCGGGCCGTGTTCACCGAAGCCGACGGGACCGCCGCCGTCTGGGCCTGCGACACCTGCTTTCTCTACGAGGGCGTTCTGCTGTGTCCGAACGTCACGCGCACCCGCGAGCGCTATGACTTCCTGTGGGATTCGCTCGAGGAGCTGGATTGGTCGCTGAACGATATGAGCGACAGCTCCTTCGCCTTTTCGGGGGAAGCGCTCGTCTTTTCCGACGAGCACCTGGCCGCGCCGATCACCCTGACGCGGCTGTCGCTGGACGAGGCCGTCCAGCGCTCGAGCGCCCTGGCCCTCTCGGGCATTTGGACGAGCGACTCCGCCGAGCTGCAGGTGGAGAATCACGGCGTCTGCTATCTGCTGACCGTCACCGTGCCCGTCGACGATCGAACCAGCCACCGATGGACCTACACCTGCCTCTACGACTCCGACGCCCGGCGCATGGATTCTACGGGCGTCTCCCCGCTCACGGTCATCACCTATGAGGAGGACAGCATCTTTGAGGTGGAAGAGGACCGCGACGAGGGCAGCGCGTCGTTCGTCCTGGAGGACGCGAACCGACTGGTCTGGACGCGGGACGGCGTCGAAACGGCGTTTGTGCGCGCGGAATAAGCTGTAGAATCTGACCCAGGAACGGAGGAGCATCCATGTTCATTGATCTCGTGAAAGCCAACCGCAGCTACAGGGGCTACGATCACAGCCGAAAGGTCGCGAAGGAGGAGCTTTTGAAGCTGGTGGAGGCGGCGCGCCTGTGCCCGTCCAGCGTCAACGTGCAGCCCTTCAAGTACTTCCTGGCCTATGCCCCGGATGTCGTCGCGACCGTTCAGGCCGAGACCCGGTGGGCCAAGGGCCTGCCCGAGCTGACGCTGCCCCACCCCGGCAAGGAGCCCACCGCCTTCATCGTCATCTGCCAGGACACGGCGATCCACGAAAACCTGTCCCGGTTCCAGCGGGACGTGGGCATCGTGGCGCAGACCATGCTGCTCGCCGCCGTGGAGATGGGCCTCGGGGGATGCATGATCGGCAATTTCAACGCCGGCTCCGTGCACGCCGCGCTGGGGCTTGACGAGGCCGTTCGCCCGCTGCTCATCGTCGCCATCGGCAAGCCGGACGAGGAAATCATCCTCACGGACGTGGTGGACGGCAAGACCGGCTACTATCGCGACGAGCAGGACCGACATTATGTGCCGAAGCGGGCATTGGAGGATATCGTCATTGATGCGCTCGATCGATAGCGAAAGCAAGCGGATCCTGGTGATCTACACCGGCGGGACGATCGGCATGGTGAATACGCCCCAGGGCTATGCGCCCCAAAAGGAGGCGTTCCACGCGCTGCTGAACTCCCTGCCGGAGCTGCACGCCCGGGCCATGCCGCAATGGGACATCGTGGACATGGAGCCGCTTCTGGATTCGTCCAACATCACCGTGGTGGAATGGAACGCCATCGGGCGCATGATCGCCGAGCGCTACGACGCCTACGACGGCTTTGTGATCCTGCACGGCACGGACACCATGGCCTACACCGCCTCCGCGCTCTCGTTCATGCTGAGATACAACAACAAGCCCGTCGTGCTGACGGGCTCGCAGATTCCGCTGTGTGAGATTCGCAACGACGCGCGGGACAACCTCATCACCGCGCTGCTGATCGCGGCGGGCGGCATGGTGCACGAGGTGTGCCTGTACTTCGGCGGCAAGCTGCTTCGCGGCAACCGCACCATCAAGTATTCCGCGGACGACCTCATCGCCTTTGAATCGCCGAACTATCCGGCCCTGGCAGAGGCGGGCATCGCCATTCGCTACAATCGCGCCGCGCTGCTTCCGCCCTGCAAGGGCGACTTCTCCCTCCAGCCGCTTGAAAACTTCCCCATCGGCGTCATCAAGGTGTTCCCGGGCATACAGTTCGACCTGTTCGACTCCATCATGACGGAGCGCCTGCGCGGCATCGTGATCGAGACCTTCGGCGCCGGCAACATCCCGGGCCACGCGGGTGCCCTGCTGCCCATCATCCGCAGGGCCTCTGAAAACGGCACGATCATCATCGTCTGCTCCCAGTGTCCCCACGGAACCGTCTCGCTCGGGGCCTATGAGACTTCCTCCGCGCTGCGAGAGGCCGGCGCCGTCAGCGGCTACGACATCACCACGGAGGCGGCGGTGGCCAAACTCTACTACCTGTTCAGCCGCGGCCTCTCTTCGGACGCCATACGGACGCGCATGGAGCGGAGCTTGCGCGGAGAGATCAGCCCGGCGCGCTAGCGCAATCAGATCAGGCGGATATCCCCCACGAACGGCAGCGGCTCGTCGCTGCCCTTCACGGCGCGGACGATGCCGACGATCGCCAGGATCAGGACGAACACGCTGAGGATGTCGCCGACCAGCCCGAAGAGGCCGTGGAAGCGGGACAGCGCGTGCGTGACGCTGCCGGCGATGGCCAGGATAAAGCCCTGGTTCAGGTGCAGGCGCGAGAGCTGATCTTCCTTGTTGCGGATGATAAAGGCGATGACCCAGCCAATCCAGCTGAAGTAGCTGAGGATCGCGGCGGCCTTGTCCTTCTTATCGGTATACATGGTTTTTCCCTCCTGTCGAGCCATTGTGTTTCCCCGGTTGACGGATACAGTATAGCATCGCCAGATGAGACTGCAAGTATAAAATCATTAGAAAGTGATGAGAAACAGGCGACCCGGCAGGCCGTGTGTATGGCCGCCGGGTCGCGTTTCCTGTTCGGTTTGCTCCTCTGGAATGTGTTTCAGGCGCCGCATGAGGCCCATTCACTCACGCCGCGTTGACGTACTGCGCCTCGAAATCGGCCACCGGCATCGGCTTGGCGAAGAAGTAGCCCTGGAACAGCTTGCAGCCCATCTTCGAGAGGTCGTCGTATTGCTTTTCCGTCTCCACGCCCTCTGTCAGCGGCACGATGCGCAGGTCTGTGGACATGTTGATGATGTTGTGCAGGATCATCAACGACTTGTCGTCCTGCTCGGAATTGCGCAGGAACACCATGTCGATCTTGATCACGTCGATGGGCATGTTCTTGAGCATGTTCAGCGAGGAATAGCCGCTGCCAAAGTCGTCCATCTCCACGATGAAGCCCGCCTCGCGCAGGTCGGTCAGCAGGTTCACCTTGTTTTCGACGTCGGAGATCATCACGCTCTCGGTGATTTCCAGCCGCAGCCGCCCGGGATCGACGCCGTACTCCCGGACCAGGCCCTTGATCTCCGCGGCCACGTCCATGAAGAAGAAGTCCTTCGGGGAGATGTTGACGGAGATGAAAAGATCATTGTCCCGCCATTCCTTCAGCTGCTCGCAGGCGCAGCGCCACATGTAGCGGTCCACCTCCGCGATCATGCCGTTCTGCTCGAAGATCGGTATGAACCTTCCGGGCGCCAGGAAGCCGTGCTCCGGATGGTTCCAGCGCACCAGCGCCTCCGCGCCGACCACCCTGCCGCCCGCGTCCACCAGCGGCTGGAGGTAGGGCACGATCTGGCGCTGCCGGATGGCGTTCGGCAGGTCGCCGGAGATCTCCTGCTCCCACAGCATGTTCACGCGCATCTTTTCATCGTACCAGGCGATGTGGGTCTTGAAGTCTCTTCTCAGGCTGGAAGCGGCGATCCGTGCCCGGTCGAACATCACAGAGACCTCCAGGTCGGCATCCTTCACCTCATAGACGCCCAGGTGGATCAGCACGTGGTAGTGCAGCTCGCCGTTATCGACGGTGAAGCCGTCCAGCAGCCTGTCAAAGCGCTCCTTGGAAAAAGCCGCCGTGGGCAGCAGGATGCCGAAGGTGTCGCCGGCGAGGCGGCCGTAGACGCCGCCCTCCGGCACGGAGCGGCGGAGCATATCGGCGATCTCGCAGAGCACCTTGTCGCCGAAGCGAACGCCGAAGACGTCGTTGATGAGCTTGAAGTTGTTGACATTGGCGAATACGACGCAGAAGCTCTCCCCCGCGCCTTCCTCGAGCCTTTGCCGGATGCAGTGATACAGATGGGTCCTGGTGTAGAGCCCGGTCAGCTCGTCGTGCCTGGCCTGATAGGTCTGCCTCATCAGGTTCAGCTGGGCGTCGGTATCGTCGCGAATGTTCAAAAAGGAGCCGTCGATAAATCCCCTGCTGTCGCGAATCGTCCGGCGCTCCAGAATGTAGTAGCGGTGGCCGTCCTCCCGGTCCAGCTCCAGCTTCGCGGCCCAGCTGTCCTGCTTCGGCATGTTTTCGCAGAAGGGCTTCAGCTTTTCAGGCGCGTCGCTCAGATCCTGACCGCGAATGTCCAAAAGCTGGCGCGCCTCCTTGTTCAGCCAGATGCACCGGCCCGCGTCGTCAAAGAAGAGCAGCGCGTCGGGCAGCTCGGCCGAAATATCCATCATGATCCTGTTCAGCAGGCGAACGGGCTTGTAATACAGGGAGAAATAGAAGGCCAGCAGGCCGAACACCGCGTAGCCGATCATCGAGCGATCCATCGGCGTGCGGGAAATGACATAGTATGAGCACCAGATGATGACGACCACCATGGTAAAGAAAATGACGCCATACCGCCTCGTGTTGATGCGCGAGCAATGGATCATCTTCAGGAAGAGTATGCCCACCGCCCACGCCAGCACGCCGTAAACCAGCAGGCGGTGCAGCTGCTGGGGCAGATAGGGCACCATGCTGTAATAGGGCCGGCCGTAGAGCTCGATCAGCTCCAGGGAATAGGCATGGCCGGTGAACGGGTTTGCCGCAAGCTGAACGACGTCCAGGCCCAGCAGGGACAACACCAGCACCCGGGACCGGTTGTTATCCCAGGAGACGTTGCAATAGGACAGGATGTATCGCAGCAGGCTGAAGGCGGTGAAGTCTATGCCGATGTAATACAGGCAGCAGCCGATCATTGCCGGGATTTTCGTGGTGGCGCCGATGATCAACAGGTTGCCGACGACGGGCGGGATCAGACAGAACAGCATTCGCCCCAGCGTCACGCCGATGGCCTTCTTCGAGCGAAGGGCAGTCGTCCCGCAGACCGCGAGCGCCGCGGACAGCGCGACAAAGACGAACGAATAGATGAATCTGATATTCATGGTCTGATACTCCTCGGCGATTCGATCAGGCGCATTTGTACTATTACATCGATTCTACCACATTTAACCAACGTATACAACTTGTTTTTATCATACAAATCCATCAAAAATCTGTGTTAAGCGGTCGCGAAAACGTTTTAGCCCGCTGATAAAAAACTGCCCGGGATGCGGGCAGCCCCGCGTCCCGGGCAAAACGGACGGCCTGTCACTGGTATTCCGCCACGCTGATCCACTTTTCGAGCAGCTCGCGCTCGGCCTCCCGATGCTTGGTCAGCTGCTGGGCGGCCACCACGGGCATCCAGGTTTGCACGTACTGGATGGCCATGTCCGCTTTCCGGCAGAACAGCCGAAGGTACTTTTCCGCCAGCTCCGGCCGGTCCAGCGAGAAGCGCAGGTAGGTGATCGCGGCGTCCGCGCCGGCGTTGCCGGCGGAGGCGTGGGCCCAGTCCAGGATGCAATAGCTGCCGTCCTCCCGGAGCACGATGTTGGAGGGCACCAGGTCGCCGTGGCAGAGCTTGGAGTGCTGGGCCATGCCGTGCACGCGCTGCAAAAGCTCATAGCGGGTGCTGGCGTCGATCTCCGTCAGCGTCTGGATGGCGTCGATCATCTTCTGGCGGGTGTTGCGCAGATTCGGCACGCGATACTTTCCCGTAGCCAGCTGGATGTCCACCAGCTTTTCCAGATACTCGTCGGCCTTGTCCGGGTTCTCATCCATCAGCTCCTTGAGCGTCTTGCCGGAGACATACTCCATGGCAATGCTCCAGCCGCCGTTTTCAGAGGGCGTCACGCCCAGCAGCCGCGGCACCGGCACGCCCGCGTCCTCCACGCAGGCATGGATATAGGCCTCGTTCAGCACGCCGGACATGGGATGGGAGGCGGTAAACTCCTTGACGATTCGGCTGCCCTCCCGATAGACCGTCTTGTTCGCGGCCTGTTCAAGGATGATTCTTTCTGACATAACTCGTTCCTCCTTGAAACTTTTAAGATTCTTCGACTTCGGCTTCGCCTTCGCTCAGAATGACACCGACAAAGCGCAGCCCTGTCATCCTGAGCGGAGCGAAGGATCTGTACGAATGGTTCAGAACTGCATTTTGTTTATATCTTTTCCGCTTCCTTGGTCGGCTTGCCGTAGTACGCCAGCAAATACAGCTGCTTGATCTCGCTCATCAGCGGATAGCGGGGGTTCGCACCGGTGCACTGGTCGTTGAAGGCGTTCTCGGTCATCTCGTCCAGCGTCGCGAGGAAGTCCTCTTCCTTGACGCCGAAATCCCTGATGGACGCCGGGATACCGATGGTCTTTTTCAGCTCCTCCAGCTTGTCGATCAGCATATCGAAGGTCTCCCGGTCGTCCTTCCCCACCAGGCCGTTGTAGCGGGCGATGTCGCAATAGCGCTCAAGCGTATGCGGGTACTCGTACTGCGGGAAGGTGCCCATCTTGGTGGGGACCTCGCTGGCGTTGTAGCGCATCACGTAGGTCAGGATCAGCGCGTTTGCCACGCCGTGCGGGATGTGGTGGTACGCGCCCAGCTTGTGGGCCATGGAGTGATTGACGCCCAGGAAGGCGTTGGCGAACGCCTCGCCCGCCAGCGTGGAAGCCATGGCCATGTGCTCGCGCGCCTTCGGTGCCTTCGCGCCCAGGTTGTAGGCGTCCGGCAGGTTGTCGAACACCAGCTTCGTGGCCTTGAGGGCAATGCCGTCGGTCATGTCGGACGCCATCACGGACACATACGCCTCCAGCGCGTGTGTCATCACGTCGATGCCGCTGGCGCTGGTCAGACCCTTGGGCTGGTTCATCATGTTGTCCACGTCCACGATGGCCATATTCGGCATCAGCTCGTAGTCCGCCAGGGGCCACTTGGTGCCGGTCTCGGCGTCGGTGATGATGGCAAAGGGCGTCACCTCGCTGCCCGTGCCGGAGGAGGTGGGAATCGCCACGAAATAGGCCTTCTTCCCCATCTCCGGATAGGTGTAGATACGCTTTCGGATGTCCATGAAGTCCATGGCCATGTCCTCGAAGTTGGCGTCAGGATGCTCGTACAGCACCCACATGATCTTCGCCGCGTCCATGGGCGAGCCGCCGCCCAGCGCGATAATCACGTCCGGCTCGAAGGAGCGCATCTGCTTCACGCCCTCCAGCGCGCACTGCAGCGTCGGGTCCGGCGCCACGTCCCAGAAGCAGGCGTGCCGGATGCCCATTTCATTGAGCTTGTCCTCGATGGGCTTCACGTAGCCGTTCTTGTACAGGAAGGTGTCGGTGACGATGAAGGCCTTCTTCTTGTGCATCACATTTCCCAGCTCGTCCAGCGCCACGGGCATGCAGCCCCGCTTGAAATACACCTTCTCGGGCAGACGCAGCCAAAGCATGTTCTCTCTCCTCTCCGCCACCGTCTTGATGTTGATGAGGTCAAACGCGCCCACGTTGTGGGACACGGAATTGCCGCCCCAGCTTCCGCAGCCCAGCGTCAGCGAGGGCGTGAGCCGGAAGTTGTAGATATCCCCGATGCCACCGTGGCTGGACGGGGTGTTTACGACGATGCGGCTGGCGTGCATGCGCGCGGCGTGGGCGGCCAGCTTTTCCTTTTCGGAGGGGTCGATGAAGATCGACGCCGTGTGGCCGGGGCCGCCGTCCATCAGCAGCTGCTCGGACATGTCCAGCGCCTGCTCGAAGGTCTCGGCCCTGTACATGGCAAGCACCGGCGACAGCTTCTCGTGGGCGAATGGCTCGGAGATGTCCGTGGAGGTGACTTCGCCGATCAGGATCTTCGTCTTCTCCGGCACCTTCACGCCGGCGAGCTTCGCGATATTGTAGGCGCTCTGGCCGACGATCTTCGCGTTCACCGCGCCGTTGATGATGATGGTTTTGCCGACCTTCTCGATCTCCTTCCCCTTCAGGAAGTAGCAGCCGCGGCGCTCGAACTCGGCCTTCACCTCGCCGTACACGTCCGCCAGCGCCGTCACGCTCTGCTCGGAGGCGCAGATCATGCCGTTGTCGAAGGTCTTGGAGTGGATGATGGAATTGACGGCGAGTTTAATATCGGCGGAAGAATCGATGATGGCCGGGACGTTGCCCGCGCCCACGCCCAGCGCCGGCTTGCCGGAGGAGTACGCCGCGCGCACCATGCCCGGGCCGCCGGTGGCCAGGATGATGTCCGCTTCCTTCATCACCTTGTTGGTGAGCTCCAGAGACGGCTCGTCGATCCAGCCGATGATGTCCTTCGGCGCGCCGGCCTTCACCGCCGCCTCATAGACGATCCGCGCCGCCTCGATGGTGCACTTCTTGGCCCTCGGATGGGGGCTGATGATGATGGCGTTGCGGGTCTTGAGGCAAATGAGCGTCTTGAAGATCGCCGTGCTGGTGGGGTTGGTGGTCGGGATGACCGCCGCCACCAGGCCGATGGGCTCCGCGATCTTCTTGATGCCGTAGGCGGGGTCCTCCTCGATCACGCCGCAGGTCTTCGCTTTTCGGTAGGTGTTGTAGATGTACTCGGCTGCGTAGTGGTTCTTGATGACCTTGTCCTCCACCACGCCCATGCCGGTTTCCTCCACAGCCATCTTCGCCAGCGGAATCCTGGCCTTATTCGCCGCCATAGCCGCGGCCCGGAAGATTGTATCCACCTGCTCCTGGCTGTACTTGCCGAACTCGCGCTGCGCCGCGCGCATGACGGCCAGCTTCGCCTCCAGCTGCTCCAAATTGGTGATGCGGGTTTCATTCCGCTCTTCAGCCATGTTGAAAACCACCTTTCCTGGCTCTATCGCTTTACCATTCTATCAGGCGTTGATTAATTCTGATAGCTGTCCGCGTGAAGATATGGTTTTTAGAAACATACTCTAGCGTTCCCCCGTCGACGGGCATTATCCCGGTCCGTCCGAATCCCTCGGTTCGCCTTTATGCATGCTTCTTCTTCAGGCGCAGCTGCCGTGCCGATTCTTCCGTGTCGTCGTCCTCCACATAGCCGTCGTAGGGCGCTTCCGGATCGGTGTATTTCTTCGTAAAGGGCTTGCAGATCTCCGCCCGGTGGGCAAAGGCGAAGTCCAGATCGTCCGTCCAGCCGGTGTGGCCGGTGATCACGGCGATGCGGCGTTTCCTGGCTCGCATGTTCGCCTCCAGCTTTTCAAGGGACTGAACGGCCAACCGGTTGTCCTCCGCCAGCGTGCTGATAAAGCTGTAGCCACCATCCGCGCCGAACCAGATCGTGTCGCCGGTGAACAGGTATTCATCGTCGATCAGGTAGACCATGTGGCCCCAGGTGTGCCCCGGCACCAGCAGGCACTCGACCTTGATGCCGTCGATGGTGAACACGTCGCCGTCCTTCAGCAGCACCTTTTGGTTGTCCATCTTCACCATGGGCAGCTTGTACAGCCCGTGGATCACCTTGCGCCGCTTTTCGCCGGTCAGGTAGCGGTTTTCGATCTCGCCGATGTAGACGGTGGTGTCCCTGAACAGGCGCTCGCTGTCCGGCTCCAGCGCACCGACGTGGTCGGTGTCCTGGTGAGTGATCAGGATGTGTTTGATCGTCGCCGGGTCGATGTCCAGCCAGCCCATCTTCTCCTGCAATCGGGCGTAGTTGTAGCCCGCGTCGATCATGATCGTCGTGCCGTTCTTCGTGTAGAAAAAGATGTTCGCCACCCACTCCCGAACGCAGGCGACGCGCTCGTCGATGCGGCCGGTGTTCAGCGGCTTGAAGATCGCCCTGCCGCGAAACATCGCGCTCATCGATCGCTTTTGGTTGTCAGAATCCTTCCTTGCCATGGTATCGCCTCCTTGTACTACTCTCAGGTTAACACAGTGAAAACCGCGGAGGGCTTTTTTCGTCCTGGCAGGCTCGCTGGCGGCAAGCTGAAAGGGCTCAACGCAGCCAGGGCGGAAAGGGCACCCGCAGAATCGGTGCGTAAATGAATCAGCGGCTACTTATACTAAACTCAATCTAAAAGTGAACATATGCGGAGCGGATTTTTCGTTCTGCCTGAGCAGAGCGGAGGGAGGCGATGCAGCGCATCGTTGACCGCAGCGAGGCGACGGCAGGGCGGAAAAGACGCCCGCAGATGGTTGCAATTTAGATTGAGTTGTTAAATGCTCCTGGTTCGCTCCCAGCCATCGCCGGCGTCGGTGCCGTGGCGGACAAAGTCAAAGTCGCAGCAGTCGCCGCCCTGGCACAGCGTCTTGGTGCGCCTGAAGTCGGTATAGGGCAGGCTGCCGAAGTTGATCACGTCCGAATGGCAGAACATCGCGCCCAGCTTTATCAGGTTCTGCTCCTCGAAGATGTGCCGGTAGACGCACTCGCGACATTCGAAGTGAAAGCGGTCCTTCGGGTCGTCCGCGTGCCATTCATAGCGCCAGCCCACGCCGGAGCCGTGCCGGAATCCGAAGGGCAGCACCTTCTTCATCAGCGGGAGAAAGACGGGCAGCCGCGCCAGCCTCTGATAGGTCTTCGGCGTCAGCGCTTTCCACATCTCCGTGGAGGTGATCCTGTAGGCCTCCGCCTCGCTCATGCCGTGCGCCTGCAGGGCCCGGTAGAGGGCAATGGATGTGAAGATCTGCGCCATATGCTTGTAGTTGCCCTGGTCGCAGTACCTGCTCTCCGCCTCGATCAGCGCGCCGATGCGGCTGTAGATATCCCGCCGGAGCGCCTCCGGCAGGGTGGGAATGTACTTCCGGTAGCGGCTGATCGCCACCAGCTTTTCCGGCACGTATGCTTTCATGACTCCGCTCCTTTGCCCGACGGATCTCACCGCGGGCTTTCTGTTAGGTCTTTCTTACCCAATTATATCCGCCAAACTTCGGAACACAAGCCATGTTTGGTAAATCTAACTTTAACTTGGAATAAGGCGGTCTCCGGAAACGCCGAATTGAGGTTTTCGCGGAAAGCTGAACGATTTGCAGGATGCAACCTCTCGACGTGTCAAACAGATCCTTCACTGCGCTCAAGATGCCAGGAATTGCGGCGTTTGTCATCCTGTGCGGAAGGTCTCCAGGTCCGGCCCATGGGCCGCGCCGTGCGAAGGATCCTTTCTATATCTTGTTTGATGACAGCATGGGCATACAAACAGATCCCGACGTTGCGCTCGGGATGACAGGGATTGAATCTCATTGTCATCCTGAACGTAGCGTCAGGATCTGTGCACGCTCTCGCTTGAGTGGCTATATTTGATCCCCCGGCGCTCCGTTGGGTGCGCAAGGAGGCTGCCTACTCCTGGACCAGGTATTCGAGCACCTCTTCCGGCGTCATGCCGCCGAGGCCCTCGGGATCGCTCATCTCTCCCCCGTCGGTGTCCCAGCGGAAGAGGCCCTGATTCTCGTTGGAAAAGGCGAAATAGACCTCCGGATCGCACAGCTTGACCGGATAGCGCTGATGCCACACCGGATAGTGTTCAGCCATGAAGCGATCCGCCAGCCGCCAGGCCTCGCAATCTTCATCGGGACCGATGGCGCTCAGCTCCACGCCGCCGCCGGGCTGGCCGGTCCGGCTGTTGGCGGGCGTGCTGTGCAGGATGAGCACGCTGCCGTCGCCGCAGGTTCCAAGGCTCACCCAGACGTGGCCGCTGATGCTCATGATGTCGCCCGGCTTCAGCGCGCCGTCCAGGTCCCCGGTCGGCGCTTGGACGTCGTGCGTGAAGCTGCCCAAGCCCATGTCCGCAAGCCGTTTGGCAAAGGCGCTCGAAGAGCCCACATAGCCGGGCCTGCCGCTTTCCGTCTCAAACGTGTTGTAGATGATCCAGCCCACGTAGCCCGAGCAATCCAGGCCGGCGTAGTAATACTCGTTGTAGCCGCCGTAGGGATAGTAGCTGGTCGCGGGGTCGGCATTGGCCTCGTCCCCGTCCTTTGACTTGTAGGTGAAGTTCTCGTCCTGCTCGCGGAAGAAGCGCACCCAGTCCGGCGACACGCCGAGGCTGCGCGCCTGGCTGGACGATCCCACGTCCTGCCAGTCCCATCCGCCGCCGTAGATGTACAGCGTCGTCCCGACCGGCTCCATCGCGGTCTTCAGGAAGTTGCCCAGGGTTTTCACGCCGCAGGTTCCGCGGATGACCGGCACAAAACCGGTCTCCGCCTGTCCCGGAAGCTCCCGGACAGACACGACGGTCTCGCCCTGTACGGCGATGTCGTAGGCGTAATTCTCCTTCAGCGCGTTCTGGATCGGATAGTCGAATTCGCCGTCCGCATTCGGCGCGCCGTCGTCGATGCCCAGCGTCCTCTCTTCCCCGTCGATGGAAAAGCGGTATTCAAAATCGGCCTTCGCATCCTTGTTGACCGCCTCGGAGCCATAGTCCTTCACGCCCAGGTAGATCGCTTCATAGTGCGTCAAATCCGCATTCTCCCCCTCCGCGAATGCCATACCTCCAATCATCAGCGCCAGGCACAGCGCCAGCGCGAGAATCCGCGGTCTGTTTTTCTTCATGGCAAACACTTCTTTCCCTGAACATTGCTCAGCCCGCGACCCGCTCACGCGTTCAACGGGACGCTGCTTGTCATTATAGCACGTTTTCCGATCCTTTCCATCCCATTTTTGGCTCCTTCACGGAAAGCCGATGGATTTTCATAACGGGATCTGTACGTTGCGTTGTCCAGCGGGCTTGCGAATCCCTCCGACCTGTGATACACTCATACGGGATCCTACAGATACGGAGGTAGACACTATGCTGACGCTGGAAAGAGCCCGGGAGCTGAACAACTCCATGGTGACGGAGGAGCATCTGCGCCTTCACGCGCTGAACGTCTGCTACGCCATGGGCGCGATGGCGCGCCACTTCGGCGGCGACGTGGAGCATTGGCAGGCCATCGGGCTGCTGCACGATTACGACTATGAGAAGTATCCCGAGGAGCACCTACAGCACACGGAGGCGCCGCTGCTGGCGGCGGGCGTTTCGCCGGAGGAGGTGCGCGCCATACTCTCCCACGGCTACGGCATCTGCTCAGACGTGGAGCCGATCACCGACCTGGAGAAGTCGCTGTTCACCGTGGACGAGCTGACGGGCATCATCCAGGCCTGCGCCCGGATGCGCCCCAACGGCATCACGGACCTGGAGATCAAGAGCTTCATGAAGAAGTTCAAGGACAAGAAATTCGCGGCAAAGTGTGACCGGGCGCTGGTGCTGAAGGGCTGCGAAATGCTGGGGATGGAGCTTCGCGACGTGGCGGAGCTTTGCATCGAGGGCATGCGGGAGCACGCGGCGGAAATCGGGCTCCTCGGAACCGGGGCGTAGAGTAGCCGCTGATTCATTCCCGCACCGATTCTACGGCGCCTTTTCCGGCATCTGTCTCTTGCAGATTTCTCGATTTACCCAAACGGCCGCAAGTCAAGAAAGACAGGTTCATCCCGGAAAGCTGAGGGATTTACAGAATGGAAGCACTTGACGCTTCGTACAGATTCTTTGCTGTGCTCAGAATGACAGAGATTGCGATTCGTTGTCATCCTGAACACAGCGAAGGATCTGTACGCAACGTCTACATACTACGATATACCAATCACACAACATTCCGTGAAGAACCGATTAAAAGCTTGTTCCTTGGATTCCTCCCGTTGGTCGTTTGGAGTGTGTTTCCGGAATGCCGCCTCACGGCTTTCCTCGGTTCAGCCTGGCCATCGAGGCCAGGGTCGGAATCTTCATGGGGCAGACCTCCATGCACGAGAGCGACTTGGAGCAGTCCCTCCCGAAGTGCTCCGCGTAGATCCTTCGTATCTCCTTCGCCTTGTCGCGGTTGCGGGACGCGACCAGATAGCAGTCGTTGGCGAAGGCCGCGCCGAAGAAGGTCTTCCCATTCACGTAATTCGGGCAGACCTCCAGGCACAGCCCGCACTTCAGGCATTTCGCCGCGGCGTACTGGTGCGCGTGGTCGGCGTCGGCGGCGGGTCGATATTCCCCGATGCACACGTCGGCCTGCTTCAGGTTCTCGTGTATGGAAGACCGGTCCACCACCAGGTCGTGGATGACGGGAAACTTTTGCAGCGGCCGGATCGTGATTTCCCTCTCCTTCATATCCCGCACGAACGTCTCGCAGGCGAGGGCCGGTCGCCCGTTGATCACCATGGCGCACGCGCCGCAGATGCCCTGCAGGCATGAGCATTCCCAGCCGATGCGCGTCGTGCGTTTGCCTTCCACATCGACGATATCGTCGTGATAGTTCAGGTAGTCCAGCACCCCGGCCACGGAATTATCTTCCGGGCCGTCGTATTCAAACGCCTCCCAGTAGGGCGCGCTGCCGGGGAACAGCTGCCGCAAAACGCTAACTTTCATAGGCACGCTCCTCATCCAGCCGCACGCTGTATTTCCCGCCGTCGTATTTGATGATCGTCGCCGAGCGCTGCGCCTCGTCCGCCTCCGAGAAGTCGCCGCGGCAGTGCGCGCCCCGGCTCTCCCGGCGGGACAGCGCGCAGGTCATCGTTGCCCGGGCCAGCGCCAGGATCGCCGTCAGGCTGTAGTTGAAGTAGGGCATCACATTGGGATCGTAGTTCAGGCGCCCGGCAATCGAAAGGTAGTAGTCGATATCCTCCAGCCCTTTTGCAAGGTTCGCCTCATCGCGCACGATTCCCAGCCGCTTTTGCATCGTTTCGGCCAGCATGTCCCGGAGGTACATGACGGGGAACTGGCTGCGCGTATCCCGGCGCTCGGCAAGCCGCGCCCGCTCGCGCTCCAGCTCGCCGCTGAAATCGGGATGCGCCGGGGCTTCTTCCTTCCGGCTCGCGATTTCATCCGCCGCCACGTGGCCGCTGTAGATTGCCGCCAGCAGCGAGTTACCGCCCAGCCGGTTCGCGCCGTGGTACATGGAGGCGCACTCCCCCACGGCGAATAGGCTGCGGATATTCGTCTCGTGGTTCAGGCGCACCGCCAGGCCGCCCATGAAAAAGTGCACCGAGGGCTGCACCGGGATCGGCTCGCGCGTCACGTCGATCCCGCCGTACTTCGCGCAGAGGTCGCGCACCTCCGGCAGGCGTTCGTTGATGACTGACCGATCCAGGAAAGAGATGTCCAGGAAGGCCCTGCCGCCCCGCGCGTCGATCTCCCGGGAGACGATGTCCCGCGTCATCAGATTGCCGCCCGGGCCGTACTTCTCCTCCATGAAATAGACGTTGTGGCCGTTATCTTTGATAAACAGCCGACCGCCCTCGCCCCGCGCCGCCTCGGAGACCAGCATGCGCTTCTGCGCGGTCTCCAGCGTCGTGGGGTGATACTGTATGAACTCCAGGTTTTTGAGCTCCGCGCCCTGCATGAACAGCTTGCCCGCGGCGTAGCCGTCGCATTGGGTGGAGCCGGTGGTCTTGCCGAACAGCGCGTTCTGTCCGCCCGTGGCAATCACCACCGCGTCGGCATTGACGGCTTCCAGCCCGCCGCGCGCCTCGTCGAACAGCAGCGCGCCGTGGCAGACGCCGTCCTCGATCAGCGCGGAGTGAAAGCAGCACCACAGCCGGCG
>CADBZH010000007.1 GCA_902799045.1 uncultured Eubacteriales bacterium
GACCGGCTTACGGCAATCGCCCGGCAGGCGCGCCCGGACAGGGCCAGCGCCCCGGCTTTGGCTCCCGTCCGGCGGGCGGCCCGGCCTCTCGTCCGGCCGGCGGCATGGGCGGCCAGCGTCCCGGCATGGGCGGCGGCCCCCGCGGCGGCTTCGGCGGACGCCGTGGCCCGGAGCTCTCGCCTTCCGTGGAGAAGGAGCGCGTTTCCAACTACGATCCGAACAAGAAGCAGTATGTGCGCCAGAATGATCCGGAGCGCAGCCGCAACTCCGGTCGCGCGGTGACCCGCCAGCGCGGCGGCGCCAGCAACCTGAACAATTACGACGACGAGTTCGTGCGCAATCGCAAGAAGCGCAAGGCCGCCGTCCAGAAGACCGCCATTCAAACGGTGAAGATCGAGAAGGCCTTCATGACCGCCGAGACGATCACCGTGCGCGACCTGTCCGAGCGCATCGGCAAGCCCGCCGGCGAGATCATCAAGAAGCTGATGATGCTGGGCATCATCGCCACCATCAACAACGACCTGGACTTCGACACCGCCACCCTGGTGGCCCAGGAGTTCGGCGTGGAGCTGGAGATGAAGCTGGCCGAGACCGCCGAGGACGCCCTGGAGAAGGAGGACGTGGAGGACACCGAGGAGGATCTGGTGACCCGTCCGCCGGTCGTGACCATCATGGGCCACGTCGACCACGGCAAGACCTCCCTTCTGGACTACATCCGCAAGAGCCGCGTGACGGCCGGCGAGGCCGGCGGCATCACCCAGCACATCGGCGCCTACACCGTGGAGCTGGACGGCCGTAAGATCACCTTCCTGGACACCCCCGGCCACGAGGCCTTCACCTCCATGCGCCTGCGCGGCGCCCAGGCCACCGACATCGCCGTGCTGGTGGTGGCGGCGGACGACGGCGTCATGCCGCAGACCATCGAGGCCATCAACCACGCCAAGAGCGCGGGCGTCGAGATCATCGTCGCCATCAACAAGATGGACAAGCCCGCCGCCAACCCCGAGCACGTAAAGCAGCAGCTGACCGAGTACGAGCTGGTGACCACCGAGTGGGGCGGCAGCACCGAGATGGTGCCCGTTTCCGCCGTGACCGGCCAGGGCGTGGACGACCTGCTGGAGACCATCCTGCTCACCGCCGACGTGAACGACTATCGCGCCAACCCGAACCGCAAGGCCCGCGGCATCATCATCGAGGCCAAGCTGGACAAGGGCCGCGGCCCCGTCGCCACGGTGCTGGTGAAGAACGGCACGCTGAACGTGGGCGACGCCATCGTCGCCGGCACGGCCTACGGCCGCGTCCGCGCCATGGTGAACGACCTGGGCGAGCGCGTCAAGAGCGCCGGCCCGTCCGAGCCGGTGGAGGTCATCGGCTTCAACGACGTGCCGGATGCTGGCGACCAGATCACCGCCGTGGACGACGAGAAGCTGAGCCGCCAGGTGGCTGAGGAGCGCAAGGACAAGCTCCGCGCCGCCCTGGTCAAGACCCAGACCAAGACCACGCTGGACGACCTGTTCAGCCAGATTTCCGCCGGCGAGATCAAGGACCTGAACGTCATCATCAAGGCCGACGTGCAGGGCTCCGTCGAAGCCGTGCGCCAGAGCCTGGAGAAGCTGTCCAACGACGAGGTGCGCGTGCGCTGCATCCACGGCGCAGTGGGCGCAATCAACGAATCCGATACGCTGCTGGCTTCCACGGCCAACGCCATCATCGTTGGCTTCAACGTCCGCCCGGACAACAACGCCCGCGACATGGCCGAGCGCGAGAAGATCGACATCCGGCTCTATCGCGTCATCTATCAGGCCATTGAGGACGTGGAGGCCGCCATGAAGGGCATGCTGGCCCCGAAGTTCCGCGAGGTGCTGCTGGGCCATGCCCAGGTGCGCCAGCCCTTCAAGGTTTCCGGCGTGGGCACCATCGCCGGTTCCTACGTCACTGACGGCAAGATCGCGCGCAACGCGCAGATTCGCCTGCTGCGCGACAACATCGTCATCCACGAGGGCAAGATCGACTCTCTGAAGCGCTTCAAGGACGACGCCAAGGAGGTCAATACCGGCTATGAGTGCGGCATTGGCATCGAGAATTACAACGACATCAAGGAAAACGACGTCATCGAGTGCTTCGTGATGGAGGAAATCGAAAGGTAGGCAGGGCCTACGGCCAACGGCTGCCGCCTTCTCGCCCGCTTTGCCCAGCCTACCGATTCAGGGCCGGGGAAAGCGCGTGCGATCGAACAGGAAACCCAAGCTATGATGATTGCTCATTGTAGGGGCGGCGTGGCGCCGCCCGCCCTTTCTCCTGATCCTTTGCGCGGTTGGGACCCGGCACTGCCGGGGGGCGGGCGCCGATACGGCGCCCCTGCATGACGTTTGGAGGTAAATATGCCATCATTTGACCGTATCGACCGCATCTCCCAGGAGGTGCACAAGGCGATCGACGCCATCATCCGCGACGAGTTGAACGACCCGCGCATCGGCGGCACCTGGTCCATTGTCCGCTGCGAGGTCACCCGTGACCTGCGCTATTGCAAGGTGCGCGTCAGCATCCTGGAGGCCGAACGCCGCAAGGACATGATGGAGGCGCTGAAGAAGGCGTCGGGCTTTGTGCGGCGGGAGCTGGGCCGCCGGGTGGATCTGCGGTACGTGCCGGAGATCCTCTTCGAACTGGACACCAACATCGAATACGCCGCCCACATCAACCAGCTTTTGAAGGAGACACAGAAGCATGGCGAACCGAGTGACGATTGACGCCCTCGCGAACTGGCTGAAGGACAAGGACGACGTGGTCGTGCTGGGCCATGAATCGCCGGATGGCGACGCGGCGGGCACGGCCCTTGCCGTGTGGCACGCGCTGAAGGCCATGGGCAAGCGGGCTGTCGCCTGCCTGCCCGGGGGGATCCCGCGGCTCTACGCGGGGCTGCCCGGCGCGGACGAGGTGCTGGACACGGAGGCGGCGCTGCCGTTTTCGCCGAAGACCGCGTTCTCGGTGGACGTCTCGGAGCAGCCGCGCCTGGGCCCGGCGGGCGAGCGCCTCTTCTTGAGCTGCGAGCATCGCGCGGCGCTGGACCATCACCACACCAACCCCGGCTTCGGCCAGGTGTACTTCCTGGACGGCGACGCCGCGGCGGCGGGCGAGCTGGCGGTGGATCTGATCGACGGCCTGGGCGTGACGCTGAGCCGCGACATGGCGACCTGCCTGTTTGTGGCGATCTCCACCGACTGCGGCCACTTCAACTACTCCAACACCCGGGAAAAGACCTTCCTGGCCGCGGCCCGCTGCGCCCGGGCGGGCGTGGACGTGGCCGGCGTCACCGAGACCCTCTACCGCACCCGCAGCGCCGGGCGTACCCGGCTCCTCGGCCTTGTGCTGTCGGAGCTGGAGCTTTCGCCGGACGGAGCCCTGGCCTGGGCAAGGCTGACGGAGGACATGCTCCGCAGGGCCGGGGCCATGCGCGAGGACAAGGAGGGCGTCGTGAACTACCTCCAGGAGATTGAGGGCGTGCGCATCGCCGTGCTGGCGGAGGAGCGCGGCCCAGGCAGCACGAAGTTCTCGCTGCGCACCAAGGCCCCGCTGAACGTGGCGCGGGACGTGGCGCTGCCCCTCGGCGGCGGCGGGCACGATTGCGCCGCCGGCGTGACGGTGGAGCTGCCGCTGGAGGAGGCCCTCGGCAAGGTGCTGGCGCTGGCGCGGGAAGCGCTGAAAAAGGAAACACGGATATTTGACCTATGAACGGATTCTTGAATGTATACAAGCCCACGGGGCGGACGTCGTCGGACCTCGTGGTTTTTGTGCGCAAGCGGCTGGAGAAGGGCACGGCGGTGGGCCATGGCGGGACGCTGGACCCGGAGGCCTCCGGCGTGTTGCCGGTGTGCGTCGGCTCGGCCACGCGCCTGTTTGACTACATCATCGACAAGCAAAAGGTGTACGTCGCCCGCATCTGCCTGGGCGTGGAGACCGACACCCAGGACGCCACCGGCAGGGTGGTCGCCGAGCGTCCCGTGGACGTGGGCGAGGCGGAGCTGCGCGCCGTGCTGCCGCGCTTCACCGGCGAGATCGAGCAGGTGCCGCCGATGTATTCCGCCATCAAGCGCGACGGGCGGCGGCTCTATCAGCTGGCGCGGAAGGGGCAGACCATCGAGGTGGAGCCGCGAAAGTGCCGCGTGGAGCGCGTCGAGTTCCTCGGCGCGGCGGGGGAGAACGCCTACGATCTCAGGATCACCTGCGGCAAGGGCGTGTACATCCGCACGCTCTGCCATGACATCGGCCAGGCCCTCGGCTGCGGCGCGCATATGCGGGCGCTGGAGCGCGTAGCGGCGGGTATTTTCACCATCAAGGACGCCCTGACGCCCGAGCGGATCGACACCCTCTCGCGGGAGGGCCGGCTGGAGGAGGCGCTGATCCCGCTGGATGCGCCGCTTGGACACCTGCCCGCCGTGCGGGTGGGGGAGCGCAGCCGCCACGCGGTGCTGAACGGCAACCCGCTGCGCCCCCAGTGGCTGGACGCGCCCGCGCCGCAAGCGGAGGCCGTGCGGGTCTACCTGAACGACACGTTCGCCGGCATCGGCGCGCCGCAGCCCGACGGCAGCGTGAGGTTTCGCGCGATGCTCTACCGGGCGGAGGAGGACGCATGAGGACGATCTACGCGGAGGACGCGTTCGCCGGCGCGTCGGCCGTGGCGGCGCTGGGCATGTTCGACGGGGTGCACATCGGCCATCAGGCGCTGATCCGCCGGGCCGTGGCATTGGCCCGGGAGCTGGACGCCCAGAGCGTGGTCTGCACCTTCGACCGGCACCCGCTGTCGGTGCTGTGCCCGGAAAGGGCCCCCGCGCCGCTGCTGTCGCTGGAGGAAAACCTGAAAAAGTTCGAGCGCCTCGGCGCGGACTGGGCGCTGGTGCAGCGCTTCACCCCGGAGTACGGCGCGACCCCGCCGGAGGACTTCCTGCACAGGCTCGTGCGCGATCTGCGCGTGGCGGCCGTCGTGGCGGGGGAGAACTACACCTTCGGCGCGGGCGGCAGGGGCGACGCCGCGCTGATCCGCCGCATGGCCGGGGAGCTGGGCTATCGGGCGGAGATCGTTCCGCCGGTGATGGACGGCAAGGTGATCTGCTCCTCCACCCACATCCGCAGGCTGATCGAGGCGGGGGAGACGGAACGTGCGCAGAGGCTGCTGGAGATCGGAGAATGAAACAAGCTTGATTTGATTATTGGATTCATACGGATGAAAAAATGACGCAAGAAGAAATCCAAGCTTTAGCACAGGCGGTCGAAAGACAGCGAATTCGCAATACAGAATACAAGGCTTATCGAGAGGACGATCAATTTACCTGTGAGGGAAAGCCATTGTGTTCCGTGTTGGATTTTTGGAGATTCAGTTACTCGCAGCTGTTGGGTATGTCGGACACCATCGCAGAGTTCTTGGTTTGCAAGGCGATAGGCAAAGAAAAGGCGGAAAATGTCAACTATTGGACGGCGTATGATTTATCCTATCACGGCAAGCGCATTGAGGTGAAGGCGACGAGTTATATCCATCCGTGGAACAAGAAGCTATCCAACAACAGAGCGTTTTCCATAGCTCCCTCTGATAACCGGTATTGGCGGGAATTGCCAGGTCAGGACAGCGGCGAGAAGCTGGCACGCCAGAGTGAAGTCTATGTCTTTTGTCTGAATAAGGACAAGGATATAGCAAACCCCAATCCGTTGAACGTGGATAAGTGGGAGTTCTATGTCATCCCAACATTTAGAATCAATGCATATTGCAACAAGGCGGGAAACCCTTACCAAAAGACAATTCGCCTCTCGGTTGTACAGCGGTTAGCTGGAAGATCATTGGGATTTCTAGAATTGAAGAAAGCGATCGAAGCGTCTATAGAACTGTCAGATCAGTATTATTTGAATCTGCAAAAGGATTAGTCTTGTGGTACAACTGCTCAGGACGGGAGACTGATTTCATGAATAGGGCGAATTTCCAACAGATCGTGAATCATTATATCGACTGTTTCGAGGTCATCAACGGCCCTAAGCACCAAGAATACTATAAGTGGCAGATTGCGAATGATTTCAGACCGATGATGGACGCTGCGCTCGGATCATCCGACAGTGAGTTTCCCGCGAGGCTTTACCAGCTGAAAAAGAGAACCCGAAACGTTATAGACAGCTATACCCAGCCATTTCACGGGCTTTGCAAGTTTGCGGAAAAGGAGCCACAGACTGTGCGCCAAATGCTTGTTGAGCTCTACGCTTCGGATGATTTGTCGAAACAGGAGAAGGTTACGCGCTTTCTGGAGCAGAGCCATGCACTTAGGGAGAAGTATTATTCGGGAAGCTATCTATACTCTGACGATATGCACTCGGTGACGGGCTATATGTTTCTCTATGATCCCGATGATAACTATCTGTATAAAGCAAGTCATGCCCGCATCTTTGCCGATTGCATTGAGTTTTATGATGATTGGGGCTATGGAGAACACACGCAGCTGGATGTGTTCAACCGTATGTGTGATGAAGTGATCGAGGCGATTAACGATAGCCCTGAACTGCTGGCGACAGCTGAAAGTCGCTTTGAGATCGATCCGGCAGGAATGCACCCCGATCAGAACAAACACATTCTGCTCTTTGACATCATCTATTGCTGTTCCACCTACCAATTGTTTAAGGGAATCCATTTTGTTGTCCCCAAGAACAGTGAACGCAAGCTGATGCAGCAGCGAAAGGAGACAGCGAAACAACTGTCAGCCGCACTGCGTGAAGCGCGGGCTAAGCTTGAACTGCTGGAAGAGGGACAGCGGGTTTTGGATGAGGCGGTCAGCGTCGGGATGCAGATTCATCACAGATTGTTTGGAGACGGTATCATCCAGTCGATCGATGCGACTACCATGACGGTTGATTTCATGAAGGCCGGCACAAAGAGTCTCGGAATTGCCACTGCTGTTCTCAACGGTATTGTGACCACAGACGATGCGATACTATGCGAACGGTTGACACCCTATAGGGAGTGCCTAATGAATGCCAAACAGCTAGGCGACGCCGTTTCCTTTGCCGAGAGAAAACTGGCTCCGTACATTGATTATTTGGAATAAGCGATGCCGCCATACCTTGCTTAATGCCGCACATATGAAGTTTTGGATAAATCCCGCGCAAGCCGTTTACAACCCCCTGCGCTTGTGGTACAATACAGTTTGTGGCAATGCGGGTATATGCCGCTTGACCCGATACCGCCTGCTTGGTCTGCCGATGACTCCGACGGCTCACCCGGCTCGCGGGGAAAAGAAAGAGGAGGAAAACCTGATGGAGATCAACAAGAAGGAAATCATGGAGACCTATGCCCGCCACGAAGGCGACACCGGCTCCCCCGAGG
This sequence comes from uncultured Eubacteriales bacterium, assembly GCA_902799045.1. Classification (GTDB taxonomy): domain Bacteria; phylum Bacillota; class Clostridia; order Christensenellales; family Aristaeellaceae; genus UBA2862. The sequence goes on from CADBZH010000007.1 coordinate 7,355, forward strand.
TTCAGATCGCGCTGCTGACCGCGCGCATCAACCACCTGAACGAGCACCTGAAGGTGCACAAGAAGGACCACCACTCCCGTCGCGGCCTGCTGCTGATGGTCGGCCAGCGCCGTGGTCTGCTGGACTATCTGAAGAGCACCGACATCGAAGCCTATCGTGCGCTGATCGCCAAGCTGGGCCTGCGCAAGTAAGCCGGAGGCTTTCGGGATAGGTTTCTTTCGCGCCGCCGCTCCGGGTTGCCGAGCGGCGGCGTGTTGTGGACGGGGGGCAGGCTCCCCCCGCCACTGCCACCCGTTCCCGCCGCGCTGGTCGTCGGGAACGATTGAAGCCGGAGCCATCGGATCGGAGTTGAATGGCTTCGACGCTGTCCATGCGGTGTGCGGACGCCAGGATGCGGAATTGCCCGCAGGCGCGCGTCTGTACATCGCCGGTGTCGGGCGGGGGAGCAAGCTCCCCCGCCGAAGCCACCCCCTCCAGATTTGCCTGAAATCCGTTGGATTTCCGGGCGGCAAATCTGCAAGGTATGAATTCTGCGAGGCAGAATTACATTCCGTCCCGACGTACACGCCGTCGGGAACGGACTGAACATCAGAGGGGCTCCGCCCCTCCGATACCTCCCCGGAAGACGGCTTTGGAGGTATCGAATCAAAAGCCGGTATCAATTGAATGTCCATAGAGAGAAACCCAAGGAGGGAAAACAACATGTTCAAGAGCTACAGCATGGAACTGGGCGGGCGGACGCTCACCCTGGAATTCGGCAAGTATGCCGAGCAGGCCAGCGGCGCCACCTTCGTGCGCTATGGCGAAACCTGTGTCCTCGTCACCGCCACCGTGGCGGAGACCCCGCGCCCGGGCATCGATTTCTTCCCGCTGAGCGTGGATTTTGAAGAGAAGCTCTATTCCGTGGGCCACATTCCCGGCTCCTGGAATCGCCGCGAGGGTCGTCCGGCGGAGAAGGCCATCCTGACCTGCCGCCTGATCGACCGCCCCCTGCGCCCCCTGTTCCCCAAGGGCATGCGCCACGACGTGTCCGTCGTGTGCACCGTGATGTCCGTCGAGCAGGACAATATCCCCGACATCCCCGCCATGATCGGCGCTTCCGCGGCCATGGCCACCAGCCAGATCCCGTGGGCGGGCCCCATCGGCGCGGTGAACATCGGCTATGTCGACGGCGAGTACATCGTGAACCCCACCGTCGAGCAGCGCGAAGCGAGCCTGATGAACCTGACCGTGGCCGGCACCAGCGAGGCCGTGCTGATGGTCGAGGCCGGCGCGAAGGAGGTCTCTGAGGAGGTCATGCTGGGTGCGATCCTCTTCGCCCACGAGGAGATCAAGAAGATCGTCGCCTTCATCAACAATATCGTCTCCGAAATCGGCAAGGAAAAGAAGGAATTCCCGCTGTCCCTGCCGGGCGAGGACGTGAAGGAAGCCGTCCGCGCGTACGCGCTGGAGAAGGTCGAGTGGATGTTCGAGACCTTCGACCGTAGCGAGCGCAACGCCCGCGAGGAGCAGGTCAAGGCCGAGGTCGCCGAGCACTTCGCGGAGCAGTTTGAGGGCCGCGAGCAGGAGGTCGCCGACGCGCTGTACAACGTGCAGAAGGAAGTCATGCGCCGCCACATCATCGACAAGGGCGTGCGTCCCGACGGCCGCAAGCTGACCGAGGTTCGCCCGATCTGGTGCGAGGTCGGCGTGCTGCCTCGTCCGCACGGCTCCGGCGTGTTCACCCGCGGCCAGACCCAGGTCATGACCGTGGCGACCCTGGCGCCCTTGTCCGAGCAGCAGATCATCGACGGCATCGGCACCGAGGATCGCAAGCGCTACATGCACCACTACAACTTCCCGGGCTATTCCACCGGCGAAGCCAAGCCCAGCCGCAGCCCCGGCCGTCGCGAGATCGGCCACGGCGCCCTGGCGGAGCGCGCGCTGCTGCCGATGATCCCCCCGGTGGAGGAGTTCCCCTACTGCCTGCGCCTGGTCTCCGAGGTCATGAGCTCCAACGGCTCCACCTCCCAGGCCTCCGTCTGCGGCAGCACCCTGGCCCTGATGGACGCGGGCGTGCCGATCAAGCGCCCCGTGGCCGGCGTGGCCATGGGCCTGATCAAGGACGTTGAGAACACCGGCAAGGTGGCCGTGCTGACCGACATCCAGGGCCTGGAGGACTTCCTGGGCGACATGGACTTCAAGGTGGCCGGCACCGCCCAGGGCATCACCGCCATCCAGATGGACATCAAGATCAAGGGCATCGACGAGGCCATCCTGCGCCAGGCGCTGGCCCAAGCCTACGACGGCCGCATGCACATCCTGGGCAAGATGCTCGAGGTGCTGCCCGCGCCGCGCGAGCACCTGAGCAAGTACGCGCCCAAGATCGTCCACTTCTTCATCAACCCCGAGAAGATCGGCGAGGTGGTCGGCCCCCGCGGCAAGACCATCAACAAGATCATCGAGGAGACCGGCGTGAAGATCGACATCGAGGACGACGGCTCCGTGTTCATCGCCACCGAGGACGACGCCGCGGCCAAGAAGGCCCGCCAGATCATCGAGGGCATCGCGAAGGACCTGCAGGTGGGCGACGTGTTCACCGGCAAGGTGGTTCGCATCATGAGCTTCGGCGCGTTCGTCGAGTATGCCCCCGGCAAGGACGGCATGATCCACATCTCCAAGCTGGCCAACGAGCGCGTGGAGAAGGTGGAGGACGTGGTGAACATCGGCGACGAGCTGGAGGTCCGCGTGGGCGAGATCGACAGCCAGGGCCGCGTGAACCTGGTCCGCAACGATATCGAGTATGACGACGACTCCATGCCCGTGCGTCGCCCCCCGCGCCGCGATGGCGACCGGGGTGGCCGTGGCGGCGACCGCGACCGTCGTCCGCGCCGCAGGGACTAAGCGGGCAGCGCCCGCCGGCGCCTGCTGCCGCGAATGAGCGGGCAGTGCCCGCCGACATTTTCCGGGATTCTGCGCCACTGATTCAAGCGCAGAATCCCGGTGTTTGTACATGGGGCATCATGAAGGCACGCTGCCGCGACGGCATCGGCATGAAAACCGCGTTTTGGAGGTAAACTATGCCCACCGACATCACCCTGCCCTGTGTGGATGGGCTGGTCAACCTGCGCGTCGGCGCGATCATCCTGAAGGGCGGCAAGCTCCTGATGGCCGGGAACGAGCGCGAGCCCTACCTCTACTCCGTGGGCGGGCGCATCCAGTTCGGCGAGACTGCCGAGGAGGCGGTCGTGCGCGAGGTGGAGGAGGAGACGGGCCGAAGGCTTGCGATCGACCGGCTGGGCTTCATCCACGAAAACTTTTTCATCAGCGATTCCCGACTCCACGAGGGCAAGCCGGTGTATGAGATTTCCTTCTTTTTCTACATGAAGACGCCGGAGGATTTCGAGCCCGTCAGCCGCAGCTTCACCGAGGATGGCGCGCGGGAGTTCCTGGCCTGGATCGATTTCGACGATCCGCGCACGATCTATCCGGACTTCTTCCGCACGGAATTGAAGCATCCGGAGACGGCGGTGAAGCATTTCGTGACGGATGACCGGAGGCAGCGCAACCATGAAGGCTCGCAGAATTGACCCCGAGATCACCCTGGTTCCGTACTATCCCAACGAGGCCGTGACGCTGGCCTGGTATCAGGACGTGGAGCTGTGCCGCCAGGTGGACAATCGCGCCGAACCCTATACAATCGAGCGATTGCGGGCGATGTACGCATTTCTCTCCAGCCACGGGAAATGCTATTACATAGAGTACCGCGGCGAATTGGTGGGGGATGTGACGCTGAAGGACGACGGGGAGATCGCCATCGTGGTGTGCGCCGATTTCCAGAACAGGGGCATCGGGCGTCGCTGCGTCCGCGAGATGGTCGCGCTGGCCAGGGAGGACAGCATGCGCGAGGTTCGGGCGAACATCTACGCCTTCAACGCCCGAAGCCAAAGGGTTTTTCAATCGATTGGATTTGAACGGACCGACGAAGAATGGTATCGCTTATGTCTGTGAAGAGCATCACCACCAAACAGTTCCAGCCGCTGACGGATGAGGACCGGGTCTGGGACTTCATGGTCGAGGTCTACGACGAGGACTGGTCCAACGGCGTGCCCGCGCCGTTCTTTGAGTACGCCCTCGCCTCGGCCTGGCTGGACAAGAACTACCTGTTTTCCAACCGGCTGTGGCTGGACGGGGACAGGGTCGTGGCCTTCGCCTTCTATGAAAACCCCTGTACCGACGTCTACATCAACCTGCGGCCTGGCTACCAGGCCCTGGCGGAGGAGATCGTGGAATACGGCGAGACGCAAATGCCCCGCTTTGGCGGCGAAAAGGAATTCGTGCTGTTCCCGGGACAGGCGGCGCTGATCGAGGCGGTGAAGCGTCGGGGCTATGTCGTCGGCCATGAGGAGGTTGACCACGCCTTCGACTTTGAGACCGGGACGCTGGACGCTCCGCTGCCGAAGGGCTTTCACGTGATCGACCCGCGGACCTGCGAGCCGGAAAAGCTGGCCCGCTGCTTCTGGAAGGGCTTTGGCGGGGGCGAGCGCGGGCCGTTTGAAAACTGGACGGACCGGGTGACCGGCGACGACTGGACGGCCCAGCGATCCTATTACGGCGTGCTGGGCGAGACCCTCGCGCCGCCGCCCCACGCCACCTATGAGCACAACGTCATCATCGCCGACGAAACGGGGGAATACGCCTGCTTCTCGGGGATGTGGTGGGTGCCGGAGAATGGCTTGGCCTACATGGAGCCGCTGTGCACGGTGCCGGAGCATCAGCACAAGGGCCTGGCCGCCGCGGCGCTGTCGATGCACGTCCGGCGCTTGCGGCCTCTGGGCGCGCGACGGATGACCGGCGGCGGCAGCCCGTTCTATTCCCACATCGGCTATAACCGCCAAATCCATTGGCTGCATTGGAAAAAGGAGCAAACGACATGACTTTTGATCAGATCACCCTGCCCAATGGCCTGCGCATCATCGGCGAGCGTATTCCGCACTTCCGGTCGGTTTCCGTGGGCCTGTGGATGGGTGCAGGCAGTCAGTTCGAGGCCGCGGACGAGGGCGGCGTCAGCCACTTCCTGGAGCACATGGTGTTCAAGGGCACCGAGAAGCGCACGGCCCGGCAGATCGCCGAGGAGATGGACGCCGTCGGAGGCCAGCTGAACGCCTTCACCGCCAAGGAGTGCACCTGCTTTTACGCCAAGGTGGTGGACGAGCACCTGCCCCTGGCCATGGACGTGATCGCGGACATGGCGGTGCACCCGGCCTTTGATCCCGCCGAGATGGCTAAGGAGAAGGGCGTGGTGATCGAGGAGATCGCCATGGCGGAGGACACGCCGGAGGACCTGGTGCACGAGATCCTGATGCTGGCCCACTACGGCGACCAGGCGGTGTCCCTGCCCATCCTGGGCACGGAGGAGAGCGTCTCCGACTGCAGCCGGGAGAAGCTGGCGGGCTACTGGAAGCGGATGTATCGCCCCCAGAACGCCGTGCTGGCCATCGCCGGGAACTACGACTGGGAAGCCGTGCTGGACCTGGCGCGGCAGCTGCTGGGCGACTGGCGGAGCGAAGGCTTTTCCAAGCTGCCCTGCGTGACGCGGGAGGTCGGCCCGACGATCCTGACCCGGGAGAAGGACATCGAGCAGATGCACATCTGCCTGGGCTATCCGGCGCTGCCCATGGGCGACGAGCGCAACTATGACATCGCCATCTTCAACAGCGTGTTCGGCGGGGCCATGTCCAGCCGCCTGTTCCAGAAGATCCGCGAGGAGAGCGGCATGGCCTACACGGTCTACAGCTATCCCAACACCTACACCGATTCCGGCATGCTGTCCGTCTACGCGGCCTGCAGCCCCGAAAACGCGGCGCAGGTCTACGGGATGATCCGCGAGGAAGCCCGCGCTATCGCCGAATCCGGCATGACCGAGGCGGAGTTCACCATGGCGCGCGAACAGCTGAAGGCGGGCTACATCCTGGGCCTGGAGTCGACCTCCGCCCGGATGCAGTCCAACGGCCGGCGGCTCCTCCTGATGAACACCACGCGCACCGAGACGGAGACCATCGACCGCATCAACGCCGTCCAGTTCGACGCCGCGAACGCCCTGATGAAGCGGACGCTCACCGCGCCGAATTCCATCGCCCTCGTCGGCAAGGGCGTGGAGAAGATCGCGAAGCAGATCGGCTGACGCCGGCGACACGCAGCGCCCCATCCCCGCATACCATGAAGCAGACGGTTCATGGAGGCGATAGGATGGGGCGCTTTTGCGGCTATAAACAGAGTCGGGGCGGCAGCGGCACGCGCGTCGCGGGCATCGTATTGATGATCGTCGGCCTGCTGCTCTTCCTGATCTTTGTGCCGAAATGGGTGTGGACCAGCGCGCTGGGCATCATCTGCATCAGCGTGGGATTCCTGCTCTGGCGGTTTGGGGAATGAAAGAGGTTCTTTATGGAAGGTTGAGGGTTGCATGGATGCACAGGGCCGAACATAGCCCTCGATGTCGTCGGACAACGCAGCGTACAGATCCTGCGCTTCGCGGGCCTTCGGCCGCGCTCAGGATAACAACGAATCGAAGTCCTGTCATCCTGAGCGCAGCGAAGGATCTGTACGAAGCGTCAGGAAGCCGCGTTCTGCAACCTCAACCTTTCATGATGAACCCAAAGAAAAGGCCGGATTGCCACGCCGCAATCCGGTTCTCTTTTCAAATTCAAATGACCAGCTCTTCCAGATCGTCCAACAGCGCGTCGCAGTGATCGGAATACGCCTCCAGGACGATGGGCTTTGAGGGCTCAAGGCTGCACACGCCGAGGATGGATTTGCCGTCCACGACGTAGCGGCCCTGCCTCAGCTGGATGGTAAAGGGATAGCGGTTGGTGATGTTCACAAGTGCGCTGATGTGCTGGGGCGAATGCAGGGCGATGTCTATGGTTCTCAAAGTCTCACCTCCGTTCGGGCAAACCGCTTCACAAGTTAAACTTATTAGCCTAATGATAACATACTTAACACAATTTTTCAAGTGGCAAAACAAAAAAAGACCGAAGAATGCGAAAATTTTAGGGTTGACAAAGCGCGGTGGAAGCACTATAATTACATATGAACAGATGAGCATATGTTTGGAGGTTGAAGCCATGAGCGAGCGCGTCGAACTTTGCCAGGAGCACCACGCGCACCCGGAGGTGCTGGCACACGTGAAGCTGGACCTGCCGAACGAGGAATCCCTGTACGACCTGGCTGAGCTGTTCAAGGTGTTCGGCGACAGCACCCGCATCCGCATACTCTACGCGCTGTTTGAATCGGAGCTGTGCGTGTGCGATATCGCGGAGCTGCTGAACATGTCCCAGTCGGCCATCTCCCATCAGCTTCGGGTGCTGAAGCAGGCGCGGCTGGTGCGCAACCGCCGCGAGGGCAAGACGATCTTCTATTTCCTTGCCGACGATCACGTGCGCACCATTATCGGCCAGGGCATGGACCACATCTCGGAATGATTATCATTGAGGAGGATACGACCGTGAAGAAGAGCTACAAGATCGAAGTGGACTGCGCCAACTGCGCGAACCTGATGGAGGAAGCCACGAAGAAGACCGAGGGCGTGAAGGACTGCACCGTCAGCTTCATGACCCAGAAGATGAAGGTCGAGTTCGACGAGGGCGCCGATCCCGCCGAGACCATGCGGCAGGTGCTTGCCAACTGCAAGAAGGTCGAGAGCGATTGCGAGATCTACCTCTGATGAGGGAGAGGGGAAGCGGGAGCGGGAAAAGCGGGGAACCCCGTCGGCACTTCCTGCTCCCGGTCGCCTGATCCCATCATACAACAAAGGAAGCGACCCACCATGACCAAGAAGCAAAAGAACCTCCTGGCCCGAATCCTCGTGGCGGCGGTGTTTTTCGTGCCGCTGTATCTGATCTCGGAGGGCATCGTTCAAGTCGAGCTGCCGAAGTGGGCGATGCTGGCGCTGTTCCTGGTCCCCTACCTGACGGTGGGCTGGGACATCCTGCGCAAGGCGGCGCTGGGCGTGAAGAACCGGCGGGTGTTCGACGAGTGCTTTTTGATGACGGTGGCGACCGTCGGGGCCATCGCCCTGGGCGAGTTCGGCGAGGGCGTGGCCGTCATGCTGCTGTATCAGGTGGGCGAGCTGTTCCAGGGCGTGGCCGTGGGCCGCAGCCGCAGGAACATCTCCGAGTTGATGGACATCCGGCCGGACTACGCCAACATCGAGGGCGAGGACGGGAACCTGCAGCGCGTGGACCCCGACGAGGTGGAGACCGGCTCCGTCATCGTCATCCAGCCGGGAGAGAAGGTGCCCATCGACGGCGTGATCGTCGAAGGCGCTTCCGCGCTGAACACCAGCGCCCTCACCGGTGAGAGCAAGCCGATGGACGTGACCGTGGACGACAGCGTGCTCTCCGGCAGCATCAACCTGTCCGGCGTGCTGAAGGTGCGCACCACGGCGGAATTTGAGGAATCCACGGCCTCGAAGATCCTCGACCTGGTGGAAAATGCCGCCGCGAACAAGTCGAAATCGGAAAACTTCATCTCCCGCTTCGCCCGCGTCTATACCCCCTTCGTGTGCTACGCGGCGCTGGCGCTGGCGGTGCTGCCGCCGCTGCTGGGCATGCTTACCGGCCTGGGCGCTTCGGCCTTTGCCTCCACCGGCGCGATGTGGCGCGAGTGGGTGTTGCGCGCCTGCACGTTCCTGGTCATCAGCTGCCCCTGCGCGGTGGTGATCAGCGTGCCGCTGAGCTTCTTCGCGGGGCTGGGCGGGGCCAGCAACCAGGGCATCCTCATCAAGGGCTCGAACTACCTGGAGACCCTGTCGCAGGTTCGGACGGTGGCCTTTGACAAGACCGGCACCATCACGAAGGGCAGCTTCGAGGTGACGGCGGTGCACCACAACCCCATCGACGCCCGGCAGGTGCTGGAATACGCGGCGATGGCGGAGTGCCACTCCTCCCACCCGATCAGCCTGAGCCTGCGCCGCGCCTATGGCAAGCCGATCGACCAGAATCGCGTCAGCGACGTGCGGGAGATCAGCGGTCACGGCATCCTGGCGAAGGTGGACGGCGCGGACGTGGCCGTGGGCAACGAGCGCCTGATGAACCGCGTCGGCGTGCCCTTCCAGCACTGCCACCACACCGGCACGATCATCCATGTGGCGATCCGCGGCGAGTATGCCGGCCACATCGTGATTTCCGACACGCTGAAGGAAAACGCCCGGGAGGCCATGGAGGCGCTGAGGCGCGCCGGCGTGGAGCGCACGGTGATGCTCACCGGCGATGAAGAGCGCGTGGCGCAGGCCGTGGCGCATGACGTGGGCCTGACGGACTATCGCGCCCGGCTGCTGCCGCAGGACAAGGTGGCCTGTGTGGAACAGCTGCTCTCCGAGGGACGGGGCAGGGGCAAGCTGGCCTTCGTCGGCGACGGCATCAACGACGCGCCGGTGCTCTCCCGCGCCGACATCGGCATCGCCATGGGCGCGCTGGGCAGCGACGCCGCCATCGAGGCCGCGGACGTGGTGCTGATGGACGACGACCCGCTGAAGATCGCCAAGGCTATCCGCATTTCCCGCAAGTGCCTGGGCATCGTGAAGCAGAACATCATCTTCGCCCTGGGCGTGAAGGCCGTGTGCCTGCTGCTCAGCGCGCTGGGCCTGGCCAACATGTGGGTCGCCATCGCCGCCGACGTGGGCGTGATGGTCCTGGCCGTGCTGAACGCGATACGGTGCCTGTTTGTGAAAAAACTGTAAGTGCGCCCTTCACGGAAACCCGTGGGATTGGCATGCGTCGCCTGTTGACGCTGCGTACAGATCCTTCACTTTGCTCAGGATGACATGGCTTCGATTCGCCGTCCTCCTCAGCGCGGCGAAGGACCTGCAACGAATCACCTTCACGAGACGTCATTGCGAGGAGGTCCCAACGGGACCGACGTGGCAATCTGGCCCTGGACGATAAGAACCCCGAAGGCTTTCAACCGGAACGCCAATCGCCTCGCGGTTCCATTTACCCTTGACTAATCCAAGCGCGTTCCATTATGATGGTAAAAACCTGAACAGGCATTCAGTTGCCGGGTCACGGAAGTGACAGCGGAGGCATTTCATCCGCGGGACAGTCATAGAATGACGTGTTCCGCGGATTTTCTTGGAATTGGGCATGATTAGGAAAACGAAACGTTTTCCGGGTCGGCGGGTTCCGCAGGAACACGTCGACAATCATTTCATGCGGGAGGGACGATCATGGACAACCAACCCAGCGAGGCGCTTCGGGTCTCAGCGGTGAGCATCGCCGTGAACCTGCTGCTGGCGGCGGGCAAGCTGCTGGCGGGGCTGATCGCGCGATCCGGCGCGATGGTCTCCGACGCGGTGCACTCCGCCTCGGACATCTTCTCTACCGTCGTCGTCATCATCGGCGTGAAGCTCTCCGGCAAGGCGGCGGACCGCGAGCATCCCTATGGCCACGAGCGCCTGGAGTGCGTGGCGGCGATCCTGCTGGCCGTGATCCTGCTGATCACCGGCATCTTCATCGCCCAGGAGGGCGTCCGGCGGATCCTCGACGCCCGGGACGAGGCCTTGCCCGTGCCCGGGGCGCTGGCGCTGGTGGCGGCGGTGGTGTCGATCCTCACGAAGGAGGCCATGTTCTGGTATACCCGCGGGCATGCCAAGCGCCTGGGCTCCTCGGCGTTGATGGCCGACGCCTGGCACCACCGCAGCGACGCGCTCAGCTCCGTGGGCGCGCTGGTGGGCATCGCCGGGGCGCGGCTGGGCCTGCCGGTGCTGGACCCGCTGGCCAGCGTGGTGATCTGCGCGTTCATCGCCAAGGCGGCCTTTGACATCTTCAGGGACGCCGTGAACAAGATGGTGGACCACAGCGCCGACGCCGCGACCGAGGCGGCCATTCGCGCCCGGGCCGAGGCGCACGAAGGCGTGCGGCGCGTCGATTTGCTGCGCACGCGGGAGTTCGGCAGCCGCCTGTACATCGAGCTGGAGATTGCCGTGGATCAGTCGCTCACCCTCGGCGAGGCCCACGCCATCGCCGAGCGCGTGCACGACGACGTGGAGCAGGCCTTCCCCCAGGTGAAGCACATCATGGTGCATGTGAACCCGATCTAGGAGGAGGCGTTGCAGCGCTCTTATTTTTCATCCTCAAGAATAATGGAATTCTTCAAGCTTCATTTAAGCCACTGCGCCTATAATGATCCCGTAATCGAGAGAGGAACGGCGCGGATCGCTCCGCATCCCGGCCAAAGGCACTTGAAAGGAGCGTTTGAAATGAAGAAGTTTATCAGCTTGATCCTGACCCTTGCGATGCTGGCGCTGTGCGTCCCCGCCCTGGCGGAGAACGGCACGCCTCCGGACCTGCCCGCCGGCGACATGACCCCACCCGACGGCGACTTCCCCGGCGAGCCCCCCGAGGGTGGCGCACCCGGCGAAGGTGGCGCACCCGGAGATGGCGACTTCCCCGGCGAGCCCCCCGAGGGTGGCGCACCCGGCGAGGGCGGCGCGCCCGGCGAGGGCGGCATGGGTGGCCCTGGCGGCGTGGGCGGCCCCGGCGGCGGCAGCAGCCAGCCCGAGAGCTACGACGCCGTCTACGCCTATGACAGCGACGCCGAGCTGACCGGCGATATCGAGTCCACCGGCACGGACGAAAACGCGGTGCTGGTCACCGACGGCAGCGTGACCGTCACCGATGCCACCGTCACCCGCGCGTCCTCCGATTCCACCGGCGGCGACAGCGCCAGCTTCTATGGCGTGGGCGCGGCACTGCTGGCCACCGGCGGCACGTTGACCGTCTCCAACGCCATCATCACGACCGACGCGGCCGGCGGCGCGGGCGTGTTCAGCTATGGCGACGCGGTGGTCTACGTCTCCGACACCACCATTGAGACCGCCCAGGGCACCTCCGGCGGCATCCACGTGGCGGGCGGCGGCACGCTGTACGCCAGCAACCTGACCGTCACCACCCAGGGCGGCTCCTCCGCCGCCATCCGCAGCGACCGCGGCAGCGGCACCATGGTGGTCGAGGGCGGCACCTATACCTCGAACGGCACCGGTTCCCCGGCCGTGTACGTCACCGCCGACATCACCGTCTCCGACGCCACCCTGACCGCCACAAACTCCGAGGCGCTTTGCCTGGAGGGCCTGAACAGCGTGAAGCTGTACAACTGCGAGCTGACCGGCATGATGCCCGACCAGGACCAGAACGACAACACCTGGACCGTGATCCTCTACCAGAGCATGTCCGGCGACGCCGAAGTGGGCGAGGGCAGCTTTGAAATGGACGGCGGCAAGCTCGTCAGCACCAACGGCGGCCTGTTCTACACCACCAACACCGACAGCACCTTCGTGCTCCGCAACGTGACCATCGAAGCCGCCGAGGACAGCGAATACTTCCTCCGCTGCACCGGCAACGCCAACCAGCGCGGCTGGGGCTCCACCGGCGCGAACGGCGCGGACTGCACCTTCACGGCGATCGCCCAGACCATGGACGGCGACGTCCAGTGGGACAGCATCTCCGAGCTGGACCTGTACCTGACGGACGGCAGCGCGCTGACCGGCGCGATCGTGGACGACGAGAGCTGCGCGGGCGAGGGCGGCGACGGCTATTGCCGCGTGGTGATCGACTCGACCTCCAGCTGGACCGTCACCGGCGACAGCGCGCTGACCACCCTGGAGTGCGCGGGCACGATCCAGGACGACCAGGGCCAGAGCGTTACGATCATCGGCACCGACGGCACTGTGTACGTCCAGGGTGACAGCGAGTTCACCGTGACCGTGGACCAGTTCACCACCGAGGCGGACACCACCGGCGCGGGCGCGATCACCGAGGCGTAAAGGCGCAAAAAAAGGGACCGTTTTGAAACGGCCCCTTTTTCATGTCACACGAACAGCCTGAACCAGCCGCATTCCTCGTCGTTGCAGCGGATGCCTTCGGTCAGGCGCACGTTGCAGTGGAACACGTGGTAGAGCGGCGCGTTCCTGTCGCCGTACACGCGCATCACGTGCGGCACCTCCAGTGACATCAGCTTCGCCGCCAGAAGCGGCGCCTGATCGCGCAGGAAATCCTGGTTGGCGGTCATGACGAAGGCGGGCGGGAAGTCCGGCGTCATGTGCTCCAGCGGGCTGATCCAGCGCAGCTCCTCGGGCGTGCCGCCCTGGGGCATCAGGTCGCCCATCAGGCTCTGGGTGCGATCCTCGCCCCGGGCGTCCACCAGATAGGCCCCGCAGTTCAGCGCGATTGCCGTGGGCGCGAAGCCATTCGGCGGGTCGAAGGGATAGGTGGCGGCATAGTCCGCGCTGGTGCAGAACACGCTGTACAGCGCCAGCAGGTGCGCCCCCGCGGAATCGCCCACGGCGAACACGCGCTTTGTATCGAAGCCGTATTCCCCGGCGTGGTCGATGATCCACTGGAACACCCGGTTCGCGTCCTCCAGCGGGGCGGGAAACTTGTGCTCCGGCGCGAGGCGATAGCTGAAGTTCACCACCGCGAAGCCGCGCTGCGCCAGGCTCATGCAGTAGAACTGGTAGACCTCCTTCGTGCCGTACACCCAGCCGCCGCCGTGGACGCTGACGATGACCGGCAGGACCTTGCCCTCCTTCTTGCGGGGGCGGTACACGTCCAGCACCTGCATCGGCGAGGCGGTGCCGTAGGCGATGTCGTCGAAGCGGACGACGTCGTTCGGCGTGGTGAGGCCGGCGTCCCGGGCGTCGTCCCCGGCCTTGAAGTCGCGGCGAATCTGCTCGGAATATTCAGACATGGCTCATCCTCCTCATGCGATCAATCGGTCAAAGGGCGGCGGCGGGCCTGGCGCTCTTCATCTTGAGGCAGTAGAACGCGAAGCAGGCCAGGGCGAACACCGCGCCGATGGGATAGCTGACGCCCGCGCTCAGGCGGAAGCCCTCCTTCGCCATCAGGATGTAGGTGGCGCTGACGGCGGACATGAACGTGGCGGGCAGTGCCGTCATCAGGGAAGCCAGCTTGCCCGAGTGGTGCTTCAGCAGGTAGGCGGTGGCCACCCACAGCGAGATCATGGCCAGCGTCTGGTTGCTCCAGGAGAAGTAGCGCCAGAGCACGTTGAAGTCCAGCTGGGTCAGAACCGCGCCCGCGGCCAGCAGCGGCAGCGTGATGATCAGGCGGTTCTTCATCTTCTTCTGGTCCAGGTGGGTGATTTCCGCCAGAATCAGGCGGGCGCTGCGGAAGGCGGTGTCGCCGGAGGTGATGGGGCAGGCGATGACGCCGATGATCGCCAGGATGCCGCCCACGGGGCCGAGCATGCCGGTGGAGATGTCATAGACCACGCCGCTCTGGCCCAGGTCGGTCAGCGCCTGGTTCAGCCCGCCGGTGGCCCCGTAGAAGGCCACGCCGCCGGCGGCCCAGATCAGCGCGATCACGGATTCGCTGAGCATCGCGCCGTAGAACACCTTGCGGCCCACCTTTTCGGTGGTGATGCACTTGGAGATCATCGGCGACTGGGTGGCGTGGAAGCCGGAGATCGCGCCGCAGGCCACCGTGACGAACATGTAGGGCCATACCGGCAGTCCCTCCGGGTGCTGGTTTGCCAGCGTCAGCTCCGGAATGGCGTAGCCGCCCTTGAAGATGCCGAACAGGATGCCCACGGCCATCGTGATCAGCACCACGCCGAACACCGGGTACAGCCGCCCGATGATCTTGTCGATGGGCAGCAGCGTCGCCAGGATGTAGTAAAGGAGGATCACCACCACCCAGAACGTGGTGTTCAGCGTGTTGGGCGTCAGGCGGGCGATCAGCGCGGCGGGGCTGGTAACGAACACCGTGCCCGTCAGGATCAGCAGCAGCACCGAGAACAGCCGCATGCCCCACTTCGCGAAGGTGCCCAGGTAGATGCCGGAGAGCTCCGCGATGGAATTGCCGTCGTGGCGCTCGGAGATCATGCCGGTCATGTAGTCGTGCACCGCGCCGCCCAGGATCGAGCCGAACACGATCCACAGGAACACCACCGGCCCGAAGCACGCGCCCATCAGCGCGCCGAAGATCGGTCCGGTGCCCGCGATGTTCAGAAGCTGGACCAGGAAGGCCTTCCAGGTCTTCATCGGCACGAAGTCCACGCCATCCTCCAGGCGCTTGGCGGGGGTCTCGCGGTCGTCCGGCGCGAACACCCTCTCCACCATGCGGCCGTAAACCGCATAGCCGACGATCAGCGCGGCCAGCGCGACGAACAGTGAAATCATAGTATCATCCTCTTTCTGCCATGGATTCCGCGGAGACCTTCCGGCCCCAGCGGATGAGATAATAAGAGACCTCAATCACGCAGCAGCTGACCCAGCCCACGGGATAGCCCAGGCCCACCAGCAGCGGCGTGTTGGAGATGAAGTGAGTGACCACGAACAGGTACACCTGCCGCAGCGCGACGAAGCAGCCCAGCATGATCAGCATCGGCGCGCGGGAATCGCCGCGTCCGCGCAGCGCGCCGGCCAGCGTGTGGTTCACGGCGTTGCAGAGCAGGAAGAACGTGTTCGCCCGGAGAAACAGCGCGCCGAATTCGATCACCGATTCGTCCTTGGAGAACAGGCGCACGGCCGGCTCGGCGAAGATCACCAGCGCCACGGCGATCAGCCCCGTGATACCCACGGACAGCAGGATCGTGTCGCGGGTGCCCCGGTTGGCCCGGGCATACTGCTTCGCGCCGATGTTCTGGCTGACAAAGGTCGTGGCCGCCATGGCGGTGGACTGCATCGGCAGCATGATGAACCCGTCGAGCTTGTTGTAACTGCTCCACCCGGCCATGCAGCTGGAGCCGAAGAAGTTGACGTAGCTCTGCACGAAGATGTTGGAGAACGCCGTGATGACGGACTGGATCGCGGCCGGCAGCCCCACGGCAAATATGCGGCGCAGCACCGGGCCGTTGATGCGCAGGTCCTTCCAGCTCAGGCGGTAGATGTCCTTCGTGGTGGTCAGGAGCCGCAGCGTCAGCACCGCGGACACCAGCTGGGAGAGGATCGTGGCGTAGGCCACGCCGTCGATGCCCATCCGGAACCCCAGCACGAACAAGAGGTCCAGCGCGATGTTCAGGAGGCTCGTCAGGATCAGGAACATCAGCGGGCGCGTGGTGTCGCCCACGGCGCGCAGTATGCCGCTTCCGATGTTGTAGATCAGCAGGCCCGTGATGCCCAGGAAGTAGATCGTCAGATAGGACGCCGCGCCATCGAACACGTCCTCTGGCGTGTTCATCAGGTGCAGCATTGGCCGCACGCAGGCCACGCCGATCACCGTGAAGGCGGCGCAGAGGGCGAAGGTCATGGCCATGGTGGTCTCCACGGCGGTGTGCAGGCGCTCCAGGTCCCGCGCGCCGAAGTGCTGGCCGATCACCACGCCCGCGCCCACCGAGAAGCCGTTGAAGAAGAACACCAGCATGTTCACGATCATCGTCGTGGAGCCGACGGCCGCCAGCGCCTCCTTGCCCACGTAGTTGCCCACCACGATGCTGTCCACGGTGTTGTAGAGCATCTGGAACACGTTGCCCAGCATCAGCGGCAGCGAAAACAGTATGATCTGCCGGATGATGGACCCGCTCGTCATGTCGCGGGCGGTGCTCTTCGGGCGGGTGAGGGCCATGGGCGCGCCTTCCTTCGTGATGTGTACCTATATTATAAACTTGATAGATGAAATGTGCAAGGGCTGAAAGAAAAAACACATGTGACAAAGGGGACGGTTCTGATTGACACATCACAAGTGTCGAACAGAACCGTCCCTCTCGTCACGTCGGTCGCCGATGTTTCACTTGCAGGCCATATAGACATCCATGCTCTCTCCGTCCGTTTCAAAGCACGGTATGACTTCATTCTGCACATGGACCAGCCCGTTTGTTCTCATATAGTCTCCCAGCGTATGATACGCTCCCGGGATCGTGGAAAAGGGATTGTCAAAGGGCCGTTCGATGTGGATCGCCGCATACCGGTGTCCGGCTTGTTCCTTGATTTCAAGCCCCTCCGGGTCCAGACCCTCCGGCAATACCCATGCGGCCGTGTATCCGTGCATCCGGAAGACATTGATCTGCTCGATGGACAGCCTGGGAAAGTCCCATCCGATCACCTTCGGGCTTTCATCCCCGTGATCCTTTGCGTATCTGTATACCCTGTCCATGGCGTCGCTTTCCGGAGCGGTGCTGATGACAGTATGCTCCACATATCGGAACCCCGGGACCACTTCGACCCGCAGATTTGTGTATGCGCTGCTGTGCTGATCCATCTCATCCCTGAACAGATTATCCAAAGAGCAATTAAAGATTTTGCAGAGTTCAATCGCCTTGTCCATCTCGGGATTGGCCGCGTCCATTTCCCATTTTGAGATCGTCTGACGGCTCACGTTCAGCTTTTCCGCCAGTGCTTCCTGCGTCATGTCCGCGCTGAGCCGGCGCAGATACTGAAGGTTTTTTCCAAAGCTCATGACAGCCCTCCTCCGAAACATGCCTCGCTGCTTCCGAAATCGTTATTTGCTCCGCGGTGCATGGATAGACTACCAGAAAAACACTCCTTTCTCCACCAACCAGTCATTGCGCTTTTTTCACATGTCGCAACCTATGGTTGCGCCTGTGTGACAAAAGGCTGTCTCAAAACAGTTCAAAGCATCGTTCCGCCGTCGCAGGGGCGGCGTTCATGCCGCCTGCGGACGCCATGAATGGCGTCCCTACGGTCCGGAACAAGCAGAACTCTTGTTTTGAGACAGCCCCTTGTCACGTTTTTTCTCAGATCACTTCCACCTTGATCAAATTGGTATTGCCGCTCTTGCCGTTGGTGACGCCGCCGGTGATGACGATCTTGTCCCCGGGCTGCAGGCCCAGCTTCTCGCGGGCCAGCTGGGTGGCCACAAAGAACAGCACGTCGGTGGAGGTGTATTCGATGCTCATGGCGGGCACGACGCCCCAGCTGAGGGCCAGCTTGCGCATAGCGGCCTCGCTG
This sequence comes from uncultured Eubacteriales bacterium, assembly GCA_902799045.1. GTDB lineage: Bacteria > Bacillota > Clostridia > Christensenellales > Aristaeellaceae > UBA2862. The sequence goes on from CADBZH010000007.1 coordinate 25,254, forward strand.
GTGGTGACGCCCAGGATGTCCACCGGCGCACGGAAGCGGGAGATCATGCGCACGGTCTTGCCGGAGAGGGAGCAGGCCACGATGGCCTTCGCGCCCACGTCGATGGCCATGGCGCACACGGCGTGGCTGATGGCGTCCACGGTGGAGTGGGTCTGGAACTGCGTGTCATGGAAGCGCTGGGCATAGTCGATCTTCTGCTCGGTGGCCAGGGCGATCTTTGCCATCACGGCCACGGCCTCCACCGGGTGCTTGCCCGCGGCGGTCTCGCCGGAGAGCATGATGGCGCTGGTGCCGTCGTACACGGCGTTGGCCACGTCGGAGATCTCCGCGCGGGTGGGGCGGGGGTTGTAGATCATGCTTTCGAGCATCTCCGTGGCGGTGATGACCCGCTTGCCGATCAGGCGGCACTTGGTGATCAGCTGCTTCTGCACGGCGGGCAGCTCCTCATAGGGGATCTCCACGCCCATGTCGCCGCGGCCGATCATGATACCCTCGCAGGCCTCGCAGATCTCCTCGATGTTGTCGATGCCGCTCTGGTTCTCCAGCTTCGCGATCAGGCTGATCCGGGCGCCGCCGTGGGCGTCCAGGAATTCGCGCACGTCCAGCAGGTCCCGCTTTCGGGAGACGAAGGAGCAGGCCACGAAGTCCACGCCGTGCTCGATGCCGAAGAGCAGGTCGGCCTTGTCCGCCTCGGAGAGGTACACCTGGTTCAGCACCTTGCCGGGGAAGGACATGCTCTTGCGGTCGGACAGCTCGCCGCCGATAGCGACGCGGCAGTGGATCGCGCTGCCCTCGATCTGCTCCACGTCCAGCGCCAACAGGCCGTTCGCCAGCAGCACGCGGTCGCCGACGCTCAGGTCCTCCGCCAGGCCCGCGTAGTTCACCGAAACCTGCGTCTCGTCGCCGGGCACGTCGTCCACCCGCAGCGTGAACGCCGCGCCCTCCTTCAGGGTGATCCTGCCGCTCTGGAAGGTCTTGATGCGATATTCCGGGCCCTTGGTGTCCAGCATGATCGCGATGGGCAGGCCCAGCTTTTCCCGCACGGCACGGATGGTCACGATCTTCTCCAGGTGCTCTTCGTGGGTGCCGTGGGAGAAGTTGATGCGGGCGATGTTCATGCCCGCACGGCACATGGCGCTCAACACTTCCTCGGACTGGCTCGCCGGCCCGATGGTGCAGATGATCTTGGTCTTGCGCATAAGCTCACCTCATATACGTGCGTTTTATGGGTCAACATCATTTTAGCATACGTTGCGGCGGGTGTAAAGCGCGGGGGAGATCTCTGGCGGAATTTTGGCGGGAGGTTGCGCGCCCGGCACGGATGGGGTATAATGGAGTCAAAGGAAGAGGAGGTGCGGGAAATGGCAAACGAACGGCGCGTGAACATCGGCCTGTTGGGCGCGGGCACCTGGGGCATCGCCCTGGCGCGGATGCTGGCGAACAGCGGCCACGGGGTGACGGTCTGGTCGGCTCTGCCGGAGGAGCTTGAGCAGCTGTCCGCCACGCGGCGGCAGAAGAACCTGCCCGGCGCGGTGATTCCCGACGCCGTTCGCTTCACGGCGGACATCGCCGAGGCCTGCGGGGGAAAGGACATCCTGCTCTTCGCGGTGCCCTCGGTCTACGTTCGCGCCACGGCGCGCTCGGCCGCGCCATGGATCCGCGAGGGCCAGATCATCGTGGACGTGGCGAAGGGCATGGAGCCGGACACGCTCTTCACGATGACCCAGGTGATCGGCGACGAGCTGCAAAAGCAGGGCGCACCGAGCGTCGCGCTGGTGGCGCTCTCCGGCCCGACCCACGCCGAGGAGGTGGCGCTCGACCTGCCCACCACCATCGTCTCCGCCTGTCCGGACCTGGAGGTGGCGCGGCGGGTGCAGGACGTGTTCATGAATACCTGCATGCGCGTCTACACCAACGAGGACATCCTGGGCGTGGAGCTGTGCGGCGCGGTGAAGAACATCATCGCCCTCGCGGCGGGCATCTCCACCGGCCTGGGCTACGGCGACAACGCCAAGGCGGCGCTGATCACCCGCGGCATCGTGGAGATCACCCGTCTGGGCGTGGCCATGGGCTGCCGGAAGGAGACCTTCAGCGGCCTGGCCGGGCTGGGCGACCTGATCGTCACGGCCACGAGCCGCCACAGCCGCAACAACCGCTGCGGCGAGCTGGTCGGCCAGGGCGTGCCGCCGGAGGAGGCCGTGAAGCGGATCGGCATGGTGGTGGAGGGCATCCACGCGCTGGCGGCCACGATGCAGCTGGCCGCGCGCTATGGCGTCAGCATGCCCATCACCGAGGCCGTGGACGCCATCCTCAACGGCGGCGCCGATCCACGCGCGGTGGTGCTGGATCTGATGAGCCGGGAAAAGACCTCGGAGACGGAGGCTTGATAGCGCTTCTGACACAAATTGGGATTGACATGATTGAAAGATGCAAACAGAAATCCTGTCACCGAGGTGACAGGATTTTTGGTGGAGCATACGAGACTCGAACTCGTGACCTCTACACTGCCAGTGTAGCGCTCTAGCCAACTGAGCTAATGCCCCATGTCTTGACGACAAGAGATATTATAATACAAAGCCCTCGGTTTGTCAATACCTTTTTTTGAAAAAATTCGCGGTTCGGAGGGAATCAGATCCCTCCGAACTCAAACAGGGAAACCTGGCTGGTCTCGGGAATGCCGTTCAGGCACCCGGCGAGGCGCAGCTGTTCCAACATGGACTGGCTCACCTTGCGGCGCACCATGTCGTCCTGGCTGATGAAGGGACCGGCCTGGCGGGCCTCCACGAAGGCGCTGGCCGCCGACGCGCCGATGCCCGGCAGCGAGTTGATGGGCGGCACGATCTCGCCGCCTTCGTCGATGAAGAATTCGGTGGCCTTCGACTGGTAGATGTCGATGGGCTTGATGTGTATGCCGCGCAGGTTCATCTCGATCAGGATTTCCAGGATCGTGATTTCGTCATCCTTGGTGGCGGTGCGCTCGGACTTGTCCAGCGCCCGGATGTCGTCGATCATGCCGCGCAGGGCGCCCACGTCCCGGGTGGTCATGCGGGTGGCGTCGAAGCTCTCGGCGTTTCGGGCCAGGTAGCAGCAGTAGTAGGCCGCAGGGTAGAAGATCTTGAAATATGCGATGCGCAGGGCCATCGTCACGTAGGCCACGGCGTGGCCCTTCGGGAACATGTACTTGATCTTCTTGCAGGTCTCCACATACCACTCCGGCACGCCCGCCTCGCGCATGGCGCCCTCCATGGCCTCGGTCAGGCCCCGGCCCTTGCGCACGGACTCCATGGTCTTGAAGGCCATCGAGGCCTCCACGCCGCTGGCGATCAGCGCGTTCATGATGTCGTCGCGGGTGCAGAAGCACTCGCGCAGCGGGATGCCCTGGCGCACCAGGTCCTGGGCGTTGCCCAGCCAGACGTCCGTGCCGTGGCTGAGGCCGGAAATGCGGATCAGCTCCTCCATGGTGGAGGGCTTCGTCTCCTTCAGCATGCCGCGCACGAAGGATGTGCCGAATTCCGGCACGCCCAGCGTGCCGCTCTCCGCCACGCCCAGCTGCTCCGCCGTCAGACCCAGGGCCTCCGGGCCGGTGAACAGGGAGATGATCTTTGCGAACACCTCCGGGTCGTGCAGCGGCACCTTCTGGGGCGCGATGCCGGTGATGTCCTGCAGCTTGCGCAGCATCGTCGGGTCATCGTGGCCCAGCACGTCCAGCTTCACCAGCACGTCGTGCATGCTGTTGAAGTCGAAGTGGGTGGTGATGGTGTCGGTGGTCATGTCGTCGGCGGGGTGCTGGATCGGCGTGAACTGATAGATCTCGTATTCCTTCGGCAGCACCACCATGCCGGCGGGGTGCTGGCCGGTGGTGCGCTTGACGCCGGTGATGCCCCGGGCGAGGCGCTCCATCTCCGCCCTGGGCAGGGAGATCCCCTTCTCCTCGCAATACTTCAGCACATAGCCGTAGGCCGTCTTTTCTGCAATGGTGCCGATGGTGCCGGCGCGGAAGCAGTATTCCACGCCGAACAGCTCCTGGATGTATCGGTGGGCGCGGGGCTGGTATTCGCCGGAGAAGTTCAGGTCGATGTCGGGCACCTTGTCGCCCTTGAAGCCCAGGAACACCTCGAAGGGGATGTTGAAGCCGTCCTTGTTCATCGGCGTGCCGCATACGGGGCACACCTTGGGCGGCAGGTCCAGCCCGGTGGTGTAGCGCGGGTCGGGGTTGAACTCGGTGTGCCTGCACTTCGGGCAGGCATAATGCGGCGGCAGGGCGTTGACCTCGGTGATGCCGGAGAGGAACGCCACCAGCGACGAGCCGACGGAGCCGCGGCTGCCGACGATGTAGCCGTCGCTCAGGCTCTTCGCCACCAGCTTCACGGCGATCATGTAGAGCGTGGAGAAGCCGTAGCCGATGATGGCGCCCAGCTCCTTGTCGATGCGCTTCTGCACGATCTCCGGCAGCGGGTCGCCATAGAGGGCGTGGGCCTTGTCGTTCACCAGCTGGCGCAGCTCGCCCTCCGCCTCCGGCCAGAAGGGCTGGAAGGTCTCCTTGCCCTCGGGGTGGGGGATGAAGATCCGCACGTCGCCGATCCTGTCCGCGATGCGGTTCGGGTTTTCGATGACCACCTCTCGCGCCACGTCCCGGCCCAGATAGCTGAACTCCTCCAGCATTTCGCCGGTGGTGCGGAAGTACAGCGGCGGCTGCTCGTCCGCGTCCTTGTAGCCCTCCTTGGTGAGGAGTATGGCGCGGTAGACGCTGTCGGTGGGGTTCAAAAAGTGCACGTCGCCGGTGGCGCAGACGGGCTTGCCCATGGCCTGCCCCAGGCGCACGATCCGCCGGTTCAGTTCGCGCAGGCCCTCGTCGTCCGCGACGGTGCCCTCGCGCTTCAGGAAGGCGTTGTTGCCGATGGGCTGGATCTCCAGGTAGTCATAGAACTCCGCGATGCGCTTGAGCTCCTTCTCGTCCCGGTCGTCCAGCACGGCCTGGAACAGCTCGCCCGCCTCGCAGGCGCTGCCCACGATCAGGCCCTCGCGATACCGGGCGATCAGGCTGCGGGGGATGCGGGGACGGCGGTGGAAGTAGTGCAGATGGCCCTCGCTGACCAGGCGGTAGAGGTTCGTCATGCCCGTCTGCGACGCCGCCAGCAGGATGATGTGATAGCTCTGCTTGCTGGCGTCGGTGGGGAAGCAGGTGTTCAGCTGGCCCAGCAGCGCGATCCGCTTCTGGGCGACGACCTCGTTCAGCACCTTCACCAGCATCAGCCCGGTGGCCCGGGCGTCGTGCACGGCGCGGTGGGCGTTCAGCAGGCTGATGCCCAGCTGCTTGCACATGTTGCCCAGCTTGTGGCTCTTCAGCTGGGGGAATTGATTGCGCACCAGGGCGAGGGTGTCGATGATCGTGAAATGGAAGGGCAGCCCCGCCTGCCTGAAGGCGCGGCGGAAGAAGGCCATGTCAAAGCTGGCGTTGTGCGCCACCAGCACCGCGCCCTCGCAGAATTTCGCGAATTCAGGCATGACCTCCATCAGCGTCCGCTTGTCGCGCAGCATGGCCGAGGTGATGCCGGTGATCTCCACCACGCGCTCCGGCACGGGCCGGCCGGGGTTGATCAGCTCGGAGAACTCCGCCACCTCCACGCCGTGCTCGATGCGCACGGCGCCGATCTCGATGATCTCGTCCGCACGGGTGTTCAGGCCCGTGGTCTCCACGTCCAGCACCACATAGACGGCGTCGTCAAAGCTCTGGTCGCCGGCGTTCATCACGATGCCCGCGTCGTCGTCGATCAGATAGCCCTCGCAGCCGGGGATCAGCTTGATATTGTTCTTCTTCGCCGCGCCGAAGGCCTCCGGGAAGGCCTGCACAACGCCGTGGTCGGTGACGGCGATGGCCTTGTGGCCCCAGGCCGCCGCCTGCTTGATCAGGTCGGTGGCGCTGGCGCAGGCGTCCATCGTGGAATAGTTGGTGTGCAGATGCAGCTCCACGCGCTTTTCAGGGGAGGAGTCCTCCCGCACGGGCTTGTCGGCGGGCACGATGTCATCCACCATCAGCAGCATCTGGCTGGAAAAGCTGTCATAGCTGTACCGGCCGCGCACCTTCGCCCACTGCCCGGGCTTGAGCCCGGCGGAAAGGGCGTCGGCCTGGGCCTGGACGCTGCCGGTGTTCTCCCGGCCCCGGCGGCTGCCGAGGAACAGCTTGCAGTTCACCGAGCCGGTGTAATCGGTCATCGAGAACAGCACGATCTTCGTCTCGCCGTTCTTCGCGTCCTTGATGTCCAGGCTCACCACCTCGCCCTTCAGCGCGCAGCGGCCCACGTCCTCGGTCAGCTCGCCCATCGGGATGGCGGGATCGTGGATCGGCTTTCCGTAGAGGGCCTCGCTGGGCGCGGCCTTGCGCCGGGGGGCGGTGCTCGACACGGCGGCGCTGGCGGCGATGGCCTCGGCCTCCTTCGCGCGGGCTTCGGCGATCTCGCGGATCCGCTTTTCCTCGTCGCCGGTGATCTGGATGCGGGCCGTGGCCTCGATGCCGAACAGGTCGTTCAGCTTCTGCGCCAGGATCCGGTCCACGCCGCGGCTCTTCAGAAAGCCCGCGCCCTCGGCGCTGGAGACGCAGACGGTCAGCACGCCGTCCTTCAGCGACCAGCCCTTGCCGTTCCAGTCGATGAACGGCATGCAGCCGGGGCTCTCGTGGCGCACCAGCGATTTCATTACGGGGCTTGCGAGGGTCACGTCCTCGAGCACCCTGTCCCTCAGCGCCGGATACTCCAGCTGTACCTTCACCGCCACCTGCGGAAACGCGCCCGCGATCAGCCGCTGGGCGCACTCAAACTGGGCGTCGTTCAGCAGCGATTCGCTGCGCAGGCGCACCCGCATCTGTCCCGTCTTTTTTGAAATGCTCACCCGGCTCAGCGCCAGCCGCTCCGCCAGCGCCGGGTCCTCCTGGGCGATCAGGTTTTTCCAGAGTTCTGCCATGAGGTCCCTTTCGTGTTTGAGTGTTTTTCCAAAGCCTTCCCCACTGGGGGGAGGTGTCGAGCAGGTGCTATAGCAGCGTCCGCGAGGCGGATGAGGTCGATTGCCGCAAAGTATACTCATCCGCCGTATTCTTCCCTCAGCATCCGGTACACCGCGCAATCCCGCCATTCGCCCTCATGCCAGGTGTGGGCGACGAGCAGGGCCTCCTGCGTCATGCCGCACTTTTCCGCCACGCGGCGCGAGCCCAGGTTTTCCGCCAGGCACGAGGCGGACACGCGGCGGGCGTTGCCGCCGAACACGAAGCGCAGCGCTTCCCGGGCGGCCTCGCTGGCATAGCCCAGATTCCAGCTCGCGGGCCGGATGAAATAGCCCAGGCCGTAGTGCGCGCCCTCGGCGGTGCCGTCGATCATGTGCAGGCTCACGCTGCCCAGCAGCGCGCCGGAGGCCTTCTCCTCCACGGCCAGGTTGAAGCGCAGGCGGAAGGGGCGGTCGGCGTCCCGCATGGCGCTGCGCAGGTAGGATTCTGTCTCGGCCAGCTCCTCCTTGCGCATGAAGGGCAGGTACCAGGTGGCGGCGGGGTCGGTGAGGATGGCGTGGAGCGGCTCGAGATCCGCCAGGCGATGCTCCCGCAGGATCAGGCGCTCGGTCTCCAGGCGCACGTTGCGGGACTTCTCGGCAAATTCAGGCGTGTAGGTCATTGCTCGGCGACCATCCTGCGAATCTCCGCGATCAGCGCCGCCGCCAGATCGCCGCCCTTGATGGGCCGGGGCACCTCGCCCTTCACGAACAGCACGCCCGCGCCGTCCTTCCCGCCGGCAATGCCCAGGTCGGCCTCCCGGGCCTCGCCGGGGCCGTTCACCACGCAGCCCATCACGGCCACCTTCAGCGGCACCTTGATGTCCGCCGTCCCGGCGCGCACCCGCCGCGCGATGCGCTCCACGTCGATGCCGGTTCGGCCGCAGGTGGGGCAGGAGATGATCTCGATGCCGTCCCTGCGCAGTCCGCAGGCGCGAAGGATCGAAAGCCCCGCCGGCACCTCCTGCACCGGGTCGCCGGACAGGGACACGCGGATCGTGTCGCCAATGCCGTCCAGCAGTAGCGCGCCGATGCCCACGGCGCTCTTCACGATGCCCACGTCCGCCGTGCCGGATTCCGTCACGCCGATGTGCTGGGGATAGTCGCACGCCTTCGCCGCCAGCCGGCAGGCCTGCACCATCTTTTGCACGTCCGTGGCCTTGAAGGAGAGCACGATGTCGTCATACCCGGCCCTCTCCAGCATCCGCGCGTGATTGAGGCCGCTCTCCACCATGCCCTCGGGGGTGACGCCGCCGTATTTCTTCAATATGTCCTTTTCGACGCTGCCGCTGTTCACGCCGATGCGCACCGGCACACGGTGCACCTTCAGGCAGTCCGCCAGCTCCTTCACGTGGGCCTCCCCGCCGATGTTGCCGGGGTTGATGCGCACCTTGGCGATGCCGTTTTCAACGGACTGTATGGCCAGCCTGTGGTCGAAGTGGATGTCCGCCACCAGGGGCACGGGGCTTGAGTCCACCAGCGCGCGCACGGCCTTCGCGCAGGCCTCGTCGTACACGCTGACGCGCACGATGTCCGCCCCCGCCGCCGCCATGGCGCGAATCTGGGCGAGCGTCGCCTCCACGTTCCGGGTGTCGGTGTTGGTCATGGTCTGTACGGTTACCGGCGCGCCGCCGCCGATTTGGACGGGGCCGACGAAAACTTTGCGGGTCATGGATGGTTCTCCTTTTGAGAGTGTGGAGTTCTGGACAGCGGCTGCCGGAGGATCAGCCGTGGGGCTGTAGGGGCGGCGATGCGCCGCCCGCCCGGCTTCCTCTATTCCGGGAACCAGCCCATGTCGAGGCGGACCTCCCTGCGCAGCAGGTCGTTGTTGCGATAGCAGCAGCTGTCGAAGCCGATCAGCGTGAAGCCCTGGCTCAGGTAGAAGTCCACGGCGTTGACGTTGGAGGACTGGGTCTCCAGGACCAGGCAGCGATAGCCGCCCTCCACGGTCAGCCGCTTGGCCAGATCGATCAGCCGGCGTCCGAGGCCCTGCCTTCGCAGGGGCTCGGCGACAAACAGCTCCGTGACCATCAGCCGCTTCGTCCAATCCTCGGGGCAGACCTCGATGGTCGCCAGCAGAGCGCCGTCCTCGCCCACGATGCCGTAGGCCTCGGCATCCTCCCACCAGTCTGCGTAGAGGCCGTCGGGCGTGTCGCCGTCCTCGGACGCGTGGGTGAACGGGGCGGGGAAGGGGCGCTTCACGATGGGGATCGAGAAGCCGTCCTTCGTCCGGTTCACGGAAATATCGTAGTACTCATTGGACGTATAGCACAGGGGCAGGGGTGTGCCCTTCCATTGGGCCCGGTCAAGGGGCTGTATCTCGCAGGCCATAACTGCCTCCGTTTCGGTCAGAAGTTGAACCCGCCCGTCACCAGGCGCACGATGTCGTGGTAGGTCAGCACCACGAACAGGCCGAGGATCAGCACCATGCCCACGGCGTGGACCATGCCCTCCTTCTCCGGGGGGATGGGCTTGCGGCGGATGGCCTCTACGATGAGGAACAGCAGCCGCCCGCCGTCCAGCGCGGGGATGGGCAGCAGGTTCATGATGCCCAGGTTCAGGCTGATGATGTACATCAGCCACAGCACCATGTACATGCCCTCCCTTGCCCGCTGGGCCACCACGGCGATGATGCCCACGGTGCCGGCGGTGTCCTCCAGTCCCTCGCCCTTGAAGATCAGGTTCTTCAGGCTGTCCAGCATCATGCCGGTGGTCTCCACCATGTAGCTGCCGGCCTCCTTGATCGACTCAAAGAAGGTGAAGGTGCGGCTGGAGAACACGATGCCGATCTGGTAGCGGGTGCCATCGTCGGTCTCCACCGGCACGGCGGTCATCTGGAACGCGCGCTTTTCGCCGTCCCGCTCGATCAGAAGGTCGATGGGCTGGGTCATGTCGCCGGACTGCATCGTCTTCAGCATCAGGTTGACGCCCGCGGTGTCGTGGGTGAGGGCGACGCCGTTCACCTCCAGGATCTCGTCGCCCGCCGCCAGCCCCGCCGCCTCGGCGGGCATGCCCTCCACCACCTCGCTGACGGTGGGATAGGTCTCGGCGATGAAATAGGCGTTCAGCATGATCGCGCAGACCACGAAGGCCAGCACGAAGTTCATGAACGGCCCGGCCAGCACCGTCAAAAAGCGCTTCCAGACCGGCTGGTTGTTCATGGCGCGGGGATCGTCGTTGCGCTCGTCCTCGCCCAGAAACGCGCAGTAGCCGCCCAGCGGGATCGCCCGGAGCGAATACTTGATGCCCTTGCGCTCCCAGCCCAGAAGGCGCGGGCCGAAGCCCACCGAGAACTCCAGCACGCCGATGCCGCACAGGCGGCCTACCAGGTAGTGGCCGAATTCATGCACCGTCACGATGATGCCCAGCATCACGACGGCGAGAAGGATGTAGAGAATGTTGGAAAGCATAGTACCTCCGGTATGGTTGATGGCTTAAAATTAGATACTTCCCATTGCGAACGCCCTCGCCCGCCGATCCGCCTCATACACGTCCGCGATGGACTTGATTGGGCTCACCGGCACGCTCTCAAGCGCGCTTTGGATGATCTCCGGGATGCGCCCGAAGGGGATACGCTCGCGAAGGAACGCCCCGACGGCCACCTCGTTGGCCCCGTTGAGGATCACCGGGGCGCTGCCGCCCGCCTTCAGCGCGTCGATCGCCATGCGGATGCCGGGGAAGCGCTCATGATCCGGCGCGGCAAAGTCCAGATGGCCGAGGGCCGCGAAGTCAACGGGCCGGGCGTCGTAGGGCAGGCGTCCGGGGAAGCCCATGGCATAGCCGATCGGGCCGCGCATATCCGGCATGCCCATCTGCGCCAGGATCGCGCCGTCCTCGAACTCGATCATGCTGTGGATCACGCTCTGGGGATGGATCACCACCTCGATCCTGTCCGCCGGCATGGCGAACAGGTGGTGCGCCTCGATCACCTCCAGGCCCTTGTTGACGCGGGTGGCGCAATCCACGGTGATCTTGCCGCCCATGTTCCAGGTGGGGTGGGCCAGCACGTCCCGCACGGTGGCGTGGTAGATGGCCTCCTTCTTCCAGTCGCGCAGCGCCCCGCCGGAGCAGGTGAGCAGCAGCTTTTTGACCGGGTTGCCCTGGCGCGCCTGGAGGCACTGGAAGATGGCGGAATGCTCGCTGTCCACCGGCAGCATGGGCTTGTTCAGCCGGGCGGCCTTGGCCATCACCAGGTCGCCGCCGGTGACGAGGGCCTCCTTGTTCGCCAGCAGCACCCGCTCGCACACGTCCAGCGCGTGCCACACGGCGTCCAGCCCCGCGATGCCCACGATGGCGCACAGCGCGTCCCGGCACTTCGAGGCCAGCAGCGCCCGCACCGTGGAATCCGGCCCGAAGAACCACTGGATGCCCCGCAGGTCCTGCGGGATCTCCGCCGGCTCGTTCACCAGCGCGGCCACGTCCGGGCGAAACCTTCGGCACAGCTCAAACAGCTTTTCCGACGAGCCGTGCGCCGTGAGGCAGCCGGCCCGGAAGCGCTCCGGATAGCGCGCCACGAGGTCCAGCGCCTGGGTGCCGATGGAGCCGGTGGCCCCCAGTATGGCGATCGTTCTCATTTCCATATTATAGTCCCGCAATCTTGAAGAATACATAGCAGGCCACGCCGCAGAACAGGATGCCGTCCATGCGGTCCAGCATGCCGCCGTGGCCGGGGAAGATGGTGCCGAAATCCTTGATGCCGCAGTGGCGCTTCACCAGCGAAGCCACCAGGTCGCCAATCTGCGAAAGCCCGCCGGCGATCAACCCCAGCACGGCGAAGGCCCACAGCGGCGGCAGCGGCGCCTGGGCCAGCTGGCGGGCCACCTCCGGAAAGGCGGGGGCGACCAGATGCCGGGTGACCCACGGCACCAGCACCGCGAAGCACACGCTGGAGACGAGGCCGGCGACGGCGCCCTCCACGCTCTTCTTCGGGCTGATCTCCGGCGAGAGCCGGTGCCTGCCGAAGCGGATGCCGATGAACAGCGCGAACGTGTCGTTCACGGAGGCGATGAAGAACGTGAGGATCAGCGCCAGCGTGGAGACCACGCGGGTGGGCAGGTCCTGCAGCGTGATGATCAGCGAGAAGAACAGCCCCGGATAGAGCATCGGGAACACCGTGCTCACCAGGCTGTCAAAGGCCACCCTGCCCTTGAAGATGATGACCGACATGGCCAGCAGCAGGCCGACGATCAGCGCGAACATCGGCGGGCTGATGGAGGTGAACAGGCCCATCTTTTCCGTCAGCTGGGCGTAGTAGGCCTGGGCCAGCACCGCCAGCACGCAGTAGGCATAGCCCGACCAGCGCACCGGGTCATAGCCGATGCGCCGGAACGCGCGATACATCTCGCTGGTGCTCATCAGCATGCCCACCAGCAGCAGCACGCGCAGCGGCCAGCCCTGGAACCAGATGGCCAGGGACATGATGACGATGAGTATCGCGGCGGTGATGATGCGCTTGATCATGTTTCAGTCTCCGAGGGTTGCGTGGGCTTGGCCGGGGCGGCCTCCGCCGGCTCGTTCCGCCCGCCGAAGCGGCGGTCGCGCTCGGCGTAGGCGCGCAGGCATTTCAGATAGCGGGTGCGGTCGAAGTCCGGCCAGAAGCAGTCGTCGAACACCATCTCGGCGTAGACCAGCTGCCAGGGCAGGAAGTTGGAGGTGCGCAGCTCGCCGCTTGTGCGGATCAGCAGGTCCACGTCCGGCAGGCCCGCCGTGTAGAGCTGGCCCTCGAAGGCCGCCTCGTCGATGGCCTCCGGCTCCAGCGCGCCGTCCTTCACCTGCGCGGCCAGCGCCTTCGCCGCGCGCACCAGCTCGGCCCTGCCGCCGTAGTTCACGGCGATGTTCAGCTTCAGCCCGGCATTGTCCTTCGTGCGCACCATGGCGTTCCTGAGCGCCTCGCGCTGGGGCTCGGGCATGCCGTCCACGTCGCCGAGGATGGTGATCTTCACGTGCTTGGCGTCCAGCTCGTCGATCTCGCTGTTGAAGTATTTCAGCAGCAGGCCCATCAGCGCGCCGACCTCTTCCTTCGAGCGCGACCAGTTCTCCGTGGAGAAGGCGTAGAGGCTCAGCGCCTCGATGCCCCAGTCGTCGCTGGCGCGGATGATGTCGCGCAGGGCCTCGGTGCCCGCCGCGTGACCGGCGGAGCGGGGCATGCCGCGGCTCTGGGCCCAGCGCCCGTTGCCGTCCATGATGATGGCCACGTGGCGGGGCAGCTTGCTGGGCGGCAGCATCTGGGCGGGCCCGGCGCTTGAAACGGGCGTGACCGTGATGTATTTGGGCTTTGGCCTGAACGCGTCGTTCAGCAGCCTGGAGAGCCTGTCGAAGAACATGGCGAGACGCCCCCTTTCGGCCTCGAAAAAAGTCATTGTAGGGGCGGCGTCGCGCCGCCCGCCCCGGCCTTGCCGGTTCCATCTGCCGCCGTGAGGGATCGCGCCGGACGGCCTGTGGATTTTGGCGGGCGCCGCAACGGCGCCCCTACAGATGGGTTGACTGCGCAGCCTGAAATCAGACCGACATGATCTCCTTTTCTTTGTCCGCGCCGATCCTGTCCAGCTCCTCGATGTGGCTGTCGGTGACCTTCTGCAGGTCCTTCTCGGCGATCTTTTGGTCGTCCTCGGTGATGGCGGAGTCCTTCTTCATCTTCTTGATGGCCTCCATGGCGTCCCGGCGGATGTTGCGGATGGCGACCTTGCCCTCGTCCACCATCTTCTTCACCTGCTTGCACAGCTCCTTGCGGCGCTCGCCGGTCAGCTCCGGCACCAGCAGGCGGATCACCTTGCCGTCGTTGGAGGGGTTGATGCCCAGGTCAGACTTCTGAATGGCCTTTTCGATGGGCCCGATCATCTTCGGCTCCCAGGGCGCGATCACCAGCAGGCGCGGCTCCGGCGAGGAGACGTTGCCCACCTGGTTCAGGGCCGTGGGGGTGCCGTAGTAATCCACGGTGATCTTGTCCAGGATCTTGGGGTTGGCGCGGCCGGCGCGCAGGCTGCCCAGGTCGTTCTGTACGGTGGCGATGGTCTTGTCCATCTTGCCGCCCGCGTTTTTGATGGTCTCCTTATACATGCTTTCAACCTCCCGAATTCTAAAGCGCTTCCACGCCCTTTTTTCCTGCTTATTATTGTAACGTAAACGCGGGGAAATGGCAAGTACAAATTTTTCTGGAAGGCGGCTTGCTTGACTTTCCCGCTGCGTTTTACTATACTTGAGGGGAATGCTACGCAAGAAGCCCGGAACGGGAGTGGAGCCATGATGACGAAAGACAAGCTGTGGGCGCTGCTGGCGCTGTGGGCGCTTTGCACGCTGCTGCCCATGTCCGCGCTTGCGGAGGGCCTTGCACCAAACCCGACGCTCGAGCCGGCACAGCCGCTGCGAAGCGCCCGCATTCGCGCGGTGGGGGACCTGATGGTGCACAAAAAGCAGCTGGAGATCGCCCGCCAGAGCGACGGCAGCTATGACTTCCACCCCCAATACGCGCTGATCGCCGATTCGCTGGCCAACGCGGACTACACCATCGCCAACCTGGAGACCACCATCGGCCAGTACGAAAACCGGCCCTATTCCGGCTATCCGATGTTCAACACGCCGGAGAACCTGCTGGACGCCGTGAAGGACGCGGGCGTGGATTTCCTCACCCTCGCCAACAACCACATGCTGGACCGGTATTTTGAAGGCATGGTCCGCACCGCGGACTGCGTGGAGGCCCGGGGCTTCGACTTCGGCGGCGCGAACCGCTCGCCGGAGGAGAAGGAAAAGCCCAACCTTGTGGAGGTCAACGGCATCCGGCTCGGCTTTCTCTGCTACACCCAGATGACCAACGGCATGGAGGACTGGAGCAATGCCGCCGTGAAGGAATACGGCGTGAACTACCTGCGCAGGGCCGACCTTCCCGCGGAGGTGGCGCGGCTGCGCGACGCCGGGGCGGAGGTCGTGATCGCCATTCCCCACTGGGGCGAGGAATACTTCCGCCATCCCCAGAGCTACGTGGTCGCCTGGGCGCAGAAGATGGTCGCCGCGGGCGTGGACGTGGTGCTGGGCAGCCACCCGCACATGGTGCAGCCGGTGGAATTCGTGGAGGCGAAGGACGCGGACGGCGCCGTCCGCCGCGGCCTGGTGGCCTACAGCCTTGGCAACTTCATCGACAACATGCTCAAGCGCTACACCGACTCCGGCATCATCCTGGAATTCACGGTCCAGGAGACGCAGGAAGGCGGCTTTACCGTCACCGACGTGGGCTGCGTGCCCGTCTACTGCTGGAAGCAGGACGCGAACATCCAGACGGTTTCGTCGCTGAAATACCTGGACGCCCCGCCGGAGGGCATGTCGTCCGGCACCTGGCAACGCATGAAGGACAGCTATTGGGAGCTGCGCGACCTGCTGGACGACAGCATCGTGATGCTTCAGGAATAGAGGAGCGTGAGAAGCGTGAACATCGCCATCGCCGGAACGGGTTACGTGGGGCTTTCGCTGGCCGTGCTGCTCTCCCAGCACCACCGCGTCACCGCCGTGGACGTGATCCCCGAAAAGGTGGAAAAGCTGAACCGCCGGGAATCGCCGATCCGGGACGAATACATCGAACGATACCTTTCCGAGGACGCCCGGGGCGTGCGCCGGCTGGACCTGACGGCCACGCTGGACGCCCCGTCGGCCTACGCGGACGCGGACTACGTGGTCATCGCCACGCCGACGAACTACGATCCCAAGCGGGATTTCTTCGACTGCTCCGCCGTGGAGGCCGTGATCGAGCTGGCCTTGGCCGCGTCGGAGACCTCCGTGCTGGTCATCAAGTCCACCGTGCCGGTGGGCTTCACCGAGCGCGCCCGGGCGAAGTATCGCACGGACCGCCTCCTGTTCAGCCCGGAATTCCTGCGGGAGAGCAAGGCCCTCTATGACAACCTCTATCCCTCGCGGGTGATCGTCTCCTGCGACGAAGGAACCCGCGCGGCGGCGCGGCGCTTTGCCGACCTGCTGATCGAGGGCGCGGAGAGGAAGGATGCGCCGGTCCTGCTGATGGGCCACACCGAGGCCGAGGCAGTGAAGCTGTTCGCGAACACCTACCTGGCCCTGCGGGTGTCCTACTTCAACGAGCTGGACACCTACGCCGAGATGAAGGGGCTGGATCCCCGGGCCATCATCGAGGGCGTGTGCCTGGACCCCCGGGTGGGCAGCCACTACAACAACCCCTCCTTCGGCTACGGCGGCTATTGCCTGCCGAAGGACACCAAGCAGCTGCTGGCGAACTATCGCGACGTGCCCGAGAACCTGATCGGCGCGATCGTGGAGAGCAACCGCACCCGCAAGGATTTCATCGCCGACCGGGTGCTGGAGAAGGCCGGCTGGTACACCGCCTCCAGCCCCTGGAGCGCCGAACGGGGGCGCCCGCCGGTGATCGGCGTCTATCGCCTGACGATGAAGACCGGCAGCGACAACTTCCGCCAGTCCTCCATCCAGGGCGTCATGAAGCGCATCAAGGCCAAGGGGGCCACTGTGATCGTCTACGAGCCGTCGCTTCCGGACGGGGAGACGTTCTTCGGCTCCCGCGTCGTGAACGACCTGGCGGCCTTCAAGCGCCAGAGCGACGCCATCATCGCCAACCGCTACGAGGCGGCGCTGGACGACGTGGCGGAGAAGGTGTACACCCGCGATCTCTTCAGGAGGGACTGACCCATGAAAAAAGCGAGCGTCGAACTGAACGGAGCGACGATCCTCGTCACCGGCTCGCCGGGCTTCATCGGGGCGAACCTGGTGCTGCGCCTGTTGAAGGAGCTGAAGGGCGGCACGGTCGTCAGCCTCGACAACCTGAACGCCTACTATGACCCGGCGCTGAAGCGCTACCGCCTGGATCGGATCGAAGCCGCGGCGGTGTCCTCGGCGGCGCGGCACGTGTTCATCGAGGGCTCCATCGCCGACCGGGCGCTGGTGGAGGACGTGTTCGCGACCCATCGGCCCTCGGTGGTGGTGAACCTGGCGGCCCAGGCCGGCGTGCGCTACAGCATCGACCACCCGGACGCCTACATCGAAAGCAACCTCGTCGGCTTTTTCAACGTGCTGGAGGCTTGCCGCCGCCATCCGGTGGAGCACCTGGTCTACGCCTCCTCCTCGTCGGTCTACGGCGGGAACAAAAAGGTGCCCTTTTCGACGGACGACGCGGTGGATCATCCGGTGAGCCTCTATGCCGCGACGAAGAAGGCCGACGAGCTGCTGGCCCACAGCTACGCCAAGCTCTATGACATCCCCTGCACCGGCCTGCGCTTCTTCACGGTCTACGGCCCGGCGGGGCGGCCGGACATGTTCTACTATTCCGCCACGCGAAAGCTGGCGGCGGGCGGGACGATCGACATCTTCAACTACGGCAACTGCCAGCGGGATTTCACCTACATCGACGACATCGTCGAGGGCGTCTGTCGCGTGATGCGCGGCGCGCCGGCGCGGGCCGTGGGGGAGGACGGGCTGCCCGTGGCGCCCTACGCCCTCTACAACATCGGCGGCGGACGGCCGCAGAACCTGCTGGATTTCATCGCCACGCTGCAGAAGGCGCTGGTGGACGCCGGGGTGCTGCCTGCGGACTACGACTTCGCCGCCCATCAGCGCCTCGTGCCGATGCAGCCCGGCGACGTGCCCGTGACCTTTGCCGACAGCGCTCCGCTCGAGCGCGACTTCGGCTTCACCCCGTCCGTCGGCATCGCGGAAGGGCTGAAGCGATTCGCGGAATGGTATGGGGAGTATCATGGGCGGGGGCGCTGAAAGCCGGCGTGGAGCGCGCGCCCGGGATGCGCGGAATGCTTGCCGTGCGCTCCGTTTTCCATAAATGAGGTGCGTCACGGAAAGCTGTGGAATGTGCGAAACGCAGTCGGCCTACCATGCGTACGGATCCTGCGCTGCGCTCAGGATCTGTGCGTTCCGTTGGCGAACAGCATTGAAAGAGAAGATCGATCCTCTTTGCAGGGACGCCGATGCGGCGCCCGCCCCGAACGTGACGATGCGCTTTGGGTGGGCGCAGGGGTGGCCTTCCATCGCAACGCCGCCCCAACAAAAGAAAGGCCCCGGATTGCCACGTCGAACCCTTCGGGTTCTCCTCGCAATGACGTACAACGATTCTTGATCGAACAACGTCATTGCGAGGAGGGACATGGAATGTCCCGACGTGGCAATCCGGGTCTTTTTATGCAGGGACGTCGATGCTCATTGCGCCAAAAACCCGTCGATCGCCTCCGCCGCCTGGGCGACGGGATCTCCCGTCATGTCCAGCCAGAGGATATCGCCGTCCCGCCTGAACCAGGTCATCTGGCGCTTGGCGAACTGCTTGATGGCGGTGGACAGCCGCTCGACCATCTCCTCGCGGCTGGCGATCTCACCGGTGAGGTACTGGGTGATGAAGCGGTACTCCAGGCCCAGCTTGTTGAGGAATTCGGTGCTGACGCCCCGGTCGATGAGCCCCCGCACCTCCTCGATCATGCCCGCCCGGAGCCGGCGCTCCAGGCGCTCGTCGATGCGCGCGCGCAGCGCGTCCCGGTCCCAGGTGACGCCCAGCTTCAGGCAGTCGTAGCGGGGCTGGCTGCGGGGCACGTGGTCGTCCCCGGCGTGCAGCTTTTCCAGCAGGCGCATCACGCGGTTGCGGTTCTTCGGCTCCACATCCGTGTCCGGCACGGCCTCGAGGAGCATCTCATACAGCTTCGCCGTTTCAAACGTCTCCAGATATGCGCGGTATTCCAGGTCCGGCGCGCGATCGCTCATCACGTAGCCCTCGGTGACGGAGGCGACGTAGAGGCCGGTGCCGCCCACCAGGAAGGGCAGCCTGCCGCGATCGAGGATGCCGTCGATGGCGGCGTAGGCCAGGTGCTGGAAATCGTGCATCGAAAAGAAATCGCCGGGCTCGCAGACATCGATCAGGTGATGGGGAACGCCCTGCGTCTCCTCCGGCGCGATCTTGCCGCTGCCCAGGTCCAGCCCGCGAAACACCTGCCGGGAGTCCGCCGAGACGATCTCGCCGCCGTAGCGCCGCGCCAGCTGGACGCCCAGCCCGCTCTTGCCGGAGGCGTTGGTGCCCATGATGACGATGATCTTTTCCATGTCTTGCTCCTCGATCGAGGGAGTAGGCAGTAGGGAGCAGGGAGCAGGAATGGCGGCTGCCGCGCCTCTCTGGCAATTCCTGCTCCCTAGAGTGTGTTTCTAAATCCCGGGAGATGCAGTTTCGAGTGGTTTTGGCTGCATTTCAAGGCGATTTTCCGAAGGCTTACTGGTTGCAAGTCGAGGATTTAGAAACACACTCTAGTCCCTTCTTCCTGCTCCCTGACTGTTATTTCACACTGTACAGTATGTCGATCATGCCCGGATACGGCCACTCGGCCTTGGGCGTCATGGCCTCGCAGGTATCGCAGGCGGTGCGCAGGGCGCTCATGGCGGCGATGACATCGTCCTTGTAGCGCATGGCGCGCTCCAGGGTGTCCTCGGCGGCGTCGGCGTGGTGCAGGGCCTCGCCCAGCGTGCTGCAGGTGGCGTAGATCTCATCCGTCAGGCGGGAGATCTCCCGGCAGCGGGCCTTCTCGTAGCCGCAGGCCACGCCGGCCACCTCGCCCTTCACCTTTGCGTTCTGGCAGAGCTTCGCGCTGAAGGTGGACACGGCGGGCAGTATGTTGCGGTTCACCATGTCCATCAGCGTCTGGGCCTCGATGTGGATCACCTTCACGTAGCTCTCCAGCAGGATCTCATAGCGGCTGCGCAGCTCGGCCGCGCTGAACACGCCGTGGCTCTCGAACAGCCTCACGTTCTTCTCGTCCAGCAGGCGGGAGAGCGCCTCCGGCGTGGTGCGCAGGTTCATCAGGCCGCGCCGCTCGGCCTCCTGCGGCCAGTGGTTGTCATAGCCGTTGCCGTTGAACAGGATGCGCTTGTGGGCCTTGATGGTGCGCTGGATCAGGTCGTGCAGCGCCTGGGTGAAGTCCTCCGCGCGCTCCAGCTCGTCGGCAAACTGCCGCAGGCTCTCGGCCACGGCGGTGTTGATGACGATGTTCGGCTTGGCGATGGACTGGCTCGCGCCCGGGCTCCTGAACTCAAACTTGTTGCCGGTGAAGGCGAAGGGGGACGTGCGGTTGCGGTCCGTGGCGTCCTTGGGGATGCGGGGCAGCACGTCCACGCCGATCTTCAGCTGCTCGCGGTCGTGGCCGCCGTAGGGCGCGTCGTGCTCGATGGCCTCCAGCACCTCGGTCAGCTCGTCGCCCAGGAACATGCTCATCACCGCCGGCGGCGCCTCGTTCGCGCCCAGGCGATGGTCGTTCCCGGCGGTGGCCACGGAGATGCGCAGCAGGTCCTGATAGTCGTCCACGGCCTGGATCACCGCGCACAAAAACAGCAGGAACTGGGCGTTTTCAAAGGGCGTGGTGCCGGGGTCCAGCAGGTTCACGCCGTCGCGGGTGGCGATGGACCAGTTGTCGTGCTTGCCGGAGCCGTTGACCCAGATGAAGGGCTTCTCGTGCAGCAGGCACACCATGCCGTGGCGATGGGCGATCTTCTGCATCAGCTCCATCGTCAGCTGGTTGTGGTCGGCGGAGATGTTGGCCGTGGTGAAGATGGGCGCCAGCTCGTGCTGGGCGGGGGCGACCTCGTTGTGCTCGGTCTTGGCCAGGATGCCCAGCTCCCACAGCTCGTCGTTCAGCTCCTGCATGAAGGCCTGCACCCGGGGCTTGATGACGCCATAGTAGTGGTCCTCCAGCTCCTGGCCCTTCGGGGGCTTCGCGCCGAGGAGCGTGCGGCCGGTGAGCAGCAGGTCCTCCCTGGCGTCGACCATGCCCTGGTCCACCAGGAAGTATTCCTGCTCGCTGCCCACGGTGGTGACGGGCGCGGGACCCTCGTAGCCGAACAGCTTCAGCACCCGCAGCGCCTGCCGCCCGATGGCCTCCATGCTGCGCAGAAGCGGCGTCTTCATGTCCAGCGCCTCGCCGCCGTAGCTGCAAAACGCCGTGGGGATGTAGAGCACGGTGTCCTTGATGAAGGCGTAGCTGGTCGGGTCCCAAGCGGTGTAGCCGCGGGCCTCGAAGGTGGAGCGCAGGCCGCCCGAGGGGAAGGACGAGGCGTCGCTCTCACCGCGCACCAGCTCCTTGCCGGAAAACTCCATGATGATGCCGCTGGGCGCGGAGCCGCCGCCGCTGTTGTCCGGGCTGATGAAGCTGTCGTGCTTTTCGGCGGTGATGCCGGTCATCGGCTGGAACCAATGGGTGAAGTGGGTGGCGCCTTGCTCGATGGCCCAGTCCTTCATGGCGCTGGCGACGACGTTGGCGACGCCCAGGTCCATCCGCTTGCCCTCGCTGATGCAGCGCAGCATCTCCCTGTAGGTGTCCTTCGGAAGGCGCTGGCGCATCGTGGACAGGTTGAATACCTTGGCGGCAAAGCGATTGGCGACATCGTTCATGCAGATCACCCCTTGAAGATATATACACGGTATTATCTTATGATAATATCGCCGCTTTTTCAAGCGGCGATATGGGGACATTTGGGGAAAGTATGTAAAATGTCGTGTTTGGCGTGTTCGTGCCGAGCGTTGCGTTCAACCGCCATTTTTCGCAGGCTTGACATTGCTGTCGGCGCGAATGCCGCCCTCAATCCTACCGTGCTCGGCTTCAAAGCGATTGATGCTATCCCGTATCAATACGAGCACATGGCTGTTGATGGAACGCCCTTCATAGTCTGCAACATATGACAGCTTATCCAACATTTCTTTCTCTATGCGAATGGACACGCTCTTGACAGACATAAAACCACCCTGAATGGATATATTATGTATTTATTTTATGCCTGGGCTGTGTTATAATGTGCAAAATAGATATATTGTGTATCTATTGTATTTGAAAGCCTGTCTTGGCGGAAGAGGAGACCAATCATGAAGCTTGCGCTATGCGGACACAGAATAGAGGAGTTGCCGTATTCTGTGGATTCTGAAAGCTATGCAACGTTGGAATTGATGCTTTGGAAATCAGCCTCGAAGTATGTGGATTGTGGATATGACACTTTCGTCTGCTGTGCGTCACAGGGAACGGCTGTTGTGCTTGGGGAGATCATCGCGGCGATAAAGGAATCGGAGAGGCTTAAGCTTTCGCTCATCTGTGTGATCCCATACCGTGAACAGGCGCGGCAATGGGATGATGCCTGGCGATTGCGGTACAGGTATCTTCTGCATGACGCGGACAGAATCATACAAGTATGCGATGGGTATAAAAGCGGATGCTATCAGAAGCAAAGCCGATGTGCTGTCGATCAGTCTGACGCTTTGCTTGCCGTTTACGATGAAGCAAACAAAGGCAGAGTGGCATATGCCGTAGAGTATGCGCGCAAGCATAACAAACCGGTGGAGATTGTCAACCCGTTGGACGCTGTTGTGGAAGAACAGAAGCGAACGACGTATTATTGATGACGCACAGATCCTTTGCTGCGCCACGGATGACCACGATGCGTACACCTGTCATCCTGAGCACAGCGAAGGATCTGTCCGTTTCAGGTATGAAGCGCAGGGGATCCGGAAGGAAACCCTGCGCTTTCCAATCTGAACGCTGAACTCTCAACTCTAAACTCTAGTCAATCGGCTTGCCGTTGGCATCGAACAGCGGCAGCTTCTCCAGGTAGATGATGTCGTCGCGCCTGGTGGCGTCGCCCTCGGCGAGGATGGCCATGCAACCCACGATCTCGCCGCCGGCCTGCTTCACCAGCGCCTCCAGCGCGTGGAGGGATTCGCCGGTGGAGATCACGTCGTCCACGATCACCACGCGCTTGCCCTTCATGTACGCGGCGTCCTTGCCGTCCAGGCACAGCGTCTGCTTGTGGTCGGTGGTGATGGAGCGCACCTCCACGGTCAGCACGTCCTTCATGTAGAGCTTCGGAGCCTTGCGGGCCAGCACATAGCGCTCGTTGCCGCTCATCCGCGCCATCTCACAGATCAGAGGGATGCCCTTCGACTCGGCGGTGATCATCACGTCGTGCTCCGGGCAGCGATCGAGCAGCGCCTTCGCGCAGGCGGTGGTCAGCTCCGGGTCGCCGAAGATCACGAACGCGCCGATCATCAGCTCGTCGCTGATGGGGCACAGGGGCAGGTCGCGGTCCAGGCCCGCGATGTTCATCCTGTAGGTCATGTCACTCATATCTCACACCTCATTTATATGTGTATAATGTCGTCAAATCCCGTGAAAATTCTACCATCATAGCCCGCCTTTGTCAATCACCGCAAGGGCGCAGGAGTCGGTATATCCGCCCGCGCTCCCGACGACGATGGCGCACTGTCCGGGGGCGATGGCGGTGACGACGCCGTCGGCGTCCACCGTGGCCACGGCCTCGTCCGTGCTGCGCCAGGTCAGGGTCAGATCGTCGGCGTAGGCGGGGATCACGTCGGCGGACAGAGCGAGGGTTTCGCCCACGGGCAGGACCGCGTCGATTTGGGAAATCTCCACGTTCACCACGTCCTGCGGCGTCAGCGAGATCATCTCCACGCGATACGCCAGGGGCCTTTCCGCGCCGCCGGCGTCCACCAGGCCGTCCACCCGCACGTCCCAGACCTGGTTCTGCTGGTAGTCGGTGAAATCCGTCCCGGAAAAGTCCGGCCGGAAGATCAGGCAGGGCCCCGCGCCGTAGCCCTCCAGGTTGAAGGCGAAGAAGCCGTCGGCGGCGTCCGCGGCGAAGCGGAAGGACAGGCCGCTGGTCGCCTCCGTCAGCGTCACGACGGGCCTGCAGGCGGCAATGTCGAAGGCGGAGGGATTCAGCATCGCCGACCAGGCCAGGTGGTCGTGGATCAGCTCGGCGGGGAAGGCCCCCGCGGCGGGCCAGCACACGCTTTCCCAGTCGGCGTCGGGGCGGCCCAGGTCGTGCGCGTACATCACCACATAGCTCATGCCGCTTTCCGAGTTCGCCAGGCCGAAGCCGGTGGCGGCCATCGTGGGGTTCAACGCCCATCGCCGGTGGCCCAGCGCCGCCAGGTTTTCCTCGCCGTCGTCCCTCAGGAAGTATTCCACGCCCTCGCGCAGGATCGTTTCCCGCATCCAGTTGAAGCGGGCGATGCTGGAGGAGGTGGTGGCGATGTGGGCGGAGTCATAGAAGTTCCGGTCCATGTCCACGGGCCGGGGCGCGGCGTGGTCCACGTAGTCCAGCGCCGCCAGCAGCACCGCGCCGTGCTGGCACTGGTAGTCGTAGATGGCGCTCTCGTCCACGGCCCCGACCCCCGCCAGCCAGCGCGCGAAGTTCAGGCAGGCCAGCGCGTCCGCCGTCGCGGCTTCCTCCAGTGCTCCGGCGGCATAGGGGGCGCGGATCGCGGGCGCTTCCGCGTACGGGGAGGCCCCGCCTCCGTTGGAAACGCCTGCCCAGGCCGCGCGCACCGCCTCGCGGGTGTGGGCCTGGGCTGCCGGGGCAAGCGCGATCAGCGCCAGCAATAGGATGGATGTCAACAGTTTTTTCACGCAAGAATTCACTCCCAAATAAAAATTCATCACAGAAATGCAAAAATCCTTCCAAAAGGGGCTTTTCAAAATGACGTTTTTCTGTTAAAATGAATACACTATGGCAAATAAGCGCGTATAGGGTGGACACTCCGTTGCGCTTGTGCGCGCAGTAAAAAACTATACAGGGGGAATTCTCATGAAAGATTATCAGGCCAAGAATATCCGCAACCTGACCATCGTCGGTCACGGCAGCGTCGGCAAGACCACGCTGGCCGAGGCGTTGCTGTTCACGGCGGGCGCCATCGATCGCCAGGGCCGCGTGGAGGACGGACAGGCCACCATGGACTATGATCCTGAGGAGGTCAAGCGCTCCATATCCATCTCCGCTGCCATGGCGCCGCTGGAGTGGAAGGATCGCAAGGTCAACCTGGTGGACATCCCCGGCTTCTTCGATTTCGCCGGCGAGCAGGTGGGCCCGATGACCGTGTGCGAAGGCGCGCTGATCGTGGTCGGCGCGGTTTCCGGCCTGGACGTGGGCGCGGAGAAGGCCTGGGCCATGTGCGACAAGACCCACTCCTCCCGCATGATCGTCGTCAACAAGATGGACCAGGAGAACGCCAACTTCCAGAAGGCGCTGGGCTCCATCACCGATAAATACGGCAGCCACATCGCGCCCATCGAGCTGCCCATCATCGAAAACGGCAAGTTCGCCGGCGTGGTTTGCGTGCTGGAGAACAAGGCGTTCACCGGCGAGGGCAAGACCCTGAAGGCCATCGACATTCCCGCCAGCATGGCCGGCGAGGTCGAGGCCGCCCGCGAGGCCATCATGGAGGCCGCCGCCGGCGCCGAGGACGAGCTGATGGAGAAGTACTTCGAAAACGGCGAGCTGTCCCAGGAAGACATGATGCACGGCCTGCGCCAGGGCATCGTGGACGGCACCGTGGTGCCCGTGGTCTGCTGCTCCAGCGTCAGCCGCATCGGCATGGCCAAGCTCCTGGACAACATCATCGACCTGATGCCCAGCCCGGCGGGCCAGGTGCTCGAGGGCACCAACCCCAAGACCGGCGAGGCCGTGCAGCGCGTCTGCGCCGACGACCAGCCCTTCTCCGCCCGCGTGTTCAAGACCATGGCGGACCCGTTCGTGGGCAAGCTGAGCCTGCTGAAGGTCACTAGCGGCACCCTGGACAGCGCCACCCAGCTGTACAACGTGAACGCCGAGAAGACCGAGAAGCCCGGCACCATCTACATCCTCAAGGGCAAGCAGCAGTCCACCACCCAGAAGGTGTGTGCGGGCGACCTGTGCGCGCTGGCGAAGCTGCAGTCCCTGGCCACCGGCAACACCCTGTGCGATCAGGCCAACCCGGTGCAGTTTGCCGACATGGAGTTCCCGGCCCCGAACATCTCCAAGGCCGTGTACGCCAAGAAGGCCGGCGAGGAAGACAAGATCTTCTCCGGCCTGAACCGCTTGATGGAGGAAGACCCGACCATCAAGGTCGAGAAGAACGTGGAGACCGCCGAGAGCGTGCTCTCCGGCCTGGGCGAGATGTCCATCGACGTGGTGGCCGCCAAGCTGGCCAGCAAGTTCAAGGTGGAGTGCGACCTGCGCGATCCCAAGATCCCGTACCGCGAGTCCATCCGCAAGCCCATCGACGTCCAGGGACGCCACAAGAAGCAGTCCGGCGGACACGGCCAGTTCGGCGATGTGTGGATCGAGTTCTCTCCCATCGGGGATACCAATATCCAGTTCGAATTTGAGGACGCGGTCGTCGGCGGCGCCGTTCCCCGCAACTTCATTCCCTCCGTTGAAAAGGGCCTGAGGGAGAACATCGTCAAGGGCGTTCTGGCCGGCTATCCCATGGTGGGCCTCCATGCCAAGCTGTACGACGGCTCCTATCACCC
>CADBZH010000008.1 GCA_902799045.1 uncultured Eubacteriales bacterium
CCGCCCAATGGCTCAATTATCGCACATTTGCGGTAATTGAACAAGTCTTTTTGAGGGTATGGGCCCCTCTCAAAACCCAAATACATTATACAAGGAGCCTCCCCATGCAATATCGCACCAATCCCCGAAACGGCGACGCGCTCTCCGCGCTGGGCTTCGGCTGCATGCGCTTCACCAAGCGCGGCGGCGGCATCGACCAGGAGAAGGCCAACCGCGAAATGGCCCTGGCCCTGGAAAAGGGCGTGAATTACTTCGACACCGCCTACATCTACCCAGGCAGCGAGGTCTGCCTGGGCAAATTCATGGCGGAATACCGGTGCCGCGACAGGATCAACATCGCCACGAAACTGCCCCAGTACCGGATCAACCGCCCCGGGGACGCCGAGCGCTTCTTTGCCGAGGAGCTCGAGCGGCTGCAGACCGACCACGTGGACTACTACCTGATGCACATGCTCAACGACGAGCAGAGCTGGTCGCGGCTGTGCGGCCTGGGCATTCGCGAATGGCTGCAGGAAAAGCGCGCCGGCGGGCAGATCCGCAACGTGGGCTTCTCCTTCCACGGCGGCACGCTGCAATTCAAGGCGCTGCTGGACGCCTTCGACTGGGATTTCTGCCAGATCCAGTTCAACTACCTGGACGAGCACAGCCAGGCCGGCATCGACGGCCTCGATTACGCCCACGAAAAGGGCCTGCCGGTGATCATCATGGAGCCGCTGCGCGGCGGCAAGCTGGCGGGCGGCCTGCCCACGGCGGCCCGGAAGGTGTTCGCCGCCGCCGACCCGGATCGCAGCCCCGCGGACTGGGGCCTGCGCTGGGTGTGGAACCACCCGCAGGTGACGGTCGTGCTCAGCGGCATGAACGACACAAGCCAGGTGGAGGAGAACTGCCGCATCGCCTCCGAGGCCCTGCCGAACGCGCTGACCGGGCAGGAGCTTTCCGTCTACGCCGACGCCCTCGCCGCCATCCGGAAGAACACCCGCGTGGGCTGCACCGGCTGCGGCTACTGCCAGCCCTGCCCCCGGGGCGTGGACATCCCCACCTGCTTCGCCGCCTATAACACCAGCTTCTCCGACGGCATGTTCACCGGCCTGCGGGAATACATGATGTGCACCACCCTGCGCAACGTGCGCAGCAACGCCGGGCTCTGCGTGAAGTGCGGCAAGTGCGAACAGCACTGCCCCCAGCACATCCACATCCGCGACGAGCTGGACCACGTGAAAAAGCGCCTCGAGAACCCGATCTACAGGATCGCGGCCTGGGGCGCGAAGAGGATCATGAAGTATTGATCGGCCCTTCGCGGAAACCTGTGGAATTGGCGCAGCGCGGCCTGTGGATCGCCCGGCGTCATCGCTCAACGCCCTCCGGGGATGGCTCTTTGGAGATTATCCAAAGAGCGCCGCGGCCTTCGCCATGCGCTCGGCGATCTTCACGCCGAAGGGGCAGTTGCTCTCGCAGCTCTGGCAGCCCACGCAGTCGCCGGCGTTGCGGGGCAGGTCGCGATAGTGCTCCCGCAGGCTCTGGGGCACGGTTTCCTGCCGCGCGGCCAGGTCGTACAGCTTGTTCACCATGGCGATGTCGATCTCCATCGGGCAGGGCTGGCAGTGGCCGCAGTAGGTGCACTGGCCCATGTAGCTGTGCAGCGGCGCGTTCGCGATGACGGAGGCGTAGTCGCGCTCGTCCGCCGTGGCCGTCTCGTAGGCCACGGCCTGGTCCACCTGCTCCTTCGTGTCGTAGCCGCAGAGGATCGAGGCCACCGCCGGGCGGGTCAGCGCGTAGTGGATCAGCTGGGCCGGCGTGAAGGCGACGCCGAAGGGCGAGCGCTCCGCGTCGAACAGCGCGCCGCCGAAGAAGCCCTTCATCACCGTGATGCCCACGTCCCGCTCCTCGCAGAGGCGATAGAGCTCGGCCCGCTGGGGATCGATGCCGCTGAGGGATTCCTCGAAATCGCCGTTCAGCAGGTCCATCAGGTCCTCGCTGGCCGGGTGCATGTCGAAGGCCGGGTTGATGGAGAACAGGATCATCTCCACAAAGCCGGTCTTCACGGCCCGCTGGGCCATGACGGGGTTGTGGGTGCTCAGGCCGATGTGGCGGATGACGCCCCGGTCATGCAGGTCGCGTACATACTCGATGAACGGCCCGGACATGGCGTTCTGCCAGTCCTCCTCGGAGTCGATGTAGTGGATCATGCCCAGGTCGATGTAGCCGCCGCCGATGCGCGCAAGCAGATCCTCGAAGGCGGGCACGACGTGGGCCATGTCGCGGCTGCGCACGTACTGGCCGTCCTGCCAGGTAGAGCCGATGTGGCCCTGCACAAACCACTCGTCCCGGCAATCGGCGATGGCCTTGCCGATGATGCTGCGGCTCTTCGGATCCGGCATCCAGCAGTCGATGAGGTTGATGCCCTTTTCGTGGGCGTGCCTGATGAGATCGACGGAATGGGCCTCGTCGTGGCGCTCCAGCCATTCGCCGCCGAAGCCCACCTCGCTGACCATCAATCCGGTCCTGCCAAGTCGCCTGTAATTCATATGGATATCTCCCTTTGCATAATAAGTCAATACAGTATCGCTGCAATGGCGGCAATGCCCGCCAGCATCATCCCCGCGCTCAAAAACATCATCCGGCACACCCGCGTGACGTCCCGGCCCTCGGGGGCGCGCAGGTCGTCGCCGATGGCGGGCTTGTGCACGGTCTTTCCGAAGTATTCATGGTCGCCGCCCAGCCGCACGCCCAGCGCCCCCGCCGCGGCGGCCTCGCTCCAGGCGCAGTTGGGCGAGAGATGCTTGTCGTGGTCCCGCCGGACGGTCGAAAGCGCCCGACGGCCGT
Organism: uncultured Eubacteriales bacterium; assembly: GCA_902799045.1. Lineage (GTDB taxonomy): Bacteria > Bacillota > Clostridia > Christensenellales > Aristaeellaceae > UBA2862. The sequence continues at coordinate 2,824 of CADBZH010000008.1, forward strand.
CCAGCCCCAGCGTGAACGCCGACAGGCACATCAGCAGCGCCGTGATCCGCGCGGGCACATAATTCCATCCGTCGTCGCACTTCGCCGCGAACCAGCCCACGTCGCGGTACTTTTCGTCCAGATAGCCGATCATGCTGTCCAGCGTGCTGGCGGCCTTGAACGCCATGCCCAGCACCGGCCCGCCCAGGGCCAGATACAGCATCGGGGCGATCACGCCGTCGGTGGTGTTCTCCGCCACGGTCTCGATCGCGGCCCGCAGCACGCCGGCTCGGCTGAGATTGGCCGTGTCCCGGCCCACGATGCGGGCCACCCGCGCCCGGCCCTGCTCCAGGGAGGCGTCCAGCGCCCGTCGCACGGCCTCGGCCTCGTCCGAAAGGTCCCTGGCGCACAGGCACGTCCAGCTCAACAGCGCCATGCCGACAAACCGCGGCCAGAAGCCCCACCGGCCCAGCAGGAACAGTATACCCGCCGTCACGCCCGCTGTCAACAGCACCGTGGACGCCGCCACCAGCACCGCCCGCCGCCGCAGCGCTTTCGGCGAAGGGTTCCCCCGGCGGACCCGCTTTTCGGCAAAGGCGATGTAGCGTCCGATCCAGCGCACCGGGTGCGGAAACCACTCCGGGTCCCCCACGACGAGGTCGAGCGCCGCCCCGGCGAGCAGGGCGAGGATGTGAATGGGCATGGCAAGGCTCCTTCTTTGGATCTTTACGGCAGCTTGGGGAGCGGGATGCACATGAGAAGGCCCTGGGCGGGCGGCGCAGACCGGAATCGCGCGCGCACCGCTTCCCGCACCGCGCACGAGATGCCGCCCCTACAAAACGGTGACCCGGATTGACGGGACGTTTGCGGGCGGCGACCTCATCCGTCATTTGCTCCGCAAATGCCACCTTCCCCATAGGGGAAGGCTATAAAAGCGCGGCAGCCGCCATTTCTGATCCCTAATCCCTATTCCCTGATCCCTATTCCCTCAAAACCGCGTACACCGCGTCCATATCCAGGCTGTGCCGCACGACGTCGGCCAGCTTGTCCAGCTGGGCCTCGCGGTAGTCGGCCATGGACACGACGGGCGCGACGTCCCCGTCCTCCGGCAGGCCCTTCAGCCGCCGCGCCTGCCGCACCAGCGCGTCCGAAAGCGCGCCGTCGTCAAACAGCCCGTGCAGGTAGGTGCCCAGCACGTTCCCGCGGGCATCGCAGGCGCCCAGCACCCGCGGCCCGTCGGCAAGCCACGTCCTCGCCGAAGGCCCGAAGGCGTTTTCACCGCTGTGGATCTCGTAGCCGGTCAGCTTCGCGCCCTGAAGCGGGGCCAGCCAGTCCGGCCCGCCGGCGACGACGCCCGACGCCTGCGCGGTGCGCTTTTCCGAGCGGAAGGTGACCTCCATGTCGATCAGGCCCAGCCCCGCCGCCTCGCGGGCTTCGCTCTCCACGCCCAGCGGGTCCCGCAGCGCGTTTCCCAGCATCTGGTAGCCCCCGCACACGCCCACCAGCAGCCTGCCCGCCCGGGCGTGGCGCAGGATCGGCGCGAGCATGCCGCGGTTCTTCAGGTCGATCAGGTCGTCGATGGTGTTCTTCGTGCCGGGGAGGATCACGATGTCCGCGCCGTCGAAATCCGAGGGCCGCACGGCGTATTTCAGCGTCACGCCCGGATGCAGCGCAAGCGCCTGGAAATCGGTGAAATTGCTGATGTGCCGCAGCCGCGCCACCGCCACGGTGATCGCCCCGCGGCCGCTGGTGGCGCTCAGCCGCTCGGACACGCTGTCCTCGTCCTCCAGGTCCACGTCCGTCCAGGGCACCACGCCGAGCACCGGGATGCCCAGCTTTGCCTCGATCATCCGAAGCCCCGGCTTCAGGATCTCCACGTCCCCGCGGAACTTGTTGATGATCAGGCCCCTGATCCGCGCCCTCTCCTCCGGCTCCAGCAGCATCACCGTGCCGTAGAGCGCCGCGAAAACGCCGCCGCGGTCGATGTCCCCCACCAGCAAAACCTTCGCGTCAGCGGCCCCGGCCATCCACATGTTCACCAGGTCGCCGTCCTTCAGGTTGATCTCGGCGGGGCTGCCCGCGCCCTCGATCACCACGGCGTCGTACTCGGCCTCCAGCGCGTCGTAGGTCTCCTTCACCAGTCCCCGCAGCCTGGGCTTGTAGGCGTGATATTCCGCGGCGCTCATGCTGCCGATGGGCCGGCCCAGGCAGATCACCTGGCTGTGCCGGTCGCCGGTGGGCTTCAGCAGGATCGGGTTCATCCGCACGCTGGGCTCCACCCCCGCGGCCTGGGCCTGCACCACCTGGGCGCGGCCCATCTCCAGCCCCTCCGCCGTGGCGAAGCTGTTCAGGGCCATGTTCTGGCTCTTGAACGGTGCCACCCGAAGGCCGTCCTGCCGAAACACGCGGCACAGGCCCGCGCACAGCATGGACTTGCCCACCGACGAGCCCGTCCCCTGGAGCATGATGGATTTCCCGCGCATGTGGTCGCCTCGTTTCTACTTCAATACAGGGTCATAGGGCGGCAACGCCTCTCCCAGCGCCGCGATCAGCCTCTTGTTTTCCGCCTCCGTGCGCACGGCGAGGCGCACGTGCCCGTCGGTGAGGCCGGGGAACCTGCCGCAGGGCCGCACGAGGATGTGCCGCCCGCGCAGGGCCTCGATCACCGGCCGCATGTCCCGGCCGAAGTCGCAGAGCAGGAAGTTGGCCGCGCTGGGAGACACCCGCGCCCCGAGAGCGCGCAAATCGGCGGCGAAGGCCTCGCGGCGCTTCGCGTTCACTGCCCGCATGCGCTCGAAATCCCCCTCGTGCCCCGGCAGCGCCGCCGCCACCGCGTCCGCCAGGCAGTTCAGCCGCCAGGGCGGCAGCTGCTCCTTCAAAACGCAGATCACCGCCGGATGCGCCGCGAGGTAGCCCAGCCGGATGCCGGGCAGGGCCAGCGCCTTCGTCAGCGAGCCCAGCACCGCCAGCGCCGGATGCGCCGCCACCGCGGCGATCACGCTGCGCTCCGGGCAATAGTGGATGAACGCCTCGTCCACCACCAGCGCCCCGCCGGCGCCCTCCAGCTTCTGAAGCAGCGCCAGCACCGCGCCGCGCTCCAGCGCCGCGCCGGTGGGGTTGTTGGGGTTGCATAGCCAGAGGCATTCGCCCGGCTCCGGCTGATACCCGGAAAGCGCGCAGACATCCCGGTGGTCCCGGCACAGCCGCCCGTACTCCTCAAACGTCGGCTGGAGGATCGCGTGCCTTTCGGCCAGCCCAGCCGCCAGCGCCGCCGCCTCGATGCCGCCGGCGGTGGGCAGCAGGCACTCCTCGGGGATGCCCAGGTGTGCCGCCAGGCCCGCCGTCGCCGCCTTCATCTCCGGGTCCGGGTACCAGCCCGCGCTTTCAAGCCCCGCCGCCAGCGCCGCCTTCGCCCATTCCGGCGGGCCCTCCTGGTTCAGGTTCGCGGAGAAATCCAGCCAGTCGCCCGGGCGGCCCGACTGCCAGACGTTTCCGCCGTGATGCGCCCTCATCGCAGCAGCCTCTCGATCAGCGCGGGCCGGTCGAAGGCGTGCAGGTGCGGGTAGCCCGCCAGCACGTTCTTATAGAGGTAGCCCCCGCGCCAGCATTTTTCGCCCTTGCGCACGTCAAAGGCCGTGTCCAGCGGCGCGGTCGGCTCCGCCACGGAATGGTGGAATTCGTGGGCCGGGAAGGTCAGCCCGGCCGCGTCCGTCACGGTGACGTAGCCGAAGCGCTGCAGGCGATCCGTCATGCGCCACCTCAGCGGCAGCGCGCCGATCATCGCCAGATACAGCATGCCGCCGCACTCCGCGTAGACGCGCAGGCCGCCGTCCACCGCCTCGCGGACGGAGCGGACCATCCCCGCGTTTTCAAGCAGCGCCGCCTCGAACACCTCCGGGAACCCGCCGGGCAGGATCAGCGCGTCCAGGTCCCCGGGCAGCGCCGGGTCCTTCAGCGGCGAAAAGTCGACCAGCGTTGCGCCCATGGCCCGAAGCGCCATCCGGTTCGCTTCGTAGACAAAGGAAAAGGCCGCGTCCCGGGCGATGCCGACGCGACGCCCCGCCAGGCTCTGCGGATATTCGAACCCGGGCGCGTCCACCGCGCCGACACGGGAGGCGATCCGCGTCAGCGCGTCCGCGTCCAGCCGCAGCGCCGCCGCGGCCCGCCGGATCTGCGCCGCCGCCTGGGGCCGCTCGTCCACCGGCACGAGGCCAAGGTGGCGGTCCGGCATCCGAAGCCCCGCGTCCTTCGGCATCCAGCCCACGCAGGGCAGGCCGACGCCCGCCAGCGCGTCCCGGATCAGCTCAAAATGACGCTCGCCGGAGACGCGGTTCACGATGGCCCCGGCGATGAAGCTGTCCGGCCGGTATTGCAGGAAGCCCAGCGCCGTGGCCGCCGCGCTGGCGGCGCTGCCGGAGCCGTCCAGCACCAGCAGCACGGGCGTTTCGGTGTGTCCGGCGAGGGCCCAGGCGCTGCAATCGGCGCCGCCGCCCAGGCCGTCATAGAAGCCCATCGCGCCCTCGATCACGGCGATATCCGCGTCGTTTGCCGTCGCAAGCAGCCGAAGCACGCTCTCCGGCGCGCACAGCCATTCGTCCAGGTTATGGCCCGCCCGATCGCAGGCGAGGGCGTGAAAGCCGGGATCGATGTAGTCCGGCCCCGCCTTGAAGGGCGCGACGGACAGGCCAAGGCCCCGCAGCCGCGCCATCAGCGCCAGCGCCAGGGTGGTCTTGCCACAGCCGCTGCTGACCCCCGCGACCATGATCCGCATGTCCCCGCCTCCCCTCGCATGGCCATAATCTCACCTGTTAAGTATAGCACAGAATCCGCGGGCGTGACAAGGCCGCGCCGCCCAAAAGCCGTCCCCCGGGGGAGGCCAGGGCCCGGTTTGCCACGTCGCTACGCACCTCGCAATGACGTACAACTATGCTCTGTCGTACTACGTCATTGCGAGGAGGTCCCAACGGGACCGACGTGGCAATCCGGGCCCCTTCCTTTCGTGCGCGGTGCGGGAAGCGGTGCGCGCGCGATTCCGGTCTGCGCCGCCCGCCCAAAAACGAACCGTTGCGTTCAGGGGCGGCGGGAAATCTTTTTGGAACGTCCCATCGTTGTCACACACTTGAAAGACTAATGAAATACTTCCATGAACATGCCGCCACAACTTCGCAGTAGAATGGAAGTCAGTGAAATATGACTTTTTTTCGATGGCCAGGTGACAAACGCTATGAACGAGAAAAGAAACGCCGCTCAGCGCGGGGCCCCAAAGCGCCCGGCCAGGGCCAGGCGGCTTCGCCAGCGGCGGATCAGGAATATCGCCGTCGCCTCGCTGTGCCTCACGTCGGCGCTGATCCTGGGCAGCCTGATCGCCCTGAACGCCCTGACGCCGAAGCAGCGGCCCGCCGCGCCGGAGGTGGAGGTCGCCGCGCCGCCGCTGGGCGGGCTCGATTACGACGGCCCCGCCCTCGACACGGTGCCGCGGCCCGCGCCCACGCAGGACGCCATCCCGATCCCCACCGAAGCGCCGACCGCCGAACCCACCGCAGCCCCGGTCACGCCGGAGCCCACCGCCACGCTGGAGCCGGTGCCGGAGACCCAGCAGAAGCCCGCGGACGGGCTGTCCGCGGCCATGTACCGCCAGGCGGCGGCCCCCGGCGCGGAGTATACCGACCCGGCGCTGAACAACCTGCTGCGCGACACCAAGGTGATCGACGACGGCAGCGCCGTCTTCACCGCGGATTCCGGGATCCACATGGGCGCCTCCAGCGAATACACGGTGCTGGAGGGCGTGACCACGTTCCGCGGCAGCAACTACCGCGACGGCGGCGCCTACGGCCTGATCCCGGACGATCCCTCCGCACTGCTGGTGGCCTGGCAGAAGCGCATCCACGGCATCGACAACTGGACCGGCGTGGGCTGGACCGGCCAGGCCAGCGCGATTCGCTGGCCGGCGGATCTGCGCGCCCGGATGAACATCAGCCGCGCCAAGAAGGCCAGGGACGGCCTGGTGGAGGTGATCTACGCCACGCTGGACGGCCATATCTACTTCCTGGACATGGCCGACGGCGAAGAGACCCGCAAGGCCATCAACATCGGCGCGCCCATCAAGGGCAGCCTGGCCGTCGATCCCCGCGGCGTGCCCCTTCTGTACTGCGGACAGGGCATCTACGAGGTGAGCGGCAAGCGCGTGGCCTGCGGCACCCGCATCTGGAGCCTGATCGACCAGAAGCAGCTGTTCTTCCTCGACGGCAAGGACCCCAACGCCCACCGCAACTGGTATGCCTTCGACTGTTCGCCGCTGGTGGACGCCGCCACCGACACGCTGATCACCGCCGGTGAAAACGGCGTGCTCTACAGGGTGAAGCTGAACACCGTCCAGCGCGCCGGCTCGGTATCCATCGACCCGACCGTCACCCGCTATACCTACCAGCAGACCGCCGACGGCAAGCTGGGCACCGAGAACTCCATCGCCGTCTACAACAACTACGTCTACTTCGCCACGAACCTGGGCATCATACAGTGCGTGGACCTGAACACCATGCGGCTGGTATGGAGCTTCGACGCCCGGGACGACACCGACGCCTCGCTGGTCATCGAGCCGGAGGGCGACGGCCTGGTGGCCCTCTACGCCGTCAACGAGCTGGACAAGCGCGGCCACGACGGCGCCTGCCAGATGTTCAAGCTGAACGCGCTGACCGGCGAGCTGATCTGGGCGCGGGATTCCGACCCGATCCACCAGGAGGACGAAAACGGTGGCGGCGGCTTTGCCACCCCGGCCGTGGGCAAGGGCGAGCTTGCGAACCTGGTGTTCTTCCACATCTGCCGCACGGTGGATTCCCGGGGCATGCTCTACGCGCTGGACAAGCAGACCGGCGAGACCGTCTGGTCCCTTCCGATGAAGAGCTACGGCTGGTCCTCCCCCACCTGCCTGTATTCCGCCAACGGCAAGGGCTACGTGCTGGTGGGCAGCTCCAGCGGCAGGCTGTCGCTGCTGGACGGCCTCACCGGCGCTCCGGTCGCCCAGGCCGAGCTGAACGGCAACATCGAGGGCACCCCCGTCGTGTTCGACGACATGATCGTCGTCGGAACGCGCGGGAGCATGATCTACGGGATCAAAATCTTGTAGGGAGTGGGAATGGTCGCTGCCGCGCGGCTGAAGCACAGGAGCCCGAATACATAACTACAGATCCTGCGTTTCGTCATGAACCCGGACGGCGGTCGCGAATTGCGCGCCCTACTCCCTCTCCGTCAACACGCCGCTCACGCAGAAGCACTTCTTCTCCTCCGAGAAGCCGCGGAAGCTGAAGGCGTCGCCGTCGCGCACCAGCTCGGTGCGGATCGTCTCGCCGGGGCGGATCTCCCGGTCGTAGCTGACGCTGAATTCCTTCACCCGCTTTTCCGACAGCGCGTCGTGGCCGAGGGCGTTCATCGCCCAGTCCAGGTAGCGGGTGTTGTTCACGTGGCCGTTCAGGTCAAAATCCACGTAGGGCGGCACGAGCGTGCTCTCCGCCGCCTCGCCCGCCAGGGGCCGGGCCATGCCGATGGGGATGCCCGCGGGCATGTCGGCATTTTCGGGCAGGTGGCGCAGCACCTCGTCGCTGTTCACCACCCGGCGGGTGTCCAGGTCCATCAGCAGCCACAGGCTGGTCGCCGCGCCGATCGCGTTGCCCTCGGCGTCCCGGATCGCGTTCACGCGGGGATAGAACAGGTGCTTCGGCGGCAGCGGCCAGGTGGCCACCGACACCGTCTCGTTCATCCGGGGCAGCCGGTCCATCACCACGCGGGTGCGCGACAGCACCCAGGCGATGCCCAGCCCGTCCATCACGGGCCGGCCGATGCCCAGCCGTTCACAGTGGGCGCCCGCCGTCTCCTGCATGGCCTCCAGGATGGCGCTCGGCTTCCAGCCGCCCCGCATGTCGCAAAGGGGCGTGCGCAGCAAAATCGCTTCGGTATAGCTCTTTTCCATATCGATTCACCTCTCCCTTGAATCTACCACATTTTGGCGCTGAATTCAAGCCTCGAGCTTGCCATCCATGGTGACTCCTGCGAATAGACGGGGAGACGGCCTCATCCGTCAAAGACGCCTTCCCCTTTGGGGAAGGCGTCTTGGGTGGGATACGGCCTCATCCGTTGGTGATCGTGAACACCTTGTCCAGGAAATACTGGGCCAGGCCGATGCTTTCGGCGTCAGGGCCGGCCAGCGCGTAGCTCAGCTCCAGGTGGCGCACCAGCAGCGAGCGGGAGAGCAGCGCGTGGTACAGCTCCAAAAGGAAGGGCTCGCCGAGGATCTCGACGCCGCCGCCCAAGGCGACGCGCCGCATGCCGGAGCTGCAGAGCACGCTGTAGAGCCCGAAGGCCAGCAGCCGCGCGGAGTTCAGCACGGAGTCGCGCAGCGGCGGCTCCTTCTCATAGCGCAGGGCCAGCTCCTCGAAGGACTTCGGCGGCTCGATGCCCGCCGCCCCGGCGGCCTTCCGGGCGTCCTCCAGGATGGCGTCCTGGCTCACGTAGCGCTCCAGGCAGCCCCGGTTGCCGCAGGGGCAGGGCTTGCCGTTGTAGTCGATGGTGAAGTGTCCGATCTCCCCGGCTACGTCATAGGGGCCGGTGTAGATGTTGCCGCGGGCGATCAGCGCGCAGCTGATGCGGTTGCGAATCTCCACAAACACCAGGTCCAGCGTCTCCGGATCGTCGGGATAGGCGGCGTCCAGGCGCTTTTTTTCGGCATAGGCCAGGCTCTTGGTGCCGTTGAACAAGTAGACCGGCAGGCCGATCCGGTCGCGGAAGCGGCAGATGGCCTCCTCGGACAGGTCCACGCCCAGGCTGGTCTGGTTGATGAACGTGCGCTGGCTCTGCAAATACAGGCCGGGCAGGTTCAGCCCCACCACCAGCGCCTGATCGCGGTTGAAGCGCCTGGCACGGCGGGAGAGGATATGCTCAAACAGCGCGGCATAGCGGTCGCCGGCGTCCCCGGCGGGCAGCTCAGAGGAGGGGAAGGGATAAAACGCGCTCTCGATGACCCGGCAATCCAGGTTCAGCAGCGCGTACTGCACGCCCTCGCGCAGCAACGTGAACACCACCAGCTGGCGGCATTCGCTGTTCAGGCGCAGGCTGATGGGCCGGCGGCCGGGCAGCGAGGTCTGCGTGGGGCCGACCTCGTCGATCAGGCCGCGGTCGGCCAGCTCCTCCACCAGCACGGACACGCTGGTGGCGCTCAGCTTCATCGTGCGCACCAGCTCCGCCCGGGACTTGCACTTGCCGCTGCGCACCAGGTCAAATATGCGCTTGATGTTGGCTTCCTTCACCTGTTGCTGGTAACCGGAACGAGCCGCGCCGACCGTTTCCAGAGGCAGATATTTCATGTGGGATTCCTCCTTCTGAGGGGGTCGAACCCAAACCGGCGCGGTTTGTGGACCGCAGAGACGGTACATAGGTGACAATTATATAGGGTAAGTGTAGCATATTAATGAGGATTTTTCAAGCAGTTTTGAATAAATTAATACAGGACGGACCCGAATCCGGATGAGGGGGTTCTTCGCGAAAGGTTGAAGGATCTGTACGTTCCGTTTTCCTGATCCTGTACAATTCCAATAAAGGGCCGCAGTTCGATGGGAACTGCGGCCCGAATGGGTTCATTGGGGGATCAATACATGCCGCCCATGCCGGGGTTCGCGGCGGGAGCCGCCGGTTCCGGCGCGGGGATGTCGGTGACCAGGGACTCGGTGGTCAGCACCATCGCGGCCACGGACGCGGCGTTCTGCAGGGCGGAGCGGGTGACCTTGGTGGGGTCGGCGATGCCGCGCTCCATCATGTCGGCGTACTCGTCCTTCGCGGCGTCATAGCCGAAGGTGGGAGACTTGCGGCCCTTGATCTTCTCGACGATCAGGCTGCCCTCGACGCCGGCGTTCTTGGCGATCTGGCGGACGGGCTCCTCCAGCGCGCGCAGCACGATCTGCACGCCGGTCTTCACGTCGCCCTGGGTCTCGGACACCAGCTTGGCGACGGCCTTGGAGGCGTTGATCAGCGCGGTGCCGCCGCCGGGAACGATGCCCTCTTCAACGGCGGCGCGGGTGGCGGCCAGGGCGTCCTCGATGCGCAGCTTGCGCTCCTTCATCTCCACCTCGGTGGCGGCGCCCACGTTGATGACGGCCACGCCGCCGGACAGCTTCGCCAGGCGCTCCTGCAGCTTTTCGCGATCGTAATCGGAGGTGGTGTCCTCGATCTGGCTGCGGATGGAGGCGATGCGGGCCTTGATTTCGTCGGAATCACCGGCGCCCTCGACGATCACGGTGTTTTCCTTGTCGATCTTCACCTGGCGCGCGGAGCCCAGCATGTCGATGGTGGCCTCCTTCAGCTCCAGGCCCAGCTCCTCAGTGATGACCTGGCCGCCGGTCAGGATGGCGATATCCTGCAGCATGGCCTTGCGGCGATCGCCGAAGCCGGGGGCCTTCACGGCCACGCAGGTGAACGTGCCGCGCAGCTTGTTCAGCACCAGGGTGGCCAGGGCCTCGCCCTCCACGTCCTCGGCGATGATCAGCAGCTTCTTGCCCTGCTGCACCACCTGCTCGAGCAGGCCGATGATCTCCTGGATGTTGGAGATCTTCTTGTCGGTGATCAGGATCAGCGGGTTGTCCAGCACGGCTTCCATCTTCTCCATGTCGGTGCACATGTAGCTGGAGGCGTAGCCGCGGTCAAACTGCATGCCCTCGACGATGTTCAGCTCGGTCTTCATGGTCTTGGATTCCTCGACCGTGATGACGCCGTCCTTGCCGACCTTCTCCATCGCGTCCGCGATCAGCTGGCCGACGGTCTCGTCGCTGGAAGAGATGGCGGCGACCTGGGCGATCTCATTCTTGCCCTCGATGGGCTTGGACTGGGCGACCAGGCTCTGCACGGCCGCTTCGGTGGCCTGCTCGATGCCGCGCTTGAGGATCATCGGGTTCGCGCCGGCGGCCACGTTCTTCAGGCCCTCGTGAATCAGCGCCTGCGCCAGCAGCGTGGCGGTGGTGGTGCCGTCGCCGGCCACGTCGTTGGTCTTGACGGAGACCTCGCGCACCAGCTGGGCGCCCATGTTCTCAAAGGGGTCCTCCAGCTCGTGATCTTTACGGTATCAGCCAGCGCGTCGATGCCGGTCTGCAATGCCTTGCGAGCTTCCTCGCCATATTTGATCTGCTTAGCCATGTTTATTTCCTCCTATATTATTCGACCACGGCCAGAATGTCGCTCTGGCGCACGATGATATACTCCTCGCCCTCGAGCTTGACCTCGGTTCCGGCGTACTTGGAGTAGATGACCTTCTGGCCTTCCTTGACGTTCATCTTGATCTCCTTGCCGTCCACGTTGCCGCCCGGACCCACGGCCAGCACTTCGGCCATGACGGGCTTCTCCTTCGCGGAATTGGTGAGGATGATGCCACCCCGGGTGGTCTCCTCGGCCTCCAGATTCTTGATGACGACGCGGTCGCCCAGCGGCTTGATCTTCATATCGTTTCCCTCCTTGGATGATTCCGGATTGTTAGCACTCTTAAAACCCGAGTGCTAACCCTTGCAGATCATAGTTTAACCATTATATATGGAAAAATCAAGCCCCTAAGGGCCTGTTTTTGTGTTAAATATTTGGGAATTCGGGAAAAGGGAGCAGGGATCAGGAATGGCGGCTGCCGCGCGGAATATCAAATGCTTGCCCACCGCAGTGGGGAAGTCCCCGCGAAGCCGGGGATGGGGCGCCCCTTTGCAACAAAAAAACGGCCCATCGCTTCGCAATGAACCGCGTCTTTGTAATTCGCAACGAATTACAGGTCAACGCTGCCTTCAACTTCCTTGTTGACGACGTAGTAGACCTTGGCTTCCTCGGGCTTCACATAGATGTCCAGGTCGGCGATCTCGGTCAGCTTGTGGCCGGCGTCCTTCCAATTCTTCTTCACGTTCGCCTCAACGGCAGCCAGGTCGAACTCCTGACCGTTGAACTGCAGAACGAACTGCTCGTTGATCTTAGCCATGGTGTTACCTCCTGTCCAATTTCGGAAATGCCTGCACAACGCATACTGCATTCTGCTGCAAATAATATAGCAAATTGAACGTAAACTTGCAAGATTAATCATGTGAAATTGCACTTTGAAAATTAGGCAACCCTCACAAACCTTTTTCCCGGCCTCGCCGGGATTGCCGGTCATTTTAAGAAAATGGGGCAAAACGGCGGCCGGGATCAGGAATGCGCCGCCTTCCAGGCCTTGATTTGCTTCAGCCGCGCCCGCAGCGCCGCCTCCTCGCCCTGGTCGGTGGGGCGATAGTATTCCCGGCCCAGCAGCGATTCCGGCAGGCAGGTCATGTCGGTCAGCTTGTCCTCGGCGTCGTGGGCGTATTGATAGCCCGCGCCATAGCCCACTTCCTTCATCAACCCGGTGACGGCGTTGCGCAGGTGCAGCGGCACCGGCTCGCTGAGCGCATTTTCGGCGTCGCGTTTGGCGGTCTCGTAAGCCGCGTACAGCGCGTTGGACTTCGGCGCGAGGGCCATGTAGACCACGGCCTGCGTCAGGTGGACGCTGCATTCCGGCATGCCGATGAGCCGACAGGCCTCGAAGGCCGCCACGGCCTGCTGCAGCGCCCGGGGATCTGAAAGGCCCACGTCCTCGCTGGCGAAGCGGGTGACGCGCCGGGCGATGTAGATCGGGTCCTCCCCGGCCTCCAGCATCCGCGCCAGCCAGTACACGGCGGCCTGGGGGTCGGAGTTGCGCATGGACTTGTGCAGCGCGGAGATCAGGTTGTAATGCTCCTCGCCGCCCTTGTCGTAGAGCAGCGATTTCTTCGAGATGCACTGGGCGAGGGTCTCCTCGGTGACGGCGGTGCGGCCCTCGGCGTCCAGCTCGCCGTTCAGCACGGCCATTTCCAGCGTGGAGAGGGCCACCCGGGCATCGCCGTTGGCGAACACGGCGATCCGGCCCAGCATCTCCTCCGGCATCGAAACGGCCTGGCCGCCGAAGCCCCGGGGGTCGGTCAGCGCGTGCCGCAGCAGGCCCGTCAGCTCCTCGGTGGACAGCGCCTGCAGCACGAACACCTTGCACCGGCTCAGCAGCGCCGCGTTCACCTCGAAGGACGGGTTTTCCGTGGTCGCGCCGATCAGCACGATGCTGCCCTTTTCCACAAAGGGCAGGAAGGCGTCCTGCTGGGCCTTGTTGAAGCGGTGGATCTCATCCACGAACACGATGGTGCGCTCGCCGAAGCGCCGGTTGTCCTCGGCCTGCTGCATCACGCCGCGAATCTCCTTGATGCCGCTGGTGACGGCGGAGAAATCGATGAAGGCGGACTTTGTGCGCCGGGCGATGATCCGCGCCAGCGTGGTCTTGCCCACCCCCGGCGGGCCCCAGAAGATCATCGAGGACACCTGGTCGCCCTCGATCAGCCGGCGCAGCACCTTGCCCTCGCCCAGCAGGTGCCTCTGCCCGGCGAATTCCTCCAGCGTCTGCGGGCGCAGCCGCGCCGCCAGCGGCTGTGAAGCCGGGCGGTCGAAAAAGGTCATCTGTTCCATGGGAACCTCCGTTGCGTTTGCTATCCTTATTATAGCGGCCCCGGCGGAGGATGGCAAGTCAGGACATCATCATTGACTGTCATGGGCGGAAACGACCTCATCCGACACGGCTCCGCCGTGCCGCCTGCCGGGCCTGCCGTCCGGGCGCTCGAACCCCCAAAAGAGAAGGCCCCGTTCCAGCCTACACCTCACCCAGCAGCGCCTCGGTGTCCCGCACGGAGGCCTCTTCGTCGCGCCTCGGATCGGGCACGGATTTCTCCGGGAACCGGGCGCGAACGGCCTCGCGCAGGCCGCGGAGCAGCTCGCCGGATTCCAGCGCCTCCCAGGGGCAGATGAAGGGGTCCAGCTTCGCGGGCCAGAGGATGTGGCCGGGATTGCCCCGCCGCACGTAGGCCGTCACCTGCTCCAGGCCGGCCGGGCACCAGCCCAGCGCCAGCTTCATCCGGTTGCGGCGTAGGTGCTCGCCCTGCACCGCGCGCTCCAGGTGGTCGCCCTCCTTCAGCCAGCGGGTGTAGCGCTCGCCCAGCCGCGCGGCCTCGTCGCCCGCGCCGTAGAGCCGCCAGCCCGGCAGGTCGATGCCCGCCTGATGCAGCCGATAGGGCAGGCTCTGGGCCGCCGCCCGGGCCACGTCGCGATTGTACTGCCGCCGGTAGAAGCCGCCGAGGGCGGCGTGCCGGGCGTCGCGGGTGTTCGGCAGGCCGATGAACAGCATGTGGGCCTGTCGGGCACGGCGCTCCAGCGGATCCTCCCGCAGGGCGTCCGGCGCGTACATCGTGGCCATGCCGAACGGGAACAGCTCGTACCGGCCGCCTCCGCCCGTCGCGCCCTCCGGCCCCTCGGTGAGGCTCCCGGCGAGCCACCCCTCCAGGGGATGCGGCACGTACACGGCGATGAACGGCGGCTTTTCCGCCTCCGGGTCGCGTCGCAGCAGGGCTCCGCGCAGCAGCGCCGCCAGCCGCAGGTTCAGCGCGTCGTCCGGGGTGGCGATCACGTAGTAGTTTCCCGCCAGAAGGCCCTCCGCCGCCAACACGGCCTCATGGGCGCATTCGTGGAACGCGGGCATCGCCGCGACCAGCTCCGGCGAGGCGGCAATGCCGGGGCACAGCTGCCCGAGTCGGCGGCCCATGGCCTGCGCTCCCTCGCCATAGACCCCGATCGAAAGTGCGGCCTCCTCCGGCAGCGGCAGCATCAGCGCCCGCCGCAGCACGGCCATGGCCACGTCGCCGCAGCCGATGATCCTGAGGTTCACCGGCGCGTCCGACGCCGCGCGCAGCCTCGGCAGGAACAGCGGCGCCTGGGCAAACAGGCCGTCCGCCGCGTCCAGCGCCGGATCGCACAGCCGCAGCCTGAAGTACAGCTCGCCCATGCCGGCAAACGCCGCGTCCAGCAGCAGCGCGGCATAGTCGTGCTCCGCCAGCACATACAGCTCCACGGCGTCCACCAAGTCCCAGGCCCGGTCCCCCAGCGACCGCGCGAGCCGCTGCAATTCGCCCAGCAGGGCAACCGCATCGCGCAGGTTCTGCCGCCAATCGTCGGAGAGCAGCGCGATCACCAGCTCCGGAAAGCGCGGTGCGCCGCCCCAATAGACGCCCTGGGCCAGCGCCCGCAGCGCCTGCTCGGGGGATCGCTCCGCCCCCTCGCCGCACACGGTCACGTCCCAGCCGCCGGAAAGGCCCTCCATGAACGCGCGGCCAGGGCCGGTCGGCGCGTTCACCAGGCAATAGCGCTTTTCGCCCGGCATGGCGGGCTTCTCCGCGGGCGACTTCTCCGACGCCAGCATCCAGTCCAGCCCCGCCAGGCGCTCGGCGGCCTTGTCGCTGCCGCCCTCCCGGGCCACGCGATAGGCGCTCACCGCCGCCTCGCGCTCGCCCTGGGCCTCGTAGATCTGCCCCAGCATGAAGGCGCAGTGCGCGCCGTCCGCCCCGGGCATGCCCAGGCCCCGCTGATAGCAGCGGCGGGCGGATTCCAGGTTGCGGAGCGTCGCCAGCCGGGCGCTGCCGTGGTACCAGGCCGCGCCCATCTCGCGGATGGCCGGGCCGTAGCCCAGCTCCGCGGCGTGCTCCATGGCCTGTCGGGCGGGGCTGCCGGTGGCGTGTCGGCCCAGCTGGTAGAACGACTTCGGGTTCGCGTCCAGAAGCCCCAGCTCGTCATAGCGCAGGGCCTCCTTCTCGTCCCGCAGGCAGCCCTCGCCCGTGAAGCGCATCTCACCCAGGCGCACGTAGAGCATCGACTCGTCCACGGTCTCGGCGGGCCGGTTCAGCTGGCCGGCCACGCGCTCGAAGGCCTCGAAGGCGCGCTCGTGCCGGCCCTGCAAATCCAGCACTCGGGCGTAGCGAAGGCAGCCCGGGATGGAGGCGTCCTCGCGCAGGAAGTCGCAGTCGCCCGTCTCCCCGCCCTGCCAGAGCGCCTGGAGGATCCCGGCGGGCACGTCTTCCACCACCGCCAGCGTCAGCATCATCCGCGCCAGCGCCGCCGCCTCGTCCGCCTCGAAGAACACGTCCAGCCGGCCCGGCGCGCCGTTTTCGCCGCGGAGGATGTGCAGCCGCCCCTCCACCGCGGCGGGCAGGCGCACGTCGCCCAGCACCTCGCGCAGCGCCGCGGCGTCGAACACGGCGTAGCCCTGCCGTGGCCAGAGCGCCTGATGGCACTTGCGGTGCATGTCCGAAGCCGTGCCACGCGCATCCGCCGCCAGCAGCTGCGCCAGCGACCGCCGCACGGACTTGTTTCGCGGATCGCTGTTGAAGAACCAGGTCAGGTTCGACTTCGATTTGTCCGCGTACTGCCTCACCAGCGCGTCCGGGAAAAACAGCGCGAACAGATCCTCCCGCAGCGGCCGCTGGGGCTGGCGGATGACCGGCCCGGCGCCCTCGGCGGGCTTGAACAGCGCGGCGAACAGGTCGTTCAACGTCTCGATAGTTGCTTGCGCGCCCACAGCGCGTCACCCCCTCGTTTTGCTCCCATTCAATCATATCAGCGCGAGGGGGTTGCGTCAACGGTTTTTGCAAACTTTTGGACGAAAAAACGAATTAAAAGTCAAATTAACGGGATTTCAGACAGATTTCAGTCTACTTTTGGCCATCAGACGCGACAACAGGATCGCGCCTTGCTCGCTGCTCCCCAGCAAGAAAAGGTTCTTCACGGAAACTTGGGAAATTGAGAAGATCCCCCTCTCCGCCCTACGGGCACCTCTCCCCCTCACGGGGGCGAGGCAAGGTTTATTTAGCGCTTGGCTCGCCCCCGTGAGGGGGAGAGCTGGCAGCCGAAGGCTGACTGAGAGGGGTATTCCCCAGAAAAACGTGAAGAGCCCAAGAAAAGACCGGATTGCCACGTCGGCCTGAAGGCCTCCTCGCAATGACGGCGTACAATAACGCTTGGTTGTACGTCCTTGCGAGGAGGGACATGAAATGTCCCGACGTGGCAATCCGGGTCCTTGCCTTCCCCCATGGGGAAGGTGGATTCCGGCGAAATCGCTTGCAATTTCGTCGGAAGACGGATGAGGTCGTCACCCGCAATCGCTGCGTCAATCCGGGTCCCATTTTGTAGGGGCGGCATCTCGTGCGCGGTGCGGGAAGCGGTGCGCGCGCGATTCCGGTCTGCGCCGCCCCTGCGAAGGCACGGTGGATACGAGTGGGTTTCAACCTCCTCCGGCTCTACTTGACCACCTTGATCTTCACCCTGGCCTTCTTGCCGTTGGCGGTGCGGACGGTGATGGTGGCGCTGCCGCGGCGCAGGGCCGTGACGGTGCCGGTGGCGTCCACGGCGGCCACGCGCTTGCGGGAGCTGGCCCAGGCGATCGTGGTGCGCGCCGTGCTCGGGAGGACGGTGGCCGTCAGCTTCAGCGTCTCGCCGACGTGCAGCGTCACGGTGCCCTTCCGGTCCAGCACGACGGACTTCGCCGCGTAGGGATCCACCACCTTGATCTTCAGCCTGGCCTTTTTCCCGCTGACGGATTTGGCCGTGATCGTGGCCGTGCCCACCTTCAGCGCCGTGGCCATGCCCGCGCCGCTGACGCTGGCGATCCGGCTGCGGCTGGTGCGCCAGGTCAGCTTCTGCTCGGCCTCGGCGGGCAGCACGGTGCCGGTGAGCTGCAGGGTCTGGCCCACGTTCAGCACCACCGTGCCGCTGTAATTCAGCGTGACCTTCTTCGCCTTCGGCGGGTTCACCACCTTCACCTTCACGCTGGCCTGCTTGCCGTTTTCCGTGGTGACGGAGATGACGGTGGTGCCCTTCTTCACCGGCGTCACCAGGCCGTTCGCGTCCACGGTGGCATACTTCTTCTTGCTGCTCTTCCAGGTCAGGCGCGACATGGCCTTGGCCGGGGCGAAGGACGCCGTGAGCCGCAGGGTCTGGTTGCGATAGACCGTGACGGTGCCGCTTTCGCTGAGGGACACGGAATCCGGCTCGATGGGCCTGGCCTGCACGGCGACGGCGGCGCGGCTGGTGCGGTCGGCGGTGTGGCCGTAGACCTGATAGTAGTAATCCCGGTCGGCGGACACGGCGGTGTCGCGATAGCTGGTGCCGGCCACGTCCGCGACGATCTGATAGTAGCCCTCATCGCTGGCGCGGCGGCAGATGTAATAGCTCTGCGCGCCGGAGACGCCGGTCCAGTTCAGCTCGTTGCCGTCGGGCGTCTTCAGCGCGGTGACCGTCGTCAGCGTGTCCAGCGCCTCGCAGGCCGTCAGGTCCAGCGAGAAGAAGCGCACGGTGTAGCGGGTCAGCTCGCCGGTCTCGCCGTCGCTCACGGACACGTTGAAGGTGTCGTTCACGGCGATCCCGCCCAGGTCGCTGGGCCGGAAGATGACGCAGCCCTTCTGGCCGTAGCCGCTGTTCTCCACATAGAACGCGCCGTCGGCCTTGCCGCTGGAGAAGCTCCAGACCCTGCTGTCGCGCACGCGCACCAGCGTGACCGTCACCTTGTCGGCGCTCAGCGTGCGCCCGAAGGAGACGGACCAGGGGTCGTTCGCGCTGAAATACTCCACGGGCATCTCCTGCGCCGGCCAGGCCACCTTCGTCTGGCCGCCGGACGCGGACTGATCGTGGGCGTACATGGCGGAAAAGCGCCCGTTCGCGCCGAACACGGTCCTGCCCATCGTGGGGTTCAGGATCCAGCGGCGATGGCCCACGGTCTTGAGGTTGGTATCGTCGGAATCGGCCATGTAGGCCAGCAGCGCGTTCGTCACGGTATAGCCCATGGCGATGTTCGAGCGCCCCGCCCCGGCATAGCCCGCGGCGTAGAGGCTGTCATAGCCAGCGTCGGCGATCGTCGAGGCGCGGCCGGGATAGTGGGTCAGTATGTCGCTGCCGTACTGGGCCTTGTACTGCTCGCTGTACAGCCGCAGCACCAGCGCCGTCGCGCCCATGGCCTCCTCCTGGTCGTCAAGCAGCGTCAGCTCCGCGCCCAGGCCGGCGATGTAGCGGAACTGGTTCACCAGGTTCAGCGCCGACCGCTGGTTCACATCGGAGAGCTTGCCGTAGGCATAGGGATTGTCGCTGGCGGCGGTCTTGTAGATGTTGATTTGGTTGCGATAGGACGGATGCGCGTTCACGAAGGCCTGGATCTCCGCCTGGGTGTGGGCCGCGACGCCCAGGCCCACGCTGTCCGCCTCCGCGGAGACGACGTAGTCCACGGCGGTGAAGCCCACGCAGGGAATCGCGACGCCATCCAGATAGCGGGTGCGCGCGTCCGCGTCCAGCCGCTGCCGGAAGGCCTCCTCCTCCGCCTCGGTGTAGGCCAGGGCGTCCGCGGAGGGCACATAGCCGGTCATGACGGGCTCGTTCCAGCTGCGCCGCTGCTCGGTGTCAAAGCGGATCTCAAGCATCAGGCCGGTGTCGTCCGTCGGCTCGGCATACACGGCCGCGCCCTCGGGAAACACGCCGATGGCCCGCGTCCGGTCGGCGTCGGCATAGACCGGCGACTCCGCCGCGACGGCCACGTAGCCCGCGCGTTCGATGGGCAACGCCAGGATCTCCAGGCCGTCCGCATCCGAAAGGGCGTCGGGATCGTCGATGGCCGCCACGCCGTCCTCCGTGAGGATCGCCTCGTCCAGCGGCTCGCTGCCATAGACGAGCTCCTCTTCCCCGTCACCCTCGTATTCCACGGTGAGGCCGGTGTCGCCGGCGTCCTCCGCCAGGCCCACCTCCGGCTCCACCCAAGGCGACTCGTCCGCTTCCGGCTCGAGGGCCTCGGTCAGGCCCGTCGACGCCAGGGACAGCAGCAGCAACAGCGCCAAGAGCGCCGCCAGCAACCGATTGCTTCGCATATTTCAAAACCTCCCGGGGCTTCGTCTCCACAGTTTTACATATTATATATTATACACTTCTTTCGAAATTGTTACAATTATTCCCAAATTAAGAACCTGGATTATTTCTGTGTCAAAGCCGCGGCGATTTTCGGCGAGGGAAAGGGACGGCCTCGCGAAACCTGCGATTGCCCGCAGGGACGCCGGAAAAAACCAGCGACAGGCCGTTCGCCCATCAGGTATGCAGATCCTTCGCTCCGCTCCCCCCTGTTTTTCACAAAAAAACGCCCGGATCACCACGTCGCTTCGCTCCCCGCAATGACGTGGTCCGATACTGTTTTGCGGTACGTCATTGCGAGG
This sequence comes from uncultured Eubacteriales bacterium, assembly GCA_902799045.1. Lineage (GTDB taxonomy): Bacteria > Bacillota > Clostridia > Christensenellales > Aristaeellaceae > UBA2862. The sequence continues at coordinate 22,917 of CADBZH010000008.1, forward strand.
AGACCCCGAAGGGTTCGACGGGACAATCCGGGTCCTTATAGCGCGGGTTTGTTTTTCGCGGCTTGCCGGGGGTTTATTCGATTTCGGTTTCCCCGGCGGTACGATCCAGCGGATTCATGGTGAACACGGCCCGCTCTTCCGTATTCGGATCGATGACCACCGGGTTGTTGTCCGCGTCCACGAACACCACGCCCCACGTCACGTCGTCGCCGATGACGGTGCCGGTGACATGGCCGGATTCCGTATACTCCGGGATCTCGAAGAACACGGAGTTGTTCTCGCTGTACACCACCGCGGCCGCGGCGTCGCCGCCCAGCACGATGTCGAAGTTCACCAGGTCGCCCTTGGCGGGCTTGTACTTCGGCCCGGCGGTCGCCTCAGCGGTCGCCTCAGCGGTCGCCTCGGCCTCTTCCCCGTCCTCAGCAGGCTCCTCCTCGGCGGGAGCGCTGTAGTACAGGCCGCTGATGCCGAAATCGCCCGCCAGCATCGGGCTCCAATACTGCTCGATGGCCGGCCTGGTGCTGTCATAGGGGATGCGCTGGCACTTGACATTGCCATGGTTGGTGGTCAGGATGCCCTCTTCATAGGTCACGTAGTATTCCTTGTTCATCTCCAGCGAGACGGGCAGGAACAACTCCAGGCAAACACCGCTGCCCCACATCATCCAATTCATCTCGTCCTCTTCCATCGGGCGCAGCTCCGCCTGGGCGGGGTCGGTGACGTCGAGGACGCACACCGGCTGGCTGTCGGCATCCCACAGGGTCACGGTACCCGAGCCGATTTCCACGCCCTCGTCGGGCATGTAGACTTCCAGAACGTCGCAGAAATAACGGGCATACATCCTGCCATCCTTTTTCTGGGACGGGTAGACCACAAAGTAGCCAAACTTTTCATTCAGGTTAACCTCGGGAACGCCCTGGTAGGGCTTGGCAGGGCTGAGGCCCTCTCCCCATTCAGCGGCCAGCGCCGCACTGCCCAGGCAAAGGGCGCACACCAGAGCAAGAGCAAACAGTTTCTTCATTCGATCGTCTCTCCTTCCCGTATTCTCCTGCACACCACGACAAACCTTCCATTGCGATGGCGCGCACGATTGCAAGTTGTCAGGGTGATGAACTCATCACCAAACTGTACGTCGATGCCGGTGTCGTACAGCTTGTTCGCATCGATCTCCGCCAGCCATTGCCTGGCGTCCAGGCGATACTCCAGGTTCACGTTGTAGCGGAAGCCCTCTTCGTCCTCGTCGTAGTCCGCGGAATAGAAGGCCGCGAACACCACATACTGCTTCCGCTCCATCAGCGTGTCAAATTCCACCAGCTTGTGCTTTTCCCAATAGGCCAGGGTGCGGTATTCCGGCAAATCGCCGAACATGCTCCCGTTCTTCATGTGGTGGCCGCTGATGACCAGGTTGTAGCTGGGCGTGTAGGGATCGCACAGCGTGTCCAGTATGATCTGGCCGTTGATGTTCTCGTTGCCGTAGAAATCGTGATCCAGATAGTAATCGCTGTCCTGGGTCTGCACCACGGGATAGTCGATCACCGTGCCGGGAATCGCGATCCAGCCCACCAGGTCGCGGTTGAGCGCGTAGATCTCCCGCAGCTCCGGCAGGATCCGGCTCTCGTCCAGCGTGACCTTCTCCTTCATCGGATAGGGCAGCGGCCCCTCGTACTCGTCGCGCGGGGGCGTGGGGCTCGGCTCCGGCGTCGGCGCGGAGGCCGTCGCGTCCGGCGCGGCGGTGGCCTGCGCGGGATCGTCGCCCCAGGGGATGATATCATTGAGCAGCAAATCGTCCAGCGTCGGATCCTCCAGCACCCAGGGTGTCGGCTCCGGCGTGGGGCTCGGCTCGGGCGTCGGCTCCGGCGTCGCCACCTGCGGCTCCGCCGGGCTCTCGCCGGGACCGGGCGCGTCGGCCTGGTTGTTGCCGGCATCGGCCGCGCCCGCCGCTTCCGTCGGGACCTCGCCGGCATCGGCCGCGTCCGCCGCTTCCGTCGGAACCTCGCCGACATCGGCCGCGTCCGCCGCTTCCGTCGGGACCTCGCCGGCATCGGCCGCGTCCGTCGCGTCGGCCTGCGCCTCGGCGGCAGCATCCTCCGGCGCCAGCGTGGGCCGGACGGGCATGCCGCTGGACGGGGCCGCGTCCGCCGGGGCTTCCTGCCCGGTCGGGGCGTCGGCGTCGGCGGTCAGCGCCTGTTCGACGGGCGGCGCGTCCGCGATATCCGGCGCGTCGTCGCCCGACGAAGCGCTCCCGTCGGTTTCCACGCCGGAGGCACCCTCCGTTTCGGGGGTGCCTTCCGTGGAATTATTGGGTTCTTCTGTCGCCTGCTGGCGAGCCCTCTCGCGCATGGCGGAGAGCTCGTCCATGTTGGCGTTGTTTTCGTCCTGGGCCAGCCGATAGCGGATCGGATAGCTCAGCGCCACGCCAAAGCAGACCACAGCGATGAGAATCAACAGTATGCGCGTCTTTCGCATGTCTTATTTTGCCTTTTTCCTGCGCTTGCGGTCAAACACCAGCAGCGCGATCACGGCCAGCACGCCGACACCGCCGAAGACGTACGGATAGATGGGCGTCTCGTCACCGGTGCCCAGCAGCATGCCCCACAGAGGCGTGCCGTAGTCGAGCATGTCGATCATCTCGGTCATCTCTTCTTCGGTGAACTCCTCAAACTTCGGACGCGGGGTGGTCGTCTTGCGGGTCGGAACCTCCTCCCTGGGCTTGCCCGGGGTCTTCGGGTTGTTCGGATTGGTCGGAACGTCCGGCGTGAGCAGCGTGTTGATCAGGTTGTAGCCGTCCACGCGGGAGAAGTATCCGGGCACGCCATCCTCGCGCACGGCGTAGGTATAGCGGTTGCCGTAGCCGTCGTCCAGCGGCCAGCGGCCGAAGTTGTAGGACCAGCCGTTCGCGGCCGTGATGACCAGGCTGTCCACCTCTTCGCCGTTGCGCATCAGGTGCACGGTCACGTGGTTCGGGCGGGTGCCGCCGGAATTCTCGTTGTCCTTCCAGGTCTTGACGCCGGAAATCTCCGCGTATTCCTTCGGCTCCTGCGGGATCAGCCTGTTGGTGATGGTGGTGCCGCTCACGCTGCTCTCATAGCCCGCGACCGGCGTCTCGCGCACGGTATAGCTGATCGTCGAACCGCTCTCGTCCACGGCCGGCAGGCCGGTGAAGCTGTAGGTCCAGGTGTCGGAGCGGGTGCCCGACCAGCTGGGCGTGGCGTTCACGGCGGAGCCGTTGGCGTACAGCGTCACGGTGATGCTGTCCGGACGGGTGTTGTGGCCGTTACTGTCATCCACCCAGATCTTCGTGCCGTTGACCTCCGTCCTCGGCACCGGCGTCGGGGTCGGTTCCCCGGCGGGTGGCGGCGGATTGTTCGGCGTGGTCGTCGGCGTCGTGGTCGGCGTGGCCGTCGGGGTCTCGCTCGGCGTCGGGGTCTCGCTCGGCGTCGGAGTCGGCGTCGGGGTCGGGGTCGGGGTCGGCGTCGGCGTGGCCGTCGGGGTCTCGCTCGGCGTCGGAGTCGGCGTCGGGGTCGGCGTCGGGGTCGGCGTCGGCGTCGGAGTCGGGGTCGGCGTCGGAGTGGGCGTCGGCGTCGGAGTGGGGGTCGGCGTCGGGGTCGGCGTCGGGGTCGGAGTGGGCGTCGGAGTCGGAGTCGGCGTCGGCGTCGGAGTGGGCGTCGGCGTCGGAGTGGGCGTCGGCGTCGGGGTCGGAGTCGTGGTGATGATGTTCGTCAGCGTCGTGATTGTGCCATTCGTCACCTGGGTGGACTTGTAGCCGTCCACCTGCGCCTCGGTCCAACGGTAGGCGATCTCCTGGCCCTGGGCGTCGAACTTGGGCAGCCCGGTGACCGTCGCCTGCCAGCTGTTGGCGTCGTTCAGGGTCACGGTCTGGCCGTTGGACAGCGACACCTCGATGAAATCGGGGCGCAGGGCCATCTCGTCGTCGTTATCCTCCCAGACCTTCCGCACGGAGGCTTCGGTCTGCTCCACGTTCGTCAGCGTGGTCACGTTGCCGTCCTTCGTCACGGTGGCGGCATAGCCGTTCACAGCGGCCTCGGTCCAGCTGTACTGGATCTCGATGCCGTTGGCATACTTCGGCAGCCCGGTCACCGTCGCCTGCCAGTTGTTGGCGGCGCTCAGGGTCACGGTCTGGCCGTTGGAGAGCGTCACCTCCAGCGTGGTGGGGCGCAGGGCGTCGCGGTTGTTGCCGTCCTGCCACACCTTCCGCACGGTGGCCTCGGTCTGCTCCACGTTCGTCAGGGTCGTCACCCGGCCGTTCCGGGCGCTGCTGGAGGCATAGCCCTCCACCGTCACCTCGGTCCAGGTGTATTCGATCTCCCGGCCGTTGGCGTACATCGGCAGCCGGTCCACGGTCGCCTGCCAGTTGTTGGCTTCGTTCAGGGTCACGCGGGTCCGGTCGGGGTCCGACAGCACCACGGTGATCTCGGTGGGGCGGCGGCCGTCCTTGTTCTCGCCGTCCTCCCACACCTTTTTGACGGTCGCGGAGGTGATCCACTCATCCTTCGCCACCACCTCATAGCTGAAGCGCAGCTCGCGGGTCTCCGGATCGCGGGAGGGGATGGTCACGATGAAGGGCGTGACCTCCAGGCTGGCCGGAACGCCGGTCACCACGCCGAGATAGACGCCCATGTTGAGGCCGCCGAATTCGGCCTGGCCGCCGTTCATCGGCTTGGCGTCCCCCTTCACGGTCGAGTTCTTCAGGTCCGCCGCAATCGCCTTGGCCACGTTGCCCAGATCGTCGGACGTCTTGGCCGCGAGGATGCCATAGCGGGAGAACTCGGTGTGGATCGACCAGCCCGAATCCGAGCTCGGGTCGGCATCGCCGATCTGATAGAGCGTGATTTCTGGCACATAGCCGGTCAGCCTGTCCCAGGAATCCTTCTTCAGCTTCACCGTCAGGCTGCCCGTCTCGGCGGTCGCGGCCGGCATCGGCAGCATGCCCACCAAAAGCAGCATGCTCAGCAGCAGCGCGAGCAGCTTCCCCCTGGATACATATTTGCGCCGGTTTTTCATGGGTCTATCACTCCATCCTTGTCGATTCGGATCATGTGGGGTGTCGTCGTTCTCGGTTTGGCAGGCGGCGATCCCTTTCGGTGAATCAGCGGCTGCCATGCGTCACAGCTTCATGCGCTTCACCCGCCGCCGACTGGCGGCGCGCCTCAGCGCCTCGATCAACGCCAGCGCGATGAGGCCGGCCAGCGCCAGCGGCGCGGCGAAGATCAATCGGGCCGCCCATCCGGGCAGCAATTGGGTGTCATCCTCGGGCAGCGCCTGTCGCCGCCCCACGCGCCCGGCGCGCACCAGCAGGCGTTCGCCCTCGCCGGTCGCCGTCATCAGCGCGCAGATATCCGCGTCCCCGTCCACGGGGACGGGCGCCAGGTCTGAGGGAGAGAGCGTCTGGACCTGCTCCACCTCATAGACCAGCGTATCCTGCAGGGCCTGCAAATAGAAGCAGTCGCCCGCCATCAGCCGGTCCAGGCCGTCCAGCAGGCCCGCGAAGCGGCCGCCGCCCTGCCCGGCCAGCACGCAGAAGGCGCCGTCGCCGCCCACGGGCAGGCTGGTGCCCTCCAGGTGCACGACGCCCCGCGCCAGCGCGTTGTGGGAAAACCCGCGCACTACCGGCAGCGTCACGCCCAGCTTCGGGATCTCCAGCACGGCGATCACGCCGCTGCCGGTCAGGTCCAGAACCTCTGCCTCGTCGTCCTCGCCCCAGGCGTAGGCCTCGTCAAAGGCGTCGGCCAGGGCGGCCTCGCGAAGGCCCTCGTTGACGCGCCACGCCTGGGCCAGCCGCGTGCCGGTCGCCAGCATGTCCAGCGCCTCAGCGGCCTGTCGGTATTCCGAAACGGCCTTCGCGTCGCGCCACAGCCTGTATTGGTTGCCCACCGTGGGCGCCAGCGCCACCGCCGCGATTCCCACGACCAGCGCCAGCCCCAGCAGGCCAAGCAGTAATCTCTTCATCCTATCTCAGCCGTCCGTCAGCATTCCCACGCGATGGGCCGGCCAGATCACCAGCCGCGCCAGCCCCAGCACGTCGGCCTCCTTCACCAGGCCGAACCGGCTGCTGCGGCTGTCCAGCGCGTTTTCCCGGTCGTCGCAGAGCACGAACAGCTCTCCCTCCGGCACGGTCAGCGGATAATCCATGTCGTCCAGCTGTTCCGGCGCCTGCACGCTCTCCACCGGGGGCGGCGTCGCGTCCGGCGATGCGAACGGGTTTTCCAGCGCGCCGCCGGGGGCGGCCTCGCCGTCCGTCAGCTCGTTCGGGTCGCGATAGCTGGCATAGGGCTCGTCGATGGCCTCGCCGTTCACGGTCACGCGGCCGTCGGCCTCCACGGACACCTCGTCCCCCGCCATGGCGATCACCCGCCGGACGGTTTCGCGCTGCATGCCGCTTTCGGTGTAGCGCACCAGCGCCAGCGACCCGCGCCGCAGCGCGAGCAGCCGAACGGGCGAATCCATGCGCTCGCACAGCACCACGTCGCCGCTCTCCAGCGCGCCGCCCATGCCGGCGGTCCGGATGTCCGTCAGCGCGAACAGGAACTGCCCCACCAGGCCTCCGGCCACCAGCGCCAGTACCAGCACCACCGCCGCGCCGATGCACGTGCGCCTGCGGCTGGCCCTGCGGTCCGCCCGGATCATCTCCCGGCGCACCTGCTCCTCGGTCAGCCTGCCGATGCCCCCGCTCATTTCGTCAGCTTCCGCCGGCGCTGTTTCCTGCCGGTGGAGATCATCATCCACACCAGCAGCACCAGCAGCATCGGCGCGGCCAGCACCGGCGCGACCAGCACCGGCTTGATCTGCGTGGCATCCGAGACGACCTTGATGATCGTCTCCATCTCCTGGTTCTCGGTGCGCCGTCCGCGCACCAGCAGGCGGTGGGAGTTGATGCCGTAGGGCGTGCAGGTCACCAGCGTGCAATAGTCCTGCTCGGGGTCGATCGCCAGCGCGTCCATCTCCTCGGGCAGCACGATCAGGATCTGATCCACCTCATAGGTCATGATCTGGTCCATCACGCGGATGACGAACAGGTCGCCCTCCTCCATCTGGTCCAGGTCGGTAAACAGCTTGGCCGACGGCAGCCCGCGGTGGCCGGAAAGCACGGCGTGGGTGCCGGCGTCGCCGGTGGGCAGGGACGTGCCCTCGATGTGGCCCACGGCGATCTGCAGCACGGCCTCGTCCGTGCCGTGGTAGATCGGCAGCGAGCAGCTGATCTTCGGGATCTCGATATAACCCATGATGCCCGACCCGGTCAGGTTCAGCAGCGATTCATACTCCGCGTATTCCTCGTCGCTCAGCAAAAACCGGTTCGGTTTCTGGATCAACGCCCGATTGTATTCCCGCGCCAGCGCCCATTCGCGGTCGTAATCCGCGGGGTTGATGTTTTCGATCTGTTCAATATAGCTCGCGATGGCGCGGCTCTGGTGGAAGGAGTTCCAGTAGTCGCTCACCGTAGGATACAGCAGAATGGCCACGCCCAGGAACAATATCATCACCAGCAGGATGGTGGACAGATGCTTCTTCATGGCGCTCCCTTCCGCCGTTCTCTTCACCGGCAAATCAAACTGCCATACCAAGATTAATTATAGCACTTTTAGCGCTCCGTTGCAATAGAACCGAGGCCCTTTGCCGCCGATCCTCTGTGACAACTTTGCGCTTTTTGCCGGACGCCGCCGCGACATCATCGCACCGCGGCGCACAGTCTCTACCACCTTCCATTATATACTTTTCCGGTTACACAACAGGTTACATTGCTTCTCTCATTCCATTTTGTGCAAACTTTCTCCTCCGGCGCCGCCCCCGGCGGCGCCTTCGTCGCATCCGTCTACAGAGCCCGCTTCCTGAGCAGCAGCAGCGCGATCGCCAGCAGCACCAGGCCCGCGCCCGCCGCCGTGTACGCCCCCGTGCCCATGCCGCCCGTGGAGGGCAGGCGCGCGCCGGGCTCGTTCTGGACCTCGATCACGTTCCCGCCGATCTCGATCATGTTGTCGTAGAGCTCCGTTCCGGCCAGGCCGCCGTTTTCATCCGCCAGGATGACAGTGCCGCCGGAGATGTTGAAGTAGATATACTGGTTGCGGATGATGTACCCGGCGGGGGCGCTGACCTCGACCAGCCTGTAGCGGCCGTCGAACAGCCTGTTGATGACGATCTGCGCGTTGTCAGACTCGCTGAGCACGAAGTCATCCTTGACCACCTGCCAGCTGCCGGCCACCCTCTTCTCCAGCTTGAATACCGCGCCAGGCAGGCGTTCCGTGGTCCCCTTCTTCAGCTTCACGATCGTGATCTGGGTCGACGGCACCACGTTCGTGATCTGCAGCGGTTTCTCCGGCGTGTTCGCCAGCATCACCGTGCCGCTCTCGTCCAGGCCGATGATCGGGATCACGCTTGCATCATCGCACAGCTCATTGAGGATGAAATACATGTACGGATTGCCGTTTTCATCGTACATTTCCAGGTTGCCCAGCGTGCCTTCCCAGTTTCCGGCCGCATTCAGCGTGACCGTGCCATAGACGATGGCCGCGCCGTCTTTATTCGTCTCCGCCTCGTATCTCATATCCAGATCCACTTCCGCGGAAGAGATGTTCGGCCTGAACCCGGTATCATTGTCCTGAATTTCACTGCTGCCCTTATAGGCCTTCAGCTGGCCCTGGCCTTCCCCGCCATTCTGGCCCACCGCGTTCCACGGATCGTTGAACACCACATACAGCATGCCGCTTTCCGGAATGGTCAGAGTGACGTCGACAGACTGCCACTGCGGAGCGTCATCGGCGGTGTTCCTCGGCAGATCGACATAGCTTCCGCCATTCACGGAATAGCTGATGCTCTCGTTCTTCTGGCACTTGATGGTCAGCTTGACCTGGTCGCCGACCCTGAGGTTGTCGTTTGCGAGAAGACGATAGTTGTAGTTGCCCTGCCAGATCTCCATGCGGGCGCGCGTCAGGTTGTCATAGCTGTAATTCTGGACCGGCACCTGCTTGCAGCGTGCGATCTGAACCTGTACTGCCTTTTTCAGCCCTTTGTATTCATTGCCAAACTCGTCCTTCCAATCCTTGTGCACCTTGACGCTGGTCTTGCACGGCCTGTAGACGTTGTAGACATAGAACTCCAGGCTGTCGCTGCTGCTCTCGCTATTGTCGCCCTCCTTGAAATACCTGCCCACCACGTCCGGCACGCTGTTGAGCTTGCTCTTGTCCGTCATCACCCGGGTGTAGTGGAAGTCCTCCTCGGTGTCGCTCGCCGTGCGCTTGACATACTCGGTCTTGATGATCGTATGGACATACTCCCAGGTAACCCCGTTCTTGTCCAGGATCGTGGGCGCAACGTTCTTCTCCTGGATATAGACCATGCCGGACTCCACGCTGAAGTCATACTTGGAACCCGTGCCGCTCTGGGCAACGTCGACCGTCACGCTGTGGGTCTTGGCAAACCCGTCGTACGCCTGGGAAGGCTGCTTCTCCTGCGTATCATACAAGTCGCTGTCATCGGGCTTACTGTGCTCGCCGCCCCTGTTGACATTTTTCACGGTATTGGTGAAGACGCGCGACTCATTGGGGGTCGCTAAACCGTCGATCGGGCGCTGCCAGATGTCAAACTCGCTGGTGGTATCGTTCTTCAGCTCGATCAGATTGCCGTATTCGTCATAGATATACTTCGTGATCAGTATACCCGGCTTCTTGTATCTGCCTTCCTCGTCAGCGCCAATGGTGAAGTCCATGCCGCTGCCGCCCCATGCGTCATGAGGAATCTTATGATCCTTCCAATCCTGAACGAACGCCCCTTCCGGAACCCATCCCTCGTGCAATACAGGGCACGCATTCAACGGATCCCAATAATCGAAACTGCTGGTCAATTCCACGATGGTTTCAGTTTTTAGCCGTTTCCCGTTCGCATCGTAAAGGTCAATCACCTTGTTCGTTTCTGGATCCTTGTAAGTATAGTAAAATGTTACCTTTTTCTTAGTCGATATATCGTAGAAAACCCTGTCTTTATATCTTTTGTTCAGTTCCTCTGTGCTTTGATTATCTTCATCCTTGAAAATCTTCGCGTTCTGGGAATCCTTATCGTTGAAATAAGTCGAGACCAGGAACCGACCCTCGACGCGCACCTGGGTATCAGTAATGCCTCTGGGCGCGTTGCCGGAATAGCCCGTGATGGTATAGGCGTCGTCAATATAGTTCTTGACGCCGTTATTCTTCGTGTATGCAGTGATGGTCGCGTTCTTCAAATCCTGAGGCGTCACATCGACGTGTTCCTCAAGGTTCAAAATCCGATCCCCGGGAATCGTAATCTCGTTGTGATTCGCGTCGTACACCTTGCCATTGCCCAGCGGAACCGTCAGCCGCGCCTTGGCGTTGACCTCGATATCGATGTGATTGACAAGGTTATACGGTCTGAGATTTTCCTGTTTGAGTTCAACCTGAAACTGATCCGCCGTGGCAAAGTATACCTTTGCTGCATCACTCTGGTTCCATACCTGAGTCATGCCCGTTCCATCCTCATTCACGCCCAAATACGAATTATCCGAAACGCTCTGAATCACGTTATTCGCCGGATCAATTCGAACAGCGCTGTTTATCTTCAGCTCCCTGTTGTCTTCCCACTCACCATAGGTGGTGGATTCGCCATACTTCACGACAGGCATTACCGTTTCTGTGTTGACACCTACAGTGCCGTTTGTATTGCCACTGGGCGTCATATACCTGTAATACCAGTCGGCAGGCAATGATAAGTTGTCCGTTTTCTTGACGAAAGCCTTATGGTTGATATAATACTTGTTCTCACCGCTATCCTTTTCCAGGTTCCACATCATGGGTTGAGAAACGACGAATTTCTCGACGCCATCGATCACTCGCTTTTCAACCTTTTCCAGCGTGCCGTCATTCAACACTTCATAATAGTTATCTCCCTTTTGCAGGATAACCATGTACTCTTTGTTGTCCTGTGTCGGATAAGAAACCACGTCCAGCTGGAATCTTTCATTGATATTCGGGCTCTTATCATCGCGATAGCCGGCAAGCCCCTGGCTTTGACCCCAATCGTCCAGATAATAGCTCTCTGATCCGTTTACATACCCCAAGAACGTATAGATATTGCTGTTGTTGTATCTTTGAATACTGAAATGATTGCCATTTCCCGCACCCAGGACGACATGGGCCGAGCTATCGGTTCTTTTCGAAAAGGACACCTGCCGCTCCTGTCCGGACGAATCAAACGTATAGAGAATATAATTGCCGCCATTGCCCACAGGTTTAATGTACCATACAGCAGCCTCTGATTTGCTGTCTGCCGGAAGCAGCCTGGCAGGATCTCCACCCAGATTGGAAGTGAAGTAATGGCCGTTATGGTAGATGGTAAAGCCCTTGCCCACCAGTTCGCTCACATCCGCGCCAAACTGATAGGTGACAGGATACGTCACCACGCCATACACCGAGAAGGAATCAGTAACGACGTTCAGGTCCGCCGCCTCGCCGATCTCCGGATCCATCACAACCGGGCCGTCCTCCTCGTCGAAGTGAACGACCTTGATCGTGTTCTCGTTCGTATCTTCCGGCGTGTTGTCCAGCGTGATGTTCAGGGTGACGGGCGCGGCGGGCTCGATCTTTTCGCCGTCCACCCGGATCTCGATGTCGAAGAAGCGGGCGAAGGTGATGAGGTTATCGCCGTCCTCGCTGATAGCGGCGGAGGATTCGTTCACATAGCGCTGGTAATCCTCGTCGTCGATGCCGATCTCGCGGGCCGTCAGCTCCGCTCCGGCGGGGATCTCGGCGTCCTGGCCATAGCCCACGGTGATGTTGAAGGCAGCGCCGTCGGCGGCGATGTACCTGGTTTCGATGGTCTCGGTGACGACCACGGCGTACACGGAGAAGGCGTCGGCCTCGAAGGCAACGTCGGTCGCGGGGGCCGCCTCTTCGACGATCTCCAGGGCGTCGCCGGTCACGTCTTCGCTCTCATCGGTGGCTTCCTCGGCGCCGGCCTCCTCGAACTGCTCGACAGCTTCCTCAGAGGCCTGCTCAACGGCCTGCTCGACGGCTTCCTCGGCGGGCTGCTCTTCGATTTCCTCAGAAGGCTCCTCGGCGGGCTGCTCTTCGGTTTCCTCAGAGGGCTCCTCGGCGGGCTGCTCCCCGGTTTCCTCAGAGGGCTCCTCGGCAGGCTGCTCCCCGGTTTCCTCAGTGGTCTCCTCGGCCAGCTGGCTCTCCAGCTCGGCGCGCATCGCGTCGGCGTTCTCGGCGGCGGGCAGCTCCACGTTCAGGGCGCGCTCCGCGTCCGCGCTCTGGGACGCCTCGCTCTGCTCCATCACTTCGGCGTTGCCGGCGTCGTCCATGTGCACGACCACGGCGTCCTGATGCTCCTCGATCTCCTCCACGGTCATCACCACTGCGATGGGCAGCAGCGGCTCGATCTCCGCGCCCTCGGCGTCGAAGAAGGCGATGTCCACGGCCAGCACGCGCTTGACCTCGACGAAATCCTCGGTCACGGTGTCGGCGATGCTGTCCAGGGTCTCCTGCTCCTCGACGGGAGTGAGCACCATCGCGGTATCGGCGGGGAACGCGCCGACCCCGGCGTTCACGTTGACGCGGATGTTGCCCGCGTAATCCTCGAACGACTGCGCCGGATAGAGCGTCTCGATGTCCACGGCCTCGGGCTCCTCGCCAGCCCCATAGGATTCCTCCTCCGCTTCCTTGGAATCGCCTTCAGTGGCTTCCTCAGTCTCTTCCTTATTCTCCTCGGCGGACTCTTCCTCAGTCTCAGATTCTTCCTTATTCTCTTCGGTGGTTTCTTCTTCAGTTTCGTCTTTATTCTCCTCGGTGGCTTCCTCGGTTTCGGTCTCCTCGGTTTCTTCCTCGGCGGTTTCTTCGGTCTCGGTTTCTTCTTTATTCTCTTCGGCAGATTCTTCTTCGGTCTCGGCTTCTTCCTTATTCTCCTCGGCGGTTTTTTCTTCGATTTCTTCTTTATTCTCTTCGGCGGACTCTTCTTCGGTCTCGGCTTCTTCCTTATTCTCCTCGGCAGGCTCTTCTTCGGCTTCGGCTTCTTCCTTATTCTCCTCGGCGGTTTTTTCTTCGATTTCTTCTTTATTCTCTTCGGCGGACTCTTCCTCGGTCTCGGTCTCCTCGGTTTCCATTTCCTCGGCGGCTTTCTCGGTTTCAGCCTCTTCCTTATTCTCTTCGGCAGATTCTTCCTCGGTCTCGGCTTCCTCGGAATTCTCCTCGACGAGCTCTTCCTCGGTTTCAGATTCCTCGGATTCCGTTTCTTCAGCTTCTTCCTTGTTTTCTTCGGCGGTTTCTTCTTCGGTTTCTTTCTCCTCGGTTTCCGTTTCCTCGGCGGCCTCCTCGGGGATCTGTTCGCTCTGCTCGGCGGCCTCCTCAACGCTGTTCTCAGTGCCCTCTTCGCTGTTTTCCTCGACGGCCTCCCCAATCGCTTCCTCCGCGACCGCCTCGCTCTCCCCGGCCGGCTCCGCCGGCGCCCTGCCGTTCAGCAGGGTCACGGTGAAGATATCGTCGGCGGTGACGATGGCGATCTCCGCGGCGTCGAAGTCGCGCAGCGCGGAAATGATCACGTCCTGCTCCGTCAGGCCCACGGCCACGGGCGCGTCGGACGAGCCGTCGTCCACCAGGCCGACCATCTGGATCTGCTCGCGGCGCACCGGCAGCTCCGTCGCCGCCAGCACCTCGCCCAGCAGCGCCTGGTTCGCGCCGTTCAGGTCAAACCAGCAGGCAAGTCCCGCGTCCTCAACCGCCGCTTCCTCCGCCTCGTCGCTCTCGACGGGTTCGTCGCCCTCCTCGTTCTCCTCGCTTCCGATGGTCTCGTCGCTCTCCCAGGTGACGTCCGCCAGGTCCTGCTCCTCCTCCTCGAAGGTCTCCTCCTCCGGGCTCTCCTCGTCGCTCGCGGCGGCGTCGGGCGTCTCCTGATAGCAGGCGTCGGTGTGCTCATGCAGCCCGCAGACCAGCGCGCCGGCCTCGTCGCGGCAGTCATCGGTGTGCTCGTGGTCGTATTCATAGCCGCAGGTGGGGACGCGCTCCATGGCCACCGCCATGCGCTTGAGGGCGTCCATCGTGAACAGCAGCACCAGCACCGACAACAGGGCAACGCCCCGCTTCATCAGCCGCATGCGACGGCTGCGCTTCGCCAGGCTCTCCATCAGGCGGAAATCGTTCTTACGCTCCATCGTCTCACTCCCTACAGCCTCTCGGGCCGGCCGTTCCTGGATCATCGGGTTACGCATCGGTTTGTAAAAATCCCATTGATAGCTTACCAACATTATACCATGTTTTCATCCGTTTTCACATCCCTTTCAAGGACCCTTCAACCAGAGAGTAGGGACAAATCTAGCCCTCCTGTTGCGATTTAACATTTGTCCGGATTTGGCCAAAAATCCCGCATTATCACGCTTTTTATGTTTTCATGCTGTAACAAAACCGTTTTATTCCAATAATGAACCAGCGGACAAAAGGCCAAATTCAGCAGACATTATTAGCTGTCTTTTTCCGCCATGGGATGGCTCCGTCCCGCCGGCTGAGGGTTACATTGAAAACGCGATGTAACTATTCTTTCAGTTTTCAGATTATTTTCATTGATTTTCAAACATGGGCAGCGTTTTTTCATTTTCGCGACGGCGCAACCCTCCAAAAGGGCTCAGCACGGAAGCCTGTGGGGTGCATGGAAATATATGGTTCTTCACGTTTTTCTGGAGAATGCCCCTCTCAGTCAGCCTTCGGCTGCCAGCTCTCCCCCTCACGGGGGCGAGCCGAGCGCTGAATAAAACCTTGCCCCGCCCCCGTGAGGGGGAGAGGGTTCGAGCGCCCGGAAAACAGTCCTGTGGACTGTTTTCAGCGAGAACGGGCCCGTCCGTGCGCGATGGGACCCAATGCGGCAGCATTGGGCGCGCGCGTTTGGCAGGCCCATGGAGCCCGTAGGGCGGAGAGGGGGATCTTCTCAATTCCCCAAATTTCCGTGAAGAGCCACAAAAAAACCCTCTCCGGCGAACCGGAGAGGGTGGGAAGGAGGTTGTGCGCGACCGCGCGTGAATGAAGGTGCGCGCGGCCAGCGCTTGGGAAGCAATTAGTCGTTGGCGTTCATGCGACGCTTGGTGATCAGCAGGATCGCCGCAGCCAGCACCAGGACGGAGCCCGCGATGTAGAGGATCGTGGTGCCCATGCCGCCGGTGGAGGGCAGGGTCTGACCAGAGAAGTTCTGCAGGGTGATCGAGAACTTCACACCATCATCGGTCATTGTGAAGCCAGCATCTTTAGATGCCTGATCAATGGAGAAACCACCAGACACATTGTCCTTATTAAGAGCAGCAGCGCGGTCCCAACCAATATGCAGCTCATAGCTATCCTCAAGCTTGTTATAGCCGTCGGGAGCCTTGGTCTCAGTGATGGTGTAGGTGCCTTCCTTCAGACCCTTGATAGTAATCTTACCTTGAGAGTTAGAGATCGCAGTGATCGTAACATCTTCCGGCACAACCACGGTGTCGGTATACTCCTCCTTGTTGTAGCGCGCATAGGGGGTCACATACTGGGTGGTGTTCATGTTCGGAGTCTCAGGATTAGTGGTGGTATAGGAACCATCGAGCAGAGCCCAGTAGTCGCCATCAGCAGCCGCCACGAATCTCTCACCAGTCACCAGAGTGGTGTTGTACTGAGTACCAGTGATTGTGAACTCAGCGCCAGCCAGGGGATTGTTGTTGTTGCCGCCGTCAACCTTGATGATCTCAAGGGTGGTCACATGGGTGATGGTCTTGCTGTGCGGGGTCTCGCCCTTGGGCTCGTCCGGGCCGAAGTCATCACCATGATAATCGTGGTTGGGATTGTTGGAATAGTCGAAGTACACTTCGTTCTCGTTGCCGGTCTCGCCATACACAGCGTCATCATTCACAACGGCAGTGTAGGTGATGACCATCTTCTGGCCGATGTAGTTCTTGCCAGCAGTCTCAGCGAAAGCCTTGAAGCCGGGGAACACGATCTTGATATCCTGGCCGCCAGCAGCAGTAACAGCATCCGTAGGCGCGGTATAGGCCTTGTACTCATCGCCGTCCTTAACGGTCATCGTGTAATTGACATTATCATTGCCAACCTTAACGGAGGAGATACCAGTCAGAGTCAGGCCGGCGGGCAACTGGTCGTGCATGACAAAGACGAAATGATCCTTATACTGGGTGGTATCAGGAACGTCGATCTGAACTTCGAACGTCACGGTATCGCCGATCTGCGCAGAGTCTGCCTTGACGCGCTGGAACTGAGCAGGATCCTCGCCCTGTGCAATCAGGATGTTCTTATCGGGAGCGATAACAGTATCCTTGGCAGCCACGGAGACGTCCTTCACAACGTTCAGCATGAACTTGGAGTAGGTATCGCCAGCAGCCAAGTTCGCGGTGGTATCCTTGATGAAGTAGTAGCCATCACCACTCACATTGATAGTGTACGGAGTTCCATCCTGGGTAGAAGCACCGGCAGCAGTGCCCAGATGATCACCAATCACGCGGGCAACCGCATCCAGCTTGGCGGAATTGTCGCCATAACCAGCCAGAACCTTGGCAACATCCTCAGCAGTGGTGCAAGCAGCAAAATCAGTATGATTGGCAAAGGTATCAGCCTTCAGGGCAGCCAGCAGGGCCGTGCCATTAACGCCATTGCCCCACGCGATATCGGACAGTGTGCCTTCGGTGGCGTCCAGGTTGCCGGAGAACACCTGATAAGCGGTGTACTCATGCTTACCAGTCGCATTGGCATTGGTAATGGTGATGGTGTGATTGTTAGTCTCGGCCGCGAACGCGACGCTCATGCTCGCCACGATCAGCAGCACAGCAACCAACAGAGCAAGAATCTTCTTCATGTTCTTCCTATCCTTTCTTTTTTCGCGCCTTGCGCGTATTCGTTCCATGCCCCCGCATGGTGAGAGTGGATTCCTCCGGACGCCGGGGTGCGCCCGGTTGGGGCGACCCTCGCCCCGCGGGATTGGCCTTCGGCGGCCTTGCGGCGCGCCGGACTGGAAAACGAAATCGTTTCTCCGAGCCTTGCACCCATATTATAACAAGTCAAGGTTACGTAGTGGGTTACTTGGCCGTAAATCGATGTTCGAATTCCAAAAAATGTGGGACAAAACCTGCCATTTTGGAAATTTTCATCGTGAAATGAAAATTTCCAACTCTGTCGCGCGGCAGGCCGTGCGCCCGCCCCGCGCCGCCGAAGCGGCCTGTGGCCCCGGCTCATCCCTCCTTTACACGGCGCGGCCCACGGGCCTCAACCCGTTGACTGCGCCCAAAGGATGGCGGCCCCGTGCCCGGACCAGTCGACCTTCCCCCCGGCTTGCCCCTGATGTGAGGCACTATCTTCCTTCGCATCCTGTCGTGGGCCACCCCCTTTCATGGTGTCTTCACGAACGCCCCGTGGGGCGTGGGTGACAAAAATGGCGTTCGGCGCGCCCCGTGGGGGGCGGCTCCCCCGTGGAGGCCGCCCCCCGGGCGGAATTACGCGTCGGTATCGCGCTTGCGGGCCTTCAGCAGGCAGCCCGCCAGGGCCAGCAGCAGCAGCGCCACGCCCGCGGCGGTGAACATGCCCGTGCCCATGCCGCCCGTCGAGGGCAGCTGGACGCCCGCGTTGTTGCCGATGGTGAAGGTGGCATTCTCGAAGGTGACGAGCTCGTTCCCGTTCTCATAGGTCACCGTGCCATCGGCGTTGATGGTGAAGGTGAAGACGCTGTCCGTGAGGATGTATCCCGGAGGCGCCTGGATCTCCTGCACCTGGTATTCGCCGGGCAGCAGATCCTGAATCGTCAGGCCGTCCGTGCTGGTGATCGTCACCGGGCCCATCTTCTTCATCTCATTGCCGACTTTGATCTCCTCAAACTGATTGTTTTCGAAGCGGGCAAAGTCGTCGTCCGTGCTGCCCAGCTCGCGGCGCATCAGCTGGAACTTCGCGTTGGACAGCTTCCTGGTGTGGTCCACGCTGTCCACCTTCACGAGGTCGATGTCGACCTCGCTCAGATCGTTGGTGATCGTCGTGGTGTAGAGCGCGCCGTTTTCCACGGGGACGCCCTCGCTGTGCACGAAGCGGCCGATCAGGTTGTTGGTGCCCGCCTCCGCGTCCGCCTGGGAGGCATAGACGCCGGTCTCCACGACGGAATAGCTGTACGCCGCGCCCGTTTCGGGGTCGTATTCGGCGAGGTCATTCCACGTGTAGGACCAATTATTGTTAGCCTTGCCAACCGTCTGGGTATCCAGCACCGTCTCGCCGCGCTTCAGCTGCAGCGTGATGTAGTAGTCGTCAAACCGGGTGCCGACGGCGACGGCGGAACGATCGCCGTTGATCTTCCAGACCTTTTCGCCCTTTACCTCGACCAGGCTGTTCTTCAACGCCGTGACATCGCCAAGCACCGTGCAGGTCGTGTAGCGACCGTCAGGATAGTTATTGCCATCCTTGTCGCACTCGACAACGGAATACTCGCTGTGGTTGCCCGGCAGGTTGGTGAACTCCTTGATCCAGTGCAGCACGGTTTCGCCCTTGGTCACGGTCACGCCCGCGTCGGTCTCGGTCTTCCAGGCCGTCTCGGCCATGGCATAGGTGAGGGGGATGACCGGCTGGTCGCTGCCCGTCGCCTGCTTGCCGTCTTTGTCGAAGTACGTCTCGCTGCCGTTTACGGTCCGCTTCAGCTTAAAGTAGATGGTCTTGACGTCGTCGGCGCCGGCGCCATAATCGTCATCCCAGGTGCCGTTGCTGCGCATCCAGCGCTTCTGGACGACATAGTCGGTCACCACTTTGTTGGTGTATTCCACCGTGCCCGAAGTGTTCGAGGCATTGATGGTGACGGAGGGCGAGGAGGTAGTCACCGTGAAATGGATGTTGCTCTTGGTGACCTGGCCGTCCTTGATCGGATAGCGCGTCTTCACGCCGTTGACCTCGACCTCGTCCGTCAGCTCGTACACCCAGTATGTGCCATAGGGCAGCGGGTTGGAAGTGACGGTATTACTATAGTTGTCCGCGCTGTAGGCCTGGCAATGCAGGGTTTCGACCAGATCGTTCGCTTCCTGATCTCTATAGATGCCGAACCAGTAATCCCAGGTCTTCAAGGCATCGTATCTGGTCGTATCACTGTCCAGCACTTTCCGGATCGTGATGGTGCCCTTGGGCACAATCGGGGTGTTGGTCGCCGTGAGGGTCGCGATGGTGCCGCCCAGCTGGGAGCCCGGAACCGGCGAGGGCTGGCTGTAGCTGACGTTGTAATTGGACGGCACGTTATACTCCACGAGCATATAATAGTAGTCGTTGCCGTCAGCGTCCACCTTCGGCAGGTCGGTCAGAGTCTCGGACAGGTGACCGGGAGTCAGCTTCACATACCGCCATCCTTCGCTGTCCAGCTCATAGCCTTCAGGGATATTGATGCCGCTGGCGATGCCCGCAGGCAGCGCGCCCGGCGTGCCTTCGTCCGCATACGCCACGAAGGGGTTGAAGGCCATCTGGAAGGGGGAGAGGGCGGAGGCGGAAGGCTGGCTGTAGAATGCAGTTATGGTGACATTAAGTTCGTTACTACCATTAAACGAATCAGGAGAAACGAGGACACCTGTCATTTCAGAACTACAAGATACACCAACTCCACCAAATTGCTCTCCATTCGCACTTAGATTAGTGGAATCAACCGTAATACTGCCGCGCCAATTTGTTGAAGCGTTTATTGTCACGCTGCCTAATGGATTGCTCCAACTTGATCTAACAGACAATACTATACTTCCATTTTCCAATTCAGGCGCAGGGCCGCAATCATACCCTATGTTCCCATATCTCCAGTTTACACCAACAATGTTTACAGTAGCAGTATTATTGCCCGCGTTCGAGCTCTGCCTCTCCCTCAACTCATGGCTCACGTTCACAGTCGCAGTATTGCCCGCCGTCACATTGACGGAGGCCGTCTGCGTTGCATTTTGCACATCGTAGGTCGTATCGCTGCCGGTGACCTCGACAGTGTAGTTGCCGGGCACCAGGCCAGAGAATGTCGCGCCCGCCTTGTTGTTATAGCTGCCGCTGCTGACCGGGTTGCCATCCTTCCTCACGGTATAGCTGCCGGTGAAGGTGGAGGAGCTCGCGCCAGCGCCCGTCAGGGTCTGGGCAATGACAATGCTGCCCGTGGTCGGAACCGTCACAGGGGTTGTCAGCTCGTGGCTCACATACGCGTCGGCCGTTTGATTCGCCGTCACAGTGACCATGGCGGTGCTCAGGGCTGTGGTCACATCGTAAGTCGTATCGCTGCCGGTGACCTCAACCGTATAGTTGCCAGGCTCCAAGCCAGAGATGGTCGCGCCATTTGTGCTGCTATAGCTGCCGCTTCTGACCTCGACGTCATCCTTCTTCACGACATAGCTGCCGGTGAAGGTGGAGGAGTCCGCGCCAGCGCCCGTCAGGGTCTGGACGATGCGCAGAGAGCCCGTAGTCGGGGTTTCCGGCACGGGATCGGGCTGTGCGGTTCCGCCTGTCTTCTTGAACCGCAGCAGGTACATCTCGGCGTTCAGGTTGCTGGGATTGCCGTCGGACCAGACCTTCCGCACCTCCACGCTGGTATTATCAATATACTCATTGACAATGGTGGCCACGGAGCCGTTCGCGTCCAGCGCGCCGACCGCCTCGCCGTCCGGGGTGACGACGCCGTAGCCCGCGGGCATACCGGTCGTATTCTCCACGAAGGCATAGTTCAGGCCCTGGGGCAGGCCGCTGATGTTGATCTCCTGGCCGTTGGTGAGCGTGAAGCCGCTCCAGACGCCGGCAACATGCTCACCATGCTCATCATCATAGCTGCCGCTCGACAGGATTATCGACGCGGTGGTGCCGGTGACCGTCAGACCGCTGGTCTCCGTAAAGGCCGTGTAGGTCGTCTCGTGGGTGGACTCGTCCTCCGTCTCGCTCCACAGGTACAGGTCAAAGTGGAACTGGGTGCCGTCGTTCGCGGGGGCGTTGTTCACGGTCTTGCGCAGCGTCAGTCCGGTCTTGCGCAGGTCGTTGGTGACGGTGACCTTCTGCGTCGTGCCCTTAACGATGGCGCCATTGGCCGTCTCGCCCGCAACGATGGTGCCGTTGACGGCGGAGTTGACGTGCACATAGTGCGCGGTCGCGGGCGTGGTGATCTCCTCGACGGCATAGGTCGTGCCCTCGGGAAGGTTCGCGATGGTTACGGTGTTGTCGGCGCGCACTTCAACAAAGGCCACGCCGCTTTCGTCAAAGGTGACCTCATTGCCCTCCTTCAAGCCCGAAGCCGGGAAGGACTGGCCCTGCACCTTGCTGGGTTCATTGGTATCCGACAGCGTCACCTTGAAGGTGAAGTAGGTGATCTTGTCCTTGATGCTGTCGCTCGCAAACGCCTTAATCAGCTCCAGCATGCCGACATTGGGCTCGCCGACGATGTTCTGGATGGTGATGTTCAGCGTCTGGCGCTGGTTGGGATTGTAGGAGTGAAGCTCGCCGCCATTCCTGTTGACCTCTTTGGAAATGATCGTGCCGCCGAAATCGCCAGTCAAGTAATGGGCATTGGCCCAGGGTGCCAGAATGATGCCCGCGCCTGTCTTGCTGGTATTAAACTCTTGTGGACTCCCATCTTCGCAATACCCTTTTGTGCCATCATCATTGAGCAGATTAAAGAGTACCTTCGTAGCGTATTCCTTGCCGTGGCTCTCGAATTGAGCATCGAGGCCCACGCCGTCAAACTTCACCAATGGACAGAAATTTTCCTGGTCCATCATCACGTTGATCACGACATAACGCCCGTCGTCTTCCAGATCAATGCCTTCGTCGGAAATGTCAGACGCTTTATAATTCAGCACACGAACGGTGGTGCTGTCCGTCGCGCCAATCAGCTCCTTCGACAGCACGCGAAGCCGCTTCATGTCATTGACAATGTCATATTTCTTGTAGCCGCCCGTGCCGTTCTGGTAGACTGTAACGTCGCTTACGTTCCCAGCGGTAACAGCTGTATTAACCTCTTCTGGTTCATCGGTGAGTATCACCAAAGGTACGCGAGTGCCTTTATTCAACACTTCTGCAAGGGTACTTGGGTTGTCATAAGCGACTTGTCCAAAGTAATTGAGGTTGGTATTGTTCAGGAAATGAGCTTCCGTCGCGCTGAAATCCACATACAAACCCCCAACCTGGGCCGCTCCGCTTTGCGTGATTTCCTGGTCGTCTATGACTTCGGAAACGCTATAATCTCCGGGCTCCAGCCCGTCAAACTCCACCTGGAACCTGCCGTTCGTGCCGGTGTTGCCCTGTTTTTCCGCTACTGTATTGCCAGCCTTGTCTTTCAGGCGAATCGTAACATCCTTATTTTGAATGGGTTTGCCGTCCTGATCCGTGTACACCTTTAAGACTTTGAGAACATTGACCTTGAGATTTCTGCCGGAATAGCCGAAGTCAGCCTCGCCTGTTCCAGCTGGGCCGTCTGTAATCACAGCAGACATCACTGCCGCGCCGATCGTGGCTTCAATGTCAGCAGTATGGTTCTTATACTCTTCCGTATAGTAGCCAAAGTCGGTAGCATCCTTCATGAAGCTGTCGATGTAGGCCTTGGAAATGGTGCCGGTGGGCGTGGCGAAGGTCAGGCTGTTATACCAGTACCTGATCATGTTCGTATCGTCCACGGAAGACAGCATCTCATCAGTCGGAGAATTATAGTGAAGGTTATAGCAGGAAATCGAATAGCCCTCGACGATCGTATCCACGTTGTTCGGCTCTCTCAAATCGGCAACGCTTTGGATGGTCTTATTCGACTTCTTCTTTAGAACAGAAACCTGTGCATTCATGTCTGCGGAGATTTGCATGTTGGAAACCGCAGTGCCGTTATTGTCGAACCATTCCGTGATCGGAATATCCACAGTCGTCTGATCGGGCCCGATAATCAACCTGGAGGCGCCGAAGAAATATCGGTCACTGTTATCTTGAGTGGGTGCAGGCACCTTCACAAACACATAGTAGTCGTCCGCTTCATCAATCTCCAGGCCAGCTTCCTGAACGTAGACGCGCACACCGTACTTTTCGGTATACGAAAGCACCTGCTGGAAATTGAGGGTTACTTTATTTTGAGATGCGTCAATCACATAGCCGTCTGTTTCTTTGAGAGCAAAGCCCTGCAACTCGGAGAGATGCGCATTGTTGACATTGTTCTGATCAGGACTATCCTTCCACTGCTGCAAGGTAAAAACATTGTTTACGTCGTCAAGGATTTTGAAAGTGACGGTGTCGCCAGAATTCGGCACATTCATATCTTTGAACGAAGTGACCTCGGACGCAGAATTGAACTGCACGCCGGTAAAACGATTACTATTCCCTCCATTGGAATACGTAATCTCTTCCTGAATGCCAAAGACTCTGTTCTTCAGCGCATCGAGGGCAGCACCGCTGATTAAATTGTTGCCCGAATAATCATAGAGATTAATTGTGACTTGCCAAAATACATCGTCCGTCACGATGATAGTATATTCGGTCTCGTCCACGGTCATGGTGAGCGTATAGGTGTCGTCGAAGGCGGCGTCGCTGTTGATGAAGTATTCGCCGGTCTCCTCGTCCTGGGTCAGGTAGAGGTCCTTTTCGCCGGCCTCGCCCACCAGCTCGGTGAGAACCAGGTCGGCCGCGGTGATGGCCTCGCCCTGGATGTCCAGCGCGTCCAGCACCTCCATGAGGCTGTGGCTGCCGGTGCCGGGGAAGCTCCAGGTGTGCTCGGCGCCTTCCCCGTCGGTATAGCTGAAATCCACGGTATACCTCACCACGTAGGTGGAGAAGCCGTTGGTGGTGAAGGAGAAGGAGGTGACGTTGCCGTCGGCGTCGTGCTTGAAATCGACGTTTTCGACGGGCTCGGCGGTGCCGTCGGCGTGGATGTGGATCAGCTCGAAGTGCACGTTTTCAGGCGTGGCGCCCTCGGGCAGCTCGGCGAACACGTTCAGGTTTTCGGGCATGACGACCACGGCGACCTCGCCGGTCTGGGAGAGCTCGTCCTGCTTTTCGTTGTGGATGGAGATATCATAGGCGACGGCGGCCTCGTGGGTGCCCTCCTCCGGGGCGGAGGCGACCTCGATGCCCTCGGGCACCTCGACCTCGGTCAGGGTGGCGTAGGCGTCGTTCGGAAGGCTCGTCTCCTCGGCGGGCACGATCGTCACGGTGCCGTTGGTGGTGTCGCCGGCGTTGTCGATGGCGTCGGTGGTGCGTCCGGTGTAGCCGGTCAGCTCAAAGTTCACCGTCTGGGTGGTGACGGTGGTCACGTCGTCCTCGGTGGACTCGGTCTGCATCTCCAGGGAGACGCTGCCGCTCTCCAGGGCGTCGGCGGTCAGGATGATGCTGCCATCCTCCACGTCGACATCGCTGTTGGTGACGGTGGCCTCGCTGGCAAAGACCTCGTGGTCCACGTCCAGCTCGCCCTCCACCAGGTTGACGGAATCGTCCTCCGCGGCCAGCAGGTCCGTGACGGACAGCTTCACGGTGTCGCCCTCGACGGTGGCGGCCTGCATCAGGTCCACGCTGGACAGGTCCACGCTGATGTTGGCGCTCAGGGTCGGCCCCTCAACGGTGGCGTTGTCCCCGGTCTCGGGCTCAGCTTCGGTTTCAGACTCGGTCTCGGCTTCGGTCTCGGCTTCGGTCTCGGTCTCGGCTTCGGTCTCAGTATCAGCTTCTGTCTCGGTCTCAGTCTCGGTCTCGGATTCAGCTTCGGTCTCGGATTCAGCTTCGGTCTCAGTCCCAGACTCGGTCTCGGATTCAGCTTCAGTTTCAGTTTCGGTCTCGGTCTCGGTCTCGGCTTCGGTCTCGGATTCAGCTTCGGTCTCAGTCCCAGACTCGGTCTCGGATTCAGCTTCAGTTTCAGTTTCGGTCTCAGTCTCGGATTCAGCTTCAGCCTCGGCTTCGGTCTCAGTCTCGGTTTCGGGCTCAGTCTCAGTTTCAGGCTCAACTTCAGTCTCGGTTTCAGCCTCGGCTTCGGTTTCAGCTTCGGTTTCAGGCTCAGCTTCAGTCTCGGTCTCGGATTCAGCTTCGGTCTCGGTCTCAGCTTCGGTCTCGGTCTCGGATTCAGTCTCGGTCTCTACCTCTGCTTCAGTTTCAGTTTCGGTCTCAGGCTCAGACTCAGCTTCGGTCTCGGTCTCGGATTCAGCTTCGGTCTCGGTCTCGGACCCGGTTTCAGTTTCAGGCTCAGTCTCGGTCTCGGTCTCAGCTTCGGTCTCGGTCTCGGACCCGGTTTCAGTTTCAGGCTCAGTCTCGGTCTCAGCTTCGGTCTCGGTCTCGGATTCAGTCTCGGTCTCTACCTCTGCTTCAGTTTCAGTTTCGGTCTCAGGCTCGGTCTCAGGCTCGGCCTCGGTTTCAGGCTCAGCTTCAGTCTCGGTCTCGGTCTCAGCTTCGGTCTCGGTCTCGGATTCAGCTTCGGTCTCGGTCTCGGACCCGGTTTCAGTTTCGGTCTCAGACTCGGTTTCGGTCTCAGCCTCTACCTCGGCTTCGGTCTCAGCTTCAGGCTCGTTTTCAGTTTCGACCGCCGCGGTTTCGGCGTCGGCGTCGGTCTCGGTCTCAGGCTCGGCCACAGGCGTGGCGACCTCGTCCACATGGGCGACGCCCTGGGTGAGGATCACGCTCTGGATGTCGTCTTCGGTGATGATCGCCAGCTCGGCCAGGTCAAAGTCCGCCATGGCGTAGACGCGCACGTCGCCCTCCACGACCTCGACGCCCACGCGACCGGCCTCGTCCGCGCTGTTCACGACCTGCCCCACCTCGCGCACGTCGCGCAGGGACACGGGCAGCTGCAGCGCGTCGATGATGGCGCTCAGGCGCGCCTCCTCGCCCAGCACGAATTCCGGCAGCGGGGCCTCGGCCTCGACGGCGTCTTCAACGGTCGCTTCCTGCTCCTCGACTTCGGTCTCGTCGGCGGCATCGGCCCCGGTGGCCTCCTCCAGGGAGATCTCCTCATCGGAAGCCGTCTCCAGCGGCGCCTCCTCCTCGTCGGCCTCGTCCTTGACGGGGCGCTGCTGATAGCAAGCGTCGGTGTGCACGTGCGCCTCCAGGCCGCAAATCAGCTCACCCTCGGCGTCATAGCACGCCTCGGTGTGCTCGTGCTCCTCCAAATGGCACATCGGAATGCGCTCCAGGGTATCGGCGCTCTTCTTCAGCGTGTTCATCGTAAAGAGCATGACAAACGCTGAAAGGACCGCGACGATCCGTTTCAGATGAGCATGCACCTTCTTGCGCTTCAGGAACGCTTCTGCTTGACTGCGCTCGACCTTTTTCATAGCCTTATGCCTCGCTATCAAATGTCGTTATGGTTTAAGGATGCCCGCTGCCTACTTGATGACGCTGATGCGGTCCAGGGGCCAGACCCTCAGCACGACGCGCCCGACGACCTGCTCCTGGGCCACGCAGCCCACCGCGGTGTTGCGGCTGTCGGAGGAGGTGGCGCGATGGTCGCCCATCACAAAGATCTTTCCGTCCGGTACCTGATAGGGCAGCGTGATGTTGCAGTCGCCGAAGGCCTTTTCCTGCACGTAGGGCTCCTCCAGCGGCACGTCGTTGATGAACACATTGCCGTCGGCGTCGATGTTCACCCACTCGCCGGCATTCGCGATCACGCGCTTCACCAGGATCTTGTTGTTGTAGTAAAAGGCGATGACATCGCCCTTCTGGAACGCGGTGCCCTTCGGGGCCACCACGATCTCGCCCTGATAGAGCGAGGGCGTCATGGATTCGCCCACCACCTGCAGCACCGGCAGCGCCAGCATCGACACCAGCACCGCCACCGCCGCGACGATCACCAGCGCGCTGACGGTGCTCAGCAGCGTCGAGCGATAGCTGCGCCTGTGCTGTTCCCGCCGCAGCTCGCTTTCCAGCTGCTGCACCGTGGGGTTCTCGGTCAATACTCGCTTCATGCCTTGCGGTTCCTCCCGAACAGGCCGCGGCGCTTGCCCTCATCCGGCTGCGGCGCCGACTGCGGCGCGCTCTGCGCCGCCGGTTCAATGCTCGCGCCCTTCGCGCGTTCGCCCTCTTCGCGGGCCTGGCGCAGGATGCGCTCCGCCTCGCCGCGCGCGCTTTGCAGCACGTCCTCGGCCACGACCCTGGCCTTGTCCGCCTCGGCCTGGGCCTGCGCCCGCAGCGCGTCGGCATCCGCCTGCGCCTGCTGCAAATACTGGTCGGCGGCGGCCTGGGCCGATTCAAACACGCCGTTCAGCTTCAGCGCAGCCTCCGCCAGCGAGCCGGACTGCTCGATGGCGATGCGCCGGTCCTCCAGCGCTTCCTTCGCCCTGGCCAGTTCGCCGTTCAATTCGTCGATCTGGCGCTGCTGGTTTATGAGAATTTGCAACAGGTCGTCCCGCCTGAGCTTCCGAAGCTCCTTATCCGTCATCTGCGCAACCCCTCAATCCGAAATATTACGAAATTATGTCCTGTTCAATGCCGCATTTAACGCACTTTTTACCCGCTTTGGCCCTTGTCGCAAATCTCAACCTTTTGGCCGTCCCGTCGAGCCAAAGCCCGGCAATTCGTGCAAATACCACACTACTATAATACCATGTTGCAATTTTTGGTATCTTCTGAAGAGGTTTTCGTCCCTTTTTCTCTGTGAGATACTACCTCGCCTACTTTTACGCTATCATGATACCACTTCCTGGTTACATAACGGGTTACATTTTCCCTTGTCAATTTTTTGTAACAATTCAAAGCAAAAAATGACCGCCTCGGCGCAATGATTGCGCCAAGGCGGCCAGACGGCCGCTGATGCGGTGTAGAATCAGCTGTCGCGCTTCTTGGAGAGGATGTCGAACACCACGGCGGCCAGCAGCACGAAGCCCTTGACCACGCGCTGATAGTTCGCGTCCAGGTTGATCTGGAACATGCCCAGGTTGATGACGCCGATCAGCGTGGCGCCGATCACCATGCCCAGCACGGTGCCCGAGCCGCCGCTGGCGGAGACGCCGCCCACCACGCAGGCGGAGATGGCGTCCATCTCGAAGTTCTTGCCGGCGTCGGCGTTGGCCGCGGTGAAGCGGGAGATGACCGTCATTGCCGAGATCGAGGTGAGGATCGCCATGTTCAGGTAGGCCAGGAACATGATCCGCTTGGTGTTCACGCCGGAGAGGCGCGCCGCCTCGATATTGCCGCCCACCACGTAGAAGTGGCGGCCGATGGTGGTCTTGCTGGTGATGAAGGCGTACAGCAGCACGACCGCCGCCACCCAGACCAGCACGGTGGGGATGCCGCCGGACAGCGCCAGCTTGTACATCACCAGCAGGATGACCGCCGCGCCGAGGACGCTCTTGGCCGCGTCCATGGCCAGGGTGTCCACCTCATAGCCCTTGCGCAGCCGCACCGCCCGGGAGCGGAAGATCAGCGCCACAACCAGCACCGCGGCCACGATGCCCACGATCAGGCAGGGCATGTTCAGCTGGCCCTCGGGGGTCTTGAACAGCGTGCCGGAGAAGATGTTCAGGAAATCCGGGCTGTCCTTGAAGGAAATGGAGTTGGTGGTGGACACGCCCAGTATGGAGGTGCCCAGGCCGCGGAAGGCCAGGTAACCCGCCAGGGTGGCGATCCACGGCGGAACCATCACGTAGGCGATCAGCGCGCCCAGGCCGCAGCCGTAGATGACGCCGATCAGCAGCATGGCCGCCAGGGAGACGCCGGTCCCCCACTTCCAGACGACCATCATCATGCCGCTAAGCGCGCCGAGCAGGCAGACGAAGGCGCCGCAGGACAGGTCGATGTTGCCGCCGGTGAGCATGCACATCAGCATGCCGCAGCCGAGGATATACACGTAGGCGTTCTGAT
The DNA here is from genome assembly GCA_902799045.1 of uncultured Eubacteriales bacterium. Lineage (GTDB taxonomy): Bacteria > Bacillota > Clostridia > Christensenellales > Aristaeellaceae > UBA2862. Next base: position 51,677 of record CADBZH010000008.1, read on the forward strand.
TGATCAGCGAGGCGAAGCTGGTCGGCTTGAACATCCGGCCCTTGGTCATGATCGTGAAAAAGATATACACCAGCACCAGGATGATGAGCATGGCATTCTTTTTCAACATGGAAACCGGATTCGGCCTCCTGATGTTGGATTGGTTCACAGCTTTATTCTCCATCATTGCCATCCTCCTTTCCTACCGCTTCTGTCGCTTGGACATGACGTCGAACACGACCGCCAGCAGCAGCACCAGGCCCTTGACCACGCGCTGCAGGTTGGAATCCACGCCCACCATGTTCATGCCCTGGTTGATGACGCCCATCAGCACGGCGCCGATGATCATGCCGGACACCTTGCCGGTGCCGCCGTAGGCCGAGGCGCCGCCGATGAAGCAGGACGCGATGGCGTCCATCTCATAGCCTTCGCCGTAGGTGGGGTCGATGCCCTTGGCGCGGGCGGCTGTCAGGATGCCGGCCAGGCCGGCCATCAGGCCGATGCTGGCATAGGCGAACCAGTAGACGTTGCGCGTCTTGACGCCGGAGAGGGCCGTGGCCTTCTCGTTGCCGCCGACGGCATACAGGTGGCGGCCCATGGCCGTCTTGGTGGTGATGTACTGGTACACACCCAGCACCAGCGCGATCCAGATCAGCACCGTGGGGATGCCGCGGAAGCTGGCCATCTGCCAGGTGATGAACAGCACGACCGCGCAGATCGCGCAGGTGGTGAGCACCTGGCCCAGGATGGACTGATGGATGTTCAGCTTCTTCTGGACGTGGATCCGCCGCACGGTCATCAGCGCGTAGACCGCGACGGCGACGATGCCGATGGCCAGGCAGGTCAGGTTCGGCTTGCCCTCCGTGCCCATCAGCTGGCGCACGTAGTCGGGGATGTAGCAATCCCTGCCGCCGCCAAACAGGAACAGGAACTGCTCGTTGCTGATGTCAACGCGATAGCCCTGCAGCACCACGTTGCTCAGGCCGCGGAAGGCGTACATGCCGGACAGCGTGGCGATGAAGGCCGGCACGTGCACCTTGGCGATCCAGAAGCCCTGGAACACGCCGATGGCCAGGCCGATGGCCAGCATGGCCAGCACCGCCAGCCACATGTTCATGCCCCGGTCCATCATCACGCAGCCTATGGAGGCCGCGAAACAGACCACCGAGCCGACGGACAGATCGATGTTGCCGCCGGTCAGGATGCACAGCAGCATGCCGGACGCCAGCACAAATACGTAACCGTTCTGGGAGATCAGGTTGTTGATGCTTCCGGGCTTCAGCGAGCCGCCGCCGGTGGCGATGGCAAAGAATACCACCACGACCACCAGCGCGATGACCATGGTATATTTCCGGAAAAAAGCGCCAACGCTCATTCTGCTTTCACTCATCGTCATGCACCCCTTCCCGACTGGAGGATCAGCGCCATGATGTTCTCCTGGGTCGCGTCCTCCGCCTTCATCTCGCCGACCATCCTGCCCTCGTTCATGATGTAGATTCGGTCGCTCATGCCCAGCACCTCGGGAAGCTCCGAGGAGATCATGACGACGCACTTGCCCTGGGCCGCCAGGTCGTTGATGATGCAGTAGATCTCATATTTCGCGCCCACGTCGATGCCTCGGGTGGGCTCGTCCAGCAGCATGATGTCCGGCTCGGCGAACATCCACTTCGCCAGCAGCACCTTCTGCTGGTTGCCGCCGGAGAGGTTGCCCACCAGCTGCTCCACTGTGGGGGTCTTGGTCTTGAGCTTGTCGCGGTATTCCTCGGCCACGGCGTATTCCCTGTCCTGGTCGATGACGCCCATGCTGGCCAGGCTGGAAAGGTTGGCCAGCGAGGTGTTCACCTTGATGGACTGGCTGAGGATCAGGCCGTTGCCCTTGCGGTCCTCGGTGACATAGGCGATCTTGTGCTTGATGGCGTCGCTGACGCTCTTTTTCATCTTCACGGGCTTGCCGTCGATCTTCAGCTCGCCGGAGAAGTTCGCGCCGTAGCTCTGGCCGAAGATGGACATGGCCAGCTCCGTGCGGCCGGCGCCCATCAGGCCGTAGATGCCCACGACCTCGCCCTTGCGCACGTACATGGACACGTCGTCCACCACCTTGCGCTCCGGATACAGCGGATGGTGCACCGTCCAGTGGTCCACCTCCATCATCACGTCGCCGATCTTCACGCCCTGGCGCGGCGGGAAGCGGTTGGTCATCTCGCGGCCGACCATGCCCTTGATGATGCGCTCCTCGGACACGGGCTCCGGGCCGCGGTTGTCGATGGTTTCGATGGTGGTGCCGTCGCGAATGACGGTTATCTTGTCCGCGACATAGGCGACCTCGTTGAGCTTGTGGGAGATGATGATCATCGTCATCCCCTGCTTCTTGAAGCCCAGCATCAGGTCCAGCAGCGCGCGGGAATCCTCTTCGTTCAGGGAGGAGGTGGGCTCGTCCAGGATCAGCAGCCTGGCCTGCTTGGCCAGCGCCTTGGCGATCTCGACCAGCTGCTGCTTGCCGGTGCCGATGGTCTTGACCTGCACCTTGCTGCTCTCCTCCAGGTTCACCATGCGCAGGTACTTGTCCGCCTCGGCATAGGTGGTGTTCCAGTCGATGGCGAACTTGCTGCCCCGCTCGTTGCCCAGGAACATGTTTTCTCCGATGGTCATCTCCGGGACCAGCGCCAGCTCCTGGTGGATGATGACGATGCCCAGCTTTTCGGAATCCTTGATGTTTGAGAACTTACAGACCTGCCCGTTGTAGACGATGTCGCCCTCATAGGTGCCGAAGGGATAGATGCCGCTGAGCACGTTCATCAGCGTGGACTTGCCCGCGCCGTTTTCGCCGACCAGCGCGTGGATCTCTCCCTCCTCCACCTGGAGATTGACATTGTCCAGGGCCTTCACGCCGGGGAAGGTCTTGGTAATGTTCTTCATTTCCAGCAATATCTTTGCCATGGCTCTTCCTCCAACTCCTGGCGGCCGCATGCGCCCGCCAATACCTTAAATGATGCAGGCGGGACAGGCCCGCCTGCATCAAAATGGCTCTTGCGTTCTGTATTACTTCAGATCGTCCTCGGTGTAGTAGCCGGACTCGATCAGGATCTCGGCGTAGTTGTTGGCATCCGCGAACACGGGATCGCACAGGAAGGAGGGAACGACCTTCACGTTGTTGTCATAGGTCTCGGTGTCGTTCACGTCCACTTCCTCGCCAGCCAGGATCTGGCCGACCATCTTCACGACCTGCGCAGCCAGAGTACGGGTGTCCTTGAACACGGACATGCTCTGCTTGCCGGCGATCATGTTCTTGGTGTTGGCGATGTCGCAGTCCTGACCGGTGATGATGGGCCAGTTCTCGCCAGCGTAGTTGGCTTCCAGAGCGTTGGTCACGCCCAGGGCGGTGGAGTCGTTGGAGCACAGCCAGGCATCGATCTCCTCGCCGCCGGCATAGTTGGCGGTCAGGATATCCTCGGCGCGCTTCTGGGCGACGTCGGTCTTCCAGGTGGGGGTGGCAACCTGGTCAAACTCGATCTGGCCAGAGGGCACGGTGATCTTGCCGGCGTCGATGTAGGGCTTCAGCACATCGATGGCGCCCTGATAGAAGTAACGGGCATTGTTGTCGCCGGGGTCGCCAGCGGTGATCTCCATCACGAACGGGCCTTCGGCGTTGTCCAGATCCAGCTGATCCTTGATGTAGGTGCCCTGCACGGTGCCGACCTTGTAGTTGTCGAAGGTGGCATAGTAGTCAACGTTGCCGTTGTCCATCAGCAGGCGGTCATAAGCGATGACCTTGACGCCCTTCTCGGCGGCCTTGTCCAGGGCGGTGCCCAGGGAGGAGCCTTCGATGGCGGCGATGACGATGACCTGGCAGCCGTCGTCGATCATGGTCTCGATCTGGTTCAGCTGGGTGGGAACGTCGTTGGAGGCGAACTGCAGCTCGACCTCATAGCCGGCTTCCTTCAGCTTCTCTTCCATGTAGGCGCCGTCCTGATTCCAACGCTGCAGGTCCTTGGTGGGCATGGAAACGCCGACCAGTTCGCCTTCAGCCAGAGCGGCGGTGCAGCTCAGTGCGAGCAGCGCAACAAGCAGCATAGCGAGAATCTTCTTCATACTGGGATACACTCCTTTGCGTTATTGTGCAGGCCTTTCGGCCCTGCATCCGAATGTTTTGCCGAATGTGAGTTACGCGCCCGTCACGCCATTGAGCGATGTGCACAATTTGCGCCGCGGAAAACGCACTTTTCATCCGACAATATTGATTATAGCACAACCGTTGCGGAATGTCCAGCCTTAACTTTGTCTTTTCTTGGCTTTAATTCAGCAATTATTGTCATTTCTTTGATGTGCTAAAGCGGCAAAGCGCAACCGCCGCGCATTTCTTTGCCCATCCCGCTTCCCCCGCCGACTGAAATATGATATACTGAATGGGAAACCCGGCCCGCCGCGCGGCGACGGGCCGAACCACAATCGGGAGGTGACTTCATGGATCCCATCTACGTCACCGGGCATCGCAACCCGGACACCGATTCCATCGTCTCGGCGATGGCCTACGCCCAGCTGCGCAACGCCCTGGGCGACCGGGAATACGTGGCGGCGCGGCTGGGGCGGCTCAGCGACGAGACCCAGCTGGTGCTGGACCGCTACGGCTTTGATCCGCCGGTGCTGATCCACAACCTGAAGACCCAGGTGTCCGACCTGAGCTTCGACACCCCGCCGGCGCTGAACAAGGCCGTGACGGTGGACCGGGCCTGGCAGCTTTTGCACCGGGACGAGACCACCGTGGCCCTGCCGGTGGTGGAGGACGACGGCACGCTGTTCGGCATGCTCTCCACCAACACCGTCGCCACCCACGACATGCGCTCGGTGCTGCACCCGGAGGTGGAGGATATCCCGGTGTTCAACCTGGTCAGCGCGCTGGAGGGCAGCATCGTGCTGGACGGCACGACCCCCACCAACCGCGTCAGCGGCCGGGTGACCATCGCCCTGCCCACCGGCGGCGAGGAGGCCATTCCCCTGTCGAAGGACACGCTGCTGATCTGCGGCCACCAGCCGGAGGTCCTCATGGAAGCGCTTCGCGCGGGCGTGGCCTGCGTGGTGGTGTGCCAGGCCTCCGTGCCAGAGGCCGTTCGCGAGATCCCCTCGGAAACGCTGGTCATCTCCACGCCCCACGAGCCCTATCGCGCCGCGCGGATGATCTTCCAGGCGCTGCCGGTGTCCCGGGTGTGCCGCACGACGAACCTCTGCCCGGCGCGGCTTTCCGACTACGTGGACGACGTGCGCCAGATGGCCCAGGACAACAAGCACCGCGCCTTTCCCGTGATCGACGAGGACGGCAGGGTGGTGGGCACGCTCAGCCGCATCCACCTGCTCAAGCCCCGCCGCAAGCGGGTGGTGCTGGTGGACCACAACGAGCTGGCCCAGTCCGTGCCGGGGCTGGAGCAGGCGGAGATCGTGGCCATCATCGACCACCACCGCCTGGCCGACGTGCAGACCGGCAGCCCGGTCTACATGCGCAACGAGCCCGTGGGCTCCACGGCCACCATCGTGGCCAGCATGTTCATGGAGCGCGGCCTGATGCCCACCACGCGGATGGCCGGCCTGCTCACCTGCGCCATCATCAGCGACACGCTGATGTTCAAGAGCCCCACCTGCACCCCGCGCGACCGGCAGACGGCCGAGCGCATGGCCTCCATCGCCCACGAATCCATCGACGCGCTGGGCCAGCTGATCTTCTCCGCCTCCACCAGCGACGACAAGTCCGCCGGGGATATCCTGTTCCAGGACTACAAGGAATTCATGCTCTCCGGCCACACGCTGGGCGTCGGCCAGGCGGTGACGCTGGATTCCGGGCGCGTGCTGAAGCGCTCCGAAGAGTTCCTCGCCGCCATGCGCCAGCGCCAGGAGGAGAGCCATCTGGACATGCTGCTGTTCATGATCACCGACATGCTCCAGGAGGGCACCCACCTGCTCTTCCTCGGCCCGCCGGACGTGATCGCCCAGGCCTTCAACGTCCGCCCCGAGGAGAACCGCGCCTTCCTCCCCGGCATCCTCTCCCGAAAGAAGCAGGTCATCCCGTCGCTGTCCGTGTTCTGGGGGTAATACTGGTATAAGCATGCAAAGCACCATGCCGGCGCGCCGACATGGTGCTTTGTTGTCATACTAAATTCCTTCTAAAACATGTACAAATGCGGAGTGGATTTTTTGTTCTGGCAAAGCTGAGCGGAGGGAGGCGATGCAGCGCATCGTTGACCGAAGAGGCACCCGCAGATGTGCATGGATTAGATGGAATTTAGTATCAGTTGAACGACCGCAGGAACGCGGCGTATGCGTCGGTCAGGCCCATGTCCCACAGCAGCGAGCACGTGAGGTACTTGTCCCGCACGTCCCGGGCGCAGACGAAGGCGTCCACCACGTCGTCCGTGGGAATGCCGATGTCCGCGGGCGTCAGCGGCATGCCGGTGGCGGCCATGGTCTCGTACAGGTATCGATAGTCCGGCAGCTCCTCGCCGATGATCGCGAGGATCTCGTTCCAGTGCGCCAGGATGTTCTCCAGCCGCCGGGCGTGCTTCGCCGGGTCGTTCTTGCCGGTCTGCGCCTCGATCTGAAGGATCTGCCCGGCGGTCTTTCCGAACACCCGCTTCACCCGCGCCTCCCACGCCGCAGGATCGAACGCGGCCATGTGGGCCTCGGCCTTCGCGCGGTCCGGCCTCGTGCCGTCCGCCAGCAGCTTCTGATAGATCCTCATCGTCAGCAGCGTCCCCACGCCCACCTGGATGCCGTGCAGATCATAGGGCACGCCCCGCTCCAGGGCCATCATCTCCCACATGTGGCTGAAATAGTGCTCCAGGCCGGAGGCGGGTCGGGAGATGCCGGCGAAGGCCATGCCGATGCCCGCCAGCACCAGCCCCTCGGCGATGGAGCCGATGGCCTCCACGTCCCGCGCGGCGATCCTATCCGCCGCCGCCATCAGCCGGCGCAGCGCCGAGCGCATCAGCTCCGCCACGTCGGGGCAGTAGTATTCGCCGGTCACGAGGCTTGAAATGCGCCACTCGCACACGGCCACGTACTTGGCCACCATGTCGCCCAGCCCCGCCCAGAGCATGCGCATCGGGGCCTTCGACAGGATCTCCGTGTCCAGCAGGATCCCCTGGGGCGCGGCGGCGTAGAGGGACACCTTCACGTGGTTCACCTCCATCGAGCCGCTGTTGGAGGCGTAGCCGTCCATGCTGGGCGCGGTGCCCACCACGGCGCTGGGCCGGCCCAGGGCGTGGGCCGTCACCTTGCACAGGTCGTTCACCACGCCGCTGCCCACCGCCAGCAGCATGTCGCAGGAGGGGTCGAAGTGCATCACCAGGCTGCCCGTCTCCCACTCCGCCGGGGCGATGCGCCCGGCCTTTGCATCGTGCAGCGGGATCACGCAGTTCACGTGTTCGACGCCCGCGGCGCTCAGGATCTCGTCCACCCGTCTGCCCGCCGCCTCCCAGGTGTTGTCGTCCGAGACCACGAAGGGCTTTTTCTTCCCCATCGCCGCGATCATTCCCGGCGTCTGTTCCACGATCCCCGCGCCGATGTTCAGGTACTTCATCGCGCAGACGTGCCGCCTGCCGCAGGCGCACTCAAATCCCTCCGGGCGAACCAGCTCGGAGAGGGGCATCTTCGCAAAATTGGGCATGGTCAGTCCTCCCGATTGTTAATAGGCTGTTATCATTATAAATGAAATGATCCCTCGCGTCAACAAACATTGGCTTGGGGGCCCTATCGCCCCTTCGGGGCACTTCCCCACTGCGGTGGGGAAGCTTCGCTTCGCGCCCGCCGCACTCCCGGCCTCCCTGCCACAGCGGGGAGGTGGCCCGAAGGGCCGGTGGGTCATTCAAACAGATATGTACAGATTCCGACGCTTCGCCAGAAAAAACGCTACGCTCAGAATGACATTCATACCGTGTCGTTGCCATTCTGAGCGTAGCGAAGAATCTGTACGAATCGTTATATGCTTTATGCTATTTATCCCGCAGCGTTTCCACCACCTGCTGAACGCACGCCCGTTCCTTCGGGGACAGAGCGCGGTACTTGGCGATCAGGTCGGATTCGGATTCGTTCAAATAAAAAGCAATAGTATCCTGAACAGGATAACGGGTGTTGGCATAGCCCAATATATAATCCACCGTCGTGCCAAAGTAATCTGCCATCCTTTTCAACATGGCAATATCCGGCTCAATAGTTTTGTTCTCATAGTTGTTGATCGACTGCTGGCTGGTTCCCATCGCTTCAGCCAGCATCTGTTGGCTGATACCCTTTTCTCTGCGCAGCAACTTCAAGTTTGGCAGCATATCTTCCACCTCTCGCCAACAGTTTAACAAGCATTGTTGGTTGAAGAAAAACACAAATCTTGTTATTGACAACAAAATAATTTTGTTGTAGAATGATGCAACAATAATTATTTGTTAAGGAGGCATAATTGTGTGTAGAAAAACATGGAGTTCAATACTGTGTATTTTTTTAGTCTTAATACTCGCTGGAACTGCCTATGGCATTGTTGAGAAAACCGACATGCCTGATGCTGGTGAATTGAACAACGCAACAAACATAGAGATTGGTACTTTGTTTTTCATTGACAAGAGCAATTGCAATTTGCCACAGTGGTCTATGAACCGCTCCTACGGTTTTTACTGTTTTACTGCACCAGAAGAAGGCACCTACTGTTTTTATGGCAAACCAATTTCTGGAGAAATGGAAATTGATGTTGTAAATAAATATGAGGAATTTATAACTGGAACAAATGACTTTTATTATGGTTTCAAAGAAGCCAAGAGATACACTGCCGAATTGGAAGCTGGGCAACCATATTATATTAGAATACTCCTTCCTGATTATACAAAGAAAGCAGATTTTGCCATCTGCTCCCCTTCCCAACACGCACTTCCCGGTGAAATGCAGGTCAAGAAGAAACCCACCTGCACTGAACCCGGCTACTCCTCGAGCATCTGCCAAATCTGCGGCGTAGAGGTTAGCCGCGAGGAAATCCCCGCCATGGGCCACACTCCCGGCGAGTGGGAGGTCGGCACCGCCGCCACCTGCACGGAGGCAGGCCAGATGGTGCAAAAGTGCACCGTCTGCGGCGAGATACTGGCGACGAACGAAATCCCCGCCACGGGCCACACTCCCGGAGAGTGGGCTGTGACGCTGGAGCCCAGCTGCATGCAGAAGGGCATCAAGGCCGTCCAGTGTACCACCTGCAACGCGGTTTTGGAATCGGAGGAGCTGCCGCTGGCCGACCACGTTTATGGCAAGATGGTCACCGTCAGCCCCGCCACCTGCGTTGAGGACGGTCGCGGCGAACAGCGCTGCACGGTCTGCGACACGCTCTTGAACAGCGAAACCATTCCCGCCTTCGGCCACAAGACCGGCGAGTGGGAGGCCGTGGAGTATCCCACCTGCACCGAAGCAGGTATACAAAAGCGATTCTGCACCGAGTGCGGCGAGGTATTGGCCGAGGAGGAGCTTCCCGCCCGGGGCCACGCCTTTGTCGACTGGACAGAGATCACCGTCGAACCCACCTGCGACGCACCCGGCGAGGAGGCCCATTACTGCGACTGGTGCGAGCAAATCATCGAAACCGTCGAGCTTCCCGCTCACGGCCACAAGGCCGACGCCTGGGTCACAGAGCGCGCGGCCACCTGCACCGCCGAAGGACGCCGGACGCAATACTGCGTCTACTGCAACGCGACGCTGAGCACCGAGGCCGTCGAAGCCTTCGGCCACAGCACCGGCGAATGGGAAATCGTCCGCGAAGCGGCCTGCGGCCATTCCGGCCTGAAGGAAAAGCGCTGCAGCGTCTGCGCCGCTTCACTGGAGCGCGAGGAAATCCCTGCCCTTGGCCATGAGTATACCGAATGGGAAACCATCACGGAGGCTACCAAGGAAGCCGAGGGCGAAAAGCGCCGACACTGCATCCATTGCGGCGACACCCAATCCGAGATCATTCCGAAGGTGCCAAAGGTCCTGGGCATTTTCTAAGGCTCCAAAACAGTTTGCGCCCCCGCCATTCGGCGGGGGCGCGTCATATCATCCTGTATTCTGTTTTATTCCCCGATGACGGCCTTGATGCGGCGCACGCCGGCGGAGGAGGCCTCCTCCTTCTTGATCTTGAAGGACTTCAGATCGCCGGTGTTGCTGGCGTGGGGGCCGCCGCAGATCTCCTTGGAGAACTCGCCCATGGTGTACACCTTGACGCGCTCGCCATACTTGCTCTCGAACAGGCCGATGGCGCCCTGGGCCTTGGCCTCGGCCACGGTCATCTCCTCGCAGGTGATGGGCGCGGCGGCCTGGATGTACTCGTTCACCAGGCGCTCGACCTCCTTCCGGCCCGAGTACCTTGCGCAGGGCCGCGTGGAGCAGGTGGGTGGCGGTGTGCAGCTTGGTGGTCTGCTCGCTGTGATCCTGCAGGCCGCCCTTGAAGCGCTGCTCGGCGCCGGCGTGGCTGGCCTCCTGGTGCTTCTTGAAGCGCTCGTTGAAGCCGTCCACATCCACGGAGATGCCCTTTTCGGCGGCCATCTCGCAGGTGATCTCCACCGGGAAGCCGTAGGTGTCGTAGAGCTTGAAGGCGCTGCGGCCGTCCATGGTGGCGCAGCCCGCCAGCAGCGCGTCGATGGTCGCGTCGTCGATGGTGCCGTCCTTCACCTTTTCGATGACGGGCTTGTTCTCCGGGCTGGGCGGCAGCACCTTCAGCGCCGCGGCCACGGCGTCGGGATCGGCCCGGTTGGCCCTGAGGGCGGTGAAGGCGTCGCGCCGGCGCTGCATGTTGCCGGTGACCTTCTCGAACTCGGCCATGCCCTTTTTCAGTGTCCGCTGGAAGCGCTCCTCCTCCAGCTTCAGCTGCTCGAGGATGAAGTCCGCGTGGCGGTCCAGCTCGGGATAGACGTCCTTGTACTGGTCGATGATGACCTTCGCGATCTCGCAGGTAAAGCCGGCCTCCATGCCCAGCTTCATGCCGTGGCGCACGGCACGGCGGATCAGGCGGCGCAGCACGTAGCCCTGGTCCACGTTGGAGGGGGTCACGCCGCGGTCGTCGCCGATGATGAAGGTGGCGGTGCGCATGTGGTCGCTGATGATGCGGATGGACTTGGTGGTCTCCTCGTCCTGGCCGTACTTCTTGCCGGACAGCGCCTCGATCTTGCCGATGATGCCGGCGAAGATCTCGGTCTCGTACACGGTGTTGGCGCCCATCAGCACGCAATAGGTGCGCTCCAGGCCCATGCCGGTGTCCACGTTCTTCTGCTTCAGCGGAATGAACGTGCCGTCCTTCTGCTTCTCATACTGCATGAACACGTCGTTCCAGATCTCCAGATACCGTCCGCAGGAGCAGGCGGGGGAGCAGTCCGGGCCGCAGGGGGGCTGGTCGCGGATGATGAACATCTCGGTGTCCGGGCCGCAGGGGCCGGTGATGCCGGCGGGACCCCACCAGTTGTGCTTCTTGGGCAGGTAGAACAGGTTCTCGTCCTTCACGCCCTTCTGGCGCCAGAGGTTCGCGGCCTCCTCGTCGCGGGGGCAGTCGCTGTCGCCCTCAAACACGGTGAAGGCCAGCTTGTCGGGGTCCAGGCCCAGCCATTCCTTGCTGGTCAAAAATTCCCAGCTCCAGGGGATCATCTTCTCCTTGAAATAGTCGCCCAGGCTCCAGTTGCCCAGCATTTCAAAGAACGTCAGGTGGCTGGAATCGCCCACCTCGTCGATGTCGCCGGTGCGGATGCACTTCTGCACGTCGGTCAGCCGCGTGCCCATCGGGTGCTTCTCGCCCATCAGATAGGGCACCAGCGGGTGCATGCCGGCGGTGGTGAACAGCACGGTCGGGTCGTTCTCGGGAATGACCGACGCGCTGGGGATGCGGGCGTGGCCCTTCTCCTCGAAGAAGCGCAGGAACAGGCTGCGCAGCTCGTTGGCGGATTGGATGTTCATAGGGTTGCTTCCTCCTCTGATTCCGGAAAGTGGGAAACAGGCGGCGGGGCGCGGAAACAGCCGGCCGCCGTTTCCGTCCCCCATTCCCCGTTCCTCATTCCTCATTATAATATAGCGCACCTGTTCTTCAAGGACGAACAGATGCGCTTCGCGGTACCACCCTGATTGGCTTCGCCGTGGCAAAGCCCACTTTTGTCCGGTAACGGGGAAAACCGCCGCGCCATTTCCTGCGCGGAGCCGGGGAGGCACGCCTCCCGACGGGGCTGGCCGGCCTCCCTCTCCCCTGCCGCCTCGCACCGCCCGGCGGCTCTCTGTCAGGATCGAAGGACGCGCGTCCCCTCGGCCGTTTGATATCGGCACCATTATAGCATCGGAAAGGTTAAGATTCAAGGCCCGGGAGACCGCCGCGGGGCTGCTTGCGCCGCATCTTGTCGGAATACAGCATGCGGTCCGCCTCCACCAGCAGCTGGCCCAGCGTGGCCAGATCCCGCACCGGGCGGGAGCAGGCGCCGAGGCTGGCGGAGATGCGGTATTCCCTCGGCCCGCAGACCTCCCGGGCGCCTTCCTCGATGCGCTCGCGGATCGCGTCCAGCTGCGGAAGGAAGGAATCCTCCGCCAGCACCGCGAAGGCGAATTCGTCCCCGCCGTAGCGGGCGCAGATGCCCTTGCCCTCCATTTCCGACTGGATCGCCCGGGCCAGGCACTGTATGGCGTGATCGCCCTCGTGGTGGCCGAAGCGGTCGTTGATGCCCTTCAGGCCGTCCATGTCCATGGAGAACAGCGTCAGGGTCAGGCCCTGGGCCCTGGAAAGCTGCAGGCGGCGCTCCAGCTCGCGCAGGAAGCCCCGGCGGTTGTACAGGCCGGTCAGGTAGTCGTGCTCGGCCACGCGGAGGATGGCCTCGTTGGCCTGCTCCAGCCGGTGATTGCCGATGACCGCGTTGAGCGCGGCGGATAGGAACAGCACCTGCTCCTCGAAGCGCTCCTGCTCCCACAGGTCCCACTTGTTCACGCCGGAGACGAGGTAACCCATGGTCTCCTCCTCGTTTTGCAGCAGCTGCGCCAGCATGATGCGCACGGACGGGTCGGCCTTCAGGATTTCAATGTCCGGCACCAGCGCGCCCTTCCAGCGGAATCTGTCGTCGGAGGAAAAGCGGCCGTGCACGCCGTGGATGAGGGGCCGGGCGAATTCCGGGTCGCGCTCGTCCAGCACGGCGGCAAAGCAATAGGGGTTCTGCCACATGGTGAACAGCGGCCGGATCTCGTCGGCCAGCTTCTCCAGCGAATTCATGCTCAGCGTCTTGCGGATGAAGTTGCCCATGCTGCGGATGTGGCGGGTATAGGTCAGGTTGAGCATCTTCAGCATGCCGATCTTCTTCGTCGTGCTGAAGGCGTCCGCCCGCTCGCAGCCGCAGGACTCCCGCGGCGTCAGCTCAAAGGGCACGGTCCACGCCTCCATCCGCCCGCTCTCCTCCGGCCGCCAGGCCTCGATCTTCTCCAGCATCTTCCGGAACATTCCCGTGTAATCCGGGCGGGCCGTGGTGATGGTGGGCTCGTGGTATTCGCCCTGCAGGATGCCGTCGAACCCGGCCACGCGCACCTGGTCCGGCACCTGGATGTTCCGCTCCGTCAGGTAGATGCACACCGCGATCGCCATGGCGTCGTTGCAGCAGACGAACGCCTCCGGCGTCGCCCCGCCCGCGCCGAAATAGGCGTTCAGCGCCCGCGTCGTGGGCTCGTCCCAGAAATCCCCGTAGAGGATGCGCTCCTGCGGAAGCGCGCTGCCGTGCTCCTCCAGGATGCGGCGGCACAGGTCGATGCGCTCCTCGGAATAGACGTTCCCGCGGATGCCGGCGACCATGACGACGTTCCGGCACCCGTGGTCCTCCACGATGTGCCGCGCCACCCGCTCGAAGCCCTCCCGGTACGCCAGGGACAGGTTGATGCAGCCCTCGTACTGGCGCTCCAGCATGAACACGGGCAGCTCCCTGCCGTGGGCAAAGCGAATCAGCTGGCGGTTGATGGTATCCGAGCGGATCATCTCGCCGAACAGCAGAAAGCCCGCGAGGTTCTCCACCTCAAAGACGGACAGGAACTCCCGGATGCTCTCTTCCCCGCGCGATTCGATGCTGCTTCGGTCAAAGGCGACCAGCATCGGCAGATAGTCCGTCCCCTCCGTCACCTGGATCATATGATACAGCACGAGATTCAGGTTTTCCACGTCCTCCCAGGACGCGCATACGGCGATGACCTTCCGTTCCTTGCTATCCATCGATGGGAGTCCTCTCTTTGCAATGTCCTGCGTTAATGCCGAAATCATATTCCGTCAATTATATTATAACACACCGCCGCGACAAATTCAACCGTCGGCGCCCCTGCTCCGGGCGACCTCTTTTGCCCTGTTCTTGAAAGACCTCATCCGTCTTTGACGAAAAATGCAGGCATTTTCCGTCAAATCCACCTTCCCCATCGGGGGAAGGCCTGACAAGCCCTCCGGCGCTGCGCGCCACCTCCCCTTACACAGGGGAGGCGTTGGGCGGGCGGCGCGGATCGGAATCGCGTGCGCACCGATTCCCGGGATAAAAGAGACCGGATTGCCACGTCGGCCTGAAGGCCTCCTCGCAATGACGTACAGCGATGCATCATCGAACAACGTCATTGCGAGGAGGGACATGCAATGTCCCGACGTGGCAATCCGGGTCCTTGCCTTTCCCAAAGGGAAGGTCTGACAACCCCTCCGGCGCTGCGCGCCCCTGTTCCCCCCTTGCGAAAATTCCCCTCCCTCGTGTATAATATCCCCCGAGGTGATTCCATGACAACCGACATCTTCGACGTCGTCGTGATCGGCGCGGGGCACGCGGGGTGCGAGGCGGCGCTGGCCTGCGCCCGGATGGGCCATTCCACGCTGCTGACCACGCTGAACCTGGACGCGCTGGCGATGATGCCCTGCAACCCGTCCATCGGCGGCACGGCCAAAGGCCACCTGGTGCGGGAGCTGGACGCCCTGGGCGGCGAGATGGGCCGCGCCATCGACGACGTGTTCATCCAGTCGCGGATGCTGAACACCCGCAAGGGCCCGGCGGTGCACTCGCTACGCGCCCAGGCGGACAAGAAGGCCTACCAGCGCCGGATGCGCCGCGCCGTGGACGACTGCGAAAACCTGGTGCTGCGGCAGGCGGAGGTCAGCCGGATCGTCGTGGAGCGCGGCCGCGTCGCCGGCGTGGAGACCACCACCGGCGGGCGCGTGGCCTGCAAGGCCGTAATCGTGTGCAGCGGGGTGTACCTGAACAGCCGCATCATCATCGGCGAGTGCGCCTGGAACGGCGGGCCCCAGGGCCTGCTGGCCGCGAACGCGCTCACCCAAAGCCTCGTGGACCTGGGCTTTGCCGTCCGCCGCTTCAAGACGGGCACGCCCGCCCGGCTGGACGGCCGCACCATTGATTTTTCCAAAATGGAGCCCCAGGCGGGCGACGAGCCGGTGGTGCCCTTCTCCTTCATGACGGACGCGTCGACGCTTCAAAACAAAGCCCTGTGTTACCTGACCTACACCACGCCCCGGACCCACGAGATCATCCTGAACAACCTGCACCGCGCGCCAATGTATTCCGGCACGATCCATGGCACCGGCGCGCGCTACTGCCCGTCCATCGAGGACAAGGTGGTGCGCTTCAGGGACAAGGACCGGCATCCCGTGTTCATGGAGCCGGAGGGGCTGGACACGAACGAGTGGTACGCCCAGGGCATGTCCACCTCCATGCCGGAGGACGTGCAGCGAGCGATCTACGCCTCGATCCCGGGGCTGGAGAACGCCCGGCTGCTGCGCCTGGCCTACGCCATCGAATACGACTGCATCGACCCCACCCAGCTGACCGCCAGCTTTCAGGCCCGCGACGTGGCCGGCCTGTTCTGCGCCGGCCAGGTGAACGGCACCAGCGGCTATGAGGAGGCCGCGGCCCAGGGCCTCTACGCCGGCATCAACGCCGCGCTCTGGCTCGAGGGGCGCGCGCCGATGCTGCTCACCCGGGCGGACGCCTACCTGGGCGTCCTGGTGGACGACCTGATCACCAAGGGCGTGGACGAGCCCTACCGCATGATGACCAGCCGCGCCGAATACCGGCTGCTGCTGCGCCAGGACAACGCCGACCTGCGGCTGACGGAGCTGGGCCGCGCGGCCGGGCTGGTTTCCGAGGCGCGCTACCAAAAGATGCTGGAAAAAAAGCGCCTCACCCGCGAGGGGCGGGCGCTGCTGGACAAGCTCCGCCTGACGGATCAGCTGCGCCATCCGGAGGCCACCTACAACGCGCTCAGGCAGGCGCGGCCGGACCTTCCGGATTACCCCGCGGACGTGAAGGAGCAGCTGGAGATCGAGGCCCGCTACGAGGGCTACATCGCCCGCCAGACCGCCGACCGCCAGCGCTTCCTCGCCATGGAGGACACCCCCCTGCCCCCGGACGCCGACTACCTGAACATGTCCGGCCTGCGCATCGAGGCCCGGCAGAAGCTGGACGCCCAGCGCCCCGCCTCCCTCGGCCAGGCCAGCCGCATCCCCGGCATCAACCCGGGTGACGTCACGGTGCTGATGATCTGGCTTCGCGCAAGGGGGGAATGAGAGGGCCGGATTGCCACGTCGGCCTGAGGGCCTCCCCGCAATGACATCCAGCGAAGCATCATCGAACAACGTCATTGCGAGGAGGGACATACAATGTCCCGACGTGGCAATCCGGGTCCCCTGTTATTGAATTACCTCTACTGCTGCTCCCCATCGGAAAAAGAGACCAGATTGCCACGTCGGCCTGAGGGCCTCCTCGCAATGACGTACTGCGAAGCATGATCGAACAACGTCATTGCGAGGCCGCAGGCCATGGCAAAACGAGTCCAAGCCTTCCCCTTTGGGGAAGGCTTGGACAACCCCTCCGGCGCTTCGCGCCACCGGCGGGGGCCTGACAAAGGCGCTCTTCGCTTTCCGGCCAATGAAAACCCCCGCCGAAATCCAAAGGATTTCGGCGGGGGTTCGTCTGTGGATCAGCCCACGACGGTCTCTCTTTTCCCCGTTGCGAACGGGCCGGGGATCGTGGCGAGGCCGCGATGCTCGCCCAGGTAGTCCCGGTCGAAGATGATCGCGGTGCCGTCGGGGTTCTCGAAGCGCTGCTCCGGCTCGAAGGCCTTGCCGAGGATATCGCTGGTGATGATGCCGTCGGTGAAGTCGCCCAGCAGGTCGTAAGCGTTGGTCTGAAGCACGAGCCGGCCGTCCTTCTCCGCCAGCTCCACCTTCACCTCGCCCTCCGGCGAAATGCCGTGGGCCTCGTGCTTGCCGGCCACCGCGCCGTTCAGGTAGGCGTTGCCGGCCACCCACACGGGCAGATGGCCGAAGTGATAGGTGCCCAGCGCGCCCATGTCCGGCTCTTTGGTGAAGTCGAAGTGGGAGATCCACTCCTCGTAGGAGGGGAAGATGTCGAAGGGCGCGGTGCCGACGATCTGGTGATCGGGGGCCTGCGGCGGGATGCTCGCGTCGGTGACGGGCCACTTCTGCACGAAGATGTTGTTGTAGACGCGGTCGTCGCCGTGGAGGATGGTCATGAAGCCGGCCACCTCCGTGCGATGGCGGATGTGGTAGGGCGTGTAGCGGGGCTCGCGCTGGCCGTTCACCACGCTGTCCACGCCGGAATTGATGAGGCCGAAGTTGCCGCACATCAGGTTGTGCACGCAGGCGATGCCCTCGCTGGGCAGCACGGCGCTGGTTTTGGACAGCATCACGTTGTTGTCGATCAGCGTCGGCCCGTGGCCCACCTCGATGAACACGTCGCAGTTGAACATCGCGCCCCTGGCCTGGGGGGTGCCCTCCGGCCGCTGGTTGTCGTGGAACAGGTTCTGGCTCACCCGCGCGCCCTGGGCCTCCCAGTCCAGCCAGACGCCCATGATGCAGTTGTGGATGTGGTTGCGGCGGATGGTCACGTCGATGGCGGCGTGCAGCTTGATGCCGGCGGTCTCCGCGCCGCCCAGCTGCTGGCTGTTGCAGACGTGGTGGATGTGGCAGTCCTCGATGGTGGAGAACACGCCGCCCATGCGGCCCACGATGCCGGTCTGCTCACAGTGGTGCACGTGGCAGCGGCGCACGATGTGGCCGCCCACCTTCTCCTTCAGCCAGCCGTGATACTGGCCGCGGCACACGGCGTCGCGCTCCATCTGGGTGGGGCTCTTCACCTGCTTGTGGAAGAAGTACATGTCGTTCTCCGGGTCCAGATACTTGCCCAGGCTGATGCCGCAGCACTTGCTGCCCCAGATCTCGCAATCCTCGATGATCCAGCCCTTCGACCAGTGCGGGCCGATCATGCCGTCCTGATAGGCGGCGGGCGGCGCCCAGGTGGTGGCGGCCTTGTTGATGTTGAAGCCCGACACGGTGATGTAGCCGATGCCGTTCTCATCCGGCATGAAGCAGTTGCGCCGCACCAGGATCTCCACCTTCTCCCGGTTAGGGTCCAGGTCCTTGAAGTTGGCGTAGAGCACGGTCTCGTCGCCGTCCTGCTCGGTGTACCACTTCCAGGTAGACGCCTCCTTGTCGAAGGCACAGGGATCGGCCTCCGCTGCCGCGCACTCCGCCAGCGACGTGGTCTCATACATCATACTGTCGTTGAGGAACACCGCGCCGGTGTGGCGGATCTCCGGGGCGAAGTACCAGTCGCCGCGCACGGCGGTGGTGTAGGGGTTGTAGGCGCCGAACACGCCGTTGTTCACGCGGTTCACCCACACATTGCCCTCGTGGCGCGTCCAGCCGGCAAGCGGCTCCGCGCCGGTGATCACCGCGCCCAGCGGCTCCACCGAGCGATAGACGATGCGGGCGTCCTCCCGGCCGGCGTTGCGGGGCGTCACCTTTTCGCGGTAGATGCCCGGCGCGACGAGGACCTCGTCCCCCGCCACGGCGATCCGCGCCGCGTCGTCGATATGCCTGAAGGGCATGGCCTTCGAGCCGTCGCCGTCCCGGGAAGCGCTTGCGTTCACATAATAGATCATGGCATATGCTCCTTTGTGGTTTATTTGGATGCTTCCATTATAAAGGGTTTTCGCGCGGATCGCAACGGCTTTTATTGATGGATTCTCATCTGCTGTTGCGATATCCTTCAAAGATCAGCCGCCGAAGGCCGCCAGCACGCCGAAGCCGAGGATGGCCACCAGCGTGGACACGGAAAGCGCCGAGGACACGTAGACCCGCTGGTCGGCGTCGTCGGCGAACACCGGCAGCACGAAGGGCGGCGGCAGGATGAACATCACGTTCACCGCGGCCCCCAGCCCGGCCCGGGGCCAGAGCCAGCCCAGCACCGCCACCAGCGCCAGCCGCAGCAGCATCATGATGGCGAAGCGCACCCCCACCACCTTCAGCGTGTTCAGCCAGGGGATGTCGCCCAGCACCAGATCATAGCCGATGGCCAGCAGGATGATGGCGCTGGTCGGCGCGGCCACGAAGTCCGCGCAGGCGCTGATCAACCCCGCCGCGCCGGAGGGCTCCAGCGCCCGGTACAGCCCCGTCGCCCCCAGCAGCACGCCGCAGACGATGGCCAGGATGATCGGCGAGAGCGCCATCTCCTTCAGCAGCGCGCCGGGCCTGGCCTTCTCCCGGCCCTCCAGCCCCAGCAGCAGCTTGTAGGCCGTGAACACGAACAGCACCTGGCCCAGGTCGATCCGGGCGAACTCCGCCGTGCGGGCGGAGCCGTAGAGCATGTTGAACAGCGCGTAGCCCAGCATGCCCGCCTCGAAGCCCGTGGTCAAAAACGGCACGAACCGGGACGGCATGCGCAGCAGCCGCGCCGCCGCCTTCCCCAGCGCCCATGCCGCCAGGCACACCGCGAACATCATCAGCGGGATCACCACGTCCATCAGCGTGTAGCGGGTCGTGGCGAACGCGTTCAACAGCACCGCCGGCAGCGTGATGTTCACCACCACGCTCTTCATGGCGTCCACGCCCTCCCGGGCGATCAGCTTCTTCCGCCGCGCCAGCATGCCGATGGCCAGCATCACGATGACCGGCAGGATCGTTTTGAGTACTTCCATGCTCTGCCCCTCCGCGTCGATATTGGGATGGTCGGGTATGGAAACATCATACCAGATTCGCCGCCGCGGGGCAAGGGCGGAACGCGAATTTGCCACGTCGGCCTGAAGGCTTCCCCGCAATGACGCAGTGCGAAACAGAATCGAACAACGTCATTGCGAGGAGCGAAGCGACGTGGCAATCCGGGTCCCCTTGCCTTCCCCCTCTGGGGAAGGCAATGTCAACCCCTCCGTCCTATTGATTGAACAGGGGCTCCAGCGACTCGCGCTCATCCTCCAGCGCCTCGAGCACCCACTCGCTCCAGTGGCGGGCGTCGGTGTCCTCGTCGCCGAACACATAGTCCTCCTGGCCGTAGTCGATCACGTCGAACCCGGGCACGGCCTTGCTGGCCCCGCTGGTGCGATAGGCCATGCCGTCCGCCAGGGTGAAGTCCACCTGTCCGTCCTCCGACAGCGTCACCCAGCCGGACAGGTCGGTGCCGGTGGGGCTTTCGGCGTCGCCGTTCACGCCCTCGGGGATCGCCCCGGCCTTCTCCACCGCCACGCCGTCGTCGGCGTATTCGCCGACCATCCGATCCACCCACAGCGCCAGGCTCTCGCCCAGCACCTCGCCGGGCACGTGGCCGCCGTCCCACTGCCATTCAATGGTGGCCTCGATGTCGGCGTTCAGCGCCGCCAGCTGCACATTCAGCGAGTTGAACATGGCGATATCGCCCTCCACCGCGCCGCAGACGATGCGCAGCCAGTCCGGGTCCTCGGTGTCGGAATCGCCGATGTAGTCCAGCGGGTTGTACAGGTCCACCGGGTTGTTGCCGTAGCGGTCGCCCGCGTCCAGCGCCTCCAGGTCCGCCTCGTAGGCGGCGAGCAGCTCGTCATAGCTGGCGTAGTTCTTCGAATCCACGGCGCTGCCCGCCGCCTGGGTCGTGCCCGCGTCGGGGGTGCCCACGGCCAGCTCGTCGCCGGAGAGGCTTTCGCCGCCTTCAAAGTCCGGCTTTTCGCCGCCGAAGTCCGGCATTTCGCCGCCTTCAAAGTCCGGCTTTTCGCCGCCAAAGTCCCCACGGCCGTTCATGCCGGACGGGCCCATGCCGCCAAAGCCGCCAGCGGGGCTCCCGCCGCCGCCGGGGCCGCCAAAGCCGCCAGCGGTCGAGCCCTTGGCATAGCGGCCCTCGATGAAGGCCAGCGCGCGGTCGGCGTCGCTCATCGCCGCCACGGCCTCGTCGGACAGGGCGCTGCCGTCGGCGTCAAACCAGGTCCAGCCCTCGGCGTAGGCCAGGTTGTCCACATACCACTGCAAATTCGACCGCAGCTCCGCAAGGTACAGATCCAGGTAGCTGCCGCCGTAGCCGTTGGTGGCGGCGTACTTCTCCTCGTCGTACTCGATGGTCAGCGCGACCGTGCTCTCCAGCGCCCCGTCGCCGTCCAGGTCGAAGCCCACCTTCTCCTCGTCCACGGTCAGGTCCTGTTCGTTGATGTAGTCCATGTATTCCCGCGACAGCGCCCCGGCCAGCGCCTGCTGGAAATCGGTGTTGAAGCTGAAGCCGGGGTTCAGCGTGTATTCGAAGGCCAGGGCCATGTCCGCCTCGTACAGCGGGGTGATGGCGCTGTAGGCCACGCAGCCCCAGGCGCCGTCGGAGAGCTCGTATTCCTCGCCGTCGATGGTCACCTCCGTGGAATAGCTGCCGTCCGCCAGGCGATAGACGCCCACCGCGCCCAGCTCGATCTGGTAGTCGTAGAAGTCGGGGTGGTTGGACGTGGCCGCGAACATCACCGCGTGGGCCCCGCCGCCGCTGCCGCCGGTGGACACCCAGTAATCCACGCTGCCGGGGAGGTTGCCCAGCAGGATGTTGTACTTCACGAAGCGGGCCGCCGCCTTCTGGTCCGCCAGGCAGCTGGGCGCGTCGCCGGTGTAGACGGTGTCGCCGCTTTCGTCCACATAGCTGTCCTGCTTGCCGCGGTTGCCGCAGGCCACGTTCACATAGCCCTGGGCGGCGTAGGTGGCCGCGGCGGCGGTGCTGGTGGAATTGCCGTAGCCCGCCGCGCCGGTGTTCAGGATCACGGGCGCGGTGTCGGCGGTGTAGACCTGGCCGTTTTCGCTGGTGACCTCGGCCTCATAGTCGATCACCAGCGCGCCGGCGACGGCCCCGGAGGCGGTTTCCGCCGTCACGTCCGCCGCGCCGTCGCCGTCGGTGTCGATGCCGGTCACATAGGCCCCCGGCACGCACACCGACACGCCCTCCTCGCTCTCGATGACCGGCTTCGTCACCGCCGTCACCACCGAAAGCGTCCAGGCGTCGGACTCGGCGCTGTAGGTCCACTCCTGGCCCATGTTCTTCAGGTTCAGCGCCGCCTCGATGGCCTCGCGATCCGAGACCTCGAAGGCCGCCGCCTCCGCCAGGCCGCCGAAGCAGCCCGCCAGCAGCGCCAGCGCCATGAACCACGCAAACGCTCTCTTCATGATGATGCCCTCCTGTTTCAATGGGGAATGAAGAATGGGGGTCGGGATCCGGAGTTCGAGGGAGCTGGCTGGCCGAAGGGCAGACTGAGGGAGTTCTCCGCAGACGCCCCGGCGCTCCGCCATGGATCCCATTCATTATAACATTTGAAATGATTCAAAATCAAGGAGGAGGCCGGGGCCTCCTCCTGCGAAGGGGTTACTTCGCGCTTTGCTGCCAGGCGGTGATGGCGTCGTACTCCTCCTGGGAGATCACGCCGTCGTTCAGCAGGTCCTTCAGCAGGTCAGGCTGCTCGCCGTCCGCGGGGGCCTCGCCCTCAGCGGGAGCCTCGCCCTCAGCGGGGGCCTCGCCCTCAGCGGGGGCCTCGGCACCGGGCTGTTCGGGATGCCCGCTGTTGGCGGGGGCGTGTGCCTTCATATAGGCGTCGATGCTGTCGCGGGTCTCCTGGGAGATCACGCCGCTGCGCACCATCGCGTCGAAGTCCAGTCGCATGCCGTGACCCGCCTTGCCGCCGCGCATCCCCTTGCCGTTGGGCTGCTGGCCGTTGGGCTGCTGGCCGTTTCCGTTGGGCTGCTGCGCGTTCCGGTTCGGCATCTGGTTCTGATTCGGCATCTGGTTCCGGTTCGGCATCTGGCCCCGCTGACCGAAGTTCGGCTGCTGTCCGGAAGCCGGCTGCTGGCCGTTGCCATTGGGCATCTTGCCGTTGGGGCGCTGACCGTTGGGCTGCTGGCCGTTGGGCTGCTCGTTCTGGGCAGGCTGTTCGCTCTGGGCAGGCTGTTCGCTCTGGGCGTCGTCGCTCTGCTCGGGCACGTCGTCCGGCTTCTCCGCCGGCACGTCGTCCGGCTTCTCCGCCGGCACGTCGTCCGGCTTCTCCGCCGGCACATCCTCCGGCACGTCGTCCGGCTTCTCGGCCGGGGCCTGGTTCTCGGTGGTCTGCTGCTCGGGGGCCGTCGCCTCCTCCGCCATCGCGGGCAGCACGGTGCAGGTCGCCATCACGGCGAGGGTCAGCATCATCGCTAACAGTTTTTTCATGATCTTATCCTCCATTTCGTTGATTGTTTTTGGAAGCTTCTTCCCTGTCGACAATGGCATGATAACAGGGTTTCCTTAAACGAAAATTGAAGGATTTCATACTAAATTCCTTCTAAAACATGTACAAATGCGGAGTGGATTTTTCGTTCTGGCAAAGCTGAGCGGAGGGAGGCGATGCAGCGCATCGTTGACTGAAGACGCAGATGTGCATGGATTAGATGGAATTTAGTATCAGGTTTATTGAAACGGCAAAAGCCGGGACGCTGTCCCGGCTTTTGGATGAGCGCTCCCCGTCACACCGCCGCCAGCACGTGCAGGTTTCGCAGCCGCGCGTCGGCGATCGCGTCGTTGACGGAATAGGCGTGCTTCTCCAGGTCGCCGCAATCCGCGCGGGTGAGCCCCTCGTCGACCAGCGCGTCGATCACGTCGGCGGCCATGCCCTCGATCACGTCGCGCTTGGCCGCGGCCAGGTCGCCCTCGTTGTCGGTGGAGATCAGGTATTCCACCAGCTCGGCGTGCAGCGAAAGCCTCGGCAGCCGGCGCATGGCCCGTAGCGCCCACTTGTAGTAGGGCTGGTAGACGCCGTTCAGCAGGAACGCGGCGCTCATGGCGGCGCGGGCGAACTCGATGGCCGCCAGCTGGGCCGCGCCCTTCTCGCCGTGGGCGAGGCAGCGCGGATAGTTGTACTGCCCGGCCTGGCCCATCAGCAAGAGCTGTCCGGCCAGCTTCTTTTTGCGCACGTCCTCGGGATACCGGGCCAGGCGAGCGCGGATGGCCGTCACCTCGCCCGGGCCGTCGAAGAAGATCTCGCCGTTCACGGCCTCGGCCAGTGCGTATTCCGGCAGGGCCAGCCACTGGTCCACCGACAGCACGCCGTCCGCCGAGCCCACCCGGTCCGTGAACACCTCCGCCGCGCGCAGCACGCCGCGGCGCGGCCCGCCCACCGGCTGCATGCGGCCCCTCTCGAGGCCCATGAACGCCTTCGGCAGCCTCGCGTAGGCGCGCTCCAGCAGGAAGGCCGTGCGGCGGTCC
Source organism: uncultured Eubacteriales bacterium (assembly GCA_902799045.1). GTDB lineage: Bacteria > Bacillota > Clostridia > Christensenellales > Aristaeellaceae > UBA2862. Next base: position 76,138 of record CADBZH010000008.1, read on the forward strand.
ACCACATCCTCCCCCGGCAAGAGCAGCATGAAGCCCGGCTCGAAGTCGTGATCGCGGGAGATCTCGTCGTCGAAGCCGAAGCACTCCGAGCCGCTGCCGAACAGCCCCGCGGCCACCCTGCCCCGAAGCTGAGGGAACTGCTCGCGCAGCATCGGCTCGCCATGCTGCTCCCAGTAGGCGCGAGCCAGATCAATCCCCCGCTGCATAGATTCGCTCCGCCTCCTCCCTCAGCGCCGCCGCCTCGGCAAACCAGCCGTAGTAATCGAAGGTCGGCGCGCACTTTTCGCACACGAAGGCATAGTAGCCGTCGTGGTCGATGCCGTCCCGGTGCAGAAGGTCCGCGGCCCGCTCGACCAGGTCGAATATGGCGCGCTCCCCGGCCTCCAGGCCGTCCCGGGCCTCCACCAGGTTCGCCCGGTTCAGGCAGGTCATGGCCTGCTCCAGCGCGCCGGTCGGCACCCGGGCCATCGCCTCCATGGCGCGGTCATAGAGGGCGTCGGCCTCCTCCCAGCGGCCCAGGGCCGCGCAGGTCAGCGCCATGTTGTTATAGAGCCCGCCCAGCAGCGAAGGCTCCGCGGCCGCGCTTTGCTCATAGATGGGCCGCGCCCGCTCAAACAGCACCAGCGCCCGCGCGTCCTCCCCGAAGGCGTTGAGCATCGTGGCGATGTTCACATAGGCGGTCGCGGCGCTGAGGGACCCTTCATAGTCCAGCGCGTCGATCAGCCGGAGGGCCTCGTCGGCGCTTTCCATGGCCTTCTCGCGCTCGCCCGTCTTGCGGTAGTGGCCCACCAGCTCGCCGCGCACCATCAGCTCGCCGCGCAGATCGCCGCCCGCCCGGGCCTCCTTAAGCCAGTACAGCAGGTGGCGCTCCGCCCCGGCATAGTCCCGCCGGGCCATGTACGCGTCCATTTTGTCGATGATCCGCTGCTGGGGGATCGAATGATTCAACGCTTCGTTCATGTTCTGCTCCAGTCGTGGTTGAGGGGGACTAACTCCTCATTCAAGCGAAGCGTCAGGCTTCCTCCAGCGCCTGGGCGATGTCGGCGATCAAATCCTCCGCGTCCTCCAGGCCGCAGGAAACGCGGATCAGGCCCGCGGGAACGCCGGCAGCCTTCAGCTGCTCGTCGGTCATCTGGCGGTGGGTGCTGCTGGCGGGGTTCAAGCAGCAGGTGCGGGCGTCGGCCACGTGGGTCTCGATGGCGGCCAGGCGCAGCGCCTTCATGAACCGGCTGGCGGCGTCCCTGCCGCCCTTCAGCTCAAAGCTGACCACGCCGCAGGAGCCGTTCGGCAGATACTTCTTCGCCCGCTCGTGGTAGGGGCTGTCCTTAAGGTCGCAGTAGCTGACGGAGGCGACCTTCTCATGCCCCTCCAGGAACTTCGCCACGGCCAGGCCGTTTTCGCAATGCCGCTTCATGCGCACGTGCAGGCTCTCCAGGCCCAGGTTCAGGTAGAAGGCGTGCTGGGGCGACTGGATGGAGCCGAAGTCGCGCATCAGCTGGGCGGTGCACTTGGTGATGAAGGCGCCGGCGTTTCCAAACTTCTCGGCGTAGGTGATGCCGTGGTAGCTCTCGTCGGGGGTGCACAGGCCCGGGAACTTTTCGGCGTGGGCCATCCAGTCGAAGTGGCCGCTGTCCACGATGGCGCCGCCGACGCTCACGCCGTGGCCGTCCATGTACTTGGTGGTGGAGTGGGTCACGATGTCCGCGCCCCACTCGAAGGGCCGGCAGTTCACCGGGGTGGCGAACGTGTTGTCGATGATCAGCGGCACGCCGTGGGCGTGGGCCGCCCGGGCAAACTGCTCGATGTCCAGCACCGTCAGCGCCGGGTTGGCGATGGTTTCGCCGAACACGGCCTTCGTGTTGGGCCTGAACGCGGCGTCCAGCTCCTCGTCGGTGCAGTTCGGGTCCACGAAGGTCACCTCGATGCCCATCTTCGCCATCGTCACGGAGATCAGGTTGAAGGTGCCGCCGTAGATGGTGGAGGAGGAGACGATGTGGTCCCCGCAGGTGCATATGTTGAACAGCGCGAAGAAATTCGCCGCCTGGCCGGAGCTCGTCAGCATGGCGGCGGTGCCGCCCTCCAGCTCCGCGATCTTCGCCGCCACATAGTCGTTGGTGGGGTTCTGCAGGCGGGTGTAGAAGTAGCCGCTGGCCTCCAGGTCAAAGAGCTTGCCCATGTCCTCGCTGGTGTCATACTTGAAGGTGGTGGACTGGATGATGGGGATCTGGCGCGGCTCGCCGTTCTTCGGGGTGTAGCCGCCCTGCACGCACCGCGTGCCCAGGCCGTTGTTTCGCATGGTGATTGCCTCCTTGGTTCTATGAACTCGCTTTATATCCACTATAGTTTATCGCGTGGGCGTTGTCAAGAGGCGATGACCCCTGGCCCCGCTCTTCACTCCCCTCCTCCATCCAATTCCCGGCACATCGCCTTTCCCAGTCGCGACAGGCTCAGCGCCGCGCCGAGGATGCCCACGACGGTGAACATCACGGCGATGCCCGCGCCGGCTCCCGCGCCGAAGACGCGCGACAGCAGCCTTTGAATCGGCGAATCCGCCGCCATGAACGGCTCAAGCACGCCGTCCGCGAGTATGCCGCCCAGCAAAAGCCCCAGCGGGATCAAGCTGTTCTTCAGCGTGTCGCTCGCGGAAAACACGCGTCCCTGCATCTCAACCGGCACCTGCTCCCGCAGAACGGTCGTCAGGTGGACGTTCATCCAGACGGCCGCCAGGTAGCTGAAAAACAGCGCGACGCACCAGAGCCATGGCCTTGCCGTCAGGCCAAGAACGATGTTGCCGCAGAACACGACGGCGCAGGTGACGCATATGAACCGTGCCTTCTTCCGCGCGGGTTTCACGACAGTCATCAACAGGCTCCCCGCCATCAGCCCCGTAGCCACCGCACTCTGAGCAAGGCCCAGCAGCCTCTGGTCGTTGCCCGTCCGCGCCAATACGAACGGCGACAGCAGGCCGTCGTCGCCCAGCTTCGCCAGGAAGTTGACCGCGGCGAAGAAAAGCGAGAGCCTCAAGATCGCCCGATGCTCCCGAAGCCAGCGGACGCCGCCCAACAGGCTCTGCCGAAGCGGCTCCCTTTCCCCCGGCGCGCGCTTTGCATCCGGGATCCGGATGCAGAGCAGGAGTACCAGAAACGCGACCAGGAAGCTCAACAGGTCGCAGGTCAGCACCAGCCGCAGCCCGCCGAGCGCCAGCAGGGCGCTGCCCAGCGCCGGGGCCAGTATGGCGACGACCGAGCCGGACAGGCCCTGCAGGGCGCCGGCGCGGGCGTAGTGCGCCTTCGGCACCAGCAGGCTGGTCGCCACAAAGGCGGCCGGAACCTGAAAGGCGTTCATGCCGCTGAGCAGCAGGTTGATCAGGTAAAGATGCCAGACGCGAAGCGCAGAGGCGGCATGCAGCGCAAACACGGCCGCCGTGCCCAGCGCTGCAATGAGGTCGCACGCCAGCATGACGCGCTTCTTGTCCCAGCGGTCCGCGAGCGCCCCCGCCGCGAAGCGCAGCAGGATCGTCGGCATGAAGGCGCACAGCGTCAGCCGCGTGACGCTGGAGGCAGTGCCTTCCTGCCCATATGCCCAGACGATCAGGGCATAGTCCGTCATGGCGGTGCCCAATTCGGAAACCGCCTGGGAAGCCCACAGGAGTAAAAAGCTCCGGAGCTCCTGGATATGTAATTGTCTTTTCATGGCCTTGCTCCTTAGCGAATTTTTTCAAATCACAAGCAGCGCAAGGCCCGTTTCGGACGATGGTCTATCGTTTCGGTTCATCGCTCCACGCGGGCATCGTCCCTCTTCGGACCTCGCGCGGAGCCAGGACATCTGCGGACAGCAGCAGATAGCACGGATTCAGTGTCATCGGCTGTCACCTCCCCTTTTCTTTATTCTACCATGCCTCAATGAATTGTCAATCGACCGCAAATACGGATTTGTATTTTCCTATGTTTCATGATATGATAGACGCAGCAGATTAAACCAACGAAAGGGGCGAACGAACATGAAGGAATGGACCCGCGAGGAGCGGTATCGCGTGCTCAAGGGGCCGGAGGACATCCGGGACCTCTACGAGCGGACCCAGGCCTCTCCCTACCGGCAGCTCTGGCACGTGCAGCCCATCACCGGGCTGTCCAGCGACCCGAACGGCTTCGCGCTGCACAAGGGCACCTGGCACCTGTGCTACCAGTGGTGTCCCTGGGGCGCGGTGCACGGGCTGAAGTACTGGTATCACGTTGTAAGCCCGGACCTGGTGCACTGGACCAACGCCGGCATCGGCCTGGCGGCGGATCGGGACTACGACAACCGCGGCGCCCACTCCGGCAGCGCCATCACCCGGGGGGACGACCTGATCTTCTTCTACACCGGCAACCACCGGGACGAGGACTGGACCCGCACCCCCTACACCTGCGCCGCCGTGCTGGGCGAGGACAACCGCCCGAAGAAGCTGGACGCGCCGCTGTTCGGCCCCCGGGACGACCACAGCGAGCACCAGCGGGACCCGAAGGTGGTGTGGAACGAGCAGAAGCAGAAGTTCTACATCCTTCTGGGCGCGCAGACGCTGGACAAGCGGGGCTGCGTGCTGGTATATGAATCGAAGGAGCCCCTCTCCGGCTGGCAGTTCGCCGGCGAACTGAAGGTGCCCGGCTACGAGGCCTTCGGCGGCATGTGGGAGTGCCCCTACATCGTGAACATCTCCGGCAGAGACGTGCTGATCTTCTCCCCCCAGTACACGAAGCTGCCCGGCCGGGGCGAGAGCACCAACCACAACGTGTACCTCGTCGGCCATATGGACTACGACACCCTGACCTTCACCCCCGACGGCCCCTACCGCCACCTGGACTACGGCTTCGACTTCTACGCCGCCCAGGGCGCGGCGATCGAGCCCGCCGCCTGTGACCCGGACCGGGCCATACTGATCGCCTGGATCGGCCTGCCGGACAACCACTACCCCACCGCCGACGAGGACGCCGACTGGGAGGGCAGCCTGTCCCTGCCGAGGGAGCTGCGGGTGAAGGGCGGAAAGCTCGTCCAGACGCCCATCCCGGCGCTGGAAGCGCTTCGGGACAAGGCCATCGCCGCGGACGGCACGCTGCCCGACGCCTGCGAGCTGGCCATCACCGCCCCGGACGGAAACTTCGAGATCGCCCTGTTCACCCGTGAGGACGGCGCCGGCGGCATGAAGCTGAGCTATGACGCCGCCCGCCGGGTCTGCACCGTGGACCGCACCGGCATGGCCAACCGCTTCAACCGGCAGGTGGGCGAGGTGCTGGAGATCCCGCTGGACGCGCCGCTTCGCACCCTGCGCGCCTTCATCGACCGCAGCTCCGCCGAGCTGTTCCTGAACGACGGCGAGGCCACCTTCACCACCCACACCTATCCCACCGCGGACGAGCATCACTACGCCGCCGGCGCGGGCGTGACCGTGAAGGGCTGGACGCTGAAAAGGGCCGTGACGGACGAGTTTGTTGTTTGAGTCAGGAGTTCAAGGAAGCGACGCGCCGGCTGAATGCCAAAAGCTTCCCCACCCCACCCCAACATTTTCCCCGGAGGTTACTATGAAAAAGAAAGTCTTTGCCAGCGATTTTGACGGCACGCTGTACTTTTACAAGGCCGAGGACAAGCTGCCCGCGGCGAACGTGGAGGCGATCCGCCGCTACCAAGCGGCGGGCCACCGCTTCGGCCTGTGCACCGGCCGCCAGGTGGGCGGGCTCACGCCGTTCATCACGGGCCTCGTGAAGCCGGATTTCTACATCACCTCCAGCGGCGCGAACATCGTCGACGGCGACATGCGGCCCATCCTGAAGCGGGGCGTGGACCGGGACGTGGCCGACGCGCTGGTGCGCGAGCTGAACCCGCAGGGCTATCGCCTGACGCTGGACGTGGAGGGCGATATCTGCGTGTTCGCCCCGATGGACTATCCCGGAAAATACTACGTGATCACCGGCGTGGACGACGCACCGAAGGGCCTGATCCACCAGGTCAGCGTGCACACCGAGAGCCTGGAGGACGCCGCGCGCCTCGCCGCCTCCATCAACGATCGCTTCGGCGACCGGGTGGAGGCCTTCCAGAATGTCGTGGAGATCGACATCGCCCCGAAGGGCTGCAGCAAGGGCAAGGGCGTCCAGGCGCTGCGGGACCACCTGCGCGAGAGCCTGGGCGATTTCACGCTCTACGGCATCGGCGATTCCATCAACGACCTGCCGCTGCTGGACGCCGCCGACGTCTCCTACACCTTCCCCTACGCGCCGGACATTTGCAGGCAGCGCGCCGACAAGGTGGTGGACACCATCGTGGACGCGCTGGAGGACAGCATGGAGGACTGAGCCGTGGATTTCATCGATCGCTATGCCTCGCCGCTGGGCGGCATCACCCTCGCCAGCGACGGCGAAGCCCTGATCGGGCTGTGGTTCGACGGCCAGGCGCACTTCGGCCCCGGCCTGTCCGAAAGGGCCGCGGAGGGCGCCCTGCCTGTGTTTGACGAGGTCCGGCGCTGGCTGGAGCTGTACTTCAGCGGCCGGGAGCCCGGCTTCACCCCGCCCGTCGCCCCCCGGGGCACGGCGTTCCAGAAGCGGGTGTGGGCCGCGCTGGCCGAGATCCCCTACGGCCAGACGACCACCTACGGCGCGCTGGCCGGGCGGCTCGGCTCGTCGGCCCGGGCCGTGGGCGGCGCGGTGGGCCGCAACCCCGTGTCGCTGATCGTCCCCTGCCACCGGGTGCTCGGCGCGGGCGGCAGCCTGACGGGCTATGCCGGCGGCCTGGACCGGAAGCGCGCGCTGCTGGCGCTGGAGGGGATCTGAGAGGCGGACGGGGCGGTTTCAAGGCGCGTCATCGCCCGGCGGGTATGCCTCCGCGGAGGGACAGTGCCCACGCTGCAATACAGGCCCGGATTGGGCATGCGCCGCAGGCCGGATTCATGCCGGCCCTTTCCTTCCCATGCCGCCCCATCATATTGCGGCAGCCACATTTAAACTTCCATTCACGCACTCTTCATCTTTCCGCGGTATGCTTTATCATGTATTATCAGGCGTTTACAGAGGAAAAATCGCGGGGGCGGCGTATGAGGATAGGGCTGGACATCGGGTCGACGACGATCAAGGCGGTGGTGCTGAACGACGCGGGGGAGATCGTCTTTCGCCGCTACGAGCGCCATCGCGCGCAGATCGCGCTGCTGAGCGAGGTGCTGCTGCACGCCATCATGTCCCGGTTTCCCGGCGAGACATTCCAGCTGGGCATCAGCGGCTCGGCGGGCATGGGCCTGGCGGAGGAACTGGACATCGACTTTATGCAGGAGGTCTACGCCACCCGCGTAGCCCTGCGGAAGCTGGCCCCGAAGGCGGACGTGGCCATCGAGCTGGGCGGCGAGGACGCGAAGATCCTGTTCCTCTCCGGCGCGGGCGGCCTGGAGGTGCGCATGAACGGCACCTGCGCCGGCGGCACCGGCGCCTTCATCGACCAGATGGCCACGCTGATGGACGTGCCCGTGGAGCAGCTGGAGGCGCTTTCCCAGTGCCACGAGCGCAGCTACGCCATCGCCAGCCGCTGCGGCGTGTTCGCCAAGAGCGACATCCAGCCCCTTTTGAACCAGGGCGCGCGCAAGGAGGACGTGGCCCGCAGCATCTTCGAAGCCGTGGCGGGGCAGACCATCGCCGGCCTGGCCCAGGGGCGGGAGATCGCCGGGAACGTGGTGTATCTCGGCGGCCCGCTGACGTTCTTCGGCCAGCTGCGCGACTGCTTCGACCGGGCGCTGGGCATCCGGGGCACGCATCCGGCGGACGCCCTCTACGCCGTGGCCCTCGGTGCGGCCATGCAGGCCGCCCGGGAGACGGACCTGGAAAACCTGATCCTGCGTATCCGCGCCCGGGCGCGGGGCGCGCGCTACGCCGCCTGCCCGCCGCTGTTTGAAAGCGAGGAGGAATACCGCGCCTTCCGCCAGCGCCACGCCCTTGCCCGGGTGGAAACCGTCGAAAAGCCCGGCTACGCGGGCAAGGTGTATATCGGCATCGACTCCGGCTCCACCACCGTCAAGGCCGTGGTGATCGACTCGGAATTCAACCTGCTCAAGACCGCCTATCTCTCCAACAAGGGCAACCCGCTGCCCGCCGTGCGCCGCTTCCTGGAGGAATTCTACGCCGAATACCCGAACGCCACCGTGGCCGCGGCCGGGGCGACCGGCTATGGCGAGGCGCTGATGAAGGCGGCGTTCCGGCTGGACACCGGCGTGGTGGAGACCGTGGCCCACTTCATCGCCGCCAGACAGCTGCAGCCCGACGTGGATTTCATCATCGACATCGGCGGCCAGGACATCAAGTGCTTCCGCATCCGCGACGGGGCCATCGACGACATCTTCCTGAACGAAGCCTGCTCCTCCGGCTGCGGCTCGTTCATACAGACCTTCGCCGCCGCGGCGGGCGGCATGCCGGTGGAGGAATTCGCCCGGCGCGGCCTGCTGGCCCGCCACCCGGTGGACCTGGGCAGCCGCTGCACGGTGTTCATGAATTCCTCGGTGAAGCAGGCCCAGAAGGACGGCGCGACCCTGGAGGACATCTCCGCCGGGCTCTCCATCTCCATCGTGAAGAACGCGCTCTACAAGGTGATCCGCACCGCCAGCGCCGCCGACCTGGGCAACCACGTGGTGGTGCAGGGCGGCACGTTCTTGAACGACGCCGTGCTGCGGGCCTTCGAGCGCGAGATCGGCAAGCCCGTCATCCGGCCGAACATCGCCGGGCTGATGGGCGCCTGGGGCGTGGCGGTGTACAGCGCCGCCCACGCGCCCGAGGGCGGCAGCACGCTGCTCACGCCCGGCGAGCTGGCGGCCTTCTCCCAGAAATCCACGAACGCCCGCTGCCAGGGCTGCCAGAACCACTGCCTGCTGACGATCCTCCAGTTCTCCAACGGCACCCGGCACGTCACCGGCAACCGCTGCGAGCGCATGACCGGCGGCGGCAGGGCGGCCCTTCCCAACCTGTTCGAGGAGAAGCGGCGGATGCTCTCAGGGCTGGGCATGGGCGACAACCGGCGCGGGCGCATCGGCATACCGATGGGACTGAACATGTACGAGCTGTTCCCCTTCTGGCACGCGCTGTTCACGAAGCTGGGCTTCCAGGTGGTGCGCTCGCCGGAGTCGGACCACGCGCTCTACGCCGCCGGCCAGCGGACGATCCCCTCGGACACGGCCTGCTACCCGGCGAAGCTGATGCACGGCCACATCGAGTGGCTGCTGAACCAGGGCGTGGACGCCATATTCTATCCCTGCCTGACCTACAACCTGAACGAGCACCGCGGCGACAACCACTTCAACTGCCCCGTGGTGGCCTACTACCCGGAGGTGCTGCGGCTGAACGTGCCGGGGCTGAAGCAGGCGCGGTTCATCTGCGACTACCTGGGGCTGCACCGGCCCAAGGACTTTGAGAGGAAGTTCGCCCGGGTGCTGGATCGCTACTTCCCCGGCATCCCCCGCCGCGAGGTGACCGCCGCCGTGCGCGGGGCCTACGCCGCCTACGAGGCCCACATGGCCGCCGTTCGCGCCCGGGGCGCGGCGATGCTGGCGGAGGCCCGGGAGAAGGGCCTGCCGGTGGTGGTGCTCTGCGGGCGGCCCTACCACATCGACCCGGAAATCAGCCACGGCATCGACCGGCAGATCTCCCAGCTGGGCGCGGTGGTGGTCACCGAGGACGCCGTGAATATGAACGTGGAGAAATTCCCCGTGGCCGTGCTGAACCAGTGGACCTACCACGCCCGCCTGTATTCCGCAGCGAAGTTCGTGGCGGCGTGCGGCGACGCCAACGTCAACCTGGTGCAGCTGGTGTCCTTCGGCTGCGGCGTCGACGCCATCACTACCGACGAGGTGCGCCGCATCCTCCAGGACGGCGGCAAGCTCTATACCCAGCTGAAGATCGACGAGATCTCCAACCCCGGCGCCGTGCGCATCCGCCTGAGGAGCCTGTTCGCCGCGCTGGAGGGGGAAGCAGGGAGTAGGGAGTAGGGAGTAGGGAGCAGGGAGCAGGGAGTAGGGAGTAGGGAGTAGGGATAGCGGCGTATAACGTCATTGCGAGGAGGGACATACAATGTCCCGACGTGGCAATCCGGTCCCCTGGCCCTCCCCTATGGGGGTTCGAGCGCCCGGAAAACAGTCCAGTGGACTGCATGGACGCTTCGCTAGACGCCCTTTGGGCGTTGCAGCGAGAACGGGTCCGTCCGTGCGCGATGGGACCCAATGCGTCAGCATTGGGCGCGCGCGTTTGGTAGACCCCCGGCAGGTGGCCGAGCGCAGCGAGGTCGGATGAGGTCGCCCCCCGCCGCAAACCAGCACTCAATCGACACGAAAGCGATCAACATGGAACAGCGCATTGAATTTACCAGGGAAATGAAGCGGGATTACACGATCCTGATCCCGAACATGCTGCCGGTACACCTCAAGCTCATCAAGAGCGTGTTTGAGCTGCACGGCTATCGCATGGAGCTGCTGGAAAACGAGGGCCCGGAGGTGGTGGAGGCGGGGCTGAAATACGTCCACAACGACACCTGCTATCCGGCGCTTTTGTGCATCGGCCAGTTCATCTCGGCGCTTCAGAGCGGAAAATACGACGTGCACCGAACCGCGCTGATCATCACCCAGACCGGCGGCGGCTGCCGCGCCAGCAACTACATCTTCCTGCTGCGCAAGGCGTTGAAGAAGGCGGGGCTGGGCTTCGTGCCGGTGATCAGCCTGAACCCGCTGGGCATGGAAAAGAACAGCGGCTTCAGGATCACACTGACGCTGTTTTTGCAGGCGATGATGATGATACTGTACGCGGACGTGCTGATGTGCCTGAAGAACCAGGTGGAGCCCTACGAGGACGAGGCGGAAACCTGCGCCCGCCTGATGGAAAGCTGGGCGGCGCGGTTGACGGAGCAGTTCCGGCGCGATCCGCGGCTGGCGGCGCTGCGCTTTCGGGCGAACCTGGGGCGCATCGCCCGGGATTTCGACCGCGTGCCCCACACCCCCGCCGAAAAGATCCAGGTGGGCATCGTGGGCGAGATCTACGTGAAGTATTCTCAGCTGGCCAACAACCACCTGGAGCGCTTCCTGCTCTCCCAGGGCTGCGAGGTGCACGTGCCGGGGCTGATGGGCTTTTTGCTGAACGCGCTGGACCACAACATCGACGACGTGAACCTCTACGGCGGAAGCCGCCTGAAAAAGGCGGGCGTGCAGGTCGTGATGCGCTGGGCGGACCACATCGAAAGGGTGATCGCGCGGTCCATCCGCGACAACTGCCGCCTGGAGCCGCCGGCCCCCTATCGCGTCACCCGCCGGAAGCTGGGCGGCGTGCTGGGCGTGGGCTGCAAGATGGGCGAGGGCTGGCTGCTGACCGCGGAGATGTGCGAGCTGATCGATTCCGGCGTGCCGAACATCGTGTGCGTGCAACCCTTCGGCTGCCTTCCCAACCACATTGCCGGCAAGGGCACCATCCGCGCCCTGCGGGAAAAGTACCCCTCCGCCAACATCGTGCCCATCGACTACGACCCCGGCGCCACCCGCGTCAACCAGGAAAACCGGCTCAAGCTGATGCTGTCCGTCGCGCGGGAGAAGGTCGGGGGCGCCGGGTTGGGATAAAGGGATTCTTCGCGGAAAAATGGCTTCCCCTTTGGGGAAGCTGGCTGGCCGAAGGCCAGACTGATGAGGTCCCCTCACATTTCGATTTGCGCCTCTGTCGCGATAGAGGCGCGAAGCCATCCATAACGGACCTCATCCGTCATTTGCTCCGCAAATGCCACCTTCCCCAAGGGGGAAGGCCAGGGAACCGGATTGCCACGTCGGGACATTGTATGTCCCTCCTCGCAATGACGTTATACGCCGCTATCCCTACTCCCTACTCCCTACTCCCCATACCACTCCAAGAAGCTGTGCGCCTCCCCGCGGCTCTTCCAGCCGGGGAAGGTATCCAGGCAGACGGCGTGGATGGCGTTGAACACGCTCTTTTCCACGTCGGGGTTGTCGCGCCGCAGCGCCTTGAGCAGCTGCTTCACCTCCTGGCGCTTGGAGGCCCCGACGCCGTCGCCGCTTTCGGACACGGCCTCGGTGAACCGGCAGGCGCACTGCAAAAACGTCAGGTGGTTGTAGCGCCGCCAGGCGACGATGTCCTCCTCGTGGACGCAGTAGAGGGGGCGGATCAGCTCCATGCCGGGGAAGTTGGCCGAGCGCACCTTTGGCATCATGCCCTGCAGCTGCGCCCCCCAGAGCATGCCCATCACGGTGGTCTCGATCACGTCATTGAAGTGGTGGCCCAGGGCGATCTTGTTGCAGCCCAGCCCTTGCGCCTGGCTGTAGAGATGGCCTCGGCGCATCCGGGCGCAGAGGTAGCAGGGGTTCTTCTCCACGGAGAAGGTCACGTCGAATATGTCCGTCTCGAAGATGCGCGCCGGCACGCCCAGCAGCGCCGCGTTCTGCTCGATCTGGCGGCGGTTTTCCGGGTTGTAGCCCGGGTCCATCACGATGAATTCCAGCTCGAAGGGCGCGTCGCTGTGCCTTTGCAGCAGCTGCATCAGCTTCGCCAGCAGCATGGAATCCTTCCCGCCGGAGATGCACACGGCGATCCGGTCGCCCGGCTGGATCAGCGCGTAGCGCTTCACGGCGGCAACGAACGGCGACCACAGCTCCTTGCGATATTTCTTCTGGATGCTGCGCTCGATCAGCTGCTTCGGCGTCAGTTCGCGGCTCACGGGCATTCCCCCTTTGATGGATATTCTAGCACGAATCGGAATAGGATTCAATGGTTTGACGCGCCCGGCGGGCGGTGTTATAATGAGAAAAACCCATACGCAAAGGAGCGATTCGCATGAAGGTATTGCTGATCAACGGCAGCCCCAGGGCCAACGGCAACACGGCCCGCTGCCTGAAGGAGATGGAGGCCATCTTCCAGGCCCAGGGCATCGAAAATGAGATCGTCCACGTCGGCAACAAGGCCATCCGCGGCTGCATCGGCTGCGGCGGCTGCCACAAGACGGGCAGGTGCGTGTTCGACGACCTGGTGAACGAGACCGCGCCGAAGTTCGAAGCCGCCGACGGCATCGTGGTGGGCAGCCCCGTCTACTACGCCGGGCCCAACGCCACCGTCACCGCCTTCCTGGACCGCCTGTTCTATTCCACCCACTTCGACAAGACCATGAAGGTGGGCGCCTGCGCGGTGGTGTGCCGCCGCGGCGGGGCCTCCGCCTCCTTCGACCGGCTGAACAAGTATTTCACCATCTCCGGCATGCCCGTGGCCTCCAGCCGCTACTGGAACAGCGCCCACGGCATGGACTCCGGCGAGGTGACGCAGGACGAGGAGGGCCTGCGCACCATGCGCACCCTGGCCCGGAACATGGCCTTCCTCATCAAGAGCATCGCCCTGGGCAGGGAAAAGTTCGGCGTGCCGGAGGTCGAGCAGGGGCCGATGACCAACTTTATCAGGTGATATCATGTACAACGAATTGAGCGAAGTGGACATCCGCAAGATGCAGGAGGAGATCGACTACCGCATGCGCGTGGTGCGCCCGAAGTGCATCGAGGATCTGCAAACCGCCCGGGGCTTCGGCGATCTGAGCGAGAATTATGAATACAAGGCCGCCAAGCAGGAGCTGCGCCGCTGCGACAGCCGCCTGCGCTACCTGCGGCGCATGATCGCCACCGCCAAGGTGATAAAGTCCGACACCCGCGAGGGCGTGGCCGGCCTGTTCGACAAGGTGGAGATCGAATACGAGGACGACGGCGAGCGCGAGACCATCACCCTGATGACCACCCTGCGCGAGGACGCCGTGAACGGCATCATCAGCAAGGAATCGCCCCTCGGCCGCGCCGTGATGGGCCGCCGCGTGGGCGAGCGCGCGCTGGTGAAGGTGAACGAGGACACGCAATACTATGTCAAAATCCTCTCCGTCACCAAGGGCCAGGACGACGACACCCTGCCGATCAGCAGCTATTGAGGGAAGAGGGAAGAGGGAGTAGGGAGTAGTCCCTACTCCCTACTCCCTACTCCCCCTTAACCCATTCCTAACCTCCCGATCTATTGACAAACGCGTCCAAAAGGCCTACAATCAATTTGATCCAATTAATTGAATCGGAGGCGACGACCATGCATCACGACATGCCCACCCAAATGACCTGCTCCACCCTGGTCAGCTTTGACCTGGACGGCAACGTGGTCACCAATGTCAGCTTCACCGGCGGCTGCAACGGCAATCTGAAGGCCATTTCCAAGCTGGTGAACGGCATGACGGTGGAAAAAATCGAGGAATACCTGCTGGGCAACCTCTGCGGCCGGAGGCCCACCTCCTGCGCAGACCAGCTGGCAAGGGCCGTGCGCAAGGCCTATGAACAGGAAAAGAAGGGAGCGTAAACCATGAGAATCGATGTGCGCTATTACAGCAAGGGCGGCGGCACGAAGAAGCTGGCCGAGGCCATCGCCAAGGCCGTGAACGCCGAGTGCAAGACGGTGGACCAGCCGCTTGAGAAGTATGCCGACGTGGTGTTCCTGGGCGCCAGCGTCTATGGCGGCAAGCCCGACCCGGCGGTGGTGAAGTTCATCGCGGACAACGCCAGGAACATCGGCAAGATCGTCGTGTTCGGCAGCGCCTGCACCGGCAAGTCCACCTTCCCGGCCATCAAGTCCGCCGCGGCGGCCCAGGCCGTGAAGACCGCGGAAGTGTTCTTCCAGTGCAAGGGCGAGTGGCTGTTCTTCAACAAGGGCCGCCCGAACGACCAGGATTGCGCCGACGCCGCGGACTTCGCGAAGAAGCAGATCAAGATCCTGGGAGTCACCTGATGGACGGGGTGCGCAACGACCCGCTGCTGCTGGAAAACCAGCTCTGCTTTCCGCTGTACGCCTGCGCCCGCGAGGTGATGAAGCGCTACAAGCCCTTCCTGGACGCCATCGACCTGACCTACACCCAGTACGTCACGATGATGGTGCTCTGGGAGGTCGGCCAGACCACCTCCAAGGACATCGGCGAACGGCTGCACCTGGATTCCGGCACGCTGACGCCGGTCATCAAAAAGCTGGAGGAGAAGGGCTTTGTCACCCGCTGCCGCTCCCGCGAGGACGAGCGCAACCTCTGCGTCGCCATCACGGAGGCCGGCCGCGCCCTGAAGGCCCGCGCCGCGCAGATCCCCGGCCAGGTGGGCCGCTGCCTGTGCCTCTCCCCCGACGAAGCCGGCCAGCTGTACGTCATGCTGTACAAGCTACTGGGCAATTTGAGCTGACGGCCCGGTTGCCCTTATAAATTAACCTTATAACCCATTGACAAAATAGGCTTATTCCTGTATACTCTACCCATCAAAAGGGAGGGCGTATCCATGAGCAAGCGGCGCGTTCTGTCTGCCATCGGGGCCGCGTGTTGTCGCGGGGCCTGCTTTGCCATGTCCTGACGCCGCCCGTTTCTATCCAACCCAAACAGCGGCCCGGGCGGGCCGCTGTTTTTGCATTCGCCAACCAGGCCAGGAAGGGACTGATCCCATGGACCTCGACTTCATCCAACGCTTCGCGCCGATGTATGCCCGGGCGGCGGGGCTGACGCTGCGCATCGGGCTGATCGGCATCGCCCTGTCGCTGGCGGTGGGCGTGCTCTGCTGCCTGGCGAGGTACTTCCGGGTGCCGGGGCTTCGCCAGCTCGCCGCCGCCTATATCGAGCTGGCCCGGAACACGCCGCTGCTGGTGCAGCTATTCTTCCTGTACTTCGGGCTGCCGAAGGTGGGCGTGAAGCTGAGCGCCGAGGCCTGCGCCATCACGGGGCTGACGTTCCTGGGCGGGGCCTACATGGCCGAGGCCCTGCGCAGCGGCCTGGAGGCGGTGGATCGCACCCAGGCGGAATCGGGCCTGTGCATCGGGCTGACGACGCTGCAAAACCTGCGCTTCGTGATCCTGCCCCAGGCGCTGGCGACGGCCATCCCGGCCATCGGGGCCAACGCCGTGTTCCTGATCAAGGAGACCAGCGTGTTCAGCGCCGTGGCCCTGGCGGACCTGATGTACGTCGCCAAGGACCTGATCGGCATGTACTACAAGACGGACGAGGCGCTTCTGATGCTGACGGCGGCCTACCTGGTGCTGCTGCTGCCGCTCTCCATCGCGTTTTCATGGATCGAAAGGAGGCTGCGCCATGCAGGATTTGGCGGTGCTGTTTAGGGGCAGCAACCTGGCGCGGCTGCTGGGCGGCCTGGGCGTGACGCTGAAGCTGTCGCTGGTGTCGGTGGCGCTGTCGGTGGCGCTGGGGCTGGTGGTCGGCGCGCTGATGACGCTGAAAAACCCCGTCGTGCGGGCCTTCTTCCGGCTCTGGCTGGAGACGGTGCGCATCGTGCCCCAGCTGGTGCTGCTGTTCCTGGTCTACTTCGGCCTGGCGAAGGCCTTCAACCTCCAGATCAGCGGCGAGGCCGCGGCGGTGGCCGTGTTCACGTTCTGGGGCGCGGGCGAGATGGGCGACCTGGTGCGCGGCGCGATCACGTCCATCCCGGTCCACCAGCGCGAGAGCAGCGCCGCCCTGGGGCTCACCCGGGGCCAGTGCTGGCGCTTCGTGCTGCTGCCGCAGGCGGCCCGGCGGCTGGTGCCCCAGGCCATCAACCTCGCCACCCGCATGATCAAGACCACCTCGCTGGTGATGCTGATCGGCGTGGTGGAGGTTCTGAAGGTGGGCAGCCAGATCATCGACGCCGCCCGCTACGACGCGCCCCAGGCCGCCGTCTGGGTCTACGCCGCGGTGTTCTTCCTCTATTTCCTCGCCTGCTGGCCGATTTCGCTGGTGGCGGGACGGCTGGAGAAGCGGTGGAGCTGATTCAGTGAGGCGTTAGTGTGTGGAGTTCAGGAAGAAATCCTGACGGGTTTCTTTGATTGAACGGGAACCGGATTGCCACGTCGCTTCGCTCCTCGCAATGACGTGGCAGGATACGGCAGACTGCTTTTCTATTGCAACGAGTCCCAGTAATTCCAGCGACGTCATTGCGAGGAGGCCACAGGCCGACGTGGCAATCCGGTTCCCGGGCATTCTATAGCTCCACACTCCACTCTCCTCACTGCACACTCAAAAGAACGGAGCGATCCATATGAGCAACCAACCAATCCTACAGGTGAACCATCTCAGCAAGAATTTCGACGGCAACGGCGTGTTGAAGGACGTGACGTTTTCGCTGAACGAGGGCGAGGTCATCGTGGTGGTGGGCCCCAGCGGCTGCGGCAAGAGCACGCTGCTGCGGTGCGTGAACGGCCTGGAGCGGCCGGACAGCGGCGAGATCCTGCTGGACGGCGCGCGCATCGACGACGCCGCGGACCTGGTGCGCGTGCGGCGACAGGTGGGCATGGTGTTCCAGAGCTACGACCTGTTCCCCCACATGGACGTGCTGGCGAACCTGACCCTCGGGCCGGTGAAGGCCCTGAAGCGCCCGCGGGCGGAGGTGGAGGCCGAGGCGGAGCGGGCGCTGGCGCGTGTGGACCTGGCCGACAAGCTGCACGCCCTGCCCCGCCAGCTCTCCGGCGGGCAGAAGCAGCGCGTGGCGCTGGTGCGGGCCATGCTGATGCGCCCGCGGCTTTTGCTGCTGGACGAGATCACCGCCGCGCTGGACCCGGAGATGGTGCGCGAGGTGCTGAACGTGGTGCTGGACCTGGCCCGGGACGGCATGACCATGCTGATCGTCACCCACGAGATGCGCTTTGCCGAGGCCGTGGCGGACCGCGTGCTGTTCCTGGAGGGCGGCAGCGTGCTGGAATCCGCCCCTCCGAAGGCATTCTTCCACCACCCCCAGACCGACCGCGCCCGGCGGTTTTTGGATACGTTCGAATTCGACGCGGTGAAACAGAGAGTGGAGTGAGGCGTGTGGAGTTATAGAGTGCCCGGGAACCGGATTGCCACGTCGCTTCGCTCCTCGCAATGACGTGGCGGGAAAGCAAAAATCGTTTCTATAGAAATGAAGCGCAAATCCCTTTTGAACGTCACTCTATAACTCCACCCTCCACCCTTCGCCCTCATTGTTAAGTTCCTGCGAACCTATTGACAAGCCGACCGCCGCGCATTATAATGTCGGCAATTCCTACAGAAACTGTAGTGAAAGGAGGGCGACCCGATGAAGCGGAGTATTCGCGTTCAGAGCCTGTGTTGTATGTGCCGACGGCGTCGCCCGATGCCCTGCCGGTACTGTTGACGTGTTCCGAGGGAACCCGATATATACAGGCGGAGCGGAATGGACGACGCGCGTTCATTTCGCTCCGCCTGTTTATATATATAAAGACGACACATCGAAGGAGAGATCATCATGAAGAAACTGTTTGCGCTGATTCTGGTTCTGGCCATTGCCCTGATTCCCACGGCCCTTGCCGACGCCAAGGCCCGCACCCTGGACGAGATCAAGGAGAGCGGCACGCTGACCATCGGCGTGTTCAGCGACAAGAAGCCCTTTGGCTATGTGGACGAGACCGGCGAATACCAGGGCTACGACGTTTACTTTGCCCGCCGCCTGGCCCAGGACCTGGGCGTGGCGCTGGAACTGGTGAGCGTGGACGCGCCGAACCGCGTGGAATACCTGACCAGCGCCAAGGTGGACATCATCCTGGCCAACTTCACCGTCACCCCGGAGCGCGCCGAGGTCGTGGACTTCGCCCTGCCCTACATGAAGGTGGCCCTGGGCGTGGTCAGCCCGGACGACGCGCTGATCACCGACATTGAAGGCCTGCGGGGCAAGACCCTGATCGTCTCCAAGGGCACCACCGCCGAGACCTGGTTCACCGCCAACGAGCCGGACGTGAACCTGCTCAAGTTCGACACCTACACCGAGACCTTCAACGCCCTGCTGGACGGCCGCGGCGACGCCCTGTCCACCGACAACACCGAGGTGCTGGCCTGGGCCATCGAGAACCCCGGCTTCACCGTGGGCATCGAGAGCCTGGGCAGCCTGGACACCATCGCCCCCGCCGTGCAGAAGGGCAACGACACCGTCCTGGCCTTCATCAACGAGGAGATCGAGGCCCTCGCCGCCGAAAACTTCTTCCACGCCGACTATGACGCCACCCTCAAGGACGTCTACGGCGACGCCGTCGACCCCGACAACCTGGTCGTCGAGGGCGGCGTGATCTAAGCGCAGGGCGCTTAACCCCAATAGCTACCGCCTTACTGAAGCAGCCCCCATGCGCCACTGATTCCAGCGCATGGGGGCTGTGTTTGCGGAAGGCAGAGGGAACGGATTCCAACATCGCTGCCGTGCTGAGCGCGGGGCGCTCGACCCCGTTCGCTGCCGCGCGGAGCATGGGATGCTCCATCCCTCTCGCTGCCGCGCTCCTGCACCAAACCCCATGCGCCACTGATTCCAGCGCATGGGGTTTGCGTTCGCGGGGCGTCACCGCCCCCCGAGTGCAGCGCGCTCCATCCCTCTCGCTGCCGCGCGGAGCATGGGATGCTCCATCCCTCTCGCTGCCGCGCTCCTGAACCAAACCCCATGCGCCACTGATTCCAGCGCATGGGGTTTGCGTTCGCGGGGCATCCGCCGCTCCTCCAGAATAATTATCGAACCACGTCATTGCGAGGAGCGAAGCGACGTGGCAATCCGGGGCCCCCTTTTTTGCAGGGGCGGCATCTCGTGCGCGGTGCGCGCGCGCGATTCCGGTCTGCGCCGCCCGCCCGAATCCATTTGCATTTCCCCCACCGATAGACTATAATAGTACCATCAAACTCACCCAAAGGGGGCATCCGAATGGACAAGTGGGACGCGCGGTTCATGGAGCTGGCGAAGGTGATCGCCTCGTGGGCCAGCTGCTACAAGCCGAACCGGAAGATCGGCGCGGTGATCGTGAAGAACAAGCGCATCGTGACGACGGGCTACAACGGCGCGCCGGCGGGCATCAAGACCTGCGTGGAGCGCGGCGAATGCCTGCGGGAGAAGCTGGGCATACAGTCCGGCACGCACCACGAGATCTGCTACGCCGTGCACGCCGAGCAGAACGCCATCATCCAGGCGGCGCGGCTGGGCAGCAGCATCGACGGCGCGACGCTCTACTGCACCCACCAGCCCTGTGTGCTCTGCGCGAAGATGATCGTCAATGCCGGCATCAAGCGCGTGGTGTACCAGGAGGGCTATCCCGACGAATTCTCGCTGGAGATCCTGAACGAGAGCGGCGTGGAGCTGCAGCGCTACGCGCCGGAGGAGTGAGGAGTTATAGAATGCCTGGGAGCCGGAATCGCAGGGACTCGTTCCAATAGAAAAGCAGTCTGCATATCGTACCACGTCATTGCGAGGAGCGAAGCGACGTGGCAATCCGGTTCTCCTTTAATTGAACAAATCCCGAATGGATTTGCACCACAACTCCTCGCTCCACACTTTATACTAGTGTCTGCTTCCAAGGCAAAATACACTGTAATAACAGGGCATCCAGCCAGAAATGTGGTATAATAGATGCAAGGGAAATGACCCGAAACCGGGAA
>CADBZH010000009.1 GCA_902799045.1 uncultured Eubacteriales bacterium
TTTCCGGGCGCTCGAACCCAGTAAACCTTCGAAATCTGCAAGGCCACCTGCCGAAAAATGCACTCGCAGCCTCGATGCTCGAATTAATCATCGTCTACTTAAGAAATGCTGGACGAGTTAATTGTACCAAATCTACATGGTAAAAGCAAGATAAAAATAGCAATGCGGTCGGGGGCATCTGTGCAAGTCACAATCAGAATCACATTTGAAAGCATATGATAACAACCGGCAACACTGTATCAAAAAAAACGCTGATTTCCATCCGTTCCGACGGGATTCGAACTTCTGGAGTTGTCACATGTTTTTCTTCCTTCAACAGGGAATACATCAACTTCACTATCGATACACAGGGCAGCGTCAAGAGCAAGTACCGGATTTGGTAATATGCCCGTCCATGGAAAGGTGACTGACTAAACCGGCTGGCAGGATGTATTCTGGCAGTCGGTTCGCATTTTTCAAAACTATTTTTCGCCGCGCGGGGTGGAAATCCGCTGAGGGACGTGTTATACTAATCATAATTTGGACTTTGATTTGGGGATGAATACGAGTATCAAGGGGGACGAGAGGGCATATGAAGAAGGCACTTGACTGGATCGGAAAGCACAGCGTATGGATCGGGCTGGCGTTTACCATCGCGTCAGCCGTGTTTACCGTCGCGCTCAGCTTCGCGTTTTTCTTCAAGGACGCGCGGCTTCAGCCATTCCTGTTCGACGCGGGCGTAAACGCGATGGGCACGCTGATCTGCGCGGCGCTGTATTACGGCTGCCTGAAGCAGGGAGGCGACGGGGTGAAGGCCTTCCGGGCCCTGAACATCCTGGTCGGCGCCGGCTTCGCGATCAACGCGATGATGCATTTCACGACGGGCGTGCCGGCCCAGAGCCGGCTCTGCTTCGTGTTCTGCCTGCTCAGCAAGCTGATCGACCTCGTGATGATCTTCTTCTTCTACCAGTACGTCAGGAGGACGCTGGATTTCAAGGGCAAACTGGCCGAGTGGGCGGATCGGGGCATCCCGATTCTGCTGGTGCTTCAGATCCTCGTCCTGCTGACGAATATCTTCTATCCGCTCACGTTCCGGGTCGACGCCAACGGCCTGTATCAGACGGCCGCGACCTCCTGGGCGGAGGACATTTACCTTGGCGTGGTGTCGCTGATCACGGCGATCCTGATCGTCCGCAGCGACAGCCCGCGCAACCAGAAGGTGGCGGCTTTGACGTTCATCTTCCTGCCGGTGATTCAGTATGCCGCCTTCCTGGGCGAGTTTGGCCACGCTTCCCAGTATGGCATGGTGCTGATGTCGCTGATCATCATGTATTGCGTCATCTTCAACGACAAGAGCAGCAAGCTGGCCTCCACGCAGACGGAGCTGAACATGGCCACGGAGATCCAGGCGAGCATGCTGCCCTCGATCTTTCCCGCGTTTCCGAACCGGAAGGAGTTTGACCTCTTCGCCAGCATGGACCCCGCGAAGGAGGTCGGCGGCGACTTCTATGACTTCTTCATGATCGACGACGACCACCTGGGCGTCGTCATCGCGGACGTCAGCGGCAAGGGCGTGCCGGCGGCGCTGTTCATGATGATTTCCAAGACGGTCGTCCAGAACTACGCCAAGCTGGGCATCAGCGCGGCCGAGGTTCTGACCAAGGCGAACGAAGCGCTTTGCGCCCAGAACAAGATGGAGATGTTCGTGACGACCTGGGTGGGCATCCTGGAGCTGTCCACCGGCAAGATGACCTGCTCGAGCGCGGGTCACGAGTATCCGGCGATCTGCCATGACGGGAAATTCGAGCTGTATCTGGACAAGCACGGCCTCGTCCTCGGCGGCATGGACGGCGCGAGATACAGGAATTACGAGCTGCAGCTGGAAAAGGGCGACAAGATCTTTGTCTATACCGACGGCGTGCCGGAGGCGACGAACGCCGCCAAGGAGATGTTCGGCACTGACCGGATGATCGAAGCGCTCAACACCAACGCGGAGGCCGAGCCGAAGGAAGTGCTCCGGATCGTCCGCGAATCGGTGGACGCCTTCGTCGGCAGCGCGGAGCAGTTTGACGACCTGACGATGGTGTGCCTCAAATACAGGGGCGCATGATCGCGAAAAGTCCGCTCCCCATTCCCAAAGGCGTTTGATTACGAGGAAACGAGAGGCGTCCGCATGGCTGATATCACCGCGATCATACTGACGAAAAACGAGGAAAAGAATATCGCCCGCTGCCTGGATTCCATCCGGGGGCTGTGCCGGCGCATGGTGGTGGTGGACTGCGGCAGCACCGACGACACCGTCGCCCTGGCCAAGTCGCGCGGCGCCGAGGTGCTCTTTCACGAGTTTGAATACTATGCCAAACAGTGGAACTGGGGCCTGGACAACGCGAACATCGACACCCGGTGGGTGATCCGCATCGACGCCGACGAGCAGTTTCCCCAGGCGCTGTGTGACGAGATCGAGGCGAACATGCGCCTGCACGACGCGGACGACGTGAACGGCTTCACCCTGGAGGCGACCTATTTCTTCCTGGGCCGCGCGCTGACCCACGGCAGCAAGAAGCGCAAGCTGATGGTGTTCAAGACCGGCCTCGGCCGCATCGAGGACCGCCGCCGCGACGCCCACACCATCCTCTCCGAGGGCACGAGCGTCGCCCTGCGCAACCGCTTTTTGCACTATGACTTCAAGGACCTGGACAACTTCATCGGCCGCTACAACTGGTATGCCACCCGCGAGGCCATGGACTACATGGACTGGAAGCGCGGCCGCGTGGACGCCAGCGTGAACGACGCGCAGATCGAGGGCAAGCGCAAAAAGAAGTACGGCGTGTACTACCGGTTTCCCAAGTTCCTGCGCGCGTTCCTCTGGTTCAATTTCAACTATTTTCTCCGCGGCGGCTTCCTGGACGGCAAGGAGGGCTTCATCTACCACGTGCTGTCCTCGTTCTGGTATCGCTTTGTGGTGGACGCGAAGATCTATGAATACGAGCACGGCAAGGAATTCGAGCAGCTGAAGGCGTATTGACCCTGTCGAGGGGCCTGGAGGAGGGGTGTCCGCATGCCCAACTGGACCGACGAACAGCTGCGCGCCATCGAGGCGCGGGGCGCGAATATCCTGCTCAGCGCGGCGGCGGGCTCCGGCAAGACCACCGTGCTGGTGGAACGCGTGCTGCGGCTGATCGCCGAGGACGGCGCGGACGTGGACCGCATGCTGGTGGTGACGTTCACCCGGGCGGCGGCCTCCGACATGCGCATGAAGCTGTCGCAGCAGCTGAACCTCCGCGCGGCGGCGGGGGACGCGCGCTGCCGGGAGCAGCTGTTGAAGCTGGATCGCGCCGCCATCTCCACGCTCCACGCCTTCTGCTCGGATTTCCTGCGCACGAACTTTGAAACGGCCGGAGTGGATCCGGCCTTTCGCGTGTTGGACGACGCCGTGAACGCCCGCCTGCTGGACGAGGCCATGACCCAGGCGCTGGAGGAGGCCTACCAGAAGGGCGGCGAGGGGCTGCTGGCGCTGGATTACGGGCGCGGCCCGAAGGGCGTTCGCGCGGCGGTGGAGCTGCTGCTCCAGCGCATGCAGGACCGGCCGGACCCCGAGGCCTGGCTTGCGGAGGCCTGCCGGGTGGACGAGGCGCGGCTTGCGCTCTGGCAGGACGAATTGAAGGACGCCGCAAGGCGCGCCGTCGGCACGGCGCTGGTGCACCTGAGGCAGGCGCTCGCCCTGCCGGGCTGCCCGCCGCACTATGAGGCCGCCATCCGCGCGGATGTCGTGGCGCTGACGGAGCTCCTGACCCTGGAGGACTACGACGGGCTCTACCGGGCGCTGGCCGAATACAAACCGGCCCGAGCCTCCGGCGGACGCGGCGCCGCCGTGGACGAGGAGGCGCTGGAGGCGGTGAAGCAGCTGCGCGCCTCGGCGAAGGACGTGCTGGAGAAGATCACGCTGAGGCAGCTGAACCTCACCCTGGCCCGGGCGGACGCGGCGCGGCTGGGCGATGAGTTCGCCACCCTCGCGGGCATCGCCCTGCGGGCCTCGGCGCTCTACGAGCAGGGCAAGGCGGAGCAGTCCGGCCTGACCTATTCCGACCTGGAGCGCCGCGCGCTTCGGGCGCTTCAGAATCCCGACGTGGCCCGGAGCGTCCGCGCGCGCTATGACTACGTCTTTGTGGACGAGTATCAGGACACCTCCGACGTGCAGGAGGCACTGGTGCAATCCGTCTGCCGGGCGGACAACCGGTTCATGGTGGGCGATGTGAAGCAGAGCATCTACCGCTTTCGCCTGGCCGAGCCGCGCCTGTTTTTGGAGAAATACGAGGCCTATGGCCGGGGCGAGGGCGGCCTGCTCCTGCCGCTGACGCGCAACTTCCGCTCCCGCAGGGGCATTCTGGACTTTGTCAACCTGGTGTTTGAGCGGGCCATGACCGGCGGGGCCTCCGAGATCGTCTACGATGCGATGGCCCGCCTGAACCCCGGCCGCGAGGATGCGCCGGGGGAGGGGCCGGACGTGGCCATCCGGCTGATCGATTCCCAGGCGGAGGTTCCGGACGGCGAGGACGACCCCGCCGCGATGCTGGCCATGGAGCGCGAGGGCGCGCTGATCGCGCGGGAGATCCGGCGGCTCATGGCTGAAGACGCGACGCTGAAGTACCGCGATTTCGCCATCCTCACCCGCAGCAAGGCCACGGCCTTTTCCGCCATGATGCCGGTGCTGCTGGCCGAGGGGATCCCCGCCTATGCCGACGGGCAGTCGGGCTACTTCGACTCGGTGGAGATCCGCTGGCTCACGTCGATGCTGCGGCTGATCGACAACGGCCGAAGCGACCTGGAGCTGATCGCCGTGCTGCGCTCCGCGGCGGTGGGCCTGACGGCGGACGAACTGGCGCGGATTCGCATCGCCCACCGGGACGGCGCCTATGTGGACGCGGCGAAGGCCTATGCCGACGGGATGGACGACGCGCTGTCGGAAAAGCTGCGGGCCTTCTTTGACCAGCTCTCCGGCTGGCGGCTGAAGTCCGGCAGCCTCGGCCTGGGCGATCTCACCCGCCTGGTGCTGGACGAGAGCGGGTTTTACACATATGCCGGCGCGCTGCCGGGCGGGGCCCAGCGGCAGGCGAACCTGGATCAGTTCGTCGCCAGCGCCGCGGCCTTCGACGACGAATTCTCCGGGTCGCTGACCCGCTTTTTGAAGTATACCGAGCACCTGAAGCTTAAGGGCGACGGCGACGCGGCGCACCTGCTGGGCGAGAACGACAATGTGGTGCGGCTGATGAGCGTGCACAAGAGCAAGGGCCTGGAGTTTCGCGTGGTGTTCGGCGCGCAGCTGGCCAAGCGCTATCGGGTGGAGAAGAGCAACGCGCCGCTGGTGAGCCACCGGGACCTGGGCGTGGGCATGAGCTACTTCGACCCCGGGCTGCGCACCCGGCGGCTTTCGCTGCCCCAGGCGGCCATCATGGCCCGCCAGCGCCGGGAGGACGCCGCCGAGGAGATGCGGATCCTCTACGTGCTGCTGACCCGCGCCCAGGACAGGCTGATCCTGGTCGGCACGGTGAAGGGCGCGGAGAAGGCGATGAAGCGCTGGCAGGCGCTGTCCGCCGCGAGCTTTGCCGCCACGAGCCACCTGGACCTCGTCATGTCGGCCCGGTGCGCCGCCGAGGCGGAAGGCCTGCCCACCCATTCGGAGCTGGAGATCATTCCCGCCGCGGCCATCCGCGCCGGGGAGACGGGCGGCGAGGGCGCAGCCCGAGAGCTGTTCGAGGCGATCATGGCCCGCCCGGAGGACTATGCCGAGGCCGACCTGGACGCCCAGCTGGCCTGGCGCTATCCGAACCCCGAGGACGCGAAAAAGCCCCTGAAGCTCACGGCTTCGGGGCTGCTGAGGGAGCTGGAGGGGCCGGAGGAGGTGCCCGCGCTGCTGGAGCGCCCGGCGTTCCTCTCCGAGGACGCGAAGAAGATGACCGGCGCGGAGCGGGGCACGGCCTACCACCGCTGCATGCAGCTGTTGAACCTGGACGCGCTGGACGGCCTGGGCGGAAGGGCGCTGACGGAGGCCATTGCCCGGCAGCTGGACGATTGCGCCAACCGGCGGCTGCTCTCGGACAGCCAGCGGGACGCTGTGCGGCCCGAACGGCTGGCGCGGTTCCTGGAGGGCGAGGTGGGGCTTCGCCTCCGCGCGGCCCGTACGGTGCGGCGCGAGTGGCCCTTCAACGTGCGACTCCAGGCCCGGGACGCCCTCACGCCGGAGGAGGCCGGGCGCTTCGGCGGCGGCGAACTGCTGGTGCAGGGCACCATCGACTGCTGCTTCGTCGAGGACGGGCAGTGGGTGCTGCTGGACTACAAGACCGACCGCACCGACGACATGGACGCCCTTCGCGCGCACTATGAAAGGCAGCTGGCCGTCTACGCCCTGGCCCTTGAGACCATCACCGGCATGCCCGTCAGGCAGCGCCTGCTCTGCCTGCTCTCCAGCGGGGGAACGTTGGAGGTGTAGGGAGAGGGGAGTGTCCCTTTGACTCATGACGCACAGATCCCTCGCTGCGCTCAGGATCTGTGCGTTTCGCCGACTGTCAGCGCGGAAAGTGATGATCTTTGGATTGCTTGGCTTCATCCCACAGCTTTCCGGGATGGGTCAGATTCGATGTCGAACGACGTCATTGCGAGGAGCCCCTTGGGGCGACGCGGCAATCCGGTCTCTTCCTCCGGGAGGCAGCGGCATACCGCCCCTTCCGCGCCTATGCCTTTTCGCAGAGGTATTCCATCGCCCTTTTGTAGCCCTCGAACCCCAGGCCGATGAAGTGGGCCTCGCAGGCCATGCCGGCGTAGGAGAGGCGGCGGAAGGCCTCGCGGGCGTTCACGTCGCTAAGGTGCACTTCCACGGCGGGCAGCTGCACGGCCTTCAGCGCGTCGAGTATGGCCACCGACGTGTGGGTGTAGGCCGCGGGGTTGATGACGATGCCCTCGGTGCCGTCAAAGTAGGCCTGCTGGATGCGGTCGACGATCGCGCCCTCGTGGTTGGACTGGTACAGCTCCACCTCCGCGCCCAGCCTTTCCGCCTCCGCGCGGATATAGCGGCACAGCGCGTCGTAGTCGCGGTCGCCGTAGATCTGCCTTTCCCGGATCCCCAGCATGTTGAGGTTCGGCCCGTTAATGACCAGCAGCTTCATAAAACGCCTCCCTTGCCGCCTGAACGGTTCGTTCGAAGGCGGCGTTGTTGTCGATGACCGCGTCCGCGACGCGAAGGTAGCGGGGCCCGCGCGCCTCCCACATGGCTTGAAGCGCCTCGCGGGACTTTGAAAGCGGCCTTCCGTCCATGGGCAGCGCGTCCAGATCGCGCCTCAGCAGCAGCACCGCGCCGTTCTGGCGCAGCGCGCGCACGTTTGCCTCCCGGAGGATCGCGCCGCCGCCGGTGGCGATCACCGCGCCCTTTTCCCGGCCCAAATCCGCGATCACTTCCGACTCCAGCGCCCGGAACGCGGCCTCGCCCTCGTCGGCAAAGATCGCGGGGATGGCCTTGCCCGCGCGGCGCTCGATTTCGCCGTCGCAGTCCACAAAGGGCCGATCCATCGCTGCCGCCAGCGCCTTGCCGACGCTGCTTTTGCCGCTGCCGGGCATGCCGATCAGCACCAGGTTCAGCGATTCGCCGCGCAGCTGGCGGTAGATGCGCGCCGTTTCCGTCTCGGGGATGGGCTTTCCGGTGAACAGCTCCGCCGCCTCCCGCGCCTGGCCGACGAGCATGTACAGCCCGCCCGCGCAGGGCAGCCCCCGGGCTTCGGCGTCGAGGATCAGCGCGGTCCTGTCCGGGTTGTAGATCACGTCCAGCGCTCCGGTGAGCTTCCCGAGCCTTTCGATTTCCACGGCCCTGCCGCCGTTTTTCGGGTACATGCCCACCGGCGTGGTGTTGATCAGCACCTCGGCGCCGGCATGATCGCGGTAGAGGGCGTCGTAATCCACCGGCCCCCTGCGGGAGACGACCACGATCTCCCGCGCCCCCAGCCGTCGGCAGGCCGCCTGCGCCGTCAGCGAGGTGCCGCCGCTGCCGAGGATCACGGCCTTTTTCCCGGTGATCTCCACCCCCGCGCGCCTTGCCAGGGCGATGAAGCCGCCGATGTCGGTGTTGTGGCCGTAGAGGCTGCCGTCCTCCCGGCGGACGACGGTGTTCACGCTGCCCACCTCGCGGGCCGTGTCGGACAGCGCGTCGCACAGCCGCAGCGCCAGCTGCTTGTAGGGGATGGTGACGTTCAGCCCCTTGAACGCGCGGCGGCGCATCAGTTCTTCAAACGCCGCCTCCGTGCGCTCGTAGAGCCGGTAGTCGTAGTCGCCCAGCTGGGCGTGGATGGGCACCGAGTAGCTGTGCCCCAGCTTTTCGCCGATCAGACCGTATTCCATCATCGCGCTATTCCTCGTCGTAGCAGCCCAGGAACGTGAAGTGTTCGCAGTGGCCCTCCAGTTCGCCCAGCAGCCGCACCACGTCCGGGTCGCCGGCGGAAGCCGCCATGTCGAAGAAGAAGCGGAATTCAAACTCCCGACCCGGCAGCGGACGGCTCTCCAGCTTCAACAGGTTGACCCCCGCGATGGCCAGCCGCGACACCACGGCGTTCAGCGCGCCGGGCTCGTGCGCCAGGTTCAGCATCAGCGAGATCTTTCGCGCCTGGGGATAGATCTCCAGCCGCCGGGAGATGCAGATGAAGCGGGTGAAGTTGCTGGCCTGGTTGCTCACGTCGTCCTCGACGATCTCCAGCCCGTACAGCTCCGCGCAGGCGCGGGAGGCGATCACGGCCAGGTCGTCGCGGTCGCTCTTGGCCACGTATTCGGCGGCGACGGCGGTGTTTTCCATCGCGGTGGACCGGATTTCGGGGTGGGCCTCCAGGAAGTGGGAGCACTGGCGCAGCGCCTGCTCGTGGGAGACGATCTCGGCGATCGGCGCGTCGGCCGTGCCGCGCTTTTTCATCAGCCGGTGGTCGATGCGCAGCTTGTGAGCGCCGACGATGTAGAAGTGATGCTTCTCCATCAGGTCGTAGACCTGGGTGACGGACCCGGCGGTGGAATTCTCGATGGGCAGGATGCCATATTGGCACATGCCCTTTTCCACCGCGCTGAACACGCCGTCGAAGCTGTCGAAGTACAGGATGTCCGGATAGGGGAACAGGCGCTCGCAGGCCTGCTGGGCATAGGCACCCTCGGTGCCCTGGCAGGCCACCAGCGCGTGCTCCGGCAGGCGCTTGCCGGTGGTCCCGGCCAGGGCCCGTTCGATCTTCACCGTCAGCGGGCTTTGATAGCGCCATACGGCGGACTGGTAGCTGCGGCTCAGGTCGAAGAGGTGGCTGTACAGCGCCTTCACGTAGGGCGCATAGGCGTCGCCCGCCTGGGCGGTGACGCGGTTCAGGATCTCCCGCTCCCGGGCGTGGTCGCGGATGGGCTTGCCGGCCTGCTGCTTGGCCTCGGCCACCTCCCGGGCACAGTCCATGCGCCGGGTGAACAGCTCGACCAGCTGGTCGTCGAGGGCGTCGATGCTGCCGCGAATGTCTTTCAGTTCCATGATTCTGCCTCCTTGCCGGATTCGATCAGCATGTCGAGCACGGTGCACGCCACCGCCGCCTCCACGACGGGCACGGCGCGGGGCACGACGCAGGGGTCGTGGCGACCGCGCACGGCCAGCTCCGCGTCCTCCCCGCCGGAGAGGGACACCGAGCGCTGGGCCTGGCCGATGGAGGGCGTGGGCTTGAACGCGGCGCGAACCACCAGGGGCATGCCGCTGGTGATGCCGCCGAGGGAGCCGCCGTGGCGGTTGGCTTCGGTGACCACGCGCGCCCCATCCATGCGGAATGGATCGTTCTGGGCGCTTCCGCGCATATGGGCGGCGGCGAAGCCTGCGCCGAACTCCACGCCCTTCACGGCGGGGATGCCGAACAGCGCCCAGGCGACCCGGTTCTCCACGCCGTCGAACATCGGCGCGCCGAGGCCCACGGGAAGGCCCGTGGCGAAGCACTCCACGATGCCGCCCACGGAATCGCCCTCGGCCCTGGCCGCGAGGATGGCTTCCTCCATCTTCTTTGCCGCTTCGGCGTCCAGACAGGGCAGGCCCTCGGCGGCGATGGCGTCCAGCGGCGGGCGCGCGAAGTCGGCGGGGGCGTCCCCGATGCCCGCGATGGCGGCGATCCGGGCCTTCACGCGAATGCCCCTGCGCTCAAGCAGCTGTAGCGCCAGCGCGCCGGCGAAGCACAGCGGCGCGGTGAGCCGCCCGGAAAACTGCCCGCCGCCGCGGATGTCGTTGTGGCCGGAGAACTTCGCCCAGGCGGTGAAATCCGCGTGGCCGGGGCGGGGGACGTCCCGCAGGGCGTCGTAGTCCTGGCTGCGGGGGTTGCTGTTTTCGATCACGGCGCACAGCGGCGCGCCGCAGGTCTCCCCGCGCTCGTTCAGGCCGGAGAGGATCGTCGGGGCATCCGCCTCCCGGCGGGGGGTGGAAAGGGCGCTCGCGCCGGGCGCCCGCCGCGCCATGAACGCCGCGACGGCTTCCATGTCCGGCACAAAGCCCGCCGGAAGCCCTTCGATCACCGCGCCGATCATCGGCGAGTGGCTCTGGCCGAAGATCGTCACGCGAAAGCTATTGCCCAGGGTGTTCGACATGCAGCGTCCCTCCCAATTCGGTGAAATCCCGGAAGAAATCCGGGTAGGATTTTGCGACGGCCCCGATGCCCTTCACGCGCACGGGCCGGTCGGCGAACGCGGCGGCGACGGCGGCGGCCATCACGATGCGGTGGTCGTTCGCGCCGTCCACCTCGCGCACGGGCGCTTCGCAGGGCGCGGGCGGGCCGCCCTCGATGACGAGCCCGTCGTCGGTGATTTCGCAGCGGTGGCCCAGCGCGCGGAGCATCGCAGCGGTGGTCGCCAGGCGGTCGCTCTCCTTCAGCCGAAGCCGCGCCGCGCCGGTGATGACCGTGCGCTGATCCCGGTTCGCCGCGGCGACGGCCAGCGCGGGCACCAGGTCCGGCACGTGCCGGGCGTCGATCTCCGCCCGCCCCAGCAGGTCGCGAATCGCGCGGTCGCCCTGGGCGGTGTCCTCCCGGAGGCCGTCCACGCGAACATCGCCGCCGAGGGCGTTCGCCGCCAGCCAGAATGCCGCCGCGGACCAGTCGCCCTCCACCGCGATTGCGCCGGGGGAGCGATAGCGCTGCCCGCCGGGAACGCGCCAGCCTGCACAGGTGGGAAGGGCCTCGACGCCGAATTGCCGAAGCGCCGCGAGCGTCATGTCCACGTAGGCGGCGGAGGCCAGCTTCGTGGTGAGGACGATCTCGCTGTCCTCCTTCAAGAGCGGCAGCGCGAACAGCAGGCCGGTGACGTACTGGCTGGACACGTCCCCGGGCAATTCCCAGCGCCCGCCGGCAATTGGGCCGGAGAGGGCCATCGGCAGGCAGTCGGAATCGACGGACGCGCCGTGCGCCCGCAGCGCCTGCGTCAGCGCCCCGTTGGGCCTCTCGGGCAGCCTGCCGTGACCGGCGACGCGGGCGCTTATTCCCAGCGCGCAGACGATCGGCAGCAGGAACCGCAGCGTGGAGCCGCTCTCGCCGCAGTCCAATTCGGCGCGCTCGTTGGCGCGGGCGATGGGAGAAACCGCAAGGCCGCTGTCCGTGGCGCGAATCCCGGCCCCCAGCGCGTTCAGGCAGGCCAGGGTGGCCTCGATGTCCCGGTTCAGCGCGCCGATGCGGATGACCGTCGGGCCGTCCGACAGCGCCGCGGCGATCAGGGCCCGGTGGGCGGCGGACTTCGACGCGGGCGCCCGCACGCTTCCGGAGAGCCTGCCCGGGGTGATGACGGCGTTCATAGGTCCAGCGCCTCCAGCGCGTTCAGGGCCTTTTCAAAGCAGGCGGGCAGGCGCGAGACGGGGATCCTTTCCAGACGGCACTTTCCGATGGCCTCCGGCAGCACCAGCGTGATCTCGCCCCCGGCGCGCTTCTTGTCGTTCAGGGCCGCCCGGGCCAGCTCCTCCGCGCCGAAGCGGCAGCGGGTGGGCAGGCCGTTGGTCTTCAGGCAATCGGCCAGGCGGCGCAGCATGGCCTCGGGGCAGTCCGCCGCCGCGGCGGCCATCAGTGTGCCGATGCCCACGGCCTGGCCGTGCAGGATCTGAAGGCTCGAGCAGACCTCGATGGCGTGGCCGAAGGTGTGGCCCAGGTTCAAGAACGCGCGGCTGCCGGTGTCGAATTCGTCGCCGGCCACCACGTCGCGCTTGTAGGCCACGCACCGCGCCACCACCTCGTCGATCCGCTCCTGCCAGTCGCCGCGCTCCAGCAGCGCGAACAGCGCCGGGTCCTCCAGCACGCCGCACTTGATCGCCTCCGCCGCGCCGTTGGAAAGCTGCTCCTTTGGCAGCTCGCGCAGCACGTCGGTGTCCGTGATGACGAGGCTCGGCTGGTGGAACGCGCCGACCATGTTCTTGCCGAAGGGCATGTCCACGGCGGTCTTGCCGCCCACGGAGGAATCCACCGCCGCCAGCAGCGTGGTGGGCACCTGCACGAAGCGCACGCCCCGGGCGTAGATCGCCGCGGCGAAGCCCGCCATGTCGCCGGTCACGCCGCCGCCCAGGGCCACCACCAGGTCGCTCCTGGACAGCCTGGCCTCGCCCATGGCGTTCAAAAGGTCCCGGAGCGTATCCAGGTTCTTGCTGGCCTCTCCGGCCGGGAAGGCGAAGCGATCGACCTCGAAGCCGGAATAGGTGAAGCTGATCTGCGCCCGGTCGCCGTAGAGCTCGTCCACGGTGTCGTCGGAGACCAGCATGCACCGGCAGGGCTTGACCGCCTTGCGCGTCAGCTCGCCGGACTTGTCCAGCAGGCCCTCGCCGATCAGAACGTCGTATTCATGGGAAGTGGGGATGTGGATGGTGCGCATGATGACTCAGACCTCCAGTTCCATGTACCTGCGATAGGTGGTGAAGCCCGCGGCCTCGTAGAAGGCCAGGGCGGAATCGTTGAAGGCCCAGACGTCCAGGTCCAGGCGGGTGAAGCCGCGCGTCTTCGCGTCGGCCTTCATGTATTCCACCAGCGCGGTGGCGACGCCCCGGCGGCGGAAGGCGGCGTCCACGCCGAACTCCTCCAGGTGATAGAAGTCCAGCGGCAGGGTGTAGGGGCTCTCGGGCCGGTGGACGTACTGCACCGTGGCAAAGCCCGCGACTTCGCCGTCGACCGCGGCCACCAGCACGTCGGACTCGTCCGCTTCAAATCGTTCGTACAGATGGCCCTGCAGTTCCGCGTTGAACCCCGGCCGGAAGTGGGCGGGGCGGCCCGCCACGTGCAGGTCGTTCACCATGCGGCGCAATTCGTTCACGCGCTCCAATTCTTCCCGCTTTGCGGGACGGACTTCGATCATTGACATGGGGGAGGCCTCCTTTTTGGGAAGTTGGGAGTGAGGAGTCAGGAGTAGGGAGTGAGGATTTGCTTGATTGAGGGGAAGCGGGTTGCCACGGCCAGCGGCCTCGCAGCGACGCGGCACAGTGCGGAGCTTGCCTTGCTGAAGGAATGGAAGACAGGACCAGAACGAATGTCATTGCGAGGAGGGCGCAAGCCCGACATGACAATCCGGAACTCCTCACTTCCCTCGCCTTCAGTCCAGCGCTTCCTTGGCGATCCGGCCTTCGCGCAGCACGGGCAGCAGGCCCTCCGGGTCGGCGGCGGCCAGGGCGTCGCGATACTCGTTCAGCCGGAGGATCAGATCGTCCAGCGCCGGCAGCAGCAAATCGTTGTTCTCCAGGAACAGCTCCGTCCACATCACCTCGTTCATGCGGGCGACGCGGGTCATGTCCAGGAAGCTGCCGGCGGAGAAGCCCTTGTGGTCCCTGGCCAGCGGGTTTTTGATGTACGCGCCGGAGACGATGTGGGCCAGCTGGCTGGTGTAGGCGATCATCTGGTCGTGGGCCTCGGGCGTGCAGAAGCGTACCAGCTTGAAGCCCATCTCCAGGAAGAAGGCCTTGGCCGACTCGCGGGCCTCGATGGAGGCCTCGGGCGGGGGACAGAGGATCATCGACGCGTTGTCAAACAGGTCCGCGCGGGCGGCGGCGAAGCCGGAGAACTCGCGCCCGGCCATTGGGTGCCCGCCGATATAGGTCCAGCAGCGCTCGGCGGCGAGCGGCGCCACGCGGTCGTACACCACGCGCTTGACGCCCGCACAGTCCACCACCAGGGCGTTTTTGCCGAACCGGTCGGCGTGGGCCTCGATCCACTCGGCGCACAGCGCGGGGAACAGGCTCACCAGCACGATGTCGCAGCCGGGCAGCTGGTCCTCCGTCAGGTCGTCGTGGATGGCCTCCACCGCCTTGGCGCGCAGCATCACCTGCGGGTCGATGTCATAGCCGAACACGGTATGCTCCGTGTGGCGGCGGATGCTCATGGCCAGGGACCCGCCGATGAGGCCGAGGCCGATGATGGCGATTTTCATGGTAGATGCCTCCTTGTGGAATCAATGGGGAACACTCTAATCCCTCCCCGAACGCAGCCTGTACAACGAATTACCGCACCCGATACGGCAGCACGTTGCGAATCGAAGTCGCCAGCTCGTCGAACTGCTCCGGCGTCAGGCTCTGCTTGCCGTCGCACAGGGCGTGGGGCGGGTCGTTGTGCACCTCGATGATCAGGCCGTCGGCCCCGGCGACGGTGGCGGCCATGGCCATCGACTTCACCAGGTAGGCGTGGCCGGTGCCGTGGCTCGGGTCCACCACCACCGGCAGGTGGGTCAGCCTGCGCAGCACCGGCACGGCGGACAGGTCCAGCGTGTTTCGGGTGTAGGTCTCGAAGGTGCGGATGCCGCGCTCGCAGAGGATGACGTTGTTGTTGCCGCCGGCCATGATGTACTCGGCGCTCATCAGCAGCTCCTCCAGCGTGTTCGCAAGGCCCCGCTTCAGCAGGATCGTCTTGCGGGTCTGGCCCAGCTCCTTCAAAAGCTCAAAGTTCTGCATGTTCCGGGCGCCCACCTGCACCACGTCTACGTTTTCAAACAGCGGCAGATGCGAGGCCTCCATGATTTCCGTCACGATGGGCAGCCCGGTGGCCTTCTTGGCCTCCAGCAGCAGCTCCAGGCCCTTCTCGTGCAGGCCCTGGAAGGCGTAGGGCGAGGTGCGGGGCTTGAACGCGCCGCCGCGGAGCATCCCCGCGCCGCTCTTCTTGACGGACTCGGCCACCGAGATGATCTGCTCCCGCGTCTCCACCGAGCAGGGCCCGGCGATGATCTGGAAGTGGTCCCCGCCGATGGGCACGCCGCCGCAGTCCACCACGCTGTCGTCCTCGTGGAATTTGCGGTTGGCGCTCTTGAAGGGCTCCTGGATGCGCTTGACGCTCTCGACGATGTCCAGCGAGGCGATCAGGTCCATGTCCACGCGGCTGGTGTCGCCGATCAGGCCGATGATGGTCTGGTGCTGGCCCTTGGAGATGTGCAGGTCAAAGCCGATGCCCTCCAGCCAGTTCGTCAGGTTCTTCACCTGCTTCTCGTTCACCTTGTCCTTCAGCAGAATAATCATTTCAGAAGCTCCTTTCCGTCGCCCCGTTGGATAAAAACTGCGGCCCCGCAGTGAGTTTTACTGCAGGGCCGCACCAAGTTTCGCGCTTGAATCGGGTGTACAGCAAAGCTCTTTATCTGCGAAAGCCGATAAAGTAAAAGTAGTAATAGCTGTACTGGTTGCGCTTCACGTAGGTATCCTCCAAAGGGTTTAATGCTTTAACTGGGTAAATTATAGAACGACGCTCGGGCTTTGTCAATGACCTTTGCCAATTCTTAACGCGAGGCAGGGGTGAGGGCCGCAGCCGCCGACACTTCTTAACGCCTCGCTCCCAACTCCTTCGCGATCCTTTCCGCCACGATCTCCGCGGCCCGGCCCGTCTCTTTGCAGCCGAAGAAATCCAGCACGGCCTTGCAGTTGGCGGGGCCGTCGATGGGCTTTTCCAGCATCGCCAGCAGCTTGGCCTCGCTGTGGGCCACCAGCAGCGGCGATTCGTCCGGGTTGAAGTAGAGCCCGCGCTCGGCGATGTAGTCCTCAAGGTCCGGCTCATAGAAGATCGTCGGCCGGTTCAGCAGCATGAAGTCGCCGCCGATGGAGGAGTAGTCGGTGATCAGCATGTCGGAGATCAGCAGAAGCCGCGACGGCTCCGGCCAGGCGCTCACGTCCATCTGCGCGTCGGAGCGGATGCCCCGGGAGTCGATGTGGCCGCGGGTGATGCACACCCACTTCGCGCCAGTGACGCGCTCCAGCGTCTGTCGCACCTTCTCCAGGCTCAGCCCGGCGTCCTGCACGGAGCCGCTGGTGCCGGTGCGGAAGGTCGGCGCGTACATCAGCACCTTCGTGCCCGGGCTGATGCCCAGCGCCTCGCGGGTGGCCCGCGCCACCTCCGGCGGGTTTTGCAGCAGTACGTCGTTGCGCGGATAGCCGCATTCCAGGATCTCGCCCTTCACCGCGAAGCCGCTGCGATAGACGCCGCTGCCGAACGTGGAGCCGGACACGGCCACATCGATGCGCCTGGCCTCGGCGAGGAAGTAGCGGTTCTTCGGCTCCAGGTCCAGGCGGACCTTCTTGAAGCCCCGGTCGCCGTGCCAGGTCTGGATGTACAGCTGGTCGGGGAACTTCCGCATCCAGATCTTCATGCCGGCGTTGGTGACGATGACCTTCGAGGTCGCCATCTCCCGCAGGGTCTTCAGCCCGCCGCGGGGCGCCTTTCGCACGTAGTCCGGGATCTCCGGCGAGGCCATGCCCTTGCCGCTGAGGCGGAACACCTGCCGGGCCTGGGGCGCGAGGGCGTGCAGCGCCTCGGACACGGCCCGGGGATTGTCGTTGTAGAGCTTGCCGTCGTAGCTGGTGAAGAACACCTTGTCGCCCTCCACGCCGTACAGCGCGTGGCAGAGCGTCATCCAGGCGCTGAACAGGGGATAGGGCAGCTTCTTCAGCGCGTTCAGCACCGTAAACAGCGCCTTGTTGCGCTTGAGCCGCGCCTTCAGCGACAGCTTCGCCGGGGCCTGGACCCGGCGGGCGGGATCGGGCACGCCCTCCGGCACGGGGATGACGTAGAGTCCCCGCCGGCCCTCGTGCACGGAGTCGATGGCGATATGGTCTCCCGCGCGGTTCCAGCGGGGGTGCAGGTCGCAGCGGCAGTCGCCCACGTACCTCAGCGGCGAAAACACCCGGGCGACGCGCTGGGCGAGGTTCGCCTCATCGGAGCAGATGAACACCGAGGCCAGTCGCTTGCGGTTGGGATAGGTGTCGGTGACGACACGCGCGCCGTCCGGCGAGTAGCTGCAATGCCCGTCCGTGCGCAGCTCGGGCCAGAGCAGCCGGTATTCCCGGCTCTGGTCCTTCATCAGGTAGTAGTGGTCGTCGGTGGCGGCCTTGCGCAGGAACGACAGGATCTCACCGTCGTTTTTCCAGTAGCTGTGGGAGGCGAAGCCGTCGTCGCTGAGGTTGTAGAGCCCCGTGCCGTCGGTGTTCGCGGTCACCAGCCGCGTGTGCTTCCGCCCGCCCTTGAACCAGCGGTGCAGCACCATGAAGCGGGTGCCGGAGGGGTTGATCATCAGGTGGTTCACCTTGTGCTCGGCCCCGTCCATGCTGGGATCGGGCTCGAAGGCGGCGAAGTCGGTGTATTTGAGCAGCGGCGTCACCCGCCCGTCCGCCAGCTCCATCCGCCAGATGCAGGGCGCGTCGGGGCAGAGCCGGCCCTTCGAGGCGTCCGGCAGGTTGGAATAGCCGTAGCCGGGGCGCATGCGGTGCAGGCGGCTGAAATCCAGCGACAGGGCAAAGCGCCCGTCCTTCGACACGTCGTACACCGGCATCGGCAGCGTGCGTACCTCCCGGAAGGTGTCGGCGTCGAAGATCACCGAGCAATACCGGCCGTCCCGGAAGTCGTTGAACAGGATGTAACGGCTGAAATCCGGCCCGAGCCACTGGGCCATGCAGCCCTGCTGCACGTTCCAGGCGCGTACGGCGGCGATGGTGCACGTCTGGCCGCTTTCGGCGTCGATCAGCACCAGCTCCGCGGCTTCCGCCGGGGCGACGGACTTCCAGGTGCGCCGGGCCTTCAGGGCGATGATCCGCCGGTCCGCCGCGTCCCAGGGGGACTTGTCATAGTAGCCGAAGTAGTATTCAAAGCCGTCGTCGGGCGTCACCCGGCACACGTCGCCTTCATATTGGATCTTCTCGTCCGACAGCGCGTAGCCGATGTACTGATACGCCCGCTTGCCCACCTTCTTCACGAAGGGGAACGGCTCCAGCACGCGCTTGGCCAGCGATTCGATTTCATGTAAGCCCATAACAATAACCCCGTTTGTATTCTCTGCGTGATCCACCATAATGATATATGCTGACAGGGAAAAAGTCAACCGCCGCGGCTGACCGGTTACCCTCTGTTCCATACGGAACCAGGGGACCGGATTCCCACGTCGTCGCTGCGCTCCTCCTCGGAATGACGTACAACAGGTCCGAATCTGTACAACGTCATTGCGAGGAGGTCAGGGCGAAGTCGTGACCGACGTGGCAATCCGGTTCTCCCAAAAAATGAATCAGGGAGGCGTGAAACCCTTACGCCGCAGGCGGATTGCGCCTGTTTTCCGATTCTTCCCATACAATTTACTTGACTTTTGTGCCCATTGGGTTACAATTAGATTGTCTAACTAAGTATCGACGACATTGTGACATCCGCTTCGGAGGTGGAAGGATGGACGCGCTGGGCAATGAGCTGAACCGCCTGCTGGTGGACACCTACCGCGCCGCGGGGAAGATCGAGCAGGTGATGCTGGCCGAGCTGTCCGACGGCAAGCTGAGCCTGTCGGAGATGCGGGCCATCGAGTGCGTGGGCGCCAGCCGCCGCCGGGGCCGCACCGTCACCGAGATTTCCCAGGAGCTGGACATCACGCTGCCCTCCGTCACGGCCATGATGAAGCGCCTGGAGCAGAAGGGCTACCTCACCAAGCAGCGCAGCCTGGAGGACGGCCGCCAGGTGGTCATCCGGCTCACGGACGCGGGCATGCACGCCTATATCGGCTATCTGTACGCCCAGCGGAAGATGATCAACGCCGTGCGCCGCTGCATCGAGGACGAGGACGTGGCGGTGCTGCTCAGGTCGCTGAAGGGCCTGAACGGATTCTTCACCCAGAAGATGGAAGAGCTGAAGTAGGGGGTAATGCGCTTGAAGATATATGGCACCGGCAGTGCGCTGCCGAAGAGGGTCGTGACGAACGACGACCTGGCGGCCTTCCTGGATACCAGCGACGAATGGATCTCCACCCGCACCGGCATCCGCGAGCGGCGCGTCCTGTCTGAGGAGACGCTGCAATCCCTGGCGGAGCGGGCCGGGGCGATGGCGCTGAGCAGCGCGAACGTCGCGCCGGAGGCGATCGATTATGTGCTGGTTTCCACCGTACAGGCGGAGACGCTGACCCCGGCGCTGGCCTGCGATATCCAGCCGGCCCTGGGGCTGAAGTGCATGGGCATGGACCTGAACGCCGGCTGCACCGGCTTCATCGCGGCGCTTGCCGTGGCCGAGGGCCTGATCGCCTCGGGCCGCGCCAGGAAGATACTGATCGTGAGCGCCGAGGCGGTGACCCGCTTTGCCGACTGGCGGGATCGCTCCACCTGCGTGCTCTTCGGCGACGCCGCCGGGGCCTGCGTGGTGGGCGAGGGCGAGGGCGTGAAGGATATCCGCTTTGTCAGCGAGCCGCGGCGCGACGTGCTCTGCGCCACCACCCCGCCGGGCAACAGCCCCTTCGCCGGCGAGCTCAGGCCCGCGGAGTATCTGAAGATGCAGGGCCAGGAGGTCTACAAGTTCGCGGTGTCCCACGCGTTCCGGGACGTTCGCGAGATGCTGGCCGACCACGATTTGCAGCCGGAGGACATCGATTTCTACGTGCTGCACCAGGCAAATATGCGCATCCTGGAGGCCGTCCGGACCCGCCTGAAGGTGGAGCCGGAGCGCTTCCCCCACAACATTGAACGCACGGGCAACACGTCCTCGGCCACCGTTCCGGTGCTGCTGGACGAGCTGAACCGCGCGGGCAGGCTGAAACCGGGCTGCCGCGTGATCCTGAACGCCTTCGGCGCGGGATTGTGCACGGGTACGGCGCTGGTGGAGTTTTGACCTCCTCCGCGCCGGCGGCATGAACATAGATCACCCCAATACATTTTATCAGGAGGAAATGAAAAATGGACAACGTGTTTGAGAAGATCGTGGAGACCATCGTGGACGCCAAGGGCATCGACGCCGCTTCCGTCAAGCCGGAGAGCACCTTCAAGGACCTGAACGTGGATTCCCTGGACATCGCCGAGATGGTCATGACCCTGGAGGACGAGTTCGGCATCACCATCGAGCTGGAAGAGGGCATCGCCACCGTGCAGGACCTGGTGAACCTGATCAACGAAAGGATCGCGGGTTAAGATGCTGAAGAGCAGAATTTGCGACGCCATCGGTATCCGCTGCCCGATCTTTCAGGGAGGCATGGCCTGGGTCTCCGACGCGAAGCTGGCGGCGGCCGTCTCCAACGCGGGGGGCCTGGGCATCATCTCCGCCATGAACGCGGATGAGAATTATGTGCGCGACCAGATTCGCCTGTGCCGCGAGCAGACGGACAAGCCCTTCGGCGTGAACATCATGCTGATGAGCCCCCACGTGGAGGCCGTGGCGCGGCTGGTGATCGAGGAGAAGGTTCCCGTGGTCACCACCGGCGCGGGCCTGCCCGGCAAGTACATGCCCGCCTGGATCGAGGCCGGCATCAAGGTGGTGCCCGTGGTGCCCAGCGTGGCGATTGCCCGCCGGGTGGAGCGCGGCGGCGCCACCGCCGTGATCGCCGAGGGCACCGAATCCGGCGGCCACATCGGCGAGCTGACCACGATGGCGCTGGTGCCCCAGGTGGTGGACGCGGTGCAGATCCCCGTCCTCGCCGCCGGCGGCATTGCCGACGGGCGCGGCATGGCCGCGGCGTTCATGCTGGGCGCCGAGGGCGTGCAGTGCGGCACGCGGTTCCTCTCCGCCCATGAGTGCGGCATCCATGAGAATTACAAGAAGAAGGTCCTGGACGCGCGGGACATCGACACCCAGGTGACCGGCCGCAGGCTGGGCCACCCGGTGCGCGCGCTGCGCAATCCGTTCGTCAACCGGTTCGCCGAGATGGAGCGCGATCCCGCGGTCTCCGACGAGGCCCTTTCCGCCTTCGGCACCGGCGCGGTCCGCAAGGCCGCGGTGGACGGCGATCTGCAGGGCGGCTCCTTCCTGGCGGGGCAGATCGCCGCGCTGGTGAAGAAGGAGCAGAGCGCGAAGGAGATCGTCGACGAGCTTATGAGCGAGACGGAGACCATCCTGGCCAAAGCCGCGGAGCGCGTGATATGAGAGCGAGGAGTTCGGAGGTAATTGCGAGGAGCTGGGAGATCACAGTGAACCGGCCATTGACTCCTCACTCCCAACTCCTCACTTCTAATCCAATATCCCGCACACATTCCATTAGAAATCAGGTGAGTATACTATGCTGAACGGAAAAGTGGCCCTCGTCACCGGCGGGGCGCGCGGTATCGGCAAGGCCATCGCCATGAAGCTGGCGAGCCAGGGCGCGGACATCGCGATCCTGGACGCCGGGAGCCTGGAGCTGTCCGAGCAGACGGCGGAGGAGCTGCGGGCGCTGGGCGTGAAGGCCTTCGCGGTCCGCTGTGACATTACCGACTATGACCAGGTGACCGAGGCCGTCGCCCGGGTGAAGGAAGCCCTCGGCGGCGTGGACATCCTGGTGAACAACGCGGGCATCACCCGCGACAAGCTGGCCCTGCGCATGACGCCGGAGGATTTTGACGCGGTGCTGAGCGTGAACCTGAAGGGCACGTTTTTGATGATCAAGGCGCTGTACGCCGATTTCATGAAGAAGCGCGCGGGCCGCATCGTCAACATCGCTTCCATCTCCGGCCTGATGGGCAACGCGGGCCAGGCGAACTATTCCGCCTCCAAGGCCGGCGTGGTGGGCCTGACCAAGACCATCGCCAAGGAGCTGGCCAGCCGCAACGTGACCTGCAACGCCATCGCGCCGGGCTTCATCGAGACGCCCATGACCGCGAACATGAACCAGGAGGCGCTTCAGGAGGGCTTGAAGAGCATCCCCCTGCGCCGCATGGGCAAGCCCGAGGACGTGGCGGCGGCCGCGGCCTTCCTGGCCAGCGACGAGGCCGGCTACATCACCGGCGCCGTTCTGAATGTCGATGGTGGATTCTTTATGAGGTAAATTGGATATGAATCGTGTAGTGATTACCGGCGCGGGCGTCATTTCCCCGGTGGGAAGCGGCGTCGAGACCTTTTTCGACAACCTGACCCAAGGCGTGTGCGGCATCGGCCCGATCACCCGCTTTGACACCGAGGGCTACAAGGTGAAGCTGGCGGGTGAGGTGAAGGGCTTTGACCCCGAGGCCGCCGGCATCGACCGCGCCCAGGCCAAGCGCACGGACCTGTTCGCCCAGTATGCCATGGCGGCGGCCATCCAGGCCGTTGAAGACAGCGGCATCGAGGGTGCGGTCGCCCCGGAGCGCTTCGGCGTCTACGTCGGCAGCGGCATCGGCGGCATGCAGACCTTCGTACAGGAGACCGAGAAGCTGCTCAACCGCGGCCCCGGTCGCGTCTCACCCTTCTTCGTGCCGATGATGATCGGCAACATGGCAGCGGGCAACATCGCCATCCGCTTTGGCGCCCAGGGCCCCTGCCTGCCCGTGGTGACGGCCTGCGCCACCAGCAGCCACGCCGTCGGCGAGGCCTTCCACGCCATCAAGTACGGCCTGGCGGACGCCATCATCGCCGGCGGCGCGGAGGCCACGATCATCCCGCTGGCGGTGGCGGGCTTCTCCAACATGAAGGCCCTCAGCGAGAGCGAGGACCCCAACGCGGCCTCCCTGCCCTTTGACGCCCGTCGCGGCGGCTTTGTGATGAGCGAGGGCAGCGGCATCCTCGTGCTGGAGGAGCTGGAGCACGCCCGGGCCCGCGGCGCGAAGATCTACGCCGAGATCTGCGGCTACGGCAACACCTGCGACGCCTACCACATCACCGCGCCCCAGCCGGAGGGCATCGGCGCGGCGAACGCCATCCGCCTGGCCCTGGAAGAGGCGGGCTACGATGGCGAGAAGCTGTACATCAACGCCCACGGCACCGGCACCGCCATGAACGACAAGGGCGAGACCCTGGCCATCAAGAAGGCGCTGGGGGAGGAACGGGCCCGCGCGGCGCTGATCAGCTCCACCAAGTCCATGACCGGGCACATGCTGGGCGCGGCCGGCGGCGTGGAGGCCATCGCCTGCGCCATGGCGCTGAAGACCGGCATTGTGCCGCCCACGCTCCACCTGGATCAGCCCGACCCGGAGTGCGACCTGAACTACGTGCCGAACCGGGCCGTGAAGGGCGATCCCGAGGTGGCGATCTCCTCGTCGCTGGGCTTCGGCGGGCATAACGCGGTGATCGCGATGAGAAAACTCTGATACGAATCAACACGACAGGAGGACAATCCATGTCTACTGAAAGACTTGACCGCGAACAGATCGCGCAAATCCTGCCTCACCGCGACGACATGGCGCTGCTGGACGAGGCGGCGCTGCTGGAGGATGGCACCGCCGAGGGCGTCTACCATGTGCGCGGCGATGAATTCTTCCTGCGGGGCCACTTCCCGGGCAACCCGGTCGTGCCGGGGGTCATCCAGTGCGAGATCATCGCACAGGCCTCCTGCATGCTGATGAAAGATGCCATTCCCGGCGGCACGCCCTACTACGCGGGCATCAACAGCGTCCGCTTCCGCAGGCCCGTGCGCCCCGGCGACACGATCACCGTCCATTCCCAGCTGGTGCGCAGCAAGGGCACGCTGTTCGTCGTCAAGGGCGAGGCCACCGTGGACGGCGCCGTCTGCGCGTCGGGAGAATTCATGTTCATGATCGCGAAATAGCACATTCGCACAG
Source organism: uncultured Eubacteriales bacterium (assembly GCA_902799045.1). Classification (GTDB taxonomy): domain Bacteria; phylum Bacillota; class Clostridia; order Christensenellales; family Aristaeellaceae; genus UBA2862. The sequence goes on from CADBZH010000009.1 coordinate 23,900, forward strand.
ACACAGCAGGGGCGGCATTGGCCGCCCCTGCTGTCAATAGTATAGAGACCGGATTACCGCGTCGGGCTTGCACCCTTCTCGCAATGACGCAGTGCGCTGCGACAGAGCAGCATGATCGTACGTACGAACAATGTCATTGCGAGGAGCCCCAAAGGGTCGACGCGGCAATCCGGTCTCTTTCCAGGCTCTTTGCGGAATGCTGTGGGATTGGTATAACGTAGTCTGCAGACGTTCCGTCATCAAACAGCATCGAAGGAGAAAACCTGCAAGCCTTCTCGTCTCATTCCTCAGGTTTCCGTGATGAACCTCTTTAATCCTGCTGCAGGATCCTCGCCAAAAACTCTCTGGTCCTCGGCTGCTTCGGCTGGGTGAAGATCACCTGGGGCACGTCGCTTTCCACGATCACGCCGCCGTCCATGAACACCACGCGGTCGCACACGTCCCGTGCGAAGCCCATCTCGTGGGTGACCACCAGCATGGTAAGTCCCGAGCTGGCCAGGTCCTTCATGACGGCGAGCACCTCGCCCACCATCTCCGGGTCCAGGGCGCTGGTGGGCTCGTCGAACAGCAGCACGTCCGGGTTCATGCTCAGCGCCCGGGCGATGGCCACGCGCTGCTTCTGGCCGCCGGAGAGCTGGCGGGGCTTGGCCTTCACATACACGTCCATGCCCACCTTGCGCAGATAGTCCATGGCGACCTTCTCGGCCTCGGCACGGCTGCGCTTGAGCACCTTGATCTGCCCGACCACGCAGTTTTCCAGTGCCGTCATGTTGGCGAACAGGTTGAACTGCTGGAACACCATGCCCACGTGGGCGCGGTACATCTGCAGGTTGAAGCCCTCGCCGCGGATGCTCTTTCCGTGGTAGAGGATTTCGCCGCCGGAGGGCTTTTCCAGCAGGTTCATGCAGCGCAGCAGCGTGGATTTTCCGGAGCCGCTGGAGCCGATGATGGACACGACCTCGCCCTTGTGCACGGAGAAGTCCACGTCGCGCAGCACCTCGTGGTCGCCGAAGGACTTGTTCAGGTGGCGCACCTCAATGATCCGCTCGGAAAACTTCTCAGCCATTCTGCGCGCCTCCCTTCCCGATCAGCTCCACGTCCGGCACGGTCTGGCTGCCGTGCATGGCGTAGTTCTCCGGCCCGTCCATCTTCTTCTCCAGCCAGCGCAGGAAGCGGGTGACGGTGAAGGTCATCACGAAGTAGACGCAGGCGGTGATGAAGAACACCTCGTAGTACTTGAAGTAGGTGCCCGCCGCGCTCTTGGAGACGAAGAACAGCTCCGTCACGCTGATGACGTTCAGCACGGAGGTATCCTTGATGTTGACCACGAACTCGTTGCCCAGGGCGGGCAGGATGTTGCGGATGGCCTGGGGCAGCACCACGTTCAGCATGCTCTGGCCGTAGGTCATGCCGATGGCCAGGGCGGCCTCCTGCTGGCCGGGGTCGACGGACTGGATGCCGCCGCGCACGATCTCCGACAGGTAGGCGCCGGTGTTGATGGACACGATGATGTAGCCCGCCAGCAGGTGCGGCAGGTTGACGTGGAACACCGCGGACATGCCGTAGAAGATGACCATCGCCTGCACGATCATCGGCGTGGAGCGGAACACCTCGATGTACACGCCCAGCAGCCCACGAACGATCTTCCGCAGCCAGTAGCGCAGGGTGCCGTCCTCCCGCTCGTTGGGCCTGGCGCGCACATAGCCCACGCCCAGGCCGATGACGAAGCCCGTCAGCGTGCCCGTCAGCGCGATCAGCAGCGTGACGCCCGCGCCCTGCAGGAACAGCCCGCCGTAGGTGCGCAGGAAGAACCATACCCATTCAAAGAATCCGGATTGGGCGGTCGGCATGAAATCACATCCTCAAATGTAATAGTAGAAACGATGCAGGGGCGGCGTATCGCCGCCCGCCCTTTTTCCTCCTTGCGATGCGCGATACCGCGCGGCAGCAAACGGGGGCTCGGGGCGATGCCCCGGGGGCGGGCGCCGCAACGGCGCCCCTACAGGGTGGTCGATCGGTTATTCAGCGGAGACCGGCTGGTTCAGCACGGCGGCGTCCATCAGGGCGTTGCGCTCGTCGGTGTCGATGCCGGCGAGGATGCCGTTGATCTGCTCGATCAGCTCCGGCTGGCCCTGCTTCAGTGCAACGGCGATGGAGGTGTCCTCCTCGGAGGCCACAAAGCCGGGGGTGACGAAGGCCAGGTTCGCGTTGGCCGCAACGGCGGAAACCGCGCCGGGACGCTCGGAGATATAGCCGTCGATGGCGCCGCTGTTCAGCGCGGTGATCATGGCCGGGAAGGTCTCCATGGCGGGCATCTTCTCAATGCCTTCCAGCTGATCCAGCACGGTGTAGTGGAAGGTGTTCAGCTGGGCGGTGATCTTCGCGCCGGCGAAATCCGCCAGGGTCTCGGCGCTTTCGAAGCCGCCGTCCGCGCGGACCACGACCACCAGGTCGCTGTTGTAGTAGGCGTCGGTGAAGTCCACGGTGATCTTGCGCTCGGCGGTGGGGCTCATGCCCGCGATCACGGCGTCGATCTGGTCGCTGTTCAGCGCGGGGATCAGGCCGTCCCACTCGATCTTGCAGATCACCAGCTCCTTGTCCAGGCCCTCGGCGATCTTCTTCGCGATCTCCACGTCGTAGCCGCCGGCAAAGCCCATGCCGCCGTCGATCGGCACGCTGTTCTCATCGGCCTCCACCTGGGTCCAGTTGAAGGGGGGATAGTCGCACTCCATGCCCACGCGGAAGGTGCCCTCGGCGAAGGCGCAGGCGGACAGCAGCATCAGGGCAGCCAGAACGATGGTAACGATCTTCTTCATGGTGATTACTCCTTCTTCCTCCGCGTCGGTGAACGTGGAGGTAAATTTACTATATTATAGTGTTAAAGCGGTCAAAAAGCAAGGGATGAGGGGATTTTTAATGGAAAGTTCGCAAAGAGGGGAGAGGGATTAGGGAAGAGGGATTAGGGAAGAGGGATTAGGGATAGTGGATCTTCAGGGAAGCGCGAGGGTTGCATGTATATCTGGCAGAGCACAGCCCTCGTTGCCGCAGGACGACGCAACGAACAGATCCTTCGCTCCGCTCAGGATGACAGGAATTGCGGTGTTTGTCATCCTGAGCGAAGCGAAGGATCTGTACGAAGCGCCAAGAGGCTGCCTTATTTCGCCGCTTCGGCCTCGGCCAGCGCGGCCAGGGCCTTCATGCGGCGCTCGGCCACCTTCGGGTCCTCCACGAAGGGCACCACGTTCGCCACGGCGTCGGCGGGGCGGATGCGCGCGTCCTCATGGTCGGTGTCCAGCAGCAGGTATTTGCGGTTGCCCATGCCCAGCTCGTCCATGTAAGAGAGCTGGCGATGGCCGTGGCGGCTCTCGATGCGCTCGCGCATGGCGGCGCCGTCCTCCTCCTTCAGGGCGTAGATCAGGTCCACGCAGGCCTGGTCCACGGCCAGGATGTCGGTGGAGGCCAGGATGCCGATGTCCGGTGTCACCACCGGCTCGGCCAGGCAGCCCTCGCAGTCGCAGGACACGGAGATGTTGCGCATCACGTTGATAAAGCAGGTCTTCTTGCCGAAGAAGTCCACCGTGGCCTTGGTGGATTCGGTCATGCGCTCCATCAGCTCCTCCATGTCCACGCTCCAGGCCAGCTCGGGGTCATCGCTGTTGCGGGCATGGATCATGCGCTTGCCGATCTTGCCGTCGGCGCAGCCGATGCCGATGTTCTTGTTGCTGCCGCCGAAGCCGCCCATGGTGTGGCCCTTGAAGTGGGTCAGGGCCACGAGGGAGTCATACTTGGGCAGCTCGCGGCCCACGCTCATGTGGTCGAACCACTTGCCGCCCAGCACCAGCAGGTCCGCCGTGCCGAATGCGTCGGTGATGTCCACGGGGCAGAAGTCCCAGCCGTTCACCTTCAGCGTCTCGCGGTGCTTCTCGGTGGTGTCGCGGTCGCCCTCGTAGAAGGTGTTGGTTTCGACGATGGTGGCGTCCGGCAGCTCGCTGGCCATGAAATCCTTCACCCAGGCGCTGGGGATGATGTTCGGGCCGTACTGCTCGCCGGTGTGCAGTTTCACGGCCACCTTGCCCGCGATACGCCCGTTCACGCGCCGATAGAGCTTCTTCAGGCCCTCGGGGGACAGGTCGCGGGTGAAATAGACGATGGATTCGTTGCCGGTGCGCTCGGCATAGGGCACGTAGCGCTCGCCGCCCGTTCCGGGGATCTTATCAGTCATGTTCGATCCTCCTTAAAACTTGATCGTCTTCGGCGCTTCGGTGAAGCTGGAGAAGGTGGCGGTGGCGTCCTGGAAGTACAGCACCTCGGTGTTGTCGTCCTCGGCGTCATACATGTTCTTCAGCGAGGGATAGCTGTCCAGCATGTGCCGCTTGGCCTCCACGCGGTCGTCCCGCACCAGCCTGCCGGCCACGCGCAGCCACTTGCCGCCCGCGAAGGCGCAGATCTCGGCCTTCGGGTTGGCCTGGAGCTGTTTGGAGACGTCCTTCACCTTACCGGTCTGGATGTAGAGCCGGCCCTCGAAGATATCCACCGTGCCAAACGGGCGCACCCGGGGCTGGTCGCCCTCCACGGTGGCCAGGTAATAGGTGCCGCAGTTCTTCAAAAACTCATAGACCTCCTGCATTGCAAAGACCTCCTATCGTTTTAATTGGTTTTATTATATCAGGCGGGGGCCGGAAAGTAAAGCGCCGGGCGCGGCACTTGACCTCATTTTGGCTATTGTCATCGCCTGCGATTTATGATATAATCAGATGTAATGATAAAATAGGTGTATTGACGGGAGGTAGCGTGTCCAGAAACCGGTATGTGGGCGATTATCGCCTGGTGGAGCGCATCAACCAGCGGGGTCGCGTCCAGACGGATTACGAATACATCGGCGCCGCCTACGTCTACGCCGAAGGCACGTCGGCGGCCACGGCGGCGCTGAAGCGGGCGCTGGCCGCCTGCGCGGTCGGCTGGCTGGCCTTCGTGGGCGCGCTGATCGGGCCGTCCGCGGCGTCGAAGACGCTGTGGGTGATCCTGCCGTTCGCGTTTGCGGCGCTGCCGCTGGGGCTGATGACGGCCCCGGTGGCGCGGGCGCTGCGCGCCAAGGAGCCGCTGGAGCACCGCCACGCCGACCAGCTGGAAAACCGCTGCCCGGCGAGCTCGTTCTTCACGGTGGCGCTGCCGGGAATCGCCCTCGTCGGCGAGGGCGTGAACCTGTTCCGCGGCGTTCCCATGGCGGCGGGAGACCTCGCTTTTGCCGTCTGCGCGGCGCTTTTGATCGGCGTCGGGCTGCACAACCACCGGCTGTGGAAGCACGTGAAGTGCGTGGCCTCGCAGACGCCGCTGTGACGGCGAACCTTCGTATTATATCGCATTCCGAATGCGTATAATAATAATCTTTAAGGAGGAAACAGTAACATGAGCAACCTGAACAAGCTTCTTGCGCTCGTTCTCGCGCTGATCCTGGCCTGCGCGCTGACCCTTGGCGGCGTGGCCGAGGAAGCGGCCGAGGAGAGGACTGAGGGCACGCTGGTGTACTCCACCGCCACCCTCGGCCAGAAGTTCAGCCCCTTCTTCTACACCACCGCTTACGATGGCGAAGTGGTCGACCTGATCTGCGGTACGTCCGCCGACCTGCTGGCGGAGGATCGCGGTGGCGCCGTTATCAACAACGGCATCGACGGCACCAAGGTCGCCTACAACGGCACCGAGTATGAATACAAGGGCTTGGGCAACGTCGAAGTCGTGCAGAACGACGACGGCTCCGTCGACTATAACCTGACCATGCGCGATGACATCGTCTTCTCCGACGGCGAGCCCGCCACGATCGACGACGTCATCTTCGGCATCTACGTCGAGTGCGACCCCACCTACGACGGCTCCGAAACGCTGTACGCGCTGCCGATCGAGGGCATGGAGGAATACCGCAGTGGCATGGACAGCCGCGGCAACAAGATCTTCGCCGATGGCGAGGGCGACGGCTATGTGGCCAACGACCTCTACACCGAGGAGCAGTACAACGAATTCTGGAAGTTCTACAATGAGGAAGCCGGCGCGGCCTTCGCGCAGGAGATCGTGGACTACTGCATCTCCAACGGCTACAATGCCCCCGAAGATCCCGTGGCCGCCTGCGCCGCGAACTGGGGCTTCGAGCTGGCCGAGGACGCCACCACCTACGATTTCTGGGATGCCATCGTGGCCGCCTATGACAGCGTAGAGGAGGCCGAGGCCACCGAGACTGCCGGCTCCAACCGCCTGCAGCTGACCATCGCCGCACTGGGCGCCGACTACGAGGTGGGCGTGCAGACCGGCGAGGGCGCGCCGAACATCGCGGGTATCATCCGCACCGGCGACTACAGCATGACCGTACACATGACCGAGTACGACGCGACCGCCATCTACAACGTGGACTTCAAGGTCGCTCCCATGCACTACTACGGCGACAAGGCCCTGTACGACTACGACAACAACCAGTTCGGCTTCGTCAAGGGCGACCTGTCCGGCGTGAAGGCCAAGAACTCCGCCCCCATGGGCGCCGGCGCCTACATCTTTGAGGGCTACGCCAACGGCGTCGTGACCCTGAAGGCCAACCCCACCTACTACAAGGGCGAGCCGAAAGTCAAGACCCTGCTGATCCAGGAGTCCGTGGACTCTGACTACGTGCCCGGCATCGTGACCGGCCAGTTCGACGTGAACCAGCCCTCCATCAGCGAGGACACCGTCAAGGCCATCCAGAGCGCCAACAGCAACGGCGAGCTGGTGGGCGACACCATCACCACCGTGCTGGTGGACTATCGCGGCTACGGCTACATCGGCATCAACGCCGACCTCGTGAACATCGGCGGCGAGCCCGGCTCCGACGCCTCCAAGGCGCTGCGCAAGGGCTTCATGACCTTGTTCGCCATCTATCGCGACACCGTCATCAAGTCCTACTACGGCGATCGCGCCTCCGTCATCCAGTATCCCATTTCCAACACCTCCTGGGCCGCGCCCAAGCCGGCGGACGAGGGCTATCGCAACGCCTACTCCGTGGACGTGGACGGCAACCCGATCTATGACGACTCCATGAGCGAGGAGCAGCGCTACGAGGCCGCCAAGCAGGCCGCCATCGGCTACTTCAAGGCCGCGGGCTTCACCTTCGACGAGGCGGCCGGCAAGTTCACCGACGTGGCCGACACCTACGAGATCATGATCCCCGGCGCGGGCCAGCAGGACCATCCCGCCTACGGCGTGGCCGTGGCCGCCAGCAACGTGCTGGCCGAGCTGGGCATCACCCTGCAGGTGAATGACGTCGGCACCAGCGTGTGGAACAACGCCCTCGAGGGCAACACCGCCATGATGTGGGCCGCCGCGTGGCAGGCGTCCGTCGACCCGGATATGACCCAGGTCTACTCCAGCGAGAACGCGCACGGCAACGGCACCAACTCCAACCACTACTCCGTGGACGATCCCGACCTCGACGCCCTGATCAAGGCCGGCCGCAGCAGCGCCGATACCGAGGAGCGCAAGAGCATCTACAAGGACGCCATGGAGATCATCATGGACTGGGGCTGCGAGTTGCCCACCTACCAGCGCAAGGATTGCACCACCTTCTCCACCGAGCGCGTGGACATCGACACCATTCCGCAGGACATGACCCCCTACTGGAAGTGGTATGACGAAATCGCGACCCTGGCCGTGAAGTAAAGCCGGGTCAGCGATCAAGGAAAATAAAAAAGATCCTTCGACTTCGCTGGCGCTCCGCTCAGGATGACTGGATTCGTGTCATTCTGAGCGGAGGCGCAGCCGAAGTTGAAGAATCTTCCCATCCTGCATGAATGGAGGGGCAACCCTCCGTTCATGCAGTTGGTTGTATTTTTGAATCACGGGGGGCGCGGTCGGACGGGCCGGGCGACCTCAACAGAAAGTGGGAAGCACGATGCTGAAGTATACGGTCAAGCGCCTGCTCTACAGCGTTTTGATACTGTTCTTCGTCATGTTCATCATCTATATCCTGATGTACAACATGCCCTCCGGCTATGTGGAGACCAAGGCGCGCGAGCTGGCGTCCCGCCCCGGCGCCACCAAGAGCTACGCCGAGTGGCTGGAGGATCTGAACGCGCAGTACGGCATGGACAAGGGCGTTGTCGGCGGCTACTTTGTGTGGCTGGGAAACGCCGTCAGGGGCAACTGGGGCGACAGCTGGGCCTGGACCATCCCCGTCACGCAGGAATTCCACAACACGGTCTGGTACAGCTTTGCGCTGGGCTTTGCGTCCTTCATATTTGAAATCCTCATCGCCATACCGCTGGGCATAACGGCGGCCCGGAAGCAGTACAGCTTCACGGATTATTTCACCACCGTGGTGGCCATGGTGTGCATTTCGATGCCCACCTTCTTCGTCGCGACGGTGCTCAAGTACGTGCTCTCGGTCAAGCTGGGCTGGTTTGACCTGTCGGGCATGCAGGGTCGCGACTACATGACCCTGACTCAATTCGGAAAAATCCTGGATGTGGCCAAGCACTTTGTGATGCCGCTGATCACGCTGGTGATCATCTCGATCGGCGGCCTGATGCGCTACACCCGTACCAATATGCTGGAGGTATTGAACGCCGACTACATCCGCACCGCCCGCGCCAAGGGCGTGCCGGAGAAGACGGTCATCAACAAGCACGCCTTCCGCAACACCTTCATCCCGCTGGTGACGATGCTGGGCGGCACGCTGCCGGGCCTGTTCTCCGGCGCGCTGATCACGGAGACGCTGTTCTCCATCCGCGGCATCGGCTATGCCTCGTATACCTCCATGACCCAGGCGGACATCCCGTTCATCATGTTCTACCTGGCGTTCATATCGATCCTCACGCTGCTGGGCAACCTGATCTCGGATTTGCTCTACGCGGCGGTGGACCCGCGCGTGCGGCTGAGCTAGAAGGGGGGCGAGCGCGTGAATCATTCCTACAACCTGAACGAGGCCCTGAAGGCCCGCGCGGCCGCTCAGCAGGAGCATAAGCGTGAAAACGGCGAAATCAAGCTGGACGACCTGTCCCGCGTGAAGGTGCTCTCCCCGGGGCGGCAGGTGTTCAAGCGGTTCATCCGCAACCGGCTGGCGGTGTTCGGCTCCGTCATGCTGATTTTGATGTTCCTGTTCTCGTTCCTCGGCCCGGTGTTCTATCCCTACGGCCAGAAGCAGATCTTCTACAAGTATGAGCCACGCAACGTCGACTACGGCATGGTGAAGGAGAACACCGCCTACACCGGCTACGATATCGACGGCGGCGCGGGCGTGGAGCGCAGCGTCAACAACAAGATGAACTCGATCATCAAGAAGATGGTCGCGGGAGACGCCCAGGCGCAGACCGTCATCGGCGAGGAGCGCGGCTATCTGGTCGAGAAGTTGGCCGACGACGTGTACCGGGCCTCCGCCTCTGAGTTTGCCGAGGTCTGCACCGTCGGCAGCGGCGAGGCCGTCGTCGGCACCTACAGCATGGTGGGCAAGAAGCTGGAGAACGCCAAAAATCCGGCCGAGGGGCTGGAGGCGGCGATCAAGGCCGCCATCGCCAAGGACGCCAAGGGCGGCACGTTCGAGCTGGACGGCGTCACCTACACCTACACCCGCGGCAAGGCCAAGAGCTACGAGATCACCGCGGCCTATGACGGCATCCAGTACGCCGACGAGGCGATGGACGCGGGCTTTGAGGACGCGCTCAACGCCGCGATGCAGGCGGAGAACGGCTTCGAGTACGACGGCAGCTTCTACGCCATCGTGAAGCAGGGCGACGGTGCGAAGGCCTATCGCCTGTCGAACCTCGCGCCCGCGAAGCTCTACAGCCGCCTGAGCGTCAGCACCTACGAGGTGGGCCAGAAGATCTCCGCGGAGATGAACCTGGCCGCGCTGCTGGCCACCGCCGGCGACGGGACCTTCGAGGCCGAGGGCAAGAAGTGGACCATCGCCCGCGAGGACCTCGAGTGGATCGTCCGCGACGAGGCGGGCGAGGAGTTCATGGAGCTCATGCCCTACGCCGTGCGCCGCTACAACGGCGACGATACGATGGAGTATGGCCTGAAGAAGGCGCTGATGGAGAAGGCCCTGCAGATGGACCGCGACGGCGAGAAGGTCGGCACGATCACTTACGGCCTGCCGATGCAGACCGACACCGGCGAATACGTGACGGACGAGGAGGGCAACCTCAGCTACCAGGATACCGAACTCAAGCTGAGCCGCCGCGACACTGGCGAGTTCGTCGTGAACTGCCAGCAGGTGATCTACGTGATCAACATGTTCGACGCGCCCAGCAAGGAGCACTGGCTGGGCACCGACGGCGACGGCTTCGACGTGTTCAGCCGCATCATGTACGGCGGCCGCGTGTCGCTGATGGTCGGCTTTGTGGTCGTGTTCCTGGAGACCTTCCTGGGCGTCATCATGGGCGGCCTGTCCGGCTACTACGGCGGCTGGGTGGATATGCTGATCATGCGCCTGGTGGATATCTTCTACTGCCTGCCCTCGATGCCCATCATGATCATCCTGGGCGCGCTGATGGACGCCATGCGCATGGATACCTACATCCGCCTGCTCATCATGATGGCGGCGCTGGGCATCATGGGCTGGGCCGGCGTGGCCCGCCTGGTGCGCGGCCAGATCCTGACGCTGCGCGAGCAGGAGTTCATGGTCGCCACCGAGGCCACCGGCATCCGGGTGAAGGACCGCATCTTCCACCACCTGGTGCCCAACATCATGCCCCAGCTGATCGTGCAGGCCACGATGGGCATGGGCGGCGTCATCCTCACGGAGTCCACGCTGTCGTTCCTGGGCCTGGGCGTCAAGCACCCGCTGGCCACCTGGGGCACTATCATCAATTCCGTCTCGTCGGCTTCAGCCATGCAGCACTATGCCTTCATCTGGATCCCGGTCGGCCTGCTGATCTGCGTGACGGTCATTGCATTCAACTTTGTCGGCGACGGTCTGCGCGACGCGTATGACCCGAAGGCCAAGCGATAAGGAGAGGTGAACATGGCACACGACAAGAAAAACAGTTCATACATCTCCGGCAGGGAGTCCCGGCGCATCACGCGCTTCAACCGCCGCGTGACCCGTCGGCTGGAAAAGGAGCGCGCCGACGCCAACAAGGACCAGTCCCTCTACACCACGAAGATGAAGAACCCAAACAACGTGGTGGAGTTTGACAACGTCTGCACCTATTTCTTCTCCGACGTCGGCGTGGTGAAGGCCGTGGACGGCGTCAGCTATGAGATCCCCGTGGGCAAGACCGTCGGCGTCGTGGGCGAATCCGGCTGCGGCAAGTCGGTCACGAGCCTTTCGCTGATGCAGCTGCTGCAGCGGCCCTCCGGCCAGACCGTGGGCGGAGAGATCCGCTTCAACCTGGGCGACGGCACGGCCTACAACATCGTCAACACGCCCAATGCCATCATGGAGAAGATCCGCGGCAACCGCATCTCCATGATCTTCCAGGAGCCGATGACGGCCCTGAACCCGGTGTTCCGGATCGGCGACCAGGTGGACGAGGTGACGTTTTTGCACCATCCGGAGCTGAGCAAGGAGGAAGTGAAGGCCCGCACCCTGGAGATGCTGGAGCTGGTCGGCATCGCCAACAAGGAGGGCGTTTACAACATGTATCCCCACGAGCTGTCCGGCGGCATGCGCCAGCGCATCTGCATCGCCATCGCCCTGGCCTGCTCGCCCAGCCTGATCATCGCGGACGAGCCCACCACGGCGCTGGACGTGACGATCCAGGCTCAGATCCTGGACCTTCTGCAGAACCTGAAGGACAAGCTCAATTCCTCCATCATGCTCATCACGCACGATTTGGGCGTGGTGGCCGGCATGGCGGACTACGTGGTCGTCATGTACGCCGGCCGCGTGGTGGAGAAGGGCACCACCGAGGATATCTTCCACCATCCCTCCCACCCGTATACCATCGGCCTGATGAAGTCGAAGCCGGTGGTGGGCAAGAAGGTGGACGAGCTTTACAATATTCCCGGCAACGTGCCGAACCCCGTGGAGATGCCCAACTACTGCTATTTCCGCGACCGCTGCGAGATGCAGTGCGAGCGCTGCCACGGCGATTATCCGCCGGAGATTCGCATCAGCGACACGCACATCGTCACCTGCTATCGCTATATCGACCAGGGCGAGATCGTGGGCTATCCCAAATCTGTGGACGTGGAGGCGCTTTGACATGCAGGAAATGAACAACAATCCCGTCCGGCAGAGCGATTATCTGCTCGAGGTGGAAAACCTGGTGAAGTGGTTTCCCATCAAGTCCAGCTTCTTCAAGCGCACCGTGGGCAACGTGAAGGCCGTGGACGGCGTCAGCTTCAAGATCCGCCGGGGCGAGACCATGGGCCTCGTGGGCGAGAGCGGCTGCGGCAAGTCCACCTGCGGGCGCACGATCCTGCGCCTCCAGGAGAAGACCGGCGGCGAGGTGCGCCTGAACGGCCAGGACATCTTCGCCCTGAACAAGGAGCAGCTGCGCAAGCTCCGCCCGAGGATGCAGATCGTCTTCCAGGACCCCTATTCCAGCCTGTCCCCGCGCCTGCCCATCGGCGAGATCATCGGCGAGGCGGTGCGCGAGCACGGCATCGTGCCCCAGGGCGAGTTTGACGACTACATCACCCGCGTGATGGAGGTCTGCGGCCTGCCGCCCTACTACAAGGATCGCTATCCGCACGAATTTTCCGGCGGCCAGCGCCAGCGCATCTGCATCGCCCGCGCCCTGGCCCTCAGCCCGGATTTCATCGTCTGCGACGAGCCGGTCTCGGCGCTGGACGTGTCCATCCAGGCGCAGATCATCAACCTGCTGAAGAAGCTGCAGGCGGATTTCGGCCTGACCTACCTGTTCATCAGCCACGACCTGTCCGTGGTGGAGCACATCTCCGACACCGTGGGCGTGATGTACCTGGGCAGCATGGTGGAGTACGCGGAGACGGGGAAGATCTTCGCCAACCCGCTGAATCCCTACACCCAGGCGCTGTTCTCGGCCATTCCGATCCCGGACCCGGACGCCCACATCCACCGCATCATCCTGCAGGGCAGCATCCCCAGCCCCGCAAACCCGCCCTCGGGCTGCAAGTTCCACACGCGCTGCTCCCACTGCATGGAGGTGTGCAAGCACGCCGCCCCGAAGTGGCTGGAGGTGGAGGAGGGCCACTGGTGTGCCTGCCATCTCTATGACGACGCCCAGGCGAAGGCCGAGGCCGAGGAAGCCATGGCCCGTGCCAAGCGCTCCCAGGCGCAGGCGGGCTGACGATGGCGCGGCAAAAGCGGCCCCCGCTGCCGGAGGGCGACGATGGCCGGACCATCGTCAACATGGACGTGGACGGCATGCCCTGGTATCTGGAAAAGCGCAACCAGGCCCAGCCGGGCAGGGAACCGCTGAGCCCGGAGCAGCTGCGTGCCTACCGATGGGCCGCCGTCAAGACGGGCCTGCTGGTGGCGCTGGTGTTCGGAGGGGCGTTTGCCCTGTTCATCGCGTTCTGCGATTTCGTATGGTTCAAATAAACCGAAAGGAATGAGCGTGTTATGAAGATTGCGATCGGCAACGATCACGGCGCGGTGGAATTGAAGAACCACGTGCTGCACTGGCTTGAGGACAACGGCTACGAGGTGTTGAACGTCGGCACCGATTCGACGGAGAGCACCGATTATCCCATCTATGCCGAGCGCGTCGCGAAGGCCGTGCTGTCCGGAGACTGCGACAAGGGCATCCTGATCTGCGGCACCGGCATCGGCATCTCCATTTCAGCCAACAAGATCCACGGCGTGCGCTGCGCACTGTGCTCCGAGCCCGTCTCCGCGTCCCTCGCCCGCCGCCACAACGACGCCAACATCGTCGCCATGGGCGCGCGCACCATCGGCCCCGTGATGGCCGAGGAGATCGTCAGGACCTTCCTCACCACCGGCTTCGAGGGGGGCCGCCACGCCATCCGTGTGGGCAAGATCATGCAGCTGGACAGGGGAGAGCGCCTCGAGGAATGAGGCGATCACTGCCGGAAATGCTTTCAGGGGCGCCTTTCGGTGCCCCTTGACGTTTCGTACAGATCCTGCGCTTCGCGGACCTTCGGCTGCGCTGCGCTCAGGATGACAACGAATCGCGGTCCCTGTCATCCTGAGCGAAGCGAAGGATCCTTGCGTTGCGTTGTCCTGCGGCATTGAAGACTATGTTCTGTCCTGTCCATCCGTGCAACCCTCAGGTTTCCGTGACGAGCCCAAGAACCAAACAACAGCAGGGGCGCCGTTGCGGCGCCCGCCCTTGTACGATTTGCATCGTTGTACCCGGCGGGCGGCGCAACGGCGCCCCTACACATGCATACCTGTTGCATAGTGATGCGTTTTTGAGACAACCCCTTGTTTGGCTACAGCTTTCCCCGGTAATCCTTCCTCAATATGGCGTACAGCTCCACGTCCACATAGCGGCCCTTGTTGTACAGCCTCTGGCGGAGGGTGCCCTCGTGCGCCATGCCGCACTTGCGCATCACCGCGCCGCTGGCGGGGTTGGTGGTCTCGTGCTGGGCCTCGATGCGGTTCAGGTGCATGCCGCGAAAGCCGTGAGCGATCACCGCCTTCAGCGCCTCGGTCATGATGCCGTTGCCCCAGAAATCGCGGTTCAGGGAGTAGCCGACCTCGGCGGAGGCGTTGTCCCGCTGGATCCACATGAAGCCGATCGTGCCGATGATTTCGCCCGTGTCCTTCCATTCGATGCCCCAGCTGGCGGGCTCCTGGTTGCGATAGCGCCGCAGCATGTAGCGCAGGTAGGCGCGGCTGTCGCCGATGGAGCGGTGGGCCTCCCACAGCACGTGGCGGGCCACCTCCGCGTCACGGCTGTAGTGGTAGATGTCCTGCGCGTCCCGCATCTGCAGCTTCCGCAGGCGCAGGCGCGGCGTCTCCAGCACGGGCATGTAGGTGTAGCTGTCTGTATAGATCATCGCTTGCTCCCGATCAGCCGCGCATGGCCTTTTCTGCCAGCAGCACGGCGCAGATGGTCTTGGCGTCGGTGACCTCGCCCCGGGCGATCATGGCCGTCAGCTCGACGAGCGGCACCTTCACCACGTTCAAAAACTCGTCGTCGTCGGGGTGGCTCTCGCCCGCCTCCAGATCCCGCGCCAGGTACAGCGAGATCAGCTCGTCGCTGAAGCCGGGGGTGGTGACGATGTCGGTCAGGTGCGTCCAGGATTTCGCCGTCAGGCCCGTCTCCTCCTGCAGCTCCCGCTGGGCGGCCAGCAGCCGGTCCTCGCCTTTGAAATCCAGCTTTCCGGCGGGCACCTCCAGCAGGATCCGGTCGATGGGCGCGCGGAACTGCTTCACCAGCCAGACGTTGCCCGCGTCGTCCACGGGCACCACGGCGGACGCGCCCACGTGGCGGGCGACCTCCCGCGCCGCCAGCTTGCCGTTGGGCAGGCGGTTGGTGATGTGGTCGATGTGCAATATCAGCCCGTCAAACACGTGCTCGCTGGATACGGTGGTCTCAAGGATGCTTGCGTCGTCAAAATGTGCCATGGATATGTGCCTCCAATTGTCGCGATACCATGCTTATTCGACGGGCGCCGGAAAATTCCTGCCGCCGCGCGTCTTGTTTTTTCGAGCGTTCTATAGTATAATCAAGATACCACCTGATATGAGAAGGAGTGGAGAACCATGATCAAAGTCATTCTGGGCGACAAGGGCAGCGGCAAGACCAAGCGTCTGATCGACCTGACGAACGACGCCCTCAAGACGCAGCACGGCAATATCATCTTCATCGACGACGACAAGCGCTATATGTACGACCTGCGCCACGAGATCCGCTTCGTGGACGCCAGCGAGTATCCCGCCGCCTACAAATGCACGGCCCACGAGTTCCTGGCCTTCGTCTGCGGCATGCTGTCCGCCGATTTCGACCTCTCCCTGATCGCTGTGGACGCCTTCAAAAAGCTGGTCAAGACGCCCTTGGACGACATCGAGATGGAGCAGTTCTTTGAAAAGCTGGAGAAGATCTCCAACGCCCACAATTGCAGCTTCGTGCTGTCCATCAGCTCCGCCGAGGACGAGGTGCCGGAGTACATCCGGAAGTTTACCGCTTGAACCGGCGCAGAGCCGCGCCGCGCTGGACGCGCTATGCCGTCTGTGGCGTGGCGCTGGTCGCGGCGATCCTGGCGGTGGTCCTGGCGGCACAGCTGTTTTCCGGCACGCTTCGCCTGCTGAACACCGACGGCGGGCCCACCACCCGCGACCCGCAGTTCGCCGAGCCCGCCGAAAACGCCACCCGGCCGCCGGAGCTGGATGAAAACGGACGGCCCGTCGCGATGGACGAGGATCCCTCCACGAACTGGGTCTACGAGGCCGAGACGCCCGTGGACAAGACCGCCGAGGAGCTGTCCCGGGAGGCTGAAGCCGGATCGTGACGCATTTTATCCCCCGTTTCGCATACGATACCTGTGAAACGGGGGATTGTTATGCGCAAAAGCGGCAGTGTGCGATCGGCGCTGGCGGCCATCGGCGCGGCGTCAGGGACGGCCTTCGCCTCCGGGCGGGCGATCGTGGGCTACTTCGCCCAGCTGGGCGGGCTGTCGTGGCTCGCCATCGGCGTGGCCGCGGCGGCCTTCGGCCTGCTGACGGGCCTGTGCGTCCGGTTGGCCGTTCGGGCGAACGCCGACAGCTTCGCCGCGCTCTGCCGGCGCAGCCTCGGCCGGGGAACGGCTCGCGCCTTGGGGCTGCTGCACGGCCTTCTGATGGCGGTGGCGGCGCTGACCATGCTGCTGTGGGCCGCCCGGCTGGGCGCGCTGGCGCTGCCCCTGAGGCAGAGCGCCGCGTGGGGGATGGGCCTTTCGCTGTCGCTAGCGGCCCTTCTGAACAGGCGAAAGGGCTGCTGGACGCCCGCCATGGGCCTGGCGCTGGGGGTCGTCGGCGCGGCGTTCTACAGCGCCCTCGCCCTCGATCCGCGCCCGCCGCGGCTGAACTTTCGGGGCGAGGTGGTGCTGGCGCTGGACGGAAACCCGGCCGCGGCGCTGGCGCTTTCGCTGAGCCACGCGGCGCTGAGCGCGTGCCTGGCGGCAAACGCCGCGGCGCGGTTCTCCGCGGGCGCTTCGCCGGGGCGGGTCGGGGTGCTCTGCGGCGGGGGCATGGCGCTGGTGCTGCTGGCGGGAAACGCGGCGCTTGGGCGGGGCGGAGAGGCGCTCTTCGCCCAGGCGCTGCCCCTGGTGCTGCTGGCGGCGCGCTGGGGGATCGCCGGGTTCTGGCTGTGCGCGGGCTATGGCTTCTGCTGTGCCACGGCCACCCTCGCCGCCGCGCTGGCGGCGCTTTCGGCATGGCTTCGAAGGGGATGTTAAATGTTGAATATACACCGCGAAAACCGTTGACGCGCAGGGGAAAATTGGGTATAATACAGCTTGTGTCAATACGCTCACTAGCCCCGGGCAATGACATGATTGCGAAGGTACTGACCACACCTGGCGCAAAGCATTGATCTGTGAAACCGGCGAATCCCCAGCGGTTCGCGGCCGGAGTCGCTCCGGCGATCGAAATTGGAGGGAATTTACACGTGAGTACTTATATGGCAAATCCCCAGAACGTCGAGCGTAAGTGGTACGTCATCGACGCGGAGGGCATGGTGTTCGGCCGCCTGGCCTCTCAGGTCGCCTCCATGCTGCGCGGCAAGCATAAGCCCACCTTCACGCCTCACTGTGATTGTGGCGACTATATCATCGTTGTCAACGCCGATAAGCTGGTGTTGACCGGCAAGAAGCTGGACAACAAGGTTTATCGCTATCATACCGGCTATCCGGGCGGCTTGAAGGAGATCTCCTATCGCAAGCTGATGGCGAACAAGAGCGAGTTCGCCTTCCGCGAGGCCGTGCGCCGCATGCTGCCCAAGGGCCCCCTGGGCTACGCGATGGCCAAGAAGCTGTTCGTGTACGCCGGCCCTGAGCACAATCATCAGGCCCAGAAGCCCGAAGCGCTGAAGCTGTAATAGGGAGGAGGACGAAAGAATGAGTAATGTTTGTTTCCATGCTGTCGGCAGAAGGAAAAAGGCGATCGCCCGCGTTCGTCTGATCCCCGGTGAGGGCAACATCACCATCAACAAGCGCAACCTGGAGGAGTACTTCGGCTATGAGACCCTGAAGACCGTGGTCCGTCAGCCCCTGGTGCTCACCGAGACCCTCGGCAAGTGGGACGTCGTCGTCAACTGCAAGGGCGGCGGCTTCACCGGTCAGGCCGGCGCGATCCGTCATGGCATCGCCCGCGCGCTGGTGAAGGCGGACGCCGATCTGAAGCCCGCCATCAAGAAGGCCGGCTACCTGACCCGCGACCCGCGCATGAAGGAGCGCAAGAAGTACGGCCTCAAGGCCGCCCGTCGCGCGCCCCAGTTCTCCAAGCGCTAAGGTAGCTGCTGATTCATTCCTATACCGATTCTGCAGTGCCTTTTCCCGCATCTGTCTCTTGCAGATTTCGCGATTTACCTCCGGGGCTTCCCAGCCCGTTCTTGCTGAAAACAGTCCACTGGACTGTTTTCCGGGCGCTCGAACCCAGTAAACCTTCGAAATCTGCAAGGTCATGGCTTCGGGTTTTTTTCTTGCCTGCGGGGTGGACGCCGATTCGCCCTTTGTGTTATACTAAAAGTTAGGCGCTCCGGACGGCGCGAAGCAGGAAGCGACAGAGCGATGGAAACGATGAACTACAACAAATACCTTTCCAAGGCGGATGTATGGACGCTGTCCCTCGGCTGCATCATCGGGTGGGGCGTCTTTGTCATGCCCGGGACGACGTTCCTCCCCGTGGCGGGGCCGTGCCGGACAGCCTGCGCGTGCTGGTGCTGAAGCTTTTGCTGATGCAGAGCCTCTGCGCGATCCTGCTGCTGGTGGTGGCCACGTTCCGAAGCAAATCGCTGGGCATGATCCTGGCCGTGCTGTTCGGGCTGGGGCTCACCGGGGTCGTCTATATGGGCATCAGCGAGGCGCTGAAGCCGATCCTGGGCCCGGAGACGAACATCGCCAAATACATGCCGGATGCCGTGATGGGTGAAAACCCCCTTGACACGGTGAAGACCATCGTGGTCGCGGTCGTGACGGGAAGCGTCTTCCTGCCGCTGGCCATCCGGGTATTCGACCGGAAAGACGTGAAATAACCGTGTGTCAAATGACCGAACGGTCGTTTGCAAATAAAGAATTGGAGGAATAATCTTATGGGTATTCTGGGTGTCATTCTTAGCATTCTGGCATTGGCGTGCGCCATCTTTGCCACATTTCTCTTCGGCACTGCCGGCGCCATCGTGACGGGCGTACTGGCCGCGGGCGCGATCCTGCTGGGCGTCTTCAAGCGCATGAAGGAAAAGAAGGGCGGCATCGCGGCCATCGTGATCGGCGTGCTGGCGGTCGTCCTGCTGTTTGCCATGACCAGCCTGTGGTCTTCCATGTTCACGGAGCTGCACAACAAGGCCGTGGAACTGAAGCCGGAAGGCCTGTGGGCCCAGGCGTCCGAGGATGCCAGCGGCGGCCTGATGGGCATCATCACCAAGCTGCCCCAGGATGAAGCCAGCATGAACGCGCTGGTGGCGGAGATGAACGAGCTGAACCAGATGACCGTGGCACAGCAGTAGTGATACTGGGGGAATGTGGATGACGAAGAGGAAGCTGTATCTCGCGCTGCAGGCCGCGGTCTGCATGGCGCTGGTGGTTCTGCTGTCCCTGTCGGCGATTTCGATCTATCGGGAGGGCTCGGCCCGCCAGGCGGAGCACCCCATGGAGAGCATCTATACGCCGGAGATCATCGCCGGAAGATTCGCGCCCCTCGCGCCGCTGGTGATCGCGGGCCTTGCCCTGCTGATCGCGGGACTGGCGCTGGGCGTGAAGGATGAAAACGCCGAATGGCCGGTCAAGGATGCGGAATCAAACCGCGATCTGCTGATTGCCCGCGTCGCGCGGCCATCGGAGGCCATGCTGACGGAGCAGCGCGCACAGAGGCGGCTTGCGCGGATTGGATGGGGCCTGTTCGCGCTGTGCATGGTTCCCGCCCTGGCGTACCTGCTGAATCCGGCCCATTTCCCGGAGGACGGCCTGGAGGACATGCTCCTGTCGCTGCTGCGGGTGCTCCTGCCATGGACCGCCGCAGGCCTTGGCGCGCTGGCGGCGACCTCGATCCTGCGGGAGAAGAGCGCGCTCCGGGAAGCGCAGGCGGCCCGGGAGCGGCTGAAGGAGGAGAGGGCGGCGGGCATCGCGGCGGCGCCGAGCCGCGTCGAGCCGACGAGGAACATGGCGATCCCGCGGGCGATCCTCATCGCCGCGGCCGTCGCACTCATCCTCATCGGCGTGTTCAACGGAAGCGCCCGGGATGTGCTCTACAAAGCGATCACGATCTGTACGGAGTGTATTGGCCTTGGATAATACGAAAACCAGCTGGTGGCAGGCGCACAGGCCGACGACGCGGCGGCTGGTGCAGCTGTATTCCGCCCTGCTGCACAATGCCTATATCAAGGGCTTCATCGATGGGAGGATCTATACCGGTGGCGCGAAGGCGGCCTGCGTCCCCGGCCTCAACTGCTATTCCTGTCCCGGCGCGGTGGGCGCCTGTCCGTTGGGCGCGATCCAGAACGCGCTGGCCTCCGCTGGCCACCGGGCGGGCTGGTATGTGCTGGGCATGCTGCTGCTCTTCGGCGTGATCCTGGGCCGGACGATCTGCGGCTGGCTGTGTCCGATGGGCCTGATCCAGGAGCTGCTGCATAAAATCCCCACGCCGAAGCTGAAGAAGAGCCGCGTCACCCGGGCGCTGTCCTGGCTGAAGACTGTCGTGCTGGCCGTGTTCGTGGTTGCCATCCCGCTGGGTTACGGGCTGCGCTATGATATCCCGCTGCCGGCCTTCTGCAAGTACATCTGCCCGGCCGGAACCTTTGAGGGCGCGATGAGCCATCTGGCCAACCCCGCCAATGCCTCCTTCTACAGCATGCTTGGCCTGCTCTTCACCCGCAAGTTCGTCATCATGCTGGTGATCGGACTGGCGTGCGTGTTCTGCTACCGCAGCTTCTGCCGCTTCCTCTGCCCGCTGGGGGCGATCTACGGCCTGTTCAACCGCGTGAGTGTCGTCGGCGTGAGGGTGGACGACAGCCGCTGCAACCATTGCGGCGCGTGTGTGCGGCATTGCGGCATGGACGTGCGGCGGGTGGGCGACCACGAATGCATCCAGTGCGGCAGGTGCATGGACGTCTGCCATCCGGGCGCGATTTCCGTCCGGGCGGGCAGGATCATCCTCAAGGCCCCCGGGACGGGCTGCGCGGGTGACGCGCCCGACGCGCCGGACAAGCGCCGCAGGCTCGGCCGGGTCCTCTGGGGCGCGGCGCTGGCTGTGCTGTGCCTTGCCCTCGTGTGGTTCAACTTCCTGGACCCCGCGGCCACCGAGGCCCCCGCTGTCAGCGATGAAAGCGACGCGCCCGTCGGGCATGAGGTCGGCCAGCAGCTGGAGGATTTTGCGCTTGAATGCTACGACGGCTCCGAATTCCACCTGGCGGACGCACGGGGGAAGGTCGTGTTCATCAACCTCTGGGCGACCTACTGCACGCCCTGCATCCACGAACTGCCGTATTTCAGCGAGCTCTGCGCGTCCCATCCGGACGACATTGCCATGATCGCCGTGCACTCCAGCCTGGTGACGGAGGACCCGGTGGCGTTCATCGCCGACAAGGGCTTCGCCATGCCCTTCGCGACGGACGATGACGGCGCGGTGAACGCCATCGTCGGCGGCACGGGTGCGCTGCCGCAGACCATCGTGCTGAACCGCAGGGGCGAGGTAGTCTACAACCGGATCGGCTCCGTTACCCCGGAGGCGCTCGCGGCGCTGTACGACGAGGCGGATCAATGACAGGCGGGAAACGGCGTGGAGCGCCGGCCTGGTTTCATTCCGATACGCTCCGGGATGCTTTTCTCAGATAAGACATAAAAGATCCTTCGCTGCGCCCGGGATGACAAACGACGCAATTTCTGTCATCCTGAGCGCAGCGAAGGATCTGTACGAATGAAAAGCCAATTACGTTTTGCCCATTCCGCAAGCTTCCGAGAAGAACCAAAACATCGCCCCGGCGGTGATCGCATCAAGGCCGGGGCGATGCTTTGCCCTTGCGCGCCTTCCCGCACCCGGTCAGCGCATAGCTGGCGCAGACCAGCTCCATGACCTCTTCCTCCGCCGCCTGATCCAGCACGATCGACAGCCACTGTTCCTTGTTCATGTGGTAGGCCGGCAGAAAGCCGGGGCGCTGGCGCAGGGAGCCGATCAGCAGCGGGTCGCACTTCACGTTCAGGATGTCGACGGGGGCGTCGCCGGGCAGCCGGAGCGATCGGGGGTGGACGCGCATGAGCAGCGCGAACCACTTTCGGGAACCGCCGTGCCGGAAGACGGCCGCGTCCGGGGTGGAGATCCAGGGATAATCCGGCTCGACGCCGTAGGCGTCAAGGATACTTTGAATCAGGGATTGTCTGTCCATTGCTGCGTCATCTTCCCGCTTTCGTGCGCTGCTTCTCCTTGTACAGTTCACCGTCCGCCTGCTCCAGCAGCGCTTCCAGCGACTGGCCGTCCGCGTACTGCGCCACGCCGATGCTCATGGCAAACTTGTAGGGCGGATTGTGCTCGCGCCGATAGTCGTCGAACCTCTTAAGAATGCCCTGCCTGAAGGCGGTGACGTCGGCGTCATTCTCAAAAAAGCCCAGGATCATGAATTCGTCGCCGCCATAGCGGACGAGGATGCCCTTGTGTCCGACCATGGATTCGGTCAACAGGGTCGCGGCGGCGACGAGCGCCTGATCGCCGACCGGATGGCCGTAGGTGTCGTTGATCTGCTTGAAGCTGTCCAGGTCCATCATCAGCAGGTACAGGCCCTTCTGGGGCCCGGTCTGCTTCACGTATTCCCCAAAGACCCCTTCCAGAGTCTTTCGGTTGTTCAGGCCGGTGAGGCCGTCCCGTATGATCTCGCTGTCCTGGTCGTTGATGTAGAGCAGCACCAGCGAGACGGCCGCGCACGTCCACGATCCTGGCATGCCCGTGTAGAACAGGCTGACGATCGAGCCGATGACGGGGATGAAATAGAAGCTCAGCAGGGAGCGCACGGTCTGACGGGGCGTGCGGCGGTTCCCGCTCAGGAGGCGGGCGACGAGGTGCACCAGGGGAATGGCCAGCATGCCGTAGGCGCCGATCATTTGCAGCCAGAACAGCGGCCCGTGGGCATAGACGTTCTCGGGAGAGACCGTGAAGACCCACTCCGTCCAGATGGAGAGGACGTTGAGCGCCAGGAAGAACAGCCCCGGCAGCATGACAAGGTTTTGCAGCTTTTTGGTCATCGTATAGCCCAGCGTTTCCAGCACGTACAGATACCAGATGCAGCCCAGTATGACCCCCGCCGACAGGTACAGCGCGTTGATGCAGCGGTTGGCCATGACGGCCCCGGGAAACAGATGCCCCTCCACGAGCAGCCACAGGATGTCCAGCCCCAGCTGGACGATGACGCCATAGACCAGGGAGCGGAACAGCACCCGGTTCATCTGCTGGTTGACGTTGGCCAGGGTCTGGTGCGCGATGGCGTACAGGATCACCAGGCACAGGGCGTCAAGCTCAATATGGATTGCGGTCGTCATGCAATCATCCTCATCCGCTGTATATTGACCGCCTTCAGGAGTCGATCCACCCGGGAAGGCGCTGTTTCTCTCTCGATATATAGTATAGCTTGAAGCCCGGCGGGGTGTCAAGTGTCGCGCCGGCTGAATTCCAGGAAGGGTTTTCCGCGATGGATGGCGAATGTATAGGGCATTGGGAATGCATGACGGGGGAGGGACGCACGTGGAAAAGCTGACGATTTTGAACAAGCGCGTCGACTTGTTTCGCGGTGAAAGCGCGGACGCGCCGCTGGTGGTGCTGAACGGCGAGGACGGCGAGGGCGCGGCGATGCGCGATGCGATTCGGTCGCAGACGGACGCGGACTTCGCGCTGGCGGCCATCGGCGGCCTGGACTGGGATCTGGAGCTGACGCCCTGGCCCGCGAAGGGGATTCGCCGTGGCCAGGATTTCGGCGGTCAGGCGGGAGAATGGCTCTCCGCCCTGACGGGCGAGGTCCTGCCCCGGGTCCTGGCGAAGCTGGGCGCAAAGCCCCGCTGGACGGGCCTGGCCGGCTATTCGCTGGCGGGACTGTTCGCACTGTGGACGCTGTATCAGTCGGACGTGTTCGACCGCGTTGCCAGCGGCTCCGGCTCGCTGTGGTATCCGGAGTTTGAGGCCTACGCCGCCGCCAACGCCTTCCGCAGGCCGCCGGAGCGCCTCTACCTGTCGCTCGGGGACCGGGAAGCCCTGACGAAAAACCCCGTCATGCAGCCCGTGGAAGCCGTCACGCGCCGGCTGGCGGAGCGCTGGTCGGGCGAGAGCCTCGCCATGCGCTTCGAAATCAACCCCGGCGGGCACTTCAACGACCCGGTGGGGCGCATGGCGCGGGGAATCGCGTGGCTGCTGCAGGGATGAGGGCGCCCCGGACGGCGCAAAAAGCGGCGTCAAGGAGCCGCATTCTGATAATCTCCGCGATCGACAAAAAACCGAAGGCACAGACCTTCGGTTTTTTGCGCCATCTTGCTATTTCATGATATCTCCGTAGATCTCCCGGAAGCGGGAGGGCGTGCAATTCTTGGCGTCGCGGAACACGCGGTTGAACGTGGCCACGCTGCCGAAGCCGGCGCTCAGGGCGATCTCCTGGATGGGCTGGCGGGAGTGGATCAGCAGCTCCTCGGCCATGCTGATGCGCTTGCCCCGCAGGTATTCCGAGAAGGACATACCCAGCTGCTGCTTGAACACGCGGCTGAAATAGCACTTGGAGAAGCCGGTGAAGTTGCTCACGTCGGTGAGGGTGATGTCCCGCATGTAGTTCTGATCGATGTAGAGGCGGGCGCTGTCCACGATCTCCGGGTCGATGCGCTGGCTCTTGTCGTCGAAGCGGGTCATCTCACGGGTCATGTTGAACTGGCCCAGCCGCGCGTACATCTGGATCAGCGCGGCGTAGCACAGCGAGTTCCACAGGAATTCCCGGCGCTCATAGCAGCTCACCACCTGCGTCAGCAGCGAACGGATGGATTCCACCGATTCAGACTGGCCCGTCAGGTAGATGGGCGTCTTCAGCAGGCCCTCGATCAGCTGCATATCGCGCATGCCGAAGATGTGATCCGGCTCAAACAGCAGCAGATACCGGGAACTTCCCTCGTGCATGAACAGGCTGTGCACCCAGTTGGGCGGTATGATCAGCACCTCGTTGCTCTGCACGCGATAGGTGCAGTCGGACACCGAGTAGATCACCTCGCCGGTGATGGGCATGATGATCTCCACCGCCGAGTGAAAGTGGCTCTCGTAGTGGGAGGGCGTCTCGGAATACCAGACGCGCAGGGAGGAATGCTCGATGTACGTCACGTATTCCTGGTTGCCCTTGAGGATGCGGAAACCGTCGGGGAAGCGGCTTCGCGACATGACTTCGGCGGGCGCTTTGTTTTCCATGAACTCACCTCCAGGCGGGTGGGTAGGGGAGAGGCTTCGGGATTATCCCTTCACGCTGCCCAGCACCATGCCGGTGACGAAGTACTTCTGCAGGAAGGGATAGACCACCAGGATCGGCACCGTGGAGACCACCGTGATGGCGCAGCGGATGGTGACCGGCGTGGTCTTGGACGCCGCGGAGCTGGTCAGCGCTTCCACGGAGGCGTTGGCGGCGTTGGCGCTCTGGTTGGTGGTTGCCAGCTTCATCTTCAGCAGATACTGAAGGCTGTGCAGCTCCGTCTTGCTGGCGTTGTACAGGTGGGTGTCGAACCAGCTGTTCCAGCTGCCCACGGCCACGAACAGGGCGACCGTCGCCAGAACCGGCTTGCACAGCGGGAAGATGATCTGCCAGAAGATGCGGATGTCGCCCGCGCCGTCGATGCGCGCGGATTCCACCAGCGCCTCCGGCAGGCCCGCGATGTAGGTGCGCAGCACCACCATGTTGAAGCAGGAGAACATCGTGGGGATGATGTAGACCCAGTAGGTGTTGCGCAGGTGCAGCGTCCTGGAAATCAGCAGGTAGTTCGGGATCAGGCCGGCGTTCACGTACATGGTGAGCACCATCATCGTGGTGATGACCTTGCGCAGCACGTATTCCTTGCGGGTCAGCGTGTAGGCCAGCATGCTGGTCCAGAACAGGTTCAGGACGGTGATGATCACCGTCTTGGAGGCGGAGATCCAGGCGGCCTGGTACACGGCGGGATCGGACAGGATGGACTCATAGCTCTTGGTGCTGAACACCCGGGGCCACAGGCCGATGCCGGCCTTCAGGGCGTCGGTGCCGTCGTTGAAGGAGTAGGCCACGGTGTTGATGACCGGATACAGCGTCACGAACATCAGCAGGATCAGGATGACGGTATTGACGATGGGGAACGCGACATCATAGTGCTTGCGAACCTTCTGGTTCTGGTAGGATGCGTTGGTCATTTCTGTCGTCCTCCTTCCTTAAACCAGCGTGTCTTCGCCGAGGCGCCTCGAGATGAAGTTGGCGCCGAGCAGCAGTATGATGGCGACCACGCTCTTGAAGATACCAGCGGCGGTGGCCACGCCGAAGTCCATCTGGGAGGTGCCGTATTCCAGCACGAATACGTCGATGGTGCGGGAGAACTCGGCGGTCAGGCCGTTGCCCAGCAGGTACTGGATCTCGAACCCGGCCTCCATCAGGTGGCCGATGTTCATGATCAGCAGGATCACGAAGGTGCTCTTGATGCCCGGCAGGGTGACGTGCAGAATCTTCTGGAAGCGGCCCGCGCCGTCGATGGAGGCGGCCTCATAGAGGGCCGGGTCGATGGCGGTCATGGCGGAGATGTAGATGATGGTGCCCCAGCCGACTTCCTTCCAGACGTTGATGATGCCCACCAGCCACCAGAAGTGCTTGCCCTCGCCCAGCCAGAACACCGGCTGGATGCCCAGGAGGCCAAGCAGGTCATTGACGGGGCCGTTGCTGGCGAAGATGTTCTGGGCCATGGCCACGATGATGACCATGGACAGGAAGTGGGGCAGGTAGGTGATGGTCTGCACCGTGCGCTTGAACATCTTCTGGCGGACCTCATTCAGCAGTACCGCCAGCACGATGGCGCTCACCGTGCCGAACACCAGGTTGATGAGGCTCATGGCCAGGGTGTTTCGGATCGACAGCAGGAAATCCTGTCGGCTGAACAGCCACTTGAAGTTGTCGAAGCCGATGTAGGGCGTGATGCCGCGCGCGACGAGCTTCTTGCTGGAATAATCCAGGAAGGCGTTGCGCCAGCCCCACATGGGGAAGTAGTTGAACAACAGCACGTACAGGAAAATCGGCACGGACATCAGCGCCAGCTGCCACTGGCTGGCCAGCTTTTGGAAGAACCCCTTCTTCTTCGGGCTGACGTATCTCGCGGTGCCCTGGGTGTAATTGGTCATGGCAATCCCCCCGGTTTGTTTATTTTGGTCGGTTTTCCAAATTCCGGGTTGGAGGAGGATTCCCACAATCTCTCCGGCCTGCTTCGCATGCCGCCTCCCTTTAAACAAGGGTGGCTGATATGCCGCGCGTCAGCCTTGCCTCCCCTGTGTAAGGGGAGGCGGCACGCGGTGCCGGAGGGGTTGTCGGAGAGGTGTTATGTCTCCCAGCCCACAATTTGAAAAACCGGGGGGAGAGAGGAAACTCTCTCCCCCTGGCGTGTCAGTCGAGATGGCCCTGCTGATTATTCGCCGTAGTAGGCGGCAACCAGCTTCAGGATCTCTTCATGCATGAAGTTGCTGTACACTTCGCAGGAAGGATTGATGGCTTCCACGAAGGCGTCCCACTTGGCGTCGAACTCGCCTTCGGGGGCCATGATGACCTGCGGCAGCTGGGTGTCCTGGATGTTCAGGAAGTCCTGATAGTCCTTGTTGATGGGATCCTTGTTGATCTGCCAGGCTTCGCCGTAGGGAGCCAGCTCGATCGGGGGATTCACGAAGTCGCCGAACTTGCTGAAGCCGTAGTGGCTCAGGAAGTCCTTGTCATAGTCGTTCATCAGGCCGAACACGTTCTCGGGCTGGTTGCCGGGCTCCCAGCAGTTGCCGGCCAGGTCGCCTTCCATGATGTAGCCCTGACGCTTGGGGCTGCTGTCCCAGATGGCATAGGCACGGTTGCTCTTGCGCCACTCCATATCGGTGGTGTTGGCAAACTGCTCGGGGGTCATGGTCAGGCGGCCGTCTTCGATGGAGTAGTCCTCACCCTCGATGCCCCAGTTCATGATCATGGCCCATTCGGGGCTGAGCAGCTTCTCCCACATGGCGATGATGCGCTCGGGATACTTGCAGGTCACGGAGATGCCGGCGCCGCGGTCCAGGTTCGGCAGGCTGCCGTTCACGTAGTGCTCTTCGATGGTCCAGCCTTCGGGCATATCCTCGGCCGGCACGTCGTCCTCGTCATAGACCAGGCCCAGAGCCACGTAGGTGTTCTCATACTTCTTGTCGGTCAGCAGGGCGTTGGTGGCGTCGCCGAAGTCCCAGGCCTGATCGAACATGCCCAGAACGATGCCGCTGGACAGCTGAGCGATGTACTGGTCATAGCTCATGACGAAGGTGTCGGGGCTGATGATGCCCTTGTGGAACTCCTCGTTCAGCTTCTTGTAGTAGGGCTTGGCATAGGGCTGGTTGATGAAGGTCTCGGTGGGATAGTCGTCCTTGTTCACGTCGACCAGAACTTCGCCGTCGTTCGGGCGGCCCATCAGGTGCTGCACGGGGTTGATCATGCAGAAGCGGCGCCAGTCCTCGGTGAGGATGTCGAAGCCGACATAGGGAACGCCGTCAGGATTGGTGGGATTGGCGGCGATGAAGCGCTCGATCAGGTCAAAGTACTCGTCCAGGGTCTTGATGGTGGGATAGTTGTCCCAAGCCAGGACCTGCTTCTGGATGAAGAAGGCGGGGCCGCCGACGCTGTTGACGATCTGCTCGCCTTCGCCCAGGCCGTAGTTGGGGATGATGTACATGACATCCTCGTCCAGCTCGTCATCGTGGGTGATGATGCGGTTCTTCTCAGGCTCAATGTGGGCCCACAGGTTGGGGGTATCCTCGGGATTGACGTAGTCCAGCAGGTTGATCAGCGCGCCGGCGTCGATCAGGGTCTCGGCGCTGTTGCCGCCGTCGAACAGGTCCGGATACACCTCGTCCTGCAGCTTCAGGCCCAGGGTCTCGTCCAGGTCGCCCGCCAGGAACTCGAACTCGAACTTGATGCCGAATTCATCCTCGATCATCTTGTAGATCTTGTTGTCGGGATTGGGCTGGTCGCCGGGGGCACCGTAGAAGTAGGTCAGGGTGATGGGCTCCTGGTCCTCCGCAACCGCGAAGGGAACCAGCAGGGAACCCAGCAGGCACAGGGCCAGCAGTACGGACAGCAGTTTCCTCATAGTGATTGCCTCCTTGGATAAATTCTGAGCAGGTTGTGCTCCGTGGTTATTATTATAACAGCACAATAACAGCAAATCAACAATCACGAGCCTTGTTTTTACTCAGTGATTGTTGATTTGCCTCTCATTATTTGCTTTCCACTCAAAAATAATTAACGGAAAGGGTTACACACAGGGCCTCATTTAACCGTAACCTAACGGGTTTCTTAACGGGTAGGGCTAAATTTGTCTCTGTCAGGCATCAAAATTTGCTGTCAACGTATTTTCGCCTCTCATTTTTTGCAAATAGGCGGTGGGCAAAAGCCCGGTTTCGCGCACAAACGCGCGTCGGAAGGTGCGCATGTTTTCATAACCGCAGGCATAGCAGATGGCGGTGAGCGTCATGGTGGGATCGCGCATCAGCGATTCCGCCTTGTCGATGCGGATGGCGTTGACGAAGCGGCGGAAATTGATGTGGAACTGCTGGGAGAACAGGTGGGACAGGTGGCTTTCGCTGATGCCCAGGCCGTGGGCGGCGGTGGTCAGCGTGATGTTTTCGCAGGCGTGGTCGAAGATGTACTTCACCACGCGGTCGGCCAGGCCCTTCTCGTTCATCTGTTCGGCGGGCCGGAACTCCATCTTGTCCAGCACATGGGCCAGCAGCACGTGCAGGTAGGCCAGGCGGGTGGGGTAGTGCTCCGTGCCGGGATGCTCCATCAGCCGGTCAATGGCGTAGATCACTTCCTTCGGCACGGCCTCCGCGCGCAGTACGGGGCTGACGGGCAGCAGCGTGTGGAACGTGTTGGAGAATTCCGAAATGCTGTCCGCCAGGAAGAAGGCCGTAAAGCCGCTGACATCCGTACTGAGCTGTTCAAAGGCATGGGGCACGAGCGGGAAATTGATGGCGAGATCGCCTTCCTTTAATAAGTAGGTTTCCCCGTCGATCTGCATCAGGCATTCGCCGTGCATCACGTAGGCCAGCTCCAGCATTTCGTGTACGTGCAGCGGAAAGGGATACCGGGTCATCGGGCCGACAAACAGGGTGCCCTCGCGGGTTTCATAGAATGCCTTCATCGCCTTTTCCTCCAAATACTGCAAATAATGTCCCTTATATTATAACTTGTGTCCCCAGGTTTGTTAAGGGATGCGATGAAAAAAGGCTAAAATTGTCTTAAGTTTGCTGATGATTTGACCCATGTGCGGGCGACTGTCCGCCGATGAGAATCGCACGCGGATATTCCGCCTTGCCAATTCCACTCCAAGCCGTTATAATCTAATATATAAAGGAAAATTTCAGGGATCTGCTTCGCAATAAGTAAATTATTACTTGAAATTTAGCTAACAATACATTAGAATATTAAGTGACAAGGCGCGGCGCGCCGAACGACAGAAATCGCCCATCGACCACGAAAGGAAGTTGCCCATGGCACAGTTGGTTACAGAGGCTCGGCGCGAGCTGGTCGAGCACATCATTCCCTTCTGGAAGGGATTGCGGGACGACACGAACGGCGGCTATGTGGACCTGGTGGATTTCGACCTGGTCCGCCATCCGGACGCGGACAAGGGCTGCATCCTGAACAGCCGCATCCTCTGGTTTTTCTCCGAGGCCTTCATGGCCCTGGGCGACGCGAGCCTTCTGGACGAGGCGCGCCACGCCTACGGGATGCTCGTGCGCATGACGGACGCGGAAAACGGCGGCGTCTTCTGGGCGCTGCACGCCGACGGCAGCGTGGCCGACGGCACCAAGCACACCTACAACCAGGGCTTCGCGATCTACGCCCTCGCCGCCTACTACCGCGCCAGCGGCGAGATCGAGGCGCTCGAGCGAGCGAAGGCGCTGTTTGAGGTGGTGGAATCGAAGTGCCGCGATGAAGGCGGCTACCTCGAGGCCTTCACCGCCGACTGGCGCCCGGAGAGCAACGAGAAGCTGAGCGAGAACGGCGTCATGGCCTCGCGGACGATGAACACACTGCTGCACGTGATGGAGGGCTACACGGGCCTCTACGAGGCCGAGCCCATCCCGGCGGTGCGCGAGCGCCTCTATGAGATCATGGACATCCTGGAAAGGCACATCTGGAACCCGCAGAAGCGCCGCCAGGAGGTGTTCTTCGACCTGGACTACAACACGCTGATCGACCTGCACAGCTTCGGCCACGACATCGAGACCAGCTGGCTGGCGGATCACACGCTGAACGTGCTGGGCGACGAAGCCCTGGCCGCACGCATCCGCCCGCTGCTTATGGCCATGGCGGACCACACCCATGCCGCGGCGCTGACGGAGCGCGGCTTCATGAACGAGTGTGAGCGCGGCGTGGTGGACGGCAAGCGGGTCTGGTGGGTGCAGGCCGAGGCGTTGCTGGGCTTTTTGAACGCCTATGAGCGCACCGGCGAGGCCCGCTATCGGGACGCCGTCGTCTCCCAGTGGCATTTCATCGCCGACGAGATGATCGACCCGCGCGAAGGCTCGGAGTGGTACGCCTATCTCACCGCCGACGGCGAGCCGATGCCGCTGCCCATCGTCGATCCCTGGAAGTGCCCCTATCACAACGGGCGCATGGCCTTTGAGATCATTCGGAGGAATCCGGCGATCGAGGTCTGAGCATGAATGACACCCCTCGGCCCGCCGCGCGGACAGATCCCGTTGCGCAGGGGCCGGAGGGGTCGTATACAGTCAGTATCAAACAGAACGGAGGACCTGTCATGGCTGAGATTCTTAACGAGGGCAACATCTGGCACCTGAGAAACGAATGGATCAGCTACGCGCTGATGGAGCTGCCCGGCGGCGTGCTGGCGCACCTGTACGCGGGCCCGCGCCTTCAGCGCCTGAATCCCGTCGGCCTGATGCGCCGCCACGGCGTGGACGCGGAAGCGTTCACCGTGCAGGAATGCGCGCTGGATCGCCTGCCCCAGGAGTATCCCTCCTTCGGCCTGGGCGACATGCGCGAGGGGGCCCTGACCGTCGAGGCTCCGGACGGCAGCTGCGCGGTGGACCTGCGCCTGGTCTGTGCGGAGATCCTGGATGCGAAGCCCGCCCTGGAGGGCCTGCCCGCCACCCGCGGCGAAGGCTGCGCGGCGGCGCGCTTCCATCTTAGGGACGCCCACACCGGCCTGGAGGTCGAGCTGAATTACGCCGTCTATGACGACTGCGCCGCCCTGGTGCGCAGCGCCCGGTTGGTCAACCGCGGCGAAGCGCCGCTGGTGGTCGAGCGGGCCTACAGCCTGTGCCTGGACCTGCCGGACGCCGACTGGGACCTGATCACCCTCTCCGGCAGCTGGGCCCGGGAGCGCGCCGTCCACCGCCGTCCGCTGGTCGCCGGCTTCCAGGGCGTCTCCACCCAGCGGGGCGCGAGCAGCCTGCAAACCTCGCCCTTCATGGCGCTGGCGCGGCATGAGGCCACCGAGGCCTCCGGCGACGTGCTGGGCATGGCGCTGATCTACTCCGGCAACTTCATCGCCCGGGCTGAAGCCGTGTGCACCGGCGGCACCCGGCTGCTGATGGGCCTCAACGACCGGGACTTCGCCTGGCGGCTGGAGCCGGGCGAGGCCTTCACCACGCCGGAGGCGGCGCTGGTGGTGTCCACCGCGGGCGTCGGCGGCATGAGCCGCGCCTTCCACACCCTGTGGGAGAACCACCTGCTGCCGAAGCGCTGGATGGGCGCGGAGCGGCCCGTGCTGCTGAACAGCTGGGAGGCCGCCTACTTTGACTTCGACGAGGACAAGCTTCTCGCCATCGCCGAGGCCACCGCCGACGCCGGCGCGAAGCTGTTCGTCATGGACGACGGCTGGTTCGGCCACCGCGACGACGACACCACCTCCCTGGGCGACTGGCAGACCGACCTGCGCAAGCTGCCCAGCGGCCTGAAGGCGCTGGGAGAGCGCGTGCGGGCGCTGGGCATCGGCTTCGGTATCTGGATGGAGCCGGAGATGGTCTCCCCGGACAGCGACCTCTATCGCGCCCATCCCGACTGGTGCCTGCACATCCCGGGCCGCGAGGGCATCACCGCCCGCCACCAGCTGGTGCTGGACTTGGGCCGCGAGGACGTGCAGGAGTTCGTGTATACCGCCGTGGCCGACACGCTGAAGGAGAGCGGCGCGGCCTATCTCAAGTGGGACATGAACCGCAACTTCTCCAACATCGGCTCGGCGGCGCTGCCGGCGAACCGGCAGAAGGAGACGGCCCATCGCTACATCCTCGGCCTCTACGCCGTGCTCGGGCGCCTGACGGCGGATTTCCCGGACGTGCTGTTCGAGGGCTGCTCCTCGGGTGGCGGGCGCTTTGACGCGGGCATGTTCTATTACGTGCCGCAGTTCTGGTGCTCCGACGATACCGACGCCCTGATGCGCTGCGAGATCCAGTACGGCACCACGCTGGTTTTCCCGCCCTCCACGATGGGCTGCCACGTCAGCGCCGTGCCGAATCACCAGACCAGCCGGGTCATCCCCATGGCGACCCGCTTCGCCGTGGCCCTGGGCGGCAGCTTCGGCTATGAGCTGGACCCCCGCAGGCTGACGGACGAGGAGCGCGAGGCCATGCGCGGGCAGATCGTCTTCGCCAACGCGACCCAGCAGCTGCGCCTCTACGGCGCGTTCTACCGGCTGCGTTCGCCCTTCGAGGGCAACGACACCGCCTGGATGAGCGTCTCGCCCGAGAGGGACGAGGCCCTGTTCACCTACGTGCGCAACCGCGCCGTGCCGAACGTGCTGCCGCCGCTGGTGAAGCTGCGGGGCCTGGACGCGCTCCGGCGCTACAGGGTCGTGGAGACCGGCGAGGTCTACGGCGGCGACGAGCTGATGACCGTCGGCCTGAGCTGCCCGGTGCCCTCGCTGGGCTCGGGCGACGCCTGGTCGGTGATGTACACGCTGAAGGGAGAGGATGAGGCATGATGAATCGCTATGATCCCCGTGGCGCGGAATTCATCCGCATGGGCCGCTTCAACCCGGACGAGACCGGCTGCGCCCTCTGGTGGAGCGGCAGCGGTGTGCGCACGTGCTTCGACGGCGTCCGCCTGGAGGTGGAGGCCACGGTGGCCGCGGGCGAGCATACGCCCTGGCTGGCCGTGACGGTGGACGGCGCGCCGGTGGCGCGGTTTCCGCTGATGCCCGGCACCCATCGCTATGACCTGCTGGGCCGCGTGGAGGCGGGCGTCCGGCACGAGGTCGCCCTGCTGCGCGACACCCAGCCCACCGACAGCGACGCCGCGCCGCTGGTGTTCGAGGCGGTGTACGCCGACGGGCGGCTGTCCGCGCCGAAACCCTGCGAACGCCTCGTCGAGTTCCTCGGCGACAGCCTGACCGTCGGTGAGGGCACCGTGGGCGCGAAGGACGGCATGGAGTGGCGCATGCTCTGGATCTCCAACCAGTTCGCCTTCCCGAATCTCGCCGCTGAGGCCCTCCGCGCCGAAAAGCGCGTGGTGGCCCTGGGCGGCTGGGGCGCCTACCTGTCCTACGACGCCAACCCTGAGCACACCATCGGGCACATCTACGAAGCCCTCTGCGGCGTGGCGCCGGCCGGGGCCGTGCCCTATGACTTTGCCGCCCAGCGCCCGGCCGACGCGGTGGTGATCAACCTGGGCACCAACGACTCAAGCGGCATCGACAAGCTGA
The DNA here is from genome assembly GCA_902799045.1 of uncultured Eubacteriales bacterium. Lineage (GTDB taxonomy): Bacteria > Bacillota > Clostridia > Christensenellales > Aristaeellaceae > UBA2862. The sequence goes on from CADBZH010000009.1 coordinate 58,850, forward strand.
CGGGCGAGGCGAAGGCGCAGGGCCCGGAGCAGCTGACGGCGTGCGCCGTGGAGCTGATGGAACTGGTGCGCCGCCGCAACCCGGACGCGATCGTCCTCTGGGCCTACGGGCTCTGCGGGGGCGCGATGAGCGAGCCGCTGCGCCAGGCCGTGGCGCTGCGCCGGGCCGCGGGCGATGAAAAGACGCACTATCTCGCGCTGGACGACGCGATCGACGTGGGCAGCCGGATGCACCCGAGCCGCGAATCCCACGTCCGCGCCGCCGAACAGATCGCGGAGAAACTGAAGGAACTGGGGCTGTGATGCCCGACCCTATCGCAGAGGAGGCCGCACATGACTTATCAGGAATTGAACGAGCGCTATGAGGCGCTGATCGCCAGGCCGAACCACATCGACGACAGCCGCTACAACGGCATCTATGACCGCTGGGCCGATCCGGTGCTGACCCGGGCCCACATCCCGCCCTTCTGGATGTTCGATCCGAACCCCGCAACCAACCCCCACATGATGCAGCGCCTGGGCGTGAACGCCGTGATGAACAGCGGCGCGATCCTGCTGGACGGAAAGTTCACGCTGGTGGCCCGCGTGGAGGGCATGGACCGCAAGAGCTTCTTCGCCGTGGCCCAGTCCGACACCGGCGTGGACGGCTTCCGCTTCTGGGACGAGCCGATCCAGCTGCCGGACACCTGCCCGGAGGAGACCAACGTCTACGACATGCGCCTGACCCGGCACGAGGACGGCTGGATCTACGGCGTGTTCTGCTCCGAGAGCAAGGACACCTCCACGGGCGACCTGTCCGCGGCGGTGGCGGCGGCGGGCATCGTGCGCACGAAGGACCTCAAAAAATGGGAGCGCCTGCCCAACCTGGTGACGCTCCAGTCCCCCCAGCAGCGCAACGTCTGCCTGCACCCGGAGTTTGTGGACGGCAAGTACGCCTTCTACACCCGCCCGATGGACGACTTCATCGAGACCGGCAGCGGCGGCGGCATCGGCTTTGGCCTGTGCGACGACATCACCCACGCCGTGATCGACGAGGAGAGGATGACCTCCATCCGCCGCTATCACACCATCACCGAGGCCAAGAACGGCGCGGGCGCGACCCCGATCAAGACCGACCGCGGCTGGATCCACATCGCCCACGGTGTGCGCAACACGGCGGCGGGCCTGCGCTATGTGATCTACGCCTTCGCCACGGCGCTGGACGATCCGGCCCGCGTGATCGCGGAGCCCGGCGGCTTCCTGATCGCCCCCTACGGCGCGGAGCGCGTGGGCGACGTGAGCAACGTGGTGTTCACCAACGGCGCCATCGCCGTGCCGGACGGCAGGGTGTACATCTACTACGCCTCCAGCGACACCCGCATGCACGTGGCCACCACCGACCTCGACCGGCTCACCGACTATGTGTTCAACACCCCCGCCGACCCGCTGCGCAGCCCTGACTGCGTGAAGCAGCGCGTGGCGTTCATTCGCAAAAATCTCGAATACCTGAACGGGGAGTCATCGTCATGCTGAAAGCTGCGGCTGTTTTTTCAAATCACATGGTGTTGCAGCGGGAGCGCCCCATCGCCGTGTTCGGCGAGGCGGACGCCCTCGTCACCGCCACGCTGGACGTGGTGCGCGCCCAGGCCCAGAGCGTGGGCGGAAGGTTCCACCTGGAGCTGCCGCCCATGCCGGCGGGCGGGCCCTACGAGCTCGTGCTGACCTGCGACGGCGAAAAGATCGTGTTCACCGACGTGATGGTGGGCGAGGTGTGGCTCTGCGGCGGGCAGTCCAACATGGAGTTCAGGCTCCGTGAGGGCAAGGGCGGCGCGGTGGAGGCGGCCTCGGCCGGGGACGACGGGCTGCGCTTCTACACCGTCAACCAGGAGGCCGAGGTGGACGAGGCTATGCTGGCGCGGGAGCGCGGGACGGCCTGGAAGCCCCTGACCCCCGGCGCCTGCGGCGACGTGAGCGCCGTGGCCTACTATGCCGGCAGGCGCCTTCGGGAGGCCCTGGGCGTGCCGGTGGGCATGCTCATCTGCTGCGTGGGCGGCACGGAGATCTCCAACTGGATCAGCCGGTCGACGCTCTCGACCCTGCCCGAGGGGCGGGCGGCGCTGGCGGAGTTTGACCGGTCTGTCGAGGGCATCACCGACGAGGCCTTCGCCCGGGCGAGCGCGGCATACCAGGCCCGGGTGGACCGGTGGGTCGAGGGCGCAGAAGCCCTTCGCCAAAAGATGCCGGACGCGCGCGGCGCGGACATCGCGGCGATGGTGGGGGATTTCCCCTGGCCGCCGCCCACAGGCGCGCATATGCTGCGCCGCCCCGGCAACCTCTTCAGGACCATGACGCTTCGCGTCGCCCCCTACGGCGCGAGGGGCCTTTTCTGGTATCAGGGCGAGAGCGACTCCGGCCGGGCGAGCGCCTACGAGGCGCTGTTCACCGCGCTGATCGCGGACTGGCGCAAGGCCTTCGCCAACGACGGCCTGTGGGTGGTGACCGCCCAGCTGCCGAACTACGCCTCGGACCCGCTGGCGGAGGACTGGGCCGCGATCCGCGAGATCCAGAAGCGGGTGTGCGAGGCCGTGAACGGCTGCGCCGTCGCCTGCCTGCTGGACTGCGGCGATTCCACGGACCTGCACCCCTGGGACAAGCGCGCCCCCGGCCGGCGCATGGCGGACCTGGCCCTGCAGCACGCCTATGGCCGGCCGCTGGACGCCGAGTCTCCGCGGCTGATCGGGGCCGAGCCGGACGGCGAGACCCTGCGCCTGCGCTTCACCAAGCCGCTGGCGCGGCTTCAGGGCGACTTGCGCAGCCTGAAGGTGAACGGCGTGCCCGCCGCGGCCCGGGTGACGGGCGGCGAACTGGTGGTCGAGGGGACCGCCCCGGCTACCGTCGCCTACGCCATCGAAAACGACCCCGCGGCGTGCCTGTTCTCAGAGGACGGGCTGCCCGCGTTTCCCTTTGAAATCAATCTGTAAGGAGCGACTACCCATGAGCATTGAAGCGAGTTACAAGCGCTGGCTCGAGCGCGCCGACGCCTCCCTGCAGGCGGAGCTTCGCGGCATGGACGCCGCCGCGATGGAGGACGCCTTCTACCGCGACCTGGCCTTTGGCACCGGCGGGCTGCGCGGCGTGCTGGGCGCGGGCACAAACCGCATGAACCTGCACACGGTGGCCAAGGCCTCCCAGGGCCTGGCCGACTATGTGAACGCCCGCTTCCCGGAGGAGAAGCGCCGCATCGCCATCAGCTACGATTCCCGCATCCTCTCCGATGAGTTTGCCCGAATGGCCGCGGGGGTGTTCGCCGCCAACGGCATCCGGGCGCTGATCTGGCCGCAGCTGATGCCCACGCCCTGCCTGTCCTACGCCGTGCGGGCGCTGGATTGCGCGGCGGGCGTGATGGTGACGGCCTCCCACAACCCGGCCAGGTACAACGGCTACAAGGTCTACGGCCCGGACGGCTGCCAGATCACCACCGAGGCCGCCGAGGCCATCCTCGCCGCCATCGACCGGCTGGACGTGTTCGACGACCCGAAGACCATGGACTTCGAGGCCGGCCTTGCGGCGGGGCAGATCGCCTGGATCGGCGAGGACGTGTACACCGCCTTCACCGAGGAAGTGAAAAAGCAGTCGCTGCTGGGCGGCGAGGCGGTGGACAAGTCCGCCACGATCGTCTATTCCCCGCTGAACGGCACCGGCCTGAAGCCCGTGCTGCGCGCGCTGAAGGAGAGCGGCTACAGCAATGTCACCGTGGTCAGCGAGCAGGAGCAGCCCGACGGCCATTTCCCGACCTGCCCGTTCCCGAATCCGGAGATTCGCGAGGCCATGCGGCTGGGCCTGGAGTATGCCCGCCGCCTGGACGCGAACCTGCTGCTGGCGACGGACCCGGACTGCGACCGCTGCGGCATCGCCGTGAAGGATTCGGGCGACTACACGCTGCTCTCCGGCAACGAGACCGGCATGCTGCTTCTGGACTACATCTGCCAGCGCCGCCTCGCCCTGGGCGCGATGCCGGACCGGCCGGTGGCGGTCAAGACCATCGTCACCACCGACATGGTGGACCGCATCGCGGCGAAATACGGCGTCGGGGTCGTGAACGTGCTGACCGGCTTCAAGTACATCGGCGAGACCATCGGCCGACTGGAAGCCCAGGGCTGCGCCGACCGCTACATCTTCGGCTTCGAGGAGAGCTACGGCTACCTCTCCGGCACCTACGTGCGCGACAAGGACGCCGTGGACGCCGCGTTCATGATCTGCGAGATGTTCGCCTGGTATCGCTCGAAGGGCGTCGGCCTGATGGAGCGCCTGAACCAGCTGTACGCCGAGTTCGGCTACTGCCTGAACACGCTGCACAGCTATCAGTTCGAGGGCTCCGCCGGCTTTGCCAGGATGCAGGCCATCATGGCGGCCTTCCGCGGGGGGATCGCCTCCCTGGGCGGCCGGGCGGTCGGGCAGCTGCTGGACTACGCTCCCGGCCTGAACGGCCTGCCGAAGAGCGACGTGCTGAAGTTCCGGATGGACGGCGCTTCCGTGGTGGTGCGCCCCTCCGGCACCGAGCCGAAGCTGAAGGTCTACGCCTCCGTCACCGCCCCCGACCGCGCCGCCGCCGAGGCCGAGGAGGCCAGGCTGGTGGCGGATGTGGAGAAGGTTATCAATAGGGAATAGGTAGCCGCTGATTTATTCCCGCACCGATTCTGCGGCGCCTTTTCCGGCATCTGTCTCTTGCAAATTTCTCGATTTACCTCCAGTAAACCTTCGAAAGAACGGGAGGCGCGGCCTCGAGCAAAATCCTGCTCTTTGTGGAGCCAAGGGGACCGGATTCCCACGTCGTCACTGCGCTCCTCCTCGGAATGACGTACTGCAGGTTCGAATATGCACAACGTCATTGCGAGGAGGTCAGGGCGAAGCCGTGACCGACGTGGCAATCCGGCCCCCCCCCGGAAACACAGAACAGAATGCGACACAGTATCAGGGCCGGCGTCGCGCCGCAGACCATCAAAACAAGGGAGGGCGAGACCTTGCCTTACCTCTACGAAACTCACATGCACACCTGCCAGGGCAGCGCCTGCGGCGTGTCCACCGGCGCGGAGCAGGCCCGCTTCTACAAGGAGATGGGCTATGCCGGCATCTTCATCACCGACCACTTCACCGGCGGCAACACCGCCGTGCCCCGGGACCTGCCCTGGCGCGAGCGGATCGACCGGTTCTGCTCCGGCTATGAGGACGCGCTGATCGAGGGCCAGAAGATCGGCCTGGACGTGTTCTTCGCCTGGGAGCAGAACTATGACGGCGACGAATACCTGATCTACGGGCCGGACAAGGCCTGGCTGCTGGCGCACCCGGACGTGGAGCACTGGACCCGCCGCAAGCAGCTGGAGGAGGTCCACCGGGCGGGCGGCGCGGTGATCCAAGCCCATCCCTTCCGGCATAGGGATTACATCAAGTACATCCTGCTGGCCCCGAAGTATTGCGACGGCATCGAGGTGGCCAACACCGGCAATGCCGCCGACAGCGACGCCTGCGCCCGCCGCTATGCGGAGGCCTTCGGCTTTCTCACCACCGCCGGCTCCGACAACCACAACTGCGCGAAGGCCGATCCCGCCGCGCTGATGGGCGTGGAGGTGGAGCGGCGGCTCACCGACGCGAAGGATTTCGCGCGGCTCATCCTGAACCGCGGCGCGATCCGCCTCCGAATCCCGGCGGGGCGCTTCGACGTGGATCCCGCCGAGGCCCCGCGGCTTGCCACCTTCTGGGTGGACGAGGCCGACCCGGACATGCAGCGCATCCCGACGGGCAGGGATTTTCTGCGGGACGAATTGTGAGTGACATCGGGCGGAATCTGTGCTATAATAGCCTCATCAAAACCGCACGGAGGCGATTTCCATGGGCACCATCATCACCATCAGCCGTGAATACGGCGCGGGAGGCACCAGCATCGGCAAGCGCGTGGCGCAGGAGCTGGGCATCGAGCTCTACGACCGCGATATCATCCGCAGCACGGTGCTAAAGACCGGTCTGGACGCCGGCGTGATCGAACACGAGGAGGAGGAGATTTCCCGCGGTGACGCGTTTCTGCGCATGATCACCCCCGCCGCCTATGTCGATCGCCGAGAGGTCATTCGCGAGATCGAGCGCGAGGTGATCCTGGGCTTCGCGAAGCGGGGCCCCTGCGTGCTGCTGGGCCGCTGCGCCGACCTGATCCTCGAATCGGAGGACATCGACTGCCTGAAGGTGTTCCTCTATGGCGACGTGCTGCACCGCGCGAAGCGGGTGGGCGAGATCATCGGCAGCAACGATCCCTCCGCCATCCAGAAGGCCATGAAGCGCACCGATCAGGCCCGCCGCGCCTATTACCAGCAGTTCACCGGCCACAGGTGGGGCGATTGCAACAACTACAACCTGATGCTGGACACCGGCCTGCTGGGCTATGACGTGTGCGCGAGGCTGATCTGCGAGGCGGCCCGCAGCCTGGATTAATAGCCGATGAAGCTGTTGATCGTGCGCCACGGCGAGCCGGACTATGCCACCGACACGCTGACGGCGAAGGGCGAGCGCGAGGCGGCGCTGCTGGCGGACCGCCTCTGCGCCATGCGGATCGACCACTTCTTCGTCTCCCCGCTGGGCCGCGCCAGGGCCACCGCCGAGGCCACGCTCAACCGCCTGGGCCGCACCGCCGTGACCCTGCCCTGGCTGGAGGAATTCCGCGGCCGGGTGATCGACCCCGGCACCGGCCGGCGGCAGATCGCCTGGGATTTCGCGCCCCAGTATTGGACCCGGTGTCCCGAGCTGTGGGACGCGCAGCGGTGGCGGGAGAACGCCCTGGTGCAGACCGGCGAGGCCGCGGCCGTCTATGACGAGACGGCGGCGGGGCTGGATGCGCTGCTGGCGGAGCACGGCTATCGCCGGGAGGGGCATCTGTACCGCACCGGGCACAACACCGGCGAGACGCTCTGCCTGTTCTGCCACTTCGGCGTGGGCATGGCGATGCTCTCCCACCTGATCGGCCTGCCCTTCTATCCCACCATCCACGGCTTCATCATGGCGCCCACGTCCGTCACGACCCTCGTCACCGAGGAGCGCGTGCCCGGCGAAGTGTGGTTCCGCTGTACGGGCCTGGGGGATACCTCCCACCTCTACAAGGGCGGCGAACCCCTGTCACAGTTCGGGCGCTATCGCGAGATTTGCGGCGTGGACGAGGGCCTCGGGGCGAAGGAATAATGGAATTCTTCACGGTGTGCCGAGAGATTTGCAGATCGCATCCTCTTGGCGTTGCGTACAGATCTTTCGCTTTGCTCAGGATGACGGGCATTGCGCCGCTTGTCATCCTGAGCGGAAGGATCTGCGCGTTGCGTTGTTCCGGCTTATATTTCCATGCAATCCTCCAGTTCCGTGAAGAGCCAATGATTTGACTTGTGCGGCGGCTGAAACCGTGCTATAATAACTCAAGCGCGCGGTAGTGGCGGAATCGGCAGACGCCTCAGACTTAAAATCTGATACCCTCTGGGTGTGCGGGTTCAAGTCCCGCCTACCGCACCATCAGCACCAGCATTAGGTGCTGCAAGCGAGCTCATCAGAAATGATGGGTTCGCTTTTCCTTATGCAATTCCCGGCCCGATCCAGCCCTTTTCCCCCCGTATTCCGCAGGAATACACGCATCGTGGGCCGGGTTCGTTTGCAATTTGTGCAGTCATAGAGTTTTACCGATCATTCCTATATTGACATAGTGGGCTTTTTACTCTATAATGCTCGCATTATACTCAATACAGTGATAACAGGAGTTATACCAGAATTCCGGACGGATACAAATATGGGGAGGATGATTATGGACTATCGAACAGAAAACCTGATCCTTCGTTTTGTAACGGAGGACGACTTGCCCGAAGTCGCCCGGACCTGGCCTGCTGATCATCATCCGCTTTCTGATGCGGAGGCACAGGAGGCGATTGCCTATATGCGCGGGAATCGCGAAAGGAATGCGAAAGGCCGTGTCCATCATCTGTGCCTCGCTGTCTGCCGCGCAGACAATCCTCACACCATCATGGGCTGGTGCGGCCTGGATGGCAGCCGCGATCCGTCGGAGCCTGAGATCTTCATCCTGCTGGATGAAGCATACAGAAACCAGGGATATGGGACACAGTGCGTCAGGGCACTGCTTCAGATCGCCGCCGAGGATTACGCGCTCTCCGGCGTGCACGGCGGCTGCGCGAAAGAGAACATCGCTTCCGCCCGGGCCATGGCGAAGGGCGGCATGGTGCAGTACGGCACGGAAGAAAACGGTGATCCGCTGTTCCGGTTTACAGCAAAGGAGAAATCCGGGAAATGAAAAAGAAGCTCATCCTCATCAGCGGTTCTCCCTGCGTGGGCAAGTCGGCTGTTGGCGAAAGGTTGTTTGAATCCTATGACAACAGCGCGTATCTGGATGGGGACTGGTGCTGGTGTGTGCATCCCTTTTCCGTTACGGACAGTCGTCTTCGCAACGGGGATAAAAGCATGTCCTATGTTCTCTCCAACTATCTGGATTCGGATTTTGCCTATGTGTTTTTCACCTCCGTCGTGCTGACGGACAGGCAGATTCGGGAAGGAATCCTGAAGGCGATCACGGCCAGAGATTATGAGACCATCGCCTTTACGCTCACCTGCTCAGAGGAAACGTTGAAAAAGCGACACGACAAGCGCGGCGACAAAGGCGAAACGAATTACTACTGGCTGCACCTTCCGCCCTATCCGGGAGATATCATCATTGATACAGACAATAAGAGCATCCGGGAGGTTGCCAGAAAAATGAAGGAGCAGATCGACGCTGTCGGCGAACGAATCCCATAATTGTGGGAAACAGATATGATTGACTGGCATCCTTGACCAAGCAAAGCATACGCCCGGAGACTGCGCTACCAAGTTGCTGATTTGGTTTTTGGCGGATGGGCCAAATAATGGTTTTTCACGGAATGTTGTGGGATTGGTATAACGTAGTCTGTACGTTTCGTCATCAAACAGCACCAAAGGGGAAAACTTGCGATTCGCTTCATCTCATCCCCCAAGTCTCCGTGAAGAGCCAGAATAATGCCAGGAGAGACACGCGCGCCGACAGCGGCGCGCAAGCGGGCCCGTCATTCGTGACGGGCCCGCGATGTTTGGGTCGGGATCGCGGCTGCCTGGCGGCAAATCAAGGAAAGCAACGCAGAAATGCAGCCAAATCCGCCGAAAATGCGCTTCGGGGATTTTAGAAACATACTCTAAGGCCTGCCGAGATACTTCATGCAGAGCATCGTGATGTCGTCGAACTGCACCGCGTCGCCGACGAAGGCGTTGATGCCCTCCATCACATTGCGGAGGACGCCCTCGGGCTCGGCGTCGGGATCGCGGTTCAGGGCTTCGAGCATGCGCTCCGTGCCGAACAGCTCGTCGTGGGCGTTCGTGGCCTCGGCCACGCCGTCGGTGTAGACGAACAGGCTGTCGCCCGGATTGAGCTCAAAGCTGTGCTCCTTGTAGGGGATGCCCTCCATGGTGGCGACGGCGGGGGAATGGCGGTAGGTGACCAGCTCGTACTGGCCGCCGGCCCGCCGGATCGTGGGATGCTCGTGGCCGGCGTTGACGGCGATGCCCTTGCCGGTGGAGATTTGCAGCACGGCCAGCCAGACGGTGACGAACAGCTCCGCCTCGTTGCTCTCGCAGAGCTGGTCGTTCACGTTCTCCAGCGCCTCGCCGGGGGTTTCGCCGTTTTGCAGGTGCGACTTGATCAGCACCCGGCTGATCATCATGAACAGCGCCGCGGGCACGCCCTTGCCGGACACGTCGGCCATCACCAGGCCGATGTGGTCGTCGTCCACCAGGAAGAAGTCGTAGAAGTCGCCGCCGACCTCCTTGGCCGGGGTCATGCTGGCGTAGACGTCAAACTCGGGCCGGTTCGGGAAGGCGGGGAACAGGCGGGGCAGCTGGCTGGCCTGGATGTCGGTGGCCATGTTCAGCTCTGCGCCGATGCGCTCCTTTTCGGCGGTGACGCGCTGCACCTGGTCCACGTATTGCAGCGTCCGGGCGGAGAGCGTGGCGAAGGATTCCGCCAGCACCTCGATCTCGTCGCCGGTGCGGAAGGCGTCCTCCATGAAGAATTGCAGGTTCTGGCCGCCCAGCGACTGCACGCGATTGGTCATCACGCTCAGGGGCTTGACGATGCGCTTGGAGAGCAACAGCGCGCCGGTGACGCCCAGCACCAGGATCACCGCCAGCAGCACCAGGATGGTGTTCCTGGCCTGGTTCAGGCCGCTGTTGAAGGCGGACTGCGCTCCGCTCAGGATGTCGTCATACTGGGTCTCCATCATCACCGTCGGCTGTTGGGCGAGCTCCTGGCTCACGGCGGAGATCACCGTCCAGCCCACCTTCTCGATGGGCGCGCCGGTCATGTAGTAGTCCGCGCCGTCCACCGTGACGGAGGTCACGCCGGTGACGCCCTTCAGGGCGCTTTCGACAAAGGCGCCGAGGCCATTCTCCGTGGAGGCGCGCAGATCCTCCGCCTCCGCGGGGTCGCGCACCCGCAGCGCGCCTTCCGTCATCGGGGAGAACACCACGTGGCCATACTGGTTCACGATGAAGGTGAACGAGCCGTTTCCGCCGGTGCCGGCGACCGCCTCGGCCATGTTGTCGAGGAACAGATCCGCGCCGACGACGGCGGCCAGGCGGTTGCCATGGTAGACGGGCAGCGCGCACATGATGCCGATCTGGCCGGTGAACACGTCCTGCACCACGTCGGTGTAGAAGAGGTGGCCGGTCTCCCTGGCACCCATGTACCAGGCCCGCTCACGGATGGGAATGGGCATCAGCGCGCCGCTTTCGTCATACTTCCCGGCGGAGTGGTCGTCCGCCAGCAGCATGGCGCCCTGGGGCAGGGCGATGTAGCAGGAATTGACGTTGCCGTTGGCGTACAGCGCCTTCATCATGTCAGACATGTTCGCGACCAGCCCCAGCTGTTCCGCCAGCTCCGGGTCGTTCAGATTCAGCCCCTCCTCCGACAGCAGCTGCACGGTGATCGTGCCCTCCTGGGCGGGGTCGGGCAGGGCGTAGGGCTGCGCGACGTAGTTCTCGGAATTGTGGAAGAGGTTGCCGGCATAGTCGCCCAGCATGTTCACCGTGTCCGCCAGGTCCTCAAACAGGTCGTTGGCGATGTAGGCCTCCATCTGGGTGCTCTGGCCCATGCTCTGGGAGATCACCGCGTCCATGATCTGGCGGGTGCTCTCCGCGATGGCGGCCTTCTGACGGCTGTTGGTGTCCGTCACCAGGCTGCCGAGGCTTCCCGCCTGGTGGACGATGACCACGGTGTAGGCCGCCATCATCAAAATGATGACGTACAGCACCAGGTTGAAGATCTTTTGCTGGATGCCGCCGAAAACCAGGTTCTTGTACTTTTTCATTGCCTGCCTCCAAGTGCGTCAAACTATACTTACTATATAGGATAAGCATTTCTGAGAGAAAACACAAGGGCGGGTTTGTAAAAAACCGGGCGATTGAAGCGCCTGGCGGTTATCGCCATTCGCCCGTTGCCCGATGCGCGCCGTAAGTGTTAAGTTTTCCGCATCCCCGCGCATCCGCCGCGCCGGCAGGCGGCGGAAGAGGGGGCGGCTGCGAGAAAGTGCGGAAAACGGGATGGACGAAACCGGCGATTTGTGATATGATTTATCATAACATCCAGAGGATACCGGGAGGGATTTGCGTGAGCAGGAGATTTGGAGACCGCAAGGACGCGACCAGGGTGCGCGGCATGGATTCCATGCACTACATCATGCCGCTGATGTACCCCAACCGATGCGACAATGAGGCGTTCATTTCCGAGATGATCGATCTGACGAACGCCATGGCCTGGCTGGAGAAGCGCAACGCCGCCAAGCCGGAGTACAAGTACAACGCCTTCCAGCTGATCGTCACCGCCGTTCTGAAGACCATCACCCAGCGGCCCCAGCTGAATCGCTTCTACGCCAACTACAACCTCTACCAGCGCAACGACGTGTCCGCCGCGTTCACCATCAAGAAGCAGTTCAGGGACGAGAGCGACGAGGGCCTGGCCTTCATCCACGCCAAGCCCACCGACACCATCGAAACCGTGCACGACGAGATCCACCGCCAGGTGAGCTACGTGCGTTACGAGGGCAAGGACCAGTCCACCGAGAGCATGGATTTCATCCAGAAGCTGCCCTTCAAGAAGCTGATCGGCGCGGGCGCGCGGTTCCTGGACCGCCGCGGCTGGATGCCCCGGTCGGTGATCGCCACCGACCCGTTCCAGTCCTCCGTGGTGCTGGCGAACCTGGGCTCCATCAAGCTGCACGCGGGCTATCATCACCTGACCAACTGGGGCACCACCTCGGTGTTCGTGGTGATCGGCGAGATCAAGCCCCGCAAGCTGCTCTGCGCCGACGGCGAGGAACGGCTGCTGACCAGCGTGGACATCGGCCTGACCGTGGACGAGCGCATTTCCGACGGCTTCTACTGCTCCCGGGCGGTGCAGCTGCTTCGGAAGCTGCTGGAGAACCCGGAGCTTCTGGAACGACCCCTGGAGGAGAAGGTGGAGATCTGATGGGCAAGGGTGTGTCCTATGGCGTCTATCGCGCCGTGCGATGGCTGGCGAGCCTGATCATTCCGAAGCCGGAATACATCGGCCTGGAAAACGTGCCGGAGGGCCCGTGCGTGCTGGTGGGCAACCATGCCCAGATGTACGGCCCCGTCTATGCGGAGGTCTGGCTGACGGGCGAGCGGGCTATCTGGTGCAACGGCGAGATGATGCACGCGAATGAGGTGCCGGACTATGCCTATCGCGACTTCTGGGGCAGCAAGCCGGCCTGGAGCAAGGGGTTCTGGCGCGTCCTCTCCTATGTCATCGCGCCGATCTGCGCCAGCGTGTTTTCCAACGCCCATTGCATCGGGGTCTACCGCGACGCGCGCCTGAAGGACACGTTCAAGGAATCGCTGGAGGCGCTGGAGGCGGGCAAGCGGGTGGTGATCTTCCCGGACTGGGACAAGCCCTACAACGATATCATCTATGAGTTCCAGGACCGGTTCATCGCCCTGGGGCGGATGTACCAGCGCCAGTTCGGAAAGCTGCTGGCGTTCGTGCCGATGTACGCGGCCCCGTCGATCCGCAAGGTGGCCATCGGCAAGCCGGTCTACTACGACGACGCCGCCCGTCCGAGCGAGGAGCGGACGCGGGTGTGCGAGGCGCTGATGGACGCCGTGACTGCCCTGGGCAAATCGCTGCCGAGGCACCGGGTGACCCCGTTCCCGAACCTGCCGAGGAAGGAATGGCGCTGGAGTCGGCCGGAGGGGGAGGAGCCGCGATGAGAAAGCCGGCGGTGGATTATCGCGAGCTGCGCTGGAGCCGGCTCAACGAGCCGCGCTTCCGGCATGTGAAGCTGCTCGCGGGGTGGCTGGTCTATCTCGCGCTCTACTTTGTCACCGAAAACCTGATCCCGGCCTCCCGCTGCCATGTGATCCACTGCGCGCTGGACGACGCCATCCCCTTTTCGGAGGGCTTCCTGGTGTTCTACGTGTACTGGTATTTCCTGCTGGCGGGGTCGCTTTTGTATTTCCTGCTCTACGATATCCGCAGCTTCAAGCGGCTGCAGGTCTTCATCATGATCACGCAGGCCGTGGCGATGCTGACCTACATCCTCTATCCCAGCATCCAGCTGCTGCGGCCGGAGCGATTCGAGCGGGACAACGTCCTCACCCGGCTGATGGCGTTCATCTACGCCTTTGACACGCCCACCGGCGTCTGCCCGTCGCTGCACGTGGCCTATTCGATGGGCATCGCCTGGGTGTGGTGCCGCCGGGAGGCGGGCGGCACGCTCTGGAAGGGCTTCACCGTGCTGTCGGCCGTGCTGATCTCCATATCGACGGCGTTTGTCAAGCAGCATTCGGTGGTGGACATACTGGCCGCGATTCCCGTCGGCGCCTTGGCCGGCCTGCAGGTTTTCGGGAGGACGCGGCTGAACCGATGGATCGAAAGGGGAGAGAACCGATGAAGGAATTGGGTCGCATGTTGAAATTCACGCTGTTTTCGATCAGCGCGGGGCTGATCGAGATCGGCTCGTTCACCCTGTTCAACGAGGTGATGCGCCTGCCCTACTGGCTGGGCTACCTGCTGGCGCTGGTGCTGTCGGTGCTGTGGAACTTCACGCTGAACCGGCGCTACACGTTCAAGTCCGCCAGCAACATCCCCATCGCGATGGTGAAGGTGGCGGCCTTCTACGTGGTGTTCACGCCCCTCTCCACCTGGCTGGAGCACTATTACACCGCCACGCTGGGCTGGAACGAGTACGTCGCCACGGGCCTGAACATGCTGCTCAATTTCGTCACCGAGTTCCTCTACCAGCGCTACTTCGTGTTCGGCAAGAGCGTCGACACCCGCAAATAGCATGGACAGGATACACATGATCGGTTACGACGCCGTGCACCCTGCGGACTTCATCTACGACATGCCGCCCCACCACGAGCACTACCTGCTGATCCTGACGCATACCCGCGCCCGCTTCTGGCAGGGGGAGGAGTCCCAGGTGGTCCCGGCGAACCACGCGGCGCTGTTCGCGCCGGATTCGCGGATCCGCTACGGCGCCTGCGATGGCAGCTACGGCAACGACTGGATCATATTCGATTCCGACGAGACCTACGTGACCCAGTTCCCGCTGGTCGGCGCGCCCTTTCCGGTGATGGATCCGGAATACTGCCACAGCCTGTTCAAGCTGCTCACCTGGGAGCACATGCAGGACAGCTATGAAACCGTGGAGGCCCAGCTGATGTCGGTGCTGATGACCAAGCTGCGCGCCGACATCGTCCGTCCGGACGCCGAGGACTATCGCGGCGAGCTGCTGGCGCTGCGCCGTCGCATCGTCAACCAGCCGGCCCGGCCCTGGAACGTGTCCGCCATGGCGGCCCAGCTGCACATCAGCGCGGGCTATCTGCAACTGCTGTACAAGCGGCAGTTCGGCGTCTCCTGCATGGACGACGTGATCGCCAGCCGGATCCGCCTGGCGAAGGACTACCTGACCCACACCCGCCTGCGCGTGCAGGAGATCGCCGCCATCTGCGGCTACAACAACGCCGAGCACTTCTCCCGCCAGTTCCGCAAGCTGACCGGGGTGACGCCGGGGGAGTTCCGGAAGAAGGGCGTACCGAGAACAGAGAGCGGGGAGTAGGCGCCCCAGGCTCCCCTGTGCAAGGGGAGCTGTCCGCAAAGCGGACTGAGGGGTTGTTTCAGAATCGGGCCTTTATGGATCACATCGTCGTCGCGTGGGCGTGTCGCAGGCCGGTCCGCACGCGCCCGGCGCTTTTTTTCCGCCACCAGAGGTATCTCAGCACACAGAACAGCGCGCTGACGGCCCAGGTGAGCCCCGCCGTCCACCAGATGGTCCACACGCCCAGGCCGGAGACCGCCAGCAGCGCCATCGGCAGGAAGATGCGGCAGAGCATTTCGATCAGGCCGTTGATGAACGAGAACAGTGCGTCGCCCACGCCGTTCAAAACGCCGCGCACCACGTAGATCGTGCCCAGGAACACGTAGAAGCAGCTGGTGATCCGCACGGCGCGGCCGCCCAGGGCGATGACCTCCGGGTCGCTGACGAACACGCGGATGATCTGTCCGCCCAGCAGCTGCATCAGCCCCAGCATGGCCAGCGAGAACGCGGCCATCACCAGCATGCTGTCCCGCAGCCCGGCGCGCACCCGGTCGTTGCGGCTGGCGCCGAAGTTCTGCCCCGCGTAGGTGGAAAGCGCCATGCTCAGCGAGCCGAAGGGCTGCTGGGTGAGCTGTTCCACGCGGGTGGTGGCGGTGAAGGCGGCGACGGCGGCGGTGCCGAAGCCGTTGACCACGGTTTGCAGCGCCGTGGTGGAGATGGCGATCATCGACCACTGCAGCGCCAGCGGCAGGCCCAGGCGCACGGCGCGTCCGGCGATCTGCCGGTCAAAGGCGCGCTCCTGCCGGGTCAGCATGAAATAGGGGTTGGTGCGCAGGGCATAGCCCAGGCAGCCCAGGCCCGCGATCAGGTGGCCCAGCATCGTCGCCAGCGCCGCGCCGAACACGCCCATGTTGAACGTGCGGACGAAGAGGATGTCCAGCACCACGTTCAGAAGGCAGGCCACGATCAGGAAGATCAGCGGCGTGCGGGAGTCGCCCAGCGCCCGCAGCATCGACGCGGAGTAATTGTACACACCGATCAGCGGCACGCTCAGGCAGGTCATGCGCATGTAGGTGATGGCGTCGGGCAGGATGTCCTCCGGCGTGCCCAGCAGGCGCAGCGCTGTGGGCGTCAGCGCGAAGGCCACCGCGCCCATGAACAGCGAGGCGGAGAACATGATGTATGCTGAATTCGCGATGGCGCGCTTCACCTTTTCCGCATCGCCCGCGCCGAAGAACTGGGCCGTGACGATGCCGCCGCCGCTGGAGATGCCGTTGCAGACGGAGAAGAACAGGAACGAGATCGAGCCCGTGGCCCCCACCGCCGCCAGCGCGTTCGCGCCGATGAACTGGCCCACGATGATGGAATCGGCCAGGTTGTAGGCCTGCTGGAAGAGATTGCCCACCAGCAGCGGAAACGCGAAGGCCGCCAGCAGCGCCAGCGGGCGGCCCTGGCTCATGTTCATGGTTCTGGATCGTGCCATATGATTTGTATTCCTCTTACGCGCGGTATTTGCGCTACATAAAATACATCTGTTGCCCCCGCTTTTCAATGAACAATGCTCACGCTTTATTGATCTATCCTCATCTGTTGAGTTAAAATCTTGTCGCGAAACGGGCGAGTATGTATAATGAAATCGTAACCTTGGACGATATCGGACAAGGCAATCGCTGCGAATGACGAAGGAGGATTCATCATGGCTGGTGTGGTTGGAACGCATTTGTTTGCACAGGTCGGCTTTATCGTGAAGGACGTGGAGGCGACCAAGCGGAAGTGGGCGTCTTTCCTGGGCGTGGAGGTGCCGGACACGGTGGACGGCGGCGAATACGCCGTGACGGGCACCACCTTCATGGGGAAGCCCGCCCCGGAGGCGAACTGCCTGATGGCCTTCTTTGACGTGGGTCCCGGTCTTCAGCTGGAGCTGATCCAGCCCAACGACGCGCCGTCCACCTGGCGGAACTTCCTCAATGAGCACGGCGAGGGCATGCACCACATCGCCTTCCAGGTGCGCGATTCCGCCGACAAGGTGGCCAGCGCGGAGGCCGCCGGGCTGAAGCTGATCCAGCACGGCAGGTATGGCGACGGCGGCGGCGAATACAACTACCTCGACGCGCCGGAGCTGAAGTGCATCGTGGAGCTTTTGGAGAGCTACGAAAAGTGACAAACGCGAGGAGGGATGACCATGCGCCTGGGAGGCACCGTCGTGGGAAGCTGGGAGACGCCCGAGCAGTGGGAGACGCTGCTGGCGCAGACCCGATTCCGGGCCGTCACCGCGCCCTTTGACTGTCGCACGCCGAAGGACGAGGTGGCGCGCTATCTGGAGATTTGCGCAAGGCATGACGTGGCGATCGCGGAGGTGGGCGTCTGGCGGAATCCGTTCGACCCCGATCCGCAGCAGGCCGCCGGGAACCTGCGGTACGCCGTCGACCAGCTGAAGCTGGCGGACGAGACGGGCGTGCCCTGCTGCGTGAACATCGTGGGCACGGCCAGCGCCGCGGGCTGGGACGCCGCGGACCGGAGCAACTTCACCGCGGAGACCTACCGACGCGTCGTCGATTCCATCCGGTGGATCATCGATGAGGCGCGGCCAGAGCGCGCCTGCTACTGCATCGAGCCGATGCCGTGGATGGTGCCGGACAGCCCGGGGGCCTATGTGCAACTGATCGCGGACGTGGACCGGCCCCAGTTCGCCGCCCACATGGATTTTGTGAACATGATCAACTGCCCCCGGCGCTATCTGGACGCCGAGGCCTTCGTGGAGCGCTGCTTCCGGGAGCTTGCACCCCACATCAGGAGCACCCACATCAAGGATATCCGCATGTCCCCGACGCGGCTGACCACGCTGCTGGAGGAGGTCTCCCCGGGAGAGGGGGCGCTGGACTACGTCCAGGTGCTCCAGAGCATCGACCGGCACCTGCCGAAGGACGCGCCGGTGCTGCTGGAGCACATGCAGACGGCGGAGGAATACCGCGCCGCCTATGACTACGTGGCCGCCGTGGCGGCGAAGACGGGCATTGAAATCTGATACGGGAGGATACCGAACATGAAATACCGCAATTTCGGCAAGCTGGGCATCCAGGGCTCGGCCTTCGGCCTGGGCTGCATGCGCTTCAACGGCCCCGCGTCCGGCGACACCATCATCGACGAGCAGAAGGCCATCGCGCTGATCCGCCGGGCCATCGACGGCGGCGTGACCTATCTGGACACCGCCTATGTCTACCTCGACCGCACCAGCGAGATCGTGCTGGGCAAGGCGCTGCGCGACGGCTACCGCGAGAAGGTGACCATCGCCACGAAGATGCCCATGGAGTACGTGCACAACCGCGAGGAGATGCAGGCGCTGCTGGACGAGGAGCTGAAAAAGCTGCAAACCGACCACATCGACTTCTACCTGATGCACGGCATCAACAAGGAGAAGTGGGAGTACTTCAAGTCCATCGGCGCGCCGCAGTTCTTCGAGGACATGGTGCGCGAGGGCAAGATCCGCTACAAGTGCTTCTCCTTCCACGGCCCCTATGAGGACTTTGAATTCATCATCAACGACTGGGACTGGGACATGGTGCAGATCCAGTACAACTTCATGGACGTGGACAACCAGGCCGGCACGAAGGGCCTGGAGCTGGCGGGCCGCCTGGGCATTCCGGTGGTCATCATGGAGGGCCTGCTGGGCGGACGCCTGGCCCACGCGCCGGAGAACGTGCAGGCGCTGTACGACGCCTTCCCGGTGAAGCGCTCCGCCGCCGAATGGGGCTTCCGCTGGCTCTGCAACCACCCGCAGATCGCCACGGTGCTGTCCGGCTGCAACGAGTTTGAGCAGGTGGACGACAACCTGCGCATCTTCGACACCGTCGAGCCGAACATCATGTCCGCGGACGAGCTGAAGCTGATGGAGGACGTGCGCGTGGCCTACCTGAGCCGCACGAAGATCGGCTGCACCGGCTGCCGCTACTGCATGCCCTGCCCCAACGGCGTGGACATCCCCGGCATCTTCAAGGCCTGGAACAACGTGGGCCTGTACAGCGTGGACCCGAAGCACGACTGGGATTTGAACCAGATCCGCGGTCGCGGCGCGGGCGCGGACAACTGCGTGGCCTGCGGCGCCTGCGAGGCCGCCTGTCCCCAGCACCTGGGAATCATCGAGGCGCTTAAACAGGCGTGGGGAGAGCTGAACTGACGCGCTCTGATGGCCGCATGGCCGAAGTAACCTGTAATATCCTGTTCTTGTGAATCAAGGGGCCCGGATTGCCACGTCGGATTGAAGCGACCTGGCGATCCGGGCCCTTGCCTCCCCTGCGGCAGAGGCGGCTCGCATAATTCATTAAGTTTTCGGGCAGGCTCTTGACAAAAGGCATAAGATAGATTAAACTAACTGATGTTAGAAATATCTAACATCAGCGCGGGAGGAAACCATCATGCTGGAGCAAGCCCTGATCGCCCACGGCGCGCCGACGCTGGCGCGGCTGAAGACCGGCAACCTGTTCAACCTGGCGTGCCCGGATCCCGAATGCCTGGCGGCGGAGATGCGCGCGCTCGCGCCCGTCCTGGGGGCAAAGGGCGTGGAGCTGACGGTGCTGCGGGCCGGGAACGGCCGGTGCCTGATGTACCTCTACCGGCCCCAGGCGCTCGAGAAGGCGCTGCGCGATCCGGAGACGGCGCGGTTCCTGCGGGAGTACGGCTATCCGGAGGGCGGTTCGGTCGGCGAGGCCCTCGACCGGCTGCGCGGCAGGGTTCGCGCGTCGGAGGCGTTCCCGCACGAGATCGGCGTGTTCCTGGGCTATCCGCTCACGGACATTCGCGGCTTCATCCGCCACGAGGGCCGAAACTGCCTGTGCTGCGGCTGCTGGAAGGTGTATTCCGAGCCCGAACGGGCGATGAAGCTGTTCGCCCGCTATCGCAAGTGCACGGAGGCCTACGTGCGCCTCTTTGCCGCGTGGTTTCCGCTTTCGCGCCTGACGGTGCAGGCCCATCCCGCATAGAACATTCACAGGAGGAAAACGATATGAGCAAGGTTGCAGTGGTTTATTGGAGTGGCACCGGCAACACCGAGATGATGGCGAACGCCGTGGCCAAGGGCGCCGGCGCGGAGCTGTTCACCGCCGCGGATTTCACCGCCGACAAGGCCGCGGAATTCGACGCCATCGCCTTCGGCTGCCCAGCCATGGGCGCGGAAGAGTTGGAGGACAGCGAGTTCCAGCCGATGTTTGAAGCGGTACAGGGAAGCCTGGCGGGCAAGAAGCTCGCGCTGTTCGGCTCCTACGACTGGGGCGACGGCGAGTGGATGCGCACCTGGGCGGCGAACTGCGAGGCCGCGGGGCTGACCCTGGCGGCGGAGCCGGTGATTTGCAACAACACCCCGGACGACGAGGGCCTGGCGAACTGCGAGGCGCTGGGCAAGGCCATGGCGTAACAGAATCGGGATTGACAGCAATCCACCGGGAATGGTAAAATAGCCCCATAATTTATTTGGGGCTGTTTTTCTGCCCAGGGGGACTGTATATGTGTGGAATCGTCGGCTATACCGGATCGCGTCCCGCCGCGCCGATCCTGCTGGAAGGACTGTCGAAGCTGGAATACCGCGGCTATGACTCCGCGGGCATCGCGGTGCGCGACGGCGCGTCGCTGGCGCAGGTGGTGAAGGCCACCGGCAAGCTGAAGAACCTCTCCGACAAGACGGACGGGGGCCGGGCGCTCGCCGGCGGCTGCGGCATCGGCCACACCCGCTGGGCCACCCACGGCGAGCCCAGCCAGACCAACGCCCATCCCCACGTGTCCGGCAATTGCTCCGGCACCGGCTCCGGCCCGGTGGAATCGGCGGTGGTGGGTGTGCACAACGGCATCATCGAGAATTTCGACGAGCTGAAGGCGAAGCTGCTGCGCCACGGCTACCAGTTTTACAGCGCCACCGACACCGAAGTGGCGGTCAAGCTGGTGGACTACTACTACAACAAGTACAAGATCGGCCCGGTGGACGCCATCAACCGCATGATGGTGCGCGTGCGGGGCAGCTACGCGCTGGCGATGATGTTCAGGGATTATCCCGGCGAGATCTTCGCCGCCCGCAAGGATTCCCCGATGATCATCGGCGTGGGCGAGGGCGAGAGCTATCTGGCCAGCGACGTGCCCGCGATCCTGAAGTACACCCGCAGCGTCTACTACATCGGCAACATGGAGCTGGCGCGCCTCGGCCCCGGCAGCGTGACCTTCTACGACCTGAACGGCGACGAGATCGCCAAGCAGCCCACCCAGATCACCTGGGACGCCGAGGCGGCGGAGAAGGGCGGCTACGAGCACTTCATGATCAAGGAGATCCACGAGCAGCCCGTCGCCGTGCGGGACACGCTGGCCAGCCTCATCAGGGACGGCAGGATCGACCTCGAAGCCGCCGGCCTGACGGACGAGCTGCTCGCGGGCGTCAGCCGGGCGCACATCGTGGCCTGCGGTTCCGCATGGCACGTGGGCATGGCCGCCCAGTATGTGCTGGAGGACATGGCCGCCCTGCCCACGCGGGTGGAGCTGGCCTCGGAATTCCGCTACCGGAAGCTGCTGCTGGAGGAGGACGCGCTGGTGATCGTCATCTCCCAGTCCGGCGAGACGGCGGACAGCCTCGCCGCGCTGCGGGCCGCGAAGGCAGCGGGGGTGCGGACGCTGGCCATCGTGAACGTGGTGGGCTCGACCATCGCCCGCGAGGCCGACAACGTGCTCTACACCCTGGCGGGGCCGGAGATCGCCGTGGCCACCACGAAGGCCTATTCCGCCCAGCTGGCGGCGATGTACGCGCTTTCCGTGGCTTTTGCCCGGGCGCGGGGCCGCATCGACGCGGAGGCCGAGGCGCGCTACATCGACGAATTGAACGCCCTGCCGGACAAGATGGCGAAGGTGCTGGAGGACAAGGAGCGCATCCAGTGGTTCGCCGCGAAGTATGCCGGCGCGAAGGACATCTTCTTCATCGGCCGCGGCATCGACTACGCCGTGAGCCTGGAGGGCAGCCTCAAGATGAAGGAGATCAGCTACATCCACTCCGAGGCCTACGCCGCCGGGGAGCTGAAGCACGGCACGATCAGCCTGCTGGAAAACGGCACGCTGGTGATCGGCGTGCTGACCCAGGACGACCTGTTTGAAAAGACCATCAGCAACATGGTGGAGTGCAAGGCGCGGGGGGCCTACCTGATGGGCCTGACCGGCTATGGCCACTACAGCGTGGAGGACACCGCCGACTTCACCGTCTATGTTCCCAGGGCCGACCAGCACTTCATGGCCAGCCTGGCCGTGATCCCGCTGCAGCTGCTGGGCTACTACACCTCCGTTGCCCGCGGCCTTGATGTGGACAAGCCGAGAAATCTCGCCAAGAGCGTTACGGTGGAGTGAGAAGTTCAGGTAGAAGTCCAGACGGATTTCCTGGATTCATCACGGAACCCGGGGAATAAGCGAAATGCAGCCAGCCGATCCTGCGTTGGCGAACGGCATCGAAAGAGATAACCCGCAAGTTCCCCTTCAGTCAGCGCCTCGCGCCCGGAGCGTGTCCGGAAGCACGTTCTGGCTATCAACCGACCGGACTCTCAGATAATCTCCCGGCTCGATCCCTTCGGCGCCGTCCATATCGACGAGCGTCATCGGCACGGTGGCGGCGTCCAGGGCGAGGCCGTCCCCGCCGGTGAGGTTCGCGGCGACAAGGGCCAGCCCCAGGGCGTTGGGGGAGAGGACCTCCAGCGTGTCCCCGGCCCGGAACCGATTGCGCACCTCCACGCGGATGCGCCCGCCCGGCAGCGCTTCCTTCACCACGCCCACGAACGTACAGTCGCCCAGGTACACGCCGTCCTCCGGCGCGTGCCTTTTCATTTCGCCGAAGTAGAACCCGCTGGCGTAGGCGCGGTGGCTGGCGGCGTCCAGCTCCCGCTCGAGCCGCGCGACCTGCTCCGGCGAGGCGGTGCCGTCCAGCATGCCGTCGATGCGCCGCCGGTAGGCGTTGGTCACGGTGGCGACGTAGTAGGGCGACTTCATGCGCCCCTCCAGCTTGAAGGAGGTGACGCCCGCCGCGGCCACGCAGTCGAGGAAGCCCAGCGCGTTCAGGTCGAAGGAGCTGAGGATCGTCGTGCCGCCGGCGTCCTCCTCGACGGGGAAGTATTCGCCCGGACGCTTTTCCTCCACCAGCGCGTAGCGCCAGCGGCAGGTCTGGGCGCAGGCCCCGCGGTTGGCGCTGCGGCCGGTGAGATAGGCGCTGAGCATGCAGCGGCCGGAATACGCCATGCACATCGCGCCGTGGACGAACGCTTCCAGCTCCAGGTCGGCGGGCGTCTTCGCGCGCAGCTCCGCGATCTGCTCCAGCGTCATCTCCCGCCCCAGCACCACGCGCCGCGCGCCCATGTCGTGGTAGGCGCGGGCGGCGGCGTAGTTCAGGCAGTTGGCCTGGGTGGAGACGTGCACGGCCAGTTTCGGCGCGGCTTTGCGGATCGTCGCGATCGCGCCGAGGTCCGCCACGATGGCGGCGTCCGCGCCGAGGGCGCTCAGGGCCTGGGCATAGTCGCCCAGCGCGTCGATCTCCCCGTTGGTGGGGAAGGCGTTTACGGTGACGTACAGCTTTCGTCCCAGGGCGTGGGCCCGCCTTGCCGCCTCGGAAAGCGCGTCCATTGCAAAGCCCGCCGAACCGGCCCGCAACTGCAGCTTCGGCCCGCCCACGTACACCGCGTCCGCCCCGAAGCGCAGGGCCGCTTCCAGCGATTCCATCGACCCGGCAGGGGAGAGAAGTTCGTATTGAGACATATCGTTCACCAACCTAAAGCAAGCTGACCGGGGTGTCGGGGGTCGAGTGCCCCAGAATGAAACCGTCCCTGACGACCTGTGCGTCAGGGACGTGGCTTTGGCGGGGGAAGCGGGTCCCCGCCCTGTTCGTCAGTCTTCGTCGTCCTCGGGGATATACGTCACGTCGTCCCAATCCTCGGGTCGCAGGCCGATGTTCGTGCGGGCGCCCTCGATCCTGGGGTTGAGGTAGGTCTCGAACAGCCAGTTGGCGTAGGAGGCCACGATCAGCTTGTTGAAGGCCACCAGGAACACCAGGTACAGCAGGACCACGATCAGCAGCACCTGCATCTGGATGCTGGGGATCAGCAGCGCCAGGCCCAGGCCCACCGCCGGCACCACCAGCGTCAGCAGCTTGATCAGCACCGCGAAGGGCAGCTTGGCCACGCTCAGCAGCACGGAATTGCGGATCACGTCCCTGATCTTCAGGTCGTAGGTGATCAGCATCGGGTAGGCCAGCATGCTCGCCAGCCCCCACACGATGCCCACCAGCATCATCAGCCCCAGCGGCGCCACGAACAGGCTGCTTTGGGCGATCATGCTGCCGTAAAAGCGCCAGCCGGTGAACAGCACGAAGGGCAGCACGCCGTCGATCACCGAAATCACCAGCGATTGCTTCCAGTTGGCCTTCACGGCGTCCTTGAAGTCGCTGATCACGAAGCTGTGCTCGTCCCGCGCCCAGTTGCGCAGCACATAGCTGACGCCGGCGTTGAACGGGCCGGTGATGGCGATGCAGGGCGCCAGGATGAGCAGCCAGGTCGCCAGCAGCCCGGTGATCTCGTCGCTGGTGAAGGTCTCGATGCCGTTCAGCAGCGCCGTCACGTTCAGCGCCGTCCAGATAATGGCCGGGATCCAGGCGACCATGTACAGCAGGTTCACGCCGAACAGCGCGCTCCAGCGCACCTTGAATACCTCTGCGAACAGCTGGCGGCGGTTCTGGGGCATGTTCTCGATGGTGTAATCGGCCTTGCCCTGCTTGCCGTAGTAGTAGTTGTTCATGATGTTCCGAAGACCCATGGAGACACCTCCGCGTATGACTCATTACCAATCAGTATACACGCAAAAAGTCATATTTGCAACCGAGAAAATAAAAAATGACCGCATTTGGACATTCATGTTGCAATTTTGACAAGAATAGGATATAATAGCTATCTGTTAGAATGTGCGGCTGATGCCGGAGAGGGGGGAGGGCCCCTTGCGACCCACGATCATGACCGTTTCCACGGAGGCTGTCGCCGCCAACGCGCGGGCGATTCGACGCGCCCTGCCGGCGCACGTTCGCATGATGTGCGTCGTGAAGGCCGACGCCTATGGCCACGACGCCCTGCGCGTGGCCCGCAGGCTGCGCGGCTGTGGCACGGACGCCTTTGCCGTCGCCATCGTCGAGGAGGCCGAGGCGCTTCGGCGCGGGGGCATCGACGACATGATCCTGATCCTCGGCGGCGCCTGCGAGGAATCGCTGCGCCAGGCGGTGCGCTGCGGCGCGTCCCAGGCGGTTTATTCTGAGGCGGCGCTGGACATATTGCGGGATGAGGCCGTCAAGACCGGCAAGCCCGCCCGGGCGCATTTGAAGATCGACACCGGCATGTCCCGCGTGGGCGTGCGGGGGACGGAGGCGCTCGGAAAGCTGCTGGATCGCTGGCAGCGATGCCCGGAGGTCGTCATGGAGGGCGCGTTCACCCACTTCTGCGTCGCCGACAGCGACCCGGACTTCACCGCCCTGCAGAACGCGCGCTTTCGCGAGGCCCTGGCGGCCATCCGCGCGGCGGGCTTCGCGCCCATCGCCCACGCCGCGGCCACCAGCGCCATGCTGAAGGAAGACCTGCAATACGACATGGTGCGCCCGGGCATCGGCCTCTACGGCTCGTGCCTGCCGGAGCTGGCCGGGCAGATCGACAACGCCCAGACGCTTTCGACCCGCCCGATCCGCCTGCAGGCCATCGCGGCGGGGGACACCGTGGGCTATGGCCGCACGTTCACCGCCCGACGCGACAGCCTCATCATGACGCTGCCCATCGGCTACGGCGACGGCTATCCCCGCGTCCTCTCCAATCGCGCCAGCGTGCTGGTGAAGGGCCGGCGCGCGCCGCTGGTCGGTCGGGTGTGCATGGACATGGTCATGGCCGACGTGACGGACATCGAGGGCGTGACGCTGGACGACGAGGTGGTGCTGATGGGCCGCCAGGGGGCCGAGCGCATCACGCCGGACGAGCTGGCGGAGCTGGCCGGGACGATCCCATACGAGATCATGCTGGGCTTCTC
Source organism: uncultured Eubacteriales bacterium (assembly GCA_902799045.1). Classification (GTDB taxonomy): domain Bacteria; phylum Bacillota; class Clostridia; order Christensenellales; family Aristaeellaceae; genus UBA2862. The sequence goes on from CADBZH010000009.1 coordinate 85,038, forward strand.
CAGCCGGATCCCGGTCGAAGTGATCGACTGAATGAGCCTTCCCGTCGGGAAAGGCGGCGCGCAGCGCCGGATGAGGTGTGACAGATGAGCATATCGGATATGTGGAAGACCAACGTCGTGACGCTGGTGATGCTGATATTCCTAAACCTGGGCCTGTTCAGCCTGAACAACACGCTGGCCTGGACCATACTGGGGCTGATCCTGCTGGCGGGGTCGATGTTCCTGTGCTTCCGCCAGGGCATGGCCTATGGCCACGAGGCCTGCCGCCTGCGCTCGACCCTCGGCAACGCGGCCAAATCCGCCGACGCCTCGGTGGAGGCGAAGGTCGAGAAGAGCGCCTTCAGCGTCAGCCGCGGCATCAAGGCCGTGCTGTCGGTGGCGTTGCCGGCGTATGTCGTCGGGTGCGCCTACATCGTCTGTACGCTTTTGAAGGTGGAGCAGCTGGAGATGCCGCTGCGGCTCGCCTCGTGGGTGCTGGCCGCGCCGTTCTGGCCCTGCATGCTGCCCTTTTCGCAGACCTTTGACCGCCTGACGGGCTGGGTGGCGGCGGTGTTGATGATCTCGCCGTTCATACTGCCGCTGTCCACGTTCGCGGGCTATATGCAGGGCCCGAAGCTGTGGGCAAAGTCCGAAAAGGCCATGGCCGAGGGCAGGCGCCGGGCCAAGGCAAAGAGCCGCGTGACGCGCAAAAAGCGGGTTCCGAGGGCCGAAAGGCCTGAAATTTGATATTTTTTCGAAAAACCGATTGCAAATGCAGCACAATTATGATATAATTGAGACAATATCATAGGTGGACTTATGCGCATTATTTCTGGAGAGGCCAAGGGGCGCACGCTTTTCGCCCCATCCGGCCAGGATACGCGCCCCACATCCGACAAGATTCGGGGGTCGCTGTTCAACATCATCGGCGCGCGCGTGCTGGACGCGCGGGTGCTGGATCTGTTTGGCGGCACGGGCGCGCTGGCGCTGGAGGCGCTGAGCCGGGGCGCGGAATCCGCGGTGATCGCGGACAACTCCCGGGCGGCCCAACAGGCCATCGACCGGAACGCGCGCAGCGTGCTGAAGGACGAGTTCAGCTATCGCGCCCAGCTGATCCGCGGCGACTATCGCAGCGCCATCGGCGCGATGGAGGGCCGGATGTTCGATCTGGTGTTCCTCGACCCGCCCTATCGCATGGTGGAGGCCTATGGGGACGCGCTCAAGCGGCTTTTGCAGGCGGATATGCTGGCGCCGGGCTGTCTGATCGTGCTGGAAAGGCAGCGCGAGGCGAGCGTGGCGCTGCCGGAGCCGTTCAACGTGATCGATACCCGCAACTACAGCGACACGGCCGTGGATTTCGTGGAGTTGAGCGCTGCGGAAGCATAATCGGCAGGCAAGACAGGATGAATCCGGGATTCCCGGATAGACTAAGCTGCATCGGGCGGCGGCCGGATGCGGAAAGGAAGGGCTAAAGCATGGATCGCGATCAGGAAAAGTTCTACGAGGGTGAGGAGTTGGACACCCGCGAAACCCAGCAGACGCAGCAGATGGACGAAGTGAACGATATGCGCTACTTCCTGGAGCTGCTCAAGCACATTCGCGCGGCGATCAACGCCGGCACCAACGTACCGCTGACCGGAAAGAAGATCATTGATGCGGAAAAATGCCTGATGATCATCGACGATATGGAAAAGAACCTCCCTGACGCGGTGCAGTACGGCCTGCAGATGTATTCCGAGCAGGAGCGCATCATGAACGAGGCCGAGACCAAGGCCATGAACCGCATCAGCTCCGCCGAGATGCGCGTGAACGCGGCTCTGGAGCGCGCCCGCGAGGACGCCGAGCAGCGGGTGCTGGACGCTGAAAACGAAGCCCGCGCCATCCTGGACGACGCCCAGGAGCGCGCCGACCACATGATCGACGAGAGCGAGATCATGCGCCAGGCCCGGGAGGAGGCCCGCATCATCAAGAACGACGCCCGGGTGGAGGCCAGCGAGCTGCGCCTCAAGGCCCAGCACGACGCCTACCAGCTGCTCGCCAGCGTGGAGGACCAGATGACCGAGGCCATGAAGGGCATCCGCCGCCGCCGCGCCGAACTGGGCGACGAGCAGGAATAATATCGATCGAGCCAACCGGCCCGTCGGGAACCCCCCGACGGGCCGGTTTTTGCATATTTTCACATATTTTGGCCCATACTCATAGACAATCTTGTCATCTGCATGGAGGACGGTATGGACCAATCCCCGAACATCGACCGAGAAAACCTGAGCGAACGGGACGCGGTGCTTCTGCGGCGGCTGGCCGAGCGGCACGCCCCCGCGCGAAGCGCCCGGCTGCGCCTTTCCGCCCGGGAGTGCCGCGCGCTTCGGGCGCTGCTGGAGGAGGCGCGGGCGCTTTCCGCGGCGGAAGGCCCGGGGGACGAGGCGCTCGCCGCGCTGCTTCGGGAGCGCCGCGTGATCCAGACCCTGGCCGGTCGCGCGCAAACCGAGAGCGGCGCGAAGCTCCCCGCCTGGCCGGACGGGCCGCGGGTGCTGCGGCTGCTTTCGCATCTGGTTGCCGCCGGGGACGCGCCGCTCTCCCGGGAGAGGCTGCTTGCGTCGGTGGAGGCCTTCGACGCCATGCAGCCGCTGACCATGGCGGAGCTCTGGGCCGTGCCGCAGGCGGCGCGCCTGGCGCTGGCACGGGCGATGACGCGCGTGGCCGGGGACATCGTGAGGCACGCCGGGCCGTGCGCCCCGGAGGACATGGAGGAAATGGCGCGGCTTCGGGCGCGGGACGCCCTGCGGCTGGAGAACCTGCTGGTGGCCCGGCGGACGGTGGAGGGCCTGAACTGGCAGGCCTGTTTTCGCGTGCTATCGCCGGTGGACCGGACGCTTCGCCGCGAGGGCGCGGGCGTCTACGGGCGAATGGACGACGATTCCCGCGCGGCCGTGCGGGACGCGGTGGCGGAGCTGTCGCGCCGACTCGCCGTGCCGGAGATCGTCGTCGCCCGTCACGCGGTGGACGCGGCGCGGCAGGGGAAGGGCGTGCGGGGCGACGCCTGCTGGTGGCTGTATGACGACGCGGGCCGCCGGGCGCTGGCCCGACGGATGGGCAAGGGCGAGGCGCGGCTTCCCAGGCGCGTGCCCGATCCCGAGGGCAACGGCGTCGTGGCGGCGCACATCGCCCTCGCGGCGCTTTCGACGCTAGCCCTGGCGGCGCTGGCGGGCAGCACGTGGCTGCTCGCGCCCTGCGCCCTGCTGGGCTGGTGGGCCGCCGGCGCGCTGATCGGCCGGTTCTATCCGAAGCGCGTCCGGGGAGCGCGGCTTTTGAAGCTGGAGATGGACTCCGTGCCGGACGACTGCCGGACGCTGGTGGTGATGCCGGTGCTGCTCTCCGGCCCCGGGCGGGCGGAGGAAATCTGCGACGAGCTTGAGGCGCTGGGCTGCCTGGAGGCCGACGCGAACATCGAATACCTGCTGCTGGGCGACTTCGCGGACGCCCCTTCGCGAGAAATGCCCGGGGACGCGGCGATCCTGGAGGCGGCGCGGCGGAGGATCGCCGGGATGAACGCCCGCGCGGGCCGGGAAAAGTATGCCTTTTTGCACCGCGACCGGGCGCTTTTGAAGGTCGACGGCGTGTGGATGGGCCGCGGTCGCAAGCGCGGGGCGCTGACGGCGTTGAACCGGCTGCTGCTGGGCGAGGCGGGCGCGGAAGCGGCCTTCGGCGCGGAAGGCGCGGCCTGCGAGCGGCTGCGCGGGCGGTTTCGCTATGTGCTGACGCTGGACGCGGACACGCGGCTTCTGCCGGAGGACGTGCGGCGGCTGATCGGCGCGATGGCGCACCCGCTGAACCGGCCCGAGGGGGGCCGGGGCTTCGCCATCCTGCAGCCGCGGATGGAACCGCTGCCCTCGGCCTGCGTGAACGGCTTCGTGCGCCTCTTCGCCGGGGCGGGCGGCGTGAGCGCCTATCCGGCGGCGGCGTCGAACCTCTGGCAGGATCTGACGGGCAGGGGCATCTACGCGGGCAAGGGCATCTACGACGTGCGGGCCTTTCACGGAAAGCTCGACGGCGCGCTGCCCGAGGATCGCGTGCTGAGTCACGATTTGATCGAAGGCGCGCTGGCCGGGGCGGGATCTGTCGGCGACGTGGCCTTCTACGACGCTTTCCCGACCACGCTGTCGGCCCTCCTGAGGCGGCGGAACCGCTGGACGCGGGGCGACTGGCAGCTGCTGCCGCTGATGCGCCATCCCGGGCTTTCGGCCGTCGATCGCTTTCACATGCTGGACAACTGGGTCCGGTCCCTTCGCGCGCCAGCGCTTCTGGCGCTGCTCATCGGCGCGGTGTGGACGGGCGGCGGCGGGGCGCTGCTGGCGGCGCTGCTCGTGAACGACCTGGAGCCGATCCTGAACCCCTCGCCCCGGCTCTGGCGGCGGGCGCTGGCGGAGCTGGCGGCGCTTCCGGCGCTGGCCTGGTGCGATCTGGACGCGATCCTGCGCACGCTCTGGCGGCTGGCCGTATCCGGCAGGCACCTGCTGCAATGGGTGACGGCGGCGGACGCCGAGTCGGAGGGCGGCGCGAACGGGCGCGTCGTCGCTCCCGGGCGGCTGGCGGCGCTCCTGATGCTGCCGGGGCTGCTGGTGCCGGGCTGGGGCCTCGCCGCGCTGGCGCTGGCGGCGCTGTTTCTGGTGGGCCCAGGCTGGATCCGGGACATGGAGCGGGAGCACATCGGCGCGCCGGAGCCGCTGACGGGCGAGGATCGCGCCCTCTTCGCGGCCATCGCGAGGGACACCTGGCGCTTCTTTGAGGCGATGGTGTCGGGCGACGGCCTGCCGCCGGACAATGTGCAGCTCGATCCGCCCGTCGGCGCGGCCCGGCGTACGTCGCCCACCAACATCGCCCTCTACCTGCTCAGCTGCCTCGCGGCGGCGCGGCTGGGCTTCATCGGCGCGGATTCGGCGCGCGCCCGGATGGCCGATACGGTTCGATCGCTGGAACGGCTTGAAAAGTGGCGCGGCCACCTCTACAACTGGATCGACCTGGACGCCCTCGCCCCGCTTGGGCCCCGCTACGTCTCCTCGGTGGACAGCGGCAACCTGGCGGCGGCGCTGTTGGCATGCGCCCATGCGGACGAGGCGGGTCCGGCGCTGTCCGGGCGGATGCGGAAGCTGGCGGAGGAGATGGATTTCACGGCGCTCTACGACGCGGAGAAGGAGCTGTTCCTGATCGGCGTGGACGCGGAATCGGGCCGGGCGAGCCAGTCCCACTACGACCTGATCGCCTCCGAGGCCCGCACGCTGAGCTACGTCGCCATGGCGCTCGGCCAGGTGTCCGCGCGCCACTGGCGGCGGCTGGGGCGGCCCTGCGCCCGGACCAGCGGCGGCATCGCGCCCCTGTCCTGGAGCGGCACGATGTTTGAATTTTTGATGCCTCTTTTGTGGATGGACGCGCCGGAGCAGACGCTGCTGGGCGACGGCGTCCGAGCGGCGGTGGCGGCGCAGCGCGCCGAGGGACGGCGATCGGGCCGGCCATGGGGCGTGTCCGAATCGGGCCACAGCGCCCTGGACGCGGCCCTCAACTACCAGTATCGCGCCTTCGGCCTCGGGGAGCTGGCGCTGGGCGGCGAGTGCGAGGACGGCGTCATCGCTCCCTATGCCTCGGCGCTGGCGGCGATGGTCGCGCCGGGGGCCGCGGCGGCGAACCTGCGCAGGATGTGGGAGCTGGGCTGGCGCGGCGACTGGGGCTTCTACGAGGCGGCGGACTATCGCCACGCGGACGGCGGCGAACCGGCGCTGGTGAAGAGCCACATGGCCCACCACCAGGGCATGCTGCTCTGCGCCCTCTGCAACGCGCTGACGGGCGGCTCCCTTCGGCGGGACTTCATGCGCCTGCCCGAGGCGCGGGCGCTTTCCCTGCTGCTGGAGGAGCGGAGCGTGGAAGCCGCCCCGGCGGGCAGGCCGGTGCCGCGGGAGCGCCCGCTGCCCGAGCCGCCGGGGCCGCGCCTTTCCCGGGCAGGCCGGACGGACGGCCCCGTGCCGGAGACGCACGTGCTGTCCGGCGGCGGAGCGACGGCCCTCTTCACCACCGACGGCGCGGTGCACTACAGTCGCTTCGGCGTGGACGCGACCCGCTTTTCCGGCGATCTGCAGGACCGGCCGGACGGCGCCTGCCTGTTTCTTCAGAACCTCGACACCGGCCGGACAATCGCGCTGGGCGGCGCGGGTTCGGCGGTGCGGCTGGAGCCGGGGCTGGCGCGGATCGCCGCGCGGCTGGACGGCCTCGAGGCGGAGTGCGCGTTCGGCGTCTGCCCGGAGGACGGCACGCTGCTGCGCGTCGTGTCGCTCGTCAACGCCGGGGAGCGCCCCGTGAGCCTCACGGTGGCGGACGTTGCCCCGGTGGCGCTGGCGCGGGGGGAGGACTATCGCGCCCACCCCGCCTTTGAAAACCTGTTTGTGGAGAGCGCGCGCCTGGGCGACAGCGGCTTGGTCCTGACGCGCAGGCCCGGCAGCCGGGGCGCGGACGGCCCGAAGCTGGTCCACCTGCTGGATTCGGACGGGGAACGGGCCTTCGAGACGGACTATGAGCGGCTCGTCGGGCGCGAGGGAACGCTTCGGCGCGACTGGTCCGGCAGCCTCGGCGCGACGCTCAACCCGGCGAGCGCTCTGAAGGCGACGCTGACGCTCGCCCCGGGCGGGTCGGCCCAGGTGACCTCGGCGCTGGCGCTGATTACGGCCCGGGACTCCGCCGGGGCCTGGCTTCAGCGCTGGCAGACGCCCGGGCGGGTGCCGCGTGCGCTGAAGCTGTCCGGCGCGGCAGCCCGGGCCATGGTCGGCTTCATCGGGCTGACCCCGGCGGAATACCACGCGGCCCAGCGCATGGCGGCGCTGCTCGTCGACCCGCGTCTCTCGGCGCAGGCCCGGGGCTTTCGGCGCGGCGAGGGCCCCGTTCAGCGCGAGGCCCTGTTTGCGCTGGGGCTCTCCGGCGAGCGGCCGATGCTGCTCTGCGCCCTGCGGCAGCGCGGCGACATCGACGCGGCGCATTCGCTGGCGCGCATCCACGCGCTGTATCGCGCCCTGGGGCTGTCGGTGGACCTGGTGTTCGTCGACGACGGCGAGGGCGGCTATGCACGTCCGCTGCGCGACGCCCTGGAGGCCCTGATCGCCGCCGGCCCCCTGAACCGGATGCGGGGCGTGGCGGGCGGCGTGTGGCTGCTGGACGGCGCTGCCCTGACCGACGAGCAGCGCAGGGCGCTGCGGCGCGGGGCCTCGGCGGCGCTCTCCGGCGGGGAAGACGCGCTCGCCCGGTTGCGGGCGTTGACGGACTGGCCGGACGAGCCGGCGCGCGGGAAGGCCAGGCCGATGGTCACCGGCGCGTCCATTCTCCGGCCCGTCGCACGGCGGCTGGACAACGGCCTCGGCGGCTTCCTGCCGGAGGGCGGCTATGCCATCGACGTGCGCGCCGACGCCCTGCCGGCCGCGCCGTGGTGCAACATCCTGGCCAACGATCGCGGCGGGCTGCTGCTCACCGAGCGCGGCGGCGGCTTCTTCTGGCACGGCAACAGCCGGCTGGGTCGGCTCACGCCCTTCACCGGCGATCCGCTTCGGGAGGGCTGGGGGCTGATGCTCTGCCTCGCGGATGAAAAGGGAGATTTCCTGCCGCTGCTGCCGGGGCGACGCCCACCGCTGTCCTTTCGCGCACGCTATGACGCGAGCGCCGTTTCCTATGCCTTCGAGGCGCGGCGGGTGGCCGGCACGGCGCGGTTCACGCTGGCCGGGACGCTGCCGGAGGTGAACCTCGAGGTCTCGCTGGAAAACCGCGGCCTGCGCGGGGAGAAGCTGCGGCTGGTCGCCTTTGCGGACTGGCTGATGGGCGCGGAAACGCGCGACGCCGCGTTCCTGAACAGCTGGCACTGGGACGGGGCCTGCTTCGCCACGGGCATCGGCGGCGGCGTGGGCTGGCTGGCCTCGCTGGACGCCGGCGCGATGGCGGGCCCGGGGCGCTGGCGGTGGATCGGCCGGGGAAGCGCCTGGGAGCCGGAGGGCCTGAACGCGCCGGCCGGGGGCGAGGGCTGGACGCTGGCCGTGCCGCTGAACCTGCCGCGCGGCGGGAAGACGGTGTCGCGGTTGGTGCTGGGCTGGTCCGAGACCGTGCCCTCGGCTGGCCGACGGGTGCTTGAGCTGCGCAGGGACGGCTTTGCCGCGCCCGCGACGCTCCCGCCGGGGCCGGTGTTCGAGACGCCGGACGAGGGCCTGAACCGCCTGGCGAACGATTTTCTGATCCACCAGGTCCGCGCGTCGCGGGTGCTGGGCCGGACGGGCTTTTTCCAGCCCGGCGGGGCCTACGGCTTCCGGGACCAGCTGCAGGACATGCTGGCGCTTCTGTACGTGGAGCCGGAGCGCGTGCGCGAACACCTGCTCCGATGCGCCGCGCGGCAGTTTGAGGCGGGCGACGTGCTGCACTGGTGGCACGAGCCCTTCGCGGGCGTGCGCACGCGGGTGTCGGACGATCTGCTGTTTTTGCCATATGTGACGGCGGCCTACGTGCGCCACACCGGCGACGACTCCGTCCTGTCGCAGCGCGTGCCCTGGCTGGAGGATATGCCGATCCCGGAGGGCCAGGACGACCTCTACCGGGAGATGAAGCCCTCCGGGACCTCGGAAACGCTGCACGGCCACTGCATGCGGGCGTTTCGCCGGGCCGCGCGCGTCGGCAGCCACGGCCTGCTGCTCATGGGCGCGGGCGACTGGAACGACGGCATGAACCGCGTCGGCGCGGCGGGGAAGGGCGAGAGCGTGTGGCTGACGCAGTTCGCCTGCGCCTGTGCCGACGCCTATCGCGCGGTGATCGCCGACGAGGCGGACCGGGCATGGCTGGAGGCGCTTTCCCGGCGGCTACGGATCGCCCTGGAGGTGCACGGCTGGGACGGCGGCTGGTATCTGCGGGCCTATGCCGACGGCGGCGCGCCGCTGGGCAGCGCGGCGTCCCCGGAGTGCCGCATCGACGCCATATCCCAGGCGTGGGCCGTGCTCTGCGGGCTGGATGAGGCGCGCTGCCGGATGGCGATGGACGCGGCCTGGGAGCGGCTCGTGGACAGGGAACATGGCCTGATCCGCCTGCTGACCCCGCCCTTCGAGGGACGCGGCGTCGACCCCGGCTACATTCGCGCCTATCCGGCGGGAATCCGGGAAAACGGCGGGCAGTATACCCACGGCGCGCTGTGGCTCCTGCTGGCGCTGATCCGGCAGGGGGACGCCCGGCACGCGCACGAGGCGCTTCGGATGCTGCTGCCCGTGAACCACGCGGATTCGCCGGAGAAGGCCGCCGCCTATCGGGTGGAGCCCTACGTGATGGCCGCGGACGTCTACGACCGGCCCGGCATGGAGGGCCGCGGCGGCTGGACCTGGTACACCGGCTCGGCGGCTTGGATGACCGTCTGCCTGATGGCGCTGCTGGGCTACGAGCGGCGGGGCGCCCGCGCGCGCCTGAACGCGCTGTTGGGCGACTGGGAGAGCGCCTCGCTGACGATTCCCTGCGGAAAGAGCCGCTATCGCCTGACGTGCCAAAAAGGCGCCGTCCGGGTGACGCTGGACGGCGCTGAGATCGCTGGCGATTGGATCGAGCTGGTCGACGACGGAAGAGAGCATGAAGCCGTGTTTCCGGGAAGGGAGCGGGGAAGCAGGGAATAGGGAGCAGGAATAGCGGCTGCCGCGCTTTGGAGCCTTCCCCTTTAGGGCATCTCTAAAAACTCTCATCGCCGCCGGACGGCTGAATTTCAGCCATCTTCGTCTTGCAAAAACCTTGACTGCCCGCCAGGCACGTCGGGCGACGCGTTAGTTTTTAGAGCTCCCCTTTAGGGGAAGGTGGCAGGGCAAAGCCGTGACGGGAGAGGTCGTTCCCCATCAGGAATCAGTGGTTATTCCATCGCAGGGCGTCGTTTTCCGCCCCCATCAGGAAGCCTCAACTACATCGGCTTGAAGCCCTCGCCGAGCACCTCGTTGGCCTTGTTGGCGACGACGAAGGCGCGGGGATCGACCTCGAAGATGATGCGGCGCAGTCGCAGGGCCTCGAAGCGGCCCACGACGCACAGCAGCACCTGCTTGTGGGTGTGGCTGTACATGCCCATGGCCTCCAGGGCCGTGACGCCGCGGTCCAGCTCCTTCAGGATCTTCTCAGCGATGGCCTCGCTCCTGTCGGAGATGATGAAATAGGAGTGGGCGGAGTTCGGACCCTCCAGCACCAGGTCGATCAGCACGTTGCACAGGAACGTGCTGATGAGGCCGTACATGGCGGCCTGCGGCTCAAAGGCGAAGGCGCTGGCGATGATCACCAGGCCGTCGAAGAAGAATATGGCGTAGCTCACGCGCAACACGGGCACCAGCCGGTGCAGCAGCGAGGCCAGCATGTCGGTGCCGCCGGTGGTGGCGTTGCCGCGCAGCACCAGGCCGAAGCCGATGCCGCTGATCGCCCCGCCGTAGACGGCCGCCAGCAGCATGTCGTCGGTGGCGGAGGGCAGGGGAATGTGGTCGATCAGCAGCGAGAGCAGCATCATCGCGACCAGCGAGCGCACGCCGAAGCGCACGCCCATCGATTTCATCGAGATCAGAAACAGCGGCACGTTCAGCAGGATGTTCACCGTGCCGACGCCGATGCCGAACAGGTGGTTCAGCAGCTGGCCGACGCCGGTGAAGCCCCCGGCCACCACCTGGTTGGGGATCAGATACATCCGGTAGGCCACCGTGGCGATGATCAGGCCCGCGGCCACGAACAGGTTGTTTTTCAGCTCCGTGCGCAGCGTATTATTCATCTCAATTCCCTCCTGACGGCCCGATCATTTTATCACATTCCGCCGGGTGAATTCAACAGGAACGCATCGCTTTCCAGTGGCATAGTGATAAAACAGACCGGGTGTCTGTCCGGTAAAGCCGCGAAAGAGAGGCGTAGAACGATGTATTATGAGATGATGCCGCTGTATCCCGCGCTGCGGCCCGGATGCGAGGGCCAGAACTGCATGCGCGTGCCGGTGTTTGACGAGGGCGGCTGCGGGTGCTCCTGCGGCCGGCCGCCGGAGCTGAGAAATTGCCGCCGCGTGACGATCGAAAACCCCTGCCGACCGGGCGAGTGCGCCGAGGTGTTGCTGGGGCTGGACGCCTGCGGCAACCTGGTGGTGTGCGTGCGGCGGGAGCCGGAGCGCGACGATTGCCGCCCCTGCCCGCCGAGGCCCCGGTGCGACCGCCGCCACGGCAGGCTGTACGGGACGTGGAAGTGAGCGGTTCGCTCATCCCCATGTCCCGGCTCGGGAGTTTGAGGAGTGAGGAGTGTGGAGTGAGGAGTGAGGAGTTATAGAATGTCAGATAACCATACATCGTATCTGCATTCGCAGGAATGATTCGCTCCATTCAGCTGTACGTCATTGCGAGGAGGAGCGCAGCGACGACGTGGCAATCCGGTTCTCATTGGATCGAAGAAATCCGAAGGATTTCTACCGGAACTCCTGACTCCTCCCTTTAAACTCCTCCCTCCTAATACTAAACTCCCCATGCATATCCCCCACACATCCCGCATATATACTTCCCAAAGCGTACCACAGTGAAAGGATGGGAAGTATGGATAAGATACGGGTGATGCTGGCGGACGACAACCTGAGCCTGCTGCGTCTGCTTTCGGACTACCTGGGCCGCAAGCCGGAGCTGGAGGTGGTGGCGGCGGTCTCGGACGGCGTGGAGATTCCCGAGGCGGTGTTGAAATACGCGCCGCAGATCCTGGTGATGGACATCATCATGCCCCGCCGCGACGGCTTCATGACCCTGGAGGCGCTGGGCGGCATGGATCCGGCGATCCGCCCGCGGGTGATCGTGCTGACGGGCCTGGCGCGGGACGACTTCATCATGCGGGCGATTCAGCTGGGGGCCAGCTACTACATGGTCAAGCCCTTCGACTTGGAGCTGCTCTGCGAGCGCATCGTGGAGGTGGCCCGGGAGCAGCCCGCCGCCATGCTGGCCGCCGCCGCGCCCGCCTCCGCCGAGGAATCGGTGGACGAGCGCATCACGAACCTCTTTCTCACGCTGGGCATTCCCGCCCATATCAAGGGCTATCAATACCTGCGCGAGGCGGTGCGGATGGTGCTTGAGAATCACGACGTGATCAACCGCATCACCAAGGAGCTCTATCCCGGCATCGCCCGCAAGTTCGACACCTCCGCCAGCAAGGTGGAGCGCGCCATGCGCCACGCCATCGAGGTGGCCTGGACGCGGGGCCGCCTGGACGCCGTGAACCAGATGTACGGCTATCGCGTGTTCGCGCGCGAGGACAAGCCCACCAACGGCGAGTTCATCGCCATGGTGTCCGACAAGCTGTCGGCGAAGAAGACGGCGTAAACAGTATCGTCCCCAAGGCCTTCCCCATCGGGGGAGGGCTTTTGCTTTGCCTCCGCGCCTTGCTTTTTATCCGCGCATCGCGTATAATGGTTTCATACAAGTATGCCTGTCGGGAGAGTGCGCCCATGTCGAAGCTGCGGACCTTCAAGGTCTTCCTGCGAAAAAACCAGAAGCTGTTTGAGATACTGCATCCCCTTCACAAGGCCTGGCGCGTCGCGCTGATGCGGTGGGCTCAGCGGACGCGGGGCATCAACCCGAGGAAGGTGATCTTCTCCAGCTTCGAGGGCCGAAGCTACAACGACAACCCGCGCTACATCTCCGAAAAGCTGCACGAGCTGTGCCCGGAGGCGGAGATCGTATGGCTCTTCCAGACGAAGGCCATCGACAAGGTGGAAGTGCCGCCCTATGTGAAAAAGCAGTATCGCATCACCCGCGAGGGCCTGATCGAGCAGGCTACCGCCCGGTTCTGGGTGGACAACTTCCGGCACACGGAGTCGCTGTGGCTGGATGGCAAAAAGCAGTATTACATCCAGACCTGGCACGGCGACCGCGGCTTCAAGCGCGTGGGCGACGACAACGAGAAGCTGGACCACAAGGTGCTTCGGATGGAGAACCAGTGCGCCATGATGATCGCCGGGAGCGAATTCGGCAAGGGCACCTATCGCACGGCCTTCCACTTCGAGGGCGAGGTGCTGATGGACGGCTGTCCCCGCAACGACATCCTGCTGCGCAACGACCCGGCCCAGGCCGCGGCGATCCGGAAGCGGCTGAACGTCCCGGCGGGCGTGAAGCTGCTGATGTACGCGCCCACCTACCGCGACGCGCTGGAAAAGTGCGCCCAGGACGCCGTGCTGGACATCTCCCGGACGCTGGACCACCTGGAGAAGACCCGCGGGGAACGGTGGATGTGCCTCTATCGCGCCCACTACCTGAACACGGCGCTGAACGTGAAGGCGGACGCGCGGCTGATCGACGCCAGCCGGTATCCCGAGATGGCGGAGCTGCTGCTGGCGACGGACATGCTGATCACGGACTATTCCTCCTGCGGCGGCGATTTCGCGCTGCTGCGCCGGCCGCTGTTTCTGTACCACGCGGACGCCGAGGAATACCTGCGGGAGAGCCGTAGCTTCTACTTCGATGTCGAAAAATCGCCGTTCCTCGTGGCCCACGACCAGGCGGAGCTGGAAGCGCTGATCGACGCGACCGACGCCGAGGCGGCGCGGAAAAACTGCGAGGCGCTGGACGCGTTCTTCGGCACCACGGAGACCGGCCACGCCTCGGACGCCGTGTGCAAGTATATCATGGACAGAATGAAACAGGGGAATACAGGCTATGGGAATTGACCGCTATACCCACCTGGCCAGCGCCTACCGCTACCTTCTGGTGCGCTGTGGCAGGCTCCTGAAGGGCATCGACCCGGACAAGGTGGTGTTCTGCTGCTTCCAGGGCCGCTCCTACGGCGACAACCCGCGGGTGATCTCCGAGCGGCTGCACGAGCTGCGGCCGGAGACGAAGATCGTCTGGCTGTTCACCCGCGAGGCCGAGAAGCGCGTGCGGGGCCAGCTGCCGGACTATGTGCGCCCGGTGTTCTACAAGACCAAGGAGGCCTTCCTGGAGCAGGCGACCGCCCGCGTCTGGGTGGACAACTTCACCAAGCAGCGCTACCTGACGCTCAAAAAGGGCCGGCAGTTCTACGTGCAGACCTGGCACGGCGACCGCGCCATCAAAAAGATCTGCTACGACCTGAACCTGCCCAACGAATCCCGCCGCATCGAGGAGGACTGCGCCCGGGTGCTGACGGGGTCGACCTTCGGGGAAAACATGTACCGCAGCTGCTTCCGCTATCGGGGCGAGTACATCCGGGCCGGCTCGCCCAGAAACGACATCCTGGTGCGGAACGACCCGGCGCAGATCGCGGCCGTTCGCCGCAAGCTGGGCATCCCGGACGGCACGAGGCTGCTGCTTTACGCGCCCACCTACCGCGACAACGAAAAGGTGATCCCGAAGCGGATGCAGATGGATCTGGATCGCACGCTCAAGAGGCTGGAGGCGAAGACCGGCGAAAGCTGGCTCTGCCTGTTCCGGGCACACTACCTGTCCCAGGGCATCGACCTGGAGGCCGTGAAGGACCGCATCGTGGACGTGACCCGGTATGAGGACATGTCGGAGCTGCTCCTGGCGGCGGACATGGTGCTGACGGACTACTCCTCCTGCGCGCTGGATTTCATCGTGCGCGACCGGCCCGCCCTGTTCTTCATCCCGGACTGGGAGGAATACAAGGCCGCCCGCGGGGTCTACTTCGACATGCACGAAGCGCCTTTCCTGCTGGCCCACGATCAGGACGAGCTGGAGAAGCTGATCGACAGCCTGACCCCGGAGCAGGCGCGGGAAAACTGCGCCGCCATCCGCGACTGGTTCGGCTACTATGAGACGGGCAGCGCCACCGACGCCGCCTGCGAATACATTCTCAGCCGGCTGGGCAGCAACCAAAGAATGACGGATTAGGAGAGACCATATGAACGTCGCAATCATCATCGCCGGGGGCGTCGGCAGCCGCATGAACATGGATATCCCCAAGCAGTTCATCCACATCTACGGAAAGCCCGTCATCATCTACACGCTGGAGGGCTTTCAGCGCCACCCGGAGATCGACGCCATCGAGGTGGTGTGCCTGGCGGGCTGGGAGGAGACGCTGAAGGAGTATGCCGCCCAGTACGGCATCACGAAGCTGAGGTGGATCGCCACCGGCGGCGCCACGGGCCAGGAATCCATCCGCAACGGCGTGTACAACCTGGAGCGCGAGCTGAAGGACGACGACATCGCCATCATCCACGACGGCATCCGCCCGATGGTGGATTCCAGCGTGCTCAGCGACTGCCTGCGCGTCTGCCGCCTGCACGGCAACGGCGTCACCTCCACCCCCTACAACGAGCAGATCTTCCGAAAGATCGACGAATTCTCCACCCGCGAGTACATTCCCCGCGAGACGCTGCGCAAGGTGGCCACGCCGCAGGCCTATCGCTACAGCCTGCTGCTGAAGGCCTATCGCCGCGCCTTTGACGAGCAGATCGGCATCTTCGGCTCCGCCTACACCAACACCATGATGGTGGATCTGGGTGAGACCCTCTACTTCGCCGCCGGCTCCGACAAGAATATCAAGCTCACCAGCAAGGACGACCTGGAGCTGTTCAAGGCGTACCTGAAGATGGAGATGGAGGGCTGAGACATACTCCATTGGTATAGTATACCCCATTTATCCTGCGAGGAAATTGCCATGTTCAACGCGAAAGACTATGAAATGAGTCTCGCCGCCGCCTGCGAGGGCGTCGAACTGCGGGACGCCTCCGTCCTCGTCACCGGCGCGACGGGCATGATCGGCTCGTTCCTGGTGGAGGCGCTGGCCCGGATGAATGAAACCGCCGGCGCGAAGCTGGAGATCTTTGCCGCGGGCCGCAGCGGGGCGGGCATCGCCGGCCGCTTCGGGGCGCTGGCGGAGAAGCCGTATTTCCACTACGTGCCCTACGACGCCACGCAGCCGGTGCGCCTGGATTTCACCGCGGACTTCGCCGTCCACGCCGCCACCAGCGCCCATCCGCTGGCCTATGCCACCGACCCGGTGGGCACGATGCAGGCCAACCTGTTCGGCACGGCGCGGCTGCTGGAGGTGCTGCGCGGCCAGGGCAGCGGGCGCTTTCTGATGCTCAGCACCGGCGAGACCTACGGGGAAAACCCCGACCTGCCGGACGGCTTTGTCGAGACGGACCACGGCTGGATCGACCCGATGCTGCCCCGCGCCTGCTATCCGGAGAGCAAGCGCGCCGCCGAGACCCTGTGCGCCAGCTACGCCGCCCAGTACGGCGTGGACGTGCTGGTGGCGCGTCTCTGCCACGTCTACGGCCCGACCTTCACGCCCACCAACAGCCGCGCCGACGCCCAGTTCATCCGCAAGGCGCTGGCCGGGGAGGACATCGTGATGAAGAGCACCGGCAGCCAGGTGCGCTCGTTCTGCTATGTGGCCGACGCCGTGAACGCGCTGCTCACGCTGCTGGCCAGGGGCGCAGGTGGACAGGCCTACAACGTGGCCAACCGCGCCTCCGTGGCGTCCATTCGCGAATACGCCGAGACCCTCGCCGACATCGCGGGCGTGAAGGTGGTGTTCGACCTGCCGCCGGAGGTGGAGAGGGCCGGGTACACGAAGGTCACCCGCGCCGTGCTGAACCCCGCGAAGCTGGAATCGCTGGGATGGCGGGCGAGGTTCGACCTGCGCCAGGGGCTTGAGGCGACGTATCGGTGCTGTTCGGGCGAGTGAAGAGCGCGAAGGGTGGAGCGAGGAGTTAGAGTGTGTTTCTAAAATCCCGAACGTGCATTTTCGGGGCCTCAGGCTGCATTTCTGTGTTGCTTTTCCTCGACTTGCATCCACGGGCCTGCCGGCCCCATCTCGCTGAAAACAGTCCGCTGGACTGTTTTCCGGGCGCTCGATGCCAGTAAGCCTTCGGAAAA
>CADBZH010000010.1 GCA_902799045.1 uncultured Eubacteriales bacterium
AAAGAGATCGTCATCCTCAACCCGAACACACTCAAGCGGGAGGTCATTCCCGCAAGAACAAGTGAACAATAACCGGATGCGCACGCAGAATCCTGCGTGTCCTCTCGATCCGCCAGACTTTTTGTGATGGGCTTCTGAGTTTACAGAACATTTTGTGCAAGGCCGTGATTCAAGTAGACTTTGAGCGCTAATTATGATATAATGATATTCAGGTTAGTGTAACATTGAAATAAGCGTTTTTGGGACATATTCAGATCAAACTGATTCCGAAAATGCGGCACCCAAAGTCTACCCCATGTAACAAGATGCATATATATTTTCGTTGTCTCGTTGATTATGAATAAGAGGTGACACTGGGAAGAAATGCGTATAAAGGATTTAGGAACACAATTGAACAAATGGCTGCGTCCAATACCAACAACGCAAAAAGCAATAATTCAAGAGCCCATGGAGACGCAGACACTGTCAAAGGATCAAAACAGGCTCTGTGAGATTCTCAATGAAATGCCGATTATTGATGATGCGCGGACGCTGGTTATCTGCCAAGCAAGAAGCGAGGGTTATGGTGAGGATTCCTGCCTTTCACTGCGGCACGAGGGAAGAATCTTTCTTGGAGCATTTGACGGCTGTGGGGGCAGTGGCGCCAAAGTATATCCTTCCTTCGGAGGGCATACCGGGGCGTGGGCCGCCTCGCGCGCTGCATCGCTGGCCGCGCGGGATTGGTTCCTGGAAAGTGATGAAAATGAGGCCTTTGCCGCGCAGGTTAATCGCGCTCTCCAGTTGTGCAGGGATCAGGAGCCCGATGGGCAAATTCTGATGGGCAGCCTGAGCCGGGAATTTCCCACGACTATTGCCGCCTTTGTCAAGTCTGTGGATTCAGATGTAGTGACCTTCTTCTGGTGCGGGGATTCACGCTGCTATATGCTGGATGCCGACGGTTTGCATCAAATAACCCCGGATGATACGGATATCAAAGACGCTATGCGCAGTTTGCGTGAAGATGCGCCGATGACCAATGTGGCCTGTGCATCTAGGGGGTTTGAAGTACATCACGCCAGCCTGCGGATTGAGAAGCCGTCGTTGGTTTTTGCCGCGACGGACGGATGCTTTGGCTATCTGACCTCCCCAATGTCCTTTGAACGGCTGCTGTTGGAAACGATGAGCCGTGCAAATGACATGAGAGTTTGGAAGAAAAAGTTGAACGAGCAGTTCAACGCTATCTCCGGGGACGATTATACGCTGGCTGCCTGGATGCACGGTTTCGACTCCTTTAGGGAAATGAAGAAAGCGCTCACCATTCGGCTTGATTACCTGAACGCGCATTATCCCGCTGATACTACCGACGAAGAAGCGCTGTTCGTCCAATGGGACCGATATAGAGCCAGTTATGAGAGCATGATGATCGACTTAAGCATTGAAAGAGGCTGAACATGAGAGAAATCAACGGATACATACTCGCCGGCGAACTAAAGACAACCAACAGCGGCTTTTCCAAATGGGGTTTCGCAGAAAAGGGTGGCAAAAAGGTTTTCATCAAGGAATTGATCGACCCGGTCTATCCCGTGGATGCAGGGCTGCTGAGCCCAGAGGTTTTGGCTCACAAACGGGAACTATGCCGGCAATTTGAGGATAAAAGCAAGCTGCTTTACCGCTCCATCAACGATTGCTCTGACGGCAACCTGGTGTATATCGAGGACTTCTTCCGATGCGGCAGTCACTATTATCTGGTGATGGAAAAAGTGGATGCCATTGGCATAAACGAGGTGAAGCGCATCACCGAGGAGGACAAGCTGCGCGTGTGCAAGGCGCTTGTGCATTGCCTGGGCGGCATGCACAAGGCGGGCATCGTTCACGCCGATATCAAGCTGGACAACATATTGTTCCGCCGCCTGCCGTCGGGTAAAGTGACAGGCAAGTTGATCGATTTTGATAACTGCTTCTGGGAAAAGCTGCCGCCGCGCCCGGACGAGGAGGTACACGGCGACTTGGTGTATATGGCTCCGGAGACTTTTATAATGATGCAGACGGAGGAGGGCACGATCGGCCGATCCATCGACGTGTTCGCACTGGGCATCGTGTTCCACCAGATTTTCACCGGCCGGACGCCCGCATTCGACACGGAAAAGTACGGCTATCCCTTTGAGGCGGTGCTGGATGGCGCGGAGCTGGGTGTGGCAGCGGAGATCCCCGACGAGTGGCGGGAGCTGATAGCCCGGATGCTGAAGGCGAACCCGGCGGAGCGCATCGGCCTGGATGCTGCGGAGAGCGTGCTGAAGGGCACGGCGAACGCCGCCGAAAGCGAGACGGTTGAAACGTATCTCATGCCCGCGGGCGATTTGATATAACGACCAAGCATACAGGAGGAAAGAAACATGGCACTGAAGATGACTTACAACGTGGATATGTGCTTCTGCATCGACGCGACAGGCAGCATGGGCCCCGTCATCTCCAAGGTGAAGGAAAACGCCCTGTCTTTTTACAAGGACGTGACCGAGGAGATGGCGCGCAAGCAGAAGAGCCTGGACAACATGCGGGTGCGCGTGATCGTGTTCCGCGACTACGTGGCCGATGAGCAACCGATGATGGTCAGCAAGTTTTTCGATCTGCCCGCTCAGGCCGCGCAGTTTGAGGCCGCGATCAACAGCATCGAGGCCAAGGGTGGCGGCGACGAGCCAGAGGACGGCCTGGAGGCGCTGGCCTACGCCATTCGCTCCGACTGGACCAAGGAGGGCACCAAGCGGCGAAACGTCATCGTGGTCTGGACGGACGCCTCCACCCATGAGATCGGCTACGCCAAGGATCAGCTCAAGTATCCCAAGGGCATGCCCAGGGATTTCAACGAGTTAACCCAGTGGTGGGGCGACAGCCAGATGGAGCCCTACATCAAGAATGCCGCCAAGCGCTTGGTGCTGTTCGCACCGAACGCTCCGTACTGGCAGCAGATCACTTCTACCTGGAACAACGTCATACACTATCCGTCCACGGCGGGAAAAGGCCTGGCGGAGTACACCTACAAGGAGATCGTCGACGCGATCTGCAACAGCATTTGAGGAGGGGATAGCTATGTTCTGTAAAAAGTGTGGAACGCAACTGAGGACGGGAGCAAAGTTCTGTGCCAAATGCGGCGCGCCCGCGCCGACAGCGGTTGCCGCGGCGACGCCTCCCGCCAAGTCCGTCGAATCGACGAAGCCTTCGACGCCCGTCGAGGAGGTCAAGACGCTACTGACGCGGGATGATTCTGGAAAGTCCGTCATCTACGTGCCGCCGACGGAGGCGGTGGAGGCTCCGAAGCTGGTCGTCACGATGGGAGAGACGAAATCCAGCAGCTCCAACGGACAATTTGACGAGTGGTTCTCTGACCCTGGCGACTTGTAAAGGAGATACTTATGAATACCAACAGCTATGATATGCCGATGAAATGGCACAAGTTTCTCATCTATTTCAGCCTGTGGGCCGGCGCGATCTTATGCGTTGCCAGTGCCATACAGCTGTTGACCGGCAGCATCTATGGCGCCGATGGCACCGCCGAACAGGTGTATCGGGTCTACGGAGGCTTAAAATCTGTGGACAGCATCTTCGGCGTGCTCTACCTTATCACCGCTGCGCTGCTCATCTATGTGCGTTTCCAGCTGGCCGGTTTCAAAGAAGGCGCGCCCAATAAGCTGACCATCGCCTATGTGGTTCAGCTTGCCGCTTTCCTGGGGTACATGATCGCAGTATCCAGCACGATCAAAAGACCCATCGGCGATCTGGCGAATTCGCAGACGCTCACCTCCATCGTATCAAGCGTCGTGATGATCATCGTAAACAGGATTTATTACAACAAGCGGGCGCATCTCTTTGGGAATGCCGCTGCGGTATCCGGTGCGCCTCACGCGGCATCTTCGGGCGTTTCCAATGGCTTTTGCCCAATGTGTGGAGCGAAAGTGGAACCGGATGATGCCTTCTGTGTCAACTGTGGCGCAAAGATCAAGGAATGATGTTTGAGGGAGGATCTTTACATGATCCCTGTATTTTTCCGGCGCTATAAAAAGGCCCCGCTTGCCACTTGTGTCAGTTTCATGGCAACGTTTTGCTTCATTATCGCGCTCTTCTTTTCAGTGGGCTATGTATTCAACTGGGAGGGCATGCGCAGCGAAAACGACTCGCTGGGCGAAAGCCTGCTCGTCGCGGCGGTCTTTGCGGTCGTGGGCATCGCCCTTTGGAAACTGGCGGCTTGGCTGGCTCAGCGCAAGTATGATAAGATGCGAGCTACTGCCACACCTGCGGCGACCGCGTCAGCGACTTACGTCGCCTCTTCGGCGGCGACCTCGACGGACGCACGTCCAGCGGCGACAAGGGGTGGCTTTTGCCCCAAGTGCGGCACGAAGGTTGAGCCTGGAGATGCATTCTGCGTGAACTGCGGCGCGAAGCTATAACGGAGGCGACATCCATGAGCGATTTTCGCATGAGCGGCGGCTATTGCCCCAACTGTGGCAAAAAGACGGAGCTTGGCGATGCCTTTTGTGTGAACTGCGGCGCAAAGCTGACCTTTTCGGACAGCAGCGCACCCGGAGGAGACTCTACACCGACCGCTTTCGACGGTAGGGCAGCCTCTGCCCCCTCGGCGGAAAGCCCGAAAAAGAAGCCGGGGCCGATCAACAGGCTGCTCTCCGTTGCGCTGATTGCCGTCTTCATCTGGGCGGTCGTCTCTTGGATCGGCGACAATTTTGTCGGCGAAGGTTATACGGACTACGCTTCCGCCGGAAAAGCCGCCGCGACCCAAATGGTCGACCACAAATCCCCGGTCATCGTTGCCTTCAACGTAGACGGCTTTAAGGGAGAACTGTCCCCCTACAAGGCCGGAGAGACCAAGCTCGCGTTGAACCTCCTGTCGGACGACGTCATGATGAAGATGCAGAAGGCGTCCTTCACCTATGACGGCGACCCACGCCACGGCGATCATCTCGCGCTGGTGTGCAGCCCCGTCGAACGCCGTAACTATCTGACCAAGCAGGGAATCAGAGAGCTGCAGACCCTGAACCTGAGCATCAAGACCGAGTATTATACCACTGCCGAGCAGGATAAAGAGTTTGATACGGCTGTCAAAAAGGTGTTGGCGCAGCTGCGCGTCGACGGCATGTCCGACTACGAAAAAGTGCGCGCGATTTACAAGTACATCTGCTCGAATGTGACCTATGATGAAGCGCACTTGAACGACGACGGCTATACGCTGAAATACACCGGCTATGCGGCGCTGAAGAATCACACGGCAGTTTGCGCCGGCGTCGCAGACCTGTTCTATTACATGGCGAACACCGCCGGGCTGGAGGCGCGCGTGGTGACCAGTTCGACCCACGCCTGGAACTTTGTCAAGCTGGGCGGCAAGTGTTACTACCTTGACGCGACCTGGGATCTGGGCAAAGGCGAAACCGAATACCAGTTTTTCCTAAAGGGCAAGTATGATTTCAATCACTTTGTCAAATACAACCTGAGCTTGTTTGGCTTTGGCAATCAACTGACCGATACCGACAAGGGTTATACATTCAGCGACTATGCTTATGGAAGGCTCTGATGTCTCTGAGAGCTCTTTCTCAATACAAGAGCAGCGTGTGCTGAACGACTGATCCAATATAGATCATACAGGAGTGGGAACTATGAGCGAAGAGAACAAGCGCTGGCGCTGCCCGTACTGCGATGGGCTGAACGACTGGCAGAGCACGGTCTGCGAAATCTGCGGCGACGGCAGGCGAGACGAGGCGGATGCCGCCGTAAAAACCCCATCGACGGCGGAAATGCCCAAAACCTATACGCCGCCGAAGCGCAGAGTCGAACCCGAAGCGCTCCGCCCCGAGCCAGTGAAGGAGAGTAGAACAGCCTACGCGCCGCCGCCCCCGCCTGCCTCGGAGCCGCCGAAGAAAAAGAAGAAGGGTGGGGTTTGGGTAGCGATCGTGATCGTTATTCTGGCCGCCCTGGGCGGCAGGCTCCTGGCCAACAGTTTCGTGGCCAGTGTGGAGAAGGACAAGACTGACGAATTCGCTGTGCCAATCAGCGCGCCGGAGGCAACGCTGTCTGCTGGAGAAGCACCGAAGGCGACAGATGCGCCACAATCGGCAGAGGTTGAGGGGCAGGGTCAGACTGTGGCAGCGAGTAACGTGATTGCGCGGTTTGAAGTACCGGCGGAGCCGGTCGCGTCCATTGAATCCATCACCGACAACGGCGATGGAACCGCGCTGGTCAGGCTGCGGAGCAACGGATGTAGCCAGACCGATTTTGCGGTCTACAGTTATCTCCTCAATAGCCCGGAGGATAGTATTGCCGGATTCTGGTCTCTGGACGACGGCGCTATCCATCATAGGGAGGAATATCCGTACTCCTTGGCGAAGGCTGAAAACGGGGACTTGGGTTTCAGTGGGTCAATTGATGATCCCGCATCCATACAGATTATTCCCGGGCACTGGATGCAGCTTGTCCTCACAGGATTGGGCGGTTTCAGAAACAGCGCCTATTGGATTTCAGATCCGTTCTATATCCCGGCCAAAGAAAGCGCACCTGCGCTTCCCCTGCGGTTGATTGATGTTAAAATGGGAGCCTACGAAGGCATGCGATTGGAAGAAGGTGACTTTGTCGAGCTTACCACGTCGCGGGCGTTGAACGACTTGTTGGACTCGAAGAAAGATGTGGAACTTGGCATGCGGTACAGGTTCCAGTCAGATTTCAGTAAGGAAACTCTTGATACGTGGCGGAGCGAGAATAACCATATGAAATGTTGCATGGTGCTCTACGCACCGGGCTTCTGCCAGATTGGAACGCGCTATTACCTCACTCTGTCCTATGAGGACAACGGGGTTGTTTACATGGACACGCCTTCCATTCTCTCTAATTTCATAAAGAGTAAGCGGGAGGATGTCGGTGGCTATCCTGTGGGGCAATATACGCTGGAGGTTTATCTAGAAGGCGTCTCACTCGGCAGTTATAGCTTCACGCTGAGCTGACGGCGATTCGATTATAATGAGGGGTGAACCGCAATTATGAGCGAAACGAATAAGCGCTGGCGTTGTCCATATTGCGACGGGCTGAACGACTGGCAGAATACGGTCTGCGAAATCTGCGGCGACGGCAGGCGAGACGAGGCGGTAGCCGCCGAAAAAACCGCAACAACGGCGGAAATGCCCAAAGTCTATATGCCCCGGGAGCACGAGGCGGAGCCTGCCGCGCCAAAGGGAGAGCCGGATCGCGAAGCGGCGAGGCCTACCTATACGCCGCCGCCTGTCCCGGAGCTCCCGAAGAAAAAGAAGAAGGGCGGCGTTTGGATAGCGATGCTGGCCGCCGCGGTGGTGATGCTCGCGGGCGGTTATTTCCTGTTTGGCGAGCAGCTGGGACTGCGCGACAGTGGCAGCGGCTGGCACAGCGAGGTTCAGCTCGACGATTCCGATTTCGCCGCGGCGGACAGGATCTCCATCTCCGTGCGGGACGACGGCATGGGCAACGCGATCTTCCGCCTGCAGGATCGCGAGCCCAAGGATTACTACGACGTCTACGCCTGCTATGTCGGTGAAACGCCGGATCAGTTTAATCGCCCCTATAACCAGGGGGCGGCGAATCGGATAACGCTTCCCTGGGTCCACAGGATCTATGATTCCCTGGACGGCGAGATGTCGCGGCGCGTCGTGCCCGGCGGCTACAGCCGGTTTATCGTCCACGCCTATAACGATTCTGAACGAGGTGTGTGGTGGCAGTCTGAGCCTTATTGGTTCTCTGAAAACGCCATGACGCTGCCCTTTTCCATCAACGACGCTCGACTATGCATGTGGAATACCGATGAAGAGCGCATGAATTGGGAAGCTGTACAGATGAATCTGGCCGACCCGGGAAGCGCGAAAAGCCCGGCTCTTTACGCCTTGAACAGGGCTGAGATGCTGAACTCGACGCTGAAACTGGATCGGGTTCTCGGGTATTCGCTGTCCATCACGATGAATACCGATGCCAACGGCCTTTCCGCCTGGCAGAGCGAGCATTCCTGCTATGATCCAGCGCCTGTGGTGGCGCTTCTCAGAGGGCCGGACGATCTATGCGCGATGACAAACGGCTATCTCTATGCGGTTGATGGTTTGTATCAAGATCAGTTTGTTAGCTTCGAACCTCTTACGGACAACTATCAGACGGTGAAAAAGTCCGGAGGCTACCCCGCGGGAGACTACAGCGTGGATTTCTACGTCTGGGGCGTCAAGGCGCTTACCCTGGGTTTCACCCTGACTTGACGGGGAGCCTACAGGAAAGCGCTTGTGAGAGGATGAGACAATGCGTGAAATGAACAAAAGTGTCGTTGCCGTTCTGCGACAGCCTGAACGATCGGCATAATGATGAAAAAGCTCAATTATGCTTTTCGAAGCCGTGAAAACCACGGGTTTCTGACCCTTTTCGCATCGGGCTAAAGGGTCGAATAAAAGGATAACCAAATAACGGACAAATTTACATAAGAGCAACCCCGCGATACGAGATGGAAATGCCAGTACCATATTGTGTTTATTCCGAAATATCGGAGGAAAGTGCTGTATGGGAAAGTAAAGGCAGATATACGCGAGATACTGCCGTAGATCACGTACACTTGTGCCTGAGCATACCACCGAAGATAATGGTATGGCAAGGGTAAAGATACGAACTTTGCGAACGCGCACAAATCAGACGTTCGCCTGTAAAGCGGTACGTTCCGTCAGCGAACAGCATCGAAAGAGAAAGAATGCAAGTCTCCTCTGTCTCATTCCCCGGGTTTCCGTGAAGAGCGCATTCGTCTTCAGGGGGAAGCGGGAATTGAACTCCCTCTGTCAGCCCTGCGGGCTGCCACCTCCCTCGGCGAGGGAGGCCAAATACCTACCATCGCAGCCCAAAGCTCCCGACGAGGCTCCCGTATAGGCTCCCGTCCCGGCTCCCTCTTTGAGGGAGCTGGCGCCGAAGGCGACTGAGGGAGTTGAGGGAGCTGGCGCCGAAGGCGACTGAGGGAGTTCGAGGGAGCTGGCGCCGAAGGCGACTGAGGGAGTTGAGGGAACTGTCCGGCCATCCGGATGGACCGAGGGAGGGAGCGCTCAGTGCGCCCCGGCCTGAACGGACTCGTACCACCGGATGGCTCTCTCCGTCCATCCCGCCATGCAGGTGCCGGAGCCGTCCGCGAAGCCATGGTCGCCGGTCGGGCCGATTTCAAGCCGACAGGGAATGCTGCGCCGCTCCAGTGCCGCGGCCAGCCGCTTCGAGTTTTCCGGGTGGACGAGCGTGTCCCCGGCCGCGAGGAAGATCGCCGTGGGCGGAAAGCCCTCCACGTGGTCGGGAATCTCGAAATCCAGCTTCACGGCTTCCTCGATGGGACGGCCATAGAGGCGCAGGCATTCGGCCGGGTCGGGCGAGACATAGCGGATTTCGCTGCGCAGGCTGGTGACGGGGTAGATGGGGAACACGGCCTGCGGCCTGGGCAGGCCGTGGCGGGCATAGCCCATGGCCGTGTTCCACAGGCAGACCAGGTAGCCGCCCGCGGAGAAGCCGCAGGTGATGCAGCGCTCCGGGTGGACGTGGAAGGCGTCCGCGTTTTCGCGAATCAGCCGAAGCGCGCGGGCGAAATCCTCCATGTTCCTCTCCAGCAGCGCCTCTTTGCCGTCCACCTGGTAGGTCAGTATGAAGGCGTGATAGCCCAGGCGGTTGAACTGCTCGGCGACGGGCCAGCCCTCCGTCAGGTTCCAGACGTTCACAAACCCGCCGCCGGGCACCACGAGGAGATAGGGCCGATCGTCCGCGCCGGGAGCGTCCGACGGGAACCAGACGACGTTGACGCCCTCGCGGGCCGGGTCTTGCGCGCGCTCCTCTTCGGTGTAGAGGGGATAGTACCAGGCCCCGGAATCCGCGGCGCGGTACAGCCGCTCGATGCCAAGGCCGATCTCACCGGTGAAGAACTGCTCCGCCTTCAGCTGGGAAAGCGTCTTGTTCCACAGCGGCTCGCGCCGCAGGTCCCGGTTGCGGATCGCGTCCGCCGCGATGGGCGCGACGCGGGGATCGCCCAGCAGCGCCCCCAGGGTTTCGCTCTCGTAAACCATGCCGATCTCTCCCTTTCCTCATTACAGGCTGGCCCTGAAGATTGCCAGCATATCCGCTTCATACAGCATCCGGGCGGAGCCCTTTCCGCCGTTTACCCCCACGGCGCACTTGTGGGCCATGTCGGTCAGCTCCTGCTCGGTGGGGTTCAGGCCCAGCTCCCTGAGGTTGGTGGGCATGTGGATGCGCCGGAAGAACGCCTCCAGGGCCTCGATGCCCCTCAGCGCGATCGCCTCGTCCGTGCCGACGGGCTCGACGCCCATGACGTTCACCGCGAACCGCCGGAACCGGGGCAGACAGCTCTGGCAGACGTAGCGCGCCCAGCTGCCCCAGATGGCCGCCAGGCCCGCACCGTGGGCCACGTCGTAGAGCCCGCCCAGCTCGTGCTCCAGCTTGTGGGTCATCCAGTCGCCGCCGTCGTTGCCGCAGCCCGTGAGCCCGTTGTGGGACAGGCTTCCCGCCCACATCACCTCGGCGCGGGCGTCGTAGTTCTTCGGGTCCTTCGCGAGGATCTCCGCGTTGACCATCACCGTGCGCAGCAGGCCCTCGGCGATGGAATCGGTGATCTCCATGTTGCCGCCGTTTGTGAAGTAGCGCTCCATGGTGTGCATTAGGATGTCTGTGCAGCCGCAGGCCGTCTGGTAGTCCGGCAGGGTCATCGTCAGCTCCGGGTTCATGATGGCGAACCTGGGCCGGCCGAGGTCGCTGCTGTAGCCGCGTTTGATCAGGCCCTCCTCCTTGGTGATCACCGAGGAATCGCTCATCTCGCTGCCTGTGGCGGCGATGGTCAGGATCACGCCCAGGGGCAGGCAAGCCGTGGCCTTGCGCTTGTAGTCGTAGAAATCCCAGACGTCGCCCTCGTTGGTCACGCCGTAGCCGATGGCCTTGGCGGAGTCAATGGCGCTGCCGCCGCCCACGGCCAGCAGGAAATCGACCTTCTCGCGCTTGCAGAGCTCGATGCCCTGATAGACCAGGCTGAGGCGGGGGTTGGGCACCGCGCCGCCGAGCGTGACATAGTCGATGCCGGCCGCGTCCAGCACGTCCGTCACGCGCTTCAGCAGGCCGGAGCGCACGACGCTGCCCCCGCCGTAGTGGATCAGCACCTTTGTGCCGCCGAATTGACGGATCAGTTCGGCGACCTTCAGCTCCGTGTCGCGGCCAAAGACGACCTGGGTCGGGGTGTAGTAGTTGAATGCAAACATGGGATGACCTCCTTCTGCTCTGTCGGATTGTGATGCCGGAAACCGCCTGCCGGCCATGCCATTGATAGCTTAACACATCGGGCGGCGGATGTCACGGGGTTTTTCAGCCGCGCGGGGCAATGTGGCGCTTGATTTCTCGGCCCGCAAGGCGTATGATGGTATTGCAAAATCGGTTCCTTTGAGGAGGGGTCGGCGGATGAACGGCGAGATACTCAGGCGCCTTTCGGTGATCACGCCGGAGGAGCGGGACATCCTCAATGGTCGGCGGGAGGTGGACCGCGGGCTGTACATGGACGGCAGCCGCGACGTGATCTCCGGCGACAAGCTGCTGGAGCCGGGCAAGCTGATCACGATCCGCCCGCACACCCGCTTCATCGCCTTTCCGGAGCACACCCACGACTACGTGGAGATGGTGTACATGTGCCGCGGAGAGACCCGCCACACCGTCAACGGCAATCCCATCGCGCTGCGGGCGGGGGAGCTTTTGATGCTGGGCCAGAACGCCCGCCAGTCCATCGCGGCGGCGGGGGAGGACGACGTGGCCGTGAACTTCATCGTGCGCCCGTCCTTCTTCACCGGCACGCTGCCCTTCCTGGGCGAGGAGGAGACGCCGCTGCGCCGGTTCATACTGTCCTGTCTGGCGGGGGAGACGGAGGCGGGCTACCTGCTGTTCCACGTCGCGGAGGTGCTGCCCATCCAGAACCTGGTCGAAAACCTGCTCTATACGCTGATGGAGGACACGCCCAACAAACGGGGCATCCACCAGCTGACGATGGGGCTTTTGCTGGTGCAGCTTCTGAACCACACCGAGACGCTGGAGTTTCAGACGGCGGAGCAGAACCTGATCGTCACGGTGCTTCGGTACATCGAGGCAAACTACCGGGACGGCAGCCTCACGGACATTGCCCGCTCGGCCCACTATGACCTGGCGGCGCTGTCGCGGCTCATCAAGCGCAGAACGGGCCGGGGCTA
The DNA here is from genome assembly GCA_902799045.1 of uncultured Eubacteriales bacterium. Taxonomy (GTDB): domain Bacteria; phylum Bacillota; class Clostridia; order Christensenellales; family Aristaeellaceae; genus UBA2862. Next base: position 12,231 of record CADBZH010000010.1, read on the forward strand.
CACCCAGCTTCTGCAGCAGAAGCGGCTCTCCCAGGCGGCGTGGCTGCTCAGGAATACGGCGTTGAACGTGGACGACGTGGCCCGGCAGGTGGGCTATGAGAACGTCAGCTACTTCCACCGGCTGTTTGCCGCGGCCTACGGCAAGTCCCCGAAGAAGTATCGGGACGACAAATAAGGACACTTTTTGGCAAACTCCCGACCTTGGAAAACGCCCCCTGACCTGCTATTATGATGGCAGAGACAGGGGGGATTGTTTTGAAGCGATACCTGGCCATCGACATAGGCGCGTCCAGCGGGCGGCACATCGTGGGCTGGCGCGAAAACGGTGAAATCCAGACCCGGGAGGTTTACCGCTTTCCAAACGGCGTGACGGAATCGGACGGGCACCTGACCTGGGATGTCGGGGCGCTGGTCGGGCACGTGAAGGCGGGCATCGACGCGGCGCTTGCGAGGTTCCCGGAGATCGAGAGCCTGTCGATCGACACCTGGGGCGTGGACTACGTGCTGATGCGGGGCGACGAGGCCGTCATGCCCTGCCATGCCTATCGCGACAGCCGCACGGAGCCGGCCGTCGAGGCGGTTCACGGGATCGTGCCCTTTTCGGAGCTCTACCGCCGCACGGGCATCCAGTTCCAGCCCTTCAATACGATCTACCAGCTGTATGCCGATCAGCTGGCCGGGCGGCTTGCGGGCGTGACGGACTTTTTGATGATCCCGGAATACCTGCTGTACGCGCTGTGCGGCATAAAGTCCCATGAATACACCAACGGCACCACCGGCGGCATGGTCGGCGCCCGCACGGGGGAATACGACCCGGCGATCATCGGCGCGCTGGGCCTGCCAAAGCATCTGTTCCATCCCCTGCAGAGGCCGGGAACGGCGATCGGGGCATATCGGGGCGTCAAGGTCGTGCTGTGCGCCACCCACGACACCGGCAGCGCCGTGGAGGGCATCCCGATGGACGCGGACGCGCCCTACATCTCCTCCGGCACCTGGAGCCTGCTGGGCGTCAAGACGGCCAGGCCCCTCACGGACGCCGCCAGCGAACGGGCCAACTGGTCCAACGAGGGCGGCGTGGGCTACAACCGCTACCAGAAGAACATCATGGGCATGTGGCTGGTGAACCGGCTGCGGGAGGAGCTTTGCCCCGGAAGGCCCTGGGACGCAATCACCGCCGGGGCGCAGGCCAGCGGCTACGATGAGACCGTGGACGCCAACGCGCAGGCGTTCCTCGCGCCGAAGAGCATGAAAGAAGCCTTCGACGCGGCCCTGAACAACCGGCCTCAAACCCCATCCGATTACTTCCGGTGCGCCTATCGCTCGCTGGCCGCAAGCTACCGGCAGGCCCTCGACGAGCTGGAGCGCAATACCGGCAAAAGGTATGACGAGCTGTACATCGTGGGCGGCGGCGCAAAGAACCAATTCTTGAATCAACTCACCGAGGTCGCCACGGGCAAGCGGGTGATCGCCCTGCCCATCGAGGCCACGGCCCTCGGCAACCTGAAAATCCAAATGAAGCGGGAGGCATGAACATGAGCTATCAGGAAGCAAAAATGAAGTACGCGGCGCACGGCGTGGACGCGGAGGCCGCCATCGCGAAGCTGAAGAGCGTGCCGGTGTCGTTGCACTGCTGGCAGGGTGACGACGTGCGCGGCTTTGACACCGATCCGTCGAAGCCCCTCACCGGCGGCATCCAGACCACCGGCAACTATCCCGGCCGGGCGCGCAGCCCGGAGGAATTGATGGCGGACATCGACGAGGTGCTTGGCCTGATCCCCGGCACGCCCAAGCTGAACCTGCACGCCAGCTATGCCATCTTTGAGGACGGCGACTGGGCCGACCGCGACCGGCTGGAGCCGAAGCACTTTCGCCGCTGGGTGGAATTCTGCAAGCAGCGCGGCCTGGGCTGCGACTTCAACCCCACCTTCTTCTCTCACCCGAAGTGTGACCCGCTGACGCTGGCCTCGCCCGACCCGGAGACCCGGCGCTTCTGGATCGACCACGGCAGGGCCTGCATCCGCATTTCCAACTATCTTGCGGAGGAACTGGGCCAGCCCTGCGTGATGAACATCTGGACCGGCGACGGCTTCAAGGACATCCCGGCGGACCGCATCGGCCCGAGGCAGCGCTATCGCGAGGCCATCGACGCGATCCTCGCCGAGCCCTATGATTTTGCGAAGGTGAAGCCCTGCATCGAGAGCAAGGTGTTCGGCATCGGCGTCGAGGCCTACACCGTGGGCTCGGCCGAATTCGCGCTCAGCTACGCCGCCTTCAACCGGGACAAGTGCATCCCGCTGATGGACAACGGCCACTACCATCCCACCGAGGTCGTCTCCGACAAGATTCCGGCGCTGCTGGCCTTCTTCCCGGAAATCGCGCTGCACGTGACCCGGCCCATCCGCTGGGACAGCGACCACGTGGTGCTGTTCGACGACGAGACGAAGGAGATCGCCAGGGAGATCGTGCGCTGCGGCGGCCTGGACGGGCGCGTGAACATCGCCCTGGATTACTTCGACGCCAGCATCAACCGCGTGTCTGCCTGGGTGACGGGTTATCGCAACCTGCAAAAGGCGCTGCTGTTCGCGCTGCTGCAGCCGAATGACGACCTGAAGGCCCTGCAGGATTCCGGCGATTTCACCAAGCTGATGGTGGCTCAGGAGGAGCTGAAGACCCTGCCCTTCGGGGAGATCTGGGACGAATACTGCCGCCGCTGCGGCAAGCCCGCGGACGGCGAGTGGTTCGACGAGATCAGGGCTTACGAGAAAAAGGTATTGGAGGCGAGGACATGAAGGATATCCTGACCGCGCCGTTCATGGTGGAGATGGTGCGCACGACCACGAACATGTACGCCCACGGCTGGGACGAGCGCAACGGCGGCAACGTCAGCCTGCTGCTGGATGAAAGGGAAGTGGGGGAAAGCCTCGATGCCGGCAGGGTCATCCGGACCCTCCCCACCGGCTTCGCCGCGCCGGCGCTGGACGGGAAGTACTTCCTCGTCACCGGCACGGGCAAGTACTTCAAGAACGTGCAATACGCGCCGGAGGTCAACCTCGGCATCGTGCGCCTGACGAAGGGCGGCGAGGAGGCCGAGCTGCTCTGGGGCTTCGAGGATGGCGGCCGGTTTACCAGCGAATTCCCGGCCCACATGATGAGCCACGTGGCGAGGCTGGCGGTCGATGCCGAAAACAAGGTCGTCATGCACTGTCACCCGGCGAACCTGCTGGCCATGACCTATGTGCATTCCCTCGATGAGCGCGCGTTCACCCGCACCCTCTGGCAGATGTGCACCGAATGCATCGTGGTGTTCCCGGACGGCGTGAACGTGCTGCCCTGGATGCTCTGCGGCACGAACGAGATCGGCGAGGCCACGGCCGAAAAGATGAAGACGGCGCGGCTCGTCGTTTGGAGCCAGCACGGCATCTATGGCGCGGGCAGGGACCTGGACGAGACCTTCGGCCTCATCGAGACCGCCGAGAAGGCCGCGGAGATCTACATGAAGATCGCCCAGCTGCCGCGCCTCAACACCATCACCGACGAGCAGCTGCACCTGCTGGAAGCGCGCTTCGGCGTCACGGGCCGGGAGGGGTATCTGGATTAGCGAATGCCCCGCCGGCTGGCCATAGGAATACTATGATAGCGTCAAAAAAGCTCCACGCCCCTGACCGGGGTCGTGGAGCTTTTTTGGTTCTTCACGGTAAGCTGAGGGATCTGTACGTTGCCCTGACCTGCGGCATTGAGGGCTATGCTCTTCCGTATGCATCCATGCAATCTTCGGGTTTCCGTGAAGGACATTTTCTTTGCGGAAAACCGGAATGAGAACTCCCTCCGTCAGCCCTGCGGGCTGCCACCTCCCTCGGCGAGGGAGCCGGCTGGCCGAAGGCCGGACTGAGGGAGTTCGGGGGAGCCGGCTGGCCGAAGACCGGCACACTCTACGAATCGTAGAAATGCTGTCCGTCCTCGGTGACGAGGCGCTCGGTCCTGGGGTACTCGAAGATATCGGGATTCCCGGCGTTTTCGGCGAGGTAGTCCGCGAACCTGGCCGCGTACCACTTGGCCATGCCGAGATTGTGCATCAGGTAGTGGCCGCAGTTTTTCGGCGACGCGCCGGGAACGCTCTCGGCGCTCGCCACGGACCGGAAGGCCCGCAGGAGCAGGTCGAAGATCTCCCGGGGCGGGCGATTGCCCTTGAGGATCAGGTAGAAGCCCGTCAGGCAGCCCATGGGGCCCCAGTAGACGATCTCCTCCTTCCAGTCCGGGTCGTTGCGCAGACAGGTGGCGACGATGTGCTCCAGCGAGTGCATGGCCGCGACGTCGATGGCGGGCTCCTTGTTGGGCCGCGTCAGCCGCACGTCATAGGTGGTGACCGTGCCGCCTCCGACGGTATCCACCCGGCTGGTGAATATGCCAGGGATGATGAGCGTATGGTCGACGGAAAAGCTGGGAATCAGGTCCATGGGGGGACATCTCCTTTCGCGTCACTGGACGCTGTGATTTGCGGAATACCCGACGGGTCCGTGCGGTCGGCGGTTAGAGTATGCTTCTAAAATCCCTGAAGCACATTTGGAAAAGCGCCTTGAAATGCAGCCCGATACGCTCGAAACTGCATCTCCCGGGATTTAAAACACACTCTGGTTCGCCAGCGTCAGCACGAAGAACGCGCCGGTGGCGTCGACGGCCTCGTAAAGCGAGTGCAGGTCCTCCTCCGCGAAGACGTTGAAGGTGTGGTCCATGCCCTCGATGTAATACGCGCGGGACTGCGGATGGAGGCTCGCCTCCACGATCCTCGCGCTCCAGCGCGGGTCGACGGTGTCGTCCTCGGTGCCGGCGATGGCCAGCACGGGGCCGCTGTAGCCCTCCGAGAATTCCTTCAGAACGTCGGTGTTCGCCACGTCGTCGCACCACTGGAGGCTGACGTTCAGGCTTTCGCGCCAGTCAAACTCCATCACGAAGCTGCCGTTTGCCTTCGCCTCGGCGTAATCCTGCTCGGTGAAGAAATCGTCCAGCCGCATGTCGGGCGCTCCGGCCCAGGTCACCAGCGACTTGAAGGTGTCCGGCTCCCAGGCGCAGGCCAGCAGGGCGTCGGTGCCGCCCTGGCTCCAGCCCATGACGCCGATGGCGCTGTCGTCGATGCAATCCAGCGCGGCCATGTAGTCCGCCGCCGCCTTGGCGTCCGCCACGGCGGAGTGGAAGTTGTACTGCGTGTAATCTGCGTCGCTGTCGCCGTTGCCGGGGAAGTCGATCCGGATGGTGGCGATGCCGAATTTCTCCGCCAGCACGGGCGCGGCGAGCAGGTAGGCGTTGCCCGCCTCGTCGCGGGTGGAGCCGGTGCCGTGCAGCATCACCACCGCCGGGAACGGGCCTTCGCCCTTCGGCAGGCAGACGGTGGCGGGGATCTCATACTCCGCGCCGGGGATGCTGACATAGTTCTCCTCGAAGGCGGGCACAGCGTCCTCAGCTTCTTCGGCTGCCTCGGCGGGTTCGGCGGTTTCAGCCTCGACGGGCACTTCGCCGGTTTCGGCCTCGACGGGCACCTCGCCGGTCTCGGTGGTTTCGGCCTCGACGGGCACTTCGCCGGTCTCGGCGGTCTCGGCCTCGACGGGCGCTTCGGCGGGTTCGGTGGTCTCGGCCTCGACGGGCACTTCGCCGGTCTCGGCGGTTTCGGCCTCGACGGGCACTTCGGCGGGTTCGGTGGCCTCGGCTTCGACGGGCGCTTCGGCGGGTTCGGTGGTCTCGACCTCGACGGGCACTTCGCCGGTCTCGGCGGTTTCGGCCTCGACGGGCGCTTCGGTCTCCGTGCCCTGCTCGCCGGTTGCCGCTTCGACGCCCTCCGCGGGCATGTCCTCGATGCCGCCCGCGGCGGCCTCGGGGGTCTCCGGCGCTTCCTCCACGCCCATAGCGCTGGCGTCCGGTCCCATGCCGCTCGCGTCCGGCCCGGTGCCGGACTGGGACATCTCAAACACCACCGTCGTGGAGTCCTCGCAGGTATAGATGTCGGAATCGCCCTCGCAGGCATAGGCCGTGAAGGTGTAGGTGAGCACGCCGTCGCCCTTCACGTCGTTCGCGTCCAGCTGCACTGTGAATTCGTCAGCGATCGATGTGGAATACCATATGGTATCGTGCTTGAAGGGCGACTCGGTGTTGCCGGGCCGGTACGCGCTGTACTCCAGCCGGTTCGGGATCACCGGGCCCTTGTAGTTGGCCTCCACGCGGATGAGCGCCTTGTCGCCGTGGCACCACTTGCCGTCGGGGTTCAGGCTCTCGCTGAGGATGGAGGCCTTCACCTTCAGGGTGCCCTTGTCCTGGGGCGTCAGGTCAAAGAGCAGGGTGCGCGCCGGTGTGATGTAGTCGGTATGGGCCGCGTCCTTCACGTTGGCCTTGGCCCGGAAGGTGAAGCTGAAGCTGCCCTGCTGGAACAGCGCCTTGCCCAGGGTCAGGTGCACGGTGTCCGAAACGGCGTTCATGTCTTCGCCCAGGACGAAGACGGGCTGCGCGCCCTCCAGGTCGGCACCCTCGATCAGCAGGCGCTTGGCCGTGCCGGGGCCCTTGTATTCGGCGGTGAGCTTCACGTCCACCTTGTCGCCCTGGCGCCAGACGCCGTCTTCGTGGGGGCATACGGTGCGCAGCTCGGCCTGCAGGTTCAGCTCGCTGGACGCATCCGCCAGCGGGAAAACCGGCAGCCCAACCGCAGCCCGGTTGGATCGGAAGGTCCTGCTGCCATAGTTGTCCGCCTCGACCATCCAGGCGGGGCGGTAGATGTCGCCCTCGAAGTCTTCCGGGATGGTGACGTTGACCACCATCGACATCCTGGTATCCACGGGTCCCATTTCGCCGATGCCATAGCCCTTCTCGCCGTGGCCGAAGTCGCGCCAGGCCTTCTCGCTGAGGATGCCGTTGTTCCAGTTGTCGCCCACGGCGTAAACGCGGGTCCGCTTCAGCTTGGTCTTGTTGGAGATCACGATGGTCAGCCGCACCGGCACCGTGGAACCGGCGGGGTAGAAGGACGCCTTCTGGAGCACCTCAGCATTCAGGTTGAAGGACTGCTGCAAGAATTCCAGGCAGGAGAGCACCACATGGGCGCAGGGCGATGTGACCTTGGCGTCGCTGCCCGCCCAGTCGGCATTGGCATAGAGATCCGCCACGAATCTTTCGTTGTCGAAGTCCTGCTGCACGAAGGTATAGCTCCAGCGGGCCTCCGCCGTCTCGCCGGGCTGGAGCACCGTGCCCTTGGGGATGTTGTCGATGGGCTCCCACTTGGCGCTCAGCGCCTTGCTGGGGCCGATGAAATCCACGGTCACGTTCTCCAGCGGCTCCGAGCCGGTGTTGGTGGCGGTCATGCAGATGGTCACCCTGTCGCCGGGGCCGTACTGGTTCTTCACGGGCTTGACGGAGTAGTCCAGGGCCAGCTTCGGGCTTTCGGAGCCCACCTTCTCCGGGAAGTAGGACAGCGTGATCATGTTGGATTCCACGGTCTGGCCGTTGCCGTACTTGTCATCATAGACGCCGGTCACCTTCAGGTGGACCGAATAGGTTTCGGCGAAGTTTGGCACGGGGCTGGCCTTCACCCGGGCCAGCCAGTCGAAGCGGTCGCCGGCCATGATCTTCTTCTCCAGGTCAATGACGTCCGTCTGGAGCACCTGGCTGTGGTTCACGTTCACCTGCTCCACCGTCAGCTTCAGGTTGCGGATCTCGGTGTTGCCGTCGCTGTCCACGTTGATGGGAATATCCAGGTTTTCAAGCACCGGCCTGTGGCCCGAGTAGGCGCTCTTGTCGGCCGTCAGGTAGAGGAAGGCCATGCTGTCCCCGGCGATGTGGCTGGCCGACTCCTTGTCGATGATGGTCACCTTGGCGGGCGTAAAGGGCGGGCCGAAGGTCACCGATTCCCTCTCGACGATGCCGGTGGTCTTGCTCTTGAGCCACAACGTCACCGTGCGCTTGCGCCAGGTCTCGATGTCGGACCCCAGGTGCATGCTGTAGGTCATGTAATAGCTCTGCATGGGCTGCAGCGTCTCGCCGCCGTGCATCCAGTCTTTGCTATAAATCGTGTCGCCCTGGCCGTAGGTGTATTTCACCACCTTGTAGCTGTCGGCCTCGTCGATGTCCAGCCGCAGCTTCACCAGCACATTCGCGCCCTCATAATAGGCGCTGTTCGCCGACGGCATGTCCTCCACGACAAACTGGCGCATATGGAAGAAGTTGCCGTCACTGGTGAACACCGGCGGCAGGTTCGGGGCGCCGCCGCTGTAGGTGCTGTTGATGCCGTCCGGCAGGGGAGGGGCGCTCCCGTCGTCGTCCGGGCCCTTGCCCGCGCCGGTGGCCAGCCACTTCTGAACGCCGGGCCAGGCGACGCCGTCCGCCTCAAAGCTGTGGGCCTCCTCGACGGCCTTCACCGCCGCCTCGGTCTTCTTGCCGAAGATGCCGTCCGCCGTGCCGCAATCGTAGCCCGCGGCGTTCAGCATCTCCTGAAGCGCCTTCACGCCGTCGCCCTTGTCGCCGCGGCGGTAGGTGGGCTGGGGCTCCTCCTCCTCGCGCTCCGTCAGGCCGCAGCGCTGGCAGGCATGCTCGCGCACGCCGATGGAGAAGTCCGTCATCTCGGCGATCACGGTCCACTCGCCGAACAGGTGGCCCTTCGGGGGCACATCCTCCCGCTCCTCCAGGCCGCAGGTCTGGCAGACGTGGGCCTGCTTGCCGCCCTGGGTGCAGGTCGCATCCACGGCCACGTCCCAATCGCCGAAGGCGTGGGGCAGCGTGTCGACGGCCTCGGTCTCCTCATGGCCGCAGACCTGGCAGGCGTGGGTGCGCTCGCCCTTTACGGTGCAGGTGGGCTCGAGCGTCACGGCCCAGTCGCCGAAGGTGTGAGGCAGGGTGTCGATGGCCTGCGTGTCCACATGGCCGCACTCCTCGCAGGTGTGCGTCCGCTCGCCCTTTTCGGAGCAGGTGGGCTCGCGGGTGACCGTCCAGTCGCCGTAGGTGTGCGGGATCTTCTTGACATCGCGCGTCTCGGTCTGGCCGCAGACGGCGCATTTGCGCTCCTCCTCGCCCTTCCGGTCGCAGGTGGCTTCGCGCTTGGTCTTCCACTTGCCCCACTGATGGTCAGCCAGGGGGATCGCGCGGGTCTCCTTCGCGCCGCAGCGGGAGCAGGTGCGCGCCTCCTCGCCGCCCGCGGTGCAGGTGGCGGCCTTCGCGGTGTTCCAGCTGCCGTAGCTGTGGCCCAGCGCGGAGGTGGCGCGATTCTCGGTCTTGCCGCAGACGCCGCACTTGCGCGCCTCCTCGCCGCCCGCGGTGCAGGTGGCGGCGGTGCTGGTCGACCAGTCGCCGAAGCTGTGGTTTCCGGTGGCCGGGGTCGACCGGCTCTCCGTTTCGCCGCAGCGGGAGCAGGTGCGCGCCTCCGCGCCTTCTGAGACACAGGTGGCGGCCTTCGTGGCGCTCCAGCCGCCCCAGCTGTGGCCGGGGGCTTCCGTCGGCCGCTGGTATGTGGCGCCGCAGTAAGAGCAGCTGTAGACGGCCACGCCGCCGCTGGTGCAGGACTGGCCGGCAATCTCCGACTGCTTCACCCAGTTGTGCTTGCCGTAGACGGGATTCTGATCCTCGCCGCCCGCGATCGGATTGCCGCGACAGTCGTCGTTCCAGCCGGTGCCCACCGACGCCAGCGCCGTGGGCATGAAGCCCGCCAGCAGCATCATGGTCAGCAGGATTGCCATCGCTCGTTTCAATTTCATCAGGCATCCTCCTCGTCGTGTTTCTGTCGGATGTGATAGCTTGAATGCGTCGGAACCGGTCAAATAGCGCGCCTGAATGGGATCAGGTTATATAAACTCATCGTCATTATAACATATTATGGAAGAACGCGCAATGGCGAATGAGCGTTTGCCCGGATCGCTTCAGTCCGCGAATTTGCGCTTGCAGAATATCACCTTTTGATGTACAATACCAGCGTTCCTGATACTCTGAGGAAACAGGGGAGAGGAAAAATGGAGAAGAGAGAACGTCTTGGCAGCCGGCTCGGTTTCATCATGCTTTCGGCCGGCTGCGCGATCGGATGCGGCAATGTTTGGAAGTTCCCGTGGATGTGCGGTCAGTTCGGCGGCGGCGGCTTCGTCGCGGTGTACATCCTGTGCCTTTTGCTGCTGGGCATGCCGGTGATGGTGATGGAGTTTGCCGCCGGTCGCGCGGCACAGACCAGCCCGGTGCGCCTGTTCCAGAAGCTGGAGAAGCCCAAGGGCAAGTGGGGCTTCATGGGCTATGCGTCGCTGCTGGGCAACATCGCGCTGATGGCCTTCTATTGCGTGGTGACCGGCTGGATCCTCTATTACTTCTATCGCTTTGCCACCGGCCAGATCCGGGACCTGGGCTTCGTGCTGATGATCACGAACCCCGGGGTGAACATGACCTTCCTGGGCGTCACCGTGGTGCTGGCCTTCATCATCCTCAGCTTCAACCTGCAGGGCGGCCTGGAGCGCGTGACCAAGTTCATGATGGTGGCGCTGCTGCTTTTGCTGCTGGTGCTGGCGGGCCACAGCCTGACCCTGCCCGGCGCGAAGGAGGGCCTGAGCTTCTACCTGGTGCCGGACCTGAAGAAGATCGACGGCAACGTCATCGTCGGCGCGATGAACCAGGCCTTCTTCACGCTGTCCATCGGCATGGGCAGCATGGCCATCTTCGGCAGCTATATCGGCAAGGAGCGTTCGCTGCTGGGCGAGGCGGTGAACGTCATCACGCTGGATACGTTCGTGGCGCTGATCGCGGGCCTGATCATGTTCCCGGCCTGCTTCTCCTACGGCCTGGAGGTCAACGCCGGCCCGAGCCTGCTGTTTGACACGATGGCCACCGTGTTTGCCAACATGGCCGGCGGCCGCTGGTGGGGCACGCTGTTCTTCCTGTTCATGGTGTTCGCGGCGATGTCCACGGTGCTGGCGGTGTGCGAGAACATCCTGGCGATGGTGCGCGAGCTGACCGGCTGGAGCCGCCCGAAGGGCAGCGTGATCTGCGGCATCGGCATTTTCCTGCTGGGGCTGACCACGGCCCTGGGCTACAGCGTGTTCAAGTTCCAGCCCTTCGCCGAGGGCAGCGCCTGGCTGGACTTCTGGGATTTCATCGTTTCCACCAACGTGCTGCCGCTGGGCAGCCTGGTGTTCGCGCTGTTCTGCTGCAACCGGTTCGGCTGGGGCTGGGACAACTTCATCGCCGAGGCCAACGCCGGCAAGGGCATGAAGGTGAAGCAGTGGATGAAGCCGCTGTTCCAGTGGGTCGTGCCCGCGGCCATACTGTTCATCTACGTCTATGGCATGATCACGTTCAAGTGGCGCTAAGCACCCCGGACGCTTCGTACAGATCCCTCGCTTTGCCCAGGATGACCTCCTGAGCGGAGCGGAGGATCTGTTCGCATGATTGGCCGACTGCATATCGCTTGTTCCCAGGGCTCCAGGCCGCTTTTTTTTCTGCGGGGCGCCTGTTTGGGCTTGCAACTGTCCCCGTGTTTTGTTAGAATAGTGAAAAGAAGCGCTCCGGGACGGCCCGGAGGCGAACGGCTTTTCTGAACAGGGGTTGATGATACGATGATAACGATGATTCTGAAGATGTCCGGGGTCACGCTTTTATATGTGCTGCTGACGATGCTGATCTGGAAGCAGGGCCAGGGACGGAAGATGACGCCGCTGCGGAAGCTGGTCATCGGATTGATCTATGGCCTGTGCGCGGTGCTGTCCACCCACTTCGGCGTGGATTACAGCCACATGATGCTGAACGTGCGCGACATGGGGCCTCTGTCGGCGGGCCTGTTCTTCGACCCGATCTCCGGCATCATCGCCGGCCTGGTGGGCGGCATCGAGCGCTACATCGCCGGCACCTACTGGGGCGTGGGCAGCTACACGCGAATCGCCTGCAGCGTGTCCACTTGCCTGGCGGGCTTCCTGGCCGCGGCCATGCACATCTACATATTCAAGCGCAAAAAGCCCTCCGCGATCTACGCGTTCTTCATGGGCGCGGTGGTGGAGGTCTTCCACATGTACGTGGTGTTCATCACCCACCGGAACGACATGAGCATGGCGTTTTACGTGGTTCGCACCTGCGCCCCGGCGATGATCGTGTTCACGGGCGTGGGCATGGCGGGCTCCTCGGTGGCGCTGCGCGTCTACGCGGGCGAATGGAAGAATCCCTTCCGCAAGATGCGCGAGGACGAGATCCCGGTCTCCCAGCGCTTTCAGGCCTGGCTGTTCGCGATGACGTCCGCCATATTGGTGCTGAACCTGCTGATGTCCTTCGGCGTGCAGACCCAGAGCGCCGTGCAGAACGCCAGCGGCACGCTGGCGGCGGTGTCTGAGGATATTCGGCGGACCTATGACCAGCTGCGCGAGACCGAGCAGAACACCCATGCCCTGGCGGAGACGACGGCGCTGATGGAGGCGAAGGCCATCGCCGAGGAAGTGAATCACTCCGGCGGCATCCGGTCGGTCGACGAGGCGTTCCTGGAGCGCATGCGCGAAATCTACTCCCTGCTGGGCGTGACAGCCGTGGACGAGACTGGCGCGGCCCTCGTCAACACCGGGGATTCGCCCGTATACGCCGGGCTGCTCTCGGAGGTGCTGGAAGGGACTGCCGAGGCGAAGGCCGCGGCCCCGTCCGACTCCCGGGTGGTGGCCGGCGCGAGCTGCGAAGGCGGCATGATCCAGGTGGTGGTCAACAAGAACGCCATCGACGCGGCGCTGAACCTGTCCGGCCTGAACGAGACGCTGTCCTTCTTCCACGTGGGCAACGAGGGCACGTTTGATCTCTTCCGCGACAGCGGCATCATCTTCGCGGGCGCCCACAAGGGCACCTCCCTCTCCAAGAACGACATGGCCACCGTGAAGGCCCAGCCGGAGGAGACCAGCTTCCGGGCCAAGGTGCTGGGGGTGGATTCCTTGTGCCGCACGGAGCGGCTGGAGGGCGGCGTGACGCTGCTGACCCAGCTGCCCATGAAGGAAGTCTACGCCGACCGGGACATCCAGACCTACGAATCGGCCTTCGCGGCGATCATACTGTTCGCGGTGATCTACGTGCTGATTTCGATGCTGGTGCAGGCCATCGTCGTCAACAACCTGCTGCTCGTCAACCAGTCGCTGGACCGCATCACCGCCGGCAACCTGAACGAGGTGGTGGACGTGCGCAAATCCTCGGAATTCGCCTCGCTGTCCGACGACATCAACCATACCGTCACCGCGCTGAAGGGCTACATCGCGGCGGCAGAAAAGCGCATCGAGCAGGAGCTGGAGTTTGCCTTCAGGATCCAGGATTCCGCGCTGCCGAAGAACTTCACCTTCCCGAGGGACGACTTTGAGCTCTATGCCACGATGGACCCGGCGAAGGAGGTCGGCGGCGATTTCTACGACTTCTTCTTCGTGGGGCAGAACCGGCTGGCCTTGGTGATCGCGGACGTGTCTGGCAAGGGCATTCCGGCGGCGCTGTTCATGATGCGGGCCAAGACGGCGATCCGCGGCCTGGCCGAATCCGGGCAGACGCCCTCGCAGATTCTCTACCGCGCGAACAACACGCTGTGCGACGGCAACGAGGCGGAGATGTTCGTCACCGTCTGGCTGGGCATCATCGACCTGGCCACCGGGAAGATGACGTGCGCCAACGCGGGCCACGAGTATCCGACGCTGATGCGCGCCGGCGGCGAGTACGAGGCGCTGAAGGACCGGCACGGCCCGGCCCTGGCGGCCATGGAGGACATGCCCTTCCGGGAGTACGAGCTGCAGCTGAACCCGGGCGACAAGCTGTTTGTGTACACGGACGGCATCCCGGAGGCGATCGACGAGAACGTGGAGCAGTATGGCATGGACCGGCTGCTCGAGGCCCTGAATACCGTGAAGGACGAGACCATGCAAGACACCCTGCCCGCCGTGCGCAGGCACATCCAGAACTTCGTGGGCGAGGCCGACCAGTTCGACGACATCACCATGCTGGGCCTGCACTACAAGGGCGGAAACGGCGCGCAGGAGCACGAATGACGCCGGGGAATATCGCAAGGGAGGCGAAGTGAGTATGCTGAAGGGCTATGAGTGGAAGGACAAGGACGACAAGGACGCCGTCCGCGCGCAGATCAAGGAATTCCGGAACACGCTTCTGGGTCAGCAGCAGCAGCTCCGGGACGCGAAGCTGCCGGTGATCGTGCTGATCGAGGGCTGGGCCGCGGCGGGCAAGGGCAGCCTGATCAAGGAGCTGATCAGCGAGATCGACCCGCGCTTTTACAGCGTCGTCTCCCCGATGATCACGCCGGAGGCCGGGGAGCGCTATCCCTTCCTGTACCAGTACGTGAAGGCGATCCCCCAGAACGGCAAGATCACCTTCCTGGACTCGGGCTGGATGGAGGGCCTGGTGCAGAAGTTCCTGCGGCACGAGATCACCAAGGACGAATACCGCCGCCGCATCCGCCAGGTGAACGAATTCGAACGCCAGCTGCGCGACGGCGGCTACCTGGTGCTGAAGCTGTTTTTGCACATCGACCGGGACGAGCAGTTCGAGCGGCTGAGGAAGCTGTCCGAATCCCATGACACGGAGTGGCGCGTCACGGGCGACGACCTGTGGCAGCACCGGGAGTACAAGCGCTTCCTGGAGGCCTACGACGGCTTCATGGACAAGACCGACGCCGTGCTGCCCTGGCACATCCTGGACGGCAGCCGCCGCAAGAGCGCCGTGCGCGACGCCATGAAGCTGCTGGTGGAGACCATCGACCGCGGCCTCAGCGAGGGCCGGTATGTGGGCGAGCCCTTCGAGGAGGAATTCCCACTGGTTCCGATGCCGCGGCTTTCGGAGGTGGACCTGTCGCCCACGATCGACGACAAGGCATACAAGAAGGAGTTGAAAAAGCTCCAGGAGCGCCTGAGCGCGCTGCACAACGTGATCTACCGGAAGAAGATCCCCGTGATCCTCTGCTACGAGGGCTGGGACGCCGCCGGCAAGGGCGGCAACATCCGCCGGGTGGCCTATCCGCTGGATCCCCGGGGCTTCGACGTGCATCCCATCGCCTCGCCGCTGCCGCACGAGCTGAACCGGCAATACCTGTGGCGCTTCTGGACGCGCCTGCCCCGCACCGGCCACATCTGCATCTTCGACCGCACCTGGTACGGCCGCGTGATGGTGGAGCGCCTGGAGGGCTTCTGCGGCGAAAAGGACTGGAAGCGCGCCTACAACGAGATCAACGAGTTTGAGCGCACGCTGACCGATTGGGGCGCGGTGGTGCTGAAGTTCTGGATCCACATTGACCAGGAGACCCAGCTGGCCCGCTTCACCGACCGCCAGAACACCCCGGAGAAGCAGTGGAAGATCACCGACGAGGACTGGCGCAACCGCGAGAAGTGGCCCCAGTATGAGGAGGCCATCGACGAGATGCTGCAAAAGACCAGCACGGAGAACGCCCCCTGGCACATCATCGAATCCAACGACAAGAAATACGCCCGCATCAAGACGCTGAAGATCATCGTGAAGGCCCTGGAAAAGGCCTGCGACGACCACTTCCGCCGGATGATGGACTAGGTAGCCGCTGATTTATTCCCGCACCGATTCTGCGGCGCCTTTTCCGGCATCTGTCTCTTGCAAATTTCTCGATTTACCTCCAGTAAACCTTCGAATCATCGTCTACCTAGAGTGTGTTTCTAAAATCCCCGAAGCGCAATTTCGGCGTCTCAGGCTGCATTTCTGTGTTGCTTTTTCTTGACTTGGCCACTGATGATTCGGCGGCCTGGAACGCAGCCTTCTGACACTGCGAACAGATCCTTCGCTCTGCTCAGGATGACAGCGGCTCGAAACCCTGTCATCCTGAGCGAAGCGAAGGATCTGTGCATAATACTAAACTCAATCTAAATTGCAACCATCTGCGGGCGTCTTTTCCGCCCTGCCGTCGCCTCGCTGCGGTCAACGATGCGCTGCATCGCCTCCCTCAGCTCCGCATATGTTCACTTTTAGATTGAGTTTAGTATAACGGCGCTCGTTCGCGCTCTGTTTCTCTGTGAAGAGTCAAAACCCGCCCTTTCGCCCTCACGCGCCCTTTCCGTACAGGAACGGACGCGCCACTTTTTGGTTGAAGAAATCGATCAGTGGCCCCATGAAGAAGGCGGTGATGATCGTGCCGACGCCCACCTCGCCGGTGATTTGCAGGAAGCTGAAGCCGGCCAGGCGGCACAGGAGCGCGCCGAGCAGCACGCAGGCGAGGTCGCAGATCACGCGGCAGACCGGGAAGCGGAGCCGGCGCTGCCTCTCCGACCAGATCAGTGCCACCGCGTCATAGGTGGAGACGCCCAGGTCCGCCGTGAAATAGAAGGCGGAGGCCAGGCACATGATCACGATGGCGACGGCCAGCAGCCCGAGGCGAACGGCCAGCGCGGGGGAGGGCAGCAGATTTGCCGCCACGCGCTGGGAGAATTCGGCGATGTAGCCCAGCAGGAACAGGTTGATCAGCGTGGCCAGGCCGATCTTGCGCCGGTCGAGGGCCAGCGCGAAGGTCAGCAGCGCCAGGTTCACGATCACATAGAGCGTGCCGAAGCGGATCGGGATCACGGCGTCCAGACCGCTCATCAGCGATTGAAACGGGTCCACGCCCAGCGCGGCGTGCTTGAACATGCCCACGCTGATGCCGCAGATGATGACGCCCAGCGCGCTCATCAGCACACGCTTGCCCAGTTGATCCTTCCTCATGGCTGTGCCTCCGTATTGCTTGGTCCACCTATTTTAGCACAGCCCAGTGTCAGGAATCAATAGAGATTGTGAAAAACCCAGGCGGCTTCCGGACGGTCGCAGTCGGGACACAGGCCGGAATACTCGTTGGCACAGTCGTCGCACAGCGGCGCGCCGCAGTCGCTGCAGGCGCGGAAGCTGCGCAGGTCCCCGACGCGGTGGCAGTTTCGGCATTCGGTGGTGGGCATGGAATCGACCTCCTTTGTCATGAGTGTGCGCCGGGGGAGGCTGGATTATGCAAATCATCACGGGATGACTGGGATTTCGATGCGCTGTCATCCTGAGCGGAAGGTTGGAAACCCGGAGGGTTTCCAAGTCCGGCCCATGGGCTGGACCGCGGATTTTCAATCCAGGGGATTGAAAACCGCGCCGTGCGAAGAATCTGTACGAAACGTCAGGAGGACGCCTTCCGCAAATCCATCCGCTTTCCGCGATGCGCCGATGATTCACTTCAGGCTTCGCACGGCGGCGAGGAAGCGCTCCACCTCCTCGAAGGTGTTGGCGTGGCCGAGGCTGGCGCGCACCACGCCCCGGCGCAGCGTGCCCAGGAAGCGATGAGCCTCCGGCGCGCAGTGCAGCCCGCCGCGCACGGCAAAGCCCCGCTGGGCCAGGGCGTCGGCGGCCTGGGCGGAGGAGAGGTCGAAGGCGTTGAAGCTGACGAGGCTGGCGCGACCGGCCTCCCTCGCGGGGCTGTAGACCTCGACGCCCTCGATGGCGGAAAGCCCCTCGAACAGCGCCTGGCACAGCTCGCGCTCCCGCATCATGATCTGGCTCAGGTTTTTTTGGGCGTGGTCGCAGCCCGCGCCGAGGCCCGCGATGCCCGGCAGGTTCACCGTGCCGGACTCGTAGCGCTCCGGCAGCTCCGCCGGCTGCAGCAGGCTGTCGGAGGAGGAGCCGGTGCCGCCCTCGCGCTGGGTGAACAGCCCGATGCCTTCGCCGATGTACAGCCCGCCGGTGCCCTGCGGCCCCAGCAGCGATTTGTGGCCGGGGAAGGCATAGAGGTCGCAGCCCAGGGCCCGCACGTCCACCGGCAAGCCGCCGAGGGCCTGTGCCCCGTCGATCAAATAGCGGATGCCCAGCTCCCGCGCCAGCTGGCCGATTGCGGCAACGGGCTGGATCGCGCCGGTGACGTTCGAGGCGTGGGTGCAGACGATCAGCGCGGTCTTCACGGTGAGGGCGGCGCGGATGTCCTCCGGGTCGACAAAGCCGTCCGTCCGGGGCCTCACCAGCGTGAAGGCGATGCGCCCCCGGGCCGCCAGCGTTCCCAGCACCCGCAGCACCGAGTTGTGCTCCAGCGCCGTGGCGACGACGTGGTCGCCCGCGTGCAGGCTGCCCTTGACGGCCAGGTTCAGCGCGTCGGTGCAGTTGAAGCAGTGGATCACGCGCATGGGGTCCGGCGCGTTCAACAGCCGCGCCAGCTTCTCCCGCGTCTCGAGCACCGTCCGCGCCGCGGCCAGGGCGGCGGGGTGGCCGGAGCGCCCGGGATTGGCGTTGAATTCCGTCATGGCCCGCGCCACCGCGTCCAGCACGGCCTTCGGCTTCGGATGGCTGGTGGCGGCGTTGTCAAAATAGATCGACATATCGTAGCCTCCTTCACGCGGCGGCCCGACCCCGCGTAGTATAGAATACATGCGCCGCGGCGCTTTTATGAGCCGCGGCACGTGAATCGACGAGAGGAGGGGATGGCATGCGGGACGTCTATGGCGTGGCGGCGTTTCGCTCGCGCCAGCAGGTGCTTCGCTTTGAGGCCGTGCTGAAGGCGCAGGGCGTGCCGGCGCGGGTGGTCACCACCCCGCGGGACATTTCCATGGGCTGCGGCCTGTCCGTGCGCTTTCCTATGGAATATTTGCAGGACGTGCGGCGGGCGCTGCACAGGCTGAACAGCGGCAACCTGATCGGCCTCTATCGGGCCGAGTACGACGGGATGCGATTGCGGGTGACGCCGGCGTAAGGTCGGCGTCGCCTTCGCCGGCGCGATCCGGCCGGGTCGCGCCGACGATCAGCCCTTCCCCCGCGAGGATTTCAACCGCCCTGCCATAATCCCGCCGCCGCACGAAGATCTGCCAGCGCCTGTCGGGGTGGGGCAGGCGGAAGGCGTTGACGAAATACATTTCGTCCGAGGGCATTTGGCAGCGGATGTTGTGATGCCTGAGGAGTTCAAGGACCAGATAGGCCTGTTCCGTGCGGAACTCGCACGGGAGATTTTTCATTCCGAACATGATTCCACCTCACCTTTCCATTCGTTCGTCAGTTCTCGGTAGATCGCGGACAGCGCTTCGCTGCCGATTTCGTTCAGGGCGTTCTCCACGGCCTCCATGGCGGTGGCGCCGAGGCCATCATACATCACATCGTTGCGGTTCCATTCGGTGCTGAACCGTATGTTCCGGCAGCTGTAGTCCGGCGCGGCGTCGAAGGCGCGAGCCAGGGCGAGGGCCTTGGCCAGGGAACCTCGGGCGGCGGCGTCGTCGCCCGCGGCCAGCTGGAAGTCGGCAAGCCAGGTGTGGAAGAAGGCGCAGAGCTTGTCGATGAAATCCGGCCGGTCGGATGCCTTGAGGGCGCGCAGGGACAGGATGCCCCATTGCAGCACCGCCACGCCGTTTCCCGCGTCCCGGCGCGCGCGGTAGACAGCCGCATATCCGATCACGGTGTAGAGGATGTTGTTGAAGGCATTTGCGATTCCGTGGGACAGGTATGGAACCGCCTCGTCCGTCCGGCCCATCTCCACGGCCAGCACCTCCCCGATCATCGCGCTGTAGAGGTGACCGGCGTTATGCGCCTTGGCGAGCCCGATGGCCTTCTCCTTGTCGCCCAGCGCGAAATACACCTGGGAGATCGACCCGCAGAGGGTCTGCTCGCTGATGCCGGTGTCCTGGTTCTGGGGCAGCAGCTGGCGCGCCTTTTCGTAGAGCTCCAGCGCTCGCCGGAGCAGCGCCTTGTCGTGTGCCTCGAAGCCGATGCCGTGATAGAGCATGGCCCCGGCGTAGGCGATTTGGAAGGCGTTGGGATACCGCTTGAGCGCCTTCTCCACCTCTATAAGGCCCTCGCGGCTCTTCTCGCTGTGGTACTTCCAGATGCGCGCCTCGGTGGCCTGCAGCCGGTTGTCCTTCATCTCATAGCCCAGCAGCGCGTCCACCGAGCAATCGAAGAAATCCGCCATCTCCACGATCAGCGGAAGCTCCGGCACGGACAGCCTCGCTTCCCACTTGTGCACCGCGCCGACGGTCACGCCCAGCACCTCCGCCAGCTGCTCCTGGGTCAGTTTGCGCGCCTTGCGATGCGCGCGGATGTTCTCCGCCAGTTTCATGTTCGCGCCTCCCTTGCCTTGGTTGAGACCATTGTAGCACGAAGACCGGCGGATTTGAAGACACCGGCAATACGGATAGAATATTGTTTTTTATACCCATGGTATAGATGCGCGATTTACCGTTTCATGCTTGACCGGCTTATGAGGATCAGGGTATAATTGTGGAAGATACAAAAGCGGGAGGGATGCCCATGGACGCGAAGCGCGCGGCGCTGGTGATGGAGGCGCTTGAGAAGCTGTATCCGGAGGCAAAGCCGGAGCTGAACTTCCGCAATCCCTTTGAGACGCTGATCGCCACGATCCTGTCCGCCCAGTGCACGGACCGACGGGTGAACCTCGTCACGTCGCGGCTGTTCCCGATGTACCCGGACGCTTACGCCATGGCGAAGCTCACGCCCGAGGAGCTGGAGCCGAGGATCAAGGAGTGCGGCCTGTACCACAACAAGGCCAGGAACATCGTCGCCGCCTGCCGGGCGCTGGTGGAGCGCTACAACGGCGAGGTGCCCCATACCCGCGAGGAGCTGATGGCCCTGCCGGGGGTGGGGCAGAAGACGGCGGGCGTGGTGCTGCTGGCGGCCTTCGGGGGCAACGAGATCCCGGTGGACACCCACGTGTTCCGCGTTTCCCGGCGCATCGGCCTCGCGGACGGCAACACCCCGGAGAAGGTGGAGGCGCAGCTGCGGGAGCTGCTCGATCCGGCGATCTGGTCCCATGGGCATCATTTGATCATCTGGCATGGGCGGCGCTGCTGCTACGCCCGGAAGCCGGAGTGCGAAAGGTGCCCGTTGAACGATGGACTGTGCGAGAAGCACATGGAAGAAAAATGAGGAATGAATAACGGCGCGACAGCCACGGTTATTCCTCATTCTCAATTATGGGGTAGAATATGGCATTATTCGTAGATGTGGTCACCATCACGGTGAAGGCGGGGGACGGCGGCAACGGCTGCGTGTCGTTCCACCGGGAGAAGTTTGTCCAGGCCGGCGGACCGGACGGCGGCGACGGCGGGCGCGGCGGCGACGTGATCTTCGAGGCGTCCGAGCGCATGCACACGCTGATGGACTTCCGCTACAAGCGCAAATTCACCGCCGAGAACGGCGGTGACGGCATGGCGAACCGCCGGACCGGCAAGTCCGGCGAGCCGGTGGTGATCGAGGTGCCGCCGGGAACGGTGGTGCGCGAGAAGGCCACCGGCAAGCTGCTGCTGGACCTGTACGAGCCCGGCACGCGCAAGACGCTGGTGAAGGGTGGCAACGGCGGCTTCGGCAACCAGCACTTCGCCACGCCCACGCGCCAGGCGCCCCAGTTCGCCAAGCCCGGCGAGAAGCGCGACGTGATCGAGCTGACGCTGGAGCTGAAATCCATCGCGGACGTGGGCCTGGTGGGCTTCCCGAACGTGGGCAAGTCCACGATCCTGTCCGTGGTGACGGCGGCGCGGCCGAAGATCGCCAACTATCACTTTACCACCCTCCAGCCGAACCTGGGTATCGTGAAGCACGGCGACGCCAGCTTCGTGCTGGCGGACATCCCCGGCCTGGTCGAGGGCGCGGCCGAGGGCGTCGGCCTGGGCCACGCGTTCCTGCGCCATGTGGAGCGGACGCGGATGCTCTTGCACGTGCTCGACATCGCCGGCAGCGAGGGCCGCGACCCGCTGGAGGACTACGACGCCATCATGAAGGAGTTGGAGGCCTATGGCGACCTGAAGAACCGCCCGATGCTCGTCGTCGCCAACAAGATGGACCTGCCCGGTGCGGAGGAAAACCTGGCGCGGCTGAGGGAGAAGCTGGCGGGCACTGGCATCGGCGTCTATCCCGTTTCGGCGGCCACCCGGCAGAACTTCAACGCCCTGCTCTACGCCACCGTGGAGCTGCTGGAGACTTGCCCGCCCGCCGAGCCGTTCCTGGAGGAGGCACTGGGCGACCTCGCGGACCTGAACGGCGAGCCCTTCACCGTCGAGGCGGAGGGGAACGTCTACTTCGTCTCCGGCCGGGAGATGGAGCGCCTGATGGACTCCGTGAACTTCGACAACGAGGAATCCCTGAACTACTTCCACCGTTCGCTCCGTCGCCTGGGCGTGATCGACGCGCTCCGCGCAAAGGGCGCGAAGGAGGGCGACAGCGTCGTGATCGGCGAGATGGAATTCGACTTCGTGGAGTGAGGACTAGAGTGTGTTTCTAAAATCCCTGAAGCGCATTTTCGGCGTTTTTGACTGCATTTCTGTGTTGCTTTTCCTCGACTTGCAACCAGCTTTACAGGGGCGGCGATGCGGTGAAAAGACCGCCGCTGTGCCTGCCCAATCAGCGATACAATGGAGGAGAATACTATGACCACCAAGCAGCGCGCGAAGCTGCGCGCCATGTGCAACACGATGGAGCCGATCCTGCACATCGGCAAGGACGGCATCACCGACAACCTGGTCAAGCAGTGCTGGGATGCGCTGGAAGCCCGGGAGCTGATCAAGGTGCAGGTGCTGAACACCGCGCCCTTTGAGTCCACCCGCGAGGCCTGCGACGCCCTGTGCGAGCGCGTGCACGCCGAGGGCGTGCAGACCATCGGCAACCGCTTCAGCATCTACCGCCAGGCGCGGGAGCATTCGAAGATCCGGCTAGAGGACCTGTAATCGCCGCATCGGCAGCCTCTCGCGCTGCGTCATCGCGAGGGATGCTCCAAGGCTTCGACGGGACGATCCGGTTCTCCCTGGCCGTCGAACAGCCTGCTTCCCACCCGGCGCTGGCCGATGGCGACGCCGAAGTGCGCCAGGATCGCCAGCGCCCCGGCGAGGCAGAGCGGGCTCGCGCCGCGCAGATACAGCGCCAGCAGCGCCGCCGCCATGAGCAGGTTGCGGGGCGTGACCCGGCTGGCCGCGATCCGCGCGGCGACCCTGCGCAGGCGCGTTTTCAGCGGCACCGCGGGGTCGGGCGCCTGCCTGGGCAGGGTCCGCCGCATCAGCCGGGAGAGCCCGCGGCTGTCCACCACCGCCACGGGGGGCGACGACAGCTCCCGGGCGTAGGCCAGGGCGCGGGGCTCCGCTGGACAGGTGGCGCACACTACCAGTCGCGCGGCCTCCCGATTCGCCTTCCAGGCGTTCAGGATGTCGCCGGAGGACAGCGTGGCTTCCGGGTGCTTCAACACCGGCGCGAGCGCGAAGGCCTCGCCCGGCCAGCGGGTGCGCACCCACGCGGCCAGCTCCGCCTGCGCCTCGGCGTCGCTCAGGCCCGCCAGCCGAAGCAGCTCTCCCCGCAGTTGCGCGGCGGAGGCTTTCTTTTTGATCGGCCGCGCCAGGATCAGCCCCCTGGCCAGCGCCGTGCACAAAAAGGCCAGCCCCGCCGCCAGCGGGATGCTGCCCCAGGCGTTCAGAAAGAACAGGTACAGCCCCGTCGCCGCGAGCGCGCCGAACGCGACGGTATCGATCATCTTTCCCATAAAACACGCCCTCTTTCCGTCTCTGCATTGAGCATTGACGGGAAGAGGGCGTCTATTCAGCGTGAAAACCGATCGTTGACCCGGTGCCGGCCGGCGGTTGTTCCTGCTATCTCCCCAGCGTGCACCTTCCCAGGCTGGTGGAGTTTTCGTTGGTGGACGCGCCGATGAAGTAGGCGGTCACGTCGTCGAGGTTTTCGGCGTTGCGCAGCGGATGGCCCTCGGGGATGTAGATCATGCCGTACACCGTGGTATTGTGGCAGCCCTCCGAGGCGACCTGGTGGCTGTAGTTGCACACGGTCACGGCGCGGTGCATGTTGCAGTAGGCCGTGGGCTGGGTGCCGTTCAGGTAGTAGTCGGTGTTGGTGCCGTAGTGGTTCACGTCGTTGCGGCAGGCGGAGGTGGGCAGCATGCCCGAAACCGCGCAGACCGTGCAGGCGGTGAGCCCGAAGTCGGCGGGGGAGCCGGCGATGATGGCACGGTCGGCGGTGCAGCCGGTCAGGGTGTGCACCTGGGTCATGATCGAGGCCCACAGCGGCGCGGCATAGCTGCCGCCGGTGGCGTCGCTGGTCAGCGGCTTGTAGTTGTCCGAGCCGACCCAGACGGCGGCGGAATAGTAGCCCGTCATGCCGGCGAAGGTGACGCCGATGTTGTTGGTGTTGGTACCGGTCTTGCCGGCCACAGTCAGCCCGCCGAAGTTCGCGCGGGAGCCGGTGCCGATCCCCGGCTGGACGCAGCCCTTCAGCACGTCCACCAGCATGTAGGCGGTGGAGGGCTTGAAGGCCTGCCAGGTCTCCTGCACCTCCTTCACGTCGATGTAGACGGTGCCGTCGGCGTTCAGGATCTGCGTGAAGGCGTAGGATTCCTGATAGACGCCCCGGTTCGCGATGGCCCCGAAGGCGGTGGCCAGCTCCACCACCGACAGGCCGGAGGAGCCCAGCGCCAGGCCGGAGCCGTTGGCCAGGATGTGGTTCGGGTTCACGCCCAGCTTGAGCAGGTACGTGACGGAATTCTCGATGCCCACATAGTCCATCAGCACGTGGGCCGTGGAGGTGTTGTGCGACTGGTTGATGGCGTGGCGCATGCTCTCCACGCCGGAGAAGCCGCCGCCCTCGAAGTTGTTGGGATAGCCCGTCTCGCTGACCCAGCCCTTGATGGGAATCGGCATGTTCAGCACCGGCGTGCCGGGGGAATAGCCCATGTCAAACGCCGGGCCGTACACCGCCAGCGGCTTGATGGCCGAGCCCACGGGCATGTCGTTCTGGTAGGCGCGGTTCAGCTGCTTGCGCTGCACGGGCTCGTTGCGCCCGCCGACGATGGCGATCAGCTCGCCGGTGTGCCAGTCCATCACCGCCGCGGCGCACTGGGGCTGCACGACGGTCAGGTATTCGCCGCCGCCCAGCGACGCCTGGGTGGAGCTGTCGTTGGAATAGCGCATGGCGGGATACTGGTTCCAGTTGGTGATGGTCTCCTGCACAGCCTGCTGCACCTCGGGGTTCAGGCTGGTGAACACCTTGTAGCCGCCGTTGCGCAGCTTGGTCTCCATCTGGCTGCGGTTGTAGCTGGTGTCCTCCAGGCCCTCGACGCGCAGCATCTTCGTCACGACATCGTAGATGGAATACTCCACGTAGTAGGCGTTGTCGTACATGTTGTCGCTGGCGGCGGTGCTGCTCTCGACGATCGAGAGCGTGTCCGCCACGGCCGCGTCATACTCCTCCTCGGTGATGAGGCGGTGGTCCAGCATTTCACGCAGCACGTAGTCCGTGCGGTCGTTGGTCGTCTCCGGCCGGTTGCGGCGATAGTAATTTGAGCGCGGGTTGTAGCGATAGGGGTTTCGGATCAGGCCCGCCAGGCACGCGCATTCGCGCAGCGTCAGCTGGGTCAGGTCCTTGCCGAAATAATCCTGGGCGGCGATCTTCACGCCATAGCTGGAGCCGCCCATGTAGATGACGTTCAGGTAGGCCTCCAGGATCTCCTCCTTGCTGAGGTTCTTCTCCAGCTCCAGCGCCAGGTAGGCCTCCTGCATCTTGCGCTTGTAATTCTGGTCGCTGTTCAGAAGCGTCAGCTTCACCAGCTGGCAGGTGATGGTGGACGCGCCCTGGGTGGCGCCGCCCATCAGGTTGTTCACCAGCGCGCCGACGATGCGCTTCAGGTCCACGCCGTGGTGCTCATAGAAGCGGGAATCCTCGATGGCGATGACGGCGTTGATCAGCTGCTGGGGGATGTCCTCGATCTCCACGTAGATGCGGTTTTCCGAGCCCTTGAACTCCATGATCAGGTTGCCCTGGCTGTCATAGATGAAGCTGGTCTGGCTCTGCGCGCCGATGGCGGCCAGGTCCAGGTCCGGCGCGGTGTCCACCCAGCCCTTGGCGATGCCGGCCACCAGGCCGGTGCCCGTCAGGGCGATCAGCAGCACCGCGAAGAACAGCATCTTCACCGTGGTCATCAAAACCGCGAACAGGAAGTTCCTGTCCGTTTCCCTCGGCTTGAATATCGCGTACTTCAAATCGATTGCCTCCGCAAAGGATATTTATCCGTGCCTGCACGCCGGGCGGGCGCTTACCCTTCCGGCTGTTGGGCGGCCGCCGCGGCCTCCAGGGCCTGCCGGCGGTCGTACTCCTCCCACAGCGGGCGATACTTCGCGACGTTGGCGTCGTGCTCCTCCCGGCTGATGGAGAAGACCAGCTGGCCGGAGCCGGGCTCCGTGGCGCAGAAGTAGAGGTAGCCCTGGTTGATGAAGTCCATGTCAGGCGACTGCGCCGCCTCCAGCGCCGCCACCGACGGGTTGCAGATCGGGCCGATCGGCAGCGCCGGGACGTAGTAGGTGTTGTAGGGGTTCTCCGCGGCGATGTCGGCCTCGGTGAGGGCCAGCCTGTGCTCGCCGGACGGGTAGGTGACGGTCGGGTCGCTCTCCAGCTTCATGCCCAGCCGGAGCCGGTTGTGGAACACGGCGGATACCCGGGCGTAGTCCTCGCGGCTGGCGGCCTCCTTCTCGATCATCGAGGCGAGCACCACGGTCTGATCCATCGTCAGTCCCGTGTCAAAGGCCTCCACGGCGTGATAGCCCTCCTCGTCGGTGTAATAGCCGGCGTCCTGGGCGTAGTACACGGCGTCGATCACCTTGTTGTGCTGGTTCAGCAGCGTGCGGATGATGCTCTCGGCGGTGGCGGAGGTGAACACCCGGTAGGTGTCCGGCGCGAGATAGCCCTCCAGGGCGTATTTGCGGCCCGCCAGCGTGCCGGCGTTCTGGGCGTCGCGCAGCGCGTAGCTCGAGCCGACGAACAGGTCCACGTTGTTGCAGAGCTTCAGGAACTCCGCGCGGCTTTCCAGCGCGCCGATTTCCACCAGGTAATCGGCCACGTCCTCGCAGGTCCAGCCGGGCACGATGGTGATCACGCGCTCGTTGGTCTGGCTGCCGGAGGTCAGCTCCTCGATGATCTGGTCCACGTTCATGGCGGGCGACAGCTTGAACACGCCGTAGCTCAGCGAATTCGTCAGCCCCTTGAACTGCACCAGATACTTGAACACGCTCTTGTTGCGCAGCAGCTTGGCTTCCTCCAGGCGTTCGCCGATCTGGGCGACGGTCTCGCCGCTGTCGATCTGGAAGTCCACCACCTCGGCGTTGTCCTTCGCGACGGGCGCGAAGAACGCGCCGTAGACGCGGTCATAGCCGATGGAGACCATGCCGATCACCATCAGCACGCTGCAAATGAAGATCAGCAGCGGGCGCAGCAGCTTCCACAGCCAGGCATACCAGTACAGGCCGTACTCGCGATCCTCGTGCAGGGCCCGTATGCTGTATTTCTCTGATTGTATGACCGGCCTGCGCCGTGCGGCGCGCCGCTTGCGTTTGTTTGCCATGTGTGTCCTCCGATGTCCGCGAGGTATCCGAAGCCCACGGCCCCCTCAAGGGGAAGGCCTTTGGGGAAGATCAATTCTGCGTCAGCATGTCCAGATCCACGCCGGCCACGTCGGCCAGGATCTTGAAGATGTCGGAAAGCATGCGCTGGAAGCGGAATTCCGCCATCAGGAACGCGCTGACATCCGGGTTGAATTGCAGCAGCGCGCCGATTTGCTGAAGGCGCTGCAAATCCTCCTCCGGCATGTTTTCGCCGGCGGCCAGCCTGGCCTGCATGCGGAATTGCAGCCGCTTGTATTCGTCCAGCAGCGCCTTGTTGGTGCCGTCGTCATAGGCGGCCTCCTTCAGGCGCAGGTACTCGCGGTATTCCTCGCTCTCCTTCAGCGCCCGCGCCAGCGCGTGGGCCTGGTCGTATGGATTCATAAGAACCCTCGCTTTCGTTTGACGTTGAAATGGATCATTCAGTTCAGGGAGAAGGCGCTGTTCCTGATCCCTGATCCCTAAATATCCACGATGATCGGCAGGATCATCGGGTTGCGCTTCAGGGTGTCGAAGATATAGCGCTGCACGGACTCGCGCACGTCGTTCTTGAGCCGGTTCCAGTCGGTGGAATCGATGGGCCCGAAGGCCTCGATGGCCCGCACGGCGGCCTGCCGCGCGCCCTCCACCAGCTCGTCGGACTCCCGCACGTACACGAAGCCGCGGCTGATGATGTCCGGGCCGGAGACCACGGAGCCGAGGTCGTGATCCACGCCCATCACCACGATGAGCAGGCCGTCCTCGGACAGGTGCTTCCGGTCGCGCAGCACCACCGAGCCCACGTCGCCGATGCCCAGGCCGTCGATCAGCACCGAGCCGCTGGGCACCACGCCGGTCACGTCGATGGAATCCGGGCCCAGCTCGATCACGTCGCCGATCTCCACCAGCTGCACGTTGTCGTCGGCCATGCCCAGCGAGCGCGCCAGGTTCGCGTGGTGATAGAGGTGGCGATACTCGCCATGCACGGGGATGAAGAACTTCGGCCGGATCAGCGTGTGCATCAGCTTCAGCTCTTCCTGGCGGGCGTGGCCCGAGACGTGCACCTCCGCCAGGGAATCGTAGATCACGTTCGCGCCGATGCGGATCAGCTGGTTGATGACCCGGGAGACGCTCTTTTCGTTGCCGGGGATGGGCGTGGCGGAGATGATGACCATGTCGCCCTCGCGGATCTCCAGCTTGCGATGCTCGGCAAAGGCCATGCGGGAAAGGCCGCTCATCGGCTCGCCCTGGCTGCCGGTGGTGACGACGGCGATCTGCGCGTCGGGATAGCGGTCGATCTCCTCGGCGGTGATCAGCGTGCCCTCCGGGATCTTCAGATAGCCCAGCTGCATGGCCACCTTGGAAACGTTCACCATGCTGCGGCCCATCAGGCACACCTTGCGGTGGAACCGCACCGCGGAATCCACCACCGCCTGGATGCGGTGCACGTTGCTGGCGAACATGGCGATGATGACGCGGCCCGTCGCCTTCTGGAACTGGTCGTTGAACGTGGCGGCCACCTTCACCTCCGACATCGTATAGCCCGGGCGCTCGGCGTTCGTGGAATCGGCCAGCAGCGCCAGCACGCCCTCGCTGCCCAGCTCGGCCAGCCGGCCCAGGTCGATCGGCGCGCCGTCCAGCGGGGTGTAGTCCACCTTGAAGTCGCCCGTGTGCACGATCAGGCCCACCGGCGTGCGGATCGCCAGGGCGCAGGCGCCGGCGATGGAGTGATTCACGTGAATGAATTCAACGCTGAAGCAGCCTGCCTTGATGACGTCGCCCTCGGTGACGACGTTCAGCGGGGCCACGTTTTGCAGCCGGTGCTCCTTCAGTTTATGCTCGCACAGAGCCAGCGTCAGCTTCGTGCCGTAGACGGGCGCGGGCAGGTTGCGCAGCACATAGGGCACCGCGCCGATGTGGTCCTCGTGGCCATGGGTGATGAAATAGCCCCGGATCTTTTCACGGTTGTGCTCCAGGTAGCTGGTATCGGGGATCACCAGGTCCACGCCGGGCATGTCCTCGCGGGGGAAGATGCTGCCCAGGTCGATCACGATGATATCGTTCTGGTATTCCAACACCGTCAGGTTCTTGCCGATTTCGCCAAGGCCGCCCAGCGGTATGATCTTCAGTCGCGCCTCCTTGTTTTTTCTGGACAAACCATTGCCTCCTTTATCGTTTGATATTGCTCTATTATGTTTCACGCCGCGGCTGCCCCGCGAACGCGACAATTCAACTTTCAGTATGCGATACCACGCCACAGCATACCAAAATAAGTATAGCACAATTTCCGTTAAATTCACAGCCCCTGCCGTGTCTTTATCGGAAATTGTGCGTAAAAACAGCGTGCGCTTGCGGAGGGATGGTCATGAGAGGGCTCCCGGGCTCAATCCGGCCCGGCCTGTCGCCCCTTCCACAATCCGCGCAGGCCCGTTGAGCAGGCCTCCAGGCCCAGCACCGCCAGGATGATGAAGCAGGGCGCGTAGGTGTACAGGTACCGCGCGCGCACCTCGAACAGCGCCTCGTACAGGCCGAAGCCCAGAATCGACAGCCAAAGCGCGGTCAAGGCCCCGCCGCGCTGCCCCTCCCGCCGTGCCAGTGCCGAGAGCAGGGCCAGCGCGAGGGTTGCCAGCCAGGCAAACTGCCTCAGGGTCTCCGCAATGGGCGCGCAGCGACCGTCCTCGTAGAGGATCTCCCGGAACAGGCCCGCGCCGGGAAGCTTCGGCGTCTCGTAGACCTCCAGATAGAAATTCCCCTCGCGGCCCCAAGCGAAGGTGCCGTCGTTGAAGGTGATCAATGTCTTGCTCTTCAGATGCGCCATCCATCCTCCGAGACCCATCCGCCCCAGGCGCTCGAGGGCGTAGCGCAGGTCGCCACGGTTGCGCTCGGCCCGGGTGTCGAAGGAGGCGGAATAGTCCACGTCCTCCTGGGCGTAGGCGCCCTGGCTGTTCGCGTTCATGCCCACCAGCAGGAAATGCTGCCAGCCGAAGGCTGCCTCCCGGTCCGGCTCGAAGCCGAGGGCGTACCGCGCGACATAGGCCATGCCCCGCTCCTCCACGGCGCAGAAGCCCGCGAAGCACAGCGCCGCCGCCAGCGCCGCCGCCAGGACGGCCGCAACACGCTTCGGATCGCGGCGGATCGCGCCGCAGGCCGACGCCAGTAGCAGGGACGCCGGGGCGATCAGCGTGTAGGGCTTGAAAAGGTAGCCCGCGAAGCCGCACAGCAGGATCGCCAGCAGCTTCAACGCCGTGCCGTGCCGGGTGTGCGTCCGGAGGGTATAGAGCCAAAAGGCCAGCGTGGGAAAGATGAGCGCGAAGGCGTCCGCGTAGCAGATCACGGTCCAGGGCGAGGTCCCGACCAGCAGCGCCGCCAGCGCGAAGGCCGCGAGGCCCCACCCGCTGCCGCTCAGCCACCGCACGATCCGATAGACCAGATAGCAGGTCAGGGCGTTTGCGAGGGCGTTCACGATCACGACGCACATCAGGTCATAGGGCTCGGCAAACAGGTGAAGGGCCGCGTTCAGGCGGAACAGCATTGCGTAGAGGGTCAGCAGCGGAAGGTTGTTCGGATAGCGGGAGAAATAGGCAACGTTCGCCCCGGGGCCGTAGCCCGCGATGGTGCGGGCGGTATCCACGAGGCTCCACGGGTCCCAGCCCGTCTTGAACAGGATGCAGTAGCCCACGTAGACCTGGGCCGCGAGCAGCGTCAGCGCCAGGGCCAGGGCGAGCCTGTCCCGACGGGTGTCGCTGCCGGAGCGCCCGCCTCTGCGCAGGGAGAGGGCGACGGCCATGACGGCGACGGCCCCCAGCGCCATCGGAATCAGCGTGGCGTTGCCCAGAAGGAACGCCTTTTTATTGTGGTAGGCGTCGCCCGCGAAAAAGGCCAGGATGACCATCACATAGGCCAGCATGGCGGCAAAAAGCACCCGGACCACACTTTCCAGCTTCTTCATAGTCCTTACCCTTTGCAATCTTCAACGATTCTCACCGAAGCCCCACGGCCTCCGGCGATCCGCGTGACAGCCCCTTCGGGGCCTGCCAGTTCATCGCGCCAACACTCAATAAAAGGAGGCAGCGAGAGTTGCCTCCTGTGGATCGGTCAGCGGTTCCTGTCGATCATCGCCTTCAGGGCGTCCTTGCTCTGCAGGCCCACGGCGCGATCCACGGCCTGGCCGTCCTTGAACAGGAACAGCGTGGGGATGGCCTGGATGCCCAGGCCGATGGCGACGTCGGGGTACTCGTCCACGTTCACCTTGGCGAAGGTGACGCCCTCCGTCTCCGCTGCCAGCTCGTCCACAATGGGGGAGAGCATCTTGCACGGGCCGCACCAGGCCGCCCAGAAATCCACCAGCGTCAGGCGGCTTTTCGACAGGTTCTCAAACTTCATGTCTTCGGAAGTGTATGCCGTTACGTTTGCCATAGATATTCTCCTTCTGGTTTTTTTGCCGCAATGCGGGCAAGCGGCCTCTCGAGGAATCGGGGGATCCCGCTCCCGCTATTCATTCCACATTCCTCGTTTCTCATTCCTCGCGGTCGCCCAGCAGCTCGTCCAGGATGCTCAGCAGCGTCCCCTTGGCCCCCGGGCCGGCGGTCGCGCCGACGCAGCTGGGGCAGCCGTCCTGGCAGGGGCAGGCGAGCAGGCGCTCGCGGGCGTGGCGGAACAGCTCGTCGTCCATTTCGTAGACCCGGTCGGACAGGCCGATGCCTCCGGGCACGGAATCGTACAGGTAGATCGTGGGCCGGCCGGTGAAGGTGTCCCGCACGTGGTAGACCACGCTCACGTCCTGGGGCGCGCACATCAGGTACATCGGCGCGATGCTGCGGATCAGGTGCGCCAGGCCCACCAGCGCGTTTTTCAGAGGCTCCTTCTCGTAGCGCTCCTCCAGGCGCTCCGGCAGCATCCACCAGGTGGCGGTGGTCTGCATCTCCAGCTCCGGCAGCGTCACCGGGCCCCAGCCCAGGTTCTCGTGGGTGTCGAAGGCGATCTTCTTGAACACGGTGACGATGCTCGACGTCAGCACCTCGCCCCGCGCCCGGGCCAGCGGCCCGCCGTCCTCGCGGTCGAACTCGTCCAGCACCTTCAGGCTCGTCGTCAGGTCCGCGTCGGTATAGTAGCCCACGTCCACCCGGCGGATGTAGGCCTTCTTGTCGTCGAAGTCCAGCTCCTCCACCTGAAACTGGGTGCCCTCGTGCATGTAGATGGCGTACTGGTGCAGCAGCATCGGCACGGTGAAGCGGTCCATCTCGCCGATGACCCGGTGCTTCTTCGGGTCGGTGATGTCCACGATCAGGAAGTTCTGGTCGCTGGCGGAGCGCAGGTTGATGCCCGCCTGGGGGAACTCCTCCGCCATCCAGAAGAACTTGCCGGACACCTTGCGCAGGATGTTCTCGTCCTTCAGATAGTCCAGCAGCTCCGCCGTGTCCTGCACGTCCTCGAACTGTTCTCCCTCCTCGAAGGGCAGCTCATAGGCGGCACACTTCAGGTGGTTCAGCAGGATGTACAGGTTGTTCGGGTTGATCAGGGCCTGCTCCGGCGACTGCTGGAAGAAGTATTCCGGGTGCTGGATGATGTACTGGTCCAGAGGGCTGGAGGAGGCCACGACGATCAGCAGGCTCACGCTGCCGCGCCGCCCCGCGCGGCCGGCCTGCTGCCAGGTGGAGGCGATGGTGCCCGGATAGCCGCAGAGCACGCAGGCGTCCAGCTGGCCGATGTCGATGCCCAGCTCCAGCGCGTTGGTGGAGATGACGCTGGTGATGCGCCCGGCGCGCAATTCGCGCTCGATCTCCCGCCGCTGGGTGGGCAGGTAGCCGCCGCGATAGCCGCGCACCCTGCCCGCGTTGCCCAGCGGATCGCGCACCATGTCCTTCAGGTAGCGGGTCAACACCTCCACCGTCAGGCGCGAGCGGGCGAACACGATGTGCTGAACCCCCGCCCGCAGCAGCGAGGCCGCGATGTTGCGCGTCTGGGGGATGCTGCCGGCGCGGATGCCCAGCTGGGCGTTCACCACCGGCGGATTGTAGAACACCACGTGGCGCTCGCCGGAGGGCGCACCGTTTTCGTTGATCAGCAGCGCCTCCCGGCCGATCATCGTCTCGGCCAGCTCCTTGGGGTTCTTGATCGTCGCCGAGCAGCAGATGAACGTGGGGTTCGCGCCGTAGAAGGCGCAGATGCGCTTCAGCCGGCGGATCACGTTGGCCAGGTTCGAGCCGAACACGCCGCGATAGGCGTGGATCTCGTCGATGACCACGTACTTCAGGTTTTCAAACAGCTTCACCCACTTGGTGTGGTGCGGCAGGATGCCCTGGTGCAGCATGTCCGGGTTGGTGACCACCACGTGGCCCGCCTGCCGGATGGCCGAGCGCGCCGAGGCCGGGGTGTCGCCGTCGTAGGTGTAGGCCTTGATCTCGGCGCCCATGTCCTGGATCATGCTGTACAGCTCCGCCACCTGGTCGCTGGAGAGCGCCTTGGTGGGGAACAGGTAAAGCGCCCGGGACGCCTCGTCCTTCAGTATGGACTGGAGCACCGGCACGTTGTAGCACAGCGTCTTGCCGGAGGCCGTGGGCGTCACCACCACGAGGTCGCGCCCGGCGAGCGCCGCGGCGATGGCCTGGCTCTGGTGGCAGTAGGGGCGCACGATGCCCCGGCGGCGCAGCGTTTCGACGATGCGCGCATCCAGCTCCGCCGGGAATTCCCCATAGCGGGCCGGACGGGCCGGCAGCACCTGCCAGCTCGTCACGTTGTCCATGAAGGCGGGGTCGTTCTGGAGTTTTTTGATGTATTCTGCGATAGTCATGATTCAGGATCAACGAGGGGTGAGGAGTGAGAAGTGAAGAATGAAGAATTACGGTAGACATCCCGACGGATTTCAATTGTTCAATTCATCATTCACGGTTCCACGATCACCATCTCCGTGCCCTGCACGGCCTCCTCCACCAGCGCGTCGACGTCCAGCCTGCTCTCCACCTTCGGCATGGTGTCCAGCTTGGGCTTGGTGACGGGGTGGCGCGGGGTGAACACGGTGCAGCAGTCCTCGTAGGGCAGGATGGAGGTCTCGTAGGTGTCGATCCGGTTGGCGATCTCCATGATCTCGGTCTTGTCCAGGCCGATCAGCGGCCGGAACACCGGCATGTCCACCACAGCGTCGGTGCAGCACAGGGCCTCCATGGTCTGGGAGGCCACCTGGCCCAGGCTCTCGCCGGTGATCAGCGCCAGCGCGCCGAAGTCCTTCGCGATGCGCTGCGCGATGCGCATCATGAAGCGGCGTGTGATCAGCGTGCCCAGCTCGTCCGGGCACTTTTCGTGGATCTCCAGCTGGCACTTCGTGAACGGCACCAGATACACGCGCATGCCGCCGGAATAGAAGGCCAGCTTCTTCGCCAGCTGCAGCACCTTGTCCTTCGCCAGCTCGCCGGTGTAGGGCGGGCTCTGGAAGTGGATGGCGCACATCCGGACGCCGCGCTTCATCAGCTGGTAGCCGGCCACGGGGCTGTCGATGCCGCCGGAGAGCAGCAGGGCCGCCTTGCCGCCGGTGCCCATGGGCATGCCGCCCACGGCCATGATCTCCTCCACGCAGAGGTAGGCGTTGTCGCGGATCTCCACCATCAGCTTGTGCTGGGGCTTGTGCACGTCCACCTTCAGGGCGGGGTTGGCCTCCAGCACCTGGTGGCCGATCTCCGCGGCGATCTCCATGCTGTTCATCGGGAACTTCTTGTCGCTGCGCTTGCCCTGCACCTTGAAGGTGCCGGAATAGCCCTTCATCAGATTCACCGCCTCCGCGGCGATGACGTCGATGTCCTTCTCCGTCTCCACGGCGGGGCTGACGGAGTAGACGCCGAACACCTTCGAAACGCGGTCGACGGTGGCGGCCAGGTCGGTGAAATCGGACACGTAGACCCGCGAGTCGCTCAGCCAGACGCGCCCGCCCAGGGGCTTCACGGCCCGCTTGATGTTGTCGGTCAGAACCTTCAGAAAGTGAGGGCGGTTCGCGCCCTTCAGAAATACCTCGCCATAGCGGACGAGCAACACATCCCGCATGCCTTACCTATCTCCTTTGAAACCGCACCAGCTGGCGATAGAGCTCGCCCGCCCTGGCCGCGGCATAGTCAATTTCATCGTCGGTGGTGTGGGGGCTGAGGCTGAAGCGCACGGCCCATTCCGCCCGGCCGGGGGCCAGGCCCGCGGCGGTCAGCACCGCCGAGACCTTCAGCTTCTTCGACGAGCAGGCCGAGCCGGTGGACACATACACGCCCTCGCCCTCCAGCGCGTGGAGCATCACCTCGCCCCGAACGCCGGGGAAGCCGATGTTCACGATGTGGGGCGCGGAGGCCTCCGGGGCCGCGCCGTTGACCGTCGCCTCCGGCACCGCTTCGCGGATGCCCCGGATCAGCCGCAGCTTCTTCTGCATCAGCCTTTCGGGCATGTCCGCCCCGAGGGCGAGCATCGCGTCGATCGCCGCGGCGAGGCCCAGTATGCCGGGGGTGTTCTCCGTGCCGGAGCGCCATCCGCCCTCCTGGCCGCCGCCGATCTGCCGGGGCTCCAGCTTGACGCCCTTCTTGACGACGAGCGCGCCCACGCCCTTCGGGCCGTGGATCTTGTGGCCGGAGAGGGTGTACAGGTCGGCCCACTTCATGTCGAAGGGCACGCGCAGGAAGCCCTGCACGCCGTCCACGTGCACCAGCGCCCGGCCGTTCACGAAGTCATGCAGCCTTTCGCCGCCCAGCAGCCAGCCGGTCTCGTTGTTCACCTGCATCACGCTGACGAGGCTCGCGCCGTCGGAAAGCGCCTGCTCCAGGGCTTCCCAGTCCAGCTCGCCCCCGAGGCTCACGCCGATCCGGCGCACGTCGTGGCCCTGCCGCTCAAGCGCCTCGCAGGCCGCGAGCACCGACGGATGCTCCACCGCGCTGACGGCCACCACCTGCCTGCCCCGCATGCGGTTCACCGCGCCCAGGACGGCCAGGTTGTTGGCCTCGGTGCCTCCGGAGGTGAATATGGCGTCACAGCCCTCGCCGCGCACGGCGCGGAGCACCTTCTCCCGCGCCTCGCGAACCCGTCGGAACGCCTCCACCGAGGGCCTGTAGACCGACGAGGGGTTGTACCAGCCCTCCCGCAGGCACGCCGTCACGGCCTCGATGGCCGCCTCGCAGGGCCGGGTGGTGGCGCTGTTGTCAAGATATGCCTGCGCCATAGCTGCTGTTGCCGTCCTCGTTGTACCACACCCCGCGGGGCAAGTAATTCTTGCTGCGGATCATGTCCACCATTTCCTGGTTCAGCTCCACGATGATGACGTGCTTCAGGCCCTTTTTCTGGAAATAGAAATAGTAGAGGTGGGCGTCGCGGTTCACGAACCAGTTGTGGCGCTTGATGCCCTGCTCGTTCAGCGTCTTGGCGAAGGCCGAGCCGGCGGCGGGGCCGCAGCGGATCACGTTCTTCATCTCCAGCGCCGTCAGATACTTCCTGCGCTTGTTGTTCAACACGCGGGAGACGTCCAGGTTGCCGTTGGTGAAGGTGTAGTCATATTCCACGCGGCAGTTGTCCGACCCGCGCCACAGCAAAAACGCCGCGCCGCCGGCCAGCACCGTGATCAGCAGGTTCTGCCAGGAAAACACCATCGCGCCGGTCTCGGGGTTCATGCCCAGGATGCCCCCCAGCGAGATCGCGGCGATCAGCGCGAACGCCAGCAGCGCCAGCCAGCACAGGTAGTACAGCGCCGTAAACATGCCCTGTTTTCTTCGCACGGCGTAGATTTCCAGAAAATCATCCAATGCTCAGCACCTCCAAGTGCACACGCAGTTTTTCACAAATATATTATAGCATAATTTTCAGGATTGTCGATAGTTAAACACAAAATTGACCGACATTTCTTTGCGCGAAAGGGGATTGTGTGGTATACTGTCATTTGATAAATCAGAGTTCATTCGGAGGTCGTCTTCCGTGAAATGTCCCTATTGCGGCAGCGTTTGCGCCAACGACGCGCTGTACTGCCCCAGCTGCAAGCAGCCCCTCCCCACGGCGCAGAGCGCGGAGGAGGCGCCCCGTCGCGCCCCGAAGGAGAGGCGCACGCCGCTGCAAAGGGCGCTGACCGCGCTGCTCGCCGTCGCCTTCGCGGCGGCGGTCGTGATCGGGGGGTTCAAGCTCGTCAGCTGGATCCGAAACTATCAGCTGACGCGGCTGTACACCCGCGGGGCCTACGCGCCCACGCTGTCCGCCGTGCAGATGGACGACCTCAGAAGCGGCCATGCCATGATCTTCTACGGCAAGGACGGCGACCAGATCTACATTCCGGAGCTGGAGCGCTCCCTCTCGATCTCCGGCGGCGTGGCCCGCATGGAGGTGGCCGACTCCGACTGGTTTGACCTGAACGTGGCCGACGTGGAGTATGCCGACATCACGCTCTCGCCGATGCTGATCACCGAGAAGGGCCAAAAGACGGAGCTGCCGCCCTTCAACTTCCAGATCGACGTGCCGGAGTCGCCCCTTTCGGTGACGACGCCCGCCCAGCAGCGCACCACCGTGGTCACCGGCGTCTACCCGCTGGTTTTAAACGTGGTGCCGGGCAGCACGGTGTTCGTCAACGGCGAGGATGTGACCGCCAGCGTGGACCGCAGCGGCCTGCTCTCCACCTACGTCGGTGTGAAGCCCATCGGCGACAACATCGTCACGCTGATCGTGCGCACCCCCAAGCACCGGGAATGCCGTCGCGAGCTGACCATCTTCCGTCAGCACTACGACATCAACCTGGAGCTGGACACCACCGTCTCGGACGTCTCCTCCGCCCGCACGATGGCCGTCACCGGCACCGCGGAGCCGGGCGCGACGATCTCCGTGGACACCGACTACATCCCCGAATCGCTGTCCGTGGACGCCACGACGGGCCGCTTCTCCTTCATCAGCCGCTTCTCCACCTTCGGCGAAAACATCGTCCGCTTCCGCGCCAGCATGCCCGGCAAGGAGGACGCGGTGGTCAGCTTCGCGGTGAACTACAAGCCCTCGCTGGCGGAGATGTCCGGCCGCGCCTGGGCGATGGATTACGAGCAGCTGCGCGTGATGTTTGAAAACTGGCGCTACCAGAGCTTCGCCTGCAAGGGCCAGATCATCGACAGCTTCACCGACGACGACGGCACCCCCTGCCTGGTGATGGACGTGGGCGACACCGACCGGCAGCTTCTCATCCTGGAGAACCAGTCGAGCGACGCCAACCCGACCCTCGGCCGCCGCTACCTGGCCTATGCCTATGTGGACGGGCAGATGATGTATCAGTCGCAGTACTATCCGAAGCTGGTCGCGCTGTATCTGGACGTGAACTGACGGGGCGCGTCTCCCCGTCCGCCTGCGCGCGGCAAAGGATTTGCCGCGCTCCAATATAAAACTTGCGTAAAATCGCGGACAGGCGTTGCAACTTGTCCGCGATTCTCCTATAATAGCGGCGAAGGAATCGCATGAGTAGAAATGGCGCGTCAAGTACCGGCGGATGGGAGGTTGCCGTCGGGCGAAGAGGCCGGCGCCCGGCTTCGCGGTGGCATTTCGCATCCGCTTGGCGATTCGGAAAATACGCTGTGGACTCAACCTCCTCCATGCCAACGGAGGATTTTTTATGCCTGTCAAGAGAATGTCCACCCGGACGCTGGTGACGCTGGCGCTGCTCTCGGCCGTCGAGGTGGTGCTGGCCCGCTTCATCGTCCCCATGCCCAATCCCACCATGCGCTTTTCCATCGAAGGCGTGCCGATCATACTGGCGGGGCTGCTGTTCGGGCCGCTGGCCGGGGGCGTCGTCGGCCTCGTGGGCGACGCCGTGGGCACGCTGTTTTCCGGCTACGGCTACAATCCCTTCTTTGCCGTGCCGCCGTTTATGACCGGCCTGTGCGCGGGGCTGCTGCGGCCGCTTGTCCTGAAGAAAAACAGCTATCTCCGGGTGCTGGCCTCGTTTCTGCCCGCCACCGTGCTCGGCAGGGTGCTCTGGCAGAGCTACTGGCTGTCCTTCTTCTACGGCAGCCACAGCTTCGCCTGGTTTCTCGCCTCCAGATCCGTGCAGTTTGCCGTCACGTCGGCCGTGAACGCCGCGATTGTGTACGGCCTGCTCCGGACGAGGGTGTTCGAGCATCTGGGACTGTGGAAGGGAGCTGAATGAACGTGGACCTCTCCGAAACCCTGCGATACATCCACTCCGTCTCCTGGCTGGGCACGATCCCGGGCCTGGAACGCGTGCGCGAGCTGTGCGCGCGGCTGGGGAACCCCCAGGACGCGCTGCGCTTCGTGCACATCGCCGGCACCAACGGCAAGGGCTCCACGGCGGCGATGCTGGCCTCGATCCTGCGCCGGGCGGGCTATCGCACCGGGCTGTACACCTCGCCCTACATCCTCCGCTTCAACGAGCGGATGCAGGTGAACGGTGCGCCCATCTCCGACGACGACCTGTGCGCGCTGACCGAATGCGTCCGGCCCCACGCCGAGGCCATGGCGCAGCACCCGACGGAGTTTGAGCTGATCACGGCCCTGGCCTTTGAATACTTCCGGCGCGAGCAATGCGACATCGTGGTGCTGGAGGTGGGCATGGGCGGCGAGTGGGACGCGACGAACGTCATCCGGAGCGCCGAGTGCTCCGTCATCACCAACATCGGCCTGGACCACACCCAGTTCCTGGGCGACACCGTGGAGGCCATCGCCCGCACGAAGTCCGGCATCGTCAAGCCCGGTTGTCCCTGCGCCCTGTATCGCCAGAAGGACACCGTGGAGGCGGTGATCGAGAGCGCCTGCCGGGAGCGAAACGCACCGCTGTACAAGGCGGATTTTGACGCCATCGCGCCCGTTTCCGCCGATCTGGAGGGCCAGCGCTTTGACCACGGCGACAGGAAGGGCCTGTTCCTGCCGCTGCTGGGCGCGCACCAGCTGAAAAACGCCGCCACCGTGCTGGCGGCGGTGGACGCGCTGCGGGATCGCGGCTGGGCCGTCGGAGAGGCCGCCGTTCGCGAAGGGCTGGCGGAGGTCGACTGGCCGGGACGCTTCCAGGTGCTCCGCAGGGAAAAGCCCCTCTTCCTGGTCGACGGTGGCCACAACCCCCAGTGTCTGGAGGCGCTGGAGCGCGCCCTCCAGGACTACCTGCCGGGGCGGAAGCTGGTGTTTCTGTGCGGCTGCATGGCCGACAAGGATTACTCGGACATGTTCCGTCGGCTCGCGCCCTTCGCCCGGGAATTCGTGACCGTCACGCCAGACAATCCCCGCGCCCTGCCCGCCGGGGAATTGGCCGCGTACATCGAGCGCACGCTGAAGCTGAAGGCCCTGCCCTGCGACGGCGTGGGGGAGGGCGTGCGCGCCGCCGCGGCTCTCGCCGGAGAAGACGGCGCGGTGTGCGCCTGCGGCTCGCTGTACATGGTCGGGGATGTCATCGGGGCGGTTGCCGGCCTCTGAACGCAAAGATAATTTGCATTTCAAATGGCAACGTGCTATGATAAAGCGGTGATAAGTCAGTGTCAGGCAAGCGGGAACGACGGGCGGGGCCAACCCGCCAAATGAGAATCGGAGGCAACAAGGCATGTTCAAAATCGTGAAAAAGCAGCCACTGAACCCGACCGTCACGCGGATGTCGGTGGAGGCGCCGCTGGTGGCCCGCAAGGCGCAGGCCGGCCAGTTCATCATCCTGCGCGCCAGCGAGGACGGCGAGCGCATCCCGCTGACCATCGCGGGCTATGACCGCGAGGCGGGTACCGTGGACATCATCTTCCAGATCGTCGGCGGCACCACCATGGAGCTGAACGCCCTGAACGAGGGCGACTACCTTCCGGATTTCGTCGGCCCCCTCGGCAGGGCCAGCGAGGTAGAGGGCTTCAAGAAGGTGGCCGTGGTGGGCGGCGGCGTCGGCTGCGCCATCGCGCTGCCGGTGGCTCAGGCCCTGAAGGCCAACGGCTGCGAGGTCCATTCCATCGTCGGCTTCCGCACGAAGGACCTGGTGATCCTGGAGGACGAGTTCAACGCCTGCTCCTCCCTCGTGAAGATGATGACCGACGACGGCAGCTACGGCGAAAAGGGCCTCGTGACCAACGCCCTGGAGGCGCTGATCAACCAGGGCAACGAATACGACGAGGTGATCGCC
Source organism: uncultured Eubacteriales bacterium (assembly GCA_902799045.1). Classification (GTDB taxonomy): domain Bacteria; phylum Bacillota; class Clostridia; order Christensenellales; family Aristaeellaceae; genus UBA2862. The sequence continues at coordinate 53,619 of CADBZH010000010.1, forward strand.
ATCGGGCCGGTCATCATGATGAAGTTCGTGTGCCTGCTGACGAAGAAGTACAATATCAAAACCGTCATCTCCATGAATCCGATCATGATCGACGGCACCGGCATGTGCGGCGGCTGCCGACTGACCGTGGGAGGCGAGACCAAATTCGCCTGCGTGGACGGCCCGGATTTTGACGGCCACCTGGTGGATTTCGACGAGGCCATGCGCCGCGGTGCGATCTACCGCGATTTCGAACAGCGCAAGCGCGAGGAAATGTGCAACCTTTTGCAGAAGGAGGCGGAATAACATGGCACAGCGCAACATGAGCCCCAACAAGTGTCCGATGCCCTCCCTGGAGCCGAACTACCGCAACAGGGTGTTCGAGGAGGTCGCCACCGGCTATACCTATGAGATGGCGATCGAGGAGGCCCGCCGCTGCCTGAACTGCAAGAACAAGCCCTGCGTGGCCAAGTGCCCCGTGCGCATCGACATTCCCGAATTCATCGACCGCCTGGCCAACGAGGACATCGAAGGCGCCTATCAGGTCATCAGCCGCAGCTCCTCGCTGCCGGCGGTGTGCGGCCGCGTCTGTCCCCAGGAGAGCCAGTGCGAATCCACCTGCACCCGCGGCATCAAGGGCGAGCCGGTGGGCATCGGACGCCTGGAGCGCTTCGTGGCCGACTGGCATCGCGAGCACGCGGCCGAAGCGCCCGCCGCGCCCGAATCCAACGGCCACAGGGTCGCCGTCGTCGGCGCGGGCCCCGCGGGCCTCACCTGCGCGGGCGACCTGGCCCGCATGGGCTACAAGGTCACCGTGTATGAGGCGCTGCACGTGCCCGGCGGCGTGCTCAGCTACGGCATCCCGGAATTCCGCCTGCCCAAGGCCATCGTGGCCAAGGAGGTGGACAACCTGCGCGCCATGGGCGTGGACATCGAGACCGACATGGTCATCGGCAAGGTGCTGACGGTGGACGAGCTGTTTGAGATGGGCAACGAGGCCGTGTTCATCGGCTCCGGCGCGGGCCTGCCCCGGTTCATGGGCATCCCCGGCGAGAGCCTGAAGGGCGTGTACTCCGCCAACGAGTTCCTCACCCGCATCAACCTGATGAAGGCCTACCTGCCCGACAGCAAGACCCCCATCCGCCACGGCAGCAAGGTGGCCGTGGTGGGCGGCGGCAACGTGGCCATGGACGCCGCCCGCAGCGCCAAGCGCCTGGGCGCGGACGAGGTGACCATCGTCTACCGGCGCAGCATGAACGAGCTGCCCGCCCGCAAGGAGGAGGTTGAGCACGCCCAGGAGGAGGGCATCATCTTCCGCACCCTCACCAACCCGGTGGAGGTGCTGGGCTATGAGAACCCGGAGAATCCGCGCGACCCGAAGAACGGCGAGGTCATCGGCATGCGCTGCGTGGAGATGGAGCTGGGCGAGCCGGACGCCAGCGGACGCCGCCGCCCCGTGGTGAAGGAGGGCAGCGAATTCACGCTGGACATCGACACCATGATCATGGCCATCGGCACGTCCCCGAACCCGCTGATCCGCTCCACCACCCCGGGCCTTGAAGCCAACAAGCACGGCTGCATCGTCACCCAGGGCGAGGACGGCCTGACCAGCCGCGAGGGCGTCTATGCCGGCGGCGACGCCGTCACCGGCGCGGCCACCGTCATACTGGCCATGGGCGCGGGCAAGAACGCCGCCGCGGCCATCGACGAATACATCCGGGGCAAGGCGTGATCCAATGGCTTCATGGGCGGCTTCGCGGTGGGCTTTCCACCGGGACGCCGCCTTTTTTTTCCCGGCGGGAAGCGCCCGCATGTTTGTTTGCCAAGGGACGATATTTCGACAATGTTGCGACCTGTCTTGACAGCGCGCGAAGCCGCTGGGTATAATGGCCCTGTATCGGTATCAAATACACTGAAGTAAGGAGAATCACAATGGGTGTTGTATGTATCCTGCTGGGCATCATTGCCTTTTTGACGTTTACGACGGCCGGCGCGGTGATCGCGGTGCAGCTCGTCAACTACAAGGCCTCCATGAGCCTCATGCTCACCAGCCTCAGCTCCATCTCTGACGCCAACCTGTACATCATCATCATCGGCCTGTTCACCTTTATCGGCCTGCTCATCTGCGTGAGCATGGTCGTGCAGGGCCTGACCTACAACAAGATCGCCAAAATGCAGACCATGCTGCGCAGGCGCGGATGAGCGACGGCTCGCCAGGGCGTACACTTTTTCGACAAAACCTCATAGTATGATAGGGCAGACTCCGTAGAAAGAGGGGGACGCCCTATGTTTTTGCCCGAAATGCTGCTTTGGCTGTCGGAAAACGGCTGGCTGATGCTGCTGCACCTCAGCGCGCGCACCTCGTTCCCGAAGCCGCTGGAGCCGGAGGCCGAGGCGGCGCTGATCGAGCGGATGTTCGCCGGGGACAGCGAGGCTGCCGCCGGCCTGATCGAGCACAACCTGCGCCTGGTGGCGCACATCGCCCGCAAGTACGCCCAGGTCGGGGTGGACCAGGACGACCTGATCTCCATCGGCTCGCTGGGTCTGATCAAGGCGGTGCAGACCTTCCGGCCCGAGGCGGGCCGCCTGACGGCCTATGCCTCGCGATGCATCGAGAACGAGATCCTGATGCACTTCCGCGCCGAGCGCAAGAACCGCGGCGTGGTGCTACTGGGGGAGAGCCTCGGCGCGGAGAACGAGGACGGCGACCAGTCGCTTGGCGACCTGCTGGGCACCGAGCCGGACCTGGTGCCAAACGAGGCCGAGAACGCCATCGAATCCGCGCGGGCGCTGAGCCTGATGGACGCGGCGCTCACCGAACGCGAACGGGAGGTGGTGCGCCTGCGCTGCGGCCTGGAGGACGGTGAGCCCTGGCCCCAGCACCGCGTCGCCGCCCGGCTCGGCATCTCCCGAAGCTACGTCTCCCGCATCGAAAAGCGCGCCCTGGAAAAGCTGCGGCAGGCGATGGGGGAGAGCTGAGGGCGTCGCGCTTACGGCTCGCGCGCGAATGACGGATAACGGATGAAACGGTGTCGTTCTATCGCGTAGGGGCGCTGATGCGGCGCCCGCCTTGCAAATGGCGCGCAAACATGGTAAAATGGACCCAACATCAACCAGGGGGTGTCGGCATGGCGCACACGGACGACGGATACGCGGCGATGCTGCTGACGATGGCGCTTTCGCCGAACAAGGAGGAATACGCCCGTCCGCTGAGCACGGCGGAATTCCGCCGGTTCGAGGCCGCCGCGCGGGAATCGCGGTATCACGGCATCGGCAGCCTGATGGATCTGGACATCAGCGGCCTGATGATCTACCTGGGCCTGCCGGAGGAGGAGGCCTACCGCGCCTACACGCTGATGCACCGAGGCGTGCAGCTCACCTACGCGCTGGAGGGCTTCGCCGAACAGGGCATCGAGGTCGTCACCCAGTATGACGAAGAGTATCCCGAGCGCCTGCGCCGGAAGCTGGGCGCGGCCGCGCCGCCGGCCTTTTACCGCTGCGGCAACGCGGCGCTGCTGAACCGGCCTAGCCTGGCCATCGTGGGCATCAGCGGCGTGAGGACCACGCCCCAGGTGCGCCAGACCATCGAAACGCTGGTGCGCGGCGCGGTGGCGCGGGGCTACGGCATCCTCACCGGCGGAGAGCCGGGCGTCTCCCGCATGGCGGCCGGCCTGGTGTCAGAGCTGGGCGGCAGCCTGGTGGACGTCCTCGGCGGCGGCATGCGCGAGCATTTGAAGGACGACGGCATCGCCGCGCTCGTCGGCCGGGGCAGCGCCCTGGCGCTTTCGCTGGAGCACCCGGACGCCATGTTCACCGTGCCCCACGCCATCGCCCGAAACCGCCTGCTGTTCGCCCTCGCCGACGCCGCGTTCATATTCAACACCGACGGTCGGCGCGGCGAGCTGGAGGCGCTGCAAAACCGCACCTGCGACTGGATCTACGCCTGGGAGGATTACGCCGGCAACAAGCCGCTGATCGCCCGCAGCGCGGTGCCCTTCGGCACGCTCTCCGACGCCGAATTGGCCGATATCTCCCGTCATTGGGATTCCTCGGGCTCGCAGCAGATGAACATGTTTGACCTGCTGTAAGCGCATCACGGAAGCCTGAGGGCTCTGCCCTGAGCTCCTGCCGTGACGGAGCACGCAGTGGTTTTCATTGCACACCGCAGCATCCTGTGACGTCATTGCGAGGCACCCTTGCTTCGCAAGGGTGCCGTGGCAATCCGGTTCCTTGGGCGCTTCTACACCAGCCCCAACCCCTCCATGACCTCCCTCAGCCGCGCCTGCTTGTCCTCGGCCAGCGGGCAGAGGGGGAGGCGGAGGGTGTTTTCGATTTTGCCCATCATGGCAAGCGCCGCCTTCACGGGGATGGGGCTGACCTCGGAAAACAGCAGCCGGATCAGCGGCAGGTATTTCATCTGCGCCTCCAGGGCGCGCCTTGTCTCGCCGCGCAGCCAGTCCGCCGCCAGCGAGTGCATCTGCCCGGGGATGATGTTGGCCGCCACGGAGATCACGCCCCGGGCGCCCAGCGCCATGGCGGGCACCACCTGGTCGTCGTTGCCGCAGTAGATGGCCAGCCCGTCGCCGCAGAGCCGGGCCAGCTCTGTCATCTGGTCGAGGCTTCCCGAGGCTTCCTTCACGGCGCAGAGATTCGGGTGCTTGGCCAGCTCCGCCACTGTCTCCGGCGCGAGACTCATGCCCGTGCGCCCCGGCACGTTGTAGAGTATGACCGGTGCGTCCACGCTGTCGGCGATGGCGGTGTAATGGGCGATCAGACCCTCGCGGCTGGCCTTGTTGTAATAGGGCGTCACCGCCAGCAGCGCGTCCGCGCCGAGGTGCCGCGCCTCCATGGACTGGGCCACGGCCTTCCGGCTGTCGTTCGCGCCGGTGCCGACGATCAGCGGCACGCGCCCGGCGATCCGCGCGGCGGCGCACTCGACGATGGCCTCGCGCTCGCTGCCGGAGACCGTCGGCGGCTCGCCGGTGGTGCCCAGCACCACGAGGGCGTCCACGCCGCTTTCGATCTGCCAGTCGATCAGGCTTTCCAGCGCGTCATAGTCCACCCGGTTCCCCCTGAACGGCGTCACCAGCGCCGTGCCGCAGCCGTAGAACAGGCTTCCGTGCATAAAACCCCTCCCTCCCGTCTGGTTCATGGTATGCGGGGAAAGGAGAAAAAGAAGAGGCGCTTCACGGAAGCCATATATGGCAGAACACAGCCCTCAATGCTGTTGGACAATCACTGGCGATCCGGCCCTTCAATACAACGGGCTCGCTGGAGGTCTATCGGCGCGCCGTCATCTCCTCGATGAAGGCGTTTGGCTTTGCGGTGATCTCTGCCCATCCGGGCTTGAACCCGGCGCGAAGGGCGTTGCGCACGGAGCGAATGTTGGACCAGGCGGCGCAATAGAACGGCACGATGTCTCGCTCCAGGCATTCCCGGGCCAGCCGGTTGGTCAGCTGAGAGGCGATGCCCCGGCGGCGGTATTCCGGCAGCACGTCGATGCCGATTTGCCACATGGTCTCGCAGTCCGCGGAGCAGCCCGCGAGGCCGACCAGCCGGTCCCCGTCATACGCGCCGACGCCCAGCACGTCCCGCTCCGGGTGCGCCAGCCCCAGCGCGTTGCTCCATTGGGGCAGGTAGAGCGGGGCAAAGTCCTCCGGCCCCAGCAGCCGCAGCCGACAGGCACAGTCCGGCCGGAAGGCCCGGACGCGGTCCACGTCCGGCAGGAAGTATTCCGCCATGAAGCACACGCGGGCGTCGCAGGGCGCCAGGAGGTCGTTCAGAGCATATAACCCGGGCGTCTCGAAGCAGCGGGCGGGGCAGGACATGGATGAAATGAACCGCTCCACGCCGGGAATCAGTTCGGGCGCGCAGCAGGCCACCACGTTCGATCCGTAGGACACGAGATCGCACAGGTGGGGCAGCGCCAGATAGCGCCGCGCGTTCGGGGACGGCAGGGATTCGTGGACGCTGCTCACCGGGCTTGTGAAATCAGACGCGGCGCAGGAGCAGTCGATGGCGGACTGCTCCTGCGCGATTTCGAGAACGCGCTTGTTGTTCAGCATTACGGCCCTTCCTCACTTCTCCGTCGGGTTGATGTCCACGCCGGGATAGCGCATCAGCAGCTCCGTCTGCTTGAAGCCGCACTTTTCCATCAGCTTCAGCACGTGGGGGATGCGGGCGCGGACGTTGGCCTCGGCGCAGAACAGCCGAGCCTTCTCGAATTCCTCGCAGGCCAGGCCGATCATGCAGGTGCCCACGCCCATCCGCCGCCAGCGCTTGCTGGTCTGGATATAGCCGATGATGCCGGCGTAGCTCTCCCGCCAGATCAGGATCTCCCCGGCCATGCCGGTGGGGGACACGGTGAGGATGCGCGTGAAGCCCTCCCGGTCGATGAAGCTGCGCAGCCAGGAGAAGTCGTGGTCGGTGTTGTACAGCTCGTTGTAGCGCTCCAGGAAGTACTTCTGCTCCGTGGCGTCGCTCAGGTCGTCCTTCACCACCACGCACCCGGCGGGCAGCCTGTAATCGCAGGCAAAGGGCAGCTTCAGCTGCATCTGCACCAGGCCGTCGTTGTCCTTGAAGCCCATCGGGGCGAGGCTCTCCAGCATCTCCTCGTCGTCCGGGTCGCAACGGGTGTACAGCCGGCAGAACTTGCCGGAGGCGTTGCAGATCTCCCGCCCCCGGGCCACCGCCGCGCCCAGCAGCGCGTCCGGGATGGGGCTGCCCTCCAATTGGAGGCGCACCTGCAGCGGCCGCGCCGGATAGAGGGACGGGTTGTCGTCCTGGAAGATGGTGCAGGCGCCCAGCTGCGCGCCGCTGTATTCGTCGATGGCCAGGAAGGTGTTTTCCACCGGCTGGCCCTCGACGGGCTCTCTGGCATGTTTCAGCATCATAACGGGATACCTCTTGGTCTGTCTGAAATGGCTTCGGCGCTCCCTCGCCACGGCCCGGGAGCCGGACGAGGAGCCTCCCTCTTTGAGGGAGGCGGCCCGGCGAAGCCGGGTCGGAGGGAGTTCACCGCTTCGGGTCGTATGGCTTGGGCGGGCGATGGTCCACGATGTCGATCTTGCGCAGCACCTGCCCGGTCACGTCAATGCCCAGGCAGCGCGTCAGCTGCAATCCGTACATCATCACGTCGGCGAATTCCTCCGCGATCAGCGCGGTGCGCTCCGGGTCGCGCCCCTGGAGCAGCGCGTCCACGTCCTCCGGGTTCAGCCACTGGAAGTGCTCCAGCAGTTCGCTCATCTCCACGGTCATGGCCATGGCGACGTGCTGGGGATTCTGCACGCCCTCCACGCCCCAGCCCTTGCGCAGGCACAGCTGGTGCACGGCCTCCTTCAGCGTGGAGATGGTGGTGTCGTTGTCATTCATGGGCTTTCGCCGCCTTTCTGCGCAGGGCGAGCAGCATCGGCTTGTCCTCGTCCGGCACGCGGTAGGATTCCCGCAGCTTCTGGATGGCCTTGTTGTGGGTGAAGTCGTCCCAGAGGTTTTCCTCGAGGATCGCCAGCGCCGCCTCCCTTTGATAGAGGTACAGCGTCGCCAGCCCCCAGGCCGCGCCCATCCGCGCGTAATAGCCGGGGTGGGCAAAGGCGCGGTAGGCCGCCATCGTCCCCTCCGCAAAGGGCGCGTCGTGGAAATGGCTCATCAGCATCACCAGGCCGAAGCGCTTGCGGAATTCGACGTCGCTGGCGGCGCAGGCGAGCACAAACTCAAACAGCGCCTCCTGATCGCCCTTCCGGGGCTTGAACGAGGAGCACAGCCCGTCGCACACAGCCCAGTTGTCCACAAAGGGCAGGAAGGCGTCCGCCAGCGCGAGCTTTTCCACGATGGCGCACCTCGCGCCGCCCAGCACGTAGGCGTGCAGCAGCCGGACCTCGTAGACGGGATGCGCGCGGCTGGCTTCGAGGAACGCCCGCCAGTCGCCCGCCAGCAGCTCCTTTGCCAACGCGCGCAGCTTCGGCACGCGAACGCCCAGCGTCCGCTCGCCGGCATCCGGGACCAGGCTGTCCGTGAAGGCGCGGTAGGGTGCGTCGGCCAGCGCCTCCAGCCGCACGACGAGGGCGTCCGTGTCATAAGCCGCGTTCTGCATAAATATCACTCCGTATACAGTTTATGACGGATGGCGTCGATTGTCAAGTGCCCAACCTGCGCGTACTTTTTACAGCGCGCGCTTGAAAGCTTTACCCAGAGAAACGATAATATCCATGAAAAGCAGGAGGGAGGCGCGGCATGGCGAAGGGAGATTATCTGCTGGCGGCGCTGGACATGGACGGCACGCTTCTGAACACCGACCACGCCTTTACGCCCTACACCGTCGCGGCGCTGACCCGCGCGGCGGAGGCGGGGAAGGTGATCGCGCTGTGCACGGGCCGCTGCCTGTCGGAGCTGTGGCGCCACTTTGAAACCGTGCCCGCCGTGGGCTACGCCATCAGCGAAAACGGCGGCTGTCTCTACGACGTGAAGGCGGGAAAGGTGCTCAGCCAGCTGACGATCGCGCCGGACCGGGCCATGGCGATCCTGGAGAAGCTGCGCGGGTACGACGCCTGCGTCCAGTGCTTCATGAACGGCCAGAGCTACATCGAAAGCGCGGGCGGCGAGGCCCTGAAGCCCTACCATGTCTACGACTTCGCGCCGGTGTTCGAGGAGGGCTCGGTCTTCGTGGCGGGCGTGCTGGCCCTGGCGCGGGAGAAGGGTCATGTAGAAAAGATCGACGTCTACTTCGCCGACCCCGGCGACAAGGCGGCGTTCTGGCGGGAGATCGCCGACCGGGACCTGTTCATCGCGGATTCCCTGGGCTACGGCTGCGAGATCTCCCCGCGCGAGGCCACGAAGTCCGGAGGGCTGATCCGCCTGTGCGAACACCTGGGCATCGACCTGTCCCGAAGCCTCGCCATCGGCGACGGCGGCAACGACCTGGACCTGATGCGCGCGGCGGGAATGTCCATCGCCATGGGCAACGCCGACCCGCGGGTGCTGGCGGCCGCCGACGCCACCACCGAGGACTGCGACCACGACGGCGCGGCCAGGGCCGTGCTGAGGTACATGCTGGGGGAGGACACTTGAAGGCAGGTCAATGAGGTCGATTGGACCGCATTACTGACAATACGGAACGACATCAATAACAGGAGGCAAACCCCATGAATGAGCAGCTGGAAATCAAGAGCCTGTTTGACCTGGAGCACACCATCGCCGCCGCGCTGTTTGACGGAAAGACCTATCCCTGGGAGGTCCTGAAGGACATCAAGGGCTTCATCCTGGCCCTGGGCGCGACCCTGGACCCCGCCGCCTTCGACCATCCGGCGGAGGACATCTGGATCGCCAGGGACGCCAAGGTGGCCCCGACGGCCTGCCTGAACGGCCCGCTGATCGTGGACAGCGGCGCGGAGATCCGCCACTGCGCCTTCGTGCGCGGCAGCGCCATCGTCGGCAAGAACGCCGTGGTGGGCAACTCCTGCGAGCTGAAGAACTGCGTGCTGTTCGACAACGTGCAGGTGCCGCACTTCAACTATGTGGGCGATTCCGTGCTGGGCTACAAGAGCCACATGGGCGCGGGCAGCGTCACCAGCAACGTCAAATCCGACAAGAAGAACATCGTCATCCATGCCGGCGCCGGCATCGAGACCGGCCTGAGGAAGATCGGCGCCATGCTGGGCGACCGCGTGGAGGTCGGCTGCAACAGCGTGCTGAACCCGGGCACGATCATCGGCCGCGACTGCATCGTCTATCCCACCAGCTGTGTGCGCGGCGTGGTGCCGGAGAGGCACATCTACAAGCGCGGCGAGGGCTGCGTGGAGCGGATCATGGACTGATCCATCCCGCCGCGAAAGAAAGCCTTCCCCAGAGGGGAGGCTTTTTTTATTCCCATTGTAACCTCCGATCCCGCCGAACAGTCCTATAAGTGAAGCTTCAAGCACAAAGGAGCATGGTACCATGACCAGCGAGGAATTTGCCCGCCGGGTGGAGGCGCTGAGGCCGACACTCTACCGGGTGTGCCGGGCGCAGCTGTCGGCGGAGGCCGACCGGGAGGACGCGATCCAGGAGGCGGTGTTTCGGGCGTGGCGCAAGCGGAAGAGCCTGCGGGACGAGCGATGCTTCAACGCCTGGTTCATCCGCATCCTGATCAACGCCTGCCGGGACATCCAGCGCCAGCACCGGCGCGTTCTGCCGGTGGAAGAGACGCCGGAGCCGCCGCCGAAGGACGACGCGCGGCTTGCGGCCCTCCGGGACGCCATGGATTGTCTGGAGGAACGCCAACGGCTGTGCCTGGTGCTGCACCACATCGAGGGCTACTCCGTGAAGGAGGTGGCGACGATGCTGAACCTCGGCGAGAGCGCCGTGAAACAGCGCCTGTTGCGCGGGCGAAGGAAACTGAAGGAAATGCTGTCGGAGGAGGTGTTCGGGGAATGATTCGAAAGGAGGACTTTTTGGCCGCCTGGGGCGAGCCGGACGAGGGCTTCGACCGCGCCCTGGACGGCGCGCTCCGGCAGATCCGCGCGAAGGAGGCGCGACCTGTCATGAAAAAGAAGCTGTCTGTCGGATTGATCGCCGCGTTGATCGCGGTGCTGACCCTGACCGGCGCGGCGCTGGCGGTGGGGCTGAACCTGTTTGGAATCTTTGGAAGGTGGGACGAGCGGCTGGCCGGGCTTGCGCCCCAGTCGGAGCTTGAAGCGGAGACGCCCGGCGAGGTGGAGACGGAGAAGACCGGAAGGTCCGTGGTGGAGATCGTGAACGCCTGGTACGACGGCGAGTACCTGATCGTGGCCTATACGGACGACAACGCCCGGACCTTCGAGCCCTTCACCCCCACGGCGGAGGAATTGGCCCGGATGGAGAAGGCGGAGGGCTTCTACGAGGGCGTGGAGCCCTATGAGCTGGGGGGAATGGACCCCGTGGAGCAGGCCTTCATCGACGCGAAGCGGGCGGGAAAGCCCTGCGGCTTTGTGGAATACTCCGTGTTTGCCAGCGACCAGTTGTTTGCCGGTGAGGACGGCGAAATCGAGCTGCTTCCCAGCATGGGCAGCGAGACCACGCTGGAGGACGGAAGACGGGCGTATCTCATGGAATTCTCGGAGGGATTGCCAGCGGCAGCCAGGAACCGGGACGAGCTGACGCTGCGACTGCCCATACTGCGCCACGAAAGCCGCTGGTGGTTTGACGGAAAGGACACATACCTGCTGTCCGGCCCGCTGGACGCGGAGGGGAGGACCTATGAGTGGATCGACGGCGAGACCCACACCGACTATGCCAGTGGCCCGGTACAGATCGGCGAAGCCGTGGCCACGGTGAAGCGCTCGACCGCCGAGACGCGCCGATTCACGGGGGAGGGCAGCTGCAACGGCGTGCCCGTGCATGTGGAGGCGGCGGCGTCCGCCGTGCGCGCCGAGGTGCGGCTCACTTCACAGGGCGCGGCGCTGGCCGATCCCTGTATCGTGCACGAGCATCCGGACGGCGGCGCGGAGATCGAATTGCGCTATGACTTTACCCTGACCGACGAGACCGGCGCGATCCTCCGGTGGGACGGCCAATGGGTCGGCGGGGACAGGCTCAGCGAAAGCGCCGCGCAGCTGGACTTCGAGGGCGTCGGCAGGCTCCCCGGATGGCTGAGCTTCTGCATCGACGATCAGGAGAGGGGGACCCTGGCGCGGATCACGCTGACGCCGGAGGAATAAAGGGTCATCACGGAAACCCGGGGAACAAGCGATATGCAGTAAACCAATCATGCGCACAGATCCTTCGCTGCGCTCGGGAGGAAAGCGGGCCGCCATCCCTGTCATCCTGGGCGAAGCGAAGGATCTGTATGTTGCGCCGGCGAACAGCGTGGAAGGAGAAAACCCGCGACCCCTCGTCTCATTCCCGGCTTTCTGTGAAGGACCCAATAGAGGCGCTTCACGGTCGCTTTTCTGTCGAAATTTCCTGTTAACGCTTTACATATTCTTGATATTGTGCTATAATTTCAGCGTCAAAATTAACATTAAAGGAGGTTTCCCCATGAAAAAGCTGTTGACTGTGGTGCTGGTGCTGGCGCTGGCCCTGTCGCTGGTGGCGGTCTCCGCCTCTGCCGAGGATTATTCCGGCTACACCATCCGCATCTATTCCAACTCCAATTCCCCCGAGCGCGTCACCTGGCTGATTGACGCCGCCGCGAAGGCCGGCTTCACCATTTCCCTGGACGACAACTCCGTCATCTCCGGCGACACCGCCGCCGTGCAGGCCGCCAACGAGAACAAGGACGCCGACATCATCTTCGGCCTGAACGAGGTTCGCTGGTCCCAGCTGGTGAACGGCACCTATGAGAACCTGTCCGTCATGGACTGGACTCCGTCCTGGGCGGACAAGGTGGGCGAGTACAAGTTCGACGGCAAGGCCTACGGCCTGGTCATCCAGAACATCCTGATGCTCTATCGCAACGACGAGCTGGGCACCAACGGCGAGGCGCTGCACTTTGCGCACTGGGCCGACCTGGTGGACTGCGGCTTCACCTGGTATCGCCAGAACAAGGTGGGCGGCACCACCAACATGAACACCAACAACGCCCTGCTGTATGCCTACACGGATCCGGAATCCCCGGCGGGCGGCATCTCTGTGGACGGCTGGAAGATGCTGTGGAACTACTGCGCCAACGGCAAGGTGTTCCCGGATGACAAGTACGGCCTGGATCCGCTGATCCGCGGCGACGTGCAGGTTTCCACCTTCTACTCCTCCTCCCTCTACGGCAACATCGAGGCCGCCGAGGAGACCGCCGAGAATCCTCTGCGCGGCACCCTGGAGCCCGAAAACTGGGATCTGGTGGACATCGACGACGGCACCTACTACATCGCTGAGTACATTGGCGTGATCGACAACCCGAACCGCACCGAAGAGCAGACTGAGGCTGTCAAGGCCTTCGCCGACTGGTTCGGCTCCGCGGACGTGCAGATCGAGTGGTCTGACGAGTTCGACAGCTATCCCTGCAACGAGGATGCCGTGGCCGAGCTGTTCGACGAGGTTCCCGCGATCTACGCGATCCCGAACTTCTCCCTGAACAAGGTGGAAGGCACCGAGATGACCTACGCCGAGTACGTGGGCGCCCACTCCTCCGAGTGGACCAACATCATGACCAACCTGGGCTTCTTCTGGGCCGACAGCGCCGCCGCGCCCGCCGAGCCGGATTGGGACAACCTGGATTGGGCGACCCTGACGCAGGCCGCGCCCGAGGCGTAAAGCCATCCCTGAAAAGCGGGCCCATATGGGCCCGCTTTTCAATCGGTGAGAACGCATAGCCACCAAAGGAGATTTTGCTATGATCCAACTCAAGGATATCATTGTGAAGTTTGACGATTTCGAAGCGCTGCACAACATCAACGTGCACGTGAAGGAGGGCGAGTTCTTCACGTTCCTCGGCCCCTCCGGCTGCGGCAAGACCACCACGCTGCGCACCATCACCGGCTTCATCGAGCCTGTGAGCGGCACCGTGCAGATGCAGGGCCGGGACATCACCCACGTGCCCATCGAAAAGCGCAACATCGGCATCGTGTTCCAGAGCTACGCGCTGTTTCCCACGATGACGGTGCGCGACAACATCGCCTTCGGCCTGAAGCTGAAGAAGCTCTCCAAGGCCGAGATCGATCAGAAGGTGAACACCATCGCCCGCAAGGTGGACCTGTCCGACGAGCAGCTCGCCAAGGCGGTCAGCCAGCTCTCCGGCGGCCAGCAGCAGCGCGTGGCCATCGCCCGTGCCCTGGTGATGGAGCCGGCGATCATCTGCATGGACGAGCCGCTGAGCAACCTGGACGCCAAGCTGCGCGTGCAGCTGCGCAACGAACTGAAGAACATGCAGCGCGAGTTCGGCATCACCACGATCTACGTCACCCACGACCAGGAGGAGGCGCTGACCCTCTCCGACCGCATCGCCGTGTTCAACAAGGGCTATATCGAGCAGATCGGCACGCCCAACGAGGTGTACAACCACTCCGCCACCGAGTTCGTGGCGAACTTCATCGGCGACATCAACCCGCTGGGCGAGGGCGTGACGCAGGGCCTGAACCTCGACCGGAACCGGCATCACTTCATCCGCCTGGAGCGCGTGCGGGTTAACCGGGCGAAGGATGAGGGCGAGTATCAGGCCCAGGGCGTGATCGAGAGCCGCGAATATTACGGCCTGTACATCAAGTACTACATCCGCTCCGCGGGCCAGACCGTCAAGGTGATCGAGAAGAACGACGGCATCAACCTCTATGAGCCGGGCGACACCGTCACTGTGGGCATCCATCCCCAGGACGTGATGTCCTACTGAGAAAGGGGGCCTTTTCATGCAGCAAACCACGCGGCGCAGGGAGGGCTTCAATCTCTCCCTGCTGTGGAAGGTGTTTGGCGGCGTGCTGTTCGTCTACCTGTTCCTGGGCTTCATGGTGCTGCCCTGTATGAGCACGCTCACCTCCATCTTCACCACCAAGGACGCCGCGGGCAACCTGGACCCGCTGGCGGTGGTCCGCTTCTTCTTTGCCGGCAACATGCCCAGCTTCGTCATCAACTCGCTGAAACTGGCGGTGTGCCTGGTAGTGACGGTGAACGTTGTGGGCATCTCCATCGTGCTGCTCACGGAGTATTTTGACATCAAGGGCGCGAAGATCCTGCGCCTGGGCTACATGACCACGCTGATCTATTCCGGCGTGGCGCTGGTCACCGGCTACCAGTTCCTCTACGATTCCAACGGCATGCTCACCCAGTGGCTGGTACAGGTGTTCCCCGGCATGAACAAGCAATGGTTCACCGGCTTCAGCGCGGTGCTGTTCACGATGACCTTCGCCTGCACCAGCAACCACGCGCTGTTTTTGCGCAACGCCATCCGCGGCATCGACTACAACACCGTGGAGGCCGCGCGCAATCTGGGCGCGAAGCCCTTCAAGGTGCTCATGAAGGTGGTCATGCCCACGCTGCTGCCCACGCTGTTCTCCCTGACGGTCATGACGTTCATCACCGGCCTGTGCGCCATGAGCGCGCCGACCCTGCTGGGCTACAACTCCATCAACCCGGAGATCGTGCGCCTGGCGGGCTCCTCGGCCGCCGACGAGGCCTTCCCGCAGGCCAGGGCGGCGCTGCTGTCCATCATACTGGCGCTGTTCACCATCGTGCTTTTGACGACGCTGAACCACTACGAGCGCAAGGGCCACTACCTGTCCGTCTCCAAGACCAAGGCCAAGCTTGTGAAGCAGAAGATCCAGAATCCCGTCTGGAACGTGGTGGCGCACCTCTACGCCTACCTGCTGTTCCTGATCTACATGACGCCGGTGGTGATGATCATACTCTTCGCGTTCCAGAACTGGCCGGCCGTGCGCGCCAAGAGCCTGAACGTGTCCAGCTGGACGCTGATCAACTTCTTCGGCACCCAGGACTACAGCTACACCACCTCCCGCGGCAAGCAGCGCGTGCGCGAGGGCGTCATCTCCGGCGTGTTCTCCAACGCCGACACCGTGGGCGGCATCCGGCTCAGCTTTGTGCTGTCGGCGCTGGCGGCGGCGCTGGCCTGCGTGATCGTGGTCGTGGCGGTGAACTACATCTTCAAGCACAAGAACAAGAAGCGCTCCGTGATCGTGGAGGCCTGCCTGCTGTTCCCGTGGCTGCTGCCGACGATCCTGATCTGCTATTCCTTCCGCACCTACTTCAACAGCGAAGTGTGGTATGTGCTGGGGAAGAACATGTACTATCGCGAGAACGTGCGCTTCCTGATCGTGATGGCCTACACGGTGGTCAAGCTGCCATTCGCGCTGCGCATGGTGAAGGCGGCCTTCTACGCCATCGACGACGAATTGGAGGACGCGGCGCGGAACCTGGGGGCCAGCTCCCTGGTGACGTTCCTGCGGGTGAAGCTGCCAATCGTGCTGCCCAGCGTGCTGGCCGTGTTCGCGCTGAACTTCAACGCGCTGTTCACCGAGTATGACATGTCCGCCACGTTCCACTCCAGCTACGGAAAGAGCTACGCCATGGTGATCCAGTCCATGACGGCGGAGGAGGGGCGCGACGGCTACAACATGAACGGCTCCGGCCGCCGCTGCGCGTCCACCGTGTTCATCATGGTGATTTCCGGCCTGATCCTGTACCTGGTCTATGGCGTCGGCGCCCGCGACCTGGGCGAGCGCCTGGAGCGCCGCAAGAAGCGCCGGGAATTCTGGGCGAAGCTGACCGGGAGAAAGGCCAAAGCGGCATAGAGTGTGTTTCTAAAATCCCTGAAGCGCATTTTCGGCGTTTTTGACTGCATTTCTGTGTTGCTTTTCCTCGACTTGCAACCAGTAAGCCTTCGGAAATCATCCGTCGTTTGCCTGCGCAGATGCAGCCTTCCCGAAAGGGAAGGCTGAAACCGCGCGCCAGCAAAAGGTGTTCAACACGGAAGCCTGAGGAATAAGCGAAATGTCGTTGGCCTCTATGCGTACAGATCCTTCGCAACGTTCAGGATGACAACACTTCGCGATCCGTGGCCTCCTGAGCGCGGCGATGGATCTGTACATTTTGTTGGCTGACGGATGAGGTCGCTTTCATACAACGACTGTTCAGTAAGAGGTGCTTCCATGAAACGCATAGCCATCCTGCTTCTCATCGCGCTGCTGCCGGCTTTCGCCGTTCCCGCCCTGGCGGAGCCCCTTCCGACGGACTTCATGCTGGGCGTGGACGTGTCCGAGCTGATCGCCCAGGAGGCGAGCGGCGCGGTGTACTTTGACGCCGACGGAAACGAGGCCGACGCCCTCACGGTGCTGGCGGAGCACGGGGTGGGGCACATCCGCGCGCGGGTGTGGAACGATCCCTTCGACGCGAACGGCCACGGCTACGGCGGCGGCAATTGCGACGTGCGCACCGCCGCGACGCTCAGCGCCCGTGCCGCGAAGCTGGGCCTGAAGACGCTGGTCGACTTCCACTACTCCGACTTCTGGGCCGACCCGTCGCGCCAGCTCGCGCCGAAGGCCTGGGCGGGCATGAGCGCGGAGGAGAAGGAAGGCGCCCTCTATGCCTTCACCCGCGAATCCCTGGCCGCCATATTGGACTCCGGGGGCGACGTGGACCGCGTGCAGGTGGGCAACGAGACCAACATCGGCATGGCGGGCGAGGAGGACACCGACGCCGTGGCGCGGCTGATCGCCGTCGGCTGCCGGGCCGTCCGGGACGAGGCGGCGGCGCGGGGCCTTGAGATCGCCACCGCCATCCACCTGACGAACATCCTCAAGTACTCCCGCATCGAGGAGATCCTGGCCGCGCTCGACGCCGCCGGGGCGGACTGCGATTCCGTGGGCCTTTCCTACTATCCCTACTGGCACGGCGGCCTCGACAACCTGAAGCGGGTGATCGAAAGCATCCGCGCCGACTGGGGCAAGGACGTGTTTGTGGCGGAGACCGCCTGGCCCTTTACGCTGGAGGACGGCGACGGCTGGGGCAATGTGGTCGGCGAGGCGCAGAAGCCCTATGCCGCCACGCCCCGGGGCCAGATGAGCGCGTTCTGCAACGTCTGCCGCGCCGCCGGGGAAGCGGGCGCGATCGGCGCTTACTACTGGGGCGGCATCTGGACCCCTATCGGCCCGGACGCCGGGAAAAACCTCCCCGTCTGGGAGGCCTGCGGCAGCGGCTGGGCTTCAAGCTATGCCGCCGGGTACGACCCGGACAACGTGGGGGAGGACTACGGCGGCTGCGCCTGGGACAACCAGGCCATGTTCGACTTCGACGGCCATCCGCTGGCCATCCTGGACGCCGTGCGACAGCTCTCCGAGGGAACCTTCCCGGAGGGCGTCGAAGCCCCGGACGAGGACGAGGCCGCGGAAGAGGTCGAGGGGGAGAATCTCGTCCTGAACCCCGGCTTTGAGGACGCGGAGAGGAGCATGTGGGTCGCCCGCTCCAACGTGGAGGACGTGCCCTTCGACTACCAGGACTACGCCGCCGACGCACATGGCGGCAGCATCGCCTTCCACTACTGGTCCAAGGCCGACATGGACTTCACCCTGGAGCAGACGCTCACCGGCCTGGAGCCGGGCACCTACGAGGCCGGGGCATGGTCCCAGGGCGGCGACATGAAGGACGCGGAGCTGACCTTCTATGCCACGGCCGACGGCGAGACCTTCGAGGTCCCCTTCATGAACACCTCCTGGGCCAACTGGCAGCATCCGCTGCTCACCGGCATCGCCGTCACCGGCGGCGAGCTGACCGTCGGCGTGCACATCCGCTGCGCGGCCCTGGGCTGGGGTACCCTGGACGACTTCACCGTGATAAGGACGGACTGATACTAAATTCCATCTAATCCATGCACATGTGCGTGCGTCTTTTCCGCCCTGGCTGTGCTTCGCTTCAGTCAACGATGCGCTGCATCGCCTCCTTCCGCTCAGCTTTGCCAGAACGAAAAATCCACTCCGCATTTGTACATGTTTTAGAAGGAATTTAGTATGAGCCGTTCGGTTGCCGCGTAACCGGCATAAATGATGTTAATTCCATATTGACAACATAGGCTCAACATAGTATAATGCTTATTGGTTGATTAACCCAACAGAAACGGAGGTTTTATTCATGAAGAAGCTGCTTGCTGTGCTGCTGGCCGCCCTGATGCTGCTGGCCTGCTGCTCCGCCTTCGCGGAGGAGATCGACGCGGATCTGATCGCCGCCGCCCAGGAGGAGGGCGAGCTGGTGGTCTACGGCTCCTGCGAGGAGGACTATCTCGCGGCCGCGACCCGTCATTTTGAAGAGCTGTACGGCATCAAGACCCAGTATCAGCGCCTCTCCACCGGCGAGGTTCCCACCAAGATCGAGGAGGAGAACGGCAACCCCTCCGCCGACGTGTGGTTCGGCGGCACCAACAACCCCTATGACGAGGCCGCCGCGAAGGGCCTGCTGGACAACAGCTTTGTGCCCGCCAACGCCGCGCACCTCACCAGCGACATGTACAAGAATCCCGATGGCTACTGGTATGGCATCTATACCGGCATCCTGGGCTTCATGGTGAACAAGGACGAGCTGGACCGCCTGGGCCTCGAGGCGCCCCAGACCTGGGACGACCTGCTGAAGGAAGAGTACAAGGGCCTGATCTGGCTGTCCAACTACAACACCGCCGGCACCGCCAAGCTGGTCGTGAACACCATGCTGCAGATGAAGGGCCATGACGAGGGCATCCAGTATCTGGTGGCCCTGGACAAGAACATCCAGGTTTACACCAAGTCCGGCTCCGGCCCCTCCAAGAACGTGGGCACCGGCGAGTGCGTCATCGGCATCGGCTTCCTGCATGACGGCGTGGCGCAGATCGTGGACAACGGCTATGAGAACATCCAGCTGATCATCCCCGCCGACGGCACCTCCTGCGAGATCGGGCCGGTGGCCGAGTTCAAGGGCGCCAAGCACCCCAACGCCGCGCACCTGTTCATGGAGTACGCCCTGTCTCCCGAGTGCGTCGAGCTGGCCGCGCAGAACGGCTCCTACCAGTTCCTGGTGCTCGACAACGCGGCCCAGCCGCAGGCGGCCATCGACTTCGGCCTCGATCCCAGCCTGGTTTGGGACGGCTATGACTTCGCCGACGCCGCGGCCAACACCGCCACCTACGTCGAAGAGGTCATGAACGCCCTGGGCGACGCCGCGGATGACCGCTTCCAGACGGAATAAGCCCTGACGGGATCATTGAGCCCAATCCTCAAATCCCCGCCCCGACCGGGGCGGGGATTTGATACTATTCAAGCCACATAAGTGAGGAAGGAGGCTGCTGATGGCACGTGGACAAAGCGCGGCACTGGACCGCAAGAAGCTGATGGCCGACCCCATTATGATGACGACCATCGTGCTGCTGATCGCATTCCTGACGCTGTTCATACTCTATCCGTTGGCGATCCTGCTGGTGGACAGCCTCTACGGCACCAACGGCTTATCCATGGAAACCTTTACCCGCATCTTCCAGATGCGCACCTTCCGGCGCTCCATCACCAACACGCTGAAGGTGGGCTTCGTCGTGGGTATCTTCTCCACACTGATCGGCCTGCTGTTCGCCTATGTGGAGGTCTACGTGAAGATGCGCAAGGCCGTGGGCGGGCTGTTCAAGGTGGTTTCGATGCTGCCGGTGGTTTCGCCGCCGTTCGTGCTCTCGCTGTCCATGATCATGCTCTTCGGCAAGGCGGGCCTGATCACCCGGTTCGTGCTGGGCATCTACGACAACAACATCTACGGCTACTGGGGCATCGTCATCGTGCAGACGCTGACGTTCTTCCCGGTCTGCTACATGATGCTGAAGGGCCTGTTGAAAAACATCGATCCCTCCATGGAGGAGGCCTCCCGCGACATGGGCGCCTCCCGCTGGAAGGTGTTCACCACGGTGACGCTGCCGCTGCTGCTGCCCGGCCTGGGCAACGCCTTCCTGGTGACGTTCATCGAATCCATCGCGGACTTTGCCAACCCCATGATCATCGGCGGCAGCTATGACACGCTGGCCACCACGATCTACCTGCAAATCACCGGCGCCATGGACAAGCAGGGCGCGGCGGCGATGGCCGTGGTGCTGCTGTGCATCACGCTGGCGATGTTCGCGGTGCAGAAGTACTATCTGGAGCGCAAGACGGCGGCCACCCTGACCGGCAAGGCCAGCCGCGCCAGGATGCTGATCGAGGACAAGTCCGTCACCGTTCCGCTGACAGTGCTCTGCTCGCTGGCGGCCCTCTTCGTCATCATGATGTACATCTGCGTGCCCATCGGCGCCCTGTTCCCGACCTGGGGCTACAAGTTCACGCCGCTGACCTTCAAGTGGTTTGAGCAGGTGTTCACCAAGTATCGCGGCCTCCAGGCCTTCCGCGATTCCTTCGTGCTTTCGCTGATCGCCTCGCCGATCACGGCGCTCCTGTCCATGATCATCAGCTACCTGGTGGTGAAGCGCAAGTTCAAGGCCAAGGGCTTCATCGAGGCGGTGTCCATCCTGGCGATGGCCGTGCCCGGCACGGTGCTGGGCGTGGGCTACATCCGCGGCTTCGCCAACGGATTGTTCCACACGGGCTTCCTCAGCGGCATCTACGGCACGGCGCTGATCCTGATCATCGTGTTCGTGGTGCGCTCGCTGCCCACCGGCACGCGCAGCGGTATTTCGGCGCTGAGGCAGATCGACAAGTCCATCGAGGAATCGGCCTATGACATGGGCGCGGACAGTTTAAAGGTGTTCACCTCGGTCACGCTGCCGCTGATCAAGGATTCGTTCCTCTCCGGCCTGGTGACGGCCTTCGTCCGCTCCATCACGGCCATCTCCGCCATCATCCTGCTGGTGACGCCCAGCTATCTGCTGATCACCGTGCAGATCAATGAATTCGCGGAGAAGGGCGCTTACAGCATCGCCTGCGCCTTTGCCAGCATACTGATTCTGATAACCTATGGCGCGGTGCTGTTGATGAACGTCGTCATCAAGTATTTCGGCACCAGCAGAAAGACAAAGGAGGCTGAGTGAGCATGGCCGATATGCGCGTCAAAGAGCCCAAGGGCGTCAAGCTGGACCATATCTCCAAGATTTACAAAGACCCCAAGACCGGCAAGGATTTTTACGCCGTGCACGACGTGGACCTGACCATCGAGCCGGGCACGTTCGTGACGCTGCTGGGCCCCTCCGGCTGCGGCAAGACCACCACCCTGCGCATGATCGCGGGCTTTGAATCGCCGGACGAGGGCGAGATCTACCTGGGCGGCGAGCCGATCAACGCCCTCACGCCCAACAAGCGCGACACCGCCATGGTGTTCCAGAGCTACGCGCTGTTTCCACACTACAACGTGTTTGACAACGTGGCCTACGGCCTTCGGCTGCGCAAGGTGCCCAAGGAGGAGATCCAGCGCCGCGTGACGGAGATCCTCGCGCTGGTGGAGCTCTCCGGCATGGAGCAGCGCATGACCAACCAGCTCTCCGGCGGCCAGCAGCAGCGCGTAGCCCTGGCTCGCGCCCTGGTGGTGGAGCCGGGCGTGCTGCTGTTCGACGAGCCGCTGAGCAATCTGGACGCCAAGCTGCGCGTGCAGATGCGCACGGAGATCCGCCGCATCCAGCAGGCGCTGGGCATCACGGCCATCTACGTCACCCACGATCAGTCCGAGGCCATGTCCATCTCCGACAACATCATCCTGATGAAGGGCGGCGTCATCGCCCAGATGGGCACGCCCACGGAGATCTACTATCGCCCCAACAGCGAATTCGTGGCGGATTTCATCGGCGAGTGCAACTTCCTGAAGGGCCGCATTTCCGCCGTGAACCCCGGCGAGGCCGTGGTGAACGTGAACGGCCACGACGTGCCTGTGGCGACGGAGAAGGCCGTGAAGGTGGGTGACGAAGGCGAGATCGTGCTTCGCCCCGAGGCCATCGTCATCGCCGACGAGGGGCTTCTGCCCTGCAAGGTGGAGCTGAGCTGCTTCATGGGCTCCTATCAGAACTACCACGTCCGCGTGGGCGATACCCTCGTCAAGATCACCGACAACTGCCCGATCAACAAGAAGATCTTCCACGTGGGCGACAATGCCTGCATCTCCTTCGAAAAGGTCTGCGCGCATCTGCTGTAAGCGCGGATATGGCGCGGTCACCGAAAACATAGTGGCCGCGCCGCTGTCTTCGAATGATCGATACGGCATTGGGGGTCGGGTGAAGGCGTATGGGAATCTATGACAGGGATTAGTACAAGAGTGTGTTTCTAAAATCCCCGAAGCGCAATTTCGGCGGATTTGGCTGCATTTCTGCGTTGCTTTTCCTTGATTTACCTAGCCCCCGGGGAACGCGGTTTTTTGGCGGCCTGTCCGTAAAATCCGGAAACATCGCTTTTGCACACGATGCGTGCAACGCGCTCGTTATGAGCGCCGAGCGCAGCGAGGGGCGTATCCAGGGTTTTCGGTTGCAGACCGCCTTTTCCGGTGGGAAACAGCGACAGAGGTAGTAGAGAATCGTAGGGGCGGCGTTTCTGCCCCTACATCTGCTTTATGCACGCATAAAAACATTATGGCAGTTCCTTTTGATGTTTTGGATGAAGTCCCGAAACTTTTCGCATGGAAAAAATATGGACAAATCGATCGGATTGTGATACAATACGCTTGTAAATTTATGACGCGCAACATAACATTCGGTCATGCCGCGGCGTTGATGGCGGTAGAACCGACCATCAAGCGATTCATGCGGCGGAGCACTGCCGCCGGACTACGGGAGGAAGACCATGCAGTCAAGCACCAAGCATTTCACGCCGATGGACGAGGCACGGCGGCAGATATTGATCGTGGCCGGCGAGGCCGAATGCCGGGACGGGCTTCGGTCGATGCTGGAGGATCAGTATGAGCTGATCCCGGCCCAAACCGAAGCCCAGGCCCTGGAGATGCTCTACGAGCGAAAGGATTCGCTGGCCCTGATGCTGCTGGAGCTGAGCCTGCCGGACGCGAAGGGCATCGACATCATTCGCCAGGTGAACGAGGACCCGCAGCTGATGCGCATCCCCGTGATTGCGCTGAGCGCCCTGCGCGAGGCGGAGGCTTTCGCCCTGAACAACGGCGCGATGGATTTCATACTCGAAGGCGACGTGCTGCCGGACGCCCTGCTGGCGCGGGTGCGCCATGCCATCGAGCTGTCTGAAAACCGCAACATCATCCGCTCCACCGAGCGCGACCAGCTGACCGGCCTGTACAACAAGGATTTCTTCTTCTCTTATGCCATGCAGTACGACACCTATCACAAGGACCTGGCGATGGATGCCATCGAGGTGAACATCAGCCACTTCCACATGATCAACGAGCGCTACGGCAAGGCCTACGGCGACGACGTTCTGCGCCGCATCGGCACGCGCATCGCCGAATACGTCAGCGGCGACGGCGGCATCGTCTGCCGTCGGGACGGCGACACGTTCCTGATCTACTGCCCCCATCGCGAGGACTATGAGCGCATCCTGCACAACGCCTGCTGCGGCATGGACAGCCGCGTGCGCCTGCGCATGGGCGTCTATCCCAACGCCGACAAGAGCCTTGAGATCGACCAGCGCTTCGACCGGGCCAAGCTGGCCTCCGACACGCTGCGCAACAGCTTCACCCGCACCGTGGCCATCTACGATGAAAAGCTGCACAACGCCGAGGTGTATGTCGAGCAGCTGCTGGAGGATTTCCCGAAGGCCATCGAGGAAAACCAGTTCGTGGTCTACTATCAGCCCAAGTTTGAAATCCAGTCCACCATGCCGGTGCTGAACAGCTCCGAGGCGCTGGTGCGCTGGAAGCATCCGAAGCTGGGCATGATCAGCCCCACCGATTTCATTCCGCTGTTTGAGAGCAACGGCCTCATCCGCACACTGGACAGCTATGTCTGGCGCAAGGTGGCCGCCCAGATGCGGGACTGGAAGGATCGGCTCGGCTTCTGCCTGCCGGTGTCGGTGAACGTCAGCCGTGTGGATATCTTCGACTATGACCTCGTGGATCACATGAAGAAGCTGATGGAGGAATTCGGCCTGACGCCGGAGGAGTTCCTGCTGGAGATCACCGAATCCGCCTACACCCAGGATTCCGCGCAGATCATCGAAACCGTGAAGCGCCTGCGGGACGCGGGCTTCCACATCGAGGTGGACGACTTCGGCAGCGGCTATTCCTCACTGAACATGATCGCCTCGCTGCCGATGGACGCGCTGAAGCTGGACATGGAGTTCATGCGCAACGCCTTCAAGGAGCGCAAGAACACCAAGATGCTGGACGCGGTGATCGACATCGCCTATTCCCTGGAGGTGCCCACGATCGCCGAGGGCGTGGAGACCGCCGAGCAGATGTTTGCGCTGAAGGAGATGGGCTGCGACCTGGTGCAGGGCTATTACTTCTCGCGCCCGGTGCCCGCCGAGGAATTCGAACGCTTCCTGATCGAGCGCATGGGCCGCGAGAGCAAAGGCAGCCCCATCCGGGAGAACAAGGTCAAGCCGGCGGAGCAGTTCGCCTACGAGGCGCTGCACGATCCGCTGACCGGCCTGTACAACCACAGCGCCTACAAGATGCTGATGAAGGACGCGGACCAGCGCAACATCGCGCTGCTGATCGCCAACGTGGACGGTTACGACCAGATCCTGGCCGAGCACGGCGAGGAGACCGCCAATCGCGTGGCGGAGCTGGTGGCCGACGTGCTGCATCACAACTTCCGCTCGGTGGACTTCATCTGCCGCATCAGCGCGGACGAGTTCGCCGTGATCATGACCCGCGCCAACAGCACCCTCAAGCCGCTGATCTCCGAGAAGGTGGAGCGCATCAACGCCATGCTGAAGGAGCGCCAGGGCGATCTGCCGCCCATTGAGCTCAGCGTGGGCGTGGCCTTTGCCGACCGCGAGAATCCCCAGGGAGACATCTTCCACGATGCCGACATCGCCCTGAACCGCATGAAGAGCATCAAGGCATCCGGCTGGGCGATCTATTGATGCGTTGACGCCCTCGCCAATGAAAAGATCCTTCGCTCCGCTCAGTATGACAGAACTTGATTGCGCTGTCATCCTGAGCGAAGCGAAGGATCTTCGTTTAGCCGCCGGAGTTACGCCTCTTCCTCCCGGGCGTACATCCGCTTCAGCAGCCCGCTGGAGCGCAGCGCCGGCAGCACCGCGTGGTAGAACAGCGGCGCGGCGACCACCGCGACGGCGGCGTTGATCAGCGAGGGAATCACCTTGCTGACCACCGTGGCCCAGACCGTGTCCATCGGGAAGCCGTAGACGAAGCGCTGGTAGATGAACGTCTTCAGCGCGTAGAGGAACACGTAGGTCAGCGCCCCCAGCACGCAGGCCAGCGCCGTGCGGTCCAGCCGGTGGGGCTTGTTGCCGCCGTGCAGCAGCGCGCCGCAGACCCAGGCCATGGCGAACTTGCTGACGAGCGTGATCGCCACGTTCACCAGGTCGTAGCCGGCCACCGCGTCATACAGCGCCGAGCCGATGCCCGCCGCCAGGCCGCCCTGCAGCGGCCCCAGCAGGATGCCGCTCAACAGGCACACGGCGTTGGCAAAGTGCACCTTCGAGCCCAACAGCGGAAAGCGGAACAGCGTCACCACATAGACCATGGCTGCCATCATCGCCATGAAGGTGAGGTTGAATATCGTAAAGCGTCGGTTGCTCATTTGAATCCCCCCTGAAACAGTCGGTTGACTTTGAACGCCTAACAGTATATACTGTATCTGACATTATGAAAAGTGCCAGAATAGGAGAAAATAATAAGACCAGATGAGAACCGATAAACCGGAATACCTGAAGCTGTACGAATTCATGCGGGATGAGATCGTCCGCGGCGCCTGGCCCCGCGGGTCGCGCCTGCCGTCTCGCCGCCAGATGGCCCTCGACCACGGCTTGAGCGTCATCACCGTGGAGCACAGCTACGAGCTGCTCTGCCAGGAGGGCTACGCCGAGGCGAGAGCGCGCAGCGGCTATTACGCCATCTACCGCGCCGGAGACGCCTTTGCCGCGCCGGAGAGCGCCCTGCGCGCAGAGGCGGCGCCGCTGCCGCTGCCCCAGCCGCCGGGAGAGGTGGACGCGTTCCCGTTTTCGGTGCTGGCGAAGTCGATGCGGCGGGTGATTGCCGACTACGGCGAAGCCCTGCTCGAGCGCTCGCCCAACGCCGGCTGCCTGCCGCTGCGCCGCGCCCTGTCCGGCTACCTGGCCCGCAACCGCGGCATTGCCGCCGACGAGAGCCAGATCGTCATCGGCGCGGGCTCGGAATACCTGTACGGGCTGGTGGTGGAGATGCTGGGCCGCGATCGCGCGTTCGCCATCGAGGACCCCTCCTATGAACAGATCGAGCGCGTCTACCAGGCCAAGGGCGTCGCGGTGGAGCCGCTGCCCCTGGGCCGAGACGGCATCCGCAGCGCCGCCCTGCGCGCCACGTCCGCCACGGTGCTGCACATCACGCCCTTCCGCAGCTTTCCCACCGGCGTCACGGCCTCCGCCTCGAAGCGGGACGAATACCTGCGCTGGGCCGCCGAAGGCGATCGCTACATCGTCGAGGACGACTTTGAATCGGAGTTTTCGCTGCTGCGCAAGCCGGAGGAGACGGTGTTTGCCCGCGCTGCCCGGGGAAACGTGCTCTATATGAACACCTTTACGCGCACCGTTTCGCCCGCCCTGCGCGTGGGCTACATGGTGCTGCCCCAGCGGCTCGTGCCCCTCTTCGAGGCGCGGGTGGGCTTCTATTCCTGTCCCGTCCCCGCGTTTGAGCAGTATCTGCTCTCAGACTTGATCGTCAGCGGCGATTTCGAGCGCCACATTAACCGCGTTCGCCGCCGGAAGCGCCGGGACGCGGGGAAGTGACGGCTGCGGCGAGCGCCGCAACGGCGGTTCGCTCAATCGTTGAATCGTAACTCATGCGTTTGCCCCGCGCCGAACGGAAATAGCGGTTGCATTTTCCGGTTACATCCTGTATAATTGTAAAAGAATAAGTGTTGAAACGCTCATAGAGAGGAAGGTGACCCATGGCCGTTGCGATCAGGGAAGTGGCCGAGAAGTGCGGCCTGCCGATGTATGTGGTGGGCAAGGTTCTGGAGGACTACGCGGCGGTGGACGCCGGGACGCGGGAGAGGATCCTCGCCGCGGCGCGGGAGCTGGGCTATCCGCTGGAACAGTCCGGCAAGGCGCGACTGACCCACAATCTGGGCGTGCTGTTTGTGGACGAGAGCTACAGCGGCATCACGCATCCGTTCTTCGCCTCGATGCTGAACGCCTTCAAGGCGGAGGTGGAGAGGTGCGGCTTCGACATCACCTTCATCAACCACAACATGGGTCTGGATCACGCGACCTATCTGGAGCACTGCCGCTATCGCCACGTGGACGGCGTGTGCCTGGCATGCGTGGATTTCTATTCCGACGAGGTGCAGGAGCTGCTGGCGAGCGAGATTCCCTGCGTTACCGTCGACCATCCCACCGACCGACATGCCTGTGTGCTCTCCGACAACCACGACGGCGTGCAGCGGCTGGTGGAGTTCGCGCTGGACAACGGCCACGAGCGCATCGCGTTCATCAGCGGCCAGCAGAATTCCGAGGTCACCGCCACCCGCATCCGCCAGTTCTACGACACCATGAAGGCCCACGGCCTGCCGGTGCCGGAGGGCTACTTCGTGGAAGGCCGCTACGGCGACGCGGAGGTGGTGCGCGAGATCGTGGGGCGCCTGATGGACCGCGAGGACCGGCCAACCTGCATCCTCCTGCCGGACGACACCACCTATTTCGCCGCCCAGGAGGCCATTCGCGAGCGCGAGCTGCGCATCCCGGCGGACGTCTCCGTCGCGGGCTACGACGGCATCGGGATGACGCAGTCGCTGCGGCCGCAGCTCACCACCATCCGGCAGGACAGTGCGGAGATGGGGCGCATGGCCGCGGAGCTTCTGATCGAGCGGCTGGAGCACCCCGAGACTGCCAGGACCGGAAACGTCACTATCCCCGTCGAGCTGATCAAGGGCGGCACGCTGGGCTGGTGCAACAACTGGTAAAGGAAGCGGCGCGGGGCCGGCAAATGCCGACCCCGCGCCATCGTTTGGGTCATGAATCCAGCTCCTCCATCAGCGCGCGCATCAGCCGGATGGACTTATCCCCGCCGGAGCTTTGATACTCCACGCTGCCCTCAGCGCCGCCGGAGCGCAGGCCCCGTTCCTCCAGCAGGGACTTGAGGCGCTGGGCCGTGCCGTCCAGGCCGTCGAAGATTTGCGCCCGGGGGAATAGCCGCGCGACGGGCTCCCGCAGGAAGGGGAAGTGGGTGCAGCCCAGCACAATGGCGTCGATCTGGCTGTCCCGATAGGGCTTCAGCAGCTTCTCCACCTGGGCGCGCGCCTCCGGGGAGCGGCTCCTGCCGCTCTCCACCAGCTCCACCAGCCCTTCGCCCACCACGCAGATCACGTCGCTGCCGTACTGGGCCATCAGGCGTTCGAACTTGGACAGCCGCAGAGTCGCGTCCGTCGCCAGCACGATCACCTGGCCGCCGTGGCGCGCGAAGTGGGCCGGCTTCAGCGCCGGCTCCATGCCCACGATGGGCAGCTCCGGCCGCTGGGCGCGGATGATCTCCGCATAGGCGGAGGTGGCGGTGTTGCAGGCGATCACCACGGCCTTCACGTCGCGCTCCAGCAGCTTCGCGATGCCCGCCGCGCTCAGCCGGCGGATCTCCTCCAGGGGGCGCGGGCCGTAGGGCGCGTTTTTGTTGTCGCCATAGAACAGAAAATGCTCGTTGGGCAGCAGCCTGCGCGCCGTGTGCAGCACGCTGATGCCGCCCACGCCGCTGTCAAAAAAGCCAATCAGGTCATTCATGTTGAACTCCCGTCGCGTTCCATAATAGATGTTCAGCGCAGCAGCGCGTGCAGATCCTCGATCAGGCGATCAACGTCCGTCTGGCGCGTGGCCCAACTGGTGCAGAAGCGCACGGCGGTGTGGTCGGCGTCCACGGCCTGGATCGTGGCGTAGCTGTACTTCTGCGAGAGCAGAGGCAGCACCACGTTCGGCAGGATCGGGAACTGCTGGTTGGTGGGGCTGTCCACCAGGAAGGGCACGCGCAGGTCCGTGAACGCGGCCTTCAGCTGCATCGCCAGCACGATGGCATGGCGGCTCAGCTCCATGTACAGCCCGTCCTTCAGCATCTCTTCAAACTGGATGCCCAGCAGCCGGCCCTTCGCCAGCATGCCGCCGCGCTGCTTGATCATGTAGCGGAAATTCTGCTTAAGCCGCGGGTTGCGGATCACCACGGCCTCGCCGAACAGCAGGCCCTGCTTGGTGCCGCCGATGGAGAACACGTCGCACACCCGCGCCAGGAACGGCAGATCCAGCGTGTTGCCCGGCGCCGCCAAGCCGTAGCCCAGCCGCGCACCGTCCAGATACATAAGGAGGTTCCACTCGTCGCACACGCCGCGGAGGGCCTGCAGCTCGTCGCGGCTGTAGAGCGTCCCCACCTCGGTGGGGTTGGAGAGGTACACCGCCCCGGGCATCACCATATGTTCGTGGGATTCGTCGGAGAAGTGGAGGCGGCAGCACTCGGAGACCTGGCCCGCGTCCAGCTTGCCGTCGCGGTTTGGCAGGGCGATCACCTTGTGGCCGCCCGCCTCGATGGCGCCGGATTCGTGCACGGCGATGTGGCCGGTGTCCGCGCTGACGACGCCCTGATAGGGCAGCAGCGCCGCCGTTAAAACCGTGGCGTTGGTCTGGGTGCCGCCCACCAGGAACTGCACGTCCGCGTCCGGCGCGCCGCACAGGCGGCGGATGGTGTTCCGGGCCTGCTCGCAGAAGCGATCCTCGCCATAGCCGGGGGTCTGCGCCATGTTGGTGTCCGACAGGCGATCCAGGATCCTCGGATGCGCGCCCTCCAGATAGTCACTGTTGAAGCGAATCATAGGTCATTTCCTTTCAGCTTTTCAAACAGCTCGTCCAGCTGTGTCTCGTCGAATATTTCGATGCCCGCGCCGCGAAGCGCCTCCGCAGCGACGCCCGCGCCCGGGACGATCCTTCCGGTGAAGCTGCCGTCGTAGATTTCCCGGTTCCCGCAGGAGGGGCTTCGCGCCTTCATCAGCGCAAACCGGACCCCGTACAGCTTCGCCAGCCGCAGCGCTTCCTCCGCGCCGCGATGAAAGGCGTCGGTCACGTCCGCGCCGTCCCGGCTGCATACGCGCCTGTCGACGCGCTCGGAGGGCACGCGGGGCGTGGACAGCCCGCCCAGCTGCTCCGGGCAGACGGGGATCGGCTCGCAGCGCTCCAGCAAGGCCTGCAATCGCGAAACGCCCTGGGCCTTGCCGTCGTAGCGGCAGGACACGCCCAGCAGGCATGCGCTCACCAGCACCCGTTCCATGCCGTCTCCTCCCTCCCACACCAGTTTAGCATGGATTGGCGGGTTTGTAAATGGAAAGATGGCTTTACAACGGGGTGGATTCGATGCTATAATACCCAAAAACCGACAGGAGCGCTGGACATGGCCAATGAACAAACCCTCTTCCGACGCGCGCGGGTGGAGGACATCGACGAGATCATGCGCGTGGTGAGCGAGGCGCGCGCCTTCATGCGCGGGCTGGGGATCGACCAGTGGCAGGACGGCTACCCGGAGCGGGAGCTGCTGCTGGAGGACATTGAGATCGGGCAGCTGTACGTGTTCGAGGAGCATGGGCGCGTTCGCGCCATGGCGGCGCTGTCGCTGCTGCCGGAGCCGGTGTACGACGCCATCGACGGGGCCTGGCGCACCGGGCCGGGGGAGAGGTACCTCACGATCCACCGCATGGCCCTGGACGACGCCAGCCGCGGCAAGGGCCTGGCGGGCGCCATGGCGCTTGAGGCCGAGCGCCTTGCCCGCGAAAACGGCTGCGCCAGCGTCCGCGCGGACACCCATCGGGGAAATGCGGCCATGAGGCGCTTCCTCCAGAAGCGCGGCTTTGAGAATTGCGGCCTGGTCTGCTACTCCGTCAAGACCGGCGACCCGCTGCGCGTGGCCTACGAGAAGCACCTCTAATGTAAATATAAGAATTCTTTTGTTAAAAAGGATAAATTTCAGTAAAAAACCTGTTGACAAACGGTTTTTCGTGTGGTATTATATACCCAGAAAGAGGGAGAACACAGAAACCTCTTCGGAGATAGCAGATCTCCAATCAAACAGAACGGGAGGCGATGCCATTGTACTATAGCGAAGCACAGTCCTTGGCCTGCATTTCCCGAAGGATTCGTAAATGACAATTCATCGGGACCGGATTTCAAGTGAAGCACAGGTCATCATGTGAAGTGGAAATGATTGCTCACGGGAAATGCAGGCACCCTTTGATACTCCGGGCAGGGAGTTTCAAATAGAAAAACTCAATACAGGTTCCAAGTCCCGCCGGCAGCAGATGCCGGCGGGTTTTTGCGCCCAAGACCGCGCCTTGAGCGCAGAATATGACGCGATTCGCGCGAAATGGGTCCGTTTTTGCGCCGCGTATGGACTTTTCTTTCCGCCGCCCCTATAATACAATCAAACATTATGATCCGACCAAACCGACCGGGAAGGGAGCGATCCACGTGAAAAAACAGCGCGTCCTCGCGGCGCTTCTGGCGCTTGTGCTGATGCTGACCGCCGCGGCTTTCGCGGAAGCGGAGGAGGATTTTGGCTTTGACTTCGACGACGAGGGCTACACCGGCGAATGGATGCTGATCGACGCGCTGGGGCTGGAGCTGTGCCTGCCCGACGGCTGGTCGAGAACGGACCCGGAGGCAGGCGCGGACTTTGCCGCCGCGAAGGACGACGGTGCGGCGCGGCTTGAGATCCGCGTGGCGGACCAGTCGGTGGAGGACATGGTGGCCTGGGGCGACGCGCACCTGGAGAGCTATGAGATCGATGACTCCGGCTTCTTTGATACGCTGGTGGTCGAGGAGGCGCAGGCCGTTCAAATCTACCGGCTCGACGGGGACGGGCAGGTGCTGGCCTATGCGTTCACCCGCGATTCCGCCGACGCGCTGAGCGCGGATTTTGCCCTGGAGATCGTGGACAGCGTGAACGAGGCCTGGATCGACGAGGGCGATTCCCTCGAGGATGAGGCAGACCTCCTTGCGGAGCTGGAGGCGCTGGTGGCCGCCGACGATTGATCGTTTCGGGCGCTTTCTATCTTATACTAGAGTGTGTTTCTAAAGTCGAGGATGTGCAGTTTCGAGGGTATCAGGCTGCATTTCAAGGCGCTTTTCCGAAGGCTTACTGGCTGCAAGTCGAGACGATGCGCTGCATCGCCTCCCTCCGCTCTGCTTAGGCAGAACGAAAAATCCGCTCCGCATATGTTCACTTTTAGATTGAGTTTAGTATTAAAACACACGACAATGATCGGTTAACGCAAAAAAAGCCGTTCAAAGGTATTGACAAACGCCGGAATTTGTTGTATTATATTTCATGTCGCCGCGAGAAGGCGGTATGTGGAACAATTGGGAGCATAGCTCAGCTGGGAGAGCATTTGCCTTACAAGCAAAGGGTCACAGGTTCGAGCCCTGTTGTTCCCACCAATGTGGTGCGGTAGTTCAGTTGGTTAGAATGCCAGCCTGTCACGCTGGAGGTCGAGGGTTCGAGCCCCTTCCGCATCGCCATTTGCCCAGGTAGCTCAGTCGGTAGAGCAGTAGACTGAAAATCTACGTGTCGATGGTTCGATTCCGTCCCTGGGCACCATTTGCGGTAGTAGCTCAGTTGGTAGAGCGCCACCTTGCCAAGGTGGAGGTCGCGAGTCCGAGTCTCGTCTACCGCTCCATTTTTTACGGCGAACGCCTGCGTTCGCCGCAATTTGGTGCCATAGCCAAGTGGTAAGGCAAAGGTCTGCAAAACCTTCATTCCCCGGTCCGAATCCGGGTGGCACCTCCACAACCTGCTGCGAAAGCGGCAGGTTTTTTGATTAAAACAGACCGAAGTCTTTAAAGACTTCGGTCTGTTTTAATCCGTCCACTGATCGTCGCCCCACTTGTCGGGGGAGGGGTCCTTTTCCGGACCCTCGTCGGGATCGTCGAAGGCGGTGAAGATATCCTGCATCAGCTGGGTGTTGAACACCAGGTCCTTCAGCCCCTTGCGGCTGACGACGCTGTCGGTGCCGAGACAGGCCTTGCAGCGATAACCGCAGTTGGGGCAGACGCAGCCCAGCTCCAGCCCTTCGGACTGGTTCATATAGGTGTCACACACATGGCAGCTGCAGCGCATATTGTAGCCTCCCGTCAGATTTCCAGCGGCATGCCGTCCAGCGAGGCGCTTTCCAGCGTCTCGCCGCGATAATTGAGGGTGAGGTCGAAGAAATCCTCGCGGGTGTCCAACAGCCGGAGGAAGATCCTGTCGCCCTCCCAGAGGGTCAGGCGCAGCAGATCGCCCTTGTCGATCCAGGCGAGGTCGCCCTCGTCGCAATCGATGATCTCGCCGGTGAAGCGGCTGGCGCTGAACAGGTGCATGTCCTCGTCCTCGTATTCGTCCGAGCGGAAGCGCACGATGCCGCGATAGGCGCAGTCGGAAAGCCGGAGCCCCGTCTCCTCCCATACCTCGCGCAGCACGCAATCCTGAGGGGTCTCATCCGCTTCGATGTGGCCGCCGATGCCAACCCACTTGTCGTGGTTGTAGTCATTCGCCTTTTTGGTGCGGTGCAGCATCAGGTATTGATGATCGCGTTCGATGTAGCACAGCGTGGTCTGTTTCATAGAATCCTCTCCATGGGGGTTATTGGATCAATTATAGCACATTATAGGCAAATTTGCAAACTGTCTTTCAAAATGGTTACAGAATGGCTACAAATGGCAAACACCCCGGCGCAAAATCGGAAAAATTAACCTTGTCGGACTATAATATTATCAGATATTTATGCGATTTCGGAGGCAAGCATGGCTAAGACATATACGGCGCAGGACATACAGGTGCTGGAGGGCCTGGACGCGGTGCGCATGCGCCCGGGCATGTACATCGGCTCCACCGGCTCCCGCGGCCTGCATCACATGATCTGGGAGATCCTGGACAACGCCATCGACGAGGCCACCAACGGCTACGCCACGGAAATCTCCGTGACGCTGAAGAAGGACGGCAGCTGCGAGGTGACGGACAACGGCCGCGGCGTGCCGGTGGACATCCACCCGAAGCTGGGCGTCTCCGCCGTCGAGGTGGTCTATACCCAGTTGCACGCCGGCGGCAAGTTCTCCGACAAGAACTACGCCTATTCCGGCGGCCTGCACGGCGTGGGCGCCTCGGTCGTCAACGCGCTTTCCGAATGGATGACCGTGGACGTGTACAAGGACTACAGCCACTACTTCATCCGCTTTGAATCCATCGTGGACCGGAAGACCGGCAAGATCCTCTCCGGCCACACCATGGCCCCGCTGGAGAAGGTGGGGAACACCCGCAAGCGCGGCACCGTGGTCTGCTTCAAGCCGGACGCCCGCGTGTTCGAGGACGTGCGCTTCCAGTCGGACCTGGTGCGCCGCCGCGTGCGGGAGCTGGCGTACCTGAACAAGGGCGTGCGCTTCATCTTCACCGACGAGCGCATCAAGGAAGCCGAAAAGCGCACCCACGAGTATTGCTATGACGGCGGCATCTCCGACTTCGTGAAATACCTGAACACCGACAAGACCACCATCACGGACCCGATCGTGTTCGAGGCTGTTCGCGACGGCACGCTGGTGCGCGTGGCGATCCAGTACACCGACAGCTACACCGAGAACATCTATTCCTTCGTCAACAACGTGCCCACGGCGGAGGGCGGCAGCCACGAGACCGGTTTCAAGGCCGCCGTCACCAAGGCGTTCAACGACTATGCCCGCCGCGCCGGCATCCTGAAGGAGAAGGACAACAACCTCGCCGGCGACGATTTCCGCGAGGGCATGACCGCCGTGGTCTACGCCGGGGTGAAGAACCCGCAGTTCGAGGGCCAGACCAAGGGCAGGCTCGGGAACACCGAGGTGCGCCCGATCTTCGAGGCCGTCTGCCAGGAGCAGCTGTCCATCTACCTGGACGATCTGAAGAACCAGGATTTCGCGGGTGCCATCGTCGCCAAGGCTGTGAAGGCCGCGAAGGTGCGCGAGGCGGCCCGGAAGGCGCGGGATATCGCCCGCCAGGCCAACCAGCTGGAGGCCGCGCCCCTGGTGGGCAAGCTGTCCAGCTGCACCGGCAAGAAGGCGGAGCTGAACGAGCTGTTCATCGTGGAGGGCGATTCCGCAGGCGGCAGCGCCAAGCAGGGCCGGGACCGCCGCTTCCAGGCGATCCTGCCGCTGCGGGGCAAGCCGCTGAACGTGGAGAAGAAGCGCCTGGACCAGGTGTTGGCGAACGAGGAATTCCGCAGCATCATCACGGCGCTGGGCACCGGCATCGGCGAGGATTTCGACATCACCCGCCTGAAGTACAACAAGGTGATCATCCTCTCGGATGCCGACCAGGACGGCGCGCACATCCGCGCGATCCTGCTCACGTTCTTCTTCCGCTACATGCGCCAGCTGATCACCGAGGGCCACGTCTACATCGGCATGCCGCCGCTGTACAAGGTGGCCAAGGGCGACAAGACCATCTACTGCTACGACGACAACGCCCTGCCGCCCGCCATCCAGAAGATCGGCCGCGGCTATACCCTCCAGCGCTACAAGGGCCTGGGCGAGATGAACCCGGAGCAGCTGTGGGAGACCACGATGAACCCGGACGGCCGAAAGCTGATGCAGGTGGGCATCGAGGACTTCGTGGAGGTGGAGCGCCGCGTCACCATCCTGATGGGCGACAAGGTGGAGCCGAGGCGGGAGTACATCAGCCAGTTCGCCAACTTCAACAAGGAAGACAACTTTGTGCCCGTAGCGGGGGAATAGCGCCCGTCGAAATCGAAATCCTGCGAGAAGGCGAAAGGGACAGATCCTTCACTGCGTTCAGGTTGACATACGACGCGACGCTGTCATCCTGAGCGAAACGAAGGATCTGTACGGTGCGACGATGAGCGACGTGTCAGCGGAACGCGGGACGGATCGCTGATCGTCACGATAAGGAGAAGCATATGGCCAGAAAGAAGAAGGAAGAGCCGGTCGTCCGTAAGCCGGAGGAGATCATCCAGCGCACCATGGAGGACGTGATGCACGAATCCATGATGCCCTATTCGGAGCACGTCATCCTGGAGCGCGCGCTGCCCCGGGTGGAGGACGGCCTGAAGCCCGTGCAGCGGCGCATCCTGTTCACGATGCACGAGCTGGGCAACACGCCCGACAAGCCCCACCGCAAGTGCGCCCGCATCGTGGGCGACTGCCTGGGCAAATACCATCCCCACGGCGACAGCTCCGTCTATGACGCGCTGGCCCGAATGGCGCAGCCCTTTGTGATGCGCGCCATGCTGGTGGACGGCCACGGCAACTTCGGCTCCATCGACGGCGACAGCCCCGCCGCCATGCGATACACCGAGGCCCGCATGACCGAGGCGGCCATGGCGATGCTGAAGGACATCGAAAAGGACACGGTCGGCTTCCATCTGAACTTCGACGACACCCAGAAGGAGCCGGACCTGCTGCCCGCCCGCTTCCCGAACCTGCTGGTGAACGGCGCGAACGGCATCGCCGTGGGCCTGGCGACGAGCATCCCGCCCCACAACCTGGGCGAGGCCATCGACGCCACCATCGCCCAGATCGACAAGCCGAGGATCACCACGGAAGAGCTGATGCAGATCATGCCCGCGCCGGATTTTCCCACCGGCGGCGTGCTGGCGCGGGATAGCGAGCTCGTCCAGGCCTATGAGACGGGACGCGGCAAGCTGAAGGTGCGCGCGAAGGTGCACATCGAGGACGGCGCGGCCGGCCGAAAGCTGATCGTGGTGGACGAGGTGCCCTATCAGGTGAACAAGGCCGCCATGCTGGAGAAGGTGCTGCGCGTCAGCGAAGAGAAGAAGGGCGTGTTCACCGGCATCTACGATATCCGCGACGAATCCGACCGCATGGGCATGCGCGCCGTGGTGGAGGTCCGCAAGGACGCCGACCCGGAGAAGATCCTCAACGCGCTGTACAAATACACCGACTTCCAGGTGACGTTCGGCGTCAACATGGTGGCCATCGCCGAGGGCAAGCCCCGCCAGATGGGCATCAAGCAGATGATCGGCTACTACATCGACCACCAGAAGGACGTGGTCACCCGCCGCACGAAGTATGAGCTGCAACAGGCCGAGGCCCGCGCCCACATCCTGGAGGGCCTGATCATCGCCGTGGACAACCTGGACGAGGTCATCCGGCTGATCCGCGGCTCCAAGACCCCGAAGGAGGCCCGGGAGAAGCTGATGCAGCGCTTCGCGCTGACCGAGATCCAGGCCCAGGCCATCCTGGACATGCGCCTGCAGCGGCTGACGAACCTGGAGGTGCTGTCGCTGCGCAGGGAATACGAGGATCTGACGAAGCTGATCGCCAATCTGAAGGCCATCCTGTCCAGCGAGCGCAAGCTGATGGGCGTCATCAAGAAGGAGCTTTCCGAGGTGCGGGAGCAGTTCGCCGATCCGCGCCGCACGGAGCTGGTGGATTCCTTTGAGGAGATCGTCATCGAGGACGAGAAGGCCGTGGCCGACGAGACCGTGGTGATCCTCACCCGGGCGGGCTTCATCAAGCGCATGCCGCCGAAGGCCTTCGACAAGGCGATGGCGGGCGGCGAGTTCAGCGATCCGCCGCGCCAGGCCATTCGCACGATGACCGACGCGAAGCTGCTGTTCTTCACGGATGTCGGCAACTGCTACGGCCTGCTGGCCGAAAAGCTGGCCGATACCGCCAGGGCCAAGGAGCGCGGCCTGCCGCTGGGCGGCGTGCTGGCGGGCCTGGAGAACGACGAGAGCCTGGTGGCGCTGATCGAGGCGGGCAACTGGGAGGGCGAGCTGCTGTTCTTCACCCGCAAGGGCCTCGCCAAGCGCACGGCGCTGAACGAGTACAACGTGCGCAAATCGAAGTTCGCGGCGCTGAACCTGAAAAACGGCGACCGGCTGCTGGACGTGAAGCGGCCGGAGGGCTTCGAGGGCGCGCTGCTGCTGACCCGGCAGGGCATGGCGATCCACTTTGCCATCGAAGAGGTGTCCGTCATCGGACGCGCCGCCGCCGGCGTCAAGGCCATGTCCCTGGGCGCGGACGACGAGGTGGCCTTCGCCTTCACCCACAACAGCGAGGGCGAGATCGTGCTGATCTCCGACATGGGCTACATGAAGCGCTGCCTGCTGATCGACTTCGATCGTCAGGCCCGCGGCGGCAAGGGCGTGAAGGCCTTCAACTTCCTGAAAAACGGCTCCAACGGCAATGTCCTCGCCGGAGCGCTGGACGTGCGCGAGGCCTACGACTTCAGCATCCTCCAGAAAAACGGCGCCGTCACCACCTTCAATACCGAGGACGTGGCCATCGAGCCGCGCACCGGTCGCGGCCAGCCCTACGCGGTGGTCGTGATGGACGACGTGGTCACCGGCCTGGTGAGGGCTTAGAGGGTGTTTCTAAAATCTTGAACGTGCATTTTCGGCGTCTAAGGTGCATCGCCCCAATCCTACGGATTGCAACGATGCAGTCAGCGCAAGCGCTGACCGGAAAACCCTTCGGGTTTCCCGCCCGGGCTGCATTTCTGCGTTGCTTTTCCTCGACTTGCGTAGGCCTGGGGACGGGGTCGCCTGCCCCTTGCGTATCTTTATATTTCCTGTTACAATAAACATGACACTCTGCTGTCATGTTTATTATTGTACAATGAAAGCGTGATCGCCCATGAAGATTGACCGCATGATCGGGATCCTCGCCCTCCTCCTGCAAAGGGACAGCGTCTCCGCGCCGGAGCTGGCGGCGCGATTCGAGGTCTCGCGCCGCACGATCCTGCGCGACGTGGACGCGCTCTGCCGCGCGGGCATCCCCATCGTCTCGCGGCAGGGCGCGGGCGGCGGGTTCGCCATCATGGAGGGCTACCGGGTGGATCGCGCGCTGCTCACCGGCGCGGACATGCAGGCCATCCTGGCGGGGCTTCGCAGTTTGGACAGCGTCAGCGGCACCCGGCGCTACGCGCAGCTGATGGAGAAGCTCAGCGCCGGCTCCAGCGAGGTGCTGCCCGCCGACGGGCGCATCCTGATCGACCTGGCGTCCTGGTACAGGGAGCCGCTGTCGGAGAAGATCGAGGCGATCCACGCGGCCATCGCCGCCTCGCGCACGGTGCGCTTTCGCTATTACGCGCCCGACGGCGAGTCGCGAAGGGAGATCGAGCCCGCGTACATAGCCTATCGATGGGCGGGCTGGTACGTCTACGGCTGGTGCCGGACGCGTAAGGACTGGCGGCTCTTCAAGCTGAACCGCCTGACGGAGCTGGAAACCGGCGCGCCCTTTCCGCCGCGGGAAGCGCCCTGGCCGGATTTTCCCAACGAGCGCGTCTTTCCGGATCGCATGCGCGTGAAGGCCCTCGTCGAGCCGCGGCTTCGGTGGCGGCTGATCGAGGAATTCGGCCTGGATTGCTATGTGGAGCAGGCCGACGGCCAGCTGCTCTTTGAACACGGCTTTGCGAATCGAAACAATGTGATCCAATGGATCCTGTCCCTGGAGGACGGCGCGGAGCTGCTGGAGCCGCCGGAGCTTCGGGAGGAAATGGGAAGGATCGCGAGGCGGCTGACGGAGCGATACGAATGAAAGGAGCACACCCATGCGCTACGACTGGATGGATGAATACCTGCTTTCCAAGCGGGCGGTGACGAAGGACCTGCAGGCGGAATGGAACTGGATCCGCTACAAGATCGGCGACAGGATGTTCGCGGCGATCC
The DNA here is from genome assembly GCA_902799045.1 of uncultured Eubacteriales bacterium. Lineage (GTDB taxonomy): Bacteria > Bacillota > Clostridia > Christensenellales > Aristaeellaceae > UBA2862. The sequence goes on from CADBZH010000010.1 coordinate 93,712, forward strand.
TGCTGGACGATGACGACCGGCCTTACTATATCAACGTGAAGCTGGACCCTGCCGAGGGCGAGTTTCTGCGCGGCCAGTACGCCGACATCATCCCGGGCTACTATTCCGACAAGCGCTGCTGGAACTCGGTGATGCCGGACGGCGCGGTGCCGGACGAGCTGCTTCGCGGCCTGCTGGACAAGTCGTATCAGCTGGTTTTGCGGGGCTTCCCCAAGAAGAAGCAGCGGGAGATCCTCGGCCTTTCCGTCTGCGGCACGGACTGTGCCGCCTGTCCGCTGCACGGGGAGACGTGCGCCGGCTGCAACGCGCTGTGCGGGAAGGTGTTCCACGCGCCCGAAGGCAAACCCTGCCCGCTGTACGCCTGCTGCGCCAACAAACACCGATACGCCACCTGCGGCGACTGCCCGGACGTGCCCTGCGATCTCTGGCGCGCCGCCCGGGACCCCAGCTATTCCGACGAGCAGTTTGAGGCGTCTATTGTGGAGCGGGTGCGGAACCTGAAGGGGGAATGAGGGTGCCGTTTGACTTCAAGAGGGAATATGCCGCGCTCTACCGGCCCAAGGAAAAGTCGGCGCTGGTCGAGGTGCCCCCGATGAACTATGTAACGGTGGCGGGCCGCGGCGACCCCAACGACCCGCAGGGTAATGCACAGATCCTTCGACGAACGGCGTTGAAAAAGAACGCTTTCAATGCGCTTTGTCTCATCCCTCAAGTTTTCGTGAAGCGCCAAATGAAATCCCCGCCGAAGCGGGGATTTCGTCATGCCGTCAGGCTCTGCTTATAGATCTCGTAGGCCGCGTCCAGCACGGGCCGGTCGCCGTCGTAGGTCAGCATCTGGCGAGCCTTTTCGACGGGATAGTAGTTTCCGTTCAGGAAGCCCTGGTCGTAGGACACGTGAAAGCCCTTGTCCAGCGCGCGCATGGCGAACCACTGGATGCGATTGCTGATCTCGCGTCCCCGGCTCTCGGAGAAGAAGTCATAGCGGGTGTTTCCGGCGATGCCGATGATCTCGGCGTGGATGCCCGCCTCATCCTCCACGCGCCAGAGCGCCACGTCGTTGGAGCGGTTGCAATTGCGGATCACGCCCTTGGGCATCACCCACTCGCCGCGGTCGCTCATCAACAGGAAAACCTCGTCGTCAAAAAACACAATGCCACCCGCACAGCTGCGAATCGCGCCTGCCATAGTGAATCACCTTCCTTTGAGACCCAGTAATGATACCACAAACCGGCCCAAAATGCAAATGCTAATCTCTGGCACGCGCCAAAAGACCGCTTTTTGGGTGGACAGACGGATTAAAAAATGGTAAAATGAAAGAGGCGGCGGCATGCCACCGACGGCTTTTGTCGACCAGCGCGTACACAGGAGGGACGATCTATGAACGAAACCCTGGCAAAGTGGATCACCGAGAGCAAGCGCATCGTGTTCTTTGGCGGCGCGGGCGTCTCCACCGAGAGCGGCATCCCGGACTTTCGCAGCGTGGACGGCCTCTACAACCAGCAGTACCAGTATCCGCCGGAGACGATCCTCAGCCACACGTTCTTCATGCGCCGCCCGGAGGAGTTCTTCCGCTTCTATCGCAACAAGATGCTCTTTCCGAACGCCGAGCCGAACGCGGCCCACGTGAAGCTGGCCCAGTGGGAGAAGGAGGGCAGGCTCACCGGCGTGGTGACGCAGAACATCGACGGCCTGCACCAGAAGGCGGGCTCGAAGAAGGTGTTCGAGCTGCATGGCTCGGTGCTGCGCAACCACTGCATGCGCTGCGGCAAATTCTACGACATGGAATACGTGATGAACTCGACCGGCGTTCCCAGGTGCGATTGCGGCGGCACTGTCAAGCCGGACGTGGTGCTCTACGAGGAGCCGTTGGACGACGCCGTGGTGGCGGACGCCTGCACGGCCATCGAACAGGCCGACATGCTGATCATCGGCGGCACGTCGCTGAGCGTCTATCCCGCCGCGGGGCTGATCGACCTGTACCGCGGGCACAGGCTGGTGCTGGTCAACAAGAGCGCCACGCCAAGGGACAGCCGCGCCGACCTGATCGTGCGCGACCCCATCGGCCAGGCGTTCTCCGAGCTGCCGTAGATGGCGGGCCGGATCGTCGCCTTTGAGCCCGTCGCCCCGCCGGGGGCCCGGGTCCTGATCCTCGGCAGCATGCCCAGCGTGGAATCGCTGAACCAGGGCTTTTACTACGCCCATCCGCGCAACGCCTTCTGGCGCATCCTGGCCGAGGTGTACGGCGAGCCCTTCCCGCAGGACGTTCCGGCGCGGATCGCGCTGCTGTGCCGCCACGACCTGGCGCTCTGGGACGCGCTCTGCAGCTGTGAGCGCGAGGGCTCGCTGGACAGCGCCATCCGACAGCCGATGCCCAATGATTTCTCGGCGCTGTTTTCGCGCTGCCCCGGAATCGGGCGCGTGCTGTTCAACGGCGGCGCGGCCCACCGGCTGTTCATGAAGTATAACAAGGGCGTCCTCGCGGGACGGGATTGGGCAAGACTGCCCTCCACCAGCCCCGCGTACACACTGAAATATGAAAGGAAGCTCGCGCTCTGGCGCGAGGCATTGAAACCATGAGCATGAATCCCTGTGACATCATTCGAAAGAAGCGGTTCGGCGGCGAGCTGACCGAACAGGAAATCCGCGCGTTCGTCTCCGGCGTGGTGGACGGCAGCTTTGCCGACTACCAGATTTCGGCGCTGCTGATGGCCATTTGCATCCACGGCATGAGCGACCGGGAGACCCTCGCGCTGACGCTGGCGATGGCGAAGTCCGGCGACACGCTGATGCTGGACGACATCCCCGGCGTGAAGGCCGACAAGCACTCCACCGGCGGCGTGGGGGACACCACCTCGCTGATCCTGGTGCCGCTGGTGGCCGCCTGCGGCGTGAAGATGGCGAAGATGTCCGGCCGGGGCCTCGGCTTCACCGGCGGCACGCTGGACAAGCTGGAGTCCATCCCCGGCATGAGCATCGACAAGGATATCGAGGGCTTCAAGCGCCAGGTGCGCGAGGTCGGCTGCGCCATCATTGGCCAGACGGCGGAGCTGGCCCCGGCGGACAAGGTGCTCTACGCGCTCCGGGACGTGACCGCCACGGTGGACTGCCTGCCGCTGGTGGTGTCGTCCATCCTCTCCAAGAAGCTGGCGGCGGGCTGCGACGTGGTGGTACTGGACGTGAAGACCGGCAGTGGCGCGATTATGGACACGCCGGAAAAATCCCGGCAGCTGGCCGAGACAATGGTGCGCATCGGCAACATGAGTGGCAAGCGCTTCTCCGCGCTGCTCACCGACATGGATCAGCCGCTGGGCAACTACATCGGCAACGCCTTGGAGGTGGAGGAGGCCATCGACGTGCTCGCGGGCCGAACCGAGGGCGAATTGAAGCGCGTGGCGCTGACGCTGGGCGCGCACATCCTGCGCAACGCGGGGGCTGCCGAAAGCGTAGAGGCCGGCGTTGAGATGCTGGAGGAAAAGATCAAAAGCGGCGAGGGCCTCAAGACCTTCGGCGACATGATCGAGGCCCAGGGCGGCGACCGGCGCGTGGTGGAGGACACCTCCCTGCTGCCGAAGGCGCCGACGCGGATCGACCTGAAAGCCGACCGGGCGGGCTACGTGACGCGGATGATCACCAGCGATATCGGCAACGCCGCGAAGCTGCTGGGCGCGGGCCGGGAGCGCAAGACCGACGTGCTGGACCTGTCCGTGGGCATCGTGATGAAGAAGCGGGTGGGCGAGGCTGTGAAGCGCGGCGACGTGCTGGCGACGCTGCACGTGGGGCCGAAGTCCGACAGGATCGGGGCGTTCAACCTGCTGAAGAAGTCCATCGTCATCGGGGATGAAAAGCCCGAGGCGAAGCCGCTGATCCAGGCGGTCATCGAGTGATCCATGAGCAGGAGCAAGCGCACGCCCGGGCAGAGCTTCCCCGCGCCGGGGGAGAGCCTCCCCGCGCGGCGTGAAAAGAGAGCGTGGGTTCGTCAAACGGGCTGGCTGCTGGCGGTCAGCCTGGTTTGCTATGGGCAGATCGCCATCGGCCTGCGGCTGGCGCTGGACGCGCTCTTTGCCGCACTGTTCCGGGCCTGGGGCGTCAACGCCGCCACCGCCGTCCGAGCGCCGCACTGGGCGCAGCTCGTCTGGCGCTGGCACGGAAGCCTGGTGACGGTCGCCGTGGCGATCCTCGCCATCCTGCTTTCCCGCTGGCTGAGGAGACTGTGGCGGCTCGATCCGGCGCCGGCAGTGAATGCCCGTGAAAATGCCAAAGCCGCGCAATGGTGGCGCGGGCTGGGCGTCGGCGCGCTGATCGGCCTGGCTGCGGCCGTGGCGCTGCTCCTGGCCGGCCTGATCCCGGACAGCCTGCGCATGGAGAGCCCGCCGAGGCTCACCGCCGGCTTTTTCGCACTGCTGGCGGTGAGCCTGGCGGCGGTGCTGTCCGAGGAGGCGTTCACCAAGGGCGTGCTCTACGACGGCCTCGCCGGGCGCTGGGGACGGCTATGGGCGACGATTGCGGCGTGTGCCGTGTTTTTCGTCATGAACGGAGGACTTGCCGGCACCGTCGTCAGCGGCGTCAACGTGCTGCTGTTGGGGCTGTTGTGCTGCGCGATCCATGAGCGGCGCGGGCTGTGGACGGCCGTGGGCCTTCGCTGGGGCTGGAGCGCCGCGACGGTGCTGGGAATGGGCTTCGGCGGCGGCGAGGCGAGCCTGACGCGCTTCTACGGCGTCTCCGAGGGCCTGCTCACCGGCGGCGATGCCGGGCCGGTGTACGGGCTGTACATGACGGCGGCGCTGGCGCTGGGGCTGGTATGGCTGCATAGAAAAAGATAAAACGCTCCTCCTCTTCCGTCGGAAAGACGCTGTTTTCGTCGTCCCGGGGAAAGAGGAGGAGCGCTGTTTTCCCTCACGGCCGGTACATATTCAATCCGCCGGGAACCAGCTGCACGTCAAAGGGCAGATCCTCGTAGATTTCCCCGTCGATCTGGATGGGCATCGGCGCGTCGGCCGCGAGCCGCAGCCGGGAATCCCGCCGGAACACGGTGGTGGGCACCTCCAGGATCCTGCGCTTCATCAGCTTCGCAAACGCGCCGGGGATGCCGGGACGGGAGATGTCGTCCACGAACACGATGTCCATCAGCCCGTCGTCGATCACCGCCTCGGGGCAGATGGGGATGCCGCCGCCGATGCGCTGGCCGTTGCCGCAGCAGGCGATCATGGCGCGGTGGGTCCGGTCGACGCCGCCGATGCGCTCCCGGAAAACCTTCGCTTTGAAGGTGAGCAGCGTGATGACGAGCGACGCCAGGTAGGCTGCCGAGCCCTTCAGCAGCTTCATGCCTTCATAGCGGCGCAGGATGTCCACGTCGATGCCGGTGCCGATGACGTTGATGCCCCGAACGCCGCCGCACTCCAGATAGTCGGTGGGCTTCGCACTGCCGTGCAGCAGCAGCTCCAGCGCCCCGTCCGGCGTGTCCGGGATCCCGGCCACGGCGGCGAAGTCGTTGCCGCTGCCGCAGGGCATCACGCCCAGGCGCACCTTCGCGGGATCGGCCAGCCCGTTCAGCACCTCGTTCAGCGTGCCGTCGCCGCCCATGGCCACGATGTCCAGCGGTTCGCGGGCGTCCTCGGTCAGGCGGCGGGCGATGTCGGTGGCGTCGCGGCGGCCCCGCGTTTCGTAAAAGGCGTGGCGCACGCCCGCCTCCTCCAGCTTCGACCGCAGCGCGGCGCGAAACCGGGCGGACCTGCCCTTTCCGGCGATGGGGTTGTAGATGAAGTGGAGCATGCCATGGCCTCCGCAAAATGAGCATAAGAAAAGCAGACCGCGCTTGCGGGAGACGCGTTTAGGGGGGCGCGTCATCCTTCCGATGGGTGTGGGGGAGAAATCAGAGGGAGATCGTAGGTTCGGAAGCGCGGTCTGCCCTGTGATTTCATGATAGTCCGTTTATATCAACTGAATATAAACTTGCCACACATAATTAATATAACATGATTGTCGCCGTGCTGCGCAATTCGCTTCGCTCGCTTGCCCGGCGACCCGGAAAAACGCTGTTTTTCCTAATCACAATTATCCCATGATTGTCGCCGTGCTGCGCAACTCGCTTCGCTCGCTTGCCTGGCGACCCGGAAAAACGCTGTTATTTCCTAATCATTATACCACATCCTGTGTTCAATTTACACTATAAATTTCCACAGGTGGGCTTGAATAATGGAACGGGGAGGGGTATAATAGCCGTAATGTGCGCTCAAACGCGGAGGTGGAAGCTGTGAATGAAGCCATGCGGGCCTGGTTGGACGCGCCGATGGATCGACGGGGCACCCACTGCGAAAAGTGGGACGGCCTGAAGACGTACTTTGGCCGCGACGACCTGATCGCCATGTGGGTGGCGGACATGGATTTCCCCACGGTTCCCCAGGTGCGCGACGCGCTGGTGGAGCGGGCGAAGCATCCCATCTACGGCTATACCGATCTCTCCGGCGAGACGCGCCGGGCAGAGGTTGGCTGGCTGGCCCGTCGCCACGGCCTGAGGGTGGAGGAGGACTGGATCCTCTACAGCCCCGGTGTGGTGGACAGCCTGTTCTTCTGCGTGGACGCCTTCACCGACGCCAGCGACGCCATACTGGTCCAGCCGCCGGTGTACGGCCCCTTCTACCGGGCCGCGGAGTTGTATGGCCGCAGGCTGGTCCGCAATCCGCTCCGGCTGGACGAAAACGGCTGGCACATGGACTTTGAGGACCTGGAGGCCAAGCTGAAGGCCGGCGTGAAGCTGATGATCCTGTGCAGCCCCCACAACCCGGTAGGCCGCGTCTGGACGCGGGAAGAGCTCCAGCGGGTGGTGGACCTGACGAACCGCTATGGCACGATCCTGGTCTCGGACGAGATCCACGCGGATTTCACGCTTGGCGGGCGCCGACAGGTGCGCATCCTGGCGCTTGAGAACGCCGAACGCTGCGTGATGCTGACCTCGGCCACGAAGTCCTTCAACCTGGCGGGGCTGCGCCAGTCCAGCGCCATCGTGCCGGACGCGGGGCTGCGCAAGGCGCTGAGGGCGACGATGGAGCGCGCCCACGCCACCGAAGCGAACCTCTTCGGGGCCGTCGCCCAGACCGCCGCCTACACCCATGGCGACGAATGGATGGACGCCGTCAACGAATACGTGCGCGAGAACCGCGACTTCGCCGTGGCATACCTGGGCGCCCATCTGCCGGAGATCGGCTGCCGTCCCCAGGAGGGCACCTACCTGATGTGGATGGACTTCACCGGCCTCGGGCTGGACCACGACGAGGTGAAGTTGCTGCTGATCAACGAGGCGCGCGTGGCGATCAACGAGGGCACGTTCTTTGGGCCGGAGGGCCGCGGCTGGTTCCGCATGAACCTGGCCACCCAGCGCTCGAACGTCGAGCAGACCCTCGAGAATATTCAAAATGCGATACGGAGTCGGTAAACCGTGAAGAACTTCTTCAAGAATCTGTTCAAAAAGCCGGAGAAGCAGATCGCGATGGACGTGGAGCTGGACGGCATGCACCCCAGCCACATCATCCAGCTGTCCTATCTGGTGATCGAGGGCCGCAGGGTGAAGGGCAAAAACTTTTACTTTGCCGCCAAGGCCATCAACCGCTATGCCCGCCAGGTGCACGGCCTCAGCGTCTACCAGCTGCGCAAGCTGTCCGGCGGCAAGGGCTTTATCGACTACGCGGATGAGATATACCGCGATTTCGCGGACTGCAAGCTGATCATCGGCCACGACGTGGCGGGGGACATTCGCTATCTGCGCAGGGAATTTGAACAAATCGGCGTAAAGCTGCCGAATTACCCGATATTCTGCACCCTGAAGCACTATACCCAGGAGGCCCACATTCCCCTGAAGCAGAACCCCAAGGTGATGAAGCCGCCGAAGCTGACGGAGCTGACCGAGCACTTCGGCCTCTCCGAGGAGCTGATTGCCGCGAAGTGCCACAAGTGGTACGGCGGCGGCGACCATCCCCACGACGCGCGCTACGACGCCGCGGCCGCCTACCTCTGCATGCTGGTGGGCGAGGAAATGGCCTGATCCGCAGGCCGCCCGGAAAGACTGCGAAAGGACCGTTTAAAACTGTTATGCTGTGGATATGCAAATGCAGGGGCGGCGTTGCGCCGCCCCTGCATTTGCTTTATACATGCGTATTCCGTTTGATACAGCCCTTTTTCGGCGGATGAGTGTTTACGGTTATTGACAGAAATGAAACAAAATGGTAAAATCATGTCAGAGTTTATAAGGGGAGGATCGGGCGTATGAAAAAACTGGCGCTGCTGCTGGCGCTTGCCCTGTTGGCGGGGATGCTGCCCGCCGGGGCCTTCGCCGAGGAGATAGAGGAGGAATACGTCTGGGAGGAGCTGCCTGGCGAGGCCGTGGGCTTCACCGGCGCGGAGGGCCTGTATGCCGAGCCCGAGGGCGACGCCCCGGAGGATCCGGAGGACCTGGCCGCGTATGAGGCCGGCGAGCCGGTGATGGGCGACGCCGACCTGCAGATGGAGGAGCCCGAGCCCCACCCGGAGGAGACCGTGGGCGAACAGATGGTGGAGCCCGCGCCCCACGTCGATCCCAACGGCCCGCAGCTGGCTTCCAACCAGCTTGTGCTGGGCGTGGGCGAGGCCTTCGCGCTCAACGGCACGCTGCCGGAGGGCCAGACGGGCGCGATCACCTACAGCTCCACCGACGCCGCCGTCGCCTCCGTGGCCGCAGACGGCAGGGTGACCGCCGTCGCCGTGGGCGACGTGACCGTCACCGCCCTCGCCGAGGGCGGCGCTTACGCCGAATGCTTCGTCTCAGTGCGCAAGGCGCCGGACGCTGTGAAGTTCGCCGTGAAGACGTTCTCCGTCGGCAAGGGCGAGACCGCCGTCGCCCCCGGGGTGATCCTCGGCGACGGCAGCAGCGAGTACGCCGGCGGATGGACGCTGAAGAGCTCCAAGCCCAAGGTGCTGACCATCGACGCCAGCGGCGCGCTGGTCGGCAAAAAGACCGGCAAGTCCGTGCTCACCGTCACCACCTACAACGGCAAGACCGCCAAGCTGAACGTCACCGTGGTGAAGCCGCCGAAGAAGGTCACCATCGCGGTGGACAAGACGCTGATGGGCGTGGGGGAGACCGGCCAGGCCGGCTTCACGCTGACGAAAAAGACGGCCAGCCAGGTGAAATTCACCAGTGACGCTCCCGGCGTCGTGACGGTGGACGCCGTCAGCGGCCAGATGAAGGCCGTGGCCGAGGGCACCGCGAAGATCCACGCCACCACCTTCAACAACCGGGACGACGCCGTGGAGGTGACCGTCAAGGCCGCGCCCACCTCGCTGAGCTTCGGCTCGTCGCAGTTTGTGATGGGCGTCGGCATGACCACGGCTTCCGCCGCCTTCGTCAACGACGGCGCAGGCGCGGGCATCGCCTATGCCATCGCCAACCCCAAGGTCGCCAGCTATGACAAGGGCGTCATCAAGGCGCTCTCCATCGGCGAGACGGACCTGACCGCCACCACCTACAACGGCCTGACCGCCACCTGCAAGCTGGTGGTGAAGCCCAAGCCCGCCTATGTGAAGCTGCCCTACACCTCGCTGACCATCGGCGTGGGCGACACCGTGCACCTCACGCCGGACGTGGGCGACAGCGCCAGCACCTATACCTACACGACCAGCGCCAAGAAGAAGGTCTCCGTCACCCAGGAGGGCGTGATCCAGGGCCTGGCGAAGGGCAAGGCCACCATCACGATCAAGACCTACAACAAGAGAAAGTGCAAGCTGAAGGTGGTCGTGCAGGACAAGCCCACCCCGCCGGGCAATCCCGACAACGAGCTGCCGGTGAACCTGGCCTCCGTGGTGCTGACGATCCCCGCCAGGACCACCGACATCGCCGGCATCCCCGGGAACCTGAAGAAGATCGGCGATCTGCGCGTCTCCGCCATCGGCCAGATCGAGGCCATGCGCGTGGCCGGCATCATCGGCGACGCTGACGCCGCCAAGCGCAAGAGCATCGTGAACAACGCCTTCGCGGACTACGCCTTCCCCTGGATGACGCCGGCGTTCCAGGCCTACTGGAAGGCCGCCAACAGCGATAACGGCGCGAAGGACTTCAAGCCCGGGATCGTCTACTATGGCATGCCCTACATCTCCGGCTCCGGCAACAACCGCCTCTACAACGCCGCCCGGGCGCTGAACGAGTCCCGCTACACCAACAGCGGCGCGGGCTACTACCTGCTGAACCAGAAGAAGCTGCTGAACAAGAAGTACTGCGGCAACGACTGCTCCGGCTTCGTGGACGCGGCCATCTGGGGCTACGGCAAGACCACCGACCGCACCACCGAGATCGCCAGCTCCAAGAAGTACCGCACCATCGCGGACTACGGCTGCCTGCGCACCGGCGATTTGATCTGCAAGTCCGGCGCGCACGTGGTGATGTTCCTCTACTGGGCCAGCACCGACAAGTCCAAGATGATGATCCTCGAGAACGGCGGCGTGGAGTATGGCTCCAACACCGTGCACTGCATCATCATGGACACCGCCTACTACCAGATGAAGGGCTACAGCGTCCGCCGACTGGCCACGCTCGGGTAGCCCGCGGGATTCCCGGGAGGCTGGACCGAAGGACTCATATTCCGGCTCTTCACGGAAAACCGTGCAACAAGTGTGAATAGTTCGCTGGTAATGCGTAAAGATCCTTTGCTGCGCTCAGGATGACAACGAACCGGAGCCCCGGTCATCCTGAGCGCAGCGCAGCCGAAGGCCCGCGAAGCGCAGGATCTGTCCATTCTGTCAAGTAACCGCATAGAAGGAGAAAACTTGCGAGTCGCTTGTCTTGTGACGCTGTTTTCCGCGAAAAGCCAATCCATTCTCGAACAACGGTGTCGGGGCGGAGTTGTGCCGCCCGCCCCGACTTCTACGCGTGTTCCCGCTTCCGTCCCTGTTGAACGGCCTCGTGCTCCCGCGCCAGCTCGTCGCGCAGCTGCCGGGAGGTCCAGGTCACGTTGTGCGGCGTCAGGATGGCCTTCAGCGCGATCCGCGGCACTTTGTGATCCCGCATACCCTGAAGGAAGGCGTCCAGCTGAGGGCTCAGCAGGTGGCACATCAACAGCATCGGGTCGCCAAAGCCCACGCCAGGGCCGTTTTCCGGCTGCCTGGCGACGGGGATCCCCGCCAGCGCCCCGACGGGCGCGCCGTATTCCCAGGGCGATACCACGCGCAGGGTCAGCCCCTGGGCGTCGCACAGCCCCCGGAGCCGGTCCAGCGCCTCCCCATCCAGATTGTACGCAAGTATCAACGGTCCAGCCATACGCGCAGCCTCCTCAGCTATGATTATAGGCCGGTGAAAGGCCCGCTGTCAACCGTCCGCAGCTTGAATTATTCGCCGCGGGCGTGTATAATTTCATACGGAGTATCGAGACGGAGGCATATCAAATGGACGCAATCAAAGGCATGATGGATTTTATCGACCGCGCCCCGACGGCCTTTCACGCGACAGCGCAGATCGCCGCGGCGCTGGAGGCGGCGGGCTATGTGCGGCTGAACGAGCGCGATCCCTGGCGAATGGCGCCGGGTGGGCGCTATTATTGCACGCGCAACCGCTCGTCGCTGGTCGCCCTGCGGATTCCCGAGGCGGGCTTCGCGCCGTTCCAGATCGTCGCCAGTCACGGCGATTCCCCCTGCTTCAAGCTGAAGCCCAACGCGGACCGGACTGCCCAGGGGCTGGCGCTTTTGAACGTGGAGAAGTACGGCGGCATGCTGCTGTCCACCTGGTTGGACCGGCCGCTGTCCGTGGCGGGCCGGCTGATCGTGGCGGGGGAGAAGGGCGTCGGCACGCGCCTGGTGAACGTGGAGCGCGACCTGGCGCTGATCCCGAACCTGCCGATCCACTTCAACCGAAGCGCGAATGACGGCGTGGCTCTGAACGCCCAGACGGACATGCTGCCCGTCGTGGGCATGGAGGGCGCGGACCTGATGGCGGCGGTGGCGCAGAGCGCGGGCGTCCGGAAGGAGGCTGTCGTGGGCTGCGACCTGTTCCTTTACAACCGCGACCCGGCCCGGCGCTTCGGCGTAAACGGGGAATTCATCGCTTCTCCCCGGCTGGACGACCTGGCCTGCGCCTACGCCTCGATGCAGGCGTTCCTCGCCGCGAGGCCCTCGGGGCACATCGACGTGCTGTGCGTGTTCGACAACGAGGAGGTGGGCTCCGGCAGCAAGCAGGGCGCGGATTCCACGCTGCTGATCGACGCGCTCCGCCGCACCGCCCTGGCGCTGGGCGCCGGGCCGCAGGCGCTGGAGGCCGCCGTGGCGGGCAGCTTCATGGTGTCCGCCGACAACGCCCACGCCGCCCATCCGAACCACCCGGAGAAGTATGACGAGCAGAACCGCGTGCGGATGAACGGCGGCGTGGTGATCAAGAGCAACGCCAACCAGAAGTACACGAGCGACGGCCTGTCCCTGGCCGTGTTCGAGCGCCTGTGCGAGGGCGCGGGCGTGCCGACCCAGCGCTTTGCCAACCGCTCCGACATCGCCGGCGGCTCCACCCTCGGCAACATCGTCAGCGCCCACGCCTCGATGAACGCCGTGGATATCGGTCTGGCGCAGCTGGCCATGCACTCCGCCTGCGAGACCATGGGCGCGGAGGACGTGGGGCACATGATCCGCGCGCTGACGGCGTTCCACGAGGCGGAGATCCGCGTGTTGGAGGACGGCACGGTTGAAATCGAGGCGTAGAGCTTTCGCTCCGCGCCTCAAAATGATCGGCTCATCACGTTTTTCCGGGGAATGCCCCTCTCAGTCAGCCTGCGGCTGACAGCTCTCCCCCTCGCGGGGGGGGCGAGCCAGACACTGAAAAGATCCTTGCCTCGCCCCCGTGAGGGGGAGAGGGTTCGAGCGCCCGGAAAACAGTCCTGTGGACTGTTTTCAGCGAGAACGGGCCGGCAGGCCCATGGAGCCCCGGAGAGGGGGTTCTCTATTCCCCAGGTTTCCGTGAAGAACCAAAGGATCCTCATGTTTCCTGCCCGAAAGCGGCATCGGGCGTTTCTGTGGCGGGCGGCTCCGCCCTCGGCGGAAGCAGCTCGAAGTTGATCTCACCCAGCGGGACGTTCGCGCGCTCGATGCGCACGCGCACCCGGTCGCCCAGCTTGAACACGGTGCCGGTGGCGCTGCCGACCAGGCGGCCGCGCTCCCGGTCAAACTCATAGTAGTCGTCCAGGCCGGAGATGTGCACCAGCCCTTCGGCACGATTCGGCAGGGCCACGTACAGGCCCCAGCCGGTCACGGAGCTGACCACGCCGTCGAACTTCCGGCCGATCTGCCTGGAGGCCCAGGCGGCGGCCATGATGCCGTCGGCCTGCCGCTCGGCGGCGACGGCCGCGGCTTCCCGCTCGGAGGTATCAGCGGCGATGTCCGCCATGCGGCCCGACATCCGACCGGCGCTGTCCAGCCGGCCCTCCAGCATCAGCTTCAGCATCCGATGCACCACCAGATCCGGATATCGCCGGATGGGGGAGGTGAAGTGGCAGTAGTCCGACAGCGCCAGCGCGTAGTGGCCCAGAGGACGCTCGCAGTAGCGAGCCTTTTTCAGCGCCCGAAGCAGGTCGTGGCGGATCACGTCCCGGGCGGGATGATCCTTCACGGCCTCCAGAATGCCCTGCAGCACGCCGGAATGGGGCTGCGGGCCGATGTGGGTATACAGGTCCAAACTGCCAAGGAACGCCTCCAGCGCCATCAGCCGGTCGCTGTCCGGCGCCTCGTGGACGCGGTAGACGAAGGGCAGCTCCACGCTTCGCGCCAGCGCCGCCACGGTCTCGTTTGCGGCCAGCATGAAGTCCTCGATGATGCGCTCCGCCTCGCCCCTCGGCTGGCACAGGATCTCCTCCGGCTCGCCATTCTCGTTCAGAACGAACTCTGGCTCGTCGATCTCAAAATCGATGGCGCCCCGGGCCTGCCGTCGGGAGCGCAGCACGTGCGACAGCTCGCGCATGTCGAACAGGGCCTTTCGCACCTCGGGCGCGATGTCGCTTTCGCCGCCTTCAAACAGCCGGTTCACCGCCTCGTAGGTCAGCCGCGCGTGGGAGTGGATCACCGATTTCGACAGCTGGTGATCCACGACCCTGCCGTTCTCGATCTGCATGAACAGGCTCACGGCCAGCCGGTCCACGTCCGGCATCAGCGAGCAGAGGTGGTTCGACAGGCATTCCGGCAGCATCGGCACCGTCAGCCCCGGCAGGTAGAGGGACGTGCCCCGGAGATAAGCGTCGTCGTCGATGGCGGTGCCCGGGCGCACGTAGTGGCTCACGTCCGCGATGTGCACGCCCAGCTGCCAGCCGCGTTCGGTGCGCTCGATGGACACGGCGTCGTCGAAGTCCTTGGCGGTGGCCCCGTCGATGGTGAAGGTCAGGACGCTTCGCAGATCCTCGCGGCCCGCAAGGTCGGCCTCGCGCACTTCCTCCGGCATGGAAGCCGACTCGCGCTCCACGTCCGTCGGCAGCTCTGTGGCAAAGCCGTGGTCCTCCGCCACGGCCCGCATCAGCGCCGGGAGGCTGCCCTCGTTGCCCAGCACCCGCTCGACCGTGGCGTAGATGGGCCGGTTCATCTCGGGATAGCGCTCGATCCTCAGCAGGGCGATCTGGTCGTTCTTCACGAAGGAGAGGTCGCCGGTCAGCACCACGTCGTAGGGGATGCGCAGGTCGCAGGGCACGGCGGTGGCCACGGTGCGGATCTCGGCGCGGCGCTTCGGGCTTCCCTTCGGGGCGCGGTGTTCCACGCGCACGTAGGCGGCAAACGTCTCCCGATTGCGCTGCAACAGGGCGTTCAGCTGGCAGCGCTCGCCCTGGGGCCGCACCAGGATCAGGTCGCCGGGCATCGTGCGGGTCGCGCCGGTGGGGATCAGCGTCATCGTTGGGCCGCCGCCCAGCGGCGTGGCCAGCGGCGTGCCGTTGCGCTGAAAGCCCGCCCTGGCCGCCGTGAGGCCGATGGTCTCGGGAATCGCCCAGCCGCCCTTTCGGGTCTCGGCGACCGACCCCGCCCGGGCCAGCGCGTCCAGGGCTTCCTGGACCTCCGGAAGCGGCGCCTCCAGCGCCTCCGAGAGCGCCCTGGGCGTCATCGGCGCGCGGGCTTCGCGAATGCGGTTCAGCACTTGTTCCTTCATTGTAACACCTCGCCGTCAAAAACCGGCTGTCATTCCGCAGCCGGTTCTGTTTTCACCACTTTGATCGTTTCCACCCGTCGGTTCTCCACGGCCTCCACCGTCACGCGCAGGCCTTCGTAGTCAAAGGCGTCGCCCACCTCGGGCAGGTGGCCCAGCACCTCCAGCACCCAGCCATTCACGGTGACGGAATCGAAGCCCTCCCCGATGGGGAAGCGTTCGCGCACGTCGTCCAGGCTCGCGCCGCCGCTGATCCGCCAGCCGCCCTCCGGCAGCTCGACGATCTCCTCCACCACCTCGTCGTGCTCGTCCCAGATTTCGCCCACCAGCTCCTCCAGGATGTCCTCCATGGTGACGATGCCGACGGTGCCGCCGTACTCGTCCACCACCACGGCCATGTGGTTCTTCGTCTTTTGCAGCAGCTTGAGCAGCACGCCCAGCTGCGTTGACGGGACGACGCACAGCGGCGGGGTCATCATCTCGCGCACGCCGCGCTTGCCCCTTTGGCGGTAAAAGTCCTTCTCGTGCAGGATGCCCACGATGGTGTCCACGCTCTCCTCATACACCGGCAGGCGCGATCGCCCGCTCTCCTCGAAGGCCCGGGCAATCGCCTCCTCGCTGTCTTGCACGTCCACGGCCGCCAGGTTCACCCGGGGCGTGAGGATATCCTCGGCGGTGAGGTCGTCAAAGCCGATGGCGGAGCGGATCAGCGCGCTCTCGTGCGCGTCGATCTCGCCCTCGTTCTCGGCCTCCTCCACGATGGTGATCAGCTCCTCCTCGGTGATGCCGCGATCCTCCGCGGGGCGGAACACCCGGTAGACCAGCTTTTGCCAGCAGCTGGTGAGGAATATAATCGGCGTGAGCAGCTTCAGTATGGCGTTCAGCGCCGGGTAAAAAGCCAGCGCCACCTTCTCCGGCCGCTCCTTGGCGATGCTCTTCGGGGCGATCTCGCCGAACATCAGCACCCCCACGGTCATCACCGCGGTGGAGACGGAAACGCCCCCGTCGCCGATCAGCCGCACGAAAAGCACCGTCGCCAGCGAGGCTGACAGGATGTTCACGATGTTGTTCCCCACCAGGATGCCCGAAAGCAGCCGGTCATAGTCCTCCGCCAGCCTGAGCGCCTTTTCCGCGCGCCGGTTTCCGCCGGACGCCATGCTCTTCAGCCGCGCCCGGTTCAGGCTGGTGTAGGCCGTCTCCGAGGCGGAGAAGAACGCGGACAGCGCCACGAGGGCGATCAGGGAAAGCACCAATATGCCGTTGTTGTCCATTAAGGACGTTCACGCTCCTTGCTATGAGTCAGTCCACAAGCCCCGCGACATTCTCCGCCCGGTAGCCCAGCGCCTCGCGCAGCTTTTCCCGGTTCGGCAGGCTGCTCATCAGCACCTTCGTCTCGCCCACGAGGGACACGCCCTCCAGCCCGGCGGGCACCAGCACGGTGTCGAAGGCGTTGAGGGTCATGCGCTCCTCGCCCCAGCGCAGCTCGCAGGGGGAAAGCGGCGTCAAAAACAGCATCCGCCCGCTCTCCAGCGGCATCGTTCCGGCCAGGTTCAGGCGGCACAGCTCAAAGTGGGCGTCGGAGATGTAATAGGTGCGGCTGCCGCCCTTGCAGAGCATCGTGGTGCCCTCGATCTTGTCCAGGCGCAGCTCCGGCCGGCACACGTCGAGCGCCTTTGCAAGGTGCAGCTCGCGGCTGTTGCCCTGGGCGTCCACGCGATCCCAGTCCCAGAAGCGATAGGTCAGATCGCTGCTCTGTTGGATCTCGTAGACCATCACGCCCTCGCACAGCGCGTGGATCATGCCGCTGGGGATATAATAGACGTCGCCGGGGCGCACGTTCTGCCAGCGCAGGCAGTCCTTCATGCGGCCCTCCGAGATCATCTTTTCCAGCGATTCGCCCTGCGTATCCACGCCGTAGATGATGCGTCCGCCGGGTTCGGCGTTGAGGATGATCCAGGCCTCGGTCTTGCCGCGGCGGCCGTTTTCATGCTCCGCGGCATAGGCGTCGTCCGGGTGCACCTGCACGGACAGCGGCATCACCGGGTCCAGCAGCTTTAAAAGCAGCGGGAAACCGCCCTCGCAGGGGCCGGTCAGGGCCTCGCCCCAAAGCTCCACCATCTTGCCGAGCGGCTTTCCGGCGTGAACGCCGTTGGCGACCACGCTCTCGTGGCCCTCCAGCGCAGAAACCTCCAGGCTCTCGCCGGTCGCGTCCTCGGGCGCGTCCTTCATCAGCGCGTCGCGCAGCATGTGCCCGCCCCAGGGGGTTTCCGCGCCGTGGCGGAAGCTGGGCGCCATCAACAGGGGATAAAGCTCCATGATTTCATCCTCCTTCGTTATGAGAACGCTTCCGACCCTGTCGGAAACGCTCTTGCAAAAGCCGCCGTCCTGGGATATACTGGTTAGGAATACAACGGCCCAAACATAATTTAACATGATCGTGCCGCGCTGTCAAGGGAAGGAGGCCCGTCCGTGCAAAAAATCCACTCGGTCAGCGCCCGTGCGCTGGCGGAATTTGCCTTTGAAAAGGGCGATCTCATCCCCGCGGCGCGGGCGGCCTCCCGGATGCGCGACGGCGTTCGGGGGCACCAGGCGCTTCAGACGCTGCTGCCCGTCAGCTGGCGGCCCGAGGTGGCCGTCAGCCGCGACATCCCCATCGGCGATCGCGTCCTGCGGGTGCACGGCCGGGCGGACGCGCTGTACATTGACCGGGAGATCGTGCGGGTGCAGGAGATCAAGACCACGACGAAGGACCCCGCGACCATTCTGAAATACGACTACCCCGCCCACTGGGCGCAGGGGGAGATCTACGCGGCGCTCTTCTGCCTGAACGAGGGAGTGAGCCGGGCCGAGGTGCGGCTCACCTACGCCCGACTGGACGGCAGGATGCGCGAGTACACCGAGGAATACAACGCCTGGGAGCTTCAGGAGCGCCTGATCGCCTACGCGGGCCCTTATCTGGAGTGGATCAGCCGCGTGGACGACTGGAAGGACGCCTCAAAGCACACGCTGGACGCGCTGCCCTTTCCCTTCGACAGCTACCGAGAGGGCCAGCGGGAGATGGCAAAGGCCGTGTATCTGGCCATGAAGAACCACGCCAGCGCCCTGATCGAAGCGCCCACCGGCATCGGCAAGACGGCGGCGGCGCTGTTCGGCGCGCTGAAGGCGCTGGGGCAGGGCCACGTCACGGCGATCTTTTACCTCACCGCCCGCACCACGGGCCGACGCGCCGCCGAGGACGCGCTGGATCTGATGCGCGACAGGGGGCTGGCGATCCGCAGCCTCACCATCACCGCCAAGGAGAAGATCTGCCCCTTCGGCAAGGCGGGCTGCATGGGCTGCCAGTACGCCGCGGGCTACTACGACCGGCGGCGCGAGGCGCTGAAGGAGGCCATGGGCGTCCAGAAGCTGGACGCGGAGCGCCTGCTCCGGCTGGCGGAGAAGCACGAGCTGTGCCCGTTTGAGCTGTCGCTGGATGCCTCCGAGACGGCGGACGTGGTGATCTGCGACTACAACTACGCCTTCGACCCGAAGGTGCGCCTGAAGCGCTATTTCGAGGGCAGATCCCGCGCCGGGCTGCTGGTGGACGAGGCGCACAACCTGGCCGACCGCGCCCGGGACATGCTGTCGGCGGAGCTGTCCGGGGCGCGGCTTGCCGAGCTGCGCCGGCAGGCGGCCCGCTTCGAGGGCAGGGACAGCCCGATGGTGCGGCTGATGGGCGAGCTGCTGGCGGCCTTCGATGGCCGCGAAGCGGAGCAGGAGAGCCTCTCCGGGCTTCCGGAGGGCATCGCCGAAGCGGTGCGGCGCTTTGCGGAGATCGCGGACGAGCTGGAGCCGGTGGAGCCGGAGATCGTGGACTTCGTCTACGAAGCCCAGTGGTTTTCGCGCGTGGCGAAGCGGTTTGACGAGGAAAGCTATCGCGCGCTGATCGCGCCGGGGGAAAGGTACCTCGACGTGCGCCTCTGGTGCTTCGATCCGTCGAAGTGGCTGAAGAAGGCGCTCTCGCGCGTGGGCGGCGCGGCGCTCTTTTCCGCGACGCTGACCCCGATGGAATACTATGCCGAGACCCTCGGCGCGGATGGCGAGGCAGACTCGCAATTGCGGCTGGAATCGCCGTTCCCGCGGGAAAACCTGCTGGCGCTTCGGATGCCGCTGGCCGTGGGCATGAAGGACCGGGAGCGCACGCTGACTGCCGCCTGCCAGATCATCCACGCCATGGCCGCGGCCCGCGCGGGCAACTACCTGGCCTGCTTTCCCTCCTATGCCTACATGACCCAGGCGTTCCGGCGCTATCGCATGCTCTGGCCGTATGACGACGTGATCTGCCAGGAGAGCCAGATGCCGGAGCGGGCCAGGCAGGCGTTCATCGAGCGCTTCCAGCCCGCGCCGCAAAGGAGCCTGGTGGCGTTCATCGTGCTGGGCGGGGTGTTTGCCGAGGGCGTCGACCTGCCGGACGACCGGCTCTCCGGCGCGGCCATCGTCTCCACCGGCATCCCGCAGCTCAGCTTCGAGCGGGAGCAGCTGCGCGAGCTGCTGGACGACGCCGACGGCGGCGGCTATGACGCGGCCTACACCTATCCGGGCCTGAGGCGGGTGCTCCAGGCCGCGGGCCGCGTGATCCGTACCGAGAATGACCGCGGTGTGGTGCTGTTGATGGACATGCGCTACAGGCAGGAGAAATACCGCGCCCTGATGCCGCCCCACTGGGACGTCGTGGACGTGAAGAAGATGAGCGAGCTGAACGAGGCGCTGAGGCGCTTTTGGAGCGAAGGCGGATGAACTCCCTCCGGCCCTTCGGGCCGCCTCCCTCGAAGAGTAAGGCACAATAAGGCTCCCTCCCTGAGGGAGCTGGCTGGCCGTCAGGCCGGACTGAGGGAGTTTGCCATACAAGGATTCTCAATACAGATACGGGAGGAATGCGAAATGAGGAGGGTATTCGCACTGGCCCTGGCGCTGCTGATTTGCGGTTGCGCCCTGGCGGAGGGGAATTGGTATGTGGAGGAGGGACAGGCGCTGGCCCTGCGGATGCAGGCGCTGGCGGCGGACGAGGCCTACTTTCACGTGTATGCGACGGGCAACGACGGGATGAACGCGCTGCGCGAGGCGTTTGGCCAGGCGGACCTGGCAAAGCCCACGGGCGCGTGGTTCCTGGCCCTGCCGGAGGCGGAAGAGCTGCGCTCGGCACTGGAGAGGATGGCTTCCATGGGCGGGGCGGAGGCCGACATGAGCGCGATCAACGAGCTGTCGGACGTGGGGTGGGAGGAGCTGGTCAAGCGCCTGCCCGCCTCGGCGGCGACCATCCTGACCGCGCAAAGCGGCGTCGAATGGGTCGCGCTCTCCAGCGTGTTGACGGTGAGCGCGCCCATGGAGGAGCCGGAGGACTTCACCCCCGGCTATCTGCTGCTGGAGTACCCCGGTGAGTTTGGCGCGCTGATCACTTTTTCGCGGCCCCTGCCCGGCTTCGTCAGCGTCTCGGCTCTGTCGGTTCCCGCGAACAGCCTGGAAACGGTGCGGCCCATGCTGAGTTACGCGAAGGTTCTGGGCCTGGAGCTGGAGCTCGAGGCGCTGTCGCTGGAGTGACCCCGAAAAGGAGCTTCCCGGGATTTGCGGGACGGGCACAACGCGGCCTGTCGACGCGACATACAGATCCTTCGCCCCGCTCAGGATGACAGCGCGGCGAAATCCCTGTCATACTGAGCGAAGCGAAGGATCTGTAGGCCATACCGGTTGACTGCGTTATCCTATAAGTAGCCGCTGATTTATTCCCGCACCGATTCTGCGGCGCCTTTTCCGGCATCTGTCTCATGCAAATTTCTCGATTTACCTCCAGTAAACCTTCGAAATCTGCAAGGCCACCTGCCGAAAAATGCACTCGCAGCCTCGATGCTCGAATTAATCATCGTCCGTCAGCACCTGTCCGTCCTCGAGGATCGGCGCGTCGTAGTTGTGGGTGAAGAAGCCCTTTTCCACGTAGGCCTTTTTAAAGCCCAGCTTCTCGTAGAAGGGCACGTTCGCCGGGCTGGTGCCCACGTAGAGCGCCTCGCAGCGGCCGGCGCACAGCTTGACCAGGTGCTCCAGCAGCTTCCTTCCGTAGCCCCGGCCGCGCAAATCTTCCGCGATGGCGAGGTTTTTGACCTCCATCGCGCCGTCCTCACGCGCCGCGATCACCCCGACGCCGACGGTCTGCCCGTCCGCCAGCAGGGCGTAGAGCTCCCCGGCTTCAAGGTACCGGTCGATCATTCCCTCGCTGGGATCAGCCTCCAGCAACAGCGGCAGATAGGCCTCTTTCCCAGCGACGATGCGGCGGATCTCCAGCGGGGAGAGCTTTCCCTCCGCCCAGTGCCTGCGGCAAAGCGCCACATAGCTCTCGTTGCCGCCCAGCACGATCTGCTCGCCGGACTTGACCACCCTGCCGCCGGAGACGCGGGCGTTCATGATGGCCTTGCGGCCGCACCAGCACACGGTCTTGATCTCCTCGATGGAATCCGCCCAGGCCATCAGCCAGTGGCTGCCCTCGAAGAGATTGCCCATGAAGTCGGCCCGCAGGCCGTAGCAGATCACCGGGATATCCATGCCGTCCACGATGTCCACCAGCCGCTGCACCTGCGCCTTGGTGAGGAACTGTGCCTCGTCCACGATCAGGCAGTCGTAGACCGACAGGTCGATCTCATCCAGCTCCTCCACGAAGCGGCAGGAGGCGCTCAGGCCCGAGCGGGAGCCCACCACGCGCTCGCCGTCGCGGTTGTCCAGCCTCGGCTTGAGCATCAGCGCGTTCTGGCCGCGCTCCTGGTAGTTGTACTGCACCATGATGGCGTTGGCCGTCTTGGAGGAGCCCATCGCCCCGTATCGGAAATATAGCTTTGCCACTGTGATACCCTCTTTTTTGCGATTGAAATCATTATACGACAACCGGGACGTCTTGTCAAAAGGAGCCGTCTTCGGTAAAATGATGGGGGAAGGAGAACTGCGCCATGAAGATCGCGGGCATCATCGCCGAATACAACCCGTTCCACAACGGCCACGCCTGGCACGTCGATGAGACGCGGCGGCGTACCGGCTGTGATTCTGTCGTCGCCTGTATGGCGGGCCACTTCACCCAGCGGGGCGAGCCCACGCTCTGGAGCAAGTGGGACCGGGCGCGGATGGCGCTGGCGGGCGGCGTGGACGCCGTGTTCGAGATGCCGGCGCTGTTTGCCGTGCGCACGGCGGACGCCTTCGCCAGCGGCGGCGTGGCGATCCTCGGCAGGCTCGGCTGCGACGCGCTCTCCTTCGGCAGTGAGACGGCGGACCTTGCGCTGCTTTGGACGCTGGCGGATTGGCGCGCGGAGGAGCCGGAGGCCCTCTCAAGGGCCGTTCGCGCCAACCTGGACGCCGGGATGTCCCACGCGAAGGCGCGGGGCGAGGCGGTGGCGGCGCTGCTGGGCGTCGAGCCGGAGGCCGTCAATCGGCCCAACCTGATCCTCGCGGCGGAATACCTGCGCGCCATCGCCGGGGGCGGGTTTGCCATGGAACCGGTGGCCGTCGAGCGCCGGGGAGGCTATCATGACGCGGCCGTGGGGGAATACGCCTCCGCCGGCGCCATTCGCGTGGCCATCGCCCGGGGCGACGCGGCCTCGGCCAGGGCCGCCATGCCCGATTGGACCGAGCCGGACGCGATGCACCCGATGGACGATCTGCTGCTGGCCGCGCTCCGCCGGATGGACCTTGAACAGCTGGCCGCTTTGCCGGACGTTTCCGAGGGGCTGGAGCACCGGCTGTACGCCGCCTGTCGGGAGGCCTCCGGGCGGGAAGACCTGCTCGATCGGCTGAAGTGCAGGCGCTATACCCGCGCGCGGCTCAGCCGCCTGTTGACCCACGCGCTGCTGGGGGTCGACCGCGCCTTTGTCGAGGCCCATTCCGCGCCGGCCTATGCCCGCCTGCTGGGCGCCCGCGAGGGCGCCGGGCCGCTGCTTAAGGAGCTGAGCGCCCGCGCCGCGATCCCCATCGTCACCCGCGCCACGGCGCTGCGGGGAGACCCCGTCTTTGACCTGGAGTGCCGCGCGACGGACGCCTGGGCGCTGCTTCACGACGCGCCGGAGTGCCGCCGCATGGGCCGGGAATTCACCGCGAAATTCGTGAAGGAGAGCGCAGGGTCAGTCTGAGTAGCCGCTGATTCATTCCCGCACCGATTCTGCGGCGCCTTTTCCGGGATCTGTCTCTTGCAAATCTCTCGATTCACTTGAGCGCTGCGCGCCCTTCCCGTGCGCCTCCCTGACGAGCCTCTCGATCTCCGCCTCCGTCACGCTGACCGTCGCGCCGTCGTCTGGCACCAGGTCCGCGAGGAATTCCACGTTGCCGTCGCCGCCGGTGATGGGGGAGACGTCCAGCGCCCGGACGCGCCAGCCCAGCGTCGGCGCGAAGCCGGTCAGCGCCGCGAGCACGTCCCGGTGCGCCTTCGCACTGGTGACGATGCCGCCCTTGCCGATGGCGGCGCGTCCCGCCTCAAATTGGGGCTTGATGAGCGTGACCATGTGCCCCTGGTCGCCCAGGATCGCGAGCGCCGCCGGCAGGATCAGCCGGATCGATATGAACGACACGTCCATCACGGCCAGCGTCGGCGCCTCGTCAAACATCGCCGCCTCCAGTGCCCGGGCGTTGACGCGCTCCATGCACACGACCCGCGGGTCGCGCCGCAGCTTTTCGTCCAGCTGGCCGGTGCCCACGTCGATGGCGTAGACCTTCCGCGCGCCGCTCTGCAGCAACACGTCGGTGAAGCCGCCGGTGGACGCGCCGATATCCATGCAGACGCGGCCCGTCGCGTCCACGCCAAAGACCCGCAGAGCCTTCTCCAGCTTCAATCCGCCACGGCTGACGTAGGGATGGGCTTCGCCCAGCACCGCCAGCGCGTCCGACCCGCTCACCTTCTGGGCGGGCTTTTTGATGACCGTGCCGTTCACCGTCGCCAGTCCCAGCTCGATCAGCACCCGCGCCTTCTCCCGGCTGCCGGCCAGGCCCCGGGCCGCCAGCGCCGCGTCCGCGCGCATCAACCTGTCCTCCATGCTCCCTCCTCTGGCAAATGCTGCCGTGACTGCCAATTTATGCAAAATAGCCAGTATTCGTTTGACATATTTAGAGAATAATTATAAAATTACATCGAAATATATTTCAAAACTATTGCAAAAGGATGTGTATTTCGATGAAGTTCAAGCGATGGACGTATCTGATGCTGGTGGTCGCGCTGCTGGTCTGCGGCGCGGCCCATGCCGAAGCCGGGTTGAGCGCCCGCATTGAGGGCGACACGCTGAAGGTCGCCTGGAGCACCGCCGGGGCGGGAGAGTGCACCCTCACGCTCTCGGTGGACGGCTGGCCGATGGAGGTGCTGCGGGTGCAGCCCAGCGGCAGCCTGGAGCGGCGCGTCGATGCCTCGAAGGACTACAGCGTCCGCCTCAAGACGGCCCACGGCTGTCTGACGGCCCAGGCGACCGATGTGCGGCCGACCGCTGAACCGACGCCGGTCCCGACAGTCGCACCCACGGCGGAACCCACGCCCGTGCCGACGCCGGTCCCGACAGTCGCGCCCACACCCGTTCCGACGGCGATGCCGATGCCGGTTCACACGCCAAAGCCCACCGCCGCGCCGACGGTGAAGCCCGCCACCGGGGATCCTCGCGGCGATCTTGCCGCCCAGGTGGTCGAGCAGGTGAACCAGGAGCGCGCGAAGGCCGGCCTCGGCACGCTGCGGGTGGATTCCGAGCTGACCCGCGCCGCCCAGGTGCGCGCGCGGGAGATTGTGCAGTCGTTCAGCCACACCCGCCCGGACGGCACGTCCTGGTCCACGGTCAGCGGCAGCGCCTACGGCGAGAACATCGCCATGGGCCAGAAGACCGCCGACAAGGTGATGGCCGCGTGGATGACCTCTCAGGGTCATCGCGAGAACATCCTGCGCCCCGGCTTCGGGAGCATCGGCGTGTGCGCTTACATCTCCGGCGGCGTCACCTACTGGGTGCAGCTGTTCGGGAAATAGGGCCTTCGCGGAGCAGTTGAGGGAACGAAACCATGCGGCCTGTGATGCCGCATGCAGATCCTTCGCTTCGCTCAGGATGACAGGGTTCCGATTGGTTGTCATCCCGAGCAAAGCGAAGGATCTGTGCATATATCGGACGAACCCTGCCACCCCCTCACGGCGCAAAGGAAACCGGATTGCCGCGGCCCGTTGCCCCGCAACGCGTTTTATTGCGTGGGAGGCAAGACCGTGGCAATCCGGTCGTGAGATCCAAAGTGTCAGTCGATCACCTTGACCACGATCGTCGCCTTTCTCTTGTTGGCGGTGCGCACGGTGATCTTCGCGGTGCCCTTCTTCACGGCGGTGACGAGGCCGCTGCCGTCCACGGTGGCGATCCTGGCCTTGTTCGTCGTCCAGGTGAAGCCGGTCTTGCTGGTCGCGGGGGTGGGGACGGCGGTGAGCTGCGCGGTCTCGCCCACATGCAGCGTGATCGGCCCCTTCTGGGCGATGTCCACCCGCGCGGGTGCGTAGGGATCCAGCACCTTCACGGTGATGGTGGACTTCTTTTTGTTGGCCGTCAGCACGGTGATCTTGCAGCTGCCCCTGGCGACGGCGGTGACGAGACCGCTGGCGTCCACGGTGGCGACCTTCGCCTTGCCGGTCTTCCAAGTCAGCGCGCCGGCGGCGGTGGCGGGAACGACGGTGGCGCTGAGCTGCAGCGTTTCGCCCACGTTCACATACTGCGTGCCCTTCTGGTCGAGCTTGACGCTCTTGGCGACGGTCGGGTCCACCGAATCCACCTTCACGGTCGCCTTGACGCCGTTGGAGGCGGTGACGGTGATGGTGGCGACGCCGCTGCCCACGGCGGTGACGAGGCCGCTGGCATTCACGGTGGCGCGCTTGGAATTGCTGGATTTCCAGGTCAGTTTGGTCTCGGCGTTGGCGGGGAAGACGGTGCAGACCAGCGGGAGCGTCTCGCCCTTTCCGAGGGTGACGGTGCCGGTCTTATCCAGCGCCAGCGACTTGACGGTGGGCGGCTCGGGCAGCGACGGCGTGGTGGCCAGCTCCGCGTTGTGGCCGAGCACGCCGGTGATGCGCTTGTCGTCCACGCCCTTGTGGATGATGACCTTCGTGCCGGGGGCGCAGTTGTCGCTGATCCACTTCGCGTGGGCCACCTGCAGGCGGATGCAGCCGTGGCTGGCCGGATGGCCCAGCAGCTTCAGCGTGCGCTGCTGGAGGCTGTTGTCGTTGCGCGAGGAGAACAGTATGGAGTGGAAGTAGTAGCCGCCGTGGATTTTCGTGGCCCACTTCACATAGACGCTGCCGAATTTGTTCCACTCCTTGCGGCTGGAGTTGGGCAGCGTGTAGGTGCCGGTGGGCGTGGGGGTGCTGCTCGTGCCGGCGGAGCAAAGCCAGCGGTGGATGACGCCGTTGTCGGCGGTGGAGTAGACCGTGACGCGCTGGTTTTTGACGTCCACGCCGATCCAGTAGGGCAGCGACTCGCCCTCGGCATGGGCGAAGGCGGGCAGCAGGCCCGCCAGCAGCGCGAGGACCAGCAAAACAGACAGGCTTCTCAGCTTCTTCATGGAAAACACTCCTTAATCGACGACATTGATGACGATGGTCGCCCGCTTCTTGTTGGCGGTCTTGACGGTGATCCTGGCCTTGCCCTTTTTCACGGCGGTGATGACCCCGTCGTTCACCTGCGCGACGGATTTCCTGGACGAGGACCAGATACAGGCGCTCCTGGCGGTGCCGGGGAACAGCACGGGCGTCAGCGTCAGGGCCTCGCCCACGTGCATCGTGATCGGGCCCTTCTCGTCGAACGACACGCTCTGGGGGGCGTAGGGATCCACCACCTTCACGGTGACGGTGGCGCGCTTGCGGTTCGAGGTGAGGACGGTGATCTTTGCCGTGCCCGGGGCGATGCCGGTGACGCGGCCGCTTTCATCCACGGCGGCGTATTTCGTCCGGCTGCTCTTCCAGGTCAGCGCCTTGGCGGCGGGGGAGGGATCGGTGGTCGCAGTCAGCTGGAGCGTCTCACCGACGTTCACGGTCAGGGGACCGGCGGGGCTCAGGCTGACGCTTCGGGCGATGGTGGTGTCTACCGATTCCACCTTCACGGTGGTCCTGACGCCGTTGGAGGCGGTGACGCTGACGGTGGAGATGCCGTTGCCCACGGCGGTGACGAGGCCGGTATTGTCCACGGTGACGAACTTCGGCTTGCTGCTCTTCCAGGTCAGCGTGGTCGGGGCGTTGGCGGGCTCGACGGCGCAGTTCAGCTTCAGCGTCTGCCCCTTCTCCAGCCGCACGGGCTCGGTCTTGTCCAGCACCAGGCCCGTCACGAACGGCGGCGCGGGTAGCGAGGGCGTGGTCTCGATGCTGGCGCTGTGGCCCAGGATGCCCGTGATCCGCGGGTCATCCACGCCCTTGTGGATCACCACCAGCGTGCCGGTGGGGCAGTTGTCGCAGATGAACTTCGCGTGGGCGACCTCCAGGCGCACGCACCCCGCCGAGCCGCGATGGCCGAGGCGGCGCAGCGTGGACAGCTTCATGGCGTTGTCGTCCCTCTTCTTGAACAGCACGGAGTGGAAGTAGAGCCCCCGGGTGTAGCGCACGGCGTACTTGACCCAGGTGGCCGTGAAGGCGAACCACTCCTTGCGCTCGCTGCCGCGGGCCTCGGGCAGGTGATAGATGCCCTGGGGCGTGGGCGTTCCGGACGCGCCGGTGGTGCAGAGCCAGCAGTGCACCACGTGGTTGTCGGCAGTGGAATAGATCGTGCAGCGCTGGTTGGCCACATCCACGCCGATCCAGTATTTCAGGTTTTCCTCGGCCCTGGCCGGGGCGGCCGTCATCGGCATCAGCCCGACGAGCAGGGCGACCGCCAGCAGCAGCGCAAACAGGCGTCTTGTGAACATTGTCCTTCCTCCCAAATACATGATCCACTACCATATTATTCTAGCAAATCCGGGGTACTCTGTCAACGGTTGGACTGCATAAAACAGACCGAAGTCTGTATAGACCTCGGTCTGTTTTGGCGGCAACCGATCAGGCGATGTCGATGTTTTCGCCCTTCAGGCCGATGTGCGCGCCGCCCTTGGCCTCGGAGGAGTCGGGATGGGCTAGCAGCCACTTGTTGCGGGCGGTCATCCAGGTGTCCTCTTCGCTCCCGGGCTTAAAGTCGGGCTTTTCGGTGTTGGTGCCCTTCGGCAGCACCACGGCCACGCGGAAGCCGTCGGCGGCGTTGATGTGGCAGGGGGCATAGTGCAGGCTGGTGGCGTACACCTCCACCGGCACGCCCGCGGGCACCCTGAACGCCTTCACCAGCGCGGTGTCCAGCACGCCGTCCACGATCTCTCCCTGCTTGGCCAGCAGCAGCACAAAGTCATGGGTGCCGATGTTCACTTCGCTGTCGCGGTGATACTCCAGGCAGTTCAGCTTCGTGTTGTGGCCCCAGCACATGCCCAGCTGGATCGGCATGCCGCCGTAGGCGCGGTCGGAGAGGGGCTTGAAGATTGCGCAGGCCTCGAGGGAATCGATGCCGGGCTCATAGGCGGTGCCCTCCGGCAGGTCGATCTTCATCATGGCCTCGCAGAGCTCCTTCGTGTCGTAGCCCTGAAGCACCTGGCCGTAGGGCTTGAATTCGGCGTCGTAGATGGAATGGATCTTCATGGATATGCCTCCCTGTCGTTTATTGGCTGAGTATAGAATACAATGGTTTTGGCGGGGTGTCAACATAAAGTTGGACAAACGCAACGCATTGTAGTATAATGGATAATAGTTGATTATGCTCTCAAGGAGTGCGCGAGATGGTCTTTTCCAGCATCGAGTTCCTGTTTTACTTCCTGCCGGTGGTGCTGATCGGCTATTACATATTGAAGAAGTGGCGCAAGGCGGCGAACGTGTTCCTGTCGGTGATGAGCCTGAGCTTCTATGCCTTCGGCGCGCCTAAGTTCTTCCCGATCATGATGGCCTCCATCGTCGTGAACTGGCTGTTCGGCCTGTGGGTGGACAAGGTGCGCGACGACCGGAAGAAGGCGAAGCTCGCGCTGACGCTGATGGTGGTGTTCAACCTGGGGCTGCTGGGCGTGTTCAAGTACCTGATGTTCCTGATGAACAGCCTGAACGCTTGGTTCAGCCTGCGCCTGCCCGTGCCGCAGATCACGCTGCCCATCGGCATTTCCTTCTTCACCTTCCAGGCCATGAGCTATGTGATCGACGTGTATCGCGGCAACGGCAGGGTGCAGAAGAACCTGATCAACGTCTGCCTGTACATCTCCTTCTTCCCGCAGCTGATCGCCGGCCCCATCGTGCGCTACCAGACCGTGGCGGACGAGATCGACCATCGCCGAGAGAACCTGGACGATTTCATCGAGGGCACCGTGCGCTTCATGCGCGGCCTTTGCAAGAAGATGCTGCTGGCCAACAACCTGGGCCTGCTGGTGGACACGGCCTTCGCCCTGGAGACCAGCCAGCTCTCCGTGGTCAGCGCGTGGCTGGCGGCCTGCGCGTATCTGATGCAGGTGTACTACGACTTTTCCGGCTATTCCGACATGGCCATCGGCCTGGGGCGCATGTTCGGCTTCCACTTCCTGGAGAACTTCACCTATCCCTTCATCTGCAAGAGCGTGGGCGAGTTCTGGAAGCGCTGGCACATTTCCCTGGGCAGCTGGTTCACCGACTACCTCTACATCCCCCTGGGCGGCAGCCGGGTGAAGACGCCGCGGCTGGTGCTGAACATGATGATCGTCTGGACGCTTACCGGCCTGTGGCACGGCGCGGCCTGGACCTACTTCCTCTGGGGCTTCGGCTTCGGCGTCTTCCTGGTGATCGAGCGCCTGACCGGCATGGGCAAGTGGATGAGCAGGCACGCCGTGGGCCACTTCTACGCCATGTTCGTGGTGGTGACGATCACGGTGATGATCCGCTCGGATAACCTGCACGTGGCGCGCATATTCTATGGATCGATGTTCGGCCTCGGCGGCGCGCCGTTCTGGAACGGCCTGACGGGGGCGTTCCTGCGGGAGTACGGGCCGTTCCTGGCGGCCGGCGTGCTGTTCAG
Source organism: uncultured Eubacteriales bacterium (assembly GCA_902799045.1). Classification (GTDB taxonomy): domain Bacteria; phylum Bacillota; class Clostridia; order Christensenellales; family Aristaeellaceae; genus UBA2862. Next base: position 123,871 of record CADBZH010000010.1, read on the forward strand.
CCTGCCCGTGCCGGAGTTCCTGCGCGACCGGCTGCATGTGCCCGCGAACCTGATGAAGGTCGTTGGCGCGGCGGCCCTGCTCGGCCTCACGTTCATCGCCATCAGCTATGTGGCCGTGGGAAGCTACAATCCGTTTATCTATTTCAATTTCTGATCCTGCAATGGGGGATGCCAGTCTGCGCCGCCCGCCAAAAGCCTTCCTCTTTGGGGAAGCAAATCGCAGTCCCGGGGGGGGTTCAGGGCCATCCCCTTCAGGGGAGCTCTAAAAACTAACGCGTCGCCCGACGAGATGAATTTTGGTCAGATTTGGCTTGCAAAAGGCGTAGGCTGCCTGGCGGGCAGTCAAGGTTTTGGCGAAGCCGTGACGGAAGAGGTTGTTTCCCATCGAGAATCAGTGATTACTCCATACTGCGGACAGGCGTCAGCCGTGGCTCATTTCTGCTTCCATTGATCGATTGAGGAGGACGACATGCAAGCGTTAGTCGATGTCATAAAGACCTTTGCCCGACCCGACCAAATCCTTCTGAACGAGCCCATGTCCCGCCACACCACGTTTCGCGTGGGCGGGCCGGCGGACGTGTTCTTCCTGCCGGAGACCGGCGGGCAGGTGGCCCGGGCGCTGGAGGCGGCGCGGCAGCGCGGCGTCGAGGCCCATGTGATCGGCAATGGATCGAACCTGATCGTTCGGGACGGCGGCGTTCGCGGGCTGGTGATCTGCCTCGGCGAGGGCATGTCGGCAATCGCCCGGGAGGGGAATACCGTCACGGCCCAGGCCGGCGCGACGCTGGCGAAGGTGGCGGCCTTTGCCCAGGCGGAGGGCCTCTCCGGGCTGGAATTCGCCTCCGGCATCCCCGGCACGCTGGGCGGCGGCTGCGCCATGAACGCGGGCGCCTACGGCGGGCAGCTCTCGGACTGCCTGATCGACGCCGAAGTGCTGCTGGACGGCCAGACGCGCTGGATGGCCGTGGATCAGCTCGGGATGGGCTATCGCACGTCGCTGCCCCTTCGACAGGGCGGCGTGGTGCTGTCGGCGCGGTTTGAATTGAAGGAGGACGATCCGGCGGCGATCCTCGTGCGGATGAAGGAATTGAACGCCCGCCGACGCGACAAGCAGCCGCTGAACTACCCCAGCGCGGGCAGCACCTTCAAGCGCCCGGAGGGCCATTTCGCCGGCGCGCTGATTGAGGGCGCGGGCCTCAAAGGCCGGCGCGTGGGCGGCGCGCAGGTCAGCGAGAAGCACGCCGGCTTTATCGTCAACGCCGGCGGGGCCACGGCCTCGGACGTGCTGGCACTGATCCGCGTGGTGCAGGACGCGGTGCTGGCCAGGGACGGCGTGCGGCTGGAGACCGAGGTGCGCGTCATCGGGGAATGAACGCCCTCAAGGCGGGAGCCGCATTGGGTTTCATTCGGAACAGAGCCTCCATTTTTGAGGGAAGTGGCCTGAAGGACCGGAGGGAGTTTGCATGTCGTTTGCCTCGGATGTGCGCGGGGAGCTGGCCCGCCAGGGCGTGACGGACGCCTGCTGTGCCCGCAGCGAATTGACCGCCGCGCTGCTCTGCGGCGGGGGCATCGCCTGGCGCGGGCGCGGGCGCTACGCCCTGTCCATCACGGCGGGGGAGGCCGCCACCGTGCGCCGCTATTTCGCCATGCTCAAGCTGTTCTACGGCATCATCAGCCAGATCCGCACCCTCAGCGGCGACGCGCTGAACAACCAGACGCGCTATCAGCTGGCCGTGGCCGACGGGGACGCGGCGAACCTGCTGGACGCGTTGGGGTTGCTGGACGAAGGCAGCCTGTTCGGCGTGCGCCCCGTGCCGCCGGAGGAGACGGTGCGCTTCGCCTGCTGCAAGAAATCGTTCGTCCGCGCGGCCTTCCTGATGTGCGGTGCGGTGAGCCATCCGGACAAGGCCTATCACCTCGAGATCGCCGCGCCAACGGAATCCCTGGCGGATTTCATCGCGGCTCAGCTGGCGTATTACGAGATCCGCGCGAAGCGGACGAACCGGAAGTCGAAGCACGTGGTCTACCTGAAGCAGGCCGAGGCAATCTCCGACGCACTGTCGCTGCTGGGGGCCAGCAGCAGCATGCTGGCCTTTGAGAACGTGCGGGTGAAGAAGGAGGTCAGCAACCGGGTCAACCGGCAGATGAACTGCGACAGCTCCAACATCAACCGGGCCGTGACCGCCGCGGAGGCGCTGATCCGGGACATCCACTATATTGACGGCGAGCTGGGCCTGGAAAAGCTGCCCGTGCCGCTGCGCGAGATGGCCTACGCGCGGGCGAACAACCCGGAGATGCCGCTGGCGGAGCTGGGCGAGCAGCTGGACCCGCCGCTGGGCAAGTCCGGCGTCAGCGCGCGGCTGCGCAAGCTGACCGCCATCGCCGACGCGCTTCGAAGCGGGGACGAGATCAAGCTGTAGATGCAATGCGGGGACATGACAAAGAGGCTGAATGTTCAGCCTCTTTCCGTTTGCACCGCCGGGATCGTGACGATCACCCGCACGCAATCCGCGCCCTCCTCCACGGCGCTCCGGACGGGCACGCCGATGCGCTTCAGCTGGCGCACGGTGTCCATCAGGGCGTTGACGACGACGCGGTTGTCCCGCAGGATGGGGCTCAGCCGGGCCTTACGGCGCGGCTTGGGCGCGGGGCGATCGATCCGCGCCTCCAGCTGCGCGACGCTGAGATGCGATTCGGCCGTCTCGGCGATCAGCCGCAGCTGCTCTTCCTCGTCCTCCACCCTCAAAAGCGCCCGCGCGTGCCGCTCCGTGAGGCCCGATTCCCGAAGCGCCGCCTGCGCCTTCGGGCTGAGCCGAAGCAGCCGCAGCCGGTTCGCCAGCGCAGAGGGGCTGCAGGACAGGCTCTGGGCCAGGCGCTCCTGGGTGATCGGGTGCCTGTCGAGGATGCGTCGGCAGGCCAGCGCCACGTCCAGGTAGTGCAGATCCTCGCGCTGGAGGTTCTCCACCAGAGCGATCATCGCCAGGTCGCATTCGCTGCCGGTCAGCACGATGGCCTCGACCCACTGCCGCCCCAGCAGCGTCAGTGCCCGAAGCCGCCGCTCGCCCGCGATCAGCCGATACTGGCCGCCCGGCTCCGCACGTACCAGCAGCGGCGAGAGCAGGCCGTGCGCCTCGATGGACGCGGCCAGCCGCTCGATGGATTCCGGCGAAAAGGCCCGGCGCGGCTGGGCGGGGTTCGGGCGCACGCTGCGCAGCGGGATGCGGGAGATGGCGCGGCCGGCGGGGGAGGGGGCGATTGGGCTTTTGAACAAGGCGAGGACCTCCGTTGCGTTGATATTCGCAGGGAATATATATTCGTCCGCGCCCTGAAAAATCTGCGTTCGGGCATAAAAAAGGCGCTTCACGGAAGCCTGGAAAAACGGCAAAATGCAGTTGGCCATTCCTGCGTACAGATCCTTCGCTTCACTCAGGATGACAATGGGCCTAAATCCCTGTTGTCCTGAGCGCAGCAAAGGATCCGGCTCCCTCAGGTTCCCGTGAAGCACCCCAAAAAAATGGAACTCTTGCGAGTTCCTAAAATATCCCGTAAGTGCCGTCTGTCGCTGCTTTTTCACCCGCCGCTCAGGCAGGGCGGAGACCTGCGGCTGCTTGCTGCCTTCCACTGCAAAGGAGGCTTGGCATCTGCAAACCGACCCGGAATCCTTTTTATGATCTGTGGGTAAAAGCATTGACTAACGCACACCACAGGATAAGTTCCGTGATGTTCGGGGTATCGCCCCGAACTGATTTCATTATACCGGCTGGCGGGGCGAAAGTCAATGCCGTTTTGCAAATTTCGTGCGTTTTGTTTAACATGCACAAATGCCGACCGGGGTCGGTTCAGACGAAGCGGATCAGGTCGATCTCCGGCCGCACCCCCGCGCGCAGCTGGAGCCTGCTGGCCCCGACGCCCTTGCTGACCAGCAGCTTCATGCCGCCGATATCGTGAACGCCGGACACCGCCAGCGAGCGTATGTCTCGCCGGAACAGCCGCTCGAATCCGATCGAGAACGGCGTCAGCCCCAGGGCGTTGAACTGGCCGCCGTGGGTGTGGCCGGAGAGCATCAGGTCCGGCATGGAGTCGGGCAGGCAGGGGTAGTGGGAGAGGAGGACCCTGTAGGTATCCGGCGCGGGTCTGTCGGGATACAGACCCTTTGACCGGGGCGCGCCGTGCTTGTGCTCGTCCACCCCGCCGATGTACAGCGTGCCGCCGCCGACGGCGATTCGCGCCGATTCGTTCACCAGCAGCCCAAATCCCGCCTTCGCCATCACGCCGCGCAGGCCGTCCATGCCGTCCCAGGCTTCGGCGTCGTTGTTGCCGGCCACGCCGTAGCCGCCGAGCCGGGGCTTCACGGCGGCGAGCGCCGAGAACAGCCGCACGGCATCCTCGCGCCGGTCGGCGTAATCGCCCCCCAGCAGCAGCAGATCGGGCTTCAGACCGGCGATTTTTTCCGCCAGCGAGCGCATATCCGCGTCCGTCGTGCGGGGCAAGGCGTGCAGGTCACACGCCAGCAGCGCCTTCAGCCCCTTCAAAAACGGCGGCGCGGGGACGGGCCTCTCGACGACGGCGCAATCCAGCCGCCCGCAGCGGGCGATATACAGGTCCGGGCTGGAAAACAGCGCCTTCATTGCACCAGCAGCGCCGCGCCGGTCACACCCGCGCGCTCGCCCAGCTCGGCCGGGATGAACTTCGCGGGGAACTTCTGGTCGATCAGCGAATGGTGGCGGTAGGAGGCGATCATCCGGTCGATGAAGCGGTGGCCGAGGTTGGTGATGCCGCCGCCGTAGACGAAGATGTTGATGTCAAAGATCTGGTTCAGGTTGTGGAACATGCGGCCCAGGTATTCCGCGCCGCGGTTCACCACCTCCAGCGCCAGCGGGTCGTTCATCGCCAGCGCCCGGCCGACGGCCACCATGTCGATGTTGGACAGCGTGCCGGCGTAGTCCAGGATGCGGCTCTCCTCGCCCTCCTTGATGCGGTCCATGGCGTAGCGGGCCATGTAGAAGCCGGAGGCGATGGAGTGCACGCAGCCGGTCACGCCGCAGCTGCAGGGATAGCCGATGGAATCGGAGATCAGCGTGTGGCCGATCTCGCCCGCCATGCCGTGCATGCCGCGGAACAGCTGGCCGTTCAGGATCAGCGCGCCGCCGATGCCGGTGGCCAGCGTGGCGTAGATCAGGTTGTCATAGCCCCGGCCCGCGCCGCTGCGATGCTCCGCGAGGGCGGCGACGTTGGCGTCGTTGTCCACAAACACCGAAACCTCCAGGCGCTTTTCCAGCATTTCCCGCACGGGCTGCTCGTTCAGCGCCACGAGGTTCGCGCTCTCCAGCGTCATGCCGCGCTCGAAATCCACATAAGAGGGGAAGGCCGCGCCCACGCCGCGCAGATCCTTCATCGTCAGCTCCGCCTTCTCCACCAGGTTCTTCACCTGCTGGCTGAGGTAATCCATCATCTCAATGGCGGTGCCGTCCTTGTCGGTGGGGTATTTCAGCTCCGAAACCAGCCGCATGGCCCCGTCAAACAGGCCCAGCTTGATGTTCGTGCCGCCCACGTCGATGCCAATCACATAATCCCTCATAGTTGACCTCCGTTCGGTGATTGATACAGGGGCGGCGTTGCGCCGCCCGCCCTTTTCCCTGAGGACGCCCCGCAAGTCTGCGCGGCAGCGATTGGGACCCGGTCCCTGCCGGGGGGCGGGCGCCGCAACGGCGCCCCTACAGGGTTGACTATACGTTTATGGTCCCCATTTCGACGGCTTCATACTTCTTCAAAATGGGGTCGACTGTGTTTTCGATGAATCGCTCGGTCTGCTCCTCGGCCCGGCCGGTGTATTTCTCCGGGGACAGCAGCGCCGTGAGGCTTTCGCCGTCCAGCGGGAAGGCCGGGTCGGCGGCGATGCGCGCCATCAGGTCGCTCTCCAGCCCCTCCGCCTTCATGCGGGTGGCCGCGGCCTGGCTGTGCACGCGCACGCGCTCGTGGATTTCCTGCCGGTCCGCGCCGTTCTTGACGGAGGCCATGATGATATCCTCGGTGGCCATGAAGGGCAGGTTTTCCATCACGCGCTTTTCGATCATCTTCGGATAGACCACCATGCCGTCCGCGATATTGGCGTACAGCTCCAGCACCGCGTCGGTGGCGAGGAACGCCTCCGGCAGCGACAGGCGGCGGTTGGCGGAGTCGTCCAGCGTCCGCTCGAACCACTGGGTTGCGGCGGTCATGGCGGCGTCCTGGTAGAGGGCCATCACGTGCCGCGACAGCGCGCAAATGCGCTCGCTTCGCATGGGGTTGCGCTTGTAGGCCATGGCCGAGGAGCCGATCTGGCTCTTCTCAAACGGCTCCTCCACCTCGCGGAACGATTGCAGCAGCCGCAGGTCCTGGGCGAACTTGTAGGCGCTCTGGGCGATGCCGGAGAGCGCGCCCAGCACGCGGGAATCCAGCTTGCGGGGATAGGTCTGGCCGGAGACGTCGAATACGGCGGTCATGCCCATCTTTTCGGCGATGCGCCTTTCCAGCTCGTCCACCTTGGCGCCGTCGCCCTCGAAGAGCTCCATGAAGGAAACCTGGGTGCCTGTCGCGCCGCGGTTGCCCAGCAGCTTGAGCGACGAAAGTGCGAAGTTGACCTCCTCCAGGTCCATCGTCAGGTCCTGCATCCACAGCGTGGCGCGCTTCCCAACGGTGGTCAGCTGCGCGGGCTGCAGATGGGTGTAGCCCAGGCAGGGAAGCCCCTTGTAGTCCCACGCGAACCGGCGCAGCCGACGGAGCACCTCCACCAGCTTCTGGCGGATCAGCTCGAGCGCGTCGCGGAGCATCAGCACGTCCGCGTTGTCGGTGACGTAGCAGGATGTCGCGCCCAGGTGGATGATGCCGCGGGCGTTCGGGCACACGTCGCCGTAGGCGTGCACGTGGGCCATCACGTCGTGGCGCACCCGCGCCTCGTGTCGGGCGGCGTTTTCATAGTCGATGTCCTCGACGTGCGCCTTCAATTCGTCCACCTGCGCCTGCGTCACGGGCAGGCCCAGCTCCATCTCGCTCTCCGCCAGCGCGATCCACAGCCTGCGCCAGGTGGTGAACTTCTTGTCTGGGGAGAAGATGTACTGCATCTCCCTGCTCGCGTATCGGCTGTTCAACGGGGACTCATAGGTGCTCTTGTTCATAACGGCCTCCTGTGTTGTCGTGTGTTTTCTGTCGACCCTTCAGCCTCCGCTGGTCAGGAGACGGGCTGCACGTCGATTTCAACGGTGCCGGTCGCCTTCTCCAGGCAGGTGGCCCGCAGCAGGTAGCTGCCCGCGGGAAGCGTGCCGGTCGCGCTCTCATCCCTGACGAGGTTGGCTGTGATGATCGCGTCGCCGTCCGTCTCGGGCAGCTGGCCGCCATCCTGCATCTCCGCCGCGACCAGCTCGACCCGGATCGAGCCGCTCTTCAGGTCGGCGACGATGGTGACCTGCTCGCCCTCTCCCGCCTCAAGGGTGCCCAGCATGAAGGTGTCGTCCTTCTCGGCGTTTCGGGCGTTGATCGTCATGTGCTTTTCGGTGCTGGCGATGAGGCCGAACTCAGACTTTTCACAGGCCGTGAGCGTCAGCGCGCACAATACCAGCGCGAGGATGACGGCCAGGACAGTGAACTTTTTCATGATGGCAGTCTCCTGCTGACAATGTTTTATCGAATGATCAATGCCTCGCGCTCGGCGCCGACGGACACGTACTTGATCGGGCAGCCGACGCGCTCCTCGATGAACAGCACGTAGTCCTGCGCCGCCTTGGGCAGCTCGTCCCACGTCCGGCACTTGCTGATGTCGCAGTTCCAGCCGGGCAGGGTATCGTAGATGCTCTCGCAGTCGTAGAGGTCAGGCGTGTAGGGGAAGCGGTCGATCCTCTCGCCGTCCAGCCTGTAGGCCACGCAGACCGGGATTTCCTTGAGATACGAAAGCACGTCCATCTTCGTCAGCGCCAGCGCCGTCGCGCCCTGCAGCTTCGTGCCGTAGCGGGTGGCGGGGATGTCCATCCAGGCCACGCGGCGGGGGCGGCCCGTCGCCGCACCGTATTCCGCGCCGGCCTCGCGCAGGTCATGCGCGGCCTGGCCGTCGAGCTCGCCCACGAACGGGCCCTCGCCCACGCAGGTGCTGTAGGCCTTGGTGACGCCGATGACCTCGTCCACCTTGATGCTCGGCAGGCCGCAGCCCACGGGGGCCTCAGCCGCCAGCGGGGAGGAGGAGCTCGTGAAGGGATAGATGCCGTACTGGATGTCGCGCAGCGCGCCCAGCTGGGCCTCGAACATCACGCTCCTGCCCGCGTTCACCGCGCCTTCCAGCAGCTCGCCGGCGTCGCAGATGTGGGGGATCAGGGCGTCGCCCCACTGGTGGATCCAGGCGAGGGTCTCGTCAAAGTCGATTTTTTCCTGGCCGTAGCCGGACACGATGGTGTCGTTTTTCCAGTCGATCAGCGTCTTCAGGTGCTTCTCCAGCGTCTTCGGATGCTTCAGATCGCCCATCATGATGGCCTTTTTCATGTACTTGTCGCCGTAGATAGGGCTGATGCCGCGCAGCGTGGAGCCGTAGTGATCCTTGCCGAGGCGCTGTTCCTCCCACTTGTCCTGGTTCGGGTGGATGGGCAGCACCATCATGGCGCGATCGGAGATCTTCAGGTTCTCGGGGGTGATCACCACGCCCTTCTGGCGCAGCTTGTCCATCTCGCCGTTTATGTGCTTCAAATCGATGACCACGCCAGCGCCCAGGAGGTTCACAGCCTCCCGATGGAAGATGCCGCTGGGCAGCAGGTTCAGCGCGAACTTGCCGTAGTCGTTGATGACGGTGTGACCGGCGTTGTTGCCGCCCTGGTAGCGGACGACCACGTCAAAATGGCCGGCGAAGTAATCCACCATGCGGCCCTTGCCTTCGTCGCCCCAGTTGATGCCGACGATCGCGGTATTGGACATATGAAATCACCTCATAATCGAATGTTTTCGATGGAATCCACGGAAATATCCGGGTATTTCGCGCTTTTTTGCGCGCACATGGGTATTATATCAGGATTCGTCGTCTTTTTAAACATAGAATAGGTAAACAGTGCGGGAGAGTTGTGAGCGGAGAGGCCTTCGTGAAAAACGATGTGCCCGCCTCCCCGTCGTAATGGCGAGGCGGCGGCATGAACGCTGATGCCAGGCTTTCGCTCCCCGCTGGGGAAGGCCAGGGGAACGGATTGCCGCGTTTGGAGATTGCATGTCCCTCCTCACAATGACGTACAACCAAGCATCGTCCAATCACGTCATTGCGAGGAGGAGCGACGCGACGACGCGGCAATCGGGTCTCTTTTTTCTCATCCCTTGACTCTCCTGATCTCCTCCAGCGTCTGCTCATACTCCGCGTTCAGCGCCTCCGGCCGGTCGCCCTTCCGGGGCGCTGACATCCGCGCGGCGAGGGCGGCGAGGCGCATCTCCAGCGCGGTGACCTGCAGCCGGCGTTCCTCGGCGTCCCGGTCGCGGCGCTTTTCGGCCTCCATCCGGTCGAGGGTCCCCTCAAAGGTGCTCAGCGCGCCGCCCTCGATCGTCCACAGCCGCGTGGCGACGGCGCGGACGAAGGCCCGGTCGTGGCTGACGAACAGCAGCGTGCCCCCGTAGTTTGCCAGCAGCCCCTCCAGCGCCTCCATCGTGAACAGGTCCAGGTGATTCGTCGGCTCGTCCAGGATCAGCAGGTTCACCTCGGAGAGCAGCAGCCTCGCCAGCGCCACCTTGGCCCGTTCCCCGCCGGAGAGGACCGAAACCGGCTTGAACACCGCGTCGCCCCGCAAGTTCAGCCGCGCCAGCACCGTCCGCGCCGTGGACACGTCCTGCGCCGAACCGGCCATGGCGTTGTCCAGCGCGGTTTTGGAGAAATCGAGGGCCTTGGCGTGATCCTGGTCGAACATGCCGACGTGCGCGCCGGGGTTCAGCCGGACGATGCCCTCAAAGCGCGTGCCGGGGGAGGGCTTGCCAATCAGGGCGCGGAGCAGCGTGGTCTTGCCGCAGCCGTTTTCGCCGATCAGCGCGGTGCGGGAGCCGGTGGGCAGCGTCAGCGAAGCGCCGGCCAGCAGCACGCGGTTCCCGGCCGTCAGCCGGTCGCAGCGCGCGGTGAGGGCCGTCCGCGCCGCCAGGGGCTTCGAAGCGCCCAGCGCCATTTTGATGTCCGGAAGGTCCCGGGGCCGCTCCTTCTTCTCCAGGCGCTCCAGCCGGCCCTCCAGCTTCTTTTTGGCGCTGCTCTGGCGCAGCACGGCGTTGGTGTACTCGCGGGTATGCAGCCGCGCCTCGCTGTTGCCCATGCGTTTGGGGGCCTTCTTTACCGACGCGGCCCACTCCGCCTTCTGCTGCATGGCGGCCTTCAGGCGCGACTGCTCCGCGCGATACTGGTCGTACTCAAACTGCTGGTGGGCGCGGCGGCGCTCCAGCTCCCGCTGATAAGCGTCATAGCCACCGGGGAAGTCGGCGATGTGCCCGTCCTCCAGGTGCAGGATGCGGGTGCACAGCGCGTTCAACAGCTCCCGGTCGTGCGAGACCAGCACCAGCGTCCCCTCGTGCTGGGAAAGCCGCTGGCGAAGCCGCGCGACGCCCGCGGCGTCCAGGTCGGTGGTCGGTTCGTCGGCCAGCAGCAGCGCCGCCCCCTCGGAGAGAGCGCCCGCGATGCGCCGCCGGGTCTGCTCGCCGCCGGAGAGCCCATCCCGGGCGTCCGGGGCGCGGAATTCCGAGCGCAGGCGCTGGCTGCCGTCGAGTCGCGCCTCGCCGGACTGGCGGATCAGCGCCACCGGCCCGCGGCGGCGCACCGTGCCGGAATCCGGCTCCAGCTCGCCCGACAGGATCGCCAGCAGCGTGGACTTGCCAGTGCCGTTTTCCCCGATCAGGCCCACGCGCTCGCCGTCATAGAGCGTCAGGCGGTCGATGTCCAGCACTGCCTGGTCGCCGTAATACTTGACGATATGGTTTGCCTCCAACATGATTTTCGGCATAAAAATACACTCCTTCCCGCCATGGAGGGAGCGCAAAAACACATAACATGCCGCAATCCGGGGCCCGTCAAGGGGCCTGGCTGTGTAAAAAACGCAACCTCCAAACGGCGACAATCATTGGCCCCGACCGGTCTGGCCGCGGCTCATTTTTGCGCCGGATGTCAGTTGCTCTTCCTCATCAGCCCGTGTGAACCTTCCTTTCCTTGAATGGGAGTATTATAGCAGGGAACGGGGGCGTTGTCAATGGGTTGACAACGAAGCGGCGGGGGAATATGATAAAGTGTAGAAATACCGTCCAGACACAGCGAGGTATACGATGGCTAAAAAGAAGCAACACAGGAATTCCGCCGGGTGCACCGTCGCCGTGGTCATCGTCGCCACGGCCCTGCTGGCGGGGGCGTTCGGCCTGGGCTGGCACTTCGGCGTGAAGTCCACGGAGTACCACGGGAACATCCTGCTGGTGAACGAATCCCACCGGCTGGACGCGAACTACGTGCCGGACGAGCTGGTGAACCTGTACCAGCAGCGGCATTCCTTCCGCATGGCCTCCAGCGAGATCTACCTGACGCGCGAGACCTACGCGGCCATGGAGCAGATGTTCCACGCCGCCGAGGAGGCGGACATGAACGGCTACATCGTCACCAGCGGCTATCGCAGCTACCAGCGCCAGCAGGAGGTGTACGCGCAGTCGGAGCCCGGCAAGGCCCAGCAGCCCGGCGCCAGCGAGCATCAGACGGGCCTGGCCTTCGACGTGACCGTGGAGACCAACGACGGCTTTGAGAGCACCCCGCAATACGCCTGGCTGGCCCAGCACGCCCATGAATACGGCTTCATCCAGCGCTATCCGGCGAACAAGAGCGATGTGACCGGAATCAGCTACGAGCCCTGGCACTATCGCTACGTGGGCGTCGACGCCGCCACGCGCATGCACCGCACGGGGCAGACGCTGGAGGAGTTTCTGGGAGAAAGATGAATGAGGGGAACGGGACAGCCATAAAAGAGGGAGCTTCATGGAAAACCGGGGTATATGCAAAATGGTGCCTCTTGACGCTATGGTCAGATCCTTCGCTCCGCTCAGGATGACAGCGACTGTGATTCGTCGTCCTCCTGAGCACAGCGAAGGATCTGTACGAAGCGTCAAGAGGTTCCCTGCTGCAAATCCCTCAGCTTTCCGTGAAGGGCCCAAAAACGAGCTGCTGCACGACATCAGGGGCGGCGCAATGCCGCCCCTGATGTCTGTTTCTGCTCTTGCCGCCCGTCACAGCGCCCCGTAGATCAGATCCCGGATCGTCGGGTGGATCACGTCGTAGCTGTAGCCGAAGCTGCGCACGTGCATGGCGAAGTAGGCGGAGAGGTGGTTGACGGGGTCGACCATGTTCCAGGCCCCGGCCGCGCCGTCCCAGCCGAACTCGCCGATCTGGCCGCGCCCGCCGACAGAGGTGTCCACCCGGGTGCGCACGCCCAGGGCGTAGCTGTAGCCCATGCGGTGCCACTCGTCGAAGGCGGCGCGGCTCTTCGGGCCGAGCTGGTTCGCGCTCCAGAGCTGGATCATCTCCGGCGAGAGGAGCTTCGCGCCGTTGGCGCCCACGCCCCCGCAAGCCAGCGCGTCGACGAAGGCGATGTAGTCGGCCACGTCGGAGATCAGCCCCGCACCGCCGCTCTCGTAGTTGGGCGTCAGGCGATAGTTGTTGGCCTCGCGATCCATCACGACGGGCTTCTTCTGCGCGTCGTCGAAGATGTACTGCTCGGCCATGCGCCGATCGATGTCCTCGGTGGGCAGGAAGCCCACGGTTTTAAGGCCGAGGGGCGCCCAGATGTTCTGCCGCAGGTATTCCGAGAAGCGCAGGCCGGAGACGACCTCGATCACCGCCGCCAGCACGTCGTGGCTCAGGCTGTAGAGGAAGTTCGTGCCGGGCTCGAACATCAGCGGGTCGCCGGCCTTGGCGTCCACCAGCTGGCGCGTGCTGGCATGGGGGCCTATCGCCTCGATGGCCGCCCGGACGGACGGGCTCTCCAGGTCGTAATCCAGGCCGCTCTGCATGCTCATCAGGTGGCGGATCGTCATCACCCGCTTTGCGGGGCGGACGCCCTCGCCGTCCTTTACGGCCAGCCGGGCGTAGGCGGGCAGGTAGTCCGCCACGGCGTCGTCCAGGCTCATAAGTCCGCGCTCGATCAGCTGCATGGCGGCGCAGGTGGTGAACACCTTCGTGCAGGAATAGAGGTTGTAGGTGTCGTCCTCGCGCACCGGCTGGGTGTGCGCCGCATCGCGGAAGCCCGCCTGGTGGCGGTAGATCGGCTCGTGATCCCGGTAAACGGCCAGGTCGCATCCCGGCACGCCCACGCCCTGCAGGCTGTCGAGATAGGCGGTCAGCTTCGTGAAGTCCATGGCAATACCTCCTGAGTATTATGGCTGATGGAACGGCAGGGGCGGCGCGGCGCCGCCCCTGCCGCGAGCGTTATCGGATCTCCGACTTGCCGCCCATGTACATCCGCAGCGCCTCGGGGATGCGGATGCTGCCGTCGGCCTGCAGGTTGTTCTCCAGGAAGGCGATCAGCATGCGGGGCGGGGCGACGACGGTGTTGTTCAGGGTGTGGGGCAGGTACTTCTTGCCGTCCGCGCCCTTGACGCGGATCTTGAGCCGGCGGGCCTGGGCGTCGCCCAGGTTGGAGCAGCTGCCCACCTCGAAGTACTTCTGCTGGCGGGGGGACCAGGCCTCCACGTCGCAGGACTTGACCTTCAGGTCGGCCAAGTCGCCGGAGCAGCACTCCAGGGTGCGCACCGGGATATCCATGCTGCGGAAGAACTCCACGGTCAGCTGCCACATTTTGTTGTACCACTTCATGCTGTCCTCGGGCTTGCAGACCACCACCATCTCCTGCTTTTCAAACTGGTGGATGCGATACACGCCGCGCTCCTCGATGCCGTGCGCGCCGACCTCCTTGCGGAAGCAGGGGGAGTAGCTGGTGAGCGTCTGGGGCAGCTCGTCCTCGGTGAGCATCTGGTCGATGAACTTGCCGATCATGCTGTGCTCGCTGGTGCCTATCAGGTACAGGTCCTCGCCCTCGATCTTGTACATCATGTTCTCCATCTCGGCGAAGCTCATCACGCCGGTGACCACGTTGCCGTGGATCATGAACGGCGGCACGTAGTAGGTGAAGCCGTGGTCGATCATGAAGTCGCGGGCGTAGCTGAGGATGGCGCTGTGCAGCCGGGCGATGTCGCCCTTCAGATAATAGAAGCCGTTGCCGGAGGTGCGGCGGGCGGCGTCCAGGTCGATGCCGTTCAGGCGCTCCATGATGTCCACATGATAGGGGATCTCCCACTCGGGCACCACGGGCTCGCCGAAGCGCTCGTTTTCCACGTTCTGGCTGTCGTCCCTGCCGATGGGCACGGAATCGTCGATGATCTGGGGGATCACCAGCATGCGCTTGCGGATCTCCTCGGCGTAGAGCTCTTCCTTCTTCTCGATGTCGGCCAGCTCGTCCTGCATGTCCTTGACCTGCTGCTTGGCGGCCTCGGCCTCGTCCTTCTTACCCTGGCCCATCAGCGCGCCGATCTGCTTGGAGATCTTGTTGCGCTGGGAGCGCAGGAAGTCCGCGCGCTGGATGGCCTCGCGGTTCTGGCGGTCGAGCTCGATGACCTCGTCCACCAGGACCAGCTTGTCGTCCTGGAACTTCTTCTTGATGTTCTCCTTGACCAATTCAGGGTTCGTGCGAATCAGGTTGATGTCCAGCATGAAAACTCTCTCCTTCTTCTTCAGCTGCGCGGGGAATAAAGGTTCTTCACGGAGACCTGTGAGATTGGCATGACGCTGCCTGTTAACGCTGCCTACAGATCCTTCGCTGCGCTCAGGATGACAAGGCTTCGATTCGCTGTCATCCTGAGCGAAGGATCTGTACCTTGCGTCGGCTGCCGGCAACGAAAGAGACATCTGTGAATCGCCTGGCCTCATCCCTCAACTTTCCGTGATGAGCCTATAAAAAAACTCCCGATCCCGGTCTGGGACGGAAGGTTCCGCGGTGCCACCCAGCTTGCACATGGGGCCATGTGCCGCTTTGACGCTGTAAGGGGCGCGCCCCACCGACTCTTCGCCGGAATGCTCGGAAAGCGGAAGCCGCGCGCCTTCGCCGCCGGTTCACACCCGCCACCGGCTCTCTGAATGCGACGGACCGCAGCCTTTTTCCTCAAACGCAGTCTGTTCGATTGCAACCATTATAATCCAACCCGCGCCAATTTGCAAGTAAAGAAACGGCGCAGCTTCTGTTAGCACGTCCTGGCAGTGCGTTAACATGGTGCAGCGCTTGATTTGCGAATAAAAACGCAAATTTTGATCGCTTTCATATTGATTTTTGAGTGATTTAATGATAATATACTGTCGGGAAATGTGTAAAATCCCTTGGAGAATTTGCACAGTATGGCGGATTTGTTTCCCGGGACGCACAAATAACGGAAAGGGGAGAGCCATTTGAGCAAGAACACCATTGTGTCGCAGGGTCGCGTGGGCACCCAGTCGGCCAACTTCAAGTCCTATATGCGCCGCTACGGCACGTTGTACCTGCTGCTGATCCTGCCAGTGATCTTCTTCCTGGTGTTCCGCTACATCCCCATGGCATGGATCCTCGGCGCGTTCAAGGAAAACAACATCTTCAAGGCACCCTGGGAGCTGGCCTGGGCGAAGAACAACGGCTTCGAATGGTTCGTCAAGGCCTTCAACGACCGCACCTTCATCAACGCCCTGCGCAACACCATCACGCTGAACCTGCTGGATCTGGTCTGCGGCTTCCCGGCCCCGATCCTCCTGGCGCTGATGCTGAACGAGCTGACCTTCAAGCGCTTCAAGAAGATCACCCAGACCGTGCTGTACATGCCCCACTTCCTCAGCTGGATCATCATCTCCGGCCTGGCGCTGAGGCTGCTGGCCAGCAACGACGGCCTGATCAACATCCTCTACAAGCGCATCGTGGGCAACGCGGACGCCTCCATCCCCTTTATGAGCAACAACAACTGGTGGGTCGGCACCTATGTGGTGCTGGGCATCTGGAAGGAAGCCGGCTGGGGCACCATCATCTATCTGGCCGCGCTGACGAGCATCAGCCCCGAGCTGTACGAGGCCGCCGCCGTGGACGGCGCGGGCCGCTTCAAGCGAATCTGGCACGTGACGCTGCCGGGCCTTCGCCCCACCATCATCACCCTGCTGATCATGAACCTGGGCCGCATTCTGGGCTCCGAGTTTGACCGCCCGCTGGCCCTGAGCAACAAGCTGGTCACGGACGTCTCCCAGGTCATTTCCATTTACGTCTACCAGAACGGCCTGAAGGCCAACAAGTTCGCGCTCACCACCGCCGTGGGCCTGTTCCAGTCTGTCGTCGGCGTGCTGTTCCTGATCGCCGCCAACCAGCTGGCCAAGCGCTTCGGCGAGCGCGGCATCATGTAAAGGGGGTGCCGGCGAATGATTAAATCGAAATCCACCCGCTTCGGCGATATCGTCATTGCCCTCGTCAGCTTCATCGTGATGTTCATCTGCCTGGTGCCGCTTCTGAACGTGCTGGCGCGCTCCCTGTCCTCGGCGGAATACCTGATCCGCAACGAGGTGGTGCTCTGGCCGAAGGGCTGGAACGTGGACGCCTACACCACCGTGCTGAAGGATCCCAAGTACGTCCATTCCCTGTGGTATACCGGCCTTCTGACCGTGGGCTGCACGCTGCTCTCGCTGGCGATGACCATCATGTGCGCCTATCCGCTGACCTACAAGGAGCTGAAGGGCGGCAAGGTCATCAACGTCGTGATCCTGTTCACGATGTACTTTTCCGCCGGCATGATTCCCCACTACCTGTGGCTGAGGAACCTGGGGATGCTGGATACGCTGTGGGTGCTGGTGATCCCCAGCTGCCTGAGCGTGTACAACATGATCATCATGCGCTCGTTCTTCTTCGGCGTGCCCGAGAGCCTGCGCGAGGCCGCGGAGATCGACGGCGCCGGCCCGATCCGCACGCTGATCATGATCTACCTGCCGCTTTCCAAGGCGGTGCTGGCCACGCTGGCGCTGTTTTACGCGGTGGGCCGCTGGAACGGCTTCTCCGACGCGCTGCTCTATCTGAAAAAGCGCGAGGACCTGTATCCCATCCAGCTGCTGCTGTACAACATCCTGCAGAATACCACCAACGTGGAAGTGGCCACCCAGGAGGGTTTCTCCACCCCTGGCCTGGGCGAGACGCTGAAGATGGCCACGGTCATGTTCGCCACGGTGCCGATCCTGCTGATCTATCCCTGGCTGCAGCGCTACTTCGTCACCGGCGTGACGCTGGGCGCCGTGAAGGGCTGACGCCCGGCGCCGCCCGCCCGCTGCCCACGCGCCGCCCGCCTGCGGCGTGCACACCGCCGCATACGATTGAATATGTGCGTGCATCGCTTTGTTTCCATGGGCATGGTTGCCCATAATATAGCAAGGAGGAAGAGACCATGAAGAAACTGTTGACCCTCGTGCTGGCGCTGGCCATGCTGCTGTCCGTGTGCGCGTTCTCCGCGTCCGCGGAGGAGCTGGTGGACGGCAAGTTTGCCGAGACCAAGCACATCACCGTTGAGATCTACAACCGCAACAACGACGGCGGCACCGATCCCACCAACAACGTGTATACCGACTACATCAAGGCCGGCATGCTCGAGAAGTACAACGTGGAAGTGGAGTTCGTCTCCATCGGCCGTTGGACCGAGGTGGACGACATGAACACCGCTCTGGCCGCGGGCGACGCCCCCGACGTGTGCGTGACCTATTCCTATCCCACCATTCAGAGCTATGCCGACATGGGCGGCATCATCAACCTGAATGACATCGGCGGAAAGCCGCTGGAGGAGTACAAGGACCTGCTGCCGAACCTGTGGAACCTGCTGGGCGACACCAACATCTTCTGGGATCAGGATCCCGACACCGGCAACCTGTGGGCCGTCGAGGCCACCCTGGCGGACAATGCCCGCATCAACACCTTCATCCGCAAGGACTGGCTGGACAAGCTGGGCCTGGAGCTGCCCACCACCGAGGAAGAGTTCTACAACTGCCTGGTGGCCTTCCGCGACAACGCCGAGACCCTGCTGGGCGCCGACGCTGACAAGATGGTTCCCTACAGCACCAGCTATGACATCGGCTGGCGCAACGACCTGCTCTTCATGTCCTATGTGCCGGAAGACGCCAAGGACGAGGACCTGTACATCAACGGCTTCGACGATCGTCACCTGCTCTATCCCAACTACAAGGAAGGCGTCCGCGTGCTGAACAAGTGGTACAACGAGGGCCTGGTCTGGAAGGACTTCGCCGAGTATGCCTCTGATTCCAGCCATGAGGACGACATGATGAAGGCCGGCTTCGTGGGCGCGTTCCAGCACAACTGGGATTACCCCTATCGCGGCGGCGAGGATTCCATCCAGGCCAACCTGCAGCGCAACGTGGGCGAGGATGCCTGCTACATCGCCGTGGATACCTTCGTGAACGAAGCGGGTGTGCACCGCAAGTTCCTGGCCCCCGGCATCGACCGCAAGGTGTTCTTCCCGATGACCAACGAGGAGCCCCTGGCCTCCCTGCTGTACCTGGACTTCATCTCCGATCCGGAGACCATCGCGTTCCTGCAGCTGGGCAAGGAGGGCGAGACCTACAACGTCGTCGATGGCGGCTATGAGAAGGTCGCCACCACCGGTGACTACCTGCAGAACAGCCTGAACAACATCGACTACACCATCACCGTGAACGGCCTGTACCTGGGCGACGCCACCGCCGTCACCACGGCCCGCGGCTATGAGAAGGTCGATCCCGAGCTGATCATGACCGCCAACGCCGCCGCCAAGGCCGATGGCCGCATCGTGGAGACCTACCACGTGGGCGCCATCACCGCCGAGCAGGAATACGGCACCCGTCTGCCGGAGTTCCGCGATTCCCTGCTGAACAAGGCCGTCACCGCCTCCGTCGAGGAGTTTGACGCCGCCTACGATCAGGGCATGGATGACTACCTCGCCAACGGCGGCCAGGAGATCATCGACGAGCGCGCCGCGAAGATGGAGCAGTACTACGGCTACACCGCCGAATAATCTGACTGCCGTCTGAATCGACGCGATATGCCGCCCCGAAGGGTTTCCTTCGGGGCGGTTCTCGTATGCCTGCCGCCGGATTCCGAGCGTTTTTTGGCCGGTACGCAGGAAATGCGCGCTTTTCGGCGAATAAGGAAAAGCATAATCGCGCCTGAAAGGAGAACCCTCTCATGAGTACCATACGTCGAACCTGGCTGCCCTTTTTGAACGCCGACATACCCGCCGCCTGCGATACGCCGATCAAGGTGGCCGAATATGAATTGAAGCTCGGCTGCGAGAACCTCGGGATCAAAGCGCCCGCCCTCAGGGTCGATCCTTCGATGGGCGAGGGCTACGTCCTTGCGGACGCGGCCGTCACCGGCGGCGGGACGGGCGCGCTCTACGGCGTCTACGCCTGGCTGTGCGCGAAGGCGGCGGGGGATTCGCTGCCCGAGGGCCCGCAAAAGCCCTTCTGGCCGCTGCGGATGCTGGACAGCTGGGACAACGTGGACGGCTTCGTCGAGCGCGGCTACGCGGGCCGCTCCCTCTGGTTTGAGGGCGGCGAGCTGCGCTGGGACGGCCCGCGGATTCGCCAGCTGGGCCGGATGCTGGCCTCGGCGGGCGTCAACGTGCTCAGCGTGAACAACGTGAACGTGCGCGCGGACGCGGCGCGGCTGATCGAGGACAAGCTGCCGGACCTGGCCAGGCTGGCGGAGGCCTTCCGGCCCTTCGGCGTCAGGCTGATGGTGTCCATCGAATTCTCCCGGCCGCTGGCGCACGGCGTGGGCACCGCCGATCCGCTGGACGAAAACGTGGGAAAGTGGTGGAAGGAGCGCGCGGACGCCGTCTGGGCGGCGATCCCGGATCTCGCGGGCTTCCTCGTGAAGGCGGACAGCGAGCATCGCCCCGGGCCCTTCACCTATGGCCGCTCCCATTCCGAGGGCGCGAACATGCTGGCCCGGGCCATCGCGCCCCACGGCGGCGTGCTGGTGTGGCGGGCGTTCGTCTACAACTGCAGGCAGGACTGGCGCGACACGACCACCGACCGTCCCAAGGCCGCCTACGAGACCTACGCGCCCCTGGACGGGCAGTTTGACGACAACGTGATCCTCCAGGTGAAGAACGGGCCGTTCGACTTCCAGGTGCGCGAGCCCGTGTCGCCCACGCTCTACGCCATGCCGAACACGCGCCTGGCCGTGGAGGTGCAGCTGGCCCAGGAGTACACCGGCCAGCAGATCGACATCTACGCCATGAACCCCATGTGGCGGGAACTGACTGAGGCCCTGCCGCCGGAGAGGGCTGCGGCGGTGGCGGCGGTGTCCAACCTGGGCCGGGACGAAAACTACACCGGCCATCCCTTCGCCGCCGCGAACCTCTACGGCTACGGCCGGTGGGCCTGGGACCCGTGGGTAGATCCCCGGGCGGTGCTGCGCCGCTGGGCCAGGCTGACCTACCGCCTGCCCGAGGCGCAGGAGGACGCGCTGGTGGAGCTGCTGATGAACAGCCGCGCCGTCTACGAAAAGTACACGGCGAACCTCGGCCTCGGCTGGATGGTGAATCCCCACGACCACTACGGCCCGAACCCCGGCGGCTATGAATACGACCTGTGGGGCACCTATCACAAGGCCAACCGCGACGCCGTGGGCATCGACCGCACGGCGAACGGCACCGGCTACACCCTGCAATACCCGCCCCAGATCCGCGAGCGCTATGAGACGCCGGAGGCGTGCCCGGACAACCTGAAGCTGTTCTTCCACCGGCTGCGCTACGACTACCGGATGGCGGACGGCCGCACGCTGATCCAGCGCCTCTACGACGATCACTTCGAGGGCTGCGCCGGGGCGGAGGCCATGGCCGGGGTGCTGAAGGGCCTCGACCTGCCCGAGCCGGACCGCACCGAGGCCGCACAGCGCATGGAGGCGCAGATCAAAAACGCCCGCGAATGGCGGGACGTGCTGAATACGTTCTTCCATCGCTTGAGCGGCGCGGAGGACGCGAAGGGACGGAAGATCTACGACTGATACTCATACTAAACTCAATCTAAATTGCAACCATCTGCGGGCGTCTTTTCCGCCCTGCCGTCGCCTCGCTGCGGTCAACGATGCGCTGCATCGCCTCCCTCCGCGAACGAAAAATCCGCTCCGCATATGTTCACTTTTTAGATTGAGTTTAGTATCAGACGGGTCGGCATTGCCGGCCCGTCTCTGTCATCCGTCCCGCCTATTCGCCGCCCAGGGTCATCTCCGCGTCCGTGAGCTGGAGGTAGGTCAGGCCGTTTTCCTCGTAGGTGCCGAAGATGCCGGTCACGGTGATCTCCGTGCCCAGCGGCGGGTAGTCGTCGGGATAGGTGTGCTCACCCGCCCATACGAATTCGATGCCCTGCGAGCAGCAGGCCGTGGCGTCCGCGATGATCGCCGCGAAGTACTCCTGCTTCGTGTCCGGGTCCTGGAAGTAGCTGAGACCGCCGCGCATTCGGACGACGAGCCCTTCGTACAGCTCCGGCTCCATGACCATGTCGTAAACCTGGGCATAGACGACGGTGCCGCTGAGCGACGCCAGGTCGATGTCGATGGGGGAGGGGGATTCCGCCGCGGCGCCCGCGGACAATAGCGTCAGGCAAAGCAGGATCAAAAACGCGCGTTTCATGGGGATGCCTCCTTATCTCTTGAAGTATTCGAGCGCGGCGCAGAGGAAGTACACGGCGATATCCACCGCCACGATGGTGGAGCCCACCGGCGTGCCGCCGACGATGGAGATCAGCATGCCCAACAGCGCGCAGACCACCGACAGCGCCGCCGAGCAGACAGTGACGCTCCGGAAGCTCCTGAACAGGCGCATGGCCGACAGCGCCGGGAAGATGATCAGCGCGGAGATCAGCAGCGAGCCCACCAGGTTCATGGCCAGCACGATGATGACGGCGATCACCACCGCGATCAGCAGGTTGTAGGATTCCACCCGGGTCCCGACGGCCCTCGAGAAATCCTCGTCGAAGGTGACGGCGAAGATCTTGTTGTAGAACAGCACGAAAAGCGCCACAACGATCACCGACAGCGCCGCGCACAGCCACACCTCGGCCTTCGTCAGCGTCAGGATCGAGGTGGAGCCGAACAGCGTGGAGCACACGTCGCCGGACAGGTTGGAGGACGTTGAGAACAGGTTGAGCAGCAGATAACCGATGGCCAGCGCGCCCACGGAGATCATGGCGATGGCGGCGTCGCCCTTGACCCGGGCGTTTTTGCCCGTTCGCAGCAGGAGGATGGCGCAGAGCACGGTGACCGGCATCACGAACAGCATATCGTTCGTGACGTTCAGCACACCGGCGATGGCCATCGCGCCAAAGGCCACGTGGGAGAGGCCGTCGCCGATGAAGGAGAAGCGCTTGAGCACCAGCGTCACGCCCAGCAGCGACGAACAAAGGGCGATCAGCGTGCCCACCACCAGGGCGTAGCGCACAAAGGGAAACTGCAGGTATTGCTGGATCGTCTGGATCACGCGTCCCCGCCTCCTTCCAATGCGATGAAGCGTCTTCCCGGGGCGCTTCTTCGGTACTCGTCCACCGTCCCAAAGAAGGTTCGATCGCCGCCCACATGCAGGATGTGCGTCGCGTAATGCGCCGCCGCGGCGATGTCGTGGGAGATCATGACGACGGTCAGGCCTTCGCGGTTGAGCCGCTCGATCAGCGCGTACATCTCCGCCGTCACCTTCGGGTCCAGCCCGGCCACCGGCTCGTCCAGCAGGAGCAGCTTTTTCGTCGCGCACAGCGCCCGCGCCAGCAAAACCCGCTGCTGTTGCCCGCCGGACAGCTCCCGGTAGCATCGCCGCTGATGCTCCACCATGCCCAGGCGCGAAAGGTTCTCCAGCGCCAGCGCCTTCTCCGACTGGTTGTAGAAGGCGCGCCTGCCAACATGGGCCTGGCAGCCGGACAGGACGATTTCCCGGACGGTTGCCGGAAAATCCTTCTGGATGGCCGACTGCTGGGGCAGGTAGCCGACCTCGTTTGGCCGCATGCCGTCGCCGAACGCGATAGAGCCGCCCAGCGGCTTTTGAAGGCCCAGCATCGTGCGCATCAGCGTGGACTTGCCGGAGCCGTTCTCGCCCACGACGCACAGGTAATCCCCGGCGTTTACCGAAAAGTTCAAATGCTCCAGGATCGCGTGGGATTCGTATCCCAGGGCCAGATCCCGACAGGTGATCAGCGCCATATTCAACCCTTTCCGCGGGACCGCCGATGAGACGGCCACGCAATCCAGTATCCGCTTTACTTCGTCAGCGCCTGCTTCAGCACCTCGAGGTTCGCTTCCATTGCGCTCAGGTAGGTCACGCCGTTTTTCACGTCCTCGCCCGTGGTGCCCTGCAGGGAATCCAGCGCCAGCACTTTGGCGTCCTTCACCTGGGTATTGCCGATGATGGTCTCGGCGATGCGATGGTTGTCGCCCTCGATGGTCAGCACCGTGGTAAGGCCCAGCTCGTCCACCTTGCCCGCCAGAAACACGATGGTCTCGAAGCTGGCCTCGCTCTCTGCGGAGCAGCCGGAGAAGGCGGCGAAGTAGTTGAGATCATAGTCGTCCACCAGGTAGCGGAAGGGAAAGCGGTCGCCGAACAGCACGGTGTCGTAATCCGCGGCCTCGCGGACAGCGGCGTATTCGGCGTCCAGCGCGGCCAGCTTCCCGGCGTAGGCAACGGCATATGCGGCATAGCTCCCGGCGTTGGCCGGGTCAGCTTCGCCCAGTGCGACCGCCAGCGCCTTTACCAGCTTCCGGGCGTTGCGCAGGCTGAGCCAAACGTGCTCGTCCACCTCGTCCCCATGTTCGTGGTCGTGTTCTTCTTCCTCGTGTTCTTCGTCCTCGTGCTCATGCTCCATGCCCTCGACGAGCTCTTCCATCACGACGTCGTCGCCCATGGCTTCAACGAGATTCACTACGACCCTATCGGGGTTCACGGCTCCGGCCAGCGCGTCCTCGACCCACTCGTCGCTCTCGCCGCCCACATACACGAACACGTCGCAGGTGGCGACCTTCATGATGTCCGAGGCGGTGGGCTGGTAGCTGTGCAAGTCCACGCCGTTGTCCAGCAGCATGGTGATCTCGATATTCCCGTTCTCGCCGACGATCTCGCGCACCCAGTCGTAAACGGGGAAGATGGTGGTCACGACGCTGAGCTTTCTTTCTTCCGCACAGGAAGCGCCCGCGAAGATGAACGTGAACAGCATGACAAAGGCAATCACGCCTGCAAAATGCTTCTTCATGGATAGAATCCTCCAAATATTCAGTTGAAAACAATGCAATGAAAATGGCCCCGAAAGGACACAAAAAGGCAAGGGCCGTCCGACTCGAAGCCGACCCGCGCCATCCAAATGGCGCAGGGGCGCGTCAACCCTTGCGTTGAAAAAAATCAATCGTTCAACCGGATCTTCCTGCCGACCAGCGTGCAGAGCGCGGGAACATCCTCCGCCATCGCCCGCGCGCGCCATTCATGGCCCGCGCCCAGGGCAAGGCAGATGAGCAGCAGCGCCAGAAGCGCCATGGCGAAGCCCCGGCGCAGCTGCTCGAGCTGCGCGATAAACTGGCAGATCGGGCAATCCTCGCCGGTGCAATCGTGACGGTGTGCCGCCTCGTGCACGATATAGGCGGAGGAAACGAATATCGACAGCAGCATCGCCGCGCAAAGGATCGCGACGATAATATGCCTGCGCCTGTTCATCATCCGTTCCCTCCCTTCTGAAAGGCTGACAGTATACTAAACGCTTTTCAGGAAATTGTCAATATGAAAACTGTTTCCAAATTGAGAACATTCTATGGCAAAATGAAAAGGAGCGCCGCGCAAGCGCTCCCTTTTCGTCAATCCTTTGCGGGGCAATCCAATCGGGCCTCCAGCTCGCCGATCCGCGCCGAAATGTCCTCGCAGAAGGCGTCCGCGGCCTCCATGCGCCTCTGGGCGCTCAGGGCGACGAATTCCTTGATCGGGTCGATCAGCGCCCGGGCCGCGTCGGCCAGGTCCCCGCTCTCCGCGGCGGGCCGCTGGGTGCGCAGGTACTGGGTCAGCACGTCGCACGCCCTGGCCAGCTCCGCGTCGCCGGAGCGCCGCGCCTCTGCCAGCAGCGCGCCGGAGGATTCCTGCAAATCGGCGCGCGCGCGGTGGTTCACCTGTGGCGCGTCGCAGGCCACGCCCTGCTCGTTCAGCTTTTCCACCATCTCCTGCACGTAGTCCGGGCGGCTCTTGATCACGGCGCGATACTTGTTCTGATAGCGCAGCATCAGGCTGTGGTCGCCGCCGGACAGCTTTTGCAGGCAGGAGCGCACCGACTGGCCGGCCGAGCGCGCGATCAGCACCTGCTCCATCAGCCAGTCCACCTCCTGCTGTGTAAAGGGCACGAACCGCGCCGGACGGGCCTCGCCGCCGTCGTGCTGGCGCACCTGGGCATAGTAATAGTTGCGTATGCTGTTGGGGCGGCGGCCGGTCTTGCGGGCGATCTGTTCGAACACGGCCTTCAGAGGAAGCCCCTGCTGCTGCGCCTCATCCGCGGTTTCCCAGAGCAATTTGTTTTCCGAGTCGCTCCAGCCCGCGCGCCTGCTTGCGCGGGGGAATTCCATGCGGCCGCTGCCTTCGTGGATGATAGCCTGGTCCATTTCCAATCCCCTCCAAACCGTTGATGATACAGAGTATGCGCCTCGTGTGCGCACAATATACTGAACCCCGGTTTTGTCAAAACTTTTTAATGATTTTCGCGCGCCGGCAATATGAATCTTATATGCGCGCGAAACCGGAAATATACCGGTTATGCCTTGACTTTCACCGATTATGACATACAATAGAGGCATGCGAACAACCATCACTGTGTAAGGAGCATGAACATGACGAACAAACCAACCCTCATCATCATGGCTGCGGGCATGGGCAGCCGCTTTGGCGGGAACAAGCAGATCGAGCCGGTGGACGGGGCGGGCCACATCATCATCGACTTTTCCATCTACGACGCGGTGCGGGCCGGGTTCGGCAAGGTGGTGTGCGTCATCAAGCCGGAGATGGAGGCGGATTTCCGCCGCGCCATCGGCGACGCCATCGCCCGGCACGTCGAGCTGAAGTACGCCTGGCAGACCCTGGACACCCTGCCCGAGGGCTATTCCGTGCCGGAGAATCGCAGGAAGCCCTGGGGCACCGGCCACGCCACGCTCTGCGCCCTGGGCGAGGTGGACGGTCCCTTCGCCGTCATCAACGCCGACGACTTCTATGGCGCGGACGCCTTCAGGACCGCCGCCGAATTCCTGATGGCCGACGGCGACGTGAACGAGCACGCCATGGTGGGCTACAACATCGAAAACACGCTGACCGAGCACGGCACCGTGTCCCGCGGAGTCTGCCAGGGGGACGGCGAGGGCTACCTCACCGACATCACCGAGCGCGTGACCATCGAGCCACGCCAGGGCGGCGCGGCCTTCACCGAGGACGGCGGCGCGACCTGGACCTTCATCCCCGCCGGGACGCCGGTTTCGATGAACCTGTGGGCGTTCAGAAGCGGCGTGCTGGAGGCGTTCCCAAGGCTCTTTGAGGATTTCCTGAAGAACGCCGTGCCGCAAAACCCCGATCGGGCGGAATTCTACCTGCCGAACGTCCCTAAGACGCTGATCGCCGAGGGCAGGGCGCGCGTGCGTTTGCTCACCACCGATGAAAAGTGGTACGGCATGACCTATCGCGAGGACGCGGAGAAGGTCTGCGCCGCCATCGCCGGGATGAAGGCGAAGGGCCTGTACCCGGAGAAGCTGTGGGACTGAGCCGAGGACCGGGAACCTTTTGGCGGCGCATGGCGTCCAAGAACCAAACGCAGATGAGCGAGGGGGATTATCCATGAAAAGGCTTCTTTGCTGCGTGCTGGCGCTGATGCTCTCAATCGGGGCCGCCGCGCTGGCGGAAGAGATCGGGACCACCATGATGGTCGTGAACTGCGAGGAATACATTACCCTCCGCGAGGAGCCGGACACCCACGCCGCCGCGCTGGACAGGATGCCCCTGGGTGGGAAGCCTGTGGTTTTTCTGGGCGAGGCGGACAACGGCTTCCAGCTGGTGTCCTATAAGGGGCAGACGGGCTACGCGCTAAAGAAGTACCTGAAGCCCGTGGGGACCTTCGAGGGAAAGCATTATGATCCCAGCGCTCAGGAGCGCTACAATTTCAACCTGTTCCTGTCCAACTTCACCGAGGTGGGCTTTCTGTGGCACAGCGGCTGCTTTAGCAAAGCTTTCCCTCTCGATACCGCGCTGCTGACGGAATTTGCCATCGATCACTGCTGGTTCAACCGCCAAAGCCGGATAGAATGGGCAGAGGACAGCTACTTCAACGGCAATAATGTGCGCCTGCCGGAGGATCAAATCGCGCCGATCGTGAAGGAGTACTTCGGTGAATCCATCAAGCCCAGCCATAACCTGGCCTATATCGACTATCGGAACGGCTATTACTACTGGGAGGAGACCGGCGGCCACACCAGTGACGGCTTCGCCTGTCTGACCGGCGTGGAGCGTTTGGACGATGCGCGCTTCTGCGTGGCGTTCAACATCTACGGCGGGGGCGAGTATTGGGACAACGACGTCTGCTATTATACCGACAGTCAGGCGTCGAACGCCTATCCGACCTACGACGGCAGCGCTTATTATGGCCGCGCGGTGATCGATACCGGCAACAGCGGCACAGGCGACCGCAGCGACTGGAGTCTGGAGTTTATCGCCATCAACCGCGAATACGATTGATTCCCTGTTCACTGGCCCCGGGATTTGATTTCCCGGGGCTTTTTGCAGCCGAACAAAGTGGATAAGCCCGCTTGTGAAGCGACTGGACTTGTGTTATAATCAATATGGATTTTTGTATGCTTTGGAGGGCAACATGGAAAAGATCAGAACCACCGTGCGCATCGCGGGCAGAGACTACACCATCGCCAGCACCGACAGCGCCGAGTATGTGAACCGCGTGGCGGCGTGGGTGGATCAGCGGATGGAGGAGCTGGCGGTGGCCACGAAGCTGCCCACGGCCCAGCTGGCCGTGCTGACGGCGGTGAACGCCGCCGACGACATGATGAAGAGCCGCGACGAGATCCGCCGCCTGAAGGCGGAGCTGGACGCGCTGCGCCGCGAGGGGGATGACCGGGCCGATGCCTGACCGCATGGAGCTGCTGGCCCCGGCCGGCGACATGGAGGCGCTGAAGGCGGCGGTGCAAAACGGCGCGGACGCGGTGTACCTGGGCGCGGGGGCCTTCAATGCCCGCCGGAACGCCGGGAATTTCGACGGCGACGCGCTGGACGAGGCCGTGGCCTACTGCCACGCCCGCGGCGTGAAGGTGCACGTGACGCTGAACACGCTGGTGCGCCAGGACGAGTTTGGCGCGCTGATCGAGGCCGTCGGGGCGGTGGATCGCTCCGGCGCCGACGCCGTGATCGTTCAGGATTTCGGCGTGGCCCGCGCCCTGCGGCAGGTCGCGCCGCGGCTGCAGCTGCACGCCAGCACCCAGATGGCCGCCCACAACGCCCGGGCCGTGCGCTTTTTGAAGGCGCAGGGCTTTCACCGCGCGGTGCTGGCCCGGGAGCTGACCTTTCAGGAGATGGCCGCCTGCGCCCGGGAGGGCATCGAGATCGAGGCCTTCGTGCACGGCGCGCTGTGCGTGGCCTGCTCGGGCCAGTGCCTGATGTCCAGCCTCGTGGGCGGCAGGAGCGGCAACCGCGGCCTGTGCGCCCAGCCCTGCCGCCTGCCCTGGCGGCTGGACGGCAAGGAGGGCTATCTCCTCTCCACGAAGGATCTCTGCGGCCTCGACGACCTGGCGCGGCTGCGGGACGCGGGCGTCGCCAGCCTGAAGATCGAGGGACGGCTCAAGCGCGCGGAATACGTGGCCGTCACCGTGGCGGCCTACCGGCGGGCGCTGGACGCGCTGTATGCCGGTGAAACCGTCGATACCGCCGCCGAGCGCAGGGCGCTGAAGCAGATGTTCAACCGCGGCGGCTTCACCCGGGGCTACGGCCCGGGGGTGAACGAGTCGGAGCTGATGTATCCCGAGCGGCCGAACCACCTGGGCGTCGAAGTGGGCGCGTGCCTGAGCGACGGCTGGGTGACGCTGACGGAGGCGGTCCTGACCGCCGACGCGCTGGCGTTGCGGAGGCGCGGCGCGGATGTGCCCGTCAAGCTGTCCGGCGGGGCGGGGGAGCGGGTGAAGTGCGCCCGCGCGCAGAAGGGCGACGCGCTCGTGCGGCTGGTCAGCGATGCCCAGATGAGGGCTGCACGGGAGAGCTTTTCCGGGGAGAATCGCCGGGTCCCCATCGCGGCGAAGGCGACGCTGAGGGTGGGCCGGCCCGCGAGGCTGGCGGTGTCCGACGGCGTCCACCGCGCCGAGGCTGTGGGGGAGGCGATCGAAGCCGCCACCGGCCGTCCCTTCGACGCGGAACGGGCCCGAAGCCAGCTTCAGAAGACCGGCGGCACGCCCTACGCGCTTAAGGAGATCGAGCTCGACGCGGACGCGAACGCCTTCTGCCCGGCCTCGCTGCTGAACGCCCTGCGGCGCGACGCGCTGGAGAAGCTGGAGGCGGCGCGAACGGCGGTGGAACGCGGTGAATGCCCTTCTTGCGGGAGCGTCGGCGCGCCTTCCAAATGGCGGAACGAAGGGCTGACGGAGGAGGCCGATTCCAGAGAACACCGTGCGATCAGCGCAAAGCCCCTTCTCTTCGTCCAATCCTCCGACCTGTCCCAGCTTGAATCCGCCCTCGAAAGCGACGCGGACGTGGCGGTGTACGTCCCGGCGGACGTGCGCCCCGAAGCCCTCGGGCGGGTGGATCTTGCGCCCCTCGCGGCAAAGGGCCGCGTGGCGCTGGCGGCGCCGGCGGTGCTGGGCGACGAGGCGCTTGCGAGCCTGAACGCCTGGGCGCTGGCCAACCGCGGGGCCATTGAGATGACCTTCCTCTCCAACGTCGGCCAGCTGGGCCTCGAATGGCCCGGGGCGCGGGCGGGGGATTATCTGCTGAACGTGGGCAACGCCGCCGCCGTGGCGCAGCTCGCCGACTGGGGCATGGATCTGTACACCCCCTCGGTGGAGCTGAACGCGGGGCAGGTGAACGCGCTTGCCGGCGCGAAGAACCTGATCGTCTGGGGGCGGCTGCCGCTGATGCACCTGCGGCATTGTCCCCTTCGCGCGGCCCGGGGCATGAAGGGCCGCCACGCGGACTGCCGCCATTGCGACGCCTGTCGGGCCGAAGAGCGCCTGGACGGGCGGACGCTCGTCGACCGCAAGGGCGCGGCGTTCCCGCTTCGGCGCGTGGCCGAGCCGGGCAGCGGCTGCGTCGTGCAGGTGCTGAACAGCGTGCCGCTGATGCCGCTGAAGCGGCGGGAAAAGCTGCCGCAGGCCGACGGCTGGCGGCTGCTGTTGAACCCCGACGAGCCCGCCGGGACCATCGTGCGCGTGTATCGCGTGGCGCTGGAGGGGGCGGATTTCAAAGACCTGCCCGAATGGGAGATCCTTGAGGCCATGAACACCACCACCGGGCACTACTTCAGAGGAGTGGAATAGATGAACGAACGCAACATCCGTGTGCTGGAATTCCCGAAGATACTGGAAATGCTGGCGGCGCTGGCGGTGACGGACCCGGGCCGCGAGGCGGCGCGGGCGCTGACGCCCTCCGGCGACGCCGACACCGTGCGCCGCTGGCAGGACGAGACTGAGGAGGCGGGCACGATCATCGCCTACAACGGCTCGAACCCGATGGCCTGGTTCACCGACGTGCGCCCGTTTTTGAAGCTGGCGAAGGCGGGGGGCACGCTCAGCCCCAAGGCGCTTTTGCAGGTGGCGGACGTGCTGAAGGCCTCCCGCACGGTTCGAAGCGCCCTGGTGACGGACCGGGAGGACACGCCGCTGCTCACCGAGCTGGGCAGCCGCCTGGCCACGAACCGCAGCCTGGAGGAGGAGATCTTCGACGCAATCATCTCCGAGGACGAGATCAGCGACCACGCCAGCCCCGACCTCTACGATATCCGTCGGCAGATGCGTGTGCTGAACGACCGGGTGCGCGACAAGCTGAACAGCATCATCCGCTCGTCCACGATGCAGAAATACCTGATGGACGCCATCGTCACGATGCGCAACGGGCGCTATGTGGTGCCGGTGAAGGCGGAGTGCCGCGCGAACGTGCCCGGCATCGTCCACGATCAGTCCGGCACCGGCTCCACGCTGTTCATCGAGCCGATGGGCGTGGTGGAGGCCGGCAACGAGCTGAAGCAGTGGACCCTCAAGGAGAAGAACGAGATCGAGCGCATCCTGGGCGCGTTTTCCGACCGGATCGCCCCGGACGCAGAGCTGATCTCGAACAACCTGGACCTGATGGCCCGGCTGGACGTGATCTTCGCCAAGGCGGCGCTTTCCCGGCAAATGCGGGCCGTGCCGCCGAAGCTGAATACCGAGGGCCACGTGCGCCTGATCCAGGCGCGGCACCCGCTGATCGACGCGCAGAAGGTGGTGCCCAGCACGCTCTGGCTGGGCGAGGAGTTCACCACGCTGGTCATCACCGGCCCGAACACCGGCGGCAAGACCGTGACGCTGAAGACGGTTGGCCTGCTTGCGATGATGGCCCAGGCGGGGCTGCAGATCCCCGCGGCCTACGGCTCGGAGCTGGCGATCTTCGACGAGATCTTCGCCGACATCGGCGACGAGCAGTCCATCGAGCAGTCCCTGTCCACGTTCTCCAGCCACATGACGAACATCGTGGAGATATTGAAAAACGTCACGCCCGACTCGCTGGTGCTGTTTGACGAGCTGGGCGCGGGCACCGATCCCACCGAGGGCGCGGCGCTGGCCATGGCGATCCTCGGCCACCTGCTGGAGATGAAGGTCACCACGATGGCCACCACCCACTACAGCGAGCTGAAGGCCTTCGCGCTGGGCACGAAGGGCGTGGAGAACGCCTCGGTGGAGTTCAACGTGGAGACGCTGCAGCCCACCTACCGGCTGTCCATCGGCGTGCCGGGCAAGAGTAACGCCTTTGAGATCTCGCGGAAGCTGGGCCTGCCGGAGTTTTTGATCGAGGACGCCAACAGCCGTCTCAGCAAGGACGCCGTGCGCTTTGAGGACGTGATCGCCAACGCCGAGTATCACCGGCAGATCGCCGAAAAGGAGCGCGAGCTGGCCGAGCAGGCCCACATCGAGACCCAGAAGCTGCGGGACGAGGCCGAGCGGCTGCAGAAGGAGCTGGAGTCGCGGCGAGAGACGGAGCTGCGCAAGGCCAGGCAGGAGGCCCGGCAGCTGCTGCAAAAGGCCCAGCGTGAGAGCGAGCAGATCATCGCGGACCTCAAAAAGCAGCGCCGCGAGGGCGTAAAGGAGCACGAGCTGCACAACCTCCGCGCCCAGCTGCAGGAAGCCATCGACGACAACGCCGAGGCCATCGCCGCCCCCGGTGAGGAGGGCGGCCCCGTCACCGACGCGAAGGTGGGCGACACGGTGCTGCTGACGAGCCTGAACGCCAAGGCCGTGATCGTCACCGCGCCGGACGCCAGGGGCGAGTGCACCGTTCAGGCCGGGGCGCTGAAGCTGAAGGCGAACATCGCCGACATGCGCACCGCCAAGCCCGACAAGCCCGAGAAGCCCAAGGGCCGCCAGCCCGCAAAGGGCTCCGGCGGCAGTTCGGGCTACGTGGGCGTGTCGCCACGGGCGGTCCAGACCGAGTGCGACGTGCGCGGCATGAGCCTGGACGAGGCGCTGCTGGCCGTGGACATGTTCCTGGACGGCGCGGTGCTGAACAAGCTGGGCCAGGTCTATATCATCCACGGCAAGGGCACCGGCATCCTGAGAAACGGCATCCAGCAGCACTTGCGCAGGCATCCCGCCATACGCTCGTTCCGACTCGGCAAGTACGGCGAGGGCGAGGACGGCGTGACGGTCGCGGAGCTGAAGTGAAATGCTCATAATGCGTTCACGCCCTGTTCATGGTTTTGTGTTAGGCTTATGGATACAATGGTATCGAGGTGATTTGCTGTGATGAAGACGAAGATCCTGCTGGTGGACGACGATCCGAACATTCGCCAGCTGGTGAACCTGTACCTGGAGAAGGAGGGCTTCGAGGTGGAGATGGCGGACCGGGGCGACACCGCGCTGGACCGCTTCCGCCAGTCCCCGCCGAACCTGATGCTGCTGGACGTGATGCTTCCCGGCATGGACGGCTGGCAGGTGCTTCGGGAGGCGCGCAAGGTCTCCAACATCCCCATCATCATGCTCACGGCCAAGGACGAGACCTTCGACAAGGTGCTCGGGCTGGAGCTTGGCGCGGACGACTACATCTCCAAGCCCTTTGATATGAAGGAGCTGGTGGCCCGCATCAAGGCGGTCGTGCGGCGCTATCAGGCCCCCGAGGCCGTCGACGGCACGAAGGAGCTGGTGTTTCCGGGCCTGACGGTGAACATCAGCCAGTACACCGTCACCTACATGGGCAGGGACCTGGAGATGCCGCCCAAGGAGCTGGAGCTGCTCAATTTCCTGGCGGGACACCCGAACCAGGTGTTCACCCGGGAGCAGCTGCTGGAGCAGGTGTGGGGCTATGACTTCTTCGGGGATTCCCGCACCGTGGACGTGCACGTGAAGCGCCTGCGGGAAAAGCTGACCGAGGGCGAAAAGCTGGGCTGGCAGATCAAGACGGTCTGGGGCGTCGGCTATAAATTCGAGGTGAAGTGAGCCCATGCGCAGGAGCCTATTCTGGCGCACCTTCGGGGTGCTGCTGGCGGCGGTGCTGGCCACGATCGCGATCTTCACTGGCGTGATGGTGGGCGTTCGCCAGCAGGCCGCCCAGGAGAGCTACGAGGCCGAGGTGCGCCGCCAGGCCAGGGAGGTGGCCGAGTACATGGCGGATCTGAGCGCGCTCAGCTTCGTGCAGAGCAACGCCACGATGCGCTCGGTCATCCGCCGCAAGATCGGCGATATCTACGGCGCCTACAACGCCGATATCTGGATCGTCAGCTATGATTCGGGCACCGTGCAATACCTGGACAAGAGCTGGAACACCACGCGCTTCATCGCCACGGACGCCGTGAAGGAGCAGCTCTCCCGGATCCAGCAGGGCGAGGAGATCCGCGCGACGGGCCTGTTTCCGGAGCTGGAGAACGGCGATCAGATCGTCACCATCGGCGTGCCCTGGTACTACGAGGAGAACGAGGTGGTCGGCGCGGTGCTGCTGCACATCCCGATGGGCTCGCTGAAGGTCGGCGTGCGCAGCGTCGTCCGCCAGGTGCTGCCCCCGGCGCTGCTGGCGCTGTTGCTTGGCACAGCGCTGGCCGTCTTCCTGGCCCGCAGCCAGATCAGGCCGCTGAAGGAGATGTCGAGCGCCGTGCGCGAATTCTCCAAGGGCGACCTGACGCGCCGGGTGGACGTGCATTGCGGCGGCGAGCTGGAGGAGCTGGGCGATTCCATCAACCGCATGGCCGAGGCGCTGAACCGGCTGGAGGATTCCCGGCGCAGCTTCGTGGCCAGCGTCTCGCACGAGCTGCGCTCGCCCATCACCTGCATGCGCGGCTACGTGCAGGCCATGCAGGACGGCGTGATCCCCCCGGAGGACACGCCCCGCTACTATCAGATCGTGCTGGATGAGACGGACCGGCTGACGGCGCTGGTGAACGACCTGCTGGACCTGTCGCGCCTGGAATCCGGCAAGATCCCGCTGGAGATCGCGCCCTTCGACCTCAACGAGCTGATGCGCCGGGTGCTGATCAACTTCGAGCCGCGCATCGACGCCAAGCACATCTCCGTGGCCGTGGAGCTGGCGGACGGGCCGCTGACCGTGCAGGCCGACGCCAACCGCATCAACCAGGTGGTGTCAAACGTCATCGACAACGCCGTGAAGTTCATGGACGGGGACAACAGCCTGCTCACGCTGCGCTCGGCGCGGGTGGGGAAGGACGCCCGGGTGTCGATCATCAACAACGGCCCGCCCATCGCCGAGAGCGACCTGCCCTTCATCTTCGATCGCTTCTACAAGGCCGACAAGGCGCACACCTCCGGCCAGGGCACGGGCCTGGGCCTGTCCATCAGCCAGCGCATCATGGAACAGCACGGCTCGAAGCTCACCGTGCGCTCCGATGCATCGGAGACGGCCTTTGAATTCACGCTGCCGCTTCAGGAGCCGTGAGGCGGGAGCGGCAAGCTGCCTGATGCGCCTGTAGTATTAAGATATCATTACCTTTGTTGGCAAACGGACGTTTTGGGTTTATAATGACGCTTAACGAGCTAAACACGACCGACGAAAGCGAGGTTTCCCCATATGAAGCACATGACCCTCCTGGCGCGGCTGCTGGCTCTGCTGCTGGCGGCGCTGATGCTCTCCGGCATGCTGGCGCTGGCCGAGAATGCCGACGGAGAGACGCCCAATCCCTCCTATGACGTGATCTACACGCAGGCCAATCCCATCCCCGATATCTGCGAGCGGGTGCGGCCGTCCATCGTGCAGCTGAACACCAAGACCGAGAGCTGGGACCCGACCACGCGCGTGTCCGACGTCTATGAGGATGGCGGCGGGTCCGCCACCTATTTCCGCGACAAGGCGGACGGCACCGGCGGCTATCTGCTCACCAACTACCACGTGGTGAAGGATTCCGACCTCTACACCGCCCTGTGGCTGGACGGCACCGAGACGGAGTGCGAGCTGGTGGGCTATGACAACGGCAGCGATATCGCCGTGCTCTCCTTCGAGGGCAAGGCCCCCGGCGGCGCGGAGCCGGTTCCGCTGGGCGATTCCGACGCCCTGCGCATCGGCGAGCTGGCCATCATCATCGGCAACCCCGGCGACGAGGAAAACGTGTTCTACGGCACCGTCACCGCCGGCATCATCTCCGGCCTGGAGCGCGAGGACGTGAACGCGGGCAACTTCTCCCACAGCATCACCACCATCCAGACGGACGCGGCCATCAATGGCGGCAATTCCGGCGGCGCGCTGTTGAACGCCCGGGGTGAGATCGTGGGCATCCCCACGCTGAAGTACATGGTGACCTATGAGGGCCTGAGCTTCTGCATCCCCATCAGCCGCGTGAAGGATTATATCGACCAGATCATCGACAACGGCAACGTGGTGCGTCCGCGCATGGGCGTCACGGTGGTGTCCATCGACGGTCCGGACGAGCCCATGCGCCGCTATCCGCCCTGTGGCGCGGAGGTGTATACCGTCGAGGCGGGCACCCCGGCGGACCGCGCGGGCCTTCAGGAGAAGGACATCATCACCGAGGCCAACGGCGTGCGCGTCAAGTCGTCCCAGGATCTGGTGAACGCCGTGGACAAGGTCGGCGAGGGCGAGACGATGGAGCTGACCGTCTATCGCTACAGCTACGATCTCGACGGCAACCTGTCCGGCGGCTTCGAGGAGCTGCACCTGACGCTGGAGCTGGAGATCATCGACTAGCTGTCTGAAACGGGCGCGGCCGCCCTCCGGGGCGGCCGCGCCATTGAACTGGAAGTCAACAGGGGGGGATACGGTCCATGCAGATGACGGGCGCGCAGATCCTGATGGAATGCCTCTTGGAGCAGCGGGTCGACACGATCTTCGGCTATCCGGGCGGCACCATCCTGAACGTGTATGACGAGCTATTGAATTATCCGGGCATCCGCCACATCCTGACGGCCCACGAGCAGGGCGCCTGCCACGCGGCGGACGGCTATGCCCGCTCCACCGGCCGGGTGGGCGTCTGCTTTGCCACGTCCGGCCCGGGCGCCACGAACCTGGTGACGGGCATCGCCACCGCATACATGGATTCTTCGCCCGTCGTGTGCATCACCTGCAACGTGGATTTGCCGCTGCTGGGCAAGGATTCGTTCCAGGAGGTGGACATCACCGGCGTCACCATGCCGATCACCAAGTGCAACTACCTGGTGCGCGACGTGAACGACCTGGCGGACACCGTGCGCGAGGCCTTCGCCATCGCCCGGAGCGGCCGCCCCGGCCCGGTGCTGATCGACATTCCCAGGAACGTGACCGCCGTTTCGACGGAGTATGTGCCGCTCAGCCGCGGCGAGCACGGCAAGGTGGGCAAGCTGGGCCAGCTGGTGAAGCGCTCCAGCCAGAACTTCAAGGCCCCCGAGCCGGACTATCGCGACATCGACATCCTCTGTGACATGATCCGCGCCTCTGAAAGGCCGCTGGTGATCTGCGGCGGCGGCGTGGTGCGCAGCCGCGCCGACTGGGAATTCGAGGAATTCGCAAACCGAATCGACGCGCCGGTGGGCATCACCGTGATGGGCGCCGGCGGCTTCCGGGGCCTGAACCGGCTGTCCACGGGCCTCGTGGGCATGCACGGCAGCCAGGCCAGCAACATGGCCGTGGACGCCTGCGACCTGCTGATCGCCGTGGGCTGCCGCTTCTCCGACCGGGTGGCGCTGAACCCCTCGTCGTTCGCCCGGAACGCCCGGATCGTGCAGATCGACATCGACCGCAGCGAGATCAACAAGAACGTGGAGACGGCCCACCACATCATCGGCGACGCCAGGCGGGTGCTGCAGCTTCTGAACGAGCGCCTGGAGCAGCAGGACCACGCGCCCTGGAAGGAGTATGTGTTCTCCTACAAGACGGTGACTGAGTACGACGAGGCGGACGACCGGCTGACGCCCAGCCAGGTGCTGGACGCCATCGCCCGCATCGTGCCCAGGGACGCCATCTTCGCCACCGACGTGGGCCAGCACCAGATGTGGGCTGTCCAGCACCTGCACTTCGAGTATTCCGGCCAGCTGGTCACCTCCGGCGGCTTCGGCACCATGGGCTTCGGCCTGGGCGCGGCCATCGGCGCGCAGGTGGGGAACCCGGACAAGCTGGTGCTGCACATCACCGGCGACGGCAGCTTCCGGATGAACCTGAACGAGCTGTCCACCGAGGAGCACTACAACCTGCCCATCATCACGGTGCTGTTCAACAACGGGGCGCTGGGCATGGTGCGCCAGTGGCAGACGCTGACCTGCGGGGGCCGCTACAGCCAGACCACGCTGGATCGCGGGCCGGACTTCGTCAAGCTGGCGGAGGCCTACGGGCTGGCCGGCCGGCGGGTGACGGACGTCACCCAGCTGGAGGCGGCGCTCCACGAGGCCATCGACAGCGGCCGGGGCATGGTGATCGATTGCGCCATCGCCACCGACGAGCTGGTGCGCCCGATGGTGTCCGGCGGCGGCAACATCACCGAGTTCATGGTGGACTGAGAGGGGAGGGTGTCAGAGATGAACGAAATCAAGAGGCACACCCTGGCGGTGCTGGTGGACAACGAGGCCGGCGTGCTGAGCCGCGTCGCGCGCCTGTTCTCCGGCAAGGGCTACAACATCGATTCCCTCGCCGTGGGCACCACCCACGATCCCGCCGTCTCGCGCATCACCATCGAGGTGCTGACCGACGAGAAGCAGGCGCGGCTGATCTGCATGCAGCTGCGCAAGCTCATCTGCGTCCATTCCGTCAAGCGCCTCGCCGCGGAGCACGCCATCCGTCGCGAGCTGGTGCTCATCAAGGTCTCCGCGTCCACCCACGAGAGCCGCAACGAGATCATCCAGATCGCCAACATCTTCCGCGCCTCGATTATCGATGTGGCGACGGAATCGCTGACCATCGCCCTGATCGGCGACGACAGCAAGGCCGAGGCGATCCAGAAGCTGCTCGATGAATTCGGCATCCTGGAGCTGGTGCGCACGGGCATGGTGGCGCTGGAGCGTGGCCAGTACACCATCGACGAGCAGACCAAGGAAAAGGGAGAATTCGACTACGGCAAGAATGTCCTTTGACAAGGGGCGGGCAGCTTGCCGCGCTATAAAAGGAGTTATTTATGGGCAAATCCAATTTCGCCGTTTTTGTGGACCTGGAAAACGTGGGCGCGAAGGAATCGCTGCTGCTTTCCATCATTGAAAAAGTGAAGATCCGCGGGGACATCCTGCTGGGCAAGGTCTACGGCTACACCGACCGCTACACCGACCTCAAGCCGGTGCTGCTTTCCAACACCTTCGCCGTGGTGCCGTCGCTGCGCTGGGGCAAGGTGCAGAAGAACAACCTGGATATCCAGCTGGTGATCGACGCCATGGAGGTGGCCTACACCAACCCGTTGATCGACAGCTTCTGCATCGTCTCCGGCGACAGCGACTACACGCCGCTCGTCGGCCGGCTCAAGAGCATGGGCAAGCACGTGCTGGGCATCAGCCGTTCCGAGGCTGCCAGCAGCATCTTCGTCAACGCCTGCAATGAATTCGTGTTCCTCGAGTCGGTGGCCAAGCGCCAGCCCAAGAAGAACAAGAAGAAGGACGAGACGCCGCTGGACGGCGACATCAACGAGCTGGTCGGCACGGTGGAGACCATCGTGGGCGACCAGGACGAGGAGCAGATGTACGCCAGCGAGCTGAAGGATACGCTGAACCGCCTTCGCCCGGACTTCTCCGAGAAGAGCTACGGCTGCGCCACCTTCGGCAAGCTGGTGGCCCAGATCACCAAGCATTCCGACAAGCTGACCAGCTGGATGGAGGCGTCCAGCCTGATGATCGGCTTGGAGGCCGAGGAGGAGGACAAGGAGCCGAAGCTGGACAAGGGCAACTGGCTGCCCGCCTTCGAGCAGGCCCTGGCCCATTTCAAGGACGAGGGCTTCGACCGCGTGAATCCGTCCATCCTCAAGGCCACCATCCAGGCGGACTATCCCAGCTTCGAGGAGAAGCAGATCGGCTTCAAGAAGTTCTCCGACGTGATGAAGGCGCTGGAGAAGCAGGGACTGCTCGTCATCGAGATGGACGATTCCCACACGATGCTGCTGAGGATCTGCTGATAGAGAACGGGAGCCGGAATGGCCGCCGCCGCACCTGTGCGGGGCGGCCTTGCGGTGCAATTGACGGATGAGGCCGCCGCGCGGCCTGTCCGATCACGGATGGAGGAATGAATATGAAGTGGGACCTTTCCAAGCTGTACGCGGGGTTTGACGCCCCGGAGTTTGTGAACGACGTGGAGGCTCTGAAGGCCTCCACGGATGCCGCCATCGAGCGGGCCAGGGGCATGGAGCTGACGGCGCCCGCCCTGGAGGAGGCCGTCCGCGAGGCGGAGGAGCTGTCGGATCTGTACGTCCGCACCATGAGCTTCACCTATCTGACGCTGGCGGCGGACGCCAACTGTGAAGAGGCCATGCGGGCCTACGCGCGGCTGCTGCCCTGCGCCAAGCGCATGGAGGAGGCCAACAGCGCCCTGAGCGCGCGGCTGGGCCAGTGCGACGATCTGGAGGCGCTGATATGCGAAAGCGACCTGCTGAAGGCCCACGCCTATCTGCTGCGCCGCATGAAGCGCGACGCCGCCCACGTGATCGACCCGGCGCTGGAGCCCACGGTGCTGAAGATGCAGATGACCGGCGGCTCCGCCTGGGAACAGTTGAGGGACCAGCTGGACGCCAACCACATGGTGGAGATCGAGATCGACGGCGAGAAGAAGCTGCTGCCCCTGTCCGCGGTGCGTGGCATGGCCAACAGCCCCGACGCCGCGGTGCGCCGCAGGGCCTACGAGGCCGAGCTGGCCGCCTATCCAAAGATGGAGATCCCCATGGCGGCCTGCCTGAACGGCATCAAGGGCGAGGCCCGCACGCTGTGCGAGCTGAAGCACTTCGACACCGTGCTGGACATGGCGCTGGACACCGCCCACATGGACCGGGCCACGCTGGACGCGCTGCTCCAGGCCATGGAGGAGAGCCTGCCCATGTTCCGGCGTTATTTCAGGCTGAAGGCGCGCATGCTGGGCTACGAGGGCGGCCTGAAGTTCTATGACCTGTTTGCCCCGGTGGGGGAGGCCAGGGGCGATTACACCCCCGAGGACGCGCGGGCGATCCTGGTGAAGGAATTCGGCGCGTTCAGCCCCCGCATGTCCAATATGATAGAGCGCGCCTTTGACGAGCGCTGGATCGACCTGTATCCCCGCGAGGGCAAGAGCGGCGGCGCGTTCTGCTCCGGTGTGCACCCGCTGGGCATGAGCTACGTGCTGGCGAATTTCGAGGGCAGCTACGGCTCCGTGAGCACCCTGGCGCACGAGCTGGGCCACGCCTATCACAACGAATGCATGCGGGACGTGCCCATCCTGATGAGCGACTACCCGATGCCGCTGGCGGAGACGGCCTCCATCTTCAACGAGACCTTCCTGGCCCAGAGCCTGCTGCAGCGGGCGGACCGGCCCGCGCGCATCGCCATGCTGGAGCAGCAGCTCTCCGACGCGGCGCAGGTGATCGTGGATATCCTCAGCCGCTTCCTGTTCGAAAAGGAAGTGGTGGAGCGCCGCGCGGACACCACGCTCAGCCCGCGGGAGCTGTGCGAAATCATGCTGGAGGCCCAGAGAAAGACGTATGGAGACGGCCTCGATCCCGACTGTATGCACCCCTACATGTGGGCCTGCAAGAGCCATTACTATTCCACGGACGTGCACTTCTACAACTTCCCCTATGCCTTCGGGCAGCTGTTTGCCGTGGGCGTCTATGCCCTCTATGAGCAGAAGGGCGCGGCCTTCCTGCCGGACTATGAGAAGCTGCTGCGCATGGCCGGCAGCGGCGACGTGCGCGAGGTGGCCGCCTGCGTGGGCATCGACGTGGCGGATGTGAACTTCTGGCGCACGAGCCTGAAGGTGTTCGCGGACAAGCTGGACGAGTTGGAGGCGCTGGCCGGGGAATAAGAGCGGAACACAATTGACCGAGAAGGCTTCGGTTCAAGCACGTACAGATCCTTCGCTCCTGTCAGGATGATAGCGTATCGCAATCCCTGTCATCCCGAGCGAAGCGAAGGATCTGTACGTTTTGTCCTTCTGCGCCATGGAGGGCTGTGTCCTGCCATATCTCCTCGATGCGACCCTCCGGTTTCCGTGGGGGACTCTATTTTCATCCATATCAGGGATTGACCGGAAAAGCCTGTTCGGATATAATATAAAGTAGAATCGCTGTACCCACATGATAACGATTTCGGGCCGGAGGTGCCTATGAGACGCTTGAGTATACTGATGGCCGCCGCCCTCGCGCTGCTGCTGCCGCTGGCCGCCCTCGCGGAGGTGGATTCCGGCTTCGTGGAAAACCAGTGGAATTTCGTGGATGAATCGATGGACGTTGCCCAGGGCATCCCGGAGGACGCGAATGGCGCGCTGGGCCGCGTGCGGGACGCGGGCGTGCTTCGGGTGGCCACCGAGCCCTATTACGCGCCGCAGGAATTCATCGACCCGGACCTTGAGGGCCAGGCGATGTATGTCGGCGCGGACATGGAGCTGGCGCGGCTCATCGCCCGGCGCATGGGCGTGGAGCTGATGATCGTGCCGATGGAGTTTTCAGAG
Organism: uncultured Eubacteriales bacterium; assembly: GCA_902799045.1. Classification (GTDB taxonomy): domain Bacteria; phylum Bacillota; class Clostridia; order Christensenellales; family Aristaeellaceae; genus UBA2862. The sequence continues at coordinate 166,171 of CADBZH010000010.1, forward strand.
GTGCTGAACGCCGTGCGCGACGGCTGGTGCGACCTGGCGATCTCCGCGCTCTCCTACACCCCCGGCAGGGCCTCGATGGTGACGATGTCCAAGGGCTACAATTACGCCGGGGAAAACGTCGGCAGCGGCTTGTTGATCCGCGCGGAGGATCTGGAAGCCATCGCCGCCATCGAGGATCTCTCCGGCCGAGACATCGTGGCCCAGAGCGGCTCGCTGCAGGAATCGATCCTCGCGGAGAACGTGTTCAACTACCACGAATTCCGCCGCATCGCCACCATGCCGGAGGTCTACGAGGCGGTTGCCGCCGGGGACGCGGACGCGGCCATGGTGGACGTGGAATCCACCATGGGCTACCTGGAGAGCAATCCGGATTGCGGCCTGGCGCTGGTGCCGGGCGTGCGCTTCCAGCCGGAAGAGCAGTTTGACGGCGATCGCGTGGCCTGCAAAAAGGGCGAGCTTCAATTGATGTACTTTGTCAACGGCGTGATCGACGAGGTGTTGGCGTCGGGCCAGTATCGCGCGTGGTATTCGGAATTCGAGGCCCGCGCCGCCGAGCTTAGCCTTTAAGCAGCCGCGGATGAACCGGGGGAGAGTGTTGCCGCCATGAAGCGATGGAAAACCTATCAGATCGCGATCTTCGTCGCGATTTGCGTCCTGCTGAATTACGCGGGCGCGATGCTGGCAAGCCGCTTCAGCCTGCCGCTGTGGCTGGATTCCTTTGGCACGGCGCTCTGCGCCTACGCCGGAGGGCCGATCTGCGGCGCCATCGTGGGCGCCGCGGGCAATGTGATCCACGGCATGCTGAACGGCGTCTCCCACATCTATGCGCTCACCAGCGTCATGCTGGGCGTCATCGTGGGCATTGCGGCGCGGCGAAAGCGCTTGGAGGACATGTTCGGCACGATGTCCGTCGCGGCCATGGCGGCGGCAGTGTCGATCGTCATCTCCGTGCCGCTGAACATCCTGTGCTACGACGGCAGCACCAACAACCTCTGGGGCAACGGCGTGATCGGCTACCTGCGGGAAAAGGGCGCGCCGCTGCTGCTCTGCCAGGCGATGGGCCAGGCCTATCTGGACTTCATGGACAAGCTGGTCACGCTGGTCATGCTGCACCTGACGCTGCGCCTGATCCACCTGCTGCGCCACAGGGGGCGGGGGAAGGGCGAAGCCGCCGAGACCGTGGAAAAGGCCGCCGCGCTGGTGCTGGCGCTGGCGCTGATGGGCACGGGCTGCGCCGTGCCTTCCGCCCGGGCGGAGGCGATCATGGACGTGATCGACTACAACGACTACGTGCAGACCATCTACGCCAGCCACAACGGCCTGCCCTGCGGCGAGGCCAACGACATCGCCCAGACCAACGACGGCATCCTCTGGATCGGCACCTATGCCGGCCTCTACCGCTACAACGGGCGCGAGTTCCGCTGGATGGACAACTATGAGTCCGTCCGCAACGTGAACTGCCTCTACGTGGACGAGGAGGGCCGCCTGTGGATCGGCACCAATGACAACGGCCTGTCCATCTGCATCAACGAGCAGATCTCAAACGTCGTGGACCAGTCCAAGGGCCTGCCCTCGAACTCGGTGCGCGCCATCATACAGTCCAGCGACGGCTACTATTACGTCGGCACCACCGGCAGCATGCAGGTGCTGACGCTGCACAACGGCCTGAACCGCGTGAACACGCTGTGGGAAGTGAACTACGCCGACAAGGTGGCCGCCGACCAGGCGGGCCACGTCGCGACGGTCACCTCCAACGGCCGCCTGTTCCTGCTCCAGCGGGGCCAGATCCTCAGCTCCATCCAGCTGCCCCAGAGCGGCGAGGAGCTGTTCAACACGGTCGCCTTCGACGAGGACGGCGTGCTACTGGCCGGCACCACCGGCAATCACATCTACGTCTACGACGTCTCCCGCGGTCGCTTCGACGAGCGCGCCGTGCGCGAGTGCGAGGGTCTGAAGAGCCTCAACGACCTGTACTATCTCGAAAACGGCGAGCTGTTCGTCATCGCGGACAACGGCGTCGGCTACATCAGCCGCGACAGCGACTTCGAGATGATCAACACCAACGATTTCAACAACTCCATCGACAACATGCTCATCGACTACCAGGGCAACCTCTGGTTCACGTCCTCGCGCCTGGGCCTGCTGCGCATGGCGCCCTCGGCGTTCAAGGACGTGTACAGCACCGTGGGCATGGACACCCGCGTGGTCAACGCCGTGGAAAAATGGCAGGGTGAGTTTTACTTCGGCACCGACAAGGGCCTGGACGCGGTCGACGAGGCTTGCAAGCGCCGGGTGCACAACGCCCTGACGGAGAAGCTGGACGGCGTGCGCATCCGCTGCCTGCTGGTGGATTCCCGGAACAGCCTCTGGATCTGCACCTACGGCAGCGGCCTCCTGGAGGTGGAGTCGGACGGCACCGAGCACCTGTACAACGCCGACAGCGGCAGCTTCGGCAACCGCGCCCGTGTGGTGGCGGAGCTGTCCGACGGCACCATCATGGCCGGCGGAGACACCGGCATCAGCTTCATCCGCGATCATGCGATCGTGGATACCGTGGGCTATTCCGACGGCCTGATCAACAGCATGATCCTCACCGTGACGGAGCTGTCCGACGGCAGGATCCTGGCCGGCACCGACGGCGACGGCATCGCCGTGTTCGAGGACGGCCAGGTGACGCGGATGCTGAAGCGCGCCGACGGCCTGTCCAGCGAGGTCATCCTGCGCACCGTGAAGGACCCCGCCTCGGAGGGCGTGTTCATCGTCACCAGCAACGGCCTGTGCTACATGAACGCGGACGGCGCGATCCGCGCGCTGGACAACTTCCCCTATTTCAACAACTACGACATCTGGGCCAAGGACGCCAATGAGCTCTTCGTGATGAGCAGCGCCGGCATCTACGTGGTGGATCGCGCCGACCTGCTCTCCGGCCGCGATGTCAGCTTTGACCTGCTGGACGCCAAGCGCGGCCTGAACAGCGCGCTGACCGCCAATTCCTGGAACTATTCCGACGAAAACGGCGACCTGTTCCTGCCCTGCGATACCGGCGTGTTCATCATCGACACCGCCCGCTACACCGCCGGGACCAGCTCCTACCGCATGTCGGTGGGCAGCGTGAAGCTGGACAACGAGCTGCAGCGCATCGAGCGCGGCAGCCCCATCGAGATCGGGCGCGGCGTGAGCAAGGTGGAGCTGTATCCGGAGGTCATCAACTACACCATCCAGGACCCCATCGTGGGCTATTGGCTGGAGGGCTTTGAGAGCGATTGGACGATCCTGCCCCAGAGCAGCCTCGGTGCCATTACCTACACCAACCTGCCCACCGGCACCTACACCCTCCACCTGGCCGTGTTCGACAGCAACCAGGAGAATATCCTCAGCGAGCGGGACTATCAACTGGTGAAGGAGAGGGAGATCTACGACAACGAGTGGTTCCTGATCTACATGCTGCTGGTGCCGGTGATCGTGGCGGCCTGGATCTCGTGGTACATCGCGCGCACCCGCGTGGAGCGCATGCTGGAGATCCAAAAGCGGGAGCTGGCCCTGGCGAACGAGAAGATCCAGATGGGCAACGAGACCATCATCGCCATCGCCAAGGCCGTGGATGCCAAGGACGAGCGCACCAGCCAGCATTCCATGCGCGTCTCGCAGTATTCGGCGATGATCGCCCGGGAGATGGGCATGAGCGAGGCTGAATGCGAAAACCTGCGCCGCACCGCCCTCTTGCACGACATCGGCAAGATCGGCATCCCGGACAGCATCCTCAACAAGCCCGCGCGGCTGACGGACGAGGAGTACGCCGTGATGAAATCCCACGTCACCCGCGGCGCGGAGATACTGAAGGATTTCACGCTGCTGGACCACGTGGTGGACGGCGCGCGCTATCACCATGAAAAGTACGACGGCACGGGCTATCCGGACGGCCTGAAGGGCGAGGAGATCCCGCTGTACGGCCGCATCATCGGTGTGGCGGACGCCTTCGACGCCATGACCGCCAACCGCGTCTATCGCAAGCAGATGGATTTCGACTACGTGCTGAACGAGATGCGCCGCTGCAGCGGCACCCAGTTCGATCCGCAGTTCGTGGATATCCTGCTCAGGCTGATCGACGAGGGCAAGATCGACCTGAACGCGCTGTATCCCGTCAAGTCGGACGACGTGCCAAAGTCGGACGAGGACGCCAGAAAACGGGCCGAGGACGCGGCGAAGCAAGCGGAGAAGAAGCCTGACGGGACGGACGCCCGGTGAAAGGGGGGACTGGCATGAAGCGCGTCATCATCACAACCTTTGTCACCGCCCTGCTGTTACTGGCCGTGTTCAGCTGGGTCTATTCCGTGTGGGACGGACCGGTGGGCCTGGACACCCTGAAGGTGGGCTTCATCTATGACAACGACGAGAGCACGCCCTATACCTACAACTTCATGCTGGCCCAGCGGGCGCTGGAGAAGGAGCTGGGGGATCAGGTGACGGTCTACACCCGCAGCAACGTCTCCGACAAGGACGCGCTGGAGCCCGCGCAGGAGCTGGTGGAGCTGGGCTGCGCGGTGGTCTTCACGAACAACTATTCCGCCGATATCGTTGAGGCGGCGCGGCAGTACCCGAAGGTGCAGTTCTGCCAGAACGGCTTTTACAGCGGCGAGCACGTGAACGTTCCCGACAACTACCACACCTTCAACGGCACCATCTATCAGGGTCGCTACGTGACCGGCGTGGCTGCGGGCATGAAGCTGAAGGATATGATCGACAACGGCGCGATCGCCCCCGAGGAGGCGCTGGTGGGCTATGTGGGCGCATTCTCGTCCACGGAGGTCATCTCCGGCTATACGGCGTTCATACTGGGCGTGCGCTCGGTGGTGCCCGGGGCCGTGCTGCGCGTGCGCTACACCGGCACCTGGAGCAGCTACAGTCGCGAGAAGGCCGCCGCGAAGGCGTTGATTGAGGAGGGCTGCGTGGTGATCGCCCAGCACACCGACACCATCGGCCCCGCCGTCGCCTGCGAGGAAGCCTACGCCACCCGGCGCGTCTACCACGTCGGCTACAACCAGAACATGGTGGACATCGCCCCCAACACCTCGCTGATCAGCACGCGGGTGAACTGGACGCCCTATGTGCTGGGCGCGACGCGCGCCGTGCTGGAGGGCAGGGAGATCGAAAAGAGCGTGGGCGGCAGCGTCCACGGCAACGACGTCAGCGCCGGCCTGGACCAGGGCTGGGTGGACGTGCTGGAGCTGAACCGACAGATCGCCGCCTATGGCACCGAGGAGCGCCTGGCCAAGACCGTCGAGGCCCTCCGCAAGGGGACGCTGGAGGTGTTCAAGGGCGCCTATACCGGCGTGAACCCCGATGATCCCCTGGATAAGGTCGACTTGAGCCTCGGCTATCGCGAGAACGAATCCACCTCCTGGCCCACGTTCCATTACGTCCTGGACGGCGTCGTCACGGTCGAGGAATAGCCGGATGTTTTCTCCCCCGCAACCGCGCGGCGCACCCGATGCTGCCGCGCGGTTTTGCACTGGACAAGCACGGGGATTTTGCGCTATAATGATGTCAGGCATATTTTACCCACAGAAAGGATGTTTGCCATGATTTCCTGGAAGAACCTGAACACCCTGGCGGCCTACGACGCGCTGGCCGCGATGAAGGGCCGCGTGAACCTGAACGCCACCATGTCCGGCGAGGACGGCGCCCGTCGCGTCGCGGAATACAGCGCCCCGATGGCCGGCGGCCTCTGCTATAACTACGCCGCCAAGGCCGTGGACGGCGCGGTGCTTGACGCCATGCAGGCGCTGGCGGACGAGGCCCAGCTAACGGAGAAGTATGACGCGCTTTTGAACGGCGAGATCATCAACACCGGCGAGAAGCGGCGCGTGCTGCACCAGCTGACCCGCGGCCAGCAGGCCGGGGCCGTGGTGGTGGACGGCGTGGACAAGCGCGAATTCTATGCGGCCCAGCAGAAGAAGGCCGCCGACTTCGCCAACAAGGTGCACAGCGGCGCGATCGCCAACGCGGCGGGCGAGAAATTCACCACCGTGGTGCAGATCGGCATCGGCGGCAGCGACCTCGGCCCCCGCGCCATGTACCTGGCACTGGAGCAGTGGGCGAAGCAGAACGGCGCGCTGAAGCTGGAAGCCCGGTTCATCAGCAACGTCGATCCCGACGACGCCGCCAGCGTCCTCAAGAGCATCGACGTGGCGCACTCGCTGTTTGTGCTGGTCTCGAAGTCCGGCACGACGCTGGAGACCCTGACGAACGAGGCCTTCGTGAAGGACGCGCTGACAAACGCCGGCCTGGACGCCTCGAAGCACATGGTGGCCGTCACCAGCGAGACCTCGCCCCTGGCGAAGAGCAGCGACTACCTCGCCGCCTTCTTCATGGACGACTTCATCGGCGGCCGCTATTCCTCCACCAGCTGCGTGGGCGGCGTGGTGCTGTCGCTGGCCTTCGGGCCGGAGGTGTTCGCCCGGTTCCTGGACGGCGCGGCCGCGGCCGACGCCACCGCCCGGGAGAAGGACATCCGCAAGAACCCCGCCATGCTGGACGCGCTGATCGGCGTGTATGAGCGCAACGTGCTGGGCTATCCCGCCACGGCGGTGCTGCCCTATTCGCAGGCGCTCAGCCGCTTCCCGGCGCATTTGCAGCAGCTGGACATGGAGTCCAACGGCAAGTCCGTCAACCGCTTCGGCGAGCCCGTCGACTACGTGACCGGCCCGGTGATCTTCGGCGAGCCCGGCACCAACGGCCAGCACTCCTTCTATCAGCTGCTCCACCAGGGCACCGACATCATCCCGCTGCAGTTCGTGGGCTTCCGGAAGAACCAGGCGGGCATGGACGTGGATATCCAGGGCAGCACCAGCCAGCAGAAGCTGTGCGCCAACGTGGCCGCGCAGATCATGGCCTTCGCCTGCGGCAAGGCGGATGACAACCCCAACAAGGCCTTTGCCGGCGGCCGGCCCTCGTCCATCATCATCGGCGACCAGCTGACCCCCGAGGCCCTGGGCGCGCTGCTGAGCCACTTTGAGAACAAGGTGATGTTCCAGGGCTTCTGCTGGAACGTGAACTCCTTCGATCAGGAGGGCGTGCAGCTGGGCAAGGTGCTGGCCAAGCGCGTGCTGGCGCACGACACCGACGGCGCGCTGAAGGCCTACAGCGAGCTGCTGGATATCTGACAGAAAGCCAAAGTGCGACAAAGGGCTTGCCTCAAAACGCACAACCATACCGCAGGTATGTATTTATAGGGGTGACGTTGCGCCGCCCGCCAGGCAGAACATTACGATTCGTGCCTGAGCGGGCGCCGCAACGGCGCCCCTACACCTGTTTTATGGTTCATCACGGAACATGGGCAATAAGCAAAACGTAGTTGGCCATTCATATATATAGATCCTTCGCTGCGCTCAGGATGACAGGGATTGCGATTCGTTGTCATCCTGAGCGCAGCGAAGGATCTGTCCGTTTTGTCGGCTATGAGCGTCGAAAGAGAAGCATGTCTCTGTGAAGAGCCACAGAACCCCCTCTCATTCAGATGTTCCGCCACTGGACGTGGCTCCCGCGCTCGTCCCGCGACACCACCAGCTGGTCGTCGATCTCCTGCTTCAGCTCCGTGACGTGGGAGATGATGCCGATCAGCTTCGAGCCGCCGGCCATCCGCTGCAGCACCCGAACGGCCTGGTCCCGGGCGCGTTCGTCCAGCGAGCCGAAGCCCTCGTCGATGAACATGATGTCCAGGTTGATGGCGGCGGAGCGGGCCTGTATCTCATCGGCCATCCCCAGCGCCAGCGACAGCGCCGCCATAAAACCGTCGAAGGCCGACACCGCCTCGGCGGACGGCACGGCCTTATCGTAGATGTCTCCCGCGATCACAACGGCGTCCGGCTGCTCACGCCGGGCGGCCTCGGCGATCCTGCCGAGCAGGTAGACCTGATCCTCCATCAGGTCCCGCCCGAGCAGCTTCAGGCCGATGTGCAGGTCTGACAGGTGAAAGAACTTCATGCGCTGGCCTCCATCGTTTCGGAAAGGGCGCTGTAATACGCCTCCAGATGCGGTTTGGCGGCGAGGTAGTACGGCTCCAGGCGCTTGTCAAAGTGCTTGCCCATGCCGTCCATGATGATGCTGTGGGCCTGCTCGAAGGACATGCTCTCCTTGTACACGCGCTTGCTCACCAGCGCGTCGTACACGTCCGCCACGGCCATGATGCGCGCCTCCAGCGGGATGGCGTCGCCCTTCAGGCCCTCGGGATAGCCCGAGCCGTCCCAGCGCTCGTGGTGGTAGTGGGCCACGTTCTCGGCGATCCGCTGGAAGAGGACGTCGTCGGTGCCCTTCAGGATCTCATGGACGATCCGCGCGCCTTCAGCGGCGTGGGCCTTCATCTTCCCGAATTCCTCCGGCGTGAAGCGGCCGGGCTTGCGCAGGATGGCGTCGTCCACGGCGATCTTGCCCAGGTCGTGCATCGGCGCGGCCTTCACCACGGCCTTGCAGAAGTCGTCCGAAAGCTCGAACACGTTGTCCTTACGGATGGCCTCCACCAGCATCCGCACGCCCTCGCTGGTGCGCCGGATGTGGCCGCCGGTGGAATTGTCGCGGCTTTCAACCATGGTCGCCATGCCCAGGATCAGCTTGTCGTGCATCTCCACGATGTGCGCCGTCTTTTCGGCCACCTCCGCCTCCAGCTGGGCGTTATAGCGGTTGATCAGGGCGATGTGGTTCTGGTTCTCGGTGTCGTCGGTGATGAACAGCTCGTAGCCGCGCCGACGGGTGTGGTCGAACAGGTAGGTGACCTTGACCAGGTAGCTGTGCCCGTCCTTCTCGTAGGTGAAGGTGTCGTCGGCCTCGCTGGCCCGGAACGCCTCCAGCCAGGGGCGCACGACGTCCTGCATCTGCTTGTCCCGGCGGATGGAGTGGTCCACCGTCAGGTTGTTCAGGTTCGGGAAGATGGCCTTGGCGGTCTCGTTGCTGCCCAGGTAGTGGAAGCCGAAGTCGAAGGACACCAGGCCCGTCTCGCCGCTCTGCACCAGGGAATCCACGGCGGTGTCGGTGATGTCGTACAGGCAGATGCGGTAGACGATGACCAGGTAGGTCACCAGCGCGATGTTGAAGGCCGCGGGGATCAGCTCCACCCGGGGGAAGACCTTCCGCCCGCCGTAGAACGCCACCACGCACACAACCACCGGGAAAAACAGCAGGCCCAGCATCTTCCGGGACACCTGGTTTTTCCGGGCGAAGCTGTAGGCGATGGCGCCCACGCTCATCAGTAAGTAGAGGAAGATCATGCCCACGAACACGCTGTGCACCGGCCCGTAGACCTTCGTCAGCACGGTCGCGCCGCCCACCCGCGACAGGGCGATGCTCTTGTAGAAGAACTCGGCCTCGCCCATGGACATCGCCGCGGCGAACACCCCCGACGACAGCACGAACAGCGCCATGCGCAGCCAGCGGTTCAGGTGGATCTGGCACATGCTGAACACCACGAACAGGATCGTCAGCATCAGGTAGCACCCGCCGATGTAGGTCAGCCGGTTGGCGACCAGCGCCGCCTCCAGCGTCCCGGCCCGGCTGAGCATGGCCCAACCCAGGTTCGTCACCGACACCAGCACGAACGTGAGCGTGATGTGCACGTCAAAGTGCTTGTGCCACATGAACACATACACAAGCGTCAACAGCAGGGAAAGCCCCAGCATGATGTCGTAATAGCCAGTTATCATCAAACCCCTCCCCGGGTCGTATTCTCACCGGCAACAGCATACCAAAGCAAGGTTAACTGCAGATTGTCTTTCGATGAGAAGCAAATGAGAAAAGGGGGCTTTCGGGCTTGACTGGGCAATCCCCGGCGGATATAATGTTACTGGAATCATAGAGATAAGGGGTATTCCCCATCAAACGGAGGATACGCACATGAAGACATTTCCCCGCACCGAAGTGGAAGGCATCTCCCTCTCCCGCATGATCATCGGCACCAACTGGATCCTCGGCTGGAGCCATCGCAGTCCCGCCGCCGACCGGCAGATCAAAAACCGCTTTCCGGAGGGCGCGAAGGTGATGCCGCTGCTGAAGACCTTCCTGGACGAGGGCGTGGACACCATCATGGGCCCGCTGCAGCAGGAGAAGGTGATGCAGGAGGCCGTGAACGAGACCATGCAGGCCACGGGCCGCGAGCTGATCCTGATCGACACGCCCATCATCAACGTGGACGACACCGAGGAGGGCCGCAGGCAGGCCCGCGCCACCATCCACCGCAGCAAGCAGTGCGGCGCCAAGCTGTGCCTGATCCATCATTCCAGCGCCGAGCAGCTGGTGAACAAGAACAGGCACGCCATCCAGCGCCTGGACGACTACACCGACATGATCCGCCAGGAGGGCATGGTGCCGGGTTTGAGCTGTCACATGCCGGAGCTGATCACCTATTCCGACGAGAACGGCTATGACGTGCAGACCTACATCCAGATCTACAACTGCATGGGCTTCTTGATGCAGGTGGAGATCGAGACCGTGGCCGCCATCATCAACAGCGCGAAGAAGCCGGTCATGACCATCAAGCCCTTCGCCGCGGGCCGCACCACGCCCTATGTGGGCCTGAACTTCGTCTGGAACACCATTCGCGACTGCGACATGGTCACCGTGGGCTGCACCCATCCCGACGAGGCCGCCGAGGACATCGAAATCTCCCGCGCCGCGCTGGAGCGCCGCTTCCCGGACATCGAAAAGCGCGCCAGCCCCAACGCCCACCAGGACGCCTTCGGAAAGGCGAAGTGAGGCGACATGGAATTCATCAACGCGTATACCTTCGGCTTCTGTGAGAAGCGCGGCTTCACGCGGGGCGTCGCCTGGCGGCGTTCGCTGGAGACGATGGCCTCAAGCACCGGCTGCAACGCCATCATACTGCCCGTCTGCGCGTGGCAGGAGCATCCCTGGTCTACCGAGATCGTCTCCGACGCGCCCAACGTGATGGACGAGGCGGACGTGGCGGCGGTCTGCGCTCACGCGAAGGCGCTGGGTCTCAAGGTCATATTGAAGGCCATGGTGAACTGCCGCGACGGCGCCTGGCGCGCATTCATCCATTTCTTCGATCCGCCGGTGCCCGCCGAGCCCTGCTGGGCGGACTGGTTCGCCTCCTGGACAGCGCACGTCTGCCGCGTGGCGGACATGGCCCGGGAAAACGCCGCGGACATGCTCTGCGTGGGCTGCGAGATGGTGGGCACGGACGCCCGGGAGGGGGAGTGGCGCGCGCTGATTCGCGCGGTGCGCGAGCGCTACGGCGGGCCGATCACCTACAACTGCGACAAGTACCAGGAGGATCGGGTGACCTGGTGGGACGCCGTGGACGTGATCTCGTCCTCCGGCTACTATCCCATCGACCGGCTGGACGAGAATTTCGAGCGCATCCGCAGGGCCAGCGAGGCGGCAAACCGCCCGTTCATGTTCATGGAGTGCGGCTGTCCCGCCCGGGAGGGGAGCCAGTTCCGCCCCAATGACTGGCGCTTTGGCGGCGACCGGAGCCCCGAGACCCAGCGCGAGTGGTATGAGGCCTTCACGAGCGCGCTGCTGAAGCACGGCTTCGTGCGCGGCACGGGCTGGTGGGACTGGCCCGCCACGCGGCTCTATCCCGAATTCGCCGGCCCCGACGACGACGGCTACTGCACCTGGGGCAAGCCCGCCAACGGGACGCTGAAGCAATTCGCCGCGGAATTGGCAAAGTGAAATTTCCTCCGCCAAGGGCTTGACAAACCCCGAGGATTATTGTATAATACAATACGTTGCTCGGGGTTATAGCTCAGTTGGTTAGAGCGTTACGTTGACATCGTAAAGGTCGATGGTTCGAGCCCATTTAACCCCACCACAAAAGCCGCCATGAATCATGGTGGCTTTTTTCACGCTGCCGGGGGGTGACGCGCTGGTCATCCCAGTTCGCCCAGCATCTGCGCGGGATTGTCGGTGGCCTTCACCTTGTCCATGGCGCGGACGATGACGCCGCTCTCGTCGATCAGGTATGTGGTGCGCACGACGCCCATCGTGACTTTGCCGTAGTTCATCTTCTCCTTCCAGACGTCGTAGGCCGTCAGCACGGCCTTGTCCTCGTCGGAGAGCAGCGTGAAGGGCAGGCCGTACTTCTCCTCGAAGCGCTTGTGGCTGGCCACGCTGTCCTTGCTGACGCCCAGCACCACCGCGCCCTTCTCGCGGAACTGGGGCAGCAGGTCGCGAAAGCCGCAGGCCTGCTTGGTGCAGCCGGCGGTGTTGTCCTTCGGGTAAAAGTATAAGATCACCTTCTGTCCGCGATAATCGGAGAGGGTGTGGGTCTGGCCGTTCTGGTCCGGCAGCGTGAAGTCCGGAGCCGGGGTACCGACGCTCAGCATGGGCATGACCTCCTTCTGTTGATGGAATCATTATAGCGCGATTGCCGCCCCTTGACAATCTGTTTTTCACTCTTTAAAATACTGTATGGGTGATATACATGGCCTCTGGGCTGCGGGCAAAGCTGAACAGGATGAAATCGTCGGAGGGCGTCGCTCCCGCGCCGCGGGGTGGCGGCCTGATGCTGCGCGTCAGCCGCGTGCCGCTGGACAGGGCCATCTATGATCTGCCGCCCGTGGGGCTTCGCCGCATCGGCTGGACGGGCCCGCGCTTCGACATCCGCCGCTGCCTGTTCCTGGACACCGAGACCACCGGCCTGTCTCATGGCGCGGGCACGGTGGCGTTCCTGGTGGGCGTGGGCTGGGCGGACGGAGATGAGCTGGTGATTGAGCAGTACCTGATGCGGGACTATGCCGATGAACCCGAGCTGATCGACCGCCTCAGCCGCCGCATGGCGGGCTTTGACTTCGTGTGCACCTTCAACGGCCGGACCTTTGACATGCCGCTGCTGGAGGCGCGCTTTACGATGTGCCGCATGCGGGATCGCTGGCGGGAGATGGACGACCTGGATCTGCTGACGCCCGCGCGAAGGGCCTGGAAGCTGCGTCTGGGCAGCTGCCGCCTGGCAAATCTGGAGGCGGAGATCCTGGGCATGCCCCGGGAGGACGACCTGCCCGGCAGCGAGGTGCCCGCGCGATACTTTGAATTCATGAAAACCGGCGACGAGAGCCTGCTCACCGGCATCGTGGACCACAACCGGCAGGACATCGCCACGCTGTCCACGCTGTTGATCCGGCTCTGCGCCATCAACGACCGGCCCGAGGCGCTCACCGACCAGCGCGACCTGTTCAGCCTGGGGCGGTCGCTGGAGAGGCAGGGGGAGCTGGCCCCGGCGCGGGAGCTGTATCGCATTTCCGCGATTCCCCGGCCCGCCGGCACGCTGGCGGCCCTCGCCGGTGAGCGCGTGGCGGGAAAGGCGAACTGGCGCATCTACCTGCTGTGCCGAAAATCGCGGGACTATGAGGGCGCTCGGAACGCGCTGGAGCAGATGCTGAACCGGCGGCAGATGCAGGGCAGTGCCTGCACGGCGCTCTCGAAGCTCTATGAGCACCAGTTCAAGGATGCGAAACGGGCGCTGGAATATGCGCTGAAATCACAAAAGTATCCCGATGGGGAGCCACCGGAGCAACTGGAAAAGCGCCTGCGCCGGCTTCAGCGAATGATCGACGAAGGAGAGAGGGACCATGGGAATCTTTGATGCGGCCAAGGCCGCGCTGTCCGGCAACAGGGCTTATCGCATGCACGTGGACGCCAACAAGCTGGCGGGGGAGGGCAAGCCCCGCGAGGCCAAGGAGAAGTACGCCGAGGCCCTGCGCCTTTACGACGAGTCGGATCGCTTCGGCAACGCCTCGAGCAACATCGTACAGGGCCACGCGCTGCTGCTGCTGCGCGAGGGCCAGACGGAGCGCGCCAAGGAATTGCTGGAGAAGATGTCGAAGAACAAGTCGCTCTCCAAGGAGGACTGGTTCCAGCTGCGGGTGCAATACTCCATCTGCCTGTGGCGCATGGGCGAGCTGGACAAGGCCATGGAGACCATGGGCCGCGCCGCCGCCTACAAGATGAACGGCAATGTCTACAGCACGATGGGCATGTACTGGGTGGACAAGGCCCGACGCGACGGCGACTACCAGGCCGCGCTGGACTTCAACCACCAGGCCCTGGACTACGACGACGAGGATGGCGCCACGCTGGACAACCTCGGCCAGTTGTACCTGGACATGGCCGGGGTCGAACCGGTGCGGGCCGGAGAGTATCGCGCCAAGGCCCTGGATTGCTTTGAAAAGGCCCACAAGGCCAAGCCCCGCCAGATCACCACGCTCTACTACCTGGCGCGCCTCTGCCACGAAAATGGCGACGACGCCCGGGCCCGCGAGCTGCTGTCCGTGCGCGATACCCTCTATTTCAGCGCCATCTGTCCCGTCCAGAAGCCGGACATGGACGCGCTGGCAAAGGAGATCGGGTAGGGGCGGCTTTTATAGGGAAACTGAGGGATCTGCAAAATGCAGCCTCTTGACGTTTCACACAGATCCTCCGCTGTGCTCAGGATGACATCGCAACGAAATTCCTGTCATCCTGAGCGCAGTGGAGGATCTGTGCGTCGTGTTGCCCTGTGGCATAGAGGGCTTTTATCGCCGCGGCTTCATGTTCGCCAGCACCGCCCCGACGATGGCCCCGATGGCCGCGCCGATCAGGATCTCGCCCAGCATGTCGCCGACGGCGAACGCGCCGCCGCCCAGCAGCACATAGCAGGTGTAGCCCAGCACCATATAGAGGATGGCCAGCGCCATGCCAGTGAAGAAGCCCCGTTCGCCGCCGCGGCCGATGGCGACCGTCGCGCCGAGAATGATCGCGCAGAGCTTCATCGCCTGGTTCAGCGCCATGATCCATCCGTCGGAAAGCCGCGCCCACACCGCCAGCGCCGCCACGATGGCCATCCAGACCAGCGTCAGCCCCACCGCCGCCATCAGTCCACGCGCCAGAGAGAGCGCCGCGCGCCGCCTCGTCATCGCCATGCAATCACCCCTTGAAATTTATACTCCAGCCTATGCCCCCGCAGCCCGGCGCATGACGTGGCCGGGGCCGCTTCATTTCCGCCAAGAATTCCCCCCGACAGTCAAAAACCTACCGCAAATTCACAGAATTTAATGATTAATTTACGATGGTAAACTGATAAAGTGTTGTACAAACCCGGCAAAAGCGGTATAATATGAATCAATAACCAAAGGAAACGAGGCGATGAAATGAACACATCTGAACTGGTTGTGTTTATCATCTACCTGGTGTTCATGATTGGCATCGGGGTCTATTTCTTCCTGCGCTCCAAGGGCGCAAACGAAAAGGATTACTTCCTGGGCGGCAGGCAGATGGGCGCGTGGGTTTCCGCGCTGTCCGCCGGCGCATCGGACATGAGCGCCTGGGTGCTGATGGGCTTGCCGGCTTCGGCGTTCGCCGCCGGCATGGGGCAGACGTGGATCGCCATCGGCCTGGCTATCGGCTACGCGCTGAGTTGGATCTTTGAAGCGCCGCGCCTGCGCCGCTTCTCCATCGAGGCGAATGACTCCATCACCATTCCGCAGTATCTGACGAACCGCTTCCTCTCCAGGAGCAAGGCGCTGCAGATCATCTGCGCGGTGATCTTCATCTTCGCCTACACGATCTACGCGGCCTCCAGCATCAAGGCCTGCGGCACGCTGTTCAACACCGTCATCGGCATGGACGCGACCGTGGCCATGTACATCGCGGCGGCCATCATCATCGGCTACACCTTCCTGGGCGGCTTCTCCGCCGTCTGCTGGACGGACTTCTTCCAGGGCCTGCTGATGCTGGCGGCGCTGCTGATCGCCCCGATCTTCGCCCTGACGATGATCAACGGCTCCACCTCTGAGACGGTGGAGGCCATCGAGGCGGGCTATTGGAGCTTCACCGGCAGCTGGAAGGACATCGCCTCCGGCCTCGGCTGGGGCCTGGGCTACTTCGGCATGCCCCACATCATCATCCGCTTCATGTCCGTGCGCTCCCAGAAGGAGCTGCGCAAGAGCAGCGTGATCGGCATCTCCTGGACGCTGATCATCCTGACGATGTCTGTGGCGGCGGGCGCGGTGGGCCGCGTGATGTCCTCCCGCAGCATCATCGAAATCACCGACTCCGCGACGGTGTTCATCCAGATGACCCGCAGCATCTTCCCGCCGGTGATCTCCGGCATCCTGCTCTCGGCCATCCTCGCGGCCTCCATGTCCACGGCGGATTCCCAGCTGCTGGCCTCGGCCTCGGCCTTCGCCAGCGATGTGTACAAGCCCGTGTTCCGCAAGCAGGCCTCTGACAGGGAGATGCTCTGGGCGGGCCGCATCGTGGTCATGATCATCGCGGTGATCGCCCTGCTGATCGCCGCCAATCCCGGCAGCGACACCATCATGGGCCTCGTGTCCAACGCCTGGGGCGTGTTCGGCGCGGCCTTCGGCCCGGTGATCATGCTGAGCCTGTTCTGGCGTCGGCTGACCTTCGCGGGCGCCGCCGCGGGCATCGTCACCGGCGCGCTGGTGGATATCCTCTGGCTGGCCTTCCTTAGCAGCACCGGCCTCTATGAGATCATCCCCGGGTTCTTCTGCGGATTGATCGCCACCGTGGCGGCCTCCCTGATGACCCCGGCCCCCGGCAAGGACGTGCTGGCGCTGTTCGACCGGGCGACGCGGTCGGAGAAATAGTTCGAACGCAGGATAGAGAACGGATAGTATCCTTCGCTCTGCTCAGCATGACGACGAATCAGTGGCTTGTCGTTCTGAGCGAAGCGAAGGATCTTTTTGTTTTTTTCGCAAACCCTATTGACAAATCGGCGGAATGCGATATAATAGTCAAAGAAAGTCAAAGTTGACTTTTGAAAACCATGCCATCAAGCTCCGATCGAGAGGGGGAAGATATATGAACGCCGAGAAATTCACCCAGAAATCCATGGAAGCCATTCGCCTGGCTCAGGAGTGCGCCATCCGAAACCAGAACATGCAGATCGACCAGCAGCACCTGCTCTACGCGCTGGTGAACCAGGAGGGCGGCCTCATCGCGCAGATGATGCGCAAGATGAAGATCGACGCCGCGCGCCTCACGGCCGCCTGTGACCGGGAGATCCAGCGCATCCCCAAGGTCTCCGGCCCCGGCCGCGAGGCCGACCGTGTGTACATCTCACAGTCGGTGGACGCGGCGCTGCAGGAGGCCGAGCAGCAGGCCGAATACCTGAAGGACGAGTTCATCTCCGTCGAACACATCATGATGGGCCTGATCGAGAAGCCCAACGGCGCGGTGAAGGCCATCTTCACTGAGTTCGGCCTGTCCCGCGACGCATTCCTGGAGGCGCTGCAGAAGGTGCGCGGCAACACCCGCGTCACCAGCGAAAACCCGGAGGACACCTACGATGCCCTGCTGAAATACGGTACGGATCTCACCGAGCAAGCCCGCGCACAGAAGCTGGACCCGGTGATCGGGCGCGACAATGAGATCCGCAACGTCATCCGCATCCTGTCCCGCAAGAGCAAGAACAACCCGGTGCTGATCGGCGAGCCGGGCGTCGGCAAGACGGCCATCGCCGAGGGCCTGGCCCAGCGCATCGTGCGCGGCGACGTGCCCAGCACGCTGAAGGACCGCCAGCTGATTGCCCTGGACATGGGCGCGCTGATCGCCGGCGCGAAGTTCCGCGGCGAGTTCGAGGAGCGCCTGAAGAGCGTTCTGGAGGAGGTCAAGAAGAGCGAGGGCCGGGTGATCCTGTTCATCGACGAGCTGCACAACATCGTCGGCGCGGGCAAGACCGAGGGCAGCATGGACGCGGGCAATCTGCTCAAGCCCATGTTGGCGCGCGGTGAGCTGCACTGCGTGGGCGCGACCACGCTGGATGAATACCGCAAGTACGTGGAGAAGGACCCGGCCCTGGAGCGCCGCTTCCAGCCCGTGATGGTGGACGAGCCGACGGTGGAGGACACCATCTCCATCCTCCGCGGCCTGAAGGAGCGCTACGAGGTGTTCCACGGCGTGAAGATCGCCGACCAGGCGCTGATCAGCGCGGCGAAGCTGTCCGATCGCTACATCTCCGACCGCTTCCTGCCGGACAAGGCCATCGACCTGGTGGACGAGGCCTGCGCCATGATCCGCACCGAGATCGACTCCATGCCCCAGGAGATGGATTCCATCGCCCGCGAGATCATGCAGAAGGAGATCGAGGAGGCCGCGCTTTCGCAGGAGGGCGACGCCTCGAAGCACCAGCTGGAGCGCGTGCAGGACGAGCTGAAGGGCCTGCGAGAGCGGTTCAGCGGCATGAAGGAGCAGTGGGAGGAGGAGAAGAAGGCCATCACGAACGTGCGGAAGCTGCGCGAGGACATCGAGCAGGTGAACGCCGACATCGAGAAGGCCCAGCGCGAGTACGACCTGAACCGCGCCGCCGAGCTGCAGTACGGCAGGCTCCCGCAGCTGAAGGAGGCGCTGACCGCCGCCGAGAAGCAGATGGAGGCTGGGAAGGGCCGCCAGCTGCTGCACGACCGCGTGACCGACGACGAGATCGCCCGCATCGTCTCCCGCTGGACGGGCATCCCCGTCACCAAGCTGGTGGAGAGCGAGCGAAGCAAGCTGCTGCACTTGGACGACGAGCTGCACAAGCGCGTCGTTGGCCAGGACGAGGCTGTGCAGAAGGTGGCCGAGGCCATCCTGCGCTCCCGCGCTGGCATTCAGGACCCGAACCGGCCCATCGGCTCGTTCCTGTTCCTGGGCCCCACGGGCGTTGGCAAGACCGAGCTGGCCAAGACGCTGGCACAGGCCCTGTTTGACGACGAGAAGAACCTGATCCGCATCGACATGACCGAGTACATGGAGAAGTTCTCCGTCTCGCGCCTGGTCGGAGCGCCTCCGGGATACGTGGGCTACGAGGAGGGCGGCCAGCTGACCGAGGCCGTGCGCCGCAAGCCCTACAGCGTGGTGCTGTTCGACGAGGTGGAAAAGGCGCATCCGGACGTGTTCAACATCCTCCTGCAGGTGCTGGACGACGGGCGGATCACCGATTCCCAGGGCCGCACGGTGGACTTCAAGAACACCATTATCATCCTGACCAGCAACCTGGGCAGCCAGCTGATCCAGGAGGGCATCGACGGAGACGGACGCCTGACCGACGAGACCCGCGACGCGGTGGAACGGCTGCTGAAGCAGAACTTCCGGCCTGAATTCCTGAACCGGCTGGACGAGACCGTCATCTACACGCCGCTGACCCGCGACCAGATCGTGAAGATCATGCACCTGATGATCGCGAACCTGTCGAACCGCCTGGCCGAGCGCCGGCTGACCGTCCGGCTCACCCCTGCCGCCGAGCAGTGGGTGGTGGACAACGGCTACGACAGCGTCTATGGCGCTAGACCCCTGAAGCGCTTCATCCAGCGCGCCATCGAGACGCCCATCGCGAAGCTGCTGATCGAACGCGACCTGCCCGAGGACACCGCCATCATCGTGGACGTGAAGGACGACGAGGTGGTGCTGAGCACGGAGCAGCAGACGTGACGGACACGGAGCAGCAGACGTGACGGCCGCTCGCTTGCAAACGAGCGGCGATCATGGTAAAATGGCGGCGAGGTGAGAGGATGCGAGTCGATACCGAGCGGCTGTCGCTGCGCCCGATTTCCGTGCAGGACCTGGAGACGACCCATGCCTATGCGGCGGATCCCGAGAACACGAAGTACATGATGTTCCTGCCCAATGAGAGCCTTGCAGAGACGGAGGAATGGCTGCGCGCGTCCGAGGCCATGTGGGAAAGCCCCGCGCCGCACCACCTGGAATTCGCGATCCTGCTGGAGGGCAGGCACATCGGCAGCGTCACGCTCTATCCGGACGACGGGAACCGGATGGAGCTGGGCTGGATACTCCACAGGGATTTCTGGGGCCGCGGCTATGCGCTGGAGGCCGCCCGCGCCGCCATCGACTACGCCAGGGAGCGCCTTGGCGCGCGAGGCTTCTACGCCCAGTGCGACAGCGAGAACGAGCCCTCCTACCGACTGATGGAGCGCCTGGGCATGCGCCGTGTCAGCTGCGTCGGCGGCCGAAAAAACCGCTCCATGGGGGACAAGGAGCGGATGGAATTGACCTATGAGATGAAGATTGACTAGAGTGTGTTTCTAAAATTCCCGAAGCGCATTTTCGGCGGATTTGGCTGCATTTCTGCGTTGCTTTTCCTTGATTTACCGCCAGTAAACCTGCGGAAAACCGCCTTGAGATGCAGCCACACACTCTAGCTGTTTTCCGATACCCGCTTTTCCAGGCACACCAGCATCACGTCCGGGATGCCGTTGAACACCGTGGGAACGACGCCGCTTTCGATGTAGCCATGCTTCGCGTACATGGCCCGGGCGGCGGCGTTTTTTGCGTTGGTGTCGATGCGCAGCACCGGACAGCCGTTTTCCAGGGCATGGCGCTCGTAGAATTCGACGAACTGCCTGCCGTAGCCCTTACCGGCCATCGGCGGATCCACCGTCAGGGTGTGCAGCACCATCACCTCGCCGTCTGACGCGGGATACCGCCAGTTCACCCGGGCGTACACGTCCACCTGCTCGCGGTTGATCCGCGCCGCAGCGACGATCGCGCCGCCGTCCTCCAGCACGAATAGGTCGCCTGCGGCCAGTGCCGCCCGGGCGGTCTCCTCCGTGGGATAGACGCCCCGCAGCCAACCCGTGCGGATGGCCCCCGACGCCTCGGCGTCGTGGATCCGGTCGTAAATCGCCGCGATGGCGGGCAGGTCGCGCGCAGTTGCTTTTCGAATCATGGCCTATCTTCTCCGCTTTGAACCCCGGTCGCTGTTCTTTCCGCTGCCGCGGCGATCGCTCCGGCGGCTGTCCAGTCGTTCCCGGCGATTTCCGCGCTCCCGGCGGTCACCCTTCTTGTCGGACTTGAACTCAAAGCGGCTCAGGTCGCTGGTGTCCAGCAGCTTCTCGCGGGCGGCGGCGGAGAGCTTTACCCGGCCCTGGCGCTGGGGCTCGGGGCGGGGCCGCCTCTCAAAGCGCGCCCGGGGCGCTTCCCGATGGCCGCCGGGCGCCTGCTGGCCCGGCCTCGACCGGGACGCCGGCTGCTCCGCGCTCAGCTTCACCTTCACCGGCACGCCGCAGATCATCGCCCCCTGCATGGCCCGCTCGATGGCCTCGGCCTTCTCGGCCGGCACGCCCACCACGGTCCGCTCGTCATAGATTTCGATCTTGCCGATCTCGCTGCCGGGGATGTTCGCCCGGCCTGCCACGGCGCTGACGATGTGGTTTGGCGCGGCCTTCTGCCGCCTGCCGATGCCGATGAACAGCTTGCGGTACAGCCGCCGGTCGCTGGCCTTGCGGTCCGCCTCGATGTCCACCAGGCCCGCCTCGTCGTGTTCAAAGCACAGGCGAAGCGCTGCGGAGGCGATCAGCGCGGGCTCGTGTCCCTCGGCCATCAGCCGGCCCACCATCACCTGGAAGGGCATGGGGATCTCCTCGCCCAGCGTCGCGCGCACCTTCTCCAGGCTCTTCTCGTCCTGCTTCTGGCGAATCTGGGCCACGGTGGGGATCGGGATCTGCTCCACGTCGGACTTCACGGCCCGCTGGATATCCCGCATGGCGAAGAACTGCCGCCGCCCGCTGGCCAGCGTGATGGCGGTGCCGGTCTTCCCGGCGCGCCCCGTGCGGCCGATGCGATGCACGTAGATCTCGCTGTTCTGCGGCAGGTCGTAGTTGATGACGAAGTCGATGTCGCTGACGTCAATGCCGCGTGCCGCCACGTCCGTCGCCACCAGGATCGGAATCCGTGCGGACTTGAAGCCCTCCATCACGCGGGTGCGCTGGCTCTGGTTCATGTCGCCGTGGATGCCCTCGCAGCCGAAGCCGTGGTGGTTCAGATAGCTCGACACCTCGTCCACCATCAGCTTGGTGTTGCAGAAGATCATGCAGCGCTCCGGCTCGCAGGCCCTCAGCAGCAGGTTCAGCGCGTCCAGCTTACGGCCCATGGGCACCTCCATGAACTGCTGGCGGATCTGATCCAGCGTCACCTTGGCCGCGTCGATCTCGATCAACTGGGGGTCGCGCATGAACTGGTCCGTCAGCTCAAGGATGGCGTCGGGCATCGTGGCGGAGAACAGCACGGTCTGGCGCTGCTCTGGCACGTCCCGGAGGATCGTCTCGATGTCCTCCCGGAAGCCCATGGACAGCATCTCGTCCGCCTCGTCCAGCACCACCAGCTTCACGTTGGAAAGGGAAAGCGTGCCCCTTCGCATGTGGTCCATCACGCGGCCCGGGGTGCCGATGACCAGGTTCGCCCGCTTCAGCCTCATGATCTGCCGGTCCATCGCCGCGCCGCCGTACACGTCCACCGGCCACACGTTCAGCATGAAGCGGATCAGCTTCTTGATCTCCTCGCAGCCCTGCTGGGCCAACTCGCGGGTGGGGCATAGGATCAGCACCTGCACGGTGGGCTCCGCCTCCGTGCGGTCGATCATCTCCACCGCGGGGATGGCGAAGGCCATGGTCTTGCCGGTGCCGGTCTGGCTGCGCCCGATCACGTCCGCGCCGCTTCGAAGCAGCGGGATGGCCTGGCGCTGGATGTCCGTGGGCTCGGAAAAGCCCATGGCCTCCACCGCCCGCTGAAGCTCCGGCAGCAGCGCCAGCGCCTCGAAGGTGTTCGCCTCCGGGGCTTCGTTCATTTCATTTTCCTGCTCGCTCTCGCGAATCTCATCATAATCACACATACTGCCATTGTAGTATCAAAACCCCCGCCTTGCCATGGGGCGGGGGTTAAGATGGGGTTTTATTTGTGGAACTGTGGACAGCCGCCACAGGCCGGAATCAGCGGCCTGCAGGGGCGATGGAGTGTCAGTCGGCATTGGCGACCAGCAATTCCGCGATCTGGATGGCGTTGGTCGCCGCGCCCTTGCGGATCTGGTCGCCGCAGCACCAGAGGCTGAGGCCCTTTTCGTCGGTCAGGTCGTCGCGGATGCGGCCGACGAACACGATGTCCTGATCGCTGGTGTCCAGCGGCATCGGATAGCTCTTGTTGGCCAGGTCGTCCACCAAGCGGCAGCCGGGGGCCTTGGCGATGGCTGCGCGGGCCTCCTCGACGCTGATCTTGCGCTCGGTCTTCAGCGTGACGCTGATGGAGTGGCTGCGCAGCACCGGCACGCGCACACAGGTGCAGGTGACGTTCAGCGCCGGCAGGTGCATGATCTTCCGGCCCTCGTTCTGCATCTTCATCTCCTCGGAGGTGTAGCCGTTGCCGGTGTCGTCGCCGATCTGGGGAATCACGTTGAACGCGATCTGCCACGGGAACACGCTGCTTGCCAGCGGCTTGCCCTCGGCGTAGTCCTTCACCTGCTGCTCCAGCTCCTTCAGGCCGTTCGCACCCGCGCCGGACACGGCCTGATAGGTGCTGGCCACCATGGTTTGGATGGGGGAGAGGCGGTTCAGCGCCGAAACGGCCACGAGGGTGATGATCGTGGAGCAGTTGGGGTTGGAGATGATGCCCTTGTGCTTCTTCACGTCCTCCGGGTTGATCTCCGGCACCACCAGCGGCACGTCGTCCACCATGCGGAACGCGCTGGAGTTGTCCACGAAAACCGCGCCCGCCTTGACGATGGCGGGGGCCATCTGCTTGGCCAGCGCGTTGCTCGCCGCGCCCAGCACGATGTCCATGCCCTCGAAGCTGTTTTCGGTGGCCTCCTCCACGGTAATCGTGCCGCCCGCGAAGGGCAACTGCGTGCCCGCGCTGCGGGCGCTGGCCAGCGCCTTGATCTGGTTGATGGGGA
Source organism: uncultured Eubacteriales bacterium (assembly GCA_902799045.1). Classification (GTDB taxonomy): domain Bacteria; phylum Bacillota; class Clostridia; order Christensenellales; family Aristaeellaceae; genus UBA2862. Next base: position 189,839 of record CADBZH010000010.1, read on the forward strand.
AGTGGCGCTCCTGGAGCACCTTCAGCATTTCGCGTCCCACCGCGCCCGTCGCGCCGAGAACGGCGATATTGACCTTTTTCATATCGATTACCACCTTTTCAGTATTTGAACGCTGTACTTTTGCTCAGATTATATCGGCTCATTCGCTGATCCCGGCGAAGAAGAGCCTCGGGTCCTTCTCGCGCAGCCCGGCGGCCAGTGCGTGCATCTCCGCGGCGCTCATCGGCTCCAGCCGGTAGGCCGCGCCGTGCTCCGTCTCGCCCAGCTTTTCGGCGGGCACGCCCGGGTGCGCCGTGGTGCGCAGGTAGTAGGCGCGGCGGCCCTGGCGGTTGTCCACCCGGGCGTAGCCCTCGGGAATGGGGTTCAGCCGCGGCGAGACGCCGTCCAGGATGTCGCGCAGGCCCAGCTCCACGGCGAAGGCCGTCGGGTCCTTGCCCGCGCCCTGGCCCTGGAAGGTGTGCAGCCCGCAGTATTCTCCGACGACGGAGATGGTGTTCATGTTCATGTGCACCGCGGCCTCGGTGGAATCGGCGGTCACCAGCGTCGGCTCCACCACGGCGGACAGGCTGCCGTCCGCGTTCGGGGCCGATCGGACGATCAGCCGGCAGACGCGGTCCATTTCCTTGAAATATATGATGTCCGCGGCCTGGATGTGCCGGATGCCCTCGGTGGCGATGTCGTCCGGGCGGACGTACTGCCCGAAGGCCACGGCGCTGGCGATGGCCAGCTTGCACTCGGCGTCGATGCCGTCGATGTCCGCGGCGGGGTTCGCCTCGGCATAGCCCAGCTTCTGGGCCTCGGCCAGCACGTCGTCAAAGTCGCGTCCCTCGCGCTGCATCACGTCCAGGATCAGGTTCGTGGTGCCGTTGACGATGCCGGAGAGCGAGAGCAGCCGGTCCGCGCCGCGATAGCGCATCAGATTATACAGGAAGGGGATGCTGCCGCCCACGCTGGCGTCATAGCGATAGTGCACGCCCATCTCCCGCGCCAGGGTGAGGATCTCCTCCATGTGGTGCGACAGCATCAGCTTGTTGGCGGAGACCACGTTCTTCCCGGCCTTCAGCGCCTGCACGGTGAAGGTGTGCGCGGGCTCCATGCCGCCGATCAGCTCGATCACGGTGTCGATATCCGGATCGTTCAGGATTTCGTTATAGTCGCTGGTCTCCAGATGCTCCAGCCCCGGATGCCTGAGCAGCTCCAATATGCGCACGACCTCGATGTCGTCCCGCTTTGCCAGATGCTCATAGATGCCGGAGCCGATGGTGCCAAGGCCCAACAGTCCGATCTTCACGGTCAACAACTCCTTTGTGTCTTCCCCTGAAAAACACGTGTTTTTATGATAAAGACACTATACCACAACCCGCCCGGTTTGTCAAAGGAATGGGGCAATAGTTTTCAGCCATTTAACGAAGCGTAAAATCCGGGACAAATTGCGCCGCCCTATTGCTTTTTTTCCGAAAAACCGCTATGATAATAGCAGATTTCAAGTTCTAAGACAAGGGGGACGCACCCATGGTATTCTACAGCACGCGCTCCAGGGCCCACACAGCCGATTCCTATGAGGCCGTATTGAAGGGCATCGCGCCCGACGGCGGCCTCTATACGCCCGTGGACTTCAGCCAGATGCAGGTGGACGTGGGCGCGCTTTTGAACATGAGCGCCGTGGAGATTTCCGCCGAGGTCATCGGCAGGATCCTCAACGACTTCACCCCCCAGGAGATGCGCGCGCTGATCGAAGCGGCCTACGAGGGTAAGTTTGAGACTGAGGATCTGACCCCGCTCGAGAAGGTGGGGGACGATTTCGTGCTGGAGCTGTTCCGCGGCCCCACCTCCGCGTTCAAGGACGTGGCGCTTTCGGTGCTGCCGCGGCTGATCACCGCCGCGAAGGACAAGCTGGGCGTTCAGGAGGAGATCGTGATTCTCACGGCCACCTCCGGCGATACCGGCAAGGCGGCCCTGGAGGGCTTCCACGACGTGCCCGGCACGCGGATCATCGTGTTCTATCCTGACGGCGGCGTCAGCGACGTGCAGAAGGCCCAGATGGTTACCCAGTCGGGCGACAACGTGGGCGTCTGCGCCGTGCGGGGCAACTTCGACGACGCCCAGACCGGCGTGAAGAACATCTTCGCCGACGACACGGCAAATCACTGGGCGGCGGGCTGCGGCGCGCGCCTGTCCAGCGCCAATTCCATCAACATCGGCCGGCTCGCGCCCCAGGTGGCCTACTACTTCAAGGCCTATTGCGACCTGGTGCTCCGGGGCGAGATCCGCCTGGGCGACCCGGTGAACTTCGTGGTGCCCACGGGCAACTTCGGCGATATCCTCGCCGGGGAGTTCGCGCGCCGCATGGGCTTGCCGGTGGCAAAGCTGGTCTGCGCCTCCAACGCCAACAACGTGCTCACGGACTTCATCAACACCGGCGTCTACGACCGCCGCCGCGAATTCTATCGGACGGCCTCGCCCTCGATGGACATCCTCGTCTCCAGCAACCTGGAGCGCTATCTGTTCCTCGCCTCCGGCGGCGATTTCGAGCTGGTGGCGAAGCTGATGCGCGACTTGCGGGAGGACGGCGTCTACACCGCGCCGGATGGCCTGATGGCCGCCATGCGCGAGCACTTCAGCGCCGGCTGCGCGGACGATGAGCGGGCGCTGGACGCCATCGGCCGCGTCTGGCGGGAATACGGCTACCTCATGGATACCCACACCGCCGTGGGCTGGGCCGTGCTGGAGGACTTCAAGGCCCGCGAGGACAACGGCTGGGTGAACGTGGTGCTGTCCACGGCCTCGCCCTACAAGTTCAGCCGCGACGTGCTGTCCGCCATCTCCGACGCTCAGCCGGATTCTGGCTTCGGCGCGATGGACAGGCTGAACGCCGAGACCGACGTGCCCGTGCCGGAGCGCCTGGCCGAGCTGCGCAGCCGGGAAGCGCGCTTCACCGACGTGGTGGACAAGGACCGGATGCTCGATTACGTCAGGAACGCGCTGAAATAGGTTTTTCCAAAGCCTTCTCATAGACAGGGCAGACATCATAAGATCCCCCTCCTTCCGCATATCATGCCATGATTGAATGTGGACAGGAGGGGTTTTTATGGCGCTGCAGACAGACCGGCAGACCCTTGAAGCGGAGAACCTGATCGGGGCGCGCACGGCGCAGGTGCTGGTGCGGGCGGAGGCGCTGGTGCCCGGCGCGGGGCGGGACGCGATCGAGCCGCTGCTGGCGGACGCCGCGCTCGTCATCGAAGCGGCAGATCTACAGGCGGACCGGATCGTGCTGGAGGGCGGCGTGCAATGCCAGGTGGTCTATCGCCAGGGCGAGGAGAGCGTCGTCAAGGCGCTGACGGCGCGCACGACGCTGAACCACGTCATCGATCTGCCGGGCGCCCAGCCGGGCATGCTCTCGCGGGTGCGCGGCGAGGTTTCCCACGTGGACGCGGCCTATGAAAACGGCCACATGATCTTCCAGGTCACCTGCAACCTGACGGCCCAGGCGCTGCGGCTCAGCCCGGAGCAGGTCATCACCGCCGTCAGCGGCGCGGAGGGCCTACAGGAGACCTATCGCGAGCTGACCTCCGTCAAGCTGGCGGCGGAGGGCAGCGAGCTGGCGCTATTGAAGGATTCCGTGGCGCTTCCCGCGGCGCTGGATGCCCGCGCGGCGCTGATGGATTGGGCGGCGGTGGAGATCGAGAGCGTCGCGCCGGACCTCGGCGGCGTGCGCGTGAAGGGGCGCCTGCAGGTGGAGACGCTGGTCTCCAGCGGCGTGACGGGACGCCCATGCGTGGTGGTGCGCTATCCGCTGGCACTGGACCAGCTGGTGGAGCTTCCGGAGTGGCTGACGGGCGACACCTGGGCCGAGGTGGACGTGCGCAGCCTGCGCAGCGCCATCGAACCCGCGGCGGACGACGGCGACATGCGGCTGAACTGCGAGGCCGAGGTGCGCGTCCGGGTGCTGGCGAACGCCACCGACCGGGTGAACGCCCTCACCGACATTTACGCCACCCGGGGCAACGCCCTCGACGTGGAGCGGGAGGCCCTGCGGCTGTGCGTCGCCGCGGAGCACCTTCGCGTGAACGAGCTGGCCCGCGGCACGGTGCTGATCGGCGAGAACGCGCCGGGGGTGGGCACGGTGCTGGCCACGCGGGCCAGGCCGGTGATCGGCGAATGGCGCTCGGAGAACGGCCAGGGCCGCGTCGAGGGCGTCGTCGAGGCACAGGTGCTCTACCTGCCCGGCGGCGCGGACATCCCCGCCTCCGCCGAGGCGGAACTGCCCTTCTCCATCACGGTGCCGCAGGCGCTGAACGACGCCTCGCTGATCGACATCCAGGTGCTCTCCGCCGAGGCCAACGCGCTGATGAGCGACCGGCTGGAGCTGAAGCTGAGCCTCGCGGTGGCCTGCGACACCCGCCGGCGGGAGCGCGTGCAGATCGTCGAGGAGATCGAGGAGGAGGAGCCCCTCGTCCGCCGCCCCGGCATCGTCATCCGCTGGCCCGACTCCGGCGAATCCGCCTGGGACATCGCCAAGCGCTACGCCGTCCCTGTGGACAGCGTCGGCGAGGTCGAACCCGGCAAGCCGGTGGTGGTGAAGGTGTAGCAAAGAGAGGCGGCGCTGCCGCCTCTCTTTGAGTGAGGAGTGAGGAGTGAGGAGTGAAACGCCGTCCCCCAAAAGCCTTCCCCTTTGGGGAAGGTGGCTGGCCGAAGGCCAGACGGATGAGGTCATTCCCCAAATAATATACAGGGGCGACGTATCGTCGCCCCTGTGGCTTTACGCATGCAGCTTACTTCCCGAAATACCGCTTCAGCAGGCCCTCGAAGCCCTTGCCGTGGCGGGCTTCGTCGCGGCCGGGCTTTAGGGCTCTGTCACGCCGGGGCCTCCACGTCCCGGATGGGAAAGCGATTCCCGCATTGACAGGGTGAGGGCCGTGGCATGCGGCGTCGTAAAGGCGCTTTACGGCATAACCACCCATACCGGGCAGTCCGTGAAATAAGGTTGGGTGATGACGGTGCCGGCCGGCATATCACGGGAAGTCAATTGTTCTACTTCCGCCTGGTCCGGGGTTCCGCCTTCCTCCAGAATGGCTTGTTCTTCCTCCGTCATTTGCGCAATGCGTTCAGCTTTTACAGCTTCCCTCTCTTCGTCGCTGAGTTTGCTGTCCTCAAGGAGGAAATCAGTCATGCCCCGGGTCCAGAAGACCACGTCCACACTGCCCTCGGAAAGCGCCAGGGCGCGGCCAACGCTGTCCACCTGCACCAGTTCGATGTTCTTCTGCAGCCGGCGGCCGATCTCCGCCAGCACCGCGGTGTTGAATCCGGCGAAACTGCCGTCCGCAGCCACATAGTCCATCGGGGGCAGGGAACCGGTCACGGCGATTCGGATGGGATCCCCTTCGAACTGCTCGAAGGCAATGGCAGCCGGTTCTCCGCCCTCCGACACCTTGATGATATGCTCGTCGATCAGCTGCTGCAGGGCGCCGTCCTCCTTCATGGCGGTGATCTGCGCGTCAAACGCGTCCCGCAGTTCGACATTCTCTTCCTTCATCATGAAGGAGTAGCCGTCGCTGATCATGTTGATGGCCAATTCGGAGGCGCCCGCCGCCTCCTCTGGGTGGTACTCTTCCCGGAGAACCAGCCCGTCATTGGTGGCGCAGAGATACCGGGCCGTATAATAGGGCACCTCGATGCAGTTGACTTCACCCGCCTGGAGCCCCATCAGCATGGCGTTCAGCGTGTCATAATAGTGATAGGCCGGATCGCCGATCACCGCTGTTTCGCCGTCCTCCGTCCAGACGCCATGCATGAACAGGAACTGTTTCAAGGGCTGCTTCAAGGACAAACCGACCTTGTAGTTATCTTCCTCCGTCATGTTCAGGTAGGACAGTGTGCCGACTATAAAGTCATCCGCCATGGCAGGCGCAGCCAGGATACCCAGCAGCATCATCAGGGCCAGGGAAAGGGCGACAAGCTTTTTCATGAGGCTCCTCCTTACATTTTGAATCAGTTTTTTCAAGGAATTCTTATACTAGAGTGTGTTTCTAATCCCGGAAGATGCAGCTTCGAGCGTATCGGGCTGCATTTCAAGGCGATTTCCGAAGGCTTACTGGCTGCATAGCAGTCGCGCCACTGCCTTTGGCAGGCGCGACCAGCCCGCGTTGGAATCCAAAGGATTCGCGCGGCGCTGCCGCCGCTTCCGCTTCGCGGAGTAGCGGCGGTGCGTTAAAGTCGAGGAAAAGCAACTCAGAAATGCAGCCTTAGACGCCGAAAATGCATGTTCAGGATTTTAGAAACACACTCTAATCGGAAGGTATGGTACTCCCCGTAGGGGCGGCGATGCGCCGCGCGCCCAAAACGAATCGTTGCGTTCAGGGCGGGCGGCGCAGACCAGAATCGCGCGCGCACCGCTTCCCGCACCGCGCACGACATAATAACCCGGCCGAAGTGTCCCTGCTTCGGCCGGGCGGAGGAGGAATGAAGAACCTGCAACGGGCCTCTACTTCACGACGCCCTTTTGCAGAATGATGTTGGCGTAGAGCGCGCCCTCGCCGGTGGCGACGATGGCATAGGCCTTTTTCGCCGCCTCATAGAACTGAAAGCGCTCGATATGGCCGATCTTCGTGCCGGGCTCGTGCGCTTCGACGATCCTGGCATACTCGTCCCAGATGGGCGTCTCCACCGGGTCTCCGGGCACGACCTCCATCAGCGAGACCGGCGCCTCCACATAGGGGTCCAGCGGGAACAGCCTCAATATCGCGTCCAGCACCTCCGGCACGCCGTGGCCGTCCAGGCGCACCAGCCGGCTGTCTCTGGCCAGGGAGGCGGCTGGGAAATTGCCGTCGCCGATGACGAGGGTGTCGCCGTGGCCCATCTCCATCAATACCTTCAAAAGCTCCGGGGTCAGGATACTCGGGATTCCCTTCAGCATTGCGCGCACATCCTTTCAATACAATGTCCCGGCGCTCAGCGCCCGCCGCCCACGATCACGCCATCCTCGTCCCACAGGTCGTGCCAGTCTCTGGCGCCGGGCCACAGGAACACCTGGCCCTTCACCAGGCGGTTGCCCCGCTCCAGCGTGGCAATGGTCGCCATCTCCGCGTCCGTCAGCGGCTCGGTGACGGCGGCTTCAAGGTTGGCCTCGTAATTGTGGATCGAGAACGGGATCGGCAGCTGGCCGCGCTGGATGGCCCACTTCAGGCAGACGATGGCCGGGTGGCAACGATGCGCCTTCGCGATTTCGACGAGCTCCGGCTGCTCCATGTCGGCGATATCCTCGGGCAGGATGTCCCGCTCCGGACGGCGCGGCGAGCCCAGGGGCATGTAGCCGATGGGCAGGATGTCGTGCTCCACCAGGTAGTCAAACAGCGCCTGCTGCTGGAAGCAGGGGTGCAGCTCCGATTCGCAGGCCGCGGGCTTGATGTGCAGCTTGCCCAGCACCGCCTCCAGCTTCGGGATCGTCATGTTGGAGATGCCGATGTGGCGCACCAGGCCCATGTGCACCAGCGCCTCGATCTGGCGATAGGTGTCGATGAACTCCTTCTCGGAGAAGGGCTTGGAGTCCGGGTTGCGGGAATCCACGTCGCAGAAGGGCGCGTGGTAGTTCGGGAAGGGCCAGTGGATGAACAGCATATCCAGGTAGTCGCACTGCAGGTCCCGAATGGTCTTCCTGCAGGACTCCGCCACGTTGCGGTGCATGTCGTTCCACACCTTGGACATGATGAACAGCTCCTCGCGCCGCACCACGCCCTCGTCGAAGGCCCCCCTGAACGCCCGGCCGATTTCCGCCTCGTTGCCATAGCAGGCCGCGCAGTCAAACAGCCGCCAGCCCGCGCGGATGCCTCCGGCCACCGCCCGGGCCACCTCGTCCGGCGTCACGCGGTCAGAGCCGAAGGTGCCCATGCCGATGCAGGGAATGCTGCCGCCGCGACTCAGTTTGAAGGACGGCACGGTTTTGGGATCGATCACAGGGTATCCCTCCTGTCACATTTATTATATAGGAATCCGGAATCGGGTTCGGAGTCAGTCCGCCGGGGAAACCGGATTGCCACGTCGGCCTGACGGCCTCCTCGCAATGACGTTCATCGGCGTTTTGTCAAACCGCGGCAATCCAGCCCCCGGCCAACTCAAACTCCTGACTCCTCACTCCTGACTTTCTACACCTGACTCCTCACTCAATCGGGGTACACGATCGCGACCTTGCCGCACTTGCCGGAGGCCATCAGGCGATAGGCCTCGGCCACGTCCTTCAGCTCGAAGCGGTGGGTGATCAGCCTGTCGGGATGGATGCCCCAGCGCACCAGGTGCTCCACCAGCTCCTCCATGCGCCACAGCGAGGTGACCCAGCTGCCGTAGATGCTCTTCTGGCCGTGCATGATGTCCGGCGAGGGGTTGAAGGTCACGTCGTTGCCCTCGCCCACCATGGCCATCCTGCCCCACTCGCGGGTGCAGCGGATCGCCATGGCCCGGGCGGCGTTGTTGGCGGAGCAGTCGACGGCGCGCTCGCAGCCGTAGCCCTGGGTGACCTCCATGATCTTCTTTTCGCATTCCTCGACGTTGGCGGAATTGAACACGTAGTCCGCCAGGCCCAGATCCTTCGCCAGCTGCATGCGCTCCTCGTTGATGTCGCAGCCGATGGTGGTGTCGCAGCCCATGGCCTTCGCCAGCATCAGCGTCGCCAGGCCCACCGGGCCCAGGCCCGTCACCAGCACGCGGTCGTTGCCGGAGACGCCGATCTTCATCAGCGCCTCGTAGCAGGTGCCGAAGCCGCAGGCCACCTGCGCGCCGTCCTCATAGCTCAGCTCGTCCGGCAGGGCGATCAGGTCCTTCTCGTCGCAGAGCATGTAGGGGGCCATGCCGCCGTTGCGCTGCCAGCCGTAGGCCGCGCGATACTTGCTCTTGCAGGAGATGTAGTAGCCCCGGCGGCAGTCATAGCACACGCCGCAGCCGGAGATGTGGTACACGATCACGCGGTCGCCCTTTTTGAAGCGCTTCAGGCCCTCGCCCTCCTCCACGATGATGCCGCAGGGCTCGTGGCCGGCGATCATGCCGGGCTGGTAGCCCTCCGGGCCCTTGCCCACGTGGGCGCGGTAGATGCAGCGGATGTCGCTGCCGCAGATGGTGGAGGCCTTGGTCTTGACGACCACCTGGCCGTGGCCCGGCTTCGGCATGTCGAATTCCTTCAGTTCCACAGTGCTGTTGCCCGGCAAAATCGCTCCGAGAATCTTCTTGTCCATGGAGGTCCCTCCTCAAAATGATCTGTTCCTTCAGCGCCGCAGCGCGAGGCGCGTTTCCCTGCCGTCGTATTGGATTTCAAATTGCCCCTGGGCGCCGTCCTTTTGAACGAAGCGCACGGCCAGCGCGAGGTCGATGGCCCGCCGGCCCTCGATCGCGCCGATCGTCAGCGCACCGGAGGCTTCCTCATAGCGCAGGGGAACGCGCCACTCCCCGCCGACGCCGTCGCCGGCGTCGTCATAGAGCGTGAACGCGCCGTCCTGCCCCTCAAACACCCACAGCGCCTTCACCGACGCCTCCGCGGCGCACTGGGCGCCCTCCGCCGCCATCGGCAGGATGGCGCCGGCCCGGACGAGCAGCGGGAAGCGCGTCAGCGGCGTGGGCAGCTTCGCCGTTTCCCCGCCCTGCCGGTATTCCAGGGTGAACAGGTCGTACCAGCCGCCCGCGGGCAGGGCGATCTCCGTGCGGCTGCCGCCCGCGCTCAGCGGCTTCGTCACCGGCTTCACCAGCAGCGACCCGCCCAGCAGGTACTGGTCGTGCAGGCCGTGGAGCGCCTTCTCCTCCGGAAACGCCAGCAGCATGGCCCGCACCATCGGCAGGCCCTCCCGGCAGCTCAGGGCCGCCTCCGAATAGAGGTAGGGCAGCAGGCGGTAGCGCCATTCGATCATGCCTGTGATGGCCTGGTATTCCGGGCTGTCCGCGCCGCCGAAGCGCCAGGGCTCCCGGGGCGTGTCGGTGCCGTGGGACCGGAACACCGGCAGCATCGCCCCGAACTGGAACCAGCGCGCGTACAGCTCGCGGTAGCCGGGGTCGTCCACGCCGTCCGGGTAGTCGCCGCGCCAGAACCAGGGCTCCTTCCGGCCCACGAAGAACGCGCCGATGTCCAGCGTCCACCAGCACAGGCCACTGAGCGCCGCCTTGATGCCCTCGGTGACCTGCGCCCTAAGCACCGCCCAGGTCGCGGCCACGTCGCCGGACCAGAGGATCGCGCCCAGGGCGCTGGAATCGATGCCGCCACTGCGGCTCAGCAGCACGGGCCGCTTGCCGGGGAAATCGCGCCGCCAGTGCTCCGACAGCCCCCGCAGGTGATACGCGCCATAGTCGTTCATGCGCTCCGGGTCCATCCGAACGGCGGCTTCCCCGGTGATGAGCCGCATGCGCTCGTCCTCGTCGCGCTTCGTCGCGCCGCACCAGTCCGGATCGGTGATGGGCTCGCAGCTGTCGCACCACAGGGCGTCCGCGCCGCCGTCCATCCAGTACCGGCGGCACTGCCGCCAGTACATCGCCCGGGCCTCCGGCGAGAAGGCGTCGTAGATGCGGCTGCCGGGCAGGAATTTGCCCGCGGCCTCGAACTCGTCGCAGTCGCTGCCCTTGGCGCAGTTGGGCCAGACGGACACCATGAAGTGCGCGTTCATGCCGTGCAGGCCGTCCACCAGCGCCTTCACGTCCGGGAAGCGGCTCGCGTCCGGGGTCTTGTCGCCCCAGCAGCCGTCGTTCCAGCTCATCCAGTCCAGCACGATGCAGTCCAGGCCGATCTTCTTCCCGCGGAACGTCCGGGCCACGTCCAGAAGCTCTTCGGAGCAGGTGTAGCGCTCCTTGGACTGGATGTAGCCGTAGGCCCACTTGGGCAGCAGCGCGGGCCGCCCCACCAGGCCCGACAGCTTCCTCAGCACCTCCGCGCAGCTTTCGCCGCGGATCACCACGTAGGACAGCTCCCGAACGGCGTCCAGCTCGAAGGTGAAGCCGCCCGGCCGGCCCCGGTAGCGCATGGCGCAGCCCGCCTCGATCAGCAGGCCCCAGCCCGCACCGGACAGCAGGAACGGGATGGCGATCTTCATGTTATGCTGGTAGAGGCGCTCCTCGCCGTCGGCGTAGTCGAACACGCCGCCCTCGTGCTGGCCCAGGCCCGTGAGGATCGCCCCCTCCGGGTAGGCAAAGCGCAGCGTGGCGGAGTGGCTCACGCGCAAAAGCGCCTGCTCGCCCTCGCCGAACACCACCACCTCGCCGTTGGCCGTGCGCTTCACCGCGCCGCCGTCTTCGGCGCTCTTCAGGCGGTACACCGGCCTCGGGGCGCAGGCAAAGCCCACCTGCCGCAGGTATTCGCCCGCTTCATCCGCAAAGGAGATATCCCGGAACAGAGCCGCGTCCTCCGACGCCAGCGTCACGCGCGTCACGCCCGATGAAAGCTCAGTTCGCCGCATAATCCACCTCTCGCACTCGCTATCCCTTGATCGCGCCTGCCGTCATGCCGGCCACGATGTATTTCTGGCCCAGCAGGTACACCAGGATGACCGGCGCGCTGGTGAGCACGATGTCGGCGCAGACCAGGTTCCAATCCTTGAAGTACATGCCGAAGAAGTTGTACACCGCCAGCGTCATGGGCCACTTCGTGGAGGAGCCCAGGAAGTACAGCGGCATCACGAATTCATTCCAGGTGTTCAAGAACGTCAGCACCATCACCGTCACCAGCACCGGCTTCAACAGCGGCAGCACCACCCTCACGAACAGCCCCAGCGGCGTGGCGCCGTCGATAATCGCGGCCTCGTCGATCTCCTCGGGGATCTTGCTGACGAAGCTGTGGATCAGGAACACGTTGAAGGGGATCTGGGTGGCGGTGTAGAGCAGCACGATGCCCGTGCGCGTGTTCATCAGGCGCACGAACTGCATCACCTTCATCAGCGTGACGAAGTTGATGGGCATGGCGATGCCCAGCACGATGAACAGATACAGGAACCGGTGCAGCCTGCGCCCGTTGCGGCTCATCACGTAGGCCGCCATCGAGGACAGGAGCGTGCACAGCAGCACGCTGCCGATGGAATAGAGCATGCTGTTCAAAAACGTCGTGCCCAGCTTGCCCTTTTCGATGACCAGGGAGTAGTTGCTCCACTGGGGGTTCGCGGTCAGCGCCAGGTTCATGTCGCTGGCGGCGACGCTGTCCTTGAAGCTGTTCACCAGGATCAGCATCAGCGGCGCGATCAGGATCAGCGACAGCACCCAGGCCAGCGCGTTCACGCCGATGGCCTGCAGCTTCCTGCGGTTCTTCATCCGGCTGTTCATGCCTCGCCGCCCCCTCCCTTAACCATGTGCTTGATCATGAAGTAGCCCACGACGAGCATCACCACCGTCATGATGGACGAGAGCGTGGTGCCCACGGCGTAGCGGCCCAGGCCGAACTCCTTGTAGACGCCGGTGTACAGCACCTCGGTGGCATAGCCGGGGCCGCCGTTGGTCAGCGCGTACACGGTGTCGAACACCTTCAGGCCATAGATCACGTTCAGCACGGTGGTCACCGTCAGCGTGGGCATCAAAAGCGGCAGCGTGATGTGGCGGAAGCACTGCCAGGCGCTGCCGCCGTCGATCTGGGCCGCCTCGTAGTAGGTGGGCGGGATGGACATGAGGCCGGCGATGAGTATGGTCATAATGTAGCCCATTCCCTTCCAGATATCAACCGCCATCACGGAATTAAAGGCGATCCTGGAGTCGGTGAGCCAGTTCATCGCCAGGGCGTCCAGGCCGATGGCCCGCAGCGCCGTGTTCAGAAGGCCGATCTTCGGGTTCAGCACGGATTTGAAGATCATGCCCACGATCAGCGCCGACAGCACGCAGGGCAGGTACATCACGGCCCTGTGAAAGTTCAGCAGCTTCACCCGCTTTGTCAGCAGCACCGCCAGCGCCAGGCCGATCACGTTCTTCGCCAGCGTGGTGACGAACGTGAACAGGAAGGTGTTGCCCAGGATGCGGGTGTAGTTGTAGTCGGTGGAGAACACCGTGGCGAAGTTCTGCCAGCCCACGAAGTGGATCTCCTGGGAATACACCGACCAGTCCGTGAAGGAATAGCCGATGCCCATCACCGACGGCAGCACATACAGCACCGCATACAGCAGCAGCGCGCCGAATATGAACCAGGTCGGATACATTTTCTTCTTGATCATGGCAGCCTCCCGAAGCAAGCGGGTATCATACAAAGCGGAGGGAACCGCGGATTGGCGGTCCCCTCCGCAGAGCGTCAGGTCAGTTCAGGGCGCCCGTCAGTTCCAGGCGGGGTCCTGGGCCGCGGCGGCCTGGTCGGCGCGGTTGCGGTCGATGTTCTTCAGCATCTGCTCGCTGGTCTCGTCGCCCAGGATCACGGCGGTCAGCTCCTTGCCGATCTCCATCCACTGGGGATTGACATACTTCACGCTGGTCTGGTACACGGTGCCATGGTTCGGATAGGCCGCGTAGAAGGCGGAGATCTCATCGGAGTAGGCGTCGGGGGCGGTGGTGAAGGGCAGCGTGTTGAACTTCGGCACGTTCTCGATTTGATACTGCAGGTTCTCCGGATCGGCGATGAAGGCCAGATACTGCTTGGCCGCGTCGATGTTGGCGGAGCCGGAGTAGATGAAGCGGGTCGGGCCGACGGGGTTCATGTTCAGCACCTGGTTGTCGCACAGGGGCATCACGAAGAAGCCGATGTCCTCCGCGGGGAAATCCGGGTAGGCGTCGTGCAGCTCGGTGGGGAAGCCCTGGTTGGCCACGGTCATGGCGCACTCGCCCTCGGCGATGGCCTTGGCGGCGTCGGAGTAGGCGTTGGCCATGTAGTTGTCGCCCCAGTAGCCCAGGTCCACCATTTCCTTGATCTGGTCCACCAGCTGAAGCGCGGTGGCGCTGTCGGCAAAGCCCATCTCGTTGTTGTTCAGCTTCGCGGCGGTGCCGGGCTCGGCGTTCTCGATGGCCACGCCCATCTCGCAGAACCACAGCTGATGGTGCCAGCCGTCGGAAACGGCCTCGTAGATCGGGATCATGCCGTCGGCCTTGATGGCCTCGCAGACGGCCTTGAACTCCTCGTAGGTGGTGGGCACGGACAGGCCCAGCCTGTCAAACACCTGCTTGTTGTAGGCCACGGCCCACACGGCGGACACATCCTGCGCCGGCTGGCCGTAGAGCTTGCCGTCCACGCTGGTCTCGGCGGCCGCCAGCGGATCGACGGTCTCCGCCCAGGCCTCGCCGGACAGGTCCACGGCGTTCTTTTCCACGTTCAGCTGGGTCACGATGTCAAACTGGCCCGCCTGGGAGCCGAAGATGTCGGCGCACTCGCCGGCGTTCAGCTTGGTCATCAGCAAAGTCGTGTACTGGTCGGAGGGAATGATCTGGTAATCCACCTTGATGCCGGTCTGCTCGGTGAACTTCTCGCCCAGCTCCATCTCGGCGTCCTGTACCCAGTCCTGGCTGGCCATGTAGGTGATGGTCGTGCCCTCGGCCACGGCGGCCGTCCCCAGCAGCAGCAGCGCCGCCAGCAAGCAAGCAAGGATCCTCTTCATGATAATGCCTCCTTTTGATGTTATTGACATTTCTTTACCCACCCTGTACAATAGAGGTGCATTTGGTATGGTTCCATTATATATTTGAATGTTTTGAAATGGAATGGTTAATTTTAACCGGTTCCATGTATATTTTTAACCGGCGCGGAGGTTTGCCATGAAGAAGAGAACCGTTCGCGGCACGCTGTTTGGCACCTATACCGTCATCATACTGGCCTCCTTCTTCGCCCTGGCCGCGGCGCTGATCGCGCTGCAGGCCGCCCGGACGCGCAGCCAGACGCTCACGGCCCTGCGCCAGCAGACCCGGGCCGCCGCGCTGAGCGTGGACCGGGAGATCGAGCAGATGCGCACCATGGCCATGAGCATCAGCTATTCCGCCCGCATGCAGGACAAGCTGTTTCCCGGGCGCGCCGCCCACAACGCCGCCGACGAGGCGGAGAAGCTCTCGACGATGCTTTCCATCATCATATTTCCCAACCGCCCCATCGACCAGATCAACCTCTACACCCGCGACGGCACGCGCATTTCCTCCGGCCTGGTGAACGAAATCGCGGCGGGGGACGAAGAAAGCGCCGCCTGGCGCGAATGGTTCGCCTCGGGCGACGGCCGCCAGCGGGTGTTCTTCTCCGGGCCGGACGCGGCCCTCTCGAAGTTCGCCACCGACGCCTACGGGCGGCAGTTCATCTCGCTGGCCATGGAAAACTTCGACAACTTCGGCAATCCCAGCGGCTACATTGAAATCAAGCAGCGCGTCAGCCGCGTGGTGGCGGGCCTGGCCGCCTACGGCTCCGGCTTCGGCGAGCGGATGCTGTTCTTCGACGCCGACGGCCGGCTGATCTACCCGCTGGACGGGGCGGACGAGGGCCTGTTCGAGGCGTTGCGGGATCGCGGCTTTCCCGAGGCCTTCGAGCGCCGGGGCGGCGATTTCGTCTGCTGCGCGCCCTCGGACGGCGGCCGCTTCATCACCGTGACGGCCATCGGGGCCGGGAACCTGCTGCGCCCCGCGCTGCAGCAGATCGGCACCACGTTCCTGATCACGCTGGCGGTGCTGGCGCTGGCGATCCTGCTGTCGCACCTGGCGGCCCGGCGCATCACCGCGCCCATCGCCGAGATGTGCCAGCAGATCGAGCGCATCGACATCGAGCGCCCCACCGCCCTGCCGCCGCTGCAAACCGACCTGACGGAGATGCAGACGCTGCACGGCGCGTTCACCCGGATGCAGGCCACGCTGAACGAGCACGTGAACAACCTGCTGGCGCTTCAGAACCAGGAGATGCAGTCGCGCATGCTGGCGCTGCAGGCCCAGATGAACCCCCACTTCCTCTACAACAGCCTCCAGGCGCTGCAAGCCATGGCCGACGAGGGCATGAACGAGGAGATCGCCGTGATGTGCCAGTCCATGGCGAACATCCTGCGCTACATCTCCTCGGACTCAGCCCAGAAGGTGCCGCTGGCGGACGAGCTGAGGCACACGCGGGACTATCTGCGCTGCATGGAGATCCGCTATCAGGGGGACCTCTCCTGCGCGATCGACGTGCCCGCGGCCCTGGACGGCGTGCAGGTGCCGAAGCTGTGCGTGCAGCTGCTGGCGGAAAACGCCATCAAGTTCACCACCACCCGCCGCCCGCCCTACAGAATCGCCATCCGCGGCGAGGCGGACAGCGACGGCTATACCCTGAAGATCCTGGACAACGGCCCGGGCTTCGAGGCGGAGACGCTGAGGCAGCTTGAGGCCCAGATGGACGAGATCCGGCGCACCCACACGCTGCCCTCGCTGAAGATCAACGGCATGGGCATCCTGCACGTGTTCATCCGCTTCTGCCTGCTGTACGACAACCAATTCCTGTTCCGGCTGGAGAACAACCCCGGCGGCGGGGCCTGTGTGACGATAGGAGCGAGCCAACATGAGTCGGAGGTTTAAGGTCATCGTGGCGGACGACGAAAAGCTGATCGCCCGCAACATCGCCCGCCGCGTGGAGGCGGCCGGCGCGGCGTTCGAGGTCGTGGCCCAGGCGGGCACCGGGCTGGAGGCGCTGGAGCTGGCCGGGCAGCTGATGCCGGACGTGGTGTTCAGCGACATCAAGATGCCGGAGATGGACGGCCTCGAGCTGATCGCCCGCCTGCGCCGCCAGAATCCCTCGGCGCTGTGCGTGATCATCAGCGGCTACAGCGACTTTGAATACGCCCGCGCCGCCATCCAGAACCACGCCGTGGACTACCTGCTCAAGCCGGTCAACCCGGAGGAGCTTTCCGCCCTGCTGACCCGGCTGGAGGCCACACTGCTGGCCCGGGAGCAGGCCCTCGCCCCCCGCCGGGAGGCCAGCGCCGCCGAGGTGGTGGAGAACGTGATGCTCTACCTGCAGGAGAATTACGACCGGCAGATCGACTTTGCCGCCGTGGCCGGGGCCCAGGCCGTGTCCGCGCCCTACCTGAGCAAGCTGTTCCACGACCACGCCGGCACCAGCCCCAGCCGCTACCTTTCGGACCTGCGGATGCAGAAGGCGAAGAAGCTGCTGCTGGATTCCCAGCTGTCCATCAAGGAGATCGCCGTCCGGGTGGGCTATCCCGATCCCTTCCACTTCAGCAAGAGCTTCAAGAACGCCGTGGGCATGAGCCCCGCCCAGTATCGCGAGCAGCGCGGCGAGGCGCGGTAGACGCCGAAACTGCGGCGGAGCGGCGATTTGGGAAACACACTCTGGGGCAAGCCGTGGGATCAAACGAGATGATTCACATTCTTTCATTGCCGTTCGCCGGCGAAATGGACAGATCCTTCGCCGCGCCGATCCCGCAGGCTTCCGTGAACCGGCACACTTCGGGGAGGGTACAGCCATGAAATTCGTGTTTGCGTCGGATTCCTTCAAGGGCACGCTGACCAGCGTGCAGACCGTCGGGCTGCTGACCCGGGCCGCCCGGGAGGTGTTCGGCGAGGTGGAAACCTTCGGCGTGCCGGTGGCCGACGGCGGCGAGGGCACCGCGGAGGCGGTGGTGGCCGCGGAGCGCGGCTCGTGGATCGCCTGCGAGGTCTGCGGCCCGATGATGGACAGGGTCGTCGCCCGCTACGGCAGGCTGGACGAGCGCCGCGCCGTGATCGAGATGGCCCAGGCCTCCGGGCTGACGCGGGTGCCCGTCGGGGCGCGCGACCCCCTGAAGGCCACCAGCTTCGGCACCGGCGAGCTGATCCGCCACGCGCTGGATCAGGGCTTCACCGACCTCTCCGTCGCCATCGGCGGCAGCGCCACCAACGACGGCGGCATGGGCTGCGCCCGGGCGCTGGGCGCGCGCTTTCTGGACGATCGCGGAGGGGAGCTGGCAGGCCGGGGCGAGGACTTGGAGAAGGTTTGCGCCATCGACCTTGCCGGCCTGGACCCGCGCGTTTTGAGCGCGAGGATCACGGTGATGTGCGACGTGACCAACCCCCTTTGCGGCGAGAACGGCGCGACATGCACCTTCTCGGCCCAAAAAGGCGCCACGCCCGAGGCGCAGGCGCGGCTCGAGCGCGGGATGATGAACTATCGCGATGTAATCCGCCGCCAGTTCGGCGTCGATCCGGACGCCATGCCGGGCGCCGGCGCGGCGGGCGGCCTGGGCGCGGCGCTGGGGATATTCCTGGGCGGCGAGATGAAGTCCGGCATCGACGCGGTGCTGGACCTGATCGGCTTCGACGAGCGCCTGGAGGGCGCGGACCTGGTGGTCACCGGCGAAGGCCGCACCGACTGGCAGAGCTGCTTCGGCAAGGTGATGCGGGGCGTGGGCGAGCGCGCCGCCAGGAAGGGCGTCGTCGCCGTGGGCCTCAGCGGCTCGCTGGGCCGGGACGCCGACAAAATCTATGGCCACGGCATCGCGTCTCTGATGCCCACCGTGGACGCGCCGATGCCCCTCGAGGCGGCGCTGGAGGACGCCGAAGCCCTCTACTACCGGGGCGCGGTGCGCATGTTCCGCTTCCTCAGGGCCGGCATGGCGATGAAGGCCGGTGCGCGCACCCCAGCGGACGACCGGCAGGAAGCCCGCCGCGAGTGAAGGAGCCCGCCCCTTACGGCGCCGCTTCCCTCCTCACATCCGCTCTTCCCTGTAGAACACCCCCACCATGGCGCCGACGCCGTCGTCGGGCGTGGTGATCTCCTGCAGCGTCCAGCCGTCGGAGACGTATTCGTTGATGATCCTCTCCGCCTGCTCCAGGTCCTTCTCCCGGGAGGCCTTGAAGCCCTTGTTCAGATAGACCAGCTTGTACACCTTCATGTCTCGTTTCCTCCTCATTTCCGTCTCTAGATGGAAAACCTGATGAAGCCAGGTACAGATCCTTCGCTGCGCTGTCCTCCCGGGCGCAGCGAAGGATCTGTCCGCAGCGCCAGCAGACCGCGCCGCACAGCTATTCCCAGGTGTCTCCGGCCAGCGCCTCCAGCACGCAGCCGCAGGCCCAGGGCATCAGCGCGAACCAGGTGCTCGCGGGCGAACCGTCGGGATAGTGCTCCGTCAGCAGGCCCTGGCAGTGGCAGAAGCGCTCGCTCATCCAGCCCCGCCTGCCATAGTCGTATTCGCCGTCATAGGTGCTGGACACCTGGCGGCTCCAGCGCACGGTGTCCTCCAGGCGGCTGCGCACATACCCGTCCCCGGTCCGCTCCACATAGTAGGCCAGCTCGTCCACGATGGTCGAGGACATCGGGTGGATGTGGGGATTGGTGACGGACGTGATGCTGCCGCCGCAGCTGCTCCAGCCCACCTTGCTCAGCGGCGGCACCTTAATGGGCGAATTGTAGCAGAATTTGAACGTGAATTCGTACCCGATCGCCTCGCCCATGCGCGCAAGCAGCCCCGCGTCGCCCGTCATCGCGTGCAGCCAGCGCGCGGCGCGGATGTAGGCCAGCACGCCCTCGGAATCCACCTGCTTGTCGATGTCCAGCGGCCCGCCGTAGCAGGTCATCGGCACGATGTAGGCGGCATGGTAGTGCGCCTCGCTGGCGAGCAGGTCGGAAAGCCGCGTGCGCTCGCCGGTCAGGAACGCGAAATACGCCGCCGCGGCCAGGCACCACGCGCCGGACATGGCGTCGTAGCACAGCCCCGCGCCGGAGTTCTCCGAAAAGATATAGGGATACTCCCCGTCGCCGTTGCGCGAGCGCTCGGTCACGTCCAGGACCCGCGCCACATAATCCAGCCATTCCGGGTGATCGAAGCCCCTGGCCCGCTCCAGCGCATACGCCTTCAGGATGTAATAGAGCGCCTGGCCCACCAGGTACCCGGCGTGGCCGGGCACGGGCTGCTTGTCATACCACCAGCCCCGGTTGCCCCAGGCGCCGTCCACCTCCGCGGTGAAGGGCAGGCCGTTCTTCGGGTTGATCGAGGTTTCGACGATGTGGTCGATGCAGTCCAGCGCCTGGGCGCGCATGGCCTCCCGGCCCAGCCGGTGGGCGGCCTGGAGCATCGGAACGGCCACGGCCAGCCCGTTCGTCCAGGTGATGGACGGCAGGCTGCGCACCTCGTTTTCGTGCTGCCAGTCGAACACGAACCCGGCGTAGGCGCGGCTGTCCGCCAGCCAGGCCTCGCCGGACACCGCTTCGGCGATGTCCGACACCGCCGTCTTCACCGGCAGGCCCTCCCGGGGCGGCTCGTGAAAGCGCCCGTACACCCAGCGGATCGCGCCGTCGATGGCCCGCGCGTCCTCGGCCGGGTAGTCGAACACGGCCACGTCGCATTCGAACGCCTCCCCCGCTTCCAGGCAAAAGGCGTTTTCGCCCAGCGCCGCGCGGGGGCTGTAGTTGTGGGAATCCAGGAAGAACCAGGGCGCGTTCTCATAGCCCAGCGTGTAGCAGACCTCGCGCCGTTCAATATCGCAGCCGAAGCCCGCGTACTGGTCGAAATCCCCGGAAGCGCCCGGCGTCCAGGCCAGCCGCCTCCCGTCCTTTTTCAGGAAATACGGCGACGCGCACAGCCCCGTCACCTTCCCGCCGGTGAAGGCCAGCGCCACGGGATGCGACAGCCGGTCCGCCCGGACGAGCCACCAGGGCGACGCCGGGAATTCCGTCGGCGCAGGCCGCAGCCGGGGCGTCCGGCTGTCCGTCACCAGCGGGGCCTCGCCCCGGTTCGTGCCAACCATGAACCCCGGCAGGAAGAAGCGCGGCTCCTCCGACTCAAAGGGCAGCGAGATCCGCACGACGCCCCGGAAGGCCCCGTCGCCGTCGTTGCGAACGCGGACGCGAACGATCCGCGGGTCGTCCGCCGCGCCGCCGCCGGAAACCGCCGTCCATTCGGCGCTCAGTCCCAGCCGCGCCAGCGGCAGGTATGCCTCGCCCTGATCCCGGGCCGCAAGGTGGATCGTATTCACCCGGACGCCTCCTTTATTCCTCGTCGATCAATCTGCCAACCCGTGCGCCAGCAGGAAATCGGCCTCCCGCCGCATCGCCTCCGCCCGGGCCGCGCCCATGAAGCCGTGGCCCTGCCCCGGCAGGATCACCAGCTCCGCGGCGCGGTAAACCGCCGCCGCCCGCCGGGAATAGTCCGGCGGCACGATCTCATCCCGGTCGCCGTGCAGGATCAGCACGTCCCCGGTATAGCCGCCGATCACCCCGTAGATGTCGAAGGACACGGCGTCCTCGCCGTACCTGCGCCCGATGCGCTGGCCCATCACGGTCTCCGTCTCCGGAAAAGTCCCGTCCGGCCGGGCGCGCCTTCGGGCGTCGTCCTGCAGCACGAACGCCGGGAATTCCAGCATCAGCGCGGCCACGTCTCCCGGCCGGTGGGCGGCCACATACGCGGAAACGAAGCCGCCCTGGCTGGCGCCCCAGAGCATGAGGCGGCCGAAGCGCCCTTCCCGGCGGAAGTGGTCCACCACGGCGCCCAGGTCCTCCGCCTCCGTCAGCACCGACATCTCCGTCATCGCGCCGTCACTCCGGGAGCCGGGCCCGCCGCCGCAGAAGTCAAAGCTGAAGGTCGCCAGGCCCCGTTCGTTGAAGTACTCCGCGTAATCCGCATGGCCCTCCAGGGTGCCGCC
This sequence comes from uncultured Eubacteriales bacterium, assembly GCA_902799045.1. Lineage (GTDB taxonomy): Bacteria > Bacillota > Clostridia > Christensenellales > Aristaeellaceae > UBA2862. Next base: position 211,334 of record CADBZH010000010.1, read on the forward strand.
GAAGCCGTGGCTCAGGATCACCAGCGGCCCGCCTTCCGACCCGGGCAGGCGCAGCTCGCCGCGAAGATTGCCCAGGCTGCCTCGAATGTTCACGATCTCCATGGTTCCGTTCCTCCCTTATGCCGCCAGCAGCTTCATGATGTTGGCACAGAGCGTGGCCAGCGGCGTGCCCACCACGTAGCCCATCAGCGCCATCAGGATGCCCACGGGCACCAGCGAGCCGGAGTAGGAGCCGGCCAGCACCGGCGCGGAGGCCGTGCCGCCGATGTTCGCCAGCGAGGCGACCCCCGCGGTGAACAGGTCCAGCTTCAGCAGCTTGCAGAGCAGCAGCATCAGCGCCGCGTGAATGATAAGCACGATGAACCCGGTGATGATCCAGGCCGGCGCGTCGCCCAGCTCCAGAAGGCTGGCGCGGGACGCCAGCAGCCCGATCACCGCGTACAGCAGCAGGTTGGACACCTCATTGGACCCCGCCACCTTCCCCAGCGGCGTCAGTGCGCACACCAGCGCCACGGCCGTGACGAACAGCACCGTCCAGGTGGCCTTGTCGGAGAAGCCCGTCAGTTCAAACAGCTTCGCGCCCACGCCCGTGGCGACGGCGCTGACCAGGAAGGCGCAGCCGATGAGCAGCATCAGGCTCTGCAGCGTCACCGGCTTCGCGTTCAGCTTCGCCTCGTCCGTAAGCCTCACGGAGACCTCGTCCAGGCGGGTGGTATCGGCCCCGGTCCATTTGTTGAAGCGGGGCGCCAGCTGGATGGCCCAGAGCAGGAACATCACCCACAGGGAATAGTCGATGGAATCGATCACCAGCGCGTAGCCCATGTCCGCCTCGGCGATATCCAGCGCCGCCTGCACGGCCACCATGTTGCCGCTGCCGCCGATCCACGAGCCGCAAAGCGCGCCCAGGCCCATCCAGGCGTCGCTGCCGATGAAGCGCTTCATGATCAAAAACGCGGCGATGAAGCCGATCATGATCGTCAGCGTGGCGGAAAAGAAGCCCAGCAGCATCTTCGGCCCCAGGCGCAGCACCTTGCGGATGTCGCACCGCAGCAGCATCGCGAAGATCATCGCGTAGGTCAGGTTGTTCTTCAGCGCGCTGTAGGCGGCCTTCGTCTCCCCCAGGTCCCACACCTTCAGCGTGCACAGCAGCATCGCGATCAGATAGCACAGCACCACGGCGGGCACGTACTTGAAGAACTTCGCGAGCGCCCCCTTCGCCGCCTTCTCCAGCGTGACCAGCACGCCGGCCATGAACAGCAGCACGGCCACATAGGTAAATCCGTCGGTGATCATCGCCTGTCCCTCCCTCTGCCGGCGAGCGTATCCCGGCATTCCTCGATACCATTATAGCAGGTCGGATCACCCGTTGTCCACCGTCGCGGGACAGAAATCCACGGCACCCGCACGAATGACAAATACCAGAGTGTGTTTCTAAAGTCGAGGATGTGCAGTTTCGAGGGTATCAGGCTGCGTTTCAAGGCGATTCTCCGCAGGCTTAGTGGGGCTAAGTCAAGGAAAAGCAACACGGAAATGCAGCCTGAGACGCCGAAAATGCACTTCGGGGATTTTAGAAACACACTCTAGAGTGTGTTTCTAAAACAGGCGGTTCAAACCGGACTTACGCGCACCGCGCCCGTCGGGCTTGAAAACCGCCGCCGGTTATGGTATGCTGGGCCCATGAAGACAGCAACCACCCGCGACCGGGAGCGCCTGGTCTGCGCCGCGATCTGCCAGGCAAACGGCCTGAAGGCCCGGGAGATCGCGCGGCAACTGAATCTTGACCGCAGCGTCGTCAACCGCGTCCTGTACGCCTCGCCGCTGCTGAAGGAGCTGTGCTGGCAGGACCGGGACAGCCGGTGGCACGGCATCATCCGTCAGGAGCGCCCCCACGCGGGCCTGTTTGAGTTCTGCGGCTACTACAGCCGGGTGGACGAATTCATGGACCTCCCGGAGGGCGAATGGCTGAAGCGGCTGCTGGAGGGCTGCGAGCGGATCGGGCGCAGCACCAGCGACGCCCGCGGCCTGCTGCACTCCTTCCGCGACTGCCGGACCCAGATGGCGCGGCTGTTCACGGACCTTATGGACATGGCCGGCGAAGGCTGCCTGAAGTGGGAGATCGCCTTCGAATTCCGCCTGAAGCGCTCGCGCCGGGTGCGCATCTACGCGGACGTGCTGGTCATCACGGAGGACAAGGTGTTCTCACTGGAATTCAAGATGAAGGACGCCGTCGAGGGCGAGGACGTCTCCCAGGCGGCGAAGTACGCGCCGTATCTGGAGATCGTGTTCGGCCCGGACTACGAGGTGCTGCCCGCGCTGGTTCTCACCGGCGCAAAGGAGCTTTTCGATTTCTCCCCCATCGGCGCCAGCGACTTCCTCCTGCCGGTCTGCTCCGGGGATATGCTGTTCAACGTGTTCGACGAATACCTGGGCTTCCTGAGCGGGAAGTGAGCGCCCGCAATGGAAAGAGGGGCGGCGTTGCGCCGCCTGCCGGGCAGAACGATGCGATTCGTACCCGGACGGGCGCCGCAACGCCGCCCCTGTATTGATGTCCTTTCCGTTCGTTCAGCCCTTCACCGGCAGGGAAAGCTCAGCCATGCCGAGGCCCTCGGCGCTCACGCGCAGCGTCGACTCGCCGGCGTCTTCGCCCGGGCGAAGCACGGCCAGCGCCCGGCCGTGATAGCTGGTGAACTCGCCGCGGGTGTAGTTCTCATCGGTGATGGGGTTGGCCGAGCCGAAGCCCAGCAGCATGGCCGCGCCGGTGACGCTGGCGGTCAGCGGCACCGCGGCGTCGGGCACCACGCTGCCCGCGGCGTCCACGACCTCCACCCGCACGTAGCCCAGGGTCCCGTCGCCCGGGCGCAGCGCGTCGCTCTCCGGCACGAGGCGCAGCCCCGCCGCCGGGCCGGTGGTGGCCAGCGCGGCGCGGGAGACCTCCCTGCCGCCGCTGTAGCTCACCGCCTCCAGCGTGCCGGGGGCGTAGGCGGCGTGGAAAAGGAAGCTCTTCGGCATGTCGTGGGACAGCGACTCTCCGGCGCGCAGCCGGCCCAGGCTCTCGCCGTTCAGCCGGAGCTCCACCTCCTCGGCCCCGCTGAAGACGAGCACGTCCACGGGCCTGCCCTCGGCGCCGGGCCAGTTCCAGCAGGCGCGAACCCCCGGGAAGCCCCAGGGCGACAGCGCCTCCTTCTTGCCGAACACCGCCGGATCGTAGCTGTAAAGGCCCGTCTCGGCGCTGCCGAAGACGATGCGCCGATAGACGCCCTGGGGCAGGATGCCGCCGGTGAGGTCGATATCGGCGTCGTTGGCGGCCCGCCAGGGGAAGGGCGCGCCCACCTCCCACACGCTGGGGATGTGGGTGACGTCCGGCTCAAAGATCATCGACCGGCCGATGCCCGCCTCGCCGATGTAGTCCCAGGCGGTCCAGGTGAATTCACCGATCACCCAGGGGGTGGCCTCGATCATCGGCCAGTGCCTGCCCACCTGCACGGGATAGTTTTCGGAGCCGAGGATCACGCGCTCGGGGAACATCTCGTGATCCTGCTCGTACTTGTCCTCCAGGTAGTTGTAGCCCACCACGTCCAGGCCGTTGGCGAAGGCCTCGGTGACATGCTCCCACAGCAGGTCCTTCCTGCCGCCCAGATCGGCGTTCTGCAGGGTCGCGCCCTCCTCCCACTTGCGCAGCTGCTCCGTCATCAGCACGTCGTCCAGGCCGTTCCAGAACGAGCAGATGCCGTTGGACACCGGGCGGCTGGGGTCGTGGGCGCGCACGGCCTCGGCCAGCTTCGTCGCCCGGACGTAGCCGTCGTTCAGGCCCGCGCGCTCGGTGATCTCGTTGCCGATGGACCAGAGGATCACGCTGGGATGGCAGCGATCGCGCCGCACGAAGTTCGCCAGGTCCGCCTGCCAGTCGGCGTCGAAGAACTGGTTGTAGTCGCCGGGCTGCTTGCCCATGCCCCAGGCGTCGAAGGCCTCGTCGAACACGTACATGCCCAGCCGGTCGCAGGCCTCGATCAGCGCCGCGGAGGGCGGGTTGTGGGTGGTGCGGATGGCGTTGAAGCCCACCTCCTTGAGGATGCGCACCTTCCGCGCCTCGGCGTCGTAGAGGCTCACCGCGCCGATGACGCCGTTGTCGTGGTGCAGGCAGCCGCCCTTCAGCTTCACGATCCTGCCGTTGATCCGCAGGCCGTGCTTCACGTCCGCCTCCACGGTGCGGATGCCGAACAGCACGTCCTCCTCGTCCGTCGTCGCGCGCTCCACGGGGAAGGCGCGGGTCCGGTAGGTTCCCGCCTCCGTCACCCGGGCCGACAGCCGGTATAGGCGCGGCGTCTCGGCGCTCCACAGCTTCGGGGCGTCCACGGTCAGCGTCATGTAGGCCGTGGCCTCGCCCATCGGCGGCACCTGCGCCATCGTCCGGCTCGCGCACACGGCCTCGCCGGTCTCGTCGTCCACCAGCGTGAATTCCACCGCCGCCAGCCGGTTCTCCGCTAGGTCGTTTCGCACCTGGGCGGATACCTTCAGGTACGCGGTCTCGGCGCGGCCGTCCGCGGCGTATTCGATCCTGTCCGTCCAGCCGGAGAGCCCGCCGAACGCCACGTGCAGCTTCGGCATGTGGCACAGCGTCACGCCCCGGAACAGCCCCGCGCCGGAATACCAGCGGGAATTGGGCTGCATGCTGGGGTTCACGGTGATGACCAGCGTGTTCACCTGGCCGGGATAGACCAGCTGGGTGATGTCCGTCTCGAAGGGCGAATAGCCGTAGTGGTGCAGCGCCGCCTTCGCGCCGTTGACCTCGATGGTGGCGTTCATCATCGCGCCGTCCAGCCGCAGGGCCACGCGCTCCCCCGCCCACGCCGCGGGGATCTCCAGCACCTTGATGTAGTGGGCGACGCCCGCGTTGTAATAGCCGCTGGCCTGGCCCGCGGGCGCCTCCGGAGAGACGTCGTTCTCGATCATGTAGTCGTGGGGCAGGTCCACGGTCCGCTCGTTCAGCTCGCCCCGCAGGCGGCGCGTGTGGTCCGCCAGGCCCGGGCCGAAGCGCCAGCCCCGGTTGATGCTCATCGTTCTCATATGGCTTCCCCTCCCGTATGTACTGTTGCCATCCCCTATTATAGCACACCCGCTCCGCTTTGGCACGAAAAAAAGGCGCTTCACGAAAAAAGCAGGGCTGCCTCAAAGCGCCCGGAAAGGGTCGGTTTTGAGGCAGCCCCAAGCAAGTGCTTGTGATGCTTAAACGGGTGTTATTCCGCGGTGACCGCGATCTTGGCGTCCACTTCGGGCTGATAGGTCTCGCAGTCGTAGGCGTAGAGCTGTTCATAGCCGAAGCCGTTCAGCTGCTCGATCATCTCGTCCCACATGGCCTCGAAGTCCTCGTCGGTCTCGCAGAAGATCAGGTTCCAGGTGTAGGAGCACAGCTGGGTGTTCACGTCCACGCGCAGGGCGGCGATGTCGTTGTCGTCGGCGCGGGGGGTGAAGTCCACGCTGGGGCTGGCCAGCAGCTGGTTATGCTTCTTCATGTAGTCCACGGAATCCTCGGCGTCGAAGGTCTCCTGCCATTCCTTCTTCATCTCGGTCATGGTCATGTCCTTGTAGGACTGCCAGTACTTCTGGGCGAAGCGCTCGCCGGTGATGTCGTTGACGCACAGGGAGGAGACGATCCACTGGTTGATCTGGTTGTTGCCGTCGTTGTAGCCGCCCTCGCCATACTCCTCGGGCACGGGCAGGTTGTCCATCAGGGCGTTGTCCTTATAGGGCACGAACTTGCCATCGTCGCCGACGACGTAGTTCAGGCCCTCGATGCCGCAGTGCTGGAAGGTGGCGCCTTCGGGGCTGGCGTACCAGTCGAGGAACTCCATGAGGCGGTCATACTTCTCGCCTTCCACCTGGGAGCCGATGCCGAACATGCGGTCAGAGCCGAAGTAGCGGTCGGCGTCGGCGTAGAAGTTCATGTCCTCCACGGGGATGAAGATGAAGCCGGTGCCGGCGTTCAGACGATCCACGCTGTTCCAGAAGCCGGTCTGCCAGCTGTACCACATCAAATCGGCGCGGCCGGTGGACAGCTTGTTGGCCACGTCGTCCCAGGGCTGCTCGCCGGACTCGGGGTCGACAATGCCCATCTGATAGGCCTTGTTCAGGAACTTGGTGATCTTGTAGTAGGCGGCGTCGCGGTCATAGACCGTGGTGAAGGTGTTGTCGGGCTTCAGAATGGCGCTCTGCTTCAGCTTCTCGCCGTACCAGGTGGTCAGCTGCACGACATTCGCGATGCCGATCATGTTGTCGTTGCCGTCCCAGTCACGCCACAGGGTGAAGGGATAGGCGGGGTCGCCGTCCTCGTTGGTGGGATGGATCTCATGGATGGCGGCCAGGCAATCCAGCAGGTCGTCCAGGTTCTTCAGCTGGGGACGGCCCACCTCGGTGTACAGATCCCAGCGGATCATCGGGGAGGAATAGATCACGTCGTCGGTGATGGACGTGGGAGAGGTGTCGGTCATCTCAGAGGGGATGCCGTAATACACGCCGTCCTCGCCGGTCAGGCCCTTGTTGTAGGCGTCGATCTGGACCTTGAACTTCATGATGTTCTCGCACTCGGGCAGCTTGTCGCTGATATCGCGAACCAGGCCGGCGTCCAGCAGGTCGGACATATCCTTCTTGTCCACGACGATCAGGTCGCCCAGATTGCCGCTCTGGGCGCGGGTGGCAAACACCTCGTTGCCCACCACCTGGGGCGCGATGATGTTCAGCTCGATGTTGAAGCGATCCTTGATGACCTTGGCAAACCAGCCGGACTGGGTGCCGTTGTAGTTGGCCGCGGCGTCATACACGTCGATGACCAGGGGCGCTTCCTCAGCCAGCGCGCTGAACAGGCCCATGGACAGAACCATGGCGCATACCAGCAGGACAGACAGTAAACGTTTCATAGTAACCCTCCTTTTTGTGTATGATAAAAGGCGCAAGGCCTTATATCCCTTGTTGAGTGAGGAGTTGAAGGATGCCGGTTTGGTTCATCCGTATACAGTCAATGGAGCTTATGAAAGAATCCATGAAATCCGAAGGATTTCTTCCTTCACGCCACACTCTAGCCCTTCACCGCTCCGATCATGATGCCCTTGGTGAAGAAGCGCTGGAAGAACGGATAGATCATCATCACGGGCAGCACCACCACGACGGTGACCGTCATGCGCACGGAGGTGGCGGTGGCGGCGCGGGCCAGGGTGGCGGCCAGCTGGTTGGAGGACGTGGTGCTGCTGATCAGCGCCTTCAGGCTGTTGGCCTGGTTGATGTACTGGAACAACACGTATTGCAGCGTGTTCAGCTTGTCGGTATTCGTCATCAAAAGCAGCGTGTCCTGGAAGGAGTTCCACTGGTTCACCGCCGCGAAGATGGCGATGGTGGCCAGTATTGGCTTGATGACCGGCAGCATGATGCTGAAGAAGATGCGCAGCGTGCCCGCACCGTCGATCTCGCCCGCGTCCTGCAGCTCCCGGGGCACCGATTCGCAGAAGGTCTTGCACAGGATGATGTAGAACGGCTGGACGATGGTCGGGAAGATGTAGCCCCAGAAGTTGTTGGTCATGCCCAGCTTGTCCATGGTCAGGTACCAGGGAATGATGCCGGCGTTGAAATACATCGTCACCACCACGAAGCGATACCAGAAGCGGCGCTTCCACAGCGTCTGCCGGGTGAACATGTAGCCCAGGAAGCCGGCCACGATCACCGTCAGCACCGTGCCGATCACGGTCCTCAGCACGGAGATCTTCGCCGCGTCCAGAAGGCCCGGGATCTTCGCTACGTTGATGTAGTTCTGGAAGTGGATCTCCATCGGGTAGAAAATGACCTTGCCGCGCTCGGACAGGTTGTTGGCGCTGATGGAATTGATGAAGATATAGTAAAACGGATAGACGCACACGAAGGCGAAGATCGCGTAGACCACATAGGTGATCACGCTGATCACACGATCGCCGAAGCTCTTGTCAAGCTGTACGCCGCCCAGATTCTTCTCTTTGGTCATAATCGCTATCCCTCCCGTCTGTCACGCTTCGCCCGTCCGTCAGATGAAGCCCTCGCCGCGGATCAGCTTGGAGACCGTGTTGGAGCCGGCCAGCAGGGCCACGCTGACGATGCTCTTGAGCATGCTGATGGCCGTGGACAGCGGATAGTTCTTGATGCTGCTGCGGGCGTAGTTGTACACGTACAAATCCAGCACTTCTATGTATTTTCGGTTGAAGTCGTTCTGGAACACGTAGTACTGCTCCATGCCGTTGTTCAGGAAGCTGGCGATGTTCAGCATGACGATGACGAAGTAGGTGGGCAGGATGCTGGGGATGATGATGTGGCGGATGATCTGCATCCTTGTCGCGCCGTCCACTCGCGCGGCCTCGATCATCTGCTCGTCGATGCCGGTGATGGCCGCCAGATACATGATGGCCGCCCAGCCGGCGTTTTTCCACGTGAGCCACAGCCACATCTTGAACCAGAGGTGCTCCTTGGATTTCAGGAACGAGATGGGCTTGTCGATCAGCCCCGCGTCCAACAGCACCGAGTTCACCGCGCCGTTGGAGCCGAACACGTTGAAGGCGATGGAGAACACCAGCACCCAGCTGATGAAGTTCGGCAGCGTGGTGACGGTCTGGACGAACTTTTGGTAGGGGCGGCACTTGATCTCATTGAGGAACACGGCGAAGATCATCGGGAACCACGAGAACAGCAGCGATATGCCGCTCATGGCAAAGGTGTTGCGCAGCACGCGCAGCACGTCCGCCGTGCGCACGGGGTTGGAGACGATGTACTGGAACCACTTCAGTCCCACGAACGTCTCCGGGCCGATGGGCTTCGGCGGCTGATAGTCGTGGAAGGCATACACCCAGCCGTACAGCGGGAAATAGGAAAACACCGCCACCAGCAGGATGAAGGGCAGTATATAGAGGAACTCCTGATAGGAGCGCCGCTTTTTCGGATCGATCTGCATGGACACGCCTCCTGTCTGCGCCACATCCGCCCGCCGGGGAACGGAATCCGTGACAAATCCGCATGTAACCCCACTTACTGTAATCATAGTATTTAAACGTCATCTTAACAATACCATTTGCACCTCATTTTGGGGACAAAAAACGCCCTTTTTCTTTTCCAAGATTTTACAGAGACAAAACATATAAATGTCAGGGACATTATATGCATTTTGCCGTCCGCCCAAAGCCTTCCCCCGATGGGGAAGGTGGATTCCGGCGAAATCGCTTGCGATTTTGTCGGAAGACGGATGAGGTCCTCTAAGGCTGGGGACTGCGCCTAGATCGCGGGAGAGGCGCGGAGCAGAATGTGAGGGGACCTCATCCGACCTCGCTTCGCTCGGCCACCTTCCCCATAGGGGAAGGCTTTAAAGCACTATTCCTACTCCCTACTCCCTGCTCCCTCAACTTGATCGCGGGCGCGGAAAATGGTATACTGTTGAAAACTTGTTCGCGGGAGGGCCATGCCATGAACAGCCAGGCGATTCTCATCTCCGTATACACCCGCCCGGTGGACCCGGACGCCTACCCGGCGGGACTGGCCAACGCCGTGCACTTCGCCTTTCAGCGCCCGGGCGAGGCGGCGCGGCCGCTGAACCGCAACTACGGCATGCTCTTTGCCGAGGGCTATGTCTCCGACGAGGACACGATCGTCCCCCTGGGCGTCCGGAAACCGACCCTCTTCGCCATGGAGGACGGCTGGATCGGCGTCGACGGACAGCTGGTCGATGAGCGCGGCGACCCGGCCCCGCGCCCCGCGGGCGACCGCTTCCTCTGGAAGACCCGCGACCTGATCCGCTTCGAGGCGGTCGGCCCGGTGGACGGGACGTCGCTGGCGCGCTACGCCCCCGCCGAAGCCCTGGCCGTGCCGGCGGCCGTCGCCGAATTGGCCGTGGCCTACTGGAGCCCGATCCGCAGCGGGAAGGTCCTGCTGCCGGAGGCCGTCGACGCCGAACGCCCGTCCGACCTGGAAACGGTCCGCGCCGAGGTGGTGTACAGCGACGGCTCCCGGGCGCTCAAGGGCGTCGACTGGGACTTTGGCGCGGTGGATTTCACCGTCCCCGGCGAATACGCCGTCCGGGGGCGCGTCCGCCGGCAGGCCTTCCCCTTCCCGCTGGCCAGGGGCTACGGCGACCCGGTGCTCTTCCGCTGGGAGGGCAAGTGGCACTTCCTGGGCACCAATGACAACCTGGACGACATCGGCCTGTACATCCGCGAGGCGGACACCGTTCAGGGGCTCTTCGCGCCGGACGCCGTGGAGCACCTGATCCTCCCCTTCGACCCGGCCCGCGGCTTCGAGCAGACCTTCTGGGCCCCGGAATGGCACATCATCGGCGGCCAGCCGTATATCCTCTTCGCCGTCAGCGGGCACGCCTGGGGCCCCCAGTGCCACCTGATGAAGCTGAAGCCGGGCGGCAGCGTCATCCGCGCGGAGGACTGGGAGGACCCCGTTCCCGTCGCCCGGCGGGACGGCAGCCCCCTCTCCACGGACGGCATCACGCTGGACATGACCTGCATCCAGGCGCAAAGCGGCGCCTACATGGTCTGGTCCTACCGGCGGCACATCGGAACGCCGATGGACACCGGCTCCATGCTCTACATCGCCACGGTGGACCCGGCTTCGCCCTGGCGGCTGACCAGCGAGCCGGTGCTGCTCACCCGGCCCCTGTACGGCTGGGAGAACGTGGCCGGCACCATCAACAACGAGGGGCCCCACGCCCTCATCCGGGACGGAAGGGTGTACCTGGCCTATTCCGGCGGCTCCGCCAACGCCTACACCTACGCCCTCGGCCTGCTGACCGCCGACGGCCGGGACGACCTGCTCCGGCCCGCCAGCTGGGACAAGGCCATCGCCCCGGCGCTGACCTTCTACAGCGTGCCCGGCGAATACGGCCCGGGCCATAATTCCTTCTATCAGGACGAATCCGGCGAATGGATGATCGCCTATCACGGGGAAACCGGCCTGCGCGAGCACCTGCGCTGCGACGGCATCCGCCGGGTCCATTTCCGAGCGGACGGAGCCCCCTATTTCCAGATGAGCCCGGAGGAGGACCTGCCCGAGGCCGAACGCGAGGTATGCCTGCGCGTGCGCGTGAAGTGACGGGCCGGGAGGTGAGTGTTCCATGAAGCGCATCCTTTTGCAGTGGCTGCAGATCGCGGCGGGGCTGCTGGTGTTTGCCTTCGGCGTGCACCTGACCATCTTCTCGAACATCGGCCTGGCCCCCTGGGACTGCCTGGGCATGGGCGTCGCCCGGCACACGCCGCTGAACTACGGCCTCTCGATGACCGCCATCGCCCTGGCCGTGCTGGGGATCGACCTGCTGCTCCGCGAGCGCATCGGCTTCGGCACGATCATCGACGCGCTGCTGACCGGCAACTTCGTGCAGATGTTCAACGACCTGAACCCCCTCCCCGCCAACGAAAGCCTGTGGGCGGGCATCGCCATCATGCCGGTCGGCTTCGCCTTCATGGCGCTGGGCATGTGGATCTACATGAGCGCCGGCCAGTGCTGCGGGCCGCGCGACGCGATGCTGGTGGGGCTGGGCAAGCGCATGCCCCGCGTTCCCATCGGCGTGGTGGAGATCCTGCTCTGGGGCGCGGTGCTGCTGGCGGGCTGGCTGCTGGGCGGGCCCGTGGGCATCGGCACCCTCATCAGCACCTTCGGCGCAGGCCTGGTGATGCAGCTGGTCTACAGCGCCCTGCGCTTCGAGCCCCGAAGCGTCGTTCACCGGGACGCGGCCAGCGTCCTCCGGGAGCTGGCGAGGGCGCGGCGGGGTGGATAAATGAGTTCTTCACGGAAAGCCGGGGAATGGCAACTCCCTCCGTCAGCCCTTCGGGCTGCCACCTCCCTCGGAGAGGGAGGCTTTTGGAGAGGCTCCCGTTTTGGCTCCCTCTCTGAGGGAGCTGGCTGGCCGGTGGCCAGACTGAGGGAGTTCCCGGTACATCCCCCCACTCTCCGCAACAAAAAAACCGTCCCTCGGGACGGAAGGGAAAGGTGAAGTCATATGAGAAGAATGTGGACGATCACGCTCTGCCTGGCGCTGATCCTGCTGCCGTCGGCGTGGGCGGAGGCCCGCGTCAGCTACCTGGGCCCGGAGGGTACCTACACCGAGGAAGCCGCGCGATACTGGTTCTCCGGGGACGATCATCTGGAGCCGCGCGAGACCGTGGCCGACGCCATCGCGGACGTGCTGGCCGGGGAGGCGGACTGCGCCGTGATCCCCCAGGAGAACACCGTGGGCGGCGCCGTGGTGAACTATGTGGACGCGCTGATCGCCGCGGAGGAGACGTTCGTGGTCGGCGAGGTGGTGCTGCCGATCAGCCAGACGCTGATGGGGGTGCCCGGCGCGACGCTGGAGGACATCAGGACCGTCTGCTCCCACGCCCAGGGCCTGACCCAGAGCGCCGCCTGGCGCGCGGAGCACCTGCCCGACGCCGAGGCCGTGGAGATGGCCAGCACCGCCGCCGCGGCCAGTCACGTGGCCGAAACGGGAGATGCGTCCATCGCCGCCGTGGCCGCGCCCGGGGCCGCCGCGCTCTACGGCCTGGAGGTGCTGGCGGAGAACGTGCAGATCACCGACGCCAACAAGACCCGCTTCTACGTCCTCTCCCGAACGGCGCTGGACGGCGAGGGGCTGACCCGCGCCGTGTTCGTGGCGACCTGCGAGGCCAGCCGGATCGACGACATCATCGTGGCGCTGCGCGACTCGGGCCTGGAGCTGGTGGCGCTGCACGACCGCCCCGAGGGCAGCCGGTTGGGCCGGTATCACTATGTGATCGAGGCGGAGAGCGCCGAAGGCGTCACCGACGCGCAGGTCGAGGCGGCCCGCGCCCTGGAGGGCGTGCGCTTCGCCGGGCGCTTCAACGCCGTCGAAAAGCGCTAATACTAAATTCCATCTAATCCATGCACATCTGCGGGTGCCTTTTTTGCCCTGGCTGTGCTTCGCTTCGGTCAACGATGCGCTGCATCGCCTCCCTCAGAACCAAAAATCCACTCCGCATTTGTACATGTTTTAGAAGGAATTTAGTATAAAGCGGGAATCACTGATAAAGGCGCCGGATCGCCACGTCGGCCCAAGTCCCGACGTGGCCATCCGGTGCCTTTTTGGGTTCATCACGGAAAGATGGGAAAATCAAGAGCCCGCTTTTGTTCACGCCGCGCACAGATCCTGCGCTTCGCGGGCCTTTCTGTGCCTCCGCGTCACTCATGCCGGGGAAACTCGACGATGATGGCCTCGAAGGGGCGGAGGGAGTAGGTGAGCATGTGGGTGTAGCCGTCGCAGTCGTACCACTGGGCCGTCAGCGGCGGGGTGTCGCCGGAATAGCCCTGGTCGGGCAGGCTGTCATAGGTGGAGAACACGCGCTTGTAGAAGCCCTCCATGGGCACGCCCACGGTGTAATCATGATACTCCATCGGCGAGAAGTTGCACACCACCAGCACCGCGCCCTCGTAATTCCAGGGGTTGCGGCGATAGTAGGCCACGATGTTGCGGTCCGCGTCGCCCCGGTTCACCCACTCGAAGGTGGTGGGGTTTTTGCTGTCCATGTACAGCACCGGATAGCGCTTGTACACCTCCAGCAGGTTCTTCACGCACTGCATCACGTCCCGGTGGCCGAAGTCGTCCGCCAGGTGCCAGTCGATGGACTCCTTCACGTTCCACTCCCGCTCCTGGGCAAACTCCTGGCCCATGAACAGCAGCTTCTTGCCCGGGAAGGTGAACTGCCAGGTGTACAGCGTCTTCAGCTCGCCCAGCTTGTCCATGATGGCGCCGGGGGCCTTGTTCACCATCGTCCCCTTGCCGTACACCACCTCGTCGTGGCTCAGCACCAGCACGTAATTCTCGCTGAAGGCATAGTCCGCGATGTGGGTCAGGTTGCCGTGGTGCCACTTGCGATACACCGGGTCCAGGTTCATGTAGCGGATGGTGTCGTTCATCCAGCCCATGTTCCACTTGAAGGTGAAGCCCAGCCCGCCGTGGTCCACCGGCTCGGTGATGCCCCACTCGGCGGAGGAATCCTCGGCGATCAAAAAGCCGGTGGTCTTGCCGCAGACCTCGAAGTTCAGCTGGCGCAGGAAATCCATGCTCTCCAGGTTCATGCGGCCGCCGAACATGTTGGGCCGCCACTCGGAGCGGTCGTAGTCGTTGTAGAGCATCGAGGCCACGGCGTCCACCCGCAGGGCGTCGATGTGGAACTCGCGGATCCAGTAGAAGGCGTTGGCGATCAGGAACGAGCGCACCTCCGGCTTGGCATGGTCGAAGGCCAGCGTGCCCCACACCGGGAACTCGCGGCGCAGCGGGTCGCTGTTTTCATAGAGCGGCGTGCCGTCGAACCAGCCCATGGCGAAGTCGTCCTTGGGGAAGTGGGCCGGCACCCAGTCCAGGATCACGCCGATGCCCGCCTGGTGCATGCGGTCCACGAAGCGGCGGAAGTCGTCCGGCGTGCCGTAGCGGGAGGTGGGCGCGTAGTAGCCCGTCACCTGGTAGCCCCAGGACAGGTCGAAGGGATATTCGCAGATGCCCATCAGCTCCACGTGGGTGTAGCCCATGTAGGTCATGTAGTTCACCAGGTCGTCCGCCAGCTGGGTGTAGTTCAGAAAGCCGTCCTCGTCCCAGTCGCCCTGGTAGCCCTTCTTCCAGCTGCCCAGGTGCACCTCGTAGATGGACATGGGCCGCTCCAGCACCTTGGTGTTGTCCCGCTGGGCCTGGTGGATGTCGTCGCCCCACTGGTAGTTGTCCAACCCCCAGACGATGGAGGCGCTGTTGGGCCGCTTCTCCGTCCAGAAGCCGTAGGGATCGCTCTTGTAGCGCTTCACGCCGTCCGCGCCGGTGATGACGTAGCGGTAGGCGTCGCCGGGGCCCACGTCGGGCAGGAAGCACTCCCACACGCCGCCGTCCCACTGGCTGCGGTGCATCCACTTCTCGTCCTCCCAGCCGGTCCTGGCCGTGATGACGGACACGTACTGGGCGTTGGGGGCCCAGAGGTTGAACCGGGTGCCCAGCACGCCGTTTTCAATGTCGACGTGGGCGCCCAGCTTGCGGTAGACCTCGTAGTTCGTTCCCTGGTGAAACAAAAAGCTGTCATAATCGGTAAAAACGGCGCTGCGCTCCGTGATTTCTGCCATGAAATATCCTCCCTCTCGCGTATCACGCAGTTTGCGGTGTGAGTATCGTGGCGCTGTGGGCGGGCGCGGTCAGGCGAAGCACGCCGTCCGATACGGCGCCCGCGGGTATGTCGGTCGTGTCAAAGCCCTGTTCGGTCGTGGTAAAGCGGGTCGCCAGCGTCGTTCCGTCGGGAATGCCCAGGTCGCGCAGGGGCAGGTCGAGCAGCATGGGCCGCCCGGTGTTGTTGCAGGTCACGATCGCGGCGGCCCCGGCGTCAAACCGCGCGTAGGCGATGTAGCCGTAGCCGGCGCACAGCGGCTTCACGCTGCCCTTGCGCAGCACCGGCAGCTCCGCGCGCGCCTTCGCCAGCGCCCGGAAGAACGCGATCATCGCCTCGTCCTCCCGGCCCCAGGGATAGGTGCGCCGGTTGTCCGGGTCGGTCCAGCCGGTCAGGCCCGCCTCGTCGCCGTAGTAGAGCGTCGGCGCGCCGGGCCAGGTCATCAGGATCACCGCCGCCTCCCGGAACACCTCCGGGTGGATGTCGGCGTCCGCCGCCTCGCGGCCCACGGTGTTCAGCCGTCCGACGCGGCCGTTGGTGCGGGTCAGGAAGCGGCTGTGGTCGTGGTTGTCCAGCTCGTCCATGGCGCAGTAGACCGACGGCGTGGGCATGTGCGACATGGCCTCGAAGATCGTGCCGAAAAAGGCCATGCCATTCTGGTACAGGTCGTCCCGGCGGTAGTCCGAGTGCTTCTCCACGCCGGTGAGGAAGAAGGACAGCGGGTCCATGAAGGCGTCGTAGTTCATCACCGAGTCCCACTCGTCGCCGCCCAGCCAGCCGGCCGGGTTGCCGTAGTGCTCCGCGATGATCAGCGCGTTGGGGTTCACCGCCTTCACCCGGCGGCGGAACTCCTTCCAGAACAGGTGGTTGAACTGGGGCGTCAGGCCCAGGTCCGCCGCCACGTCCAGCCGCCAGCCGTCCACGCTGTAGGGCGGGGAGACCCACTTCTCCGCCACGCGGAAGATCTCGTCGCAGAGCCGGTTGGAATGCTCATAGTAGAGCTTCGGCAGGGTCTCGATGTCCCACCAGCAGTGATAGTTCTGGGCGACGCGGAAGTTGAAGTAGCTGCGATAGGGGCTCTTGGGGTCCATGTAGGCGCCCTCGTGCCCGCCATAGATGCCCTCGCGGTTCATCCAGCGGCTGAAGGAGCCGCAGTGGTTGAACACGCCGTCGAGTATGATCTTCATGCCCCGCCGGTGCGCCTCCTGGCAGAAGGCCGCGAACCAGGCGTTGCTGGCCTCCAGGTTCGTCAGGTTGGTCGTGCGCGTGCGATAGCGCGTGGCGTGGGCGTTGTCCGTGTCCCCCGGCTCCAGCACGTCGCCGAAGTCCTGGGGGATCACCGTCAGGTGGGGATCGATGTAATCGTAGTCCTGGGTATCGTAGCGATGGGGCGACGGGGAGACGAAGATCGGATTGAAGTAGATGACCTCGACGCCCAGCGACTGCAGATAGTCCAGCTTTTCCAGCACGCCCACCAGGTCGCCGCCGTAGTGGCAGCGGTAGTCGTCCACCGCCGGCGGGGCCTCCCAGCAGGGGGCGTGGCGGATGTACTCCCGGGCGTACCAGTATTCCCGGTCCAGCACGTCGTTGTTGGGGTTGCCATTGCGGAACCGGTCCGGCAGGATCTGATACTGCACCGCGCCCTTGGCCCACTCGGGCACGTGAAACCCGGGGATCACCTGGAACGCGCCGACGGGGTTCGCCGAGGGCACGGAATCCACCCAGTGGGGACCCATCCGGTCGTAGTGTATGTATCGCTCCTCCCACTTGATCAGGAAGGAATAGAACACCGGCTGCGTCCGGCAGTAGATCTTCGCCTCATACCAGTCGAAGGCGTCGTCGGACTTGTAGCGCGACATGTGCGCCAGGACCGACGGAAAGCCCTTGAGCAGCGAGATCCTGACCGGGGCCCCCTTCTGGATCCTCAGCCGGATGGCGACGTAATCGCCCGGCTCGGGCTCGGCGGGCTGCCGGAACATCGGCGTGCCGTCGCTGAAGATGGAGGAGAGGAGCCTGTCCTGTTCGTTGTAGGGTTGGTTCATGAAAAACCTCCGTGGATGGATATCTGGGGGCGAAGGGGCGTCGATGGCGCTCCCCTGCCCGCCGACCCGGAAAAACGCGGTTTCCTGATCATTATATCACGATTGTCGGCGTGCTGCGCAACTCGCTTCGCTCCCTTGCCCGCCGACCCGGAAAAACGCGGTTTCCTGATCATTATATCACGATTGTCGGTTTCGGGCAATGCGGAATGCGCCTTCCATCATCATTTTCTAATGGAACCCTAATCCATTTTCCTTGTCATCTCATGTTCGGCTGCTATAATGAGCCCATCAAATCGAACGGAGGAATCCAAAAATGACGCAGTATGAAATGACCGAAAACCTCTCCAAGAAGTGTGACGTGACCCTGGAGGAAGCCCGGAGCGCCCTCGAGGCGGGCGACTGGAACACGCTGACGGCGACCCACCTGCTGGAGCAGGAGCAGTTCCGCAGGATGCGGGAGCTGAACGAATTTGCCGAGGGCGGCGAGGCCGCGGCGGTCCAGGCCGCCCCGGAGGCGGAAGCGGCGGAGGCGGAAGCGCCGGAAGCGCCGACCGTCGAAGGGGTGCGGCCGGAGCGCGTCGAAAAGGCCAGGCGCTGCCACGGCCAGGGCTTCAAGAACCTGGGCGAGCACCTGCGCCGCCTGGTGGCCTGCGGCAATCGCAACCGCTTCGCCGTTCGCAAGGGCGGGGAATCGCTGCTGGAGATGCCGGTCACCGCGCTGGCCGTGCTCCTGCTGTGCGCCTTCTGGGTGTGCGTGCCGCTTCTGGTGATCGGGCTGTTCGCGGGCTGCCGCTACAGCTTCGCCGGCAAGGAGCTGGGCCGGGACGACGTCAACGGCGTCCTGGGCAAGGCCGCCGACGCCGCCGACCGCGTGAAGCAGGCCGCCCGCGCCTGACGCAGCGCAAAATGATCTTTGCTGCCTCTGTCGCGGCTTCCCATCAAAGAAAAGACCGGATTGCCACGTCGAACCCTTCGGGTCCTCCTCGCAATGACGTACAGCAAGTAATTGTCGAACAACGTCATTGCGAGGAGCGAAGCGACGTGGCAATCCGGGTCCTTGCCTTCCCCTTTGGGGAAGGTGGCGCGAAGCGCCGGATGAGGTCGTCACCCGCAAGCGCTTTGTTTTAGAGTGTGTTTCTAAATCCCAGGAGATGCAGTTTCGAGCGTAGTTGGCTGCATCTCAAGGCGGTTTTCCGCAGGTTTACTGGCGGTAAATCAAGGAATCTTTGGGCGGCCAGGTACCAAATCCCCTTTATTCTCCCTTTTCCTTCAGCTTCCGCGCCGCCTCTTCCCGCTGGCGGCACAACTCCTCCCAGCTGGGCGCATTCGCCAGCATATCGGCCAGCTCCGCCAGCGCCCCGGGAATATCGATGCTCTGGGGGCAGATGGCGGCGCAGGCGCCGCAGGCCACGCAGGCGGAGGGCCGCTTGTTCTCCGGCAGGGCGTCGAACTGCATGGGCACCGTCATGGATTGGGCGAACCGGAAGTCGTTGTAGGCGTGGATCATCATCGGGATATCCAGCCCCATCGGGCAGCCGGCGGTACAATAGCGGCAGCGGGTGCAGGGCAGCGCGTCCTTCATGCCCTCAGCGATGCTCTCCAGCAGGGCCGCCTCCTCGACGGACTGGGGCGCGCCGCCGGAGAACGTGTTCACGTTGTCCACCATCTGGTCGAGGGACGACATGCCGGACAACACCATCTTCACGTTGGGCAGGTTTTGCAGCCACCGGAAGCTCCAGGCGGCGACGCTCTCCTCCGGGCGCAGGGCCTTCAGCCGGGCCTCCTCCGCCCCGTCCAGCGCCGCCAGCCTGCCGCCGCGCAGCGGCTCCATCACCCAGACGGGAATATCCCGCGCGGTGAGCAGCTCATACTTGCCCTTCGCGTCCTGCAGCGACCAGTCCAGATAGTTCAGCTGGATCTGGCAGAAAGCCACCCGGTCCCCGGCGTAATCCAGAAACCGCTCCAGCGTGTCCGGGCGGGCGTGGCTGGAAAAGCCCAGATGCCGGATGCGGCCCCGGCGCACCTGCCCGGCAAAGTAGTCCAGGATCCCCCACTTCGGGTCGGTATACACGCCGTAGGAATTCTCATAGACGTTGTGCAGCAGGTAGAAATCGAAGTATTCCACGCCGCACTTCTCCAGCTGCTCCTCGAAGATCCGTGCCGGGTTGTAGGTCGAGGCGATCTGGTGGCCCGGGTACTTGCTGGCCAGGTACCAGGCGTCCCGGGGATGCCGCTTCAGCGCCCTGCCGATGGCGATCTCGCTGAGGCCGCCGTGGTAGGGATACGCGGTGTCAAAGTAGTTCACGCCGTTTTCGATGGCATAGTCCACCATCCGGCCCAGCTCCGCCTCGTCGATGGCCTTGTCCGCCGTCAGCGGCAGCCGCATGCAGCCGAACCCCAGCCGGGACAGCTTTTCGCCGCAGGCTTCATTGTACAGCATGGAATTCCCCTCCTTTTCTGTTTCGTCGTCGCCCGACGCCCGGCCGGGCGTCAGAAATCCGTCCGCGCGGAGCTGTCGGCCCAGGCGTCCAGCTCGCGGATGCGCGCCTCCAGCGTGCCGCGTACGGCCCGCACGGCGTCGCTGCCCAGCAGCAGGCGCATCGGCGGGTTTTCGCTCTCCAGCGCGTCGATCAGCACGTCGCCCGCCTTTTCGGGGTCGCCGGGCTGATTCATCGGGTTCGCGGCGTTCTCCGGCGAGCGCTTCCACGCGGTGTCGGCGTAGTCGCCGATGGTCATCGCCGCGCCCTTCAGCGAGGAATCGTAGAAGTGGGTGCGGAACGCGCCCGGCTCCACGATCATCACCCGGATGCCCAGGGGCTTCACCTCCGCGGCCAGGCCCTCGCTCATCAGCTCGATGGCCGCCTTCGTAGCTGCGTAATAGCCGGAAGCCGCGCCCGTGCGCACCGCGCCGATGGAGCTGACGTTCACGATCGCGCCGCCGCGGCGCTCGCGCATGCCCGGCAGCACCGCCTGGATCAGCGCCACGGGGCCGAAGAAGTTCGTCTCGAACATGCGGTCCACGCCCGCGCGGTCGGCCTCCTCCACCGAAGAGCGATAGCAGTACCCGGCGTTGTTCACCAGCACGTCGATCGCGCCGAACCGTGCCGTCGCGGCCTCCACCGCCGCGCGGATGCTCGCCCCGTCGGTCACGTCCAGCGCCAGGGCCAGCGCCGTGTCGGGATAGTCCCTCACGATGCTCTCCACCTTCGACAGGCTGCGCGCCGTCACCACGGCGTTGTATCCCCGGCGCAGCACCGCCCGGGCGATGCCCGCGCCGATGCCGCCCTCGCTGCAGCCCGTGATCAACCATGTCTTGCTCATATTTCCACTCTCTTTCTGTCGTCCATGAAACCCGGGGGCCAGCGCCCGGTCACGCCCCGACGGCCTCCCGCTTGCCAAACGCTCCCCGGTAGAGCGCCAGTGCCAGCGCCGCGCTGAGCGCGTCGGCGATCACCTGGCAGGCCAGGAAGCCGCCGTAGCCCGCGATCGCCGTGGCCGCGGCGAACACCGCCAGGAAGATCAGCCCCTGGCGGCTGAGGGACAGCGCCAGCGCCTGCAGCGCCTTGCCGCTGGCCTGGAACAGGCACGTGTACAGCAGCACCACGGCGCTGAACGCCATTCCGGCGATCTGCCAGCGCAGCATGACGGACCCGTCCGCGATGATGGCCGCGTCGTCGATGAACACGCGCATCAGCGGCTCCGCCAGCAGGAACACCGCCAGCGACTCCGCCAGCGCCAGCCAGCACAGGAACAGCGTGCCAAAGTGCAGGAGCCGCCGCAGCTTCTCCCGGTCCCCGGCCCCGTACAGGTAGCCGAACAGCGGCACCCCGCCGAAGGAGAAGCCCACCAGCATCAGCTGCACCACCATCGTCACCTTCAGCACGATGCCCAGCGCGGCGATCTTCTCGTCACCGTAGGGCAGCAGGAACTGGTTCATAAACACGACGCACACGCTGGTGGCGATGTTGGTGATCGCCGCCGTGATGCCCACGCTGAAGATCTGACCCAGCTCGCCCCGGCTGACGCGGGCCTTGCGCACATCCACCGACAGGGACGCGCTCTTTTTCATCACGAAGAACAGGGTAAGCAGGTCCGTCAGGGTATAGCCCAGCACCGTCGCCAGCGCCGCGCCCCGGGCGCCCCAGCCCAGCACGCTGATGAACAGGGGGTCCAGCGCGATGTTCAGAAGTGACCCGGACACCGTGCCGACCATCGACAGCGTGGACATGCCCTCGCTGCGGATCAGGTTGGTGTGGATGAAGCTGAGGATCACCAGCGGCGCGCCGGCCACGATGACGGAATAGTAGGCCTCGGCATGCGCGGCGGTGTTCTCGCTGGCGCCCAGCAGCCCCAGCACCGGGCGGCGCAGCGCGTACAGCGCGACCGCGACGACCACGCCCGTGAGCATCGCCAGGTAAAAGCAGAAGGCGCTCACCCGCTGCACGCTCCGGCGGTCGCCGGCACCCAGCAGCCGCGAGATCAGCGAATTGCCGCCCTGGCCGAAGATGTTGCCCAGGGCCATCAGCGCGGTGAACACCGGCGCGCACAGCGAGACCCCCGCCACCAGCATGGCGTCGCCGGTCCTGGCGATGAACCAGGTGTCCGCCAGGCTGTAGATCAGCGTGATCACCATGCTGAACACCACGGGCAGCGCCAGCTTGAAATAGGCGGGCACCAGCCGGTCCGTGTCGAACAGGCGCTTTTCTGTCATGTCCCTTCTCCTCCCGATTCCCCCGCCCGCCGGCCGTCCCCCTCAGAACAGGTCCAGTGAGCTGTCCAGATAGATTTCCTCCCGCACCTTCAGCCGGCACTCCGGCCGGGTCATGTAATAGAGCAAAAACTCCAGTACGACGGCGCTGCCCAGGCCGCGGCCCTCGAGCTTGAAGTGGGAAAAGCCGTTCGGCAGATAGGTGTCCAGGATGTCCTCCACGCCGATGAAGCCGGGGTTTTCCATGGCGTCGGAGAAGCGATAGCCCCTCTGCGCCGTCGGGGAGCAGCACACGTGGTCGGCACAGGCCTCCCCCAGGTTCTTCCGGCTGACGTTCTCATAGCAGGCCTTCCGCTCGGGGCAGGCGAACCAGCAGCACTCGTTGCACAGGAACTCCACCTTGGCCCTCTGCGCGGCGGTCAGCGCGTCCAGCTTATCCAGCGCCCGGTTCAGCCGGAAGTCCGGCACCACGAAGCGGAACTCCGGGCGATCCAGCTCGGCGCGGAACGCGGCGAAATCCGTGAGCACCTTCGTGGTGGAGGACACGAAATAGAAGCCCGGATAGCGCCTGCGCAGATAGTCCAGCAGCAGCTCCGAATGGACGATCACGCCGCTTGCCGCCGGGCCGTTGCGCTCAAAGAGCGCGCACAGGGCGTTGCACCTTCTGTCCGAAAGGTGCTCCTCCCTCAGGAGGGAATTGCTGAGCGTCAGCCGCGCGGAGACGCCGTATTCCCGCGTCAGCGCCGCCGCGTCCGCCGCCCAGGCCTCGCCGAAGCCCACCCGGCCGCCGCCCCACAGGCAGTCCGCCGGAGCGCCGTAGATCGAGCCGATCTCGCACCAGTCGTAGAACCAGTCCCGATGCTCCCGGAACAGCGGCAGGAATGCCCGGTACAGCTCGTAAAACTCAAACAGCCCCGGCAGGTGGAAGCGCGCCTTCATCGTCTCGCCCATGCCGGCCGTCAATCCAGCTCCGCGTACATCGAGGCCATGAGCTTCGGGATGAAGCGATAGTGGTCCCCGGGCAGGTTCGTGGTCAGGTACACGCAAGTGAGGTTTTCCTTCGGGTCCACGCAGAACCAGTTGCCGAAGGCGCCGTCCCAGCCCCATTCGCCCACGGAGCCGTTGATGCCCGCGACCTCCGGGTGCGTCATCACCCGCACGCCCAGGCCGTAGCCGTAGCCGCGCTGGGTGTCCCAGCTGTGGGTGGCCTGCTGCCGGGGCGTCAGGTGGTCCGTGGCGATCAGGTCCACGGTCTTTCTGCCCAGGATGCGCTCGCCGTCCAGCGTGCCGCCGTGCAGCAGCATCTGGGCGAAGCGGGAATAGTCCGACACGGTGGAGAACAGCCCGCCGCCGCCGCTCTCGAAGGGGGGCTTTTCGGTGGGATAGTCGCGCTCCGCCGGCTTCATGCCCTCGTGCAGCTGATAGAGCGTGGCGATCCGCGCCTGCTTCTGCGGGGGCACGAAGAAGCCGGTGTCCGCCATGCCCAGCGGGTCGAAGATATTCGCCTTCAGGTAGGCTCCCAGGCTCTGCCCGCTGAGCACCTCGATCACGCCGCCCAGCACGTCGATGGAGAAGCCGTACATCCAGCGCTCGCCCGGCTCGAAGGCCAGCGGCAGCTCGCCCACCCGGTTGCAGTAGGTGCGGGTGTCCGGCATGACGCCGCCGTGCGCGGCCAGGTATTCGTCGCCCTTCTCGTTCTGGATGCGGGCGGCGGCGGTGTCGCTTCCGGCATAGGGCACGCCGCTGGTCATCGTGAACAGCTGGCGCATCGTCACCTCGCCCCTGGCGGGCACGATCTCATAGCCGCCGTCCGGCTTCTCCAGCGCGATGGTGGGATTCTTGAAGCCGGGCAGGTATTCGCTGACCGGGTCCCACATCTTGAACAGGCCCTGTTCGTACAGCCGCATGATGCCGGCCACCGTGATCACCTTGGACATCGACGCGATGGGAAAGATGGTGTCCGCGTCCATCGGCGTTCCCTTCTCCCGGTTCGCATAGCCGAAGCAGCCCTCGAAGCAGGTCGCGTCGTTGCGGACCACCTTCGCGGCACAGCCCGCGATCTGGCCGGATTCCACAAAGCGGTTCAGCGTGTTCTTCAGCAATTCCATGGATGCCCGCCTCCTTTATCAATCCTGTTGGGGCATATCTAATCCCCGTCCATCCATTCCCCCGCCCGCCGCAGTATGGGCAGCTCGCGGTTGGCGACGAGCCGGCCCAGCGGCGTGCAGGCGCGGCGCTCGTACTCCGCCACCGCCGCGTCAAAGCCCAGCTTCAGCGTGGAGAGGTGAAACTGCTCCCGCTCGTCCTCGGTCAGGCGCCTGTCCCCGAAGGAGAGCGCCCGGCAGAGGAAATAGTGGTTGATGTTGTGCCGGTGGATCAGGTTGTAGTAGTCGCTGACCACGCCGAGCCTGCCCAGGATCTCCACCTCCGCGCCCAGCTCCTCGCGCAGCTCCCGGCGGATCGCCGCGTCCGGGGCCTCGCCCGACTCCACGCCGCCCCCGGAGGTCTCGATCAGCGTCGCCGCGCCAAAGTCGTCGTCCCGCACGGCGCGAACGAAGTAATAGTTTCCGTTGCCGTCCACCACGATGGCCCGCGCGATTTGTCGGTCGTGGTCGATCCCGGTCATCGGCCATTCGTTGTCCTGCAATTCGAGGGTGATCTCCGGCAATGCTTTCATGCTCTCATTTCCTCCGCGCAAGTCATCTGTAACGGTTTTTGGGTATTATAACACAACCGCTCCGCGTTTGTCACCGTCGCGAAGCGGTTGTGTGAAAAAGATTCCTGGAATCCGCGCGTTAAGAACGCCGCCCGGATTCGCGCCCAGATACGCCGTGATGTTCATGTCCGATCCCGCCTCCCGCTCGCCTGCAATGTCCCGCCGTCCTCCCTGGGCAGCTTCCGGAAGAAGCGCGCCGCGAAGAGGGCGAACACCGGCACGGAGAGCAGCAGGGACACCGGCTGGGCCTCCTGGATGCCCGCCAGGCCCCGCCATTGGGAGAGGATCAGCAGGGCGGGGATGAAGAACAGCCCGCTCCTCAGCGCCGACAGCAGGCTCGCGCCCATGCGCCGGCCCGTGCTCTGGTAGAGCATCTCCACCACCATGCACGGCGGCAGCACCATCGTCGCCAGCGCCTGCAGGCGAAGGGCGCGCGTGCCGATTTCGATGACCGCCGGGTCGTCCCGGAACAGCCCGATCAGGCTGCCGGAGAACGCGATCAGCCCCCCGCAGCTGACGAGTATGAACGCCTCGGAGGCCAGGCAGGCGAACCGGAAGCCCTGGCGCAGCCGGGAATACTTTCCCGCGCCGTAGTTGAACGCGGACACGGGCTGAAACCCCTGCCCAACGCCCAGCGCGACGGAAAACGCGAAGAATACGATCCGCGACACGATGCTCATCGCCGCCACGGCCGCATCCCCGTACACCGCGCAGCGCGTGTTCAAAAGCACGGTGGTGACGCTGTTCAGCGCCTGCCGGAGCAGGCTGGGAAACCCGGTCGCCGCGATGTTGCCGACGATCCCCGGCGTGGCCCGGGCCGCGCGCTTCAGGCTGAGCTTCGTCTCGGTCCGCCCGGAGACGAACATCCCCACCAGGATGCCCCAGCTGACGATCTGGCTGAGGGCCGTGGAAAGCCCCGCGCCGGCGATGTCCATCTTCAGGCCGAACATCAGGATCGGGTCGCCGGCCATGTTCAGAAACGCGCCGGACATCAGCCCGATCATGCCCAGGAAGGCCTTGCCCTCATAGCGCAGCAGATTGTTCAGCGTCAGGCACGAGCACATGAACGGCGCCGAGACCAGGATGTAGGAGATGTAGGACCGGGCGTAGGGCGCGATGGTCTCGGTGCTGCCCAGCCAGAACACGATGTCGTCCAGAAACACAAAGCCCAGCGCGCCAATGACCGCGCCGCAGAGGAACGACGCGAAGAAGCCCACGGAGGCGTGCAGGGAGGCGCTCTCCCGATCCTTCGCGCCCAGGGCGCGGGACAGGATGCTGCCCGCGCCCTGGCCAAACAGGAAGCCGAACGCCTGGATGATCGACATGAAGCCGAACACGATCCCCACCGCGCCGCTGGCGCTGGTGCCGAGGCGTCCGACGAACGCCGTGTCCACCAGATTGTAGATGTTGGTGACCAGCATCGAGATCACGGCGGGGACGGAAAGCCCCAGAACCAGCCGCGGGATCGGCGTGAGGGTCATCTTCTCATAGTGCGTGATGCCGTATTTGCGCCGCATATTCACTCCAACCTTCGCCTGCTGCGCTTTGCGCGCGATCAGGCTCTTCCAAACCGAATCACGTTCCAGCTGAGCGCCGGCAGCTTCACCTGCGCCTTGCCGCCGTCCACCGCGCCGCCGGGGCCGGCCACAGGCGCCACGTTCTCCGGGGCCTCCTCGGTGTTCACGGCCTTCACGTCGTCGTGGTGCAGCAGGATGTGCTCCGCGAGCTTCATGTCGCCGAAGGCCCGCAGGTCGATATCGAGGCAGAAGTCCACCGCCATGTCGCGGTTGACCGCGAACACGGTCACGCTGCCGTCGTCCGCCAATGTGGCGGTGGCGTCGATCACCGGCACGCCCTCGTAATCCGAGCAGTCGTACACCGGCGTGTCCACCAGCGCGCGCAGCGCCGTGCCGCGGCCGTACTTCGAGGCGTGCAGGAAGGGCCAGTAGATCGTCTGCGCCCAGCAGCCCCCGCCGTTGCGGGTCATGATCGGCGCGATCACGTTCACCAGCTGCGCCAGGCACGCCACCTTCACCCGGTCCGCGTTGCGCAGGAACGTGATCAGCATAGAACCCGCCAGCAGCGCGTCCTCGAAGTTGTAGATGTCCTCCAGCAGCGGCAGCGCCTGGCCCCACTTCTCCCGCTTCTTGATCTCCTCGTCCTGCGCGTTGGAGTGGTACCACACGTTCCACTCGTCGAAGGACAGGTGGAGGGTCTTCTTCGAGTGCTTCCTGCCCTTCACCGCGTCGCAGATCGCCACGACGGACTTGATGAAGTCGTCCAGGTCCATGGTCCGGGCCAGGAAGCCGGGGGTGTCGCCCGTGGGATTGCCGTAGTAGCGGTGCAGGGACACGTAGTCGATGTTGTCGTAGCACTCGTTCAGCATCGTGTATTCCCACTCGCCGAAGGTGGGCATGCCGGAGCCCGAAGAGCCGCAGGCCACCAGCTCGATGGACGGATCCACCCACTTCATCATCTTGGCGGACTCGTTGGCGATGCGCCCGTACTCATAGGCGGTCTTGCTGCCCATCTGCCAGGGGCCGTCCATCTCGTTGCCCAGGCACCACAGCTTGATGCCCAGCGGGTCCTTCTTGCCGTTTTTGATGCGCATGTCGGAGAACCTGCTCCCGCCTGGATGGTTGGCGTACTCCACGATGTCCCGGGCATTTTCCGGCCCGCGGGTGCCCAGGTTGACGGCGTACATCACCTCGGTGTCCGCCTTCTTCGCCCAGTCCGCAAACTCGTGCAGGCCCACGGCGTTGGTCTCGGTGGTGGCCCAGGCCAGGTCCAGCCGCCTGGGGCGCTGCTCCACCGGGCCGACGGAATCCTCCCAGTTGAAGCCGGAGACGAAGTTGCCGCCGGGATAGCGCACCACGGGCACGCCCAGGTCTTTGACCCGCTTCAAAACGTCCTTCCGGAAGCCCTGCTCGTCCGCCTGGGGGTGGCCGGGCTCATAGATGCCGCCGTAGACGGCGCGGCCCAGGTGCTCGATGAACGAGCCGTAGATGCGCGGGTCGATCCTGCCGATGGTGTAATCCTTATCGAGGATCATGGATGCTTTTTTCATTGTCGTATACTCCCTCTGTTGTCGTTATTGCATCAAACCGGCTGCGGGGGCGGTCAATCCGCGCGGACCCAGCCCACCGCGCCCCGCAGGCTGACGAGGAGCCAGTTCCCCTCCTGCGCCAGGATGGGCAGGGTGGTGTCCCCGTTCAGCAGGGCGACCTTCGGCGCATGGGCGTCGTCCCAGGCGTATACAGGCGTCCGTCCCTCCGTCACATACCAGGCGGGGTCGACGGCGATGTAGTCCGCGTTCACCCAGCCCTCCGGGCTGTCCTCTTCGTCCGAGGTGAAGCAATGGGCCCATCCGTCCTCCTGCCGGTCCACGATGACGCGGTCCCCGTACTCGAGCTTCATCACGGTCTTGGCGCCGGTATCGGGCTTTTTGCGCAGGGTCAGCTCCTCGCACAGCACCACCGATATCAGGCCGATCTGGCCCTCGCCGTAGGGCCGGATGATCTCCGCGCGAACCGCCCCGATGCTTCCCAGCGCCAGAATCAGCGCCAGCACAACCGTCAACCAGGCAAACCTCTTCATGTTCATATCCTCCTGTCTGTTCTCTGAAAATACCGTATCGATTGTATCCCATTCCCGGCCGGCGCCGCCCGTCACAGGCGGAATACGCCCCGGATCAGCCGCTTGCCCGCGTCGGTCCGGACGATCCTGTCCAGAAAGCGCTCGATGTTCTTTGCGTCGTATCCGTTCTCCGAGGCGTTGGCGATGTAGTCCGCCTCCAGCAGGATCTGATAGTCCGGGCCGTCGACGCCGGTGAAGGTGTGATGGTGCCCGACGAGGAACTTCACCCGCTCGAGCTGCCCCGCGGTCAGGCCCGCGTCCGCCAGGAACGCCTCCACCATCGGCGCGCCCTCCTCCTCCTGGCGCTTGCCGTTGGCGTTGCCGTACTTCTCGCGGCAGAGGGGGCAGGCGATGTCGTGGGTGATGGCCGCGACCTCCAGGATGAACTGCGTCTGCCCGTCCAGGCCCTCCAGCTTTCCGATCGTCCTGGCGTAGGTCCAGACCCGAATGAAATGGTCGATGTCGTGAATGTTGCCCTCGGAGAAAGCGATCATCTTCTCCATGATCTGTGCGATGGTCATGTTCTCATCCTCCGTCGCGCGCTACTCGCGCTTGTGGCGCTCCTCGCGCTCGCGCCGCTCGGCGGAAACCTCCCCGGGGGTCTTGACCCGCTGGCGCACCGCGCCGCGATAGCCCTCGTTGGTGGGAATGAGATTGCCCGCGGCAAACCGCGCCTTCGCGGCGGCGATGGCCTCGCCGTACTGGGGCAGCCACGCCTCCTGGGCGATCAGCATCTCGTCCACCATCTGCCACACCTGGGGTGGGTCGCACACCGCGCCGGTCAGCGGGTCCATCAGCGCCGCCTGCTTCAAAAGCGCCGCGTCGCCGGACACCGCCGCCTCCACGGCAAGCCGCTGCACCCACGCGGACTGGCTGCACACCGCCGCGCAGCCCAGGGGCAGCTCGCCCACCTTCGGAACGCTGACGCCATTGCCGTCCACATAGCAGGGCACCTCCACCACGCACTCGTCCGGCAGGTTGGCGATCGCGCCATGGTTCATCACGTTGAAGTGGCCGCGGTAGGTGCGCCCCGTCTCCAGCGCCTCGATGATGTAGCTGCCGTGCTCGCTGCTGCGCTCGCTGCCGTCGTACCGCTTCGGCGGCTCGGCCATCAGCTTCGGGAACTCCGTCTCGAACCAGTCGCGGTTCTCGCGGGTCTCGCGCAGGTAGCCGCCGGTCTCGCCGTTGATCCAGCTGGACAGGTCGATCCACCTTTCGATCTCATCCGGCCGCTTGCGATACCAGGCCACGTACTCGGAAAGATGCCCGTTGGACTCGGTGGAATAGTAGCCGAAGCGGCGCAGCACGTCGATGCGCACCTTCTCGGTACGGCTGTACTCCGGGTGCCTCTCGAAGCCCTCCAGCAGCCTTCCGATCATCTCCTCGCCGTTGTGCTTGACGGACAGGTACCAGGTCTGGTGGTTCAGACCCGCGCAGGTCACGTCCAGCTCCTTCCGGTCCCTGACTCCCAGCACCTCCGCGATCTGCATCTCCCCGTGGATCTCGCCGTGGCACAGGCCCAGCGTGCGCACCCCGCCGTACTTGATGCAGGCCCAGGTGAGCATGGCCATCGGGTTGGAATAGTTCAGAAGCAGCGCGTTCGGCTCGGCCACCTCGCGGATGTCCCTGCAGAAATCCAGCACGGCGGCGATGCCCCGCTGGCCGTACATGATGCCGCCGACGCACAGCGTGTCGCCCACGCACTGGTCCACGCCGTATTTCAGCGGGATGTCGATGTCCGTTTCAAAGGCCTCCAGCCCGCCGATGCGCACGCAATTCACGATGTAGCGCGCGCCCTTCAGCGCCTCCCGCCGGTCGGTGGTGGCAAATATGCGGGTGGGGATGCCGTTCGCGTCCAGGTCCCGCTGGCAGAGCCGGGTCACCCGGTCCAGGTTGTCCGGGTTGATGTCGGTGAAAGCCACCTCGATGCTCCGCAGCTCCGGCACCGAGAGGATGTCGGTGAACAGGGTGCGCGCGAACGTCAGGCTGCCCGCGCCGATGATCGTCAGCTTGAATGCCATGTCCCTCGCCTCCTTGGCGTCTCAATCAAATGCGCTCGAACACCGGGATGCGCTCCAGCGGCGCGTCCGCCTCCACGGTCTCGCCGCCGGTGTACACCGCGCCGGTGTCCACTTCCCGCCAGGCGCCCTCCGGCAGGTAGACCAGCTTTTTCCGGGCGCCGGCTTCAAGCACCGGGGCCACCAGGTATCTGTCGCCGAACATGTACTGGTCCTTCATGTCCGCGCAGGCGGGGTCCTCCGGGAAGGCGTAGAACATGGCCCGCATCACGGGCGTGCCCCGCTCGTGCGCCTGGCGCATCGCCTCGCGGATGTAGTCGCGCAATTCCTCCCGCCGCTTCATGTACTTCACCAGGATCGGATAGGCCTCCTCGCCGTAGCTCCACACCTCATTGTCCGCGCCGGAGGGCAGCACCGCCGTGCCGTCCCTGCGATAAACGTTCTCCACGGGCTTGCGGTCGCCGTGCAGGCGCATCACCGGGCAGTAGCAGCCCCACTCGAACCAGCGGATGAACAGCTCGCGGAACTCCGGCTTCTCCGGCCAGCCGTCGTGGAAGCCGCCGATGTCGGTGGTCCACCAGGGAATGCCGGCGACGCCCATGCTCAGCCCCGCGCAGATCTGGCGGCGGAAGTCCTCCCAGCGGCTCATGATGTCGCCGGACCACACCAGCGCGCCGTAGCGCTGGCTGCCCGCCCAGGCGCAGCGCAGCAGGTTCACCGGGTTTTCCTGGCCGGCCTCCGCCATGCCCTCGTAGAAGCCCCGGGCGTACATCTGCGGATAAATGTTGCCCACCTGCTGGTTGCTGCCCAGGTAATAGCGATAGTTCTTGTATTCGTAGGTGCCGTACTCCGGCTCGGCCTCGTCCAGCCAGAAGATGCGGATGCCCGCGTCGTAGTAGTTCTTTTTGATCTTCTGCCACACGTACTTCCGCGCCCGGGGGTTCGTGGCGTCGTAGAACATGCTGTCCTCCACGAAGCGCATGCCGATCTGCTCGCCGTACTCCGCCCGCACCAGCAGCCCCTGCTGCTGCATCTCGGCGTAGTTCTCGCTGGTCAGGGCCACCTGCGGCCAGACGGACACCATCAGCTCGATGCCCATGGCCTTCAGTTCCTTCACCATGGCCGCCGGGTCCGGGAAGAACTCCGGGTCAAAGCGATAGTCGCCCATCCTCGGCCAGTGGAAGAAGTCGCAGACGATCACGTCGATCTTCAGCCCCCGCCGCACGTACTCCCGCGCCACCTGAAGCAGCTGCTCCTGGTTCCAGTAGCGCAGCTTGCACTGCCAGAAGCCCAGGCCGTACTCCGGCATCATCGGCGCGAAGCCCGTGGCGCGGGCATAGTTCAGGCTGATCCCCTCGGGGGTGTCCGCACAGGTGACCCAGTAGTCCAGCTGCCTGGTGCTCTCGGCGTGCCAGGTGGTGCGGTTTGCGCCGAAGGACACGCTGCCGATGGCGGGGTTGTGCCACAAAAAGCCGTAGCCCCGGCTGGACATCACGAAGGGCACGCTGGCCTGACTGTTGCGATGGGCCAGCTCCAGCGTGCAGCCCTTCCAGTCCAGGATCTCCTCCTGGTACTGGCCCATGCCGTAGAGGCGCTCGCCCTCCTGGCCGTCGAAGGTGGCGGTCAGGGCGAAGTCGCCGCCCAGGTGCGGCTCGAACTTCCGCGATTTCAGCGCCAGGGCGTTGGCCGGGGCGGTCTCCCGCAGCAGCAGCTCGCCCCGCTGGTTGAAGAAGCTGATCCGGGCATAGCGGTGCCAGCCGTCCATGTCGATCCTCGCGGTCAGGCGGCCGTTGGTGATAGCGGCGCTGTCGCCGTCGATGGCGACGACGCTCTCCGTCCCTTCCGGCTCCAGCAGCGCCCAGCGCGCGTCCGTCACGTCGCCCTGCAGCGTGGCGCGCACCCGCAGGCTGTCCTCGCCCCAGGGGGTGATCACCAGGGTCTCGCCCCGGTTGCGCCAGATCAGCCCGCCTCCGGATTGCTCAAAGTAATTCATGGCCTTCACTCCTCACGGTGGATTTCCGGTCCCCTGCCGTCGGTCGGATCGACCGCACGGCTCCGATCCCCTCTATCATAACACAAAAACGCCGGCCGCGAAACCCGTCCCGCGCCCCCGCGGCAAATTTTGGGGTTTCTCCTTCCATGCGGTTCGCCAACGGAACGCACAGATCCTTCGCTGCGCCCGGGATGACAGCGAATCGAAGCCCTGTCATCCCGGGCGCAGCGAAGGATCTGTAAAAGCGCGTGACTGGCCTCCCTCGCCGAGGGAGGTGGCAGCCCGAAGGGCCGTCGGAGGGAGTCGTCGAACCCTGCGGGTTCTCTCGGTCCCCGGGGGCCGCTCAGCGGACGTGAAGGACCAGCCGCTTCGACGCGCCCTCCTTTTCCCCGCGCTTGTCGCAGGCCGCGATCCGAACGGCAAGGTCCTTCCCCTTCAGCGACGGGTCGATCGTGAACAGGTTGTAGAACTCATAGACCGACGTGCCGATGGGGTGGATGTCGATGCGCTCCATCATCAGCTTCCGCGTCTCCGTGCGAACGGTCTCGCCGTCGTCCAGCTCGTAGCGCAGCGCGCAGACGCTGTCGCCGATCTCGTAGGTGTTGTCGCGGCGCAGGCGGAAGTCGGCCGGGTCCAGCTGCCAGGGCTTCACCACCCCGGTGAACGCGATGGTATCGCCGGCGTCGACCGTCAGCCAGTCCATGTCGAAAAGCATCCTGTCCACGGCTTCCTCGTTCAGGTTGAAGCGGTTCTCCGTCGCTTTGTCGTTGACGATGTCCACGCGGCACAGCGCCAGATAGTCGCCCTCGGGGAATTCGACGATCCTGCCGCGGCGCTCCTGAGAGCGCCCGCTGCGCACCAGCGCCTCGCCGATGTCATAGTGGTAGGCGTGGAACCGCTTCGGATCGCCGACGATCCCGCGCGACTGGAGGTAGGCCAGCTCGGTCTCATAGGACGTGCTGGTGGGGTCCGTCAGATAGACGAACATGTGAATGACGAGCCCCTGATACAGGGCGATGTCGTTGGCGCGGTACATCGGCAGCAGGCCCATGTGATAGAGCCAGGTGCCGGTGTAGGGCTCCAGGTATCCCGGCAGCAGGTCGTTGATGATGCCAAAGTTCATGTCCTGGCACCACTTGGTCATGTTCAGGCGGTGCTCCCACGGGTTGAAGCGCACGATGGCCTGCGTGGCGCGGCGGCCGATGCGCATCTCCTTCGCCGCCCGGGCCAGGGTCCTGCCGTCGGCGGTCGCCAGCTCCACCTCGATCCGGTAATCGCCCATCTCCAGCATCGGATACGGCGCGCCGTTTTCATCCACGAAGCCGACGCCGTCGTCAAAGATGCGCCCCTGCTCCACGCCGGTGGCGCTGACGATCACGGCCTTGTAGCGGTCG
Organism: uncultured Eubacteriales bacterium; assembly: GCA_902799045.1. Taxonomy (GTDB): domain Bacteria; phylum Bacillota; class Clostridia; order Christensenellales; family Aristaeellaceae; genus UBA2862. The sequence goes on from CADBZH010000010.1 coordinate 244,999, forward strand.
TCGGAGTACCAGCACTTGATCGTGGCGTCGCGCAGCGATTCCATCGGGCGCCCGACGTCCCTCACCAGCAGCTCCGGGAAGCCGAAATCGATCATGCCCTCGCGGCCGGGGTCCATCTCCTCCGGATAGGCGGTCACGTCGGGGTGATACGCATACACGTTCCGGTTGTTCTTCCGGTCCTGCCGGGCGTAGCGCAGCACCTGGCCCTGGCTGCTCAGCAGCCGCACGGTCAGCACAGCGTCGTCCGGCAGCTCCGCCTCGTGCTCGATGGCGCCGTGGACGTTGAAGTGCCGCCCATACTCCACGAGCGGCCTTTCCCCCGAAGGAAGCGTGATCGTCAGCCTGATGGATTCCCCGTTCATCTTCTCCTCCTGTTCCGCCTTTTCGGCCTGTTCGTGCAATCGGATGATGTCGCGCAGCGTTTCGACCTGAAGGATCTGCGCCTCCTCAAAGGAATTTTCCTGCCACCAGAATCGCTCGTGATCCCAGACCAGCCAGGTCCTCGCGCCGGGCACGGCCCGGAACAGCGCCACGCGCCGGTCGCCCGGGCAGAGGGTGTCCGCCTTCCGGCGCAGGTCCTCCCGGTCCGCCTCATAGGGGCCCGTCATGATCGTCATGCCGGGAAAGGACACGTCCGTGTGAAACAGCGAGACCGTGATGTTCTCGCGGCTGCACAGGTAGAAGCGGTTGTGATCCTCCGTCCGCCTCATCAGCCGCTCCAGCGGCTGCGCGTCCAGCGGCTCCGAGTGGGTTTGCGGCGCCTCGTTCCAGCGGGTATAGCCGTTTTCCGCCAGGCTGAGCAGCATCGATATCGTGCTCTCGTCCCGCAAGGTCATTTCGTCCGGCAGCTCAAACAGCGTCTGGAAGGCATTTTCGATCCGGATGATCTTCCAAAGGGCCTCCGTGTCGTAGTCCAGCTGCCTCTTCAGCGCGCAGCCCCGCCCCGACGCGAGCACCGCGCCGCGCGCGTCCAGGATCTGAAAGCGAACCTTGCGCGCCGAGCGGTCCTTCAGCCATTCCTGGCAGTTGCGGAACCGGAGCAGGTCCTCGACCATGCGCTTCTTGCGGTCGGGCAGCGACAGGCTGACCGGCTCGCCCCGCGCCCAGGAGACCAGGAACGGGCTCATGATGTCCATGCGGTTGTCCATGGCTTCCCGGCCCTGGCCGGAGGCGAAGCGAAACTGCCCCAGCGGGATCGGGAAGTATTCCCCCTCCGCCTCCAGCAGCAGCTCCCCGCCGTAGAGCATCCTGGCCTCCGGCAGCTCCCTCTGCCTGAGGGCAGGCCTCAGGCTCTCCTCGGCGTAGTCGTATTCCTTCCAGCCGTTGTCGTAGACGTAGGGCAGGATCGCCATCGCCTTCCTGGCCTCGGACACATAGATCAGCGCGAACGAATTGGCGTGCGTGTCGCTGTAATACGCCGCCCCCGCGGAAAAGACGCTGCCGCCGCCGCTCTGCTTCATCAGCCGCGGCTTGCCCGCGCTCTCGGTGTGGCCGCACAGAAGCAGGTCCGCGCAGGAGCCCAGCAGCGCCAGCGTCGCCGGCCTTCCGTCATAGGAGCTGGTCTCGTTGGGGTGCAGGAACCGGCTCGAGTGGTGGAACAGGGCCACCGTGTACCAGGTGTCGTCCGTCGGGGGCAGGATGCCGTTTTGGATCAGGGTCTTGATCTGCGGCTGCCCCAGCCACATCTTGTCCTCGGAAAGGCCGGAGCCCAGCAGCAGCGACGTGTTGAAGCTCGCCAGCCGGAGCTTCTTTCCGGACCGGGAGAGGATATCCTTCCAGCCCACGCTGTAGCTGTATTCCTCCCTGTCGCCCAGCGGGTAGGCGTAGGGCTCCGCGCCCATCTCGCTGCAAAACCGGTTGTAGGCGTAGAGGGGCGGCTCGGAGATCATCAGGTTTTCATATTGATACAGCGCGTCGATCCGCTGGATCATGCCGTTGTCCAGCCGCTCCCGGCGGCATTTCCGGGACAGGTCGACGTCGTGGTTGCCCACACAAAAGGAGATGTCCTTTCCGGACAACCCCGTGATGCGCAGCAGCTTTTTGAACCAGTCCTTCGCCTCGTCAAACTCGCTTTTCTTCCCGTGCCAGGCAATATCGCCCGTCACGACGATGTGCTCCGGCATGAAATCCCCGTCCAGCCCCGCGATGACCTCCAGCAGGCCGTTCAGGATCTCATCGTGCTTTTCAAATGAATCGCGTATCCCATATTGAGGATCATTCCTTCCAAAATGGATATCGGACAGATGCAGAATGATCATCGCTTACCTCCGTATCGCTTCGCGCAACGTCTATTGTAACACAAATCCGCGCCCGTTTCAAGAAAAGCAATCCCATGGTATCACTCGCACCTGGATCCAAAGGATTCGCGCGGCGGATTGACAATCCCCGGGGCGGACCCTATAATTGACTTACCATAGAAGAGGTAAAAGCAGATGAGCGAAAACGAACAACTGACCCTCCCCACCGGCGCGCCGGAGACCCTGACCGACCCTGCCGGGCTGACGGAGGCCGAGGCGGCGCGGCGGCTGGCCGCGGGCCAGGGCAACGCGGCGGCGAAGGACGACGGGCGCACGCCGCTTCAGATCGTGGCGAAGAACCTGTTCACGTGGTTCAACCTGTTGAACGTGCTGCTGGCGCTGGCCCTGGCGCTGGTGGGCGCGTGGCGGAACATGCTATTCATGGGCGTGGTGGTGTCCAACACGCTGATCGGCACCGTCCAGGAGCTTCGCGCCCGGAGGACCGTGGCGAAACTGAAGCTGCTGGCCCAGACCCCGGCGGCGGTGCGGCGCGACGGCGCGGTGAAGCGCGTGTCGCCGGACGCCCTGGTCCGGGGCGATCTGATCGTGCTGCGCGCCGGCGACCAGGTGCCCGCGGACGCCGTGGTGCGCGAGGGCGCGGGCAGCGCCGACGAGAGCCTGCTCACCGGCGAGAGCGACCCCGTCTCCAAGGCGGAGGGCGACTGGCTCTACAGCGGCAGCGCCGTGGTGTCCGGCGGCTTCACCGCCCAGCTGGTGCACGTGGGCGAGGCCAGCTACGCCAACCGGCTCACCCGCCAGGCCCGCAGGATCCGCCAGCCCAAATCGGCGCTGATGGCCGACCTGAACAGGCTGGTGCGCTTCGTGTCCATCGCGCTGGTGCCGATCGGGCTGATGCTGCTGGGCAAGCAGCTCTGGATGCAGCACCTCCCCGTGCGGGAGGCCGTGCCCGGCGCGGTGGCCGCCATGGTGGGCATGATCCCCGAGGGGCTGATCCTGCTGACCAGCGTGGCGCTGGCCGTGGGCGTCGTGCGCCTGGGGCGGCGCAACACGCTGGTGCAGGAGCTGTACGGCATCGAGACCCTGGCCCGGGTGGACGTGCTGTGCCTGGACAAGACCGGCACCATCACCACCGGCGAGATGTCCCTGGAGCGGATCATCCCGCTGGGAGGCGCCGAAGAGGGCGAGTGCCGCGCGGCGCTGGCCCGCTTCCTGGGCGCGGACGAGCGGCTGAGCCCCACGATGCGGGCCCTGGCCGCCGCCGTGGCGCCGGCGGAGGAGGCCCCCGCGGCGGCGCTGCCCTTCGATTCCACTGCGAAGCGCTCGGCCTACACGTTCCGGGACGGCACGACCTATGTGCTCGGCGCGCCGTCCTTCGTGCTGCCGGAGGACGAAATCTGGCAGGCCCCGGCCCGCGAGGCCGCCGGGGAGGGGCTGCGGGTGCTCATGCTGTGCCAGTGCGCCGGCGCGATCGAGTCCGACCGCCTGCCGCCCGTCGCCCGGCCGCTGTGCCTGTTGGCGCTGAGCGACACGCTGCGCCCCAACGCCGAACGGACCCTGCGCTACTTCTCGGACCAGGGCGTTCAGGTCAAGCTGATCAGCGGCGACGACCCGCGCACCGTGTCGGCCATCGCCGGGCGGGTGGGGCTTCCGGGCGCGGACAAGTGGGTGGACGTCTCCACCCTGGAGGACGACGGGCTGGCCGCGGCCGCCGAGGATTGCGCGGTGCTGGGTCGGGTGACGCCCCAGCGCAAGCGGGCGCTGGTGGAGGCGCTGAAGGCCGCCGGGCACACCGTGGCCATGACCGGCGACGGCGTGAACGACATCCCCGCGCTGAAGGCGGCGGACTGCTCCGTGGCCATGCCGGGCGGCTCGGACGCGGCGCGGCACGCGGCCCAGCTTCTGCTGCTGGACGCCGACTTCGCCGCCCTGCCCGCCGTGGTGGACGAGGGCCGGCGCGTCATCAACAACATCACCCGCGCCGCCTCGCTGTTCCTGGTCAAGACGCTCTACTCCTTCGCGCTGGCGGGGCTTGTGCTGTTCCTGCCGACCCGCTATCCGTTCCAGCCGATCCAGCTGACACTGATCTCCGCGCTGACCATCGGCGCGCCCTCGTTCTTCCTGGCGCTGGAGCCCAACCGGGAGCGCGTGCGGGGCAACTTCCTGCGCACGGTGCTCACCCGGGCCATCCCCGGGGCGCTGGCCGTGACGGTCTGCGCGCTGGCCGCCTGCTTCCTGGAGAAGCTGGGCTGGAGCCGGGAGGCCTGCTCCACGCTGGCCACCCTCTCCGCCGCCGCGGCGGGGCTGGTGACGCTGCTGGTCACCTGCCTGCCCTTCAGCCGCCTCAGGGCGCTGGTGTTCGCCGCCATGTGCGCCGGCATGGCCCTGGCCGTCACGCTGATCCCCGGCGTGTTCTTCCTCGTCCCCCTGACCGGCGAACAGTGGCTGACCCAGCTGGGCCTCGCCTGCGCTGCCGCGACGATCATCCTGGCCACGCGAAGGATCGTGGCGAAGCGGGGGCTGTAGCCTCGTCCGGGGCGCACCGGTCCTTCCGGTGCGCCCCGTTCCTGTCACGGCCGCGTCGCTTCGCCCGCGGGCGCATGAACAATCCTCTCGATTTTTTGATCTATTCTCACAACTCCCCGTTCGCCTTGTGTTCCCGTCCCATCCGAATTATAATAAAACCAACGCATTTCAGGTGCGACCCAACCACAACCATCGGGAGGTACCAAATGAACAATTTCAATTTCTATTCCCCCACCTACTTCGCCTTCGGCAGGGACGCCGAAAACCAGACCGGTGCGCTGGTGAAGCGCTTCTGCGGAAGTTCCGCCCCCGACGGAAGTTCCGCCCCCGACGCCGCCAAGGTATTGATCCACTACGGCGGCGGCAGCGTCGTTCGCTCCGGGCTGCTGGATCGGGTCAAGGCCTCGCTGGACGGCGAGGGCATCGCCCACGTGGAGCTGGGCGGCGTGAAGCCGAACCCCCGCAGCGGCCTGGTGTACGAGGGCATCGAGCTGGCCCGGCGCGAGGGCGTGAACTTCGTGCTGGCCCTGGGCGGCGGCAGCGCCATCGACTCCTCCAAGGCCATCGCCGCCGGCGCGGTGTATGACGGCGACTTCTGGGACTTCTACGCCGGAAAGCCCATCGAAGAGGCCCTGCCCGTCGGCACGGTGCTGACCATCGCCGCGGCGGGCAGCGAGGGCAGCCCGGACTCCGTCATCACCAACGAAAACGGCATGTTCAAGCGCGGGGCCAGCGGCGACGCCATCCGCCCCCGCTTCTCCGTTTTGAACCCGGCGCTGACCCAGACCCTGCCGCCCTACCAGACGGCCTGCGGCATCACGGACATCCTGGCCCACCTCTACGAGCGCTACCTGACCAACACGCGCGAAGTGGAGGTCACGGACCGGCTGATCGAGGCGCTGATGCTGACGATGATCCACGAGGGCCCGCGCGTGATCGAGAATCCCGATAACTACGAGGCCCGCGCCAACATCATGTGGGCGGGCATGATGGCCCACAACAACGCCTGCGGCGTGGGCCGCAGCCAGGACTGGAACAGCCACAACATCGAGCACGAGCTGTCCGCCCTGTACGACTGCGCCCACGGCGCGGGCCTGGCCGTGACCATGCCGGCGGTGTTCGGCTATGTGATGGAGCACGACGTGATGCGCTTTGCCCAGGTGGCCGTGCGGGTCTGGGGCTGCGCGATGGACTTCGCCCATCCCGAGGTCACCGCCCGGGCGGGCATCGCGGCGCTGCGGCGGTTCCTGAAGTCCATCGGCATGCCCGAAACCCTGGGCGAGCTGGGCGGAAAGGAAGAGGACATCCCCAGGCTCGTGGACGTGCTCTGCAACGGCGACGGCCGCCCCGGCAGCATCACCGGCTTCGTGACGCTGAACGAGGAGGACTGCGCGAACATCTACCGGAGGATGCTGTGACCGGCGTCGCCGGGAAAGGAGAGAGAACCATGCCCTTTGAACACCGCAAGGCAGCCGCCGTCCTGCGCGTCGTGGACGCCGCAGGCCGCCCCGTCGCAGGCCGCAGATTCCGCGTCGACCAGGCCACGCACGACTTCCTGTTCGGCTCCGGCGCGTTCGACGCCATCCCCTTCGCCAACGAAAAGAAAGGCGATCCCTTCTACCGGGATCGCATGGAAAAGTGGCTGAAGCTGTTCAACTACGGCACCATGGCCTTCTACTGGGGCGGCTTCGAGCCCGTGGAGGGCGAGCCCCAGACCGAAAGCCGCATGAACGCCTCCCGCTTCCTGGTGGAGCGCGGCAAGACCGTGAAAGGCCACCCGCTGTGCTGGCACACCGTCTGCGCCGACTGGCTGATGGCCTACGACGACAAGACCATCCTGGACAAGCAGCTGGATCGCATCCACCGGGACGTGACCGCCTTTGCCGGCGTCATCGACATCTGGGACGTGATCAACGAGGTGGTCATCATGCCGGAGTTCGACCGGTACGACAACGCCATCACCCGCGTCTGCAGGCGCTACGGTCGGGTCCAACTGGTGAAGGAGGTCTTCGACGCGGCGAAGGCGGCCAACCCGAACGCGCTGCTGCTGATCAACGACTTCAACCTGTCCGACAGGTACGCCCGGCTGATCGCCGACTGCCTGGACGCCGGCGCGCCCATCGGGGCCATCGGCCTGCAGACCCACCAGCACCAGGGCTACATGGGCGCGGAAAAGCTCGGCGAGGTTTTGAGGCGCTTCGAGGGCTTCGGCCTGCCGCTGCACTTTACCGAGAACACGCTCGTCTCCGGCCACCTGATGCCGCCGCACATCGTGGACTTGAACGACTACCAGGTCCCCGAATGGCCCAGCACCCCGGAGGGCGAGGCGCGCCAGGCGAAGGAGTGGGAGGAGATGTACCGCCTCCTGTTTGGCCATCCGCTGGTTCAGGCCGTCACCGGCTGGGACTTCGCCGACGGCATGTGGCTGGGCGCGCCCAGCGGCGTGATCGCGAAGGACAACCGGGAAAAGCCCGCCTACCACGCCCTGCAGGGGCTGATCCACGGCGAGTGGGAGACCCACGGCGAGATCACCACCGACGAAAACGGCCGCGCCGAAATCACCGGCTTCAAGGGCGGCTACACCCTCTCGGACGGCGAGCGCGGCGCGGAATTCCGCCTGGACGACTCCCCGGACGCCGTCGACATCCGACTGGCGTAGTTTTTTACCCACAACAAAGAGCAGTTCCTTCGCGGGGGCTGCTCTTTATGCTAGTATGACATTGTACTCCGTCGTTCCGCCCTACAGTCCCAGGGCATAGCCCGCCGCAACGCCAGCGACCGCGGAGAGCCCGATCAGCAGCACCGGGTGCTTCTTCTGAAACGCCAGCACGGCTATGGCGATGAAAATGCCGGCGCTGACCCCCGCCTGCGCCCAGGACGCGCCCGGCGGCACCGCGAATACCTCCCTGCCAATGGAGAGCAGCGCTGCCGCGATCAGCCCGACCACGGCGGGCCGAAGGCCGGACATGGCCCCCTCCACCGCGCGGCTGTTGCGGAATTTTCCGTAGAATTTCGCCACGATCAGTATCACCGCAAACGACGGCAGCACCACGCCCAGCGTGGCGCAGGCCGCGCCGCCCACGCCCGCCGTAATCCGGCCCACATAGGTGGCGATGTTCACGGCGAAGGGCCCCGGCGTGCTCTCGCTGACAGCGACGAAGTTGACGATGTCCTCAAGGCTCATCCACCCGTGCGCCAGCACCTCCGACTGGATCAGCGGCAGCATGGCGTAGCCCCCGCCGAAGGTGAACAGGCCGATCCTGAAGAAGGTCCAAAACAGCTCCAGGTATATCATCGCTTCTCCCTCCCTGTCCGGGAATGGGCGACGCCCAGCAGCCCGCAGGCCAGGATCACCGGTATGGCGCTGACCCGGCCAAGCGCCACGGCGGCGAAGGCGAGGACCATCACGGCGATCTCAAACCAGCGCTTTTTGCACTGCCGGAACAGAGTCCACAGAGCCTTCAGGATCAGCGCCAGAACCCCGGCGCGGATGCCCCAGAAGGCATACCGCACCGCCCGGACGCTCCGAAACGCCTGTAATAGGTAAGACACGCCCAATATGATCAGAAAGGATGGCAGCACCATGCCCAGCGTGGCACAGGCCGCGCCGCCCACGCCCGCCACCTTGCCGCCGACGAACGTGGCGGCGTTGATGGCGATGGGGCCGGGGGTGGATTCCGCGATGGCCACCACGTCCAGAAGCTCCCCCTCGCTGATCCAGCGTTTGTTCTCCCCCGCCTCCCTCTGGATCAGCGGGATCATGGCGTAACCACCGCCAAAGGTGAACAGGCCGATCTTCCCGAAGGTCATAAAGAGCTCCAGACAAATCCCCCGCTTCTTGCGCCCGTCCTTTTCCATGCTCCGCCTTCTCCCCCCCGCGAACTTCATTCCCCATGCCGGGCGAGGTAGGCCCGCTTCTGTCGCTCGTCCTCCGCCTCCAGGGACCCGGCGTTGTGGATGCCGCCCAGGAATTCGATGTGATGCCGGAACTCGTGGCGCAGGATGCCGCGCAGGATCCCGCGGGCCTCCGCCTCGTCCGCGTGGGGATAGAGGCGGTCGAAGGAGCCCTTGAACATCACGATCTGCCGCACGCCGTAGCAGACCTGATACTGCCCCAGCGTGTACAGGTCGTCCCCCCGCGCGTAATCCGGGATCACCAGCGCCTCGGACAGGATCACCCCGCCGGTGAGCTCCCGGAAGAACGCCTCCGGCAGCTCGTCCAGCAGGTCCGAGACGATCGCCCTGTAGGTTTCCGTGCTGATCATGGCCGCGCCTCCCGTCTGTCCGGTCCCGTCATTCCGCGTCTGCGAGGGCCAGGAAAACCGCCACCGCGGTTTTCAATATCCGGTCGTTGAAGTCATAGCCGGACGTGTGCAGCGCGGGATAGCCCTCCCCGTTGCCGATGTAGAACATCGCGCCGGGGCACTTCTTCAGGTAATGGCCGAAGTCCTCCGACGCCCGCCACATATCTCGCATCCCGAGGGCGGGCAATCCCAGCCCGGCGGCCTTCCGGAGCACGCGGTCCAGGGCCGCGTCGTGATTCCTCGTCTCCGGGAAGCCGTCCTGAATTTCATGCTCCGCCCGAAGGCCGTCCCGCGCGGCCAGTTCCGCCGCCCTTTGAAGGAGCGCCGCCTCCATGGCCTTCATGAACGACTCCCGCTCCGCCCGAAGCGTCACGCTGAGGGCTCCTTCCCCGGCGGAGATGCCGAAATCCCCCGTGCCGCATCGCATGCCCACCACCGTGCACAGCGCCATGCCCTCGTGGGGCGCTTCCGGCAGGCCTTGCGCCGCCAGCGCCAGCTCCGCGAGGGCCGCGGACGGGTTGCGGCCCTGCTCCGGGGCGCTGGCGTGGGACGGCCTTCCGCGCAGGCGGATCGTCAGGCCCTCCGAGGCCGGCTGGGTCAGCCCCCTCCGATAGACGAGGCTGCCTTCCGGGTAGCCGCTGAGGTTGTGGAAGGCGTAGATTTCCGCGATCCCCGCCTCCCCGATCAGCTCCGCGCAGCGCGCGGCCCCCCGGCCGATCTCCTCCGCGGGCTGGAAGATCAGGTAGACGGCGCGGTCGGCCGCCCTGCGATCCAGCTCCAGCGCCAGGCCGCAGAGCGCGGCCATGTGCCCGTCGTGGCCGCACTTGTGGGAAACGCCGCCGCGAATGGAACCGTATGGCAGGGAAATGCCCTCGTCCATCGGCAGCGCGTCCATGTCCGCCCGAAAGGCGATCGGGGCCGCCGCCGCTTCCCCGGCAGGGCGCTTCACCGCAAAGAACCAGCCCTCCCTGTCCACCAGCTCAAGCGCCGTGTTTTCCCGCAGGAAGCCCTTCAGGATCTCGATCGTTCCGCCCTCCCGCAGGGACAGGTCCGGATGCCGGTGAAGCCGGTGTCTCAGGCCTGTGATTTTTTCCAGGTTCTCCCGGCTGATGGGTTCCATGCTCCGCTTCACTCCTCCCCGGAATCGCCGGGCGCGGCCTTTGGGTCCGGCGCTTCCGGCAGCTCCATCTCGCTCCCGGCCGGGACAAACCCATATTTCAGATAGAGCGGCCTGCCCATCCGCGTGGCCTCCAGCCCGATCGCCGTGACGCCCCGCGCCCTCGCGTCCGCGACCAGCCGCTCGAGCATGCCCGTGGCGACGCCCGTGCGCCGGTGATCAGGCCGGGTGTACATGTTCATGATGTAGGCCTTCTCGCCGCTCGGGTTGTGCCAGGTCGGCATCACCCGGTAATAGCTGATCCCCCCGGTGCCGACCACCTCGCCCCTGTCCAGCGCCAGATAGGCGGTGTGCCTGCCGCTCGCCAGCGCTTCGCGGTAATAGCGCCGGGATTCGGCCTCCACGGCGCGCATGTCCGCGCCGGCCTCCAGCTCGTTCGCGGCGCGCAGCACCTCCACGCGGGTGCACACCAGCCGGTCGAGGTCGTCCAGACCGGCCCTTCGATATTCGACGCTCATGCCTTCCTCTCCACCGCGAAGATCTCCGCAAAGCCGGTGGTCTCCAGGATCTCCCACACGGCGTCGCTGACCCCCGTCAGCCGGACCTTCGCGCCGCCCAGGCCCTTCTGCATGATCAGCAGTACGCGCAGGCCCGCGGAGGAGATGTATTGCAGCGCGGAGCAGTCGACCTCGGCCGCGGCCAAGGGCTTCTCGCCCTGCTCCGCCTCCCACGCCTTCAGAAGCTCCGGCGCGGTGACCGTGTCCACCCGGCCCCCCAAGCGCGCCCGGAAGGTGCCGTCCTCCACCCGGAAGTCCATGGTGAAGGCCCCGTCCGGCCGGGCTTCGGTCCGTCCCCGCCACTGATCGTCCGGCGTAATCACCCAGTAGTGGCAGCCGCGCATCGCGGCCCTGAACGCCTCGATCTGCGCCTCCGTCAGCTTGCGATATGCGGCCAGCTCCGGCACGTGCTCCGCCAGGTTGACACGCCGCGCCTTCAGGCCGTGCGCCGAAAGCAGCGCCGTCACCCGCGCCACGGAGGCGGGCACGTCCGCGGGATTCACGATGAACGCGTTGATCAGGCTGCCCGCGTCCGACTGGCCCGCGGCGGCGTCCCTGGACGCCATCAGCTTTTGCTGCGCGCCCTCGCCCAGCACGGCCCGGAAGGTCAGCGCGAATTGCAGGATGTACTCCGGGTCGGGCGTGATCCAGCAGCCCCCGCGGCCCTCCAGAAGGCTTCGCACGTTCGAGAGCACGGCGTCGACCTCGCTGTCGGTGAAGTACATCATCATGCCCTCGGTGGTCAGGCAGATGGGCTCGCGCACGCCCTCCAGCGCCGCCGCCAGGGAATCGGGGTTGGTGGCGTCCACGGCCTCAAAGCGCATCCTCTCCGGATGGTCGGCAAGGGCCAGGAGCGCCGGCCCCGCCTCGCCCGCCACGATGGGCAGATCCAGGCCGATGAACCGCAGGCCCTTTTCGGTCAGGTGCAGCGCCTTCGGCGTGTAGCCGCAGGGCAGGTCCACGTTGACCCGACAGCCGGACGCCTCGATCAGCGCGCACATCGCGCGATACTTGGCCTCCACCACCAGCTCGTTGCCCAGCAGCGTCCCGTCGTCCCGCATGCCGGAAGCCTCCGCGGCGCCGTCCAGCCCCAGCCGGCGCACGATGGCGTCCGCGTCCGGGATGCCCGACCGCGCCATCAGACAGACCGATGTCTTCGCCGTCATGAAGACGGGGTTCGTCCGCGCCCACGCGCTGATATCGACGGTATGCTTCTCCATGCTTCATCTCTCCCCGGCAGCGCTTGCAAAGGCCTGCCTTTTTCTGTATAATACATGATGTATGAACCCCTGTCAACCGGGCCGGTCCCCGGCAACGACAAACGAGCGAGGAGGGATGCCCGATGTGGAAGCATGGAAAGAAGGCGCGCCTTTGGCTGGCCCTGCTGGCCGCGGCGCTCCTCCTCACGGCCTGCGCGGGCTCCTCCTTCGCGACGGGTTCGGAGGAAGCCCCGTCCGCGGAAGGGGCGCTGGACGCGTCCAGCGATTCCGTGCGCAGCGCGGTGAACTTCGACCACGAGCTGGACGCCTACGCCCCCAGGAAGGACCGCTACAACTTCTATTTCACCTACAAGACGGTGCATCCCTGGTGGGACGCCGTGGCCCTTGGCATGGAGGAGGCCCAGCGGCAGTACCTGGAGAAGGGCGTCACCATCACCTATGAATACATGGCGCCGGACACCGCCTCCGCCGAGGACCAGACCGAAAGGCTCCTCGCGGCCGCCGAAGAGGACTACGACGTCATCGGCGTGGACGTGGCGGACGAGGCGCTGATCTCGCCGCTGCTGGACGAGCTGGTGGATTCCGGCAAAAAGGTGATGACCTTTTCCAGCTCCGACGCCGCGGAGGGCTGCAAGCGGCTGGCCTACGTCGGCAACACCCACAACTACCAGGACGGCGCAGACCTGACGGAGGCGCTGTGCGAAAAGCTGGGCTACCGGGGAAAGGTCGCGATCCTGGTGGGCAGCGTCGGCGCGCCCTGCCACGAGGACCGGGCCCGCGGCGCGCGGGACACCATCGCCAGGTATCCGGATATACAGATCGTCGCCACCGAATACGACATGGATTCGGTGGACCTGGCCTATGAGCTCACCCAAAAGATCCTGAGCGACTGCCCGGATCTGGACGGCATCGTCTGCTGCAACATGAGCAACCCCGTCGGCGCGGCCCGGGCCATCACCGAGGCGCACAGCCACGCCGTCATCGTCGGCATGGATCACGACGAGGAGGCGCTGCGCTACCTGAACGAGGGCGTCATCTACTGCCTGGGCGTGCAGGACTGCTATTCCATCGGCTTTGACACGATCCAGATCGCCGTCAAGCTGGCGGACGGCAACCTGGCCGGCGAACTGTTCCCCGAGAAAACCGACGAGATCACGACGGTCATCTATCAAAACGACGCGGCTTTGATGCTCGAGCTGTTGTATGGTGAAATGTAATGGCACACAAGAAGATCACGCACAGGACGTTTGTCCTGACGACCGTCATCGGCAGCCTGCTGATCATGGCCGCGGTCGTCGCCAACTCGTTTTGGACCTCCCAGCAGACCGCCGTCGCCACGGACGAAGCCGTCTTGGCGGTCAGCTCCTTTTACCTCGAGGCCATGGCCGACCGCGGCGCGAAGGCCATCAGCAACCTGATCAACAGCAGCTTCAACCAGATGGAAAAGGCCACCGCTTTTATCGACGAGGCGCAGGTCGATTCCCGGGAGGCGCTGCGCGAAACGATCGGGAAGGTCGAATCGCTGCTGGGGCTGAACCGGTTCGCGCTGGTGGATGAGGACAACATCGTCTACACCCGCTACACCACCTATACCGGCGGAAGCCGCCACGCCTTCCTGTCCGGGTCGGAGCTCACCGGCCCCACCATCAGCACCGTCTCCCTCTACGGCTCCTCCAAGCAGCTGTGCCTGACCTTCCCCACGCCCGGCCTCTCCATCCTGGGCAGGCCCTTCAAGGCCTGCTTTGTGCAGATGAACATCGACGACATCGTCGACCTGCTGGCGTTCGACGACCAGGGCAGGACCCACTTCGCGCTGTATTCCAAGAACGGCGGCAACCTGTCCGGCACGGAGCTGGGACCGATGATCGCCGGCCACAACCTGTTTGACGCGATACGGGGATACGTGCCGGAGGACGTGTGGCGGGAAAACCGCAGTAACTTTGAAAGCGAGGCGGAGGGCAGCTTCAGCTTCAACTCCGGCGATACGGAGGAGACGCTGTGCTACGTCCCGATCCCGGGCACGGATTGGGAGATGGCCGTGCTGATCCGCGAGAGCATCATTCAGGACCAGATCCGCGATATCAGCGAAAAGACCCTCGCAAACAGCCGGAACCAGATCCTCTTCACGTCGGCGGCGGTGCTGCTGCTGGCCGCCGTCCTCCTGTTCCAGTACCGCAAGCTCTCCAGCGACAAGCTGGAGGCCGAAAAGGAAACCAGCCGCGCCTTCCACACCATGGCGAACACCGATTCGCTGACCAACATCCGCAACAAGCACGCCTATGCCGAGCACGAGGCGGCGATCAACCAGCAGATCCAGGCCGGCGCGCTGGAGAAGCTGGCGGTGGTGGTCGGCGATATCAACGGTCTCAAGTACGTCAACGACACGCAGGGCCACGCCGCCGGTGACCAGCTGATCAAGGAGGCCAGCGCAATGATCTGCAAGGCCTTCTCCCACGGCGCGGTGTTCAGGATTGGCGGCGACGAATTCGTCGTGCTGCTGCAGGGCGAGGGCTTCGATACGATGGACGAGGTGATTCGCGCGCTGAACCGCCAGGTCGAGGCCAACATCCGCGAAGGCGCGGTGGTCGTCTCAATCGGCTACGCGGTTCTCACGCCGGAGGATCGCCAGCTCCGCGACGTGTTCGAGCGGGCGGACAACATGATGTACGAGCGCAAGAAAGCGCTGAAGGCCATGGGGGCGAAGACCCGCGGCCTGTGAAGGCCCTCGCGCGCCATCAGCCCTTCTCCCACGCCGCTTCCATCGCGCGGATGGTCTCGTACAGCCGCCGGTTGACGGGCACGTCCAGGCCGTGCTTTTCCGCCAGTCGGCACACCGTGCCGGAGAACAGCTCCACCTCGCTTCTGCGATGGGCCAGGCCGTCCTGGCGCATGGAGGGCATGCCGTCGGGCGTCAGCGTGTCGATCAAATCCACGTAGTCCTTCAGGTCCGCCTCCGTGACGGGCACGCCCTCGAAAGCGGACAGGGCGATCACCTCGCGCATGGCGGCGATCATCTGCTCCCGCGCCTCGCCGGGCGCCTGCACCGTGCCGTAATTGCCCTCGCGCACCATCACCACCTGGTTCACGCCCACGTTCAGCATGAACTTGCTCCACATCCGGTGCAGGATGTCCGCCTCCACCGTGTGGGGCACCTTGGCGCGCCGCAGGACCGCCGTCAGCGCGTCCAGCCCGTCCCGGGGCCGGTCGTCCGGCAAGCCCACGCACAGCTGTCCCGGCCTGGAATAGGAAAGCGTCCGCTCCTGCCGCGTGGCGTCCATGCCCTGGGCGACGCAATACACCACCCTGTCGCGGCCGAAGCGCCGCTCCAGCAGCCCCTCGCTGGTGATGCCGTTCAACAGCGACAGCACCACGGTGTCCGGGCCGACATAGCCGGCGGCGTCCTCCATGGCCCCCTCCAGCGCCGTGGCCTTCACGGCGAAGAGCACCAGGTCCGCGGGCGCGTCCGTCGCCCCGGCGGGGAGGTACCGGAAGCGCCGGCGCTCGCCGTTGATTAAGATGGGCTCCCCGGCGTAGCGCCTTGATCGCGCCTCGTCCACGATGAACCCCACGGACAGCGCGGCGTCCCTGTCCAGCAGGTCGCCGAACAGCAGCCCCAGCGCGCCCATGCCGATGACAGCGACGTTTTCGATCCTCTTCATGTGCCTGTCCCGCCTTTCCAGCGTTTCTTCAAGCGCGTCGTTCCCCATCGCAAAGGGCGCGTTACTCGCCCAGCAGGGGGGAATCCGCCCGGACGGCGTAGAGGAGCTCGCTCGTGAGGTAGGGCTCCGTCACGAGGGTGCCCTCGGGCTGATCCTCGGTGTCCGCCTTTTCCCAGTTGTCAAAGTTGCCCGCCTCAGACCAGAACACGATGTCCGAGGCGTTTGTCGCCAGCGAGATGGCGCGCGCGCCGGTATCCACGGACACGAATTCGACGTTCATGCCCAGCCGCCCGGCCACCTCGGTCACCAGCGCGGTGTTGAAGCCGATGGGCTCCCCAGCGTCGGAGAAGTAATCCATCGGGGGGCGGTCGCCGGTCAGCGCCACCCGCAGCGTCCCGGCGCCCTCGAACGAACCCGGCGTCACCGCCTCCGGCTCATTGCCCGCGATGACATCGTCGATGTACTTCGCCTTCAGAGCGTCCATCGTTCCGTCGGCCTTCAAATCCGCGATGGCCTGGGAAACCCGGTCGCACAGTTCGGCGTCCTCCTCGCGCAGCAGCATGGAGAAGCCCAGCTCATATTCCAGCGCGTCCGGATGCTTCAGCTGCGCGAGATCCTTCGACCGCGAAAGCAGATAGCCGAGCATGTAGCCGTCGATGTTGATCGCCGCGATGCCGCCGCTCTCCAGCGCCGAGATCATGCTGTTGTAGTTGTCGAAATACCGGAACCCCGAAAACAGCGAGAGCTCGACCAGGCCGTCCTCGACCTTGGCGTTCAGCTCCTCCTCGCTGATGCCCAGCTTGGTCAGCTTTCCAAGCGGCTGCTTTTCCGCCTGCTCCGCGACGCCGACGCCCAGCGCGCCGAGGCACAGAAGCAGGATCAGTGCCCATGCCGTCATTTTCTTCATGATATCCCTCCTCCGGATTTGCCGCCTGTATTCTACCATAAATCGGCGGGCATTTCAACATTCCCTCCGGCAGGGGGCGCGTCATTGACC
This sequence comes from uncultured Eubacteriales bacterium, assembly GCA_902799045.1. GTDB lineage: Bacteria > Bacillota > Clostridia > Christensenellales > Aristaeellaceae > UBA2862. The sequence goes on from CADBZH010000010.1 coordinate 261,634, forward strand.
GCCATGCGCGGTCGCAATGACGTGGTATCCCTGCGATACGCTGTACGTCATTGCGGGGAGGGACATGCAATGTCCTGACGTAGCAATCCGGTCCTTGCCTTTCCCGATGAGGAAGCCTTTTGTTTCCGTGAAGCGCCTTTCGTTTTTGGGCGGGCGGCGAAACGCCGCCCCTTTCATCCATGATTCGTCATTCGAGCGTCCCCCGGATGATTGACATCGCCTCCGGAAGGAACTATAATGAAAGCATTCAGGCGGGCAAGCGCCCGCCGCCAGGCATAAGGAGGAAAACGAAGATTATGAAGACATTCCATCGCACCCTGATCGGTATGCTGGCGCTGCTGCTGGCGCTGCTGCCCGTCGCGGCCCTGGCCGAGGCCGCCGAGCCCATCGAGGCCGGCATACGGGAGATCCAGAAGTACGGCAACCTGGTGCTGACGATCTCCGGCACGACCCTGATGGAGCAGGGCTACGAGTACGGCGACATCGCCACCGTGACCGTCGCCGGCCAGACCTTCGACATGCCCGTGGTCTCCAACTATTCCGACGTGGACAACGGCAATATGCTCCTGCGCATCATCGCCACGGGAGACCCGGATGAAGACGCCGTCATCGTCGCGATCAACATGGGCGACCTCGCCACCACGCTGGGCATCGCCACGAAGACCACCCTCGAGGAGGACCCCGGCTTCCGCTGGGATTACAACGAGGGCTATGACGAAACGCTGGCCGTCTCCATCGCCATGGGCGAAAAGGGCGGCTACGCGGATGAGTACATGATCCACCAGCTCACCCGCAGCGAGGTCCGCGAGGATTATCCCGACCTGACCGACGAGCAGTACGCCAACTTCCGCAACGTGGCCACCACCGGCATGGGCGCCTGCGCGCTGTACCGCTCCTCCTCGCCGGTGAACCCGATGATCAACCGCAACCATGAGGCCGACGCCGCCGTCAACGCGGCCGGCATCCGCACGGTCATGAACCTGGCCGACAACGAGGAGACCATGAAGGGCTACGAGGGCTACAACGAATCCTACTACTCCGATCTGGACGTGATCGCCCTCAACCTCGGGGTCGATTTCGCCGCCGACGAGTTCCGCGCCGGCCTGGCCGAGGGCTTCCGCTTCCTCGCCAGCCACGAGGCGCCCTATCTGGTCCACTGCACCGAGGGCAAGGATCGCGCCGGCTTCACCGCCGCCGTGCTGGAATGCCTGATGGGCGCTTCCGCCGAGGAGGTCGAGGCGGACTACATGGTCACCTACTTCAACTACTACGGCGTTGAGCCCGGCACCGAGCAGTACGACGCCATCGTGCGCAGCAACATTGCCAAGAGCCTGGCGACGGCCTTCGATGTCGAAAGCATCTACGACGCCGACCTGGCCGCCGAGGCCGACGCCTACCTGCTGGAGATCGGCATGACCCGCGAGGAGATCGACGCCCTGAAGGCCAACCTGGGCGCGGATATCCAGTGACAAAGCGCCCTTCCCCGGTCGGGGAAGGGCACCCTCCTTCAGATGTATCGGACGCCCGCGCGACGGAGCTTTTCCCTCGTGCGGGCCACTTTATGCCCGTCGAGCACGGTGGCGGTGCCGTCGCGCAGGATCTCCGCCTCGAGGCCCCGCTTCTTCGCGCCCAGGGCCGTCGCCGCGACGCAGCCGCATTCGTCCAGCCCGCACAGGTGGAGCCTGTCATAGCCCCTTTGCCCGATGAACGCCCGCAGCGCCCGGTTGGACAGCGCGTCGCCCACCAGCTTGTCGAACACATGCTCCGAGACCACCTCCAGGCCGCCGTACAGCGCCGCGCCCTCGGTGCCCGCGAGGGAATAGCCGAAGAGCAGGCGGTTCGTGGGCAGGTTCTGGATGATGTGTCGGATGTAGAGCACGTCCTCGCCCGCCTCGCTGTAGCGGCGGATGAGCCCGTTGACGCGGCCGACCAGCCCCGCCGTGTCATAGGCGAAGCGCTTCATCCGCTTTTCGTACAGATAGTCGTTTTGCATGTCGATGACCAGCAGCGCGGTCTTCATCGCAATCCCTCCCACATGGACTCTGTTCATTCCTGCACTCCCTCCGACCCGCTGCGCGGGCCACCTCCCTCTGGGAGGGAGGCTTTGGGTGATGGCGCTCTACAGGCTCCCGTCCTGACTCCCGTAAAGGCTCCCTCTCTGAGGGAGCTGGCTGGCCGAAGGCCAGACTGAGGGAGTATGACGAACAATGGATGAAATGGCGCCGCTTGCCACGCCCCGGCCCGTGTGCTATACTGTTTGCAATCCAAGGCGCGCATCCGTCCGGGAAGCGCGCCGACACCCCGGCAAAGGAGGGAATCCCGATGAACCGCCCCCTGAAACACGCGCTCGTTTTCGCGCTGCTGCTCGCCCTGATTTCCGCGTCCGCGCCCGCTCTCGCGTCCGCGCCGGCGCCGGTCACCGTGCCCGGCCGACCGGAGGATCAGCCCCAGCGCCTGCTGCCCCGGTACGAATACGACCTGATCGAATCGCGGCCGGTCGACGGTCGCCAGGGCATCGCCTGGGAGGCCGGCGGATACTGGGTCAGCGGGAGCGCGTCGCTGTCGCGCTACGACGCGGACTGGAACCTCGTCGCGCTGAACGATTCCCCGTTCGACGACATCGGAGAGGGCGTCAACCACATCGGGGACATCGACGTCTGCGGCGGGGAGCTGTACGCCGACGTGGAATACTTCGCCGACGGCGCGGCGCAAAACATCCAGATCGCGGTGTACGACGCCGAAACGCTCTCTCTCAAGCGCCTCTATCCGTTCGAGCCGTCCAGCGGCCAGACGGAGGTCTCCGGCATCGCGGTTGACCCGGATCACGGGATCATCTGGCTGTGCTCCTGGGGGGACGGCGAAACCGGGCGCTATCTGTACAAGTACGACATGGCGGACGGCGCCTATCTCGGGAAGGCCCACCTGCAATGCCCGCCGCAGTGGATCCAGGGCGTGGCCTGCTTCGACGGCTGCCTGTACCTGACGGCGGACGACGGCACCGCGGACCTTGGCGAGCCGGACCACCTCTACCGCGTCAAGGCGGACCCGGATCGCACCAGCCTGACCGTCGCGCTGGAGCGGACGTTCGACGACGTGACGATGCAGGGCGAGATCGAGGGCGTCTCCTTCGACCGGGAGAACGGCCGCCTGCTGATCAGCTACAACCGCGGCGCGCAGGTCGTGCTCGGCATGCCGCTGGGCTTCTATGAAGGCTATGAGGCGGAGATCCACGAAATCTTCCTCTACGCCATGCGGCAAAGGTGAGCGCCCGGTCCGCCGCGCCACGGGGATGCGTCATTGCGGGGCGACCCCTCGGCCGACGGAACGATCCGATGCCTTTTTGCAGGGGCGCCATCTCGCGCGCATTGCGGTCTTTGTCAACAATCTCAGGCATCGTCGATCCGGCGATGCCTGAATGCTTGGGTCTCTCTCAAGCGCGCTTGTTACTTCAGCTTCAACCCGTCGCTGAAGGCCTTGCCGACGATCTCCCCCACCACGCGATAGGCGTTGAAGGAAGGGTCGAAGACGATGGGCTTCAGCTTGCCCAGGTCCACCCTACCGTCGGTGAGGATGGACTCGTCCGCCTGGGAGGCCACGATCTCGCCGATCAGGTAGCCGGTTTCGGTGTCCCAGCTCTTGACCCTGCATTCCAGCGTCAGGGGATACTCCTCGATGATCGGGGCGTTGACGTGGGCGCTCCTGTGGACGTGGCAGCCCGCCTTCTCGATCTTGTTCACCTTCTTGCCGGTCTCCACGCCGAAGTAATCGGAGATCAGCACAGTGTCCGCCGTGCCGAAGGCCACGGTGAACGCGCCGGTCTTTTCAAAGTTCTCGGTGGTCTTGTGCTTCGACAGCATTAGCGTGATCTCGCTCATGTCGCTCTGCATGCCCCAGGCCGCGTTCATGGCGTTGGGGGTTCCGTTTTCATCGTAGGTGCCGATGATGAAAACGCCTTCCGGGGTGATGACGGATTTCCTGCCTTCAAATTCGATGCTCATGGTTCTTCCTCCTAGAGTGTGTTTCTAAATCCCAGGAGATGCAGTTTCGAGCGTAGTTGGCTGCATCTCAAGGCGGTTTTCCGCAGGTTTACTGGCGGTAAATCAAGGATTTTCCGGTCAGCGCTTGCGCTGACTGCATCGTTGCAATCCGTAGGATTGGGACGATGCACCTTAGACGCCGAAAATGCGCTTCGGGGATTTTAGAAACACACTCTTGTCCGTTGATCTTGAAAGCGCGCCCATGCCGCGCCTAAAGGTCCTCCAACAGGTCATACAGCGCGTCCTGCGACAGCACGCCGCGCTTCAGGTCCGGCGGCAGCTCGCCCCGCTCGTCCGCCTCGTAGTCCTCCCGCCACTCGCCGGAGGCATAGTAGGCCTCCAGCAGGCGCAGCGCCTCCGGGTCGCGCGAGGCGGCGGCTTCGTCAAACAGTCGCTCATATTTCTCCACGCGCTCGACGCGATCCGCGCGGCAGAATCGCCGACAGGTCTTTCCGCCCCGCTCCACCATCCCGTTCCACATCTCCGCCGGGCGCACCCACAGCCCGCCTTCGCCATAGAGGGCGCGGTAGACCACCAGGGGCTCCCCGGTTTCGCTGTGCCTTGCGATCCCGATCACCTCATAGTCATTGCCCTTGAAGTGGCGGTACCGCCCCGGCCGGATATCTTTTGTCGCTTCCTCGTAAGTCACAGATCCTTCTCCATTCTGACGTGGCGGGGGCTCTCCCCGTCCGCCGCTTCGCCGCAGGGCTCATAGATCATCTGCTCATAGAACCCGGCCTCGCTCTCCGGACACTCGACCACGGCCTTGCTGCAGCCGAGCGCCTCCGCCCAGGCCTCGCACTCGCTGACGACCATCGTGCCGATGCCCTGGCGCCGGTATTCGGGCAAAACCGCCACCCTGTCGATCCTCACGCGCCCTTCGCCCAGCGGAACCATCCGCGCCGTGGCGATCGGAAGACCCTCGTCCGTCACGACGACGTACTTTGTATCCGGCGCGTCGCGTTCGTCAAACGCCTGGCGAAGCGGCACGGGATGCGTCCCGGCCATCGCCCGGATGCACACATCATACGCCCCCGCCCGCTGCCAGGTCTCCGTCGCCCGGAGGAGGGCGAAGCCGGGCAGTTCCCGGATCTGCGCGATATCCGATTCAAACAGCTGATAATCGTTCAGCCTGAGGCTCTCCTCTTCCCGGTCGAATTCGTGAAGGCCGTATTCGGCAGGAAAGGAGACGGGGATGCCGGTGAACGCGCGGCCGTCTGCGTCGACCACACGGACGATCCTGCCTTCATACTGAAAAAGGTGCATCGTGATCCCTCCCCGTCATCGCCCCGCCCACGATCGCCCTGGCGCCTCCCGCCTTATTTGAAGGGTTGGCGGCAAATCAAGGAAAAGGCGCCGCAGAATCGGTGTGGGAATGAATCAGCGGCTGCCTAGAGTGTGTTTCTAAATCCCAGGAGATGCAGTTTCGAGCGTAGTTGGCTGCATCTCAAGGCGGTTTTCCGCAGGTTTACTGGCGGTAAATCAAGGATCGGGGATTTTGGAAACACATTCTAATCATCCAGATCGAATATCCCGCCCTCCAGCGCGCTGCGGGCCGCCAGGATGTACCTGCTGGTGTCCAGCGGGTCCACGCTGCGCCGCGCCGCGGTGGCGCCCAGCTCCATCGGGCACTCCCGATAGCTGTGCAGCCGCGCGCTCATGCCGCCGCGGCCGTTCGTGCTCTGGGCCAGCTGCGCGGCATAGTCCATGCTGGAGGCCACCGGCACCAGCGCTGTCATCGCGGCGAAGTCCTCGCCGGAATCCACCGCCGTCACCTCGCCCCGCATGGCGGTGATGTCGCTCATCACGCGGCCCACGCATTCCTGGGGCACGCGCATTCGAAGCTCCAGTATCGGCTCCAGCAGCACGCTGCCGCCCGCCCGGAGCCCGTCCTGGATGCCCCAGGGCGTGGCCACGATGAAATCCAGCGGATGGGTGTGGAACTGGTGGTGGCTGCCGCCGACGAGGGTGATGTCGACGTCCGTCACCCGCCAGCCCAGCCTGCCCTGGTTCAGCGCCAGCGGCAGGGCCTGCTCCACCTGGTGCTGGTAGCGCGGGGCGATCTCCCGCGCCGGCACCTCCGAGCGGAAGCGCACGCCGCTGCCCCGGGGCGCGGGCCGGAGGGTGAAGCGCAATATCGCCCAGCAGGGCTTGGGCCAGGTGTACTCCGCATAGCCCTCTGCGGCGTGGGCGATGGTCTCCCGGTAGATCACCGTCGGCTTTTCAAAGGTCGCGTTCAGGCCGAAGCGGCTCTTCAGTTCCTCCTCCAGGATCTCCAGCTGGATGCCGCCCATGACCTCCATTTGCAGCTCGCCCGTGGCCTTGACGTAGCGGGTATGCAGCAGCGGGTCTTCGTCCGCGAGCGTCCCGCAGGCGGCGGCCAGCGCCGTCATCTGCTCCGGCGACTCCGGCGTCACGCGCACCGTCATCAGCGGCGTGCGCAGCGTGCCGGGGCGCACCTTCCTTGGCAGCGCGTCCGCGCCTCCGATGACCTGGCCGATCTTCATCTGCCCCAGGCCGTAGACCACGCCGATCTCCCCCGCCGACAGACTGCCCCGGTCCGCGCCGGAGACGTCTCGGATCTGGGTGATCTTGGCCTGCACCCGGGCCGGCTCCCCCGTCAGCGGATCGACGCGCCCCGGCAGCGTCAGCTGCGCCCGGTTTTCCAGCCGTCCGCCGTACAGCCGCACCCACAGGCCCTTGCCCAGCAGCCGGTCGCGGGCGACGGCGAAGGCCACGCCGCACAGCGCGTCCGACGCCGCCGCGGGTTCCGGCAGGTATTTGAGGATCGCGTCCAGCAGCGGCTCGATGCCGACGCCCCTGAGCGCGGAGCCCGACAGCATCGGATAGACCCCGCCCGCCTGCGCCAGCGCCGCCATCTTTTCCTCCAGCTCCGCTTCCCCGACGGCCTCCCCCGCCAGCCAGCGCTCCATCACGGCGTCGTCGGCGTCGCAAACCGCCTCGAGGACCTGTTCGGCCTCCCCGGCCAGCGCCGCCCGCGGGGACAGCCGCCTCTTGATCTGCGCCGCGACGCGCACAACGTCCGCGCCCTCGCGGTCGATCTTGTTGATGAAGAAGACGACCGGCAGGCCCTGCTCCCGCAGCGCCTCGAACAGCAGCTCCGTCTGGGGCTGCACGCCCTCGGCGGCGCTCACCACCATGATCGCCCCGTCCAGCGCCCACAGCGAGCGCTCGATCTCCGCCGAGAAATCGGTGTGGCCGGGGGTGTCGATCAGGTGGATGGCCGTGCCCTTCCAGTCCAGACGCACGCAGCTGGCGCGCACGGAGATGCCCCGCCGCTGCTCCACGGGCAGGCTGTCGGTGTGGGCGGTGCCGTCGTCCACGCTGCCCGCCTTGCGGATCGCCCCGGCGCGCAATAACAGCTGCTCCGACAGCGTGGTCTTGCCCGCGTCCACGTGGGCGAATATGCCGATGTTGCGTATGCTCATCATCTCTGTGTCCCGCTTTGCCGTAAGCCCGTTCCTCCCGCCAGATCCCGCAGCGCGGGGAAGCCATAGGCGCCCTCGGCGTTTTCCACGGCGCGGAGGATGGCTTCGCTGACCACCTCGGCCGAGAGCACGCCCACCAGGTCCTGATCCGCGGCAAGCTCCCCGACGGACACGGCGTAGACGCTGTCTCCGTCGGCGGAGGTGTGCACGGGATGGATGGACCGGGCATAGCCGTCGTGGGCCATGCCGGCGATCTTGCACAGCTGCGCCTTGTCGAACGCCGCGTTTGTGAATACCACGCCGATCGTGGTATTGCCGGTAAACTTGTTCCGGACCACGGCATAGCTCTGCCGCATATACCCGGCCGTGGAGCGCAGGCCGTCTTTTGCCTCATTCAACATGCCCGCGACCTGCGCGCCGGTCTTCCAGTCGTACACGTCCCCCAGGGCGTTGACCACCACGATGGCGCCGATCTTCAATTCTCCGATCTGAACGGCGTAGCTGCCGATGCCGGACTTCATGCACCAGTCCATCCCGGCGAGCTTGCCGACCGTCGCCCCGCATCCCGCGCCATGGTTGCCGTCCCGGTAATTCGCATCTTCCATCGCCAGGCGGGCCGCTTCGTAGCCCATGGCCGCGTCCGGGCGAACGGACGCGTCCCCCACGGACAGGTCATAGATGTCCGACTGCGCCACCAGCGGCACCAGCGCAAAGCCCGTATCGTAGCCGATGCCGTGCTGCTCCAGATACGCCATCACCCCGTTTGCCGCGCCCAGGCCGTAGGCGCTGCCGCCGGCCAGGACGATGGCATGGACGCTCCGGGCCGCCATCAGCGGGTTGAGCAGCTGGCTCTCGCGGCTGGCCGGGCCGCCGCCGCGCACATCCAGCCCGGCGCGCATCCCCTCCGGCGCGATGAACACCGTGCAGCCGGTCGCGGCCTCGGGATCCTCGGTCTGGCCGATGAACACCGGCCCGACCTCCGTCACCGGGATTTCATACATGGTACAGCCCTCCTCCGCCATGGAAGTCGTCGACGGCAGAAACGCCGCCATCCGCACGCAAGGCGGCCCTTCACCGTGGAGCCCCCTGTCATTCATTATACCATGATTGTCGGCGTGCTGCGCAACTCGCTTCGCTCCCTTGCCCGCCGACCCGGAAAAACTCTGTTTTTCCTAATCATTATACCACAGGATCGGGCGGCTGTGCGCGTTTTTCAAAAGCAAATATTCGGGTTCTTCACGGAATGTTGGGAAATCTCCCGATAACTCCCTCCGTCGCCTTCGGCGCCGGCTCCCCGACTTCCTCAGTCCGGCCTTCGGCGCGGAAGGCGCCCCCTCGCGGCTGGTTTGCCAGGCGGTTCGGGATTCAACGACGGCCTGTGACATTTCATTCCCCCCACCCGACAATTCAGCGGTTTTCGATTGCGCGGGGCACGGCCCTGTGATAGGATACCCCCATCAACCGATGAGTGGCTGATCCCTGTGAAAGGAGGGCGTTTCCATGTTGAGCATGATCATTATCCTTTGGATCCTCTGGCGTCTTTGCCGTCCGTGGGGATGGTATCGTCCCCCGATGGGCCATTATCATTATCACGCCCCGATGGGCGGTTGGCATCGTCCCCCGATGGGCGGCTTTGGCGGCCGCCCGATGGGCGGGTTCCACGGCGGCGGCTTTGGCGGCGGCTTCGGCGGCGGCGGCCGCTTCACGGGTGGCGGCGCGGGCAGAGGCCGGTGACGGTCGCGGCGACCCTCCTTGGGCATGCCGGTGCCGCCCGCGCCGCCCCCGGCTGGGACAGGTTTTCTGGTCCCTCCGCGACAGGCAGGCCAGGCGTTTCAACACAGACATGCAGCTCGAGAGCCCGAAAACGCGCTTCCGGCATTTTGAAACACATTCTAGTCCCTCGGCGCGGGCCTGGGCATGGCGCTGATGGGGCTGGACATCGCCGCGACCTCGCTCATCGCGCTCACACAAAGCTGCGCCGGATCTGTTCGATAAACTTATCCGCGATGGGCGTAAATGCCTGGCATCGATTCCAGATCAGATACAGCTTGCTCTCCAGCCGGGGCTCCAGCGGCCTGAAGGCAAGCCCGCTGCTCTGCGAGACATCCACCAGATGCCGGAAGGACAGCTGGTAGCCCAGACCCTCCCGGACGAACATGGAGGCGTTGTAGGCAAGGCGGAAGGAGCCCTCCAGGTGAAGCTCCGGGAAGCGGTCCCCTGCCCATTTTCGGATGTCGCCCTCCCAGCCCTGCTCGGAGGTGAACAGCGGAAGCCCCACGAGATCATCCACGCGGATGGTCTCTTTTTGTGCCAATGGGTCTTTCACCGGAAGGATCAGACCCCATATATCGCCCTCCGGGAAGGCGATGGCATCGTACTTCTTTCCGTTCGGCACGTCGCAGATCACGGCGAAGTCCAGCAGGCCCTTGTCCAGCTTTTCCGTCACCTGCTCGGTGTCTCCGCTGGTGATGTGGTATTTAAGACCCGGATAACTGAGCAATATCATCGTGACGGAGTAGACCGCCGTCTGATCCGAGGGCAGGCCGGAAATGATGATACTGGAAATCAAAAAGCCGATGCGGGTGAAGAGGTTTTCGACCACGGTGTTGCCCGCCTTCACGCGGACATTTTTCATGATATCGGGATCTCTCCTTGGGGTAAACAGGCCTTTGAGCGTCAAAAAACCCGACTGTGTGGACAGCAACACGATACCGGTGACGCAGGCAGCCGCCATGCCGCATACGGTGCCCAGCGCGTCTCCCAGCACGCCGAGCTTCGGGAAGCCACAGCGGCTTTCAATCAGCAGGTAGTTGGCGAAGATGTCCACCACGCCCATCACGATGCTGGAAACCAGGGTCAGGGGCGTCTTCCCGATGCCTCTCAGGGCTGCGTTCAGCACGATGGACACGGCGTTGAACACCAGAAAGAACATGATAATGCGGAAGAAGCTGACGGACAAGCCGACAGTGTCCGGCTGGCGATTGCATATCGACATGATGGGCCTGGCCAGCAGGCCTGCGAGAATGCCGACGACAAGGGAGAGGATCACCGTGATCCGCAGGATCGTCTGGAAATAGGCGTTGGCCTCCTCCCTGTCATGGCGGCCCAGGGTCTGCGCCACGAAAACGGATACGGTTGTGCCCAAGGCGAAGAAGATCGACAAGATGATGAGCTTTGGCTGGGATGTGAACGAAACCGCGGAGACCGCGCCTTTCCCAAGGCCTGAAATCATCTTCGTGTCGATGGTGCTGATGATCACAGAAATGATGCTCTCAATCACAGCAGGGACTCCGATGACAATAATCTGCTTCAGCTTTGCCAACCTGCCGACCTTTTGGATGGGTTCTTCCATAGGGCTTCACGCCTCTCTGTTTCCGAATTGTTCAGCGGTCCTGCTTGCAGCCGATCCTGTAGTTATCCAGCGTCAATGTATCGCATTCGGAATAGCGGAATCGGTTCATGATCGTCAGCTTCCGCGGCAATCTGCCAGTATCGGCATATTGTGGCTTCACGAGGACCTCCTCCTCAAACAACAGGTCGGGTTCCATCTCGCGCTCCTCCGCCCGGGTGAAGAGCTGCTCAATCCAATCGCCGGCGGACTCCCTGTAAATGCGACGGCATTCTCTTTCTTCGTCGAACAGGTGGCATTCCCAGGGCATCTCGCCCCGGAGCGCCTTTCTAAATCCCAGGAGATGCAGTTTCGAGCGTAGTTGGCTGCATCTCAAGGCGGTTTTCCGCAGGTTTACTGGTTGCACAGCAGTCGCGCCACTGCCTCTGGCAGGCGCGACCAGCCCGCGCTGGAATCCAAAGGATTCGCGCGGCGCTGCCGCCGCTTCCGCTTTGGGCATAGAAGGCCCGGGCCCACAGCCAGACGAAGAAGGTCTTCCACCCGGCGTGGATCTCCACCCGGTCGGTGTACTCCGTGTGACGATCATCCAGCGGCCGCAGCGTGATATCGTGGTTCCACACGGGCACGTGTTCGTTGCCCTCCCGGCTGCTGATGCCGTCGGGGTCGAACCGGACGATGTGGATCGTGTGCGTGCCGAACGGGATGCAGCCGAACAGCCGAAAGCGATAGGCGGACGTGCCGCCGACCGCCCATGCCGTGGCCGCGTCCCGGACCGGCTCAAACGTGGCATACGGCGCGGCGACGGCTTGCAGCGTGCTCAGCTGCCTGAGCTTTTGAAAGACCGTGTCCCGGCTCGCCGGGAAAACGGAGGTTCTCTGAACGATCACTTTTTGACCTTCCAGCTGGCGGCCTCGCGCCGCTCGCCGACGAAGGTCTTATAGATGCCCTCCTCGGCCATCAGCTGTTCATGGGTGCCCCGCTGGACGATTTTGCCGTGGTCGACCACCAATATCTGGTCGGCGTGCTCCACGGTCTTTAATCTGTGAGCGATCATGATGACGGTCTTCTCCCGCGTCAGCGCCCCGATGGCCTTCGTCAGCTCGTTCTCGTTCTCCGGGTCCACGTTGGCGGTGGCCTCGTCCAGGAAGATCACCGGCGCGTCCTTCATCATGGCCCGGGCGATGGAGATGCGCTGGCGCTCGCCGCCGGACAGGTTCGCGCCGCCCTCGCCGATCACGGTGTCGTAGCCCTCGGGTATAAGACATATTCCCTGTCGCCCACATACCGCTTCCAGCCGAGCAGCAGCGCCGTAACGGTGATAAACCAATGCCAAGTGCCGACGTACATCAGCCATGCGTTTTCCTAATGCGTGCTCAAAATTTATTTCGCCCATCTTCAATCGGTCAAGGTTCTGCCAGAGAACCAAAGTTCCAGTATGAAGAAGTTCATCCCGAAGGAAAAGCTGGGTAAGAAGGCCCGCAAGCAGCTCGACACTGAGCAGCGCAGCACCTGGGCGTTTTCGCCGGTGACGAAAAAGGTGGAAAGCAAAAAGCTCTACAACCGCACAAGAAAAGCTCATGACCGTTACGATGACTACGGCATGGGCTTTTCTTGTGGAGTGGCATAAACGGAAAACCCCTGCCGGATCGATCCGACAGGGGGAGGTATGACGGGGATTTTATCCTTCAATCATGATGACCTTTTTCTCAGGAAGCTTCTTCTCTTCCTTCTTGGGGATGTTCAGGCTCAGCACGCCATGCTCCAGCTTTGCGCCGATGTCCGCTTCGGTGAGCGCATCCCCCACATAGAAGCTCCTCTGCATCGTACCAGCCCAGCGCTCCTGACGGATGACCTTACCCTTCTTCGTGGTCTGTGATGTCTTCCTTCCTGAAGCCCGGCAGATCAATATCGACTTCGTAGTGATCTTCATGCTCATGCACGTCGGTCTTCATCTCGCGGGCGGCGTTCTTGCCATACAGCTGGCGGTCCATCCGCCGCATCTCACGATCCCAGTCACCAAAGAATTCGTCAAACAGGTTTTCACCAAAGATACTCGGCATCAACATAACTCTTACCTCCTTTGACCCTCATGCGCTGGTCGCGCACCCATTGTCAGTGTGCCCCCTTGCGGGTGGCACCCTCCGACGGGCTGTCGTGTCGGCGTCGGTCTTTGTATGTTGTTACCCTGAACCTCCGGGGCTCTTTCTTTCCTTCCCCTCGGTTCGTATATTATTATACTCATTTTGTTAGCACTGTCAAGAGGTGAGTGCTAATTTGGCGATGAACAATTCATGAACAGTTCTGCAGAGGATTATTCAGATCAGAATCGATTTATTCAAAACCAGCTGGCCGAATGGTTTCAAGAGCGCTTTTGTGTAGCTTACGAGAAAGCCGTTCAGAAAGGAACGTGAGCCGTTGACAAAATACACAATGGCTCCGAGCACAATCCCAATCACGATCGCAGCTGGCCACTTCTTCTTCACTCTTTCCAGGGTGCCCGGGTTCTTTTTTTCCGGGATTTTGCCCAATTCAATATACCGCTCCACGAAAGCGGGCGCATAGCTGTATACCCTCCTGGCAGGCGCCTGCCTGACCTGCACCCAGATCGCCAGATGAAACAGCGCGCAGAGCACCACGGCTTCCATCAGAAAAGTCGTCATGATCCAACACCTCCCGAATCCTTTGATGTCCTGTATCATTTAAACAGCAGCATCTGTTTATGTGGGCAACTTCAACTGCTTATTAGATTTACCTAACCATCGCTCAAAATGTAGGCCCACCTCACAGCCGTCCATCTTTGATGCTGCTGTGCGATGGGCGAATCGTTTACGTTGAGTGTGTTTCTAAAGTCGAGGATGTGCAGTTTCGAGGGTATCAGGCTGCATTTCAAGGCGCTTTTCCGAAGGCTTACTGGCTGCAAGTCGAGGAAAAGCGTTCGGGATTTTAGAAACACACTCTAGTTTCCTCTTACCATTATACGCCTGAGCGCGCTGGTTTTCAATGGTGTCGGCGGGGAAAACGAAGAAGTTTACAGCCTGACCCAGTCCTTCACTTCCACCGCGCTGTGTACGAGCTTCGCGTCCACCGATGCCGCTCCCTTCACATGGGGCGCGAGCTTCTCTGCTGTCCGGCCGATGCCGCTGCCACCGGAGGTGGCGAAGGCGAAGACCCGCTTGCCGTCCCACGGATAGCCCTTGCAGAAGGTGTTTATGACGTTCGGCGCGGCGCCGTACCAGATGGGAAAGCCAATCAGGATGGTGTCGTACTGATCAAAGTCCGCAATCCTGCCCTCGACAGGCACGTCCCTCCTGCCCAGCATCTCCCGGTTGCAGCGGGCCAGCGGGTTCGTCCACTTCAGGTCTGCCGCAATATATGGCTTCTCCGGCCGGATCTCAAACAGATCCGTGCCGGTCATAGCGGCGAGCTCCTTCGCTACCTTCGCGGTCGTGCCTTGCGCGCTGAAATACGTGATCAGGGTTTTCATACACACGTCCTCCTATCCCCTCACGAACGGTGCGTTGTATTCCGCGTTGATCTCCCGAATCTCCTTCTTGCCATCGATATAAGGCTGGTAGATACTCTCGATGCGCCCGCCACCCCTGTTGTCACAGCCGGAGCAGAATTCACAGTCGATGCCGCAGGCACCCCACAGCGCCTGGTGGACGATGCGGATGCGCTCCTCCCGGGTGGTATCCTTGATCAGTATGGATTTCATGACTCATTCCACGATCCATGGCACCATAGCCACCACCAGCAGCGGGCAGCATAGCGAATTGGCTCATGACGATTTCGATCGTGTGCCGGATCTACTTTATCAAGCGCGTGACGCAGAGCTCCTTCAGCTTTTTGGCAGCAGGATACAATAAGGCGCCTTCGCGCTGTATTATGCACACCCTCCTTTCGGGCATCGCTTCCCTGATCGTCAGCCTGTACACATTCTCCGGCATTTTCTCCAAAAATCCTTCCGGAACAAAGCCAATGCCAAGATCATTTTGCACCATCGGCAGAATCTGGTCAGCCGTGGCCGCCTCGATATCCGGATGATATTCCAGGTGATGCTCCAAAAACCAATCCGAATAGAGTCGCCAGGTCATCGTTTCCCTTCCCAGCGATATGAGCGAGTATTGAAGCAGCTCCTCCATGGTCAGCGTCCGCTCAGACAGGCTTTTCAACGCCGGGCCCACAATGGCGGCTTCCCGAATGAGGCTCAGTTCTGCCACGCTCAGCCGGCTCAAGTCCCCCACCGGCGTTGTGACAAAGCCCAATTCGCACTGCCCGTCCCGCACAGCCCCCATGGCCTGATGGGTCAAGTGGTTATACAGCTTGAGTCGCACGCCCGGATACCGCGATCGGAATTCCCTAAGAAACGGAAGCAAGTATGCGCGCAGCGCGACCTCGCTGGTACTGATGGACAGCAGAGCGCCATCCGGGGATTTCAGGCAGGACAGCTCCTCCTCCCCCTGTTGCAGGCGCTCGATGGCCACGCGCACATGGGTATACAGGCGCTCGCCTTCCGCAGTCAGCTTGACACCCCGATTGGATCTCAAGAACAGCTTTGTGCCCAGTTCTTCCTCCAGCCTTCGAATGGTATGCGTCACATTCGGCTGGTTCGTGAGCAGTATCTCAGCGGCGCGGGTGAAGCTGCCACATTGCACGACATAATATAGCGTCCGATAGTATTCATAATTGATATTCATCCGCGCCCTCCATGTATAATATTGATGTTCACAATATCAACAATACATCTCAAATATATCAAATAATATATTATAATGGATGGGACGCTCCGCGTCAAGGAATTGTTTCGAGAGAAGGAATGGCCGTGAATCGGGATCTGACCGTGGGCAAACCGGCTTCTGTGCTCTGGCGCTTCTGTCTGCCGCTGTTCGGCAGCATCATTTTCCAGCAGCTGTACAACATCGCCGATAGCTTCGTGGCCGGGAAATTCATCGGCGAGGAGGCGCTGGCCGCCGTGGGCAACAGCTATGAAATCACACTGCTCTTCATCGCCTTTGCCTTCGGCTGTAACATCGCCTGTTCAGTGGTGACGGCACGTTATTTCGGCGCAAAGGATTATGCCGGGGTTCGAACGACGATATGGACCTCGTTGATCTCCAGCGGCGTGCTGTGTCTGATGCTGATGGCGCTGGGTTTTGTTTTCAACCGGCAGATGCTCATGGCGATTCATACACCGGAGAACATCATGGAGCAATCCCAGCTGTACCTGGTGATCTATGTCGGCAGCCTGCCGGCAGTGTTTTACTACAACGTCGCCACCGGCATCTTCTCGGCGCTGGGAGATTCCAGAACGCCCTTTTTATTCCTTGCCGCCTCCTCCACGGCCAACATACTGGTGGACATACTGTTCGTCACGGCCTTCGGCATGGGCGTGGAGGGCGTCGCCTGGGCGACTTTTCTGTGTCAAAGCATCAGTATGGCGCTGGCGGTATTGAGCGTGTTCAAACGCCTGAGATCTCTGCCCATCGACCACCCTGCACAACGCTTTTCGTCGCCCATCTTCTGGCAGTTGGTGGTCATTGCCGTGCCCAGCATTCTCCAGCAGAGTTCCATATCCGTGGGCAACATCATCATACAGGGTCTCATCAACGGCTTTGGATCCGGCGTCATCGCCGGTTATTCCGCCGCCATCAAGCTGAACAACATGGTCATCACATCGATAACCACGCTGGGCAACGGCATATCCAGCTACACCGCCCAGAACCTCGGTGCCAAGCTGCCCGAGCGCGTGCGGGCCGGCTTCTATGCGGGGCTCAAACTGGTTTGGATGCTGTGCCTGCCGCTGACAGCGCTTTACTGCTTCGCAGGCTCCGCGCTGGTGGGCATATTCCTGAAATCCGCTGAGGGGCTGGCACTCGAATCCGGCGTATCCTTCCTGCGGATCGTCGCGCCGTTCTACTTCATCGTGGCTGCCAAACTGGTATCCGACGGCGTGCTGCGGGGCTCCGGTCTGATGAAGCAGTTCATGATCGCCACCTTCACCGATCTTGTGCTGCGCATCGTATTCGCGTTCATACTCTCCCCCGGCATGGGCTATCGCGGCATATGGTATGCCTGGCCCGTGGGCTGGATCGTCGGCGCGGTGCTGTCCATCGTTTTCTTCGCCTCAGCGCAACGCAAGACGACACGGATGAGGAATCAAAGTCACTAACCAGATACAGTATGAGCTATTGCCTTTTAGGGGTGGATCATCCTCCTGATCCGTCCCTTCGTCCTGTCGCCACTCATGTTCCTCGTCAGCCATTCCCTGGATTCGTCTCGCGTCCATGTGGGAACGGTAATCATAGGACTTGACCCTGCACATCCAACAGGAGCAGTGGATCTTGCCCTTGGACAGCCTGCCAATTTTTGTTCCTCCTTCGGTCCATGCTTTTACATTCTCATCCCCGTCAATTCCGCGCAGGATATCCACTTTCCTCTGGATGGTGCAGTGCCTCTGAAAACGCCTCCAGTCTCTTCCTCTTGCCATTTCAATCACTCCCGACATTTCGGGCAGCCCGCAGGACATCGTCGGGGCAGCAGTCGCGCTACTCCGCTTTGCGGAAGCGCGACCAGCCCGCGCGGATCTTTCAGATCCCAGCGCGGCGCTGCCGGCGACAGCGTATAACGCAGTCGCCGGTGCGTGAATAAGCGTCCTGCGGGCTACCTATCTGCCCGGTGATTGAAGTAGTATCCCTCATATTTACTCCTCCGCGTCTATGAACAGCTCATCCAGCATCTGCCTGCGCCGTTCCAGTAACAGCTTTGTGATCTGATAGCTTTCCGTATCCTCATAGCGGATTGGCTGGATGCCCTCATCCGAGAAGTTGAGTATCTGTGCTCCCGGCAATCCCAGCAGAATAGCTTCTCATAACCTCTCACAGGATTTTGCCCTGAATAATCACTCAATGACCCTTAAGTTCAAATCACAAACTTTGTGATTTCCACCCATAAAATCCGGCAATTTGTGATTTTGAAGCGGTTTCATGACCCTTAATTCTCGATCGACCCGCGGGAATTTACACAGTTTCAACGCAAAACCCCTGATTATTAGGGTATTATGCTAAGGAAATCCGTGCATTTCTGTACAAAATGCACGGATTTCGCGTGGCGCCTCAGGTAGGACTCGAACCTACAACCCTTCGGTTAACAGTTCTCCCAAAATCGAAGGTTGCACCACTTTCTACCTATTATATGTAAATCGAGAATTGGCCATTGATATGTGATTAGTTTGTGATTCTTGGTTCAATCACACTGTATTCATAAGGGTTGGCGCGCTTTTCAAGGCCAACCCTTAAATTTTCGTGTGATTCTGCCCCATGGAAGTTGGGCTGTCGCCTCACAGGATTCATGTATATACAAACAAAAGGTTCCATTGGACGTATTCTTCCCGCTTCACAGTGTCCAAATACTTACCTGCCCGCATATCTCTCTGGCAATAGTATATTTCCAGAATTCTTCTCTTTTGCTTGACTTTATATCACTGTAGTGATATAATCGAAACGAATGGAGGGTTTGCGCAGTGGACAGACTGATTACCGTCTATCACGGATCAAAGCAGATTGTGGAGGTTCCAACCTTCGGACTCGGCAGAAAGAACAACGACTTCGGCTTGGGCTTCTACTGCACCGAGAGCCTTGACCTTGCGAAGGAATGGGCTGTCTCCTCTCTGAGCGACGGGTTTGCCAACCGCTACACCTTGGACACAGAGTATCTGAATATCCTGAATCTGAACAGTCCCGACTACACGATCCTCAATTGGATGGCTGTTCTCGTGGCGCATCGTCTATTCAGCATCAAGACCCCCGTCGCAAGGCGGGCAAAGCAATACCTGATTGACCATTTTAGCGTCAACGTGAACGCTTACGACCTGATCACCGGGTACAGGGCAGACGATTCCTATTTCGACTATGCGGAGGCTTTTCTGAATAACACGATCACCGTCGAACAGCTTTCCCGCGCCATGCAGCTTGGGAAGCTCGGAGAGCAGATCGTCATCAAGTCCAAATTCGCGTTCTCAAAGATCAAATATGAGAGTTTTGAAGTCGCGGAAAAAGGCAGGTACTATGTTCTTCGCAAATCCAGAGATGACGAAGCAAATCAAGCCTATCTGGACATCCTTGAGGAAGGAGCCGACGGTCTGTTTATCCAGGACATCATCAGAGGAGGCATTTCCAATGACGACCCGCGCATACCAAGAAATCTATCTGAGTAAGGCGCAAGCCGCGCTTGGGGACGCCTTCGACTACGCCATCAATGCCTGCCATATCCCCGGCTCGGATTTCGTTAAACTCTTTACCGCGAGTTCCGTAAGCAAGCGCATGGAAAACGGTGAACCCGCGCTCCTGGCAGGGAAAAGCGGAATTGAGATTGCTGCTGATGTGTTGCTCGAAACAACCGGCAAACATCCTGAAACCGAGCTACAAGAACACCTTGGACGCTCACGGGAATACTGGATCGGATGGGCGGTTTGTTACTATCAGTGGTTTTCTGCAAGAAGCTACAGCGACATCTTCAATGTCCTCTCCTACGAAGATCTGGCGAATATGTACTATACGCTTCACGAGGCGGACATTACGAAATTTGTGGACATCGCCGATGAGAAGATACGTGCGCATTTCAAAGATACCAACCTGAAACGCATCCGCAACGCCTACGGCTGCACACAAGCCGAGCTTGCAAAACGCTCTGGAGTCAACCTCCGCTCTATACAGATGTATGAACAACGAAATAAGAACATCAATAAGGCAAGTGCCGATGCCCTCTATCACATCTCAAAAGTTCTTGGCTGTAGTATGGAAAGTCTGCTTGAAAAATAAAATACAGTCCAAATAATCGCCGGCCAAACATCAAGGGGGAAACCCTATCGTTTGCGTTTTTCATAGGATATTCGAGGGAGCACTTGCATTTTTCACAGAAGAAACGATAAAGCCGATCATTGGTTAGCGGCCATTTCAGCTTCCATCCGTTTCCTCATCGCGCTTTTAGTCATTCGGAAGCCGGCGTTTTCATATTCCTCGTTGCTGATCGAGCAGATTATTGATTTAGGCCCTTCTACTGTCCTCGGAAGCATCTGATAGGCTACTTCCTCGGAGATCTCGTCGATAATTTCTCCCTTGACAATCGCGTTCCATCCGTAACCAATGGGATCTAGCGCCGGCAATATTACATATGTCCCAACGAGATATTCCGCTATTGCACTATAAATATATGCCCGACTCCAGCCTTGACCCTGCACAAGATAGTAACGTATCTTCCTTTCTTGAAACCGATTATCCATTTTCCGATCCTCCAAATATATTTCACATTGTTGATCGGTCATGCCCTTTCGTTATATCGAAGCATATGCCCAAAATAAGTTAAGCCCTTGAACCACACCTATTGCGGTTCAAGGGAATGGCTCTATTGATTTATCATATCGATTATTTCATCAATGCTCTTACCGCTGGCAGCTACGGCATCCAAGAGCTTTGTTTTATCTTCCTCCGCCTTTTTCTCAGCAGCCAGCTTCTCAGCAGCAGCTTTCGCCTTGGTCAATTCCTTTAGCTCCGCTTTCTTCGCTTTCAATTCCTCGGTCAGCGTGGAAATCGCCGACTCCGTAGCGGCAATTCTCTCGTCAATATTCTCAACGGTCTCGATCACAACAGTGGTCTTCTTGTTCTTTGAACCCTTGGGCCTCGGCATGATGGTCAGCTCCTTTGCATTATCCTGTGAATCCATTATATTATCATTTTCTGAAACTGTCAATAATTCAATCTCTGGATTTATTACTGACGCGGATATATCGTCTCCGCCAACAGCAGCGCTCCAATTCAGCAAATCGACCTGCTCGTATACGGGGCTTCGTGTGATTATCCCCAGCTTTAGAAATACAGGGCATAGATAACTCGCACCAAAGGTACCGTTCCTCTTAGGTCTGGGAACATAGCCTTTTGCATTCTGTATCTCTACAGCTTTTCGGTACGCGATCATAACGGTTGCCCTAGTAATCGACTTTGCCTTGGTAATTTTCCGCCTGTTACCGTCTAAATTCTCGCCCGTACAGGCCATCCATAATGGCCTGTTTACTATGCCCTTTCTGGGCCTGTCCTATCAGTCTGTTATTTCAATCTTCACCAAGGATTAAGTCTTGTCAATATCCTTCCGCCATGTACTGCTCAACAGTCTTTGTTTGTACTCTGCATCCATTTTCATATAAATACCGGTCAACAGGAAAATTGATCTGTTCCCCATCGACTTCAAGCTTCAGCATGACTTCATCTGGTGTCGGACCAATAACAAGATCTACGGGGTTTTCTATTCTCTCGATGGGAAAAGAACCCGCACCGCTTTCAATTCTCACCGCCATCGATTCGACACCTTCGACTTGTACAGGCCGACCTTCTTTATATACGGTTTCAAGGGCTTTTCTAAACTCACGAGAAGCCTCTGCATCCTTAAACCGCATTTCTGAATAATATGCAGGATTTATCCGGCATATCTTCTCATATCTTCTCAAGGCTTTCAGGCTTGAATAAAGCGAGATGACCCTTCGGCTGGAATCACAAATTTTGTGATTTTCACCCAAGAATTTCACGGATTTGTGATTCTGAAGCGGTTTTCAAAACGTGAGGTTGCGACGCAAAGGCTGAAATTAACGTGGATTTCATCAAAAATCGTGTAATTAGTGTATCCTGCACAAGTCAAGCGACTTGAAGCCGCTTAAAAAACGCGAATAATATGCGCAAAAGGAGCCTGAGCCGCTTCTGCAAATTCAATG